>PNMI01000004.1 GCA_013823565.1 Sphingobacteriaceae bacterium | reverse complement strand
TTGTTACGCAAGTAAAAACCAATGAAGTAGACGGTTACACAGCTTTACAGTTAGCTTACGATGAGAAAAAAGAAAAACACACATCGTCTGCTATGAAAGGTCATTTTGAATTAGCAAAAACAACCCCAAAACGTAAAATTGTTGAGTTCCGTTCTTTTGAGGAAACAAAAAATTTAGGTGATGTTGTAACTCTTGACATCTTCTCTGAAGGAGACTACGTTGATATCGTTGGTACTTCTAAAGGAAAAGGTTTTCAAGGTGTAGTTAAACGTCATGGCTTTGGTGGTGTTGGTGGTTCAACTCACGGTCAACATGATCGTCAAAGAGCTCCTGGTTCATTAGGTGCGTCTTCAGATCCTTCTCGTGTATTTAAAGGTATGCGTATGGCTGGTAGAACTGGTGGAGATAGAAAAAAAATCCAAAACCTAGTTGTTGTAAAAATAATGGCAGAAAAGAACGTTCTTTTAATTAAAGGTTCGGTTCCAGGTGCTAAAGGGTCTTACGTTATAATCGAGAAGTAATCATGCAAGTAGAAGTATTAAACATAAGCGGAAAAAAGACTGCTAAAAAAGTAGATTTAGCAGATGTGATTTATGGTGTAGAACCAAGTGATCACAGTATATATTTAGATGTTAAGCATTATTTAGCTGCTCAACGTCAAGGAACACACAAATCAAAAGAGCGTGCTGAGATTTCAAGAACGACTAAAAAATTGAAAAAACAAAAAGGAACAGGTGGAGCTCGTGCGGGTTCTATGAAGTCTCCTTTGTTTATCGGTGGTGGTCGTGCATTTGGTCCTCGTCCTCGTAACTACGATTTCAAATTAAACAAAAAAGTTAAAGTTTTAGCTCGTGCGTCTGCATTGACTTACAAAGCAAAAGAAAACGCAATTACAGTTTTAGAAGACTTCACATTTGAAGCTCCAAAAACAAAGAATTACGTTGATTTAATGAAAAACTTAAACTTATCTGATAAAAAAACAATATTAGTGTTGGGTGATACAAATAATAACGTATATTTGTCGTCCCGAAATTTAGAGGGTGCAAAAGTTGTAAAAGCCTCTGATTTAAACACTTACGATATTGTTAATGCACAAACATTAATTTTATTAGAAAGTTCGGTAAAAGTATTAGAATCATTATTAAATAAATAAAATGGAAATATTAATTAAACCAATCATCACCGAAAAGATGACTTCTTTGGCAGAGAAGTTGAATCGCTATGGTTTTGTGGTTGATAGAAGCGCCAACAAAGTACAAATTAGACAAGCTGTTGAAAAAATGTACGGTGTAAAAGTTGAATCTGTTAACACTCAACAATACGTAGGTAAAGTAAAAACTCGTAACACCACTCGTGGTATTGCAATAGGCCGCGTAAACCGTTCAAAAAGAGCTTTTGTCACTTTAAAGAATGGCGAGGCAATTGATTTTTACGCTAATATTTAATTTGATAAAAAGTAAAAAAAATGGCATTAAAAAAATTCAGACCGTTAACTCCAAGTCAACGTTTTAAAATAGCAACTGATAATTCAGATATCACAACTAATGTTCCTGAAAAAAGCTTATTAACTTCGGTTAAAAACAGCGGTGGACGTGATAACACTGGTAAAATGACAATCCGTAACATCGGAGGTGGTCATAAAAAACAATACCGTATTATTGATTTCAAACGTAACAAAGATGGTATCGAAGGAGTTGTTGCTTCTATCGAATACGATCCAAACCGTACTTCTCGTATCGCTTTAATTCATTATAAAGATGGAGAAAAACGTTACATCTTAGCTCCGGCTGGATTAGAAGTTGGTAAAAAAGTGATGTCTGGGGCTACAGCTTTACCAGAAGTTGGTAACTGTATGTTTTTATCAGATATTCCATTAGGAACTGTTATTCATAACATCGAATTGCGTCCAGGACAAGGTGGAGCGATGGCACGTAGTGCTGGAACTTACGCTCAGTTGACTGCTCGTGACGGTAAATATGCAATTTTACGTATGCCTTCAGGTGAGGTTCGTATGATTTTAATTACTTGTAAAGCAACAATCGGAGCTACTTCAAATCCTGATCATAGTTTAGAGATTTCTGGTAAAGCTGGTCGTTCTCGTTGGTTAGGCCGTCGTTCTCGTACACGTGCTGTAGCAATGAACCCAGTTGATCATCCAATGGGTGGAGGTGAAGGACGTGCATCAGGTGGACAACCTCGTTCTCGTAACGGTATTCCTGCTAAAGGATTCAAAACTCGTTACAAAGCGAAGTCTTCTAATCAACATATCATCAAAAAAAGAAGTAAATAATAATTAACGTTTAATGGTCCGCCAGCTGGCGGATTTCAAAACTAAAAAACAAACAATGGCAAGATCATTAAAAAAAGGTCCTTTTATTGACCACAACTTAGAGAAAAAAGTTACTCAAATGAATGAGAGTAACAAGAAGACTGTTCTAAAAACATGGGCTCGTCGCTCTGTTATTTACCCTGAAATGGTTGGACATACATTTGCAGTTCATAACGGACAAAAATTTATTCCAGTTTATGTTACAGAAAACATGGTAGGTCATAAATTAGGAGAATTTTCTGCAACACGTCAATTCAAAGGTCATTCAGGTAATAACAAGAAATAATAAGCTGATAAAGAAATTTAGTCATGGGTAAAAGAAAAAGATTAGTAGCAGAGGCACGCAAAGAAGCAAATAAGAGTACTTATTTTGCTAAATTAAATAGCTGCCCAACTTCACCTCGTAAAATGCGCCAAGTTGCAGATTTAGTAAGAGGAATGGAAGCATATAAAGCATTAAATGTATTAAAATTTAATACACGTGAAGCGTCAGGACGTTTAGAGAAATTATTAAAATCTGCAATTGCAAATTACGAAGCAAAAACAGGATCTCGTCCAGAAGAAAATACCTTATTTGTTACTTCGGTAATGGTAGATAGCGCTATCATGGCAAAACGTTTACGTACTGCACCTCAAGGTCGTGGATACAGAATCAGAAAACGTTCAAACCACGTTACTTTAGAAGTAGGTACTGCAGTTGCTAGTACTAAGAAAGCTGTAAGAAAAGCAGCAGCAATTTCAAAAACAGAAGATAATAAATAATATATAAGGAAATGGGACAAAAAGCAAATCCAATAGGTTTACGTTTAGGTATTGTTAAAGGTTGGGATTCTAACTGGTACGGTGGAAGAGACTATGCTGATAAATTAGTGGAAGATACTCAAATTCGTAACTACTTAAAAGTTCGTTTACCAAAAGGAAGTATTTCTAAAATAGTTATCGAAAGAACATTAAAATTAATCACTGTTACTATCAATACAGCACGTCCAGGTATTATTATCGGAAAAGGTGGTAAAGAAGTAGATAAATTAAAAGAAGAGTTAAAAAAAGTAACTAAGAAAGAAATTCAAATTAATATTTTTGAAATTAAACGTCCAGAATTAGATGCACGTTTAGTAGGAGATTCAATCGCTCGTCAAATTGAAGGACGTATTTCTTTCCGTAGAGCAGCAAAAATGTCTATCGCATCAACTATGCGTATGGGTGCTGAAGGAATCAAAATTTTAGTTTCTGGTCGTTTAGGTGGTGCTGAGATGGCTCGTTCTGAAGGATACAAAGAAGGACGTACTCCATTACAAACATTACGTGCGGATATTGATTACGCAGTAGCTGAAGCTCACACAACTTATGGCCGTATTGGTATCAAAGTTTGGATTTGCAAAGGCGAAATCTATGGAAAGCGTGATTTATCTCCAAACTTTGGTTTAGATAAAGAGAAAAAAGGTGGAAATACAACTCCAGCTCCTAAATTCGCAGGTCGTGGTCCAAAAAGAGACAATAACAGAAACGACAAAAAATAATATTAACAGAAGAATAACGTATTAGTTAAAGATAATAAATCATGATACAGCCAAAAAGAACGAAATATAGAAAAATGCATAAAATGAAAATGAAAGGCAACACCAAACGTGGTGATCAATTAGCCTTCGGTTCATTTGGAATTAAAGCATTAGATGAGAGTTGGGTAACTTCACGTCAAATTGAAGCAGCGCGTATTGCAATTACACGTTTCATGAAACGTGAAGGACAAGTGTGGATTCGTATTTTCCCAGACAAACCAATTACTAAAAAACCAGCAGAGGTTCGTATGGGTAAAGGTAAAGGTGCTCCAGAATATTGGGTTGCTCCAGTAAAAAGAGGTCGTATGTTATTTGAAGCAGAAGGCGTTCCATTAGACGTTGCAAAAGAAGCTTTACGTTTAGCTGCTCAAAAATTACCAATTGTTACTAAATTTGTAATTCGTAGAGATTACGTAGAAGAAGCAGCAGTTTAATCAAATAAGGAATTAAGAAAATGAAAAATACAGATATCGTTGCATTGTCAACAGCAGAATTGCAAGGTTTATTAAAAGAAGAAAAAGGTGCTTTAAACAAATTAAAGTTAAACCACTCTATTTCTCCATTAGAGAACCCAATTAGAATTCGCGATAGCCGCAAAACAGTTGCTCGTGTGAGTACTGAATTAACAAAAAGAAACAACACTTCTAAATAATAGTAGTAATGGAAGAAAGAAATTTAAGAAAAGAAAAAGTTGGTATCGTAAAAAGCAACAAAATGGAAAAATCTATTGTTGTAGCTGTGATGCGTAAAGTAAAACATCCTAAATACGGAAAGTTCGTTAACAAAACGTCTACTTTCGTAGCTCATGATGAAAAAAATGAGTGCAGTATTGGAGATACAGTAAAAATTAGCGAAACACGCCCTTTAAGCAAGACTAAAAACTGGCGTTTAGTAGAAGTTTTAGAAAAAGTGAAATAATACTTATATAAAGTTAAGAAGAAATGGTACAAAACGAGTCAAGATTAGCAGTAGCAGATAACAGCGGAGCAAAAGAAGTTCTTGTTATCCGTGTGTTAGGCGGTACAAAAAAGCGCTACGCATCTGTAGGAGATAAAATTGTAGTTACAATTAAACATGCATTACCTTCAGGTAACGTAAAAAAAGGAACAGTTCATAAAGCTGTTGTAGTGAGAACTAAAAAAGAAATTCGTCGTGCAGATGGTTCATATATCCGTTTTGATGATAACGCTTGCGTGTTATTAAATCAAGGTGATGAAATCCGTGGTACTCGTATCTTTGGGCCAGTTGCTCGTGAATTACGTGATAAATCATACATGAAAATCATTTCATTAGCACCAGAAGTGCTTTAATAAATAATAGGGAAAAGAAATGTCAAAATTAAAATTAAAAAAAGGCGACACTGTAAAAGTGATATCTGGCGAATCCAGAGGCCAAGAAGGTAAAATCGTATCTATTGATACAAAAAGTGAAAGAGCCATCGTTGAAGGTGTTAACATGATTAGTAAACACACTAAGCCTAGCGCAAAAAATGCTAATGGTGGTATTGTTAAACAAGAAGGTTCTATCCATATTTCTAACTTAATGTTTGTAGAAGGTGGTAAAACTGTTAGAATTGGTCGCGTTGTAAATGCTACTACTAACAAAATTGAACGTATTTCTAAAAAAACTAAAGCAGTAATTAAATAATGGCAGCAACTTATTCTCCTAGATTAAAGGACAGATATAAAGCAGAGATTGTAGATAATTTAAAAAAACAATTTCAGTACACTTCTTCAATGCAAGTGCCTAAATTAGAGAAAATTTGTATTAACCAAGGTATTGGTGATGCAGTTTCTGATAAGAAAATGATTGAATCAGCTGTTAAAGAAATGACTACTATTACAGGTCAAAAAGCAGTTCCAACATATTCTACAAAAGATATTTCTAACTTTAAATTACGTAAAGGTGTAGCTATTGGTGTTCGTGTAACATTACGTGGCGATAAAATGTATGAGTTTTTAGATCGCTTAATCGCATCTTCATTACCTCGTATCCGTGATTTCAAAGGCGTTAATGATAAAGGTTTTGATGGCCGTGGTAACTATACATTAGGTATTACAGAGCAAATCATTTTCCCTGAAATTGATATCGATAAAGTGAGCAAAATTCAAGGTATGGACATTACTTTTGTAACATCTGCACCAACTGATAAAGAAGCTCATGCTTTATTAACTGAATTTGGTATTCCATTCAAAAAGAAATAGTATATTTACAGCCCTGAAAAAAAGATAAAATGGCAAAAACAAACATGATAGCACGTGATGCTAAAAGAAAAAAACTAGTTGATACGTATGCGGCTAAACGCGCAGAGTTAAAAAAAGCAGGTGATTCAATGGGTTTACAAAAGTTACCAAAAAACTCTTGTAAAGTTAGAATGCGTAACCGTTGCAAATTAACTGGACGTCCTCGTGGTTACATGAGAGATTTCGGTATCAGCCGTGTTACTTTCCGTGAGATGGTATTATTCGGTTTAATTCCGGGTGTTACTAAATCAAGCTTCTAAAATTAAGAGTATTAATGTATAATTACCCTGATGGTCGGGGTAACATATAAAAACAAATAAAATGACAGATACAATATCAGATTACCTAACTCGCGTAAGAAATGCGATTAGCGCAAACCACAGAATCGTAGAGATTCCAGCTTCAAACCTTAAAAAAGAAATCACTAAGATTCTTTTTGAAAAAGGATACATCTTAAACTACAAGTTTGAGGAGAACGAAAAGAAACAAGGAACTATTAAAATAGCCTTGAAATACAATTCAACTAACAAATTATCAGCTATCCGTACTTTAGATAGAGTTTCTAAACCAGGTTTACGTAAGTATGCTGGTGTTGATACTATGCCAAAAGTATTAAACGGATTAGGTATCGCTATTATCTCTACATCTAAAGGTGTAATGACAGATAAAGAAGCTAAGAAACTTAATGTTGGTGGCGAAGTTTTATGTTACATTTCATAATTTAGAGGGAGGAAAAAACATGTCACGTATAGGAAAATTACCAATCACAGTACCTGCAGGTGTAGAAGTAAACATCACTGGAACAACAGTTTCAGTTAAAGGTAAATTAGGTTCATTATCAGAAACTATTGATTCAGATATTATTGTAAAGTTAGAAGATGGCGTTATTAACGTATCTCGTCCAACTGATCAAAAACGTCACAGAGCATTACACGGTTTATACCGTTCTTTAATCGCTAATATGGTTACAGGTGTTTCTGAAGGATATAAAACAGAACAAGAGTTAGTAGGTGTAGGTTACCGTGCTTCTAACAAAGGTCAATTATTAGAATTAGCGTTAGGTTACTCTCACAACGTTGTGTTTGAATTACCAAACGAAATTAAAATTACTACAACATCTGAAAAAGGTCAAAACCCTAAAGTAATTTTAGAAAGTTCTGATAAACAATTAATCGGAATGGTTGCAGCTAAAATACGTAGCTTACGTAAACCAGAGCCTTACAAAGGTAAAGGTATCAAATTTGCTGGCGAAATTTTACGCCGTAAAGCTGGTAAATCTGCAAGCAAAAAATAACATAATTCAATTAGTATTAATCATCTTCAAAAAACTGGAAAGATGGCACTCAATAAAAAACAAAGAAGAGAACGCATTAAACTTAAAATCCGTAAAACTGTAAACGGAACTGCAACTACACCTAGATTAAGTGTATTCAGAAGTAACTCAGGAATATTTGCTCAATTAGTAGATGATTTAGCTGGAAAAACAATCTTAGCAGCTGGTTCTGATGATAAATCTATCAAAGGTTCTAAAGCTAACAAAGTGGATCAAGCGAAATTAGTTGGTAAATTAATCGCTGAAAAAGCTACAACTGCTGGAATTAGCTCTGTAGTATTTGACAGAAATGGTTACTTATACCATGGTCGTATTAAGTCGTTAGCTGAAGGAGCTCGCGAAGCAGGTTTAAAATTTTAATTAGTATAAAAAGAACATACATAACATGTCAAAAGAAGTTGTAAAAAAAGTTAAGTCAACAGACATCGAACTAAAAGATAAATTAGTTGCGATACAACGTGTAACCAAAGTTACAAAAGGTGGTCGTCACTTTAGTTTCGCTGCTATCGTTGTTGTTGGTGATGAGAAAAGTGTTGTAGGATACGGTTTAGGAAAAGCAAATGAAGTTACAGATGCTATCACTAAAGGTATTGATGATGCAAAGAAAAATTTAGTGAAAGTTTCTGTATTAAGAGGTACTGTTCCTCATGCTGAAAACGGTAAATTTGGTGGTTCTCGTGTATTCTTGAAACCTGCTGCTCATGGTACTGGTGTAATTGCTGGTGGTGCGATGCGTGCTGTTTTAGAAAGCGTTGGTATTACTGATGTATTAGCTAAATCAAAAGGATCTTCTAACCCTCACAATGTGGTTAAAGCTACTATCGATGCATTAGCTAAAATGCGTGACCCATTAGCTATCTCTAGACAAAGAGGTATTAATTTAGACAAAGTATTTAACGGATAATAAGAAAAGAGATGGCACAAGTAAAGGTAACATTATCTAAAAGTCCTATCAAAAGGAACGCTAGACAAAGAGCAACAGTTCAAGCATTAGGTTTAAGAAAATTAAACCATAGCATTATTAAAGAAGCAACTCCTCAAATTCAAGGAATGATTAATGCAGTTGCTCATTTATTGACAGTAGAAAATATTTAATTATAAACGGAAATTAAGATGAAATTAAATTCATTAACACCTGCAGAAGGTTCAGTAAAAAATAATTTTAGAAGAGGTCGCGGACAAGGTTCTGGCGGTGGCGGTACTGCTACTCAAGGTCACAAAGGTGCTCAATCTCGTTCTGGTAACAAAAAGAAACGTGGTTTTGAAGGTGGTCAAATGCCTTTACAACGTCGTGTTCCTAAATTTGGTTTCAAAAATGTTAACCGTGTTGAACACACTGGTGTAAACTTAGATGCTATCCAAAAATTAGTTGATACTAAAAACATTACTGATATTACTCGCGAGGTATTATTAGCAAACGGTTTAGCTTCAAAAAATGATTTAATTAAAATCATGGGAAGAGGTGAATTAAAATCAAAAGTAAATATTACAGTTCACGCATTTACAGCAACTGCTAAAGCAGCGATTGAATCTAAAGGCGGAGTAGCAACAGAAATCTAATTTAATATATGAAACGTTTTTTAGAAACCCTCCAAAACATTTGGAAGATAGAAGAGCTAAAGCAAAGGATTTTAACAACCCTTGGCCTTATCCTTATCTATCGTTTGGGTTCTTATGTTGTATTGCCAGGTATTGATACCGAAGTTTTGGCTCTTGCAAATGCGAACTCTGAGAATGATGGTGGTATTATTGCCTTAATTAATGCCTTTGCAGGTGGAGCTTTCTCAAGAGCTTCTATCTTTGGTTTAGGTATTATGCCTTATATTACGGCATCTATCATTATCCAATTGTTAGGTATGGCGGTTCCTTACTTCCAAAAAATGCAAAAAGAGGGAGAAAGCGGACGTAAAAAAATCAATCAATATACACGTTTCTTAACTGTTGCAGTTACTGCAGTTCAAGCTCCAGGTTATTTAGCAGCTCAGGTTTATACTAAACCTGGTGTGGTTGCTATCGATCCTACATGGTTTGGTATTCAAGCTACATTAATTTTAGTAGCTGGTACTATGTTTATCATGTGGTTAGGTGAAAGAATTACAGACAAAGGTATTGGAAATGGTATCTCCATCTTAATTATGATTGGTATTATCTCTCGTTTACCTTTCGCTATCACTTCAGAATTCGGTTCTCGTTTACAAAGTGCTGGTGGTGGTTTAATCATGTTCTTATTAGAAATTGTATTCTTATTATTCATCATTGTAAGCTGTATCTTATTAGTTCAAGGTACTAGAAGAATACCGGTACAATACGCTAAAAAGATTGTTGGTAACAAACAAATTGGTGGTGTTCGTCAGTATTTACCTTTAAAAGTAAACGCTGCGGGTGTAATGCCAATTATCTTTGCTCAAGCAATTATGTTTATTCCTGCTGCTGTTTCAGGTTTCTCTGGCGGTACAGGTGGTGTATTTGCTGATAGATATGGATTCTGGTACAATTTTATATTTGCGACTTTAATCATTGCTTTTACTTATTTCTACACGGCTATCATGATTAACCCTAATCAATTAGCTGATGATATGAAACGTAATGGAGGATTTGTTCCAGGTGTAAAACCAGGAAAGAGTACAGCAGAGTTTATTGATCAAGTAATGTCACGTATCACATTACCGGGTTCAATTTTCTTAGCATTTGTTGCGATTTTACCTTCTATCGCTATCAAATTAGGAATCAATAGTGCTTTTGCTGATTTCTTCGGTGGAACATCATTATTAATCTTAGTTGGTGTAGTATTAGATACTTTACAACAAATTGAAACGTATTTATTAAACCGTCATTATGATGGATTAATGAAAAACGGAAGAATAAAAGGTCGTAGTAATAACCAAATGACAATGCAGCAAGCTTAATATGGCAAAACAAGCAAATATTGAGTTAGATGGGATTATTATTGAATCGTTAAGTAATGCCATGTTTAGAGTGGAATTAGAGAACGGACATATTGTAATTGCCCATATCTCTGGAAAGATGAGAATGCACTACATTAAAATATTAACTGGCGACAAAGTTAAATTGGAAATGAGTCCTTACGATTTAACTAAAGGAAGAATAACATACAGATACAAGTAATTAAGAAAAACTAAATAACCTAAGGAAATGAAAGTTAGAGCATCGATTAAAAAAAGAAGCGCAGATTGCAAAATTGTGCGTAGAAAAGGAAAGTTGTATATAATCAACAAAAAAAACCCAAAGTTTAAACAAAGACAAAAATAATTGCGTATTTTCGCAGACTTTTTAAAACCAAGTATATAAAATGGCACGTATTGCAGGTATAGATTTACCAAAAAATAAAAGAGGAGAAATAGGATTAACCTACATTTTTGGTATTGGACGTAGCAGAGCTCAACGTATTTTAACTGAAGCTGGAATTGACTTTAACAAGAAAGTGAATGAGTGGAATGATGACGAGCAAAACGCTATTCGTAAAATTGTTAACGACAATTTTAAAGTAGAAGGTGGACTTCGTTCAGAAGTTGCTTTAAACATCAAACGTTTAACTGATATTGGTTCTTACCGTGGTATTCGCCACCGTAATGGATTACCAGTTCGTGGACAACGTACTAAAACCAACGCTCGTATCCGTAAAGGAAAACGTAAAACCGTTGCAAACAAGAAAAAAGTTACTAAGTAATAAATAAAATAAGCATTTAATAAAAATGGCTAAACAACAATCATCAGTAGCAGCTGCAAAAGCTAATGCTAAGAAAAGAGTAGTAAAGGTAGAAGCAGTTGGAGAAGCTCACTTAAACGCTACGTTTAATAACATCATCATCTCTTTAACTAACTCTGCAGGTCAAGTTATTTCTTGGTCTAGCGCTGGTAAAATGGGATTCCGTGGTTCTAAGAAGAATACACCATACGCTGCACAATTAGCAGCAGCAGATTGCTCTAAAGTAGCTGCTGACTTAGGTTTACGTAAAGTAAAAGTATACGTTAAAGGTCCAGGTGCTGGAAGAGAATCAGCTATCAGAACGATTGCTACTTCAGGAATTGAAGTGACTGAGATCATCGATATCACTCCTATGCCACACAATGGTTGTCGTCCTCCTAAAAAACGTCGTTGCTAGTCAACTGCGCTTAGGCAGACAAAATAAAAAAGTAATAACAGAAATTAAAATATAGAAATGGCAAGATATACAGGTCCTAAATCTAAGATTGCAAGAAAATTCAGAGAGCCAATTTTTGGCCCAGATAAAGCTTTAGAGAAAAAAAACTACCCTCCTGGACAACATGGTGCTGGTAAAAAACGTGCAAAACAATCAGAATATGCTATCCAGTTAATGGAAAAGCAAAAAGCAAAATATACTTACGGTATTTTAGAGAAGCAATTTGCTAGAACTTTTGATAGAGCATCTCGTGCACACGGAATTACTGGTGAGGTTTTATTACAATTAATCGAATCTCGTTTAGATAACGTTGTTTACCGTTTAGGAATTGCTCCTTCTCGTCGTGCAGCTCGTCAATTAGTTAACCACGCTCATATTACAGTTAATGGTAATGTTGTAAACATTGCATCTTATACTTTAAAAGCTGGTGACGTTGTAGGTGTTCGTGAGAAATCTCAATCTTTAGAAGCTATTACTCATTCTTTATCAGGATCTGTAAATAAATATTCTTGGTTAGATTTTGACAAAGCGTCTTTTACAGGTAAATTTATCTCTGTACCAGAGCGTTCTCAAATCCCAGAAAACATTAAAGAGCAACTAATCGTCGAGTTGTACTCTAAATAATAGCAATTAGCATTTTTTTTTAACCTATATAAATTAATAAAATGGCAATATTAAATTTCGTAAAACCAGATAAGGTTGTTATGATTAACTCTACCGAAACTGAAGGACAATTTGAATTCCGTCCTTTAGAACCAGGTTTCGGTATCACTATAGGTAACTCATTACGTCGTATTTTATTATCTTCATTAGAAGGACATGCTATTACTAGCGTTAGAATTGAAGGTGTTGATCACGAATTCTCAACAATTAAAGGTGTTGTAGAAGATGTTACTGAAATCATCTTAAATTTAAAACAAGTTCGTTTTAAGAAGCAATTAGATAATCACGATGTAGAAAAAATCGTTATTCACTTTGCAGGTAATGAAAAATTTACTGCAGCTGAAATCGGTAAATTTGCAAATGGTTTCCAAATTTTAAACCCAGAGTTAGTTATTTTTAACTGCGAAAGTAGCGTTAAATTAAAAATCGAATTAACTATTGATAAAGGTCGTGGATACGTGCCTGCAGAAGAAAACAAAACTAATTCTGCACCTCAAGGTACTATCTTCATCGATTCTATCTACACACCAATTAAAAATGTAAAATACACGATTGAAAACTACCGTGTTGAACAAAAAACTGACTACGAAAAATTAATTTTAGATATCGTTTCTGATGGATCTATCCACCCGAAAGAGGCTTTAAAAGAAGCTGCTAAAATTTTAATTTACCATTTCATGTTGTTCTCTGATGAGAAAATTACATTAGATTCTGAAGAGAAAAAATCTGAAGAAGAATTTGATGAAACATCATTACACATGCGCCAATTATTAAAAACTAAATTGGTTGATATGGATTTATCTGTTCGTGCTTTAAATTGTTTAAAAGCAGCAGACGTAGAAACTTTAGGAGAACTTGTATCATTCAACAAAAATGACCTTTTAAAATTCCGTAATTTTGGTAAGAAATCTTTAACTGAACTTGAAGACTTAGTATCAACAAAAGGGTTACAGTTTGGAATGAATGTAGTTAAATATAAATTAGATAAGGATTAATAAATTAGATTTTAGAACTTAGATTTCAGAAGTATTCTCAAATCGTAATTCGCAAATCTTAAATCATAAATTAAAATGAGACACGGAGATAAAATAAATAATTTAGGTAGAACACATTCTCACCGTAAAGCGTTAATGAACAACATGGCTTGTTCTTTAATCGAGCACAAACGTATTTTCACAACTTTAGCAAAAGCTAAAGCTTTAAGAACTTATGTTGAGCCAATCATTACTAAATCTAAAGATGATACTACTCATAGCCGTAGAACGGTATTTGCTTCGCTAAGAAACAAGGAAGTAGTTTCTATGTTATTTAAAGATGTAGCTACTAAAGTTGCTGAAAGAAATGGTGGTTACACTCGTATCATCAAAACTGGAAACAGACAAGGTGATGCTGCTGAAATGGCATTAATTGAATTAGTTGATTTCAACGACATTTACTCTAACGGTAAAGCTGCTACAACTGAAAAAGCTAAAACTACTCGTCGTAGTCGTGCTAAAAAAACAACTGATGCTAAAGGTTCTGCTGAATCTAAAGCTGAAGGAGCAGAATAATCTTTACAGATATCTTTTAAAAGCCTCGAAACAATGTTTTGGGGCTTTTTTGTTTGCTGGCTTCGAGAGCCTCAGCCAACCATTACACTTATCCCCCTCTGGAGACTTGCCTGACGGCAGTCAGGGGGGCCAGGGGGAGGATTTAAATTTTATCATCTCAATCAGTCTAATCATAACTATCTGCGTCATCCGCGTTCCATTATAACTATGTAGTTAAATCACTTTTTTAAATCCATTTTAAGCTTACTAACAGCTTTATGTTATAATTTATACTCAATAGCAAACAAAACTCCCCTAGCCTGCCTTAAATTTGATATAAATCATAAAAACAAAATAACATGGATATTAATTTTTTAGCAGTATTAGTAGCGGCCTTAGTGCCATTGATTATGGGTTTTATTTGGTATAACCCAAAAGTATTAGGAAATGCCTGGATGCAAGCAGCGGGTGTAACCGAAGAAAAAATGAAAGGTGCTAACATGGCTGTCATTTTTGGAGTAAGCTTTGTATTAAGTTTTTTATTGGCTTTTTTCACACAGTCATTGGTAATTCATCAATTTCATATTGCTGGTGCATTTTTTGACTACCAAGAGCAAATAAAAGATGTCAATACCTCTGAAGGTGCTCTATTTAAGCAAGTAATGGATTTAGTAGGCACTAGTCACCGAACATTTAAGCATGGGGCATTTCATGGTGTGCTAAGCGGTTTATTTGTTATAACCCCAATTTTAGCAACTAATGCGATGTTCGAACGTAAAGGTTTTAAATACATTGCCATTAATGCAGGTTACTGGATTATTTGTTTAGCCATTATGGGTGGAATCGTTTCTGGTTGGATGTAATACCTCACCTACTCTTTTTAAACGCTGCTAAAGAAATTTAGCGGCGTTTTTGTTTTTAGAAAAAGCTTTGTACATGATATAACATTTTTTGCGAAATGCGAAATAAAAAAAAGATGTGATGTGTTGTTTGAGCCTAAATCCCGTTTTTTATTATATTTGAATAACGAACTCTTGCAAACGCATACAACCAATTGCAAATATATAATTAGCATATATCGAGTAGTTAGCTGTAATTAATGCTCATAGAAACAAATAAAATACTCCATAAATATCAAGTCCATTATAAGGACTTGTATGCATCTGCCTCGACAGATCTAAAACCTCAATATGCATCGTATGGAAATTTCGATGAAATTGACCATGTCTACGTTTTCATGTGTAACCTACGCGAGACAGTTAGAGACAAACTATTTGGTGGACAGCTTGATTTGGAGTACATAACACCAGTAGAAGTTGTAGAAGACATTCAAGAAAATCACAATTTTTTCTTCAATCAGCTTTCAGCGCTCCAAAACATGACTCATAAATACGAGAAAGCAAAATTAGATGTCCCCAATCCAATAGGAATAGTCAGGAAATACACAACTGATTTAGTTAAAATATTAGATTATGTACTGGCACTATCTGAAGTCAAGGAAATTATAAATCCTAACCTTACTGTTGATCGACTTCATTCTGAGTTAGTAGACTTAAAAACACAATCTGTTTTTAAACGTAGTATGTGGAAAGCTGTGTTATGGGCATTTGTATACTTTCTTCTTTGTGTCGCAGTTATTTCGAGTATTACAATTTTGAGTCTCAAAGGACAAAAGTATTCTTGGACACCTGCACTGTTAGCAATTATTCCAATTTTAGATTCTTGGCTATATAAGGACGGACTTAAGAAATCGCTTCGATTAATTTTTTCAAAGAAAACAAGACAAGAACTTCAAGCCGAACTTCGTAATCGCATTAACAACAGCTAACACACGGTTTGCTCCAGCCTTGCAGACAACAAAGCAATTGCAAAAGCAATAAAAACTTTTTTAATTTTTGCTTTGCAATTGCCTAGCAACATTTGTATCTTTATTTAAACATTTCGGTAGACAACGGTTTCAAAACGGCCGAAGCAAACCGCGAAAACGTTACCACCAATTATTATAAAGACCAATAATGGCATTTAAAGCGACATTTTGCGACCCACTAGTAAAAGACATCATTGACCTTGGTTTTGTTTCTCAAGGACAAATAATAGACATCTTTAATGGAATCTATTGGGACAAGCATCTTAGTTCAATTAAAAATGTTCCTGAATATAAAATTTTCTATTCTCCATCGTTTGAAATAGAAAATTTGGACAATGAAAATGGGCTAACAATTTCAGCAGTTGGCAACGCAGGGAATTATGAATTCTATATTTTTTATAAACGACCCAAGACAGTCAAAAAGTTATTCGGGCTGATAAGTAAATTTGAAAAGGGGTATTTAACTGACATTACAGGACAAAATAAATCAGACGTCATAAAGTTTTTGACAGCATTAATAAAGAATGACCTTGCCTTACTCGAAAGAGAAATTAAATAACTGATAGTAACTGTACCTATTAATAAAACATTACTCAAATAAGCCCTACTCCACTATCATTTTCTTCACTCCCAATAATTGCTTACTAGTTGTTCTTACAAAATAAGTTCCTGAGCTTAGTGCTAAATTTAATTCTAGTTTCTCTGCTTTTGTTTTTTGCGTGTGCACTACTCTACCCATAATATCAATCACTTCAATGGTTTTTTCTTGCTTGTCGTTTTCAAAAGCTAAAGTAAAGTGCCCATCATTCACACTTGGGTATAACTGAAAATTAAAAAGATGCTCTGTACTGTTTTTTACGCCTGTTAAAATTCCTGTAATGGTGGTTTCCCAAATACCGCGTCCAAAAGTAGAAACATAAGTTTTATTTAATGCCGCGTTAAATTCAATATCACTCACAATCACATTTGGTAATCCAAAACTATTATTAACCCATGTAGTGGCTCCTGCTGCTAATGTGTACACGCCAATATCAGTAGCTACAATTAAATTATTGGTGCCTGGTATTTGCTTAATGCAATTTACTGGAATGTTAGGCAAATTGTAAGTGATATTTTGCCAAGTAGCTCCACCATCACTGGTTTTATAAACCTTATCTGCTGCCGCAAATCCTGCCATACTCACATAAACTGTATTTTCATCCGAGGCATTAATTTCAATACCTGTGTAATATAAGCTATCAGGTAAATTATTAGTCACATTTACAAAGGTGTTTCCTCCATCGCTAGTTTTAAACACAATACCGTTTAATCCGTATTCGTATCGCACTCTTCGTGCAGCGTAAATAACCTGACTGTTAGAGTTAGAAACTGCCAATGCCGAAATTTCTGTATTTTCTCCCGTTAAAGTATTGGTATTAATAGTTGCCAAAGGCATCCACGACATGCCTCCATCTGTTGATTGAACCACATTTTCATGCCCTACATACATCGTTCCTGCGTTATTGTAATCAGCCACTATGGGCGTAACCCATTCACTTTGTTCGCTATTAAAGTTTGTTGTCAAATTAAAACCACTCATACCATTATCGTTACTGTAATAAAAATTACCATACTGGCTCGAACCTACAACATCTGTTGGGCTGGTTGGCAATAAACAATTATCCATACCATCGCCACCAAAAATAGTTGACCAAACTCCTGCATCATAATACATAGAAGCATTATCCTGAGCGCCACCTATCAATTGTTCGTTAGTGGTTTTTGAACTAGAAATTCTGTAAAACGAAGTCACTTGAATGTTATCATTCATTTTTGTCCACACTGTTGGCCAAGCACTTGTTGCCCACGAATCGGCAATGATAGCCGATGTTTGATATACACCTCCATCGCTACATGCAAAATAATTTCCGCTTAATGGATTTCGAGCCATGTCATGCACATCTCCATGCAAGGTAGCGCCGTACTGTGTTGTCCAATGAGCTACAGGTGCAAACGAATTAGCTCCATCATAAGAAGCCCACATATTAACACCTCCTACATACAAGGTGTTTGCATCTGTAAAATCCACAATCATTCCCAAATCATAGTTTCCTTGTCCGCCAGGAGTATCGCCCAATCCACCTTCTAAAATATTATCGGTTGGCGGAATAAAATTCCAACTCAATCCTGCATTGGTTGATTTGTAAATTCCATACAATCCATTCATCACATCCACACACAAAGCATAAATAATATTATTGTTGGATGGAGCAATGGCTAATTTCACACGTTGTATATCTCCTGTTAAAGGCATATTGGTATTTAACATCGTCCATGTATTTCCAAAATCAGTGGATTTGTAAACTCCAGCATTTCCAATATTTGAATTCATAACCCAACCTGTAGCGGCATATATTACATTTGGGTTAACAGGATCTTGATGCATATCCCAAAACAACGAATCTAATTTTTTTGTCCAAGTAGTTCCTCCATTCAATGATTTATACATACCACTTACACCACAAGCTACTACATCATTGGTGTTTGCAGGATTTATTAAAACCTTACGAATTAAAGAGGCATCTCCATTAGTTAAGTTAAACGTTAAACCAGTGGGATTCCACGTTAAACCTCCATCTAAGGTTTTATAAACTCCAAGTCCGTAATGCGTATGACGCTTTCTTCCGTTTAAATGTAAACTCACGCCTATGTATTCAAAATCACACACAGAAATGTACATCTCGTTTGGATTGGTTGGATTAATTGAAATATCGCTGATTCTTGTTATTGGTAAATTATCCGTTAAAGGAGTCCAAGTATTACCATTATTGGTTGTTTTCCAAACACCACCTTGTGCTACACCAACAAAAAAAGTATTAGCATTAGTAGGATGAAATGCGATGCAGTTAATTCTTCCAATACCATTTTCCATATAACCAGTTAGGTTATTGGGTAACACATTTGGTCCAAAAGGCGTCCATATAGCAGATGAATTTTGTTGCGCTAATTGCTGTTTGTAGTTAGCCATATTGATAGCGGCATTTCTGTATTCATCAAATCCAGCTGGCTCACCTTTAGCATTGGTATGCATTTCCATTTCTTGCTCCCAACGTTTGTAGCTTTTCCAATGTTTTTGTTGAGTTAAATCCGAGTTCTTTTTAAACTCATTGAACTGAAGTTTCAATTCATTAAAAGTTAAAGCTCTGTTGAATTTATTTTTTAAAAATGGTTGTGCATTCAAAAAATGAAAGCAAAAGAAAAAAGAGATGATGAATAAAATAGGTTTCATATGTAGAAATTTAAAAAAAATTGATATAATTCGTGTCGTGTTAATGTTATGGTATACCCTATTTGTGTTTTAGCAAACAAGTTTATTTCATTAATAAAACTCTTAATTAAAATTAGTAAAATTAAATTACAAAAATCATGTAATAAATATTTTTTGATTTTATACGTTGTCAGTTCGAGCGTAGTCGAGAACACAAGGAAATTGAATCATAGAACGCTTCTCGACTACGCTCGAAGTGACACATTTATTAAAATTAACGAAAAAGAATCAAAAATCCTCTATTCCAATTTTTCTAAACCAACTCTTTCTCTGCGTGCGTTTAATTGCTCAGGTTCTTCACATGGATGCATGATAAATTTATAGTTGTTATCATAAACACCTTGTGTGCCATACACTTGTTTTTTACCTTTGGCAATTTTGAGTTTATCAATAAAATAAGCTAATGATTTCCAACTAATATCATCTCTGTCAGCTGCTAATATCAATTGATTCACATACTTCTCTTTTATATCTGCAGGTGCAAAACTTAATATATAAAACGGAATACTGTTAGATTCGCCAGCAATGGCTCTTGAGGGATAACCAAACACATCAATAACATGAGTAATTCTATCAAAAGATAAACTATCAAAATAGTGAAGCTGCTTTTCAAACCATTGTTTTTTGTATGGATTTTTCAAATTAGCATTGATGCTATCTGTTAAACTAGTGTTATGCAAGGCAAACTCTTTATCAATCACATTCAACGCTTCAATTAACGAATCGTTGGTTTTAATCGTTTTATCTAAATATTCTGTTTTAATGAGTTTGCCTTTTTCGTAATACTGATTTTTGACTAATACTCCGCTATCATTAAACGACTGCCATTTGCCGTAGAAATAATAATGAACTTTATCGGGCAAATTTTCGATACGCGCATTGCCTTTTAGCTTTACTTTCCCATTAGGATAGTAAAAGGTAGTTTTCATTTTTTTAAAGCGATTGATTTCTCTTCTATCTAAAACACCATCATTGGTATAGAAATAACATTTACCCTTGGTAATCCCATTTCTAAATTTACCTTCAAATGATTTAATTTTTTTAGCATCATCAATATAAACAATCCATTTACCTGTACGTTCGCCATGCTTGTTTAAACGGTTTAATCGTTGCGCAAAAAACGAATGAGAAATAAAAGTTAAAAAGAGAATAGAATAGATTTTTAATTTATTGGCTGACATCAGTAATAAATTAAATTTAGTTTTCTTCAGGAATATCAATATGTGTTTTAAAAACAAAATTAGCAGGGCCTTCTAACCAAATATTGTAAAACGTATTTTCTAAAACTTTATCAAACTTTACATTTAAGTTTCCTCCTAATGTTTTAATGGCACAGTTGTTTTTATCAGTGCTTTGTCCTTTAAAAGCGGCAATTAACGCAGCTGCTGTAACGCCTGTCCCGCAAGATAAAGTTTCATCTTCTACTCCTCTTTCGTATGTACGAACAAATAATTCGTTGTCTTTTTTTTCAATAAAATTTACATTAGTTCCTTCGGCAGCAAAACGATTATTGTATCTGATTTTTTTTCCTTCTTCAAATACATTCACCTTTTCTATATCATTCACAAACTTCACGTAATGTGGGGAACCTGTATTTAAATAAAAATAATCTTCGCCTACTTCTACTTCCCTCACATCATTCATTTTCAATGAAACAATCTCGTTATTGATTTTAGCTTCATGAATACCATCAATGGCTAAAAATTTTGCAGTATCCGAAACAATCCCTAAACGTTTTGCAAAAGCAGTAATGCATCTTCCTCCATTGCCACACATGCTGCTTTCATTACCATCGCTATTAAAATAAACCATTTTAAAATCAATCCCTGGTTCTAATTCCAACAACATTAAGCCATCAGCACCAATACCAAAACGACGATCGCACAACCATTTTATTTGTGCTGTAGTTAATGAAATGTTTTTTTCACGATTATCTATCAGTACAAAATCATTTCCTGTACCTTGATATTTAAAGCATTCTAACTGCATCTTAAAAAATTAATTAATTCTTGCTAATAGATTAGAGTCTTGAACTAACTCCATTGGTTTAAACTCAGTACCCGAAGATATTTTATAAACCACGTCATCATTTTTTAAATAGAAATTATCATCTACTTTGTAAATAGTAATACTGCTAAAATCTGACAAACCATAAAGTATCACTCTATTGCGTGTCATGCGATATCCTTTAGAGTTTAAAGGGGTTTTCCAAAACTCCACAAAAAATAAATTAGGATAATCGGTACTTGTAACACCAGCTAACTGTCCTGTTAAGGTGTCGCGCTTTGAAGTCGCATCTAGGTCAATAACCTTAATGTTTTTAACTGACAGTAATTCTTCTTGAGCTACTTTAATATCATCTTCTTTTAATAAAGCGTCAATTTCGTTGTAATTAATATTAGGTGAATTTTTTGTATTGACAGTGAATTTTTTCTTCGGTTTAGAAGCACCTTTATTAGACTCTTTATTTTCAGAAGAAGTATTTGAAACAGATTGTTCTACAATCTTAATATTATCAATATCAGGCTTATTAATTTTCTTTAAATAATCATCGATTTTAAAAATAAAAAAAGCAACGCCTACTAATAAGCCAATAGAAACTCCAAAAACAAAGGGCGGTATCTTATATTTAAATCTCATATTAAATGGGAGACTAAAAGTACAAAATTTCTCTAAACCCTTTTCAACTATTTAACTATAGTTTTAACCAGTTTGTCTAACAATATTAACAAAACTAACAGTTTTAGTAAATTAACTTTTAACAATTTTTTACCATAAACGCCCTGAAAGCCTTGTTGCCGTTAAGTATTGTTAAAAACAAAATAAACCCATAACTTCTGATGTAATTTTGCGTTATGAATACAACAAAACAATTTTTCAACTAATTATTAAAAATAAAATCATATGAAATATTCATCATGCTGTAAGGCGATAACAAATAAAAATGATGAATAAGCCATATGACAATTAAAAACCAAAAAAATAAAATCATATGAAAAAAGTAATCACATCATTGTTTGTAGGCGCTTTAGGAGGCGCATTTGCGCTGGTAGGTAATTATTACTTTAATCAACAAAATAATAATCAAGTAACTAATTACAATCCTTATGCTACGCCAGTTCAACTAACTAATTATAGTGGCTTAAGCGCAGCAGCTAATGCTCCCGACTTTGTAGCATCAGCAGAAAAATCTGTTAACTCAGTCGTACACATTAAAACTATTGTAGAGCAAAAAAACAATTTAGCTTACGATCCATTTCAAGATTGGTTTTTTGGTGGCCGACAACGTCAACCAAATATGATGCAAGGAAGTGGAAGCGGTGTTATTATTAGTCAAGATGGATACATTGTGACAAACAACCATGTTGTTAATGAAGCAACAAAAATTGAAGTGATACTAAACGACAAAAGAACTTATGTTGCCGAAGTGATTGGAACAGACCCAAACACGGATTTAGCATTATTAAAAGTAAAAGAAAAAGATTTGCCTTATGTAAATTACGGAAACTCTGATGATGTAAAAGTGGGCGAATGGGTGTTGGCCGTTGGAAATCCATTTAATTTAAATTCAACAGTTACTGCTGGTATCGTCAGTGCAAAAGGACGTAACATCAATATTTTAGAACATAATGCACAAGGTGGTAACCTTGCTCCTATCGAATCGTTTATTCAAACAGATGCCGCTGTAAACCCTGGTAATAGCGGCGGTGCTTTAGTTAGCACAACAGGTGATTTAGTGGGAATTAATACGGCTATTGCTTCGAATAATGGTTCCTACCAAGGCTATTCGTTTGCCATACCAGTTAACATTGTAAAAAAAGTAGTGTCTGATTTAATTGAATACGGAACAGTACAACGTGCGTTTATTGGTTTAAGCATTCAGGATATTGATGCGAAATTTGCTGAAGAAAAACGCATTAAACAATTAAAAGGAGTTTATATTAATGGTTTAACTCAAAATGGTGCTGGTGAAGAAGCAGGAATTAAAATTGGTGATGTAGTGACTAAAATTGAAAATGTAGTAGTGAAAAGTACATCAGAACTTTTAGAACAAGTTGGCAAATTTAGACCTAGCGATAAGATTAATGTAACCATTGTGAGAAACGAAAAAGAAATGATCATACCAGTTGTTTTAAAAAACAAAGAAAACAGCTTAGGCATAATTAAAAAACCAGAAGTATTTAGAACAGCTGTCAATTCATTAGGTGCGGAATTTGAAGAATTAAATTCAGAAGACTTAGCAAAATATAATATTCCATCTGGTGTCAAAATTTCAAAACTTATGGCAGGCAAATTAGCTAATGCAGGAATTAAAGAAGGATTTATTATCACCTCTGTTGACAAGAAAAAAATCAGTAACATTAAAGACATTCAAACGATGTTAGAAAATAAAACAGGAGGTGTTTTAATTGAAGGCATGTATCCAAATGGTATGAGAGCCTATTATGGTTTTGGATTGTAAAAATCGAAGAAATCAACCGATTTATCTTTTGCATTAGGGCTTATGTCTTGATACATTTGTTATAAGTCTAAAAACTTAAAATTAAACTGTTAAAAACATAACAAAAACCTAATCATTTAATAATCAAAGCGATACAGAATTGGAAAAAAGCCTTTTTTTTTCTATCTTTGTTGGCTTATAAAACCATCCATACACAATGAGACAACTTAAAATAACCAAATCGATTACCAATCGCGAGAGTGCATCTTTAGATAAATATCTTCAAGAAATTGGTAGAGAAGAATTAATTACTGCAGAAGAAGAAGTTGTTTTAGCGAAGAAAATTAAGGATGGAGATCAAGACGCTTTAGAAAAATTAACTCGTGCTAACTTACGTTTCGTTGTATCAGTAGCCAAACAATATCAAAATCAAGGTTTAAGTTTACCAGATTTAATTAACGAAGGAAACTTAGGTTTAATTAAAGCAGCTCGTCGTTTTGATGAGACTCGTGGATTTAAATTTATCTCTTACGCTGTATGGTGGATTCGTCAATCTATTTTACAAGCTTTAGCTGAACAATCTCGTATTGTACGTTTACCATTAAACCAAGTTGGTTCATTAAATAAAATTAATAAAGCATACTCTAAATTAGAACAAGAATTTGAGCGTGAGCCAAGTGCTGATGAAATTGCTGAATTATTAGATTTACCAATTGATAAAGTTTCTGATACGATGAAAGTATCTGGTCGTCACGTAAGTATGGACGCTCCATTTGCAAACGGTGAAGAAAGTTCTTTATTAGATGTATTAGTTAACCACGATTCGTTAAAAGCAGATGCTGGTTTAATTATGGAATCTTTATCAAAAGAAATTGATAGAGCTTTATCTACATTAACAGAAAGAGAAAGAGACGTAGTTAAATTATTTTTCGGAATTGGTTTAAACCACGGTTTAACATTAGAGGAAATTGGTGATAAATTTGATTTAACTCGTGAGCGTGTTCGTCAGATTAAAGAAAAAGCTATCCGTCGTTTACGTCATAGTTCAAGAAGTAAATTATTACAACAATATTTAGGATAATCTTTAAAGTTTATCACTTCCAATTAAAGCAAACATCGACAAGGTGTTTGCTTTTTTTATGCGCTCCCATTTTGCCATAAAAATTGCGTTCAAACTTTTTTAATTTCTTTGAGAAGCTGTGTTTTTGAGACTTTGATTTAGAAGAAGTACTTGAAGACGATGAAGAACGAGAAGGCATTTTAAATGATAGATTTAAATCTATCGCATTACCAGAACTTGATGCTTGCCTCACATTACTCAATCCTTCATCTGATAAGTCATCGTTTTTGTAGTTATCAAAATTACCTTGCTGGCTCATTTGATTACCTACATTATTATCATCATTTGCATTAAACAAATTCGTTTGAGCCATTTGAATTACTGGATTACTATTGTTACTTAAAAACACATTAGCTAACTGTTGTTGCTGCTGAGAAAAAGCAGACACTGATAATCCAATAAATGATACTAAAAAAAGATGACGCATGTGATGAAATATTGATTCAATCAAATATCTAAAAAACTAGCCTTTGAAGAGTTTTTGAAATTGTTAAGGAAAGATAAAATAAATTTGAATTAACGAATTTTAACCCTTCGACTCCGCTCAGGGTGACATCTAAACTCTTTTACCTAATTCAATCACCGCTAAATCTTTGATTTCAGAACCATCAATTACAAAACGTAATACTGTTTTAATTTGATGAAACCCATGTATGCCACAAGCGCCAGGATTCATGTGTAACACATCATACGGCTCTTGATACATCACTTTTAAAATATGAGAATGCCCGCAGATAAATATTTTTGGTTTCTCAGCTATTAAAATATCCTTTACTTCTTTTAAATAATTAGTTGGTTGCCCGCAAATATGTGTTATAAATACCTTTACCTCTTCGCAGGTAAAAATTAAATTCTTAGGAAATTCTTTTCGAACATTGGCATCATCAATATTACCATACACCGCGCGCAATGGTTTTATTTTTTTAATTACATCAGTTACTTCTTCTATATTTCCAATATCGCCAGCATGCCAAACTTCGTCAGCTGCCTCAATATGCTTTAATAAAGCCTTATCTAAATAACTGTGCGTATCGGATATAAGTAGGATATTTTTCAAGAAAATAAATTTTCTTAAAGATATAAATTTAATTTAGCCATTAAATCATTTTTATTAGCTCTAGATACTGGAACATTAGAACCATCTTTTAATATAAGAGCTCCTCCATCACCTTTTATATACTTTTCAATCTCATTTAAATTAATAAGATGTGCGCTATGTATCCTACAAAAAATAGTATCAGATAATTGATCTTCAAAGCTTTTTAATGTTTTAGCAACCGTTATTTTCTTTTTGTTTTTTATATACACATGCGAATAGTTAGAG
The DNA here is from genome assembly GCA_013823565.1 of Sphingobacteriaceae bacterium. GTDB lineage: Bacteria > Bacteroidota > Bacteroidia > B-17B0 > Aurantibacillaceae > UBA4416. The sequence goes on along the minus strand of PNMI01000004.1, from coordinate 211,320 downwards.
TCTGCCTCAAATCTGATGATATCATCTAAATCCACCCAAAGAATTCCATTTTGTGATGGAATAGATATTTTTTTACTTTTTTGGATAGCATTTAAAATTAAAGCTTCAATAGCTGCATTATTATTTTTATTAGATGTGCTAATTCTTTTCTCAGCATTTTTAACTGCATTTATCAATTCATCAACATCAACTGGCTTCAACAAATAATCAATGGCATTTGTTTTAAAGGCTTTAATAGCATAGTGTTCGTAAGCCGTAATAAAAATGGTTTCATAACCAACTTCATTGGTATTTTGAATAACATCAAATCCTGTTCCTGTAGGCATTTCAATATCCATGAACACCAAATCTGGTTTCATTTTTTGAATGGACGAAATAGCACTCTCCACCGAATGTTCCATAGAAATCACTTGCACTTGCGGACAATTTTGTTGTACCAAAAATTGCAACACTTCTGCCCCATCTTTTTCATCATCAACTATAATCGCTTTAATCATTTTGTGAATTTTTAATATTCATAGTTATTTCAACGGTTGTTCCATAAGAACTATTATCTATTTCCTTGTCAATAACTACAACCTTAGTTAATAAATTATCATTCTGCTGATTCAAAATATCTATTCTATCTTGAGTAACATTCATTCCCATTGATTGATGAGACAATTGTTTTCTTTCTTTAATTTCTTTTGCTTTTTTTCTTCCAATACCATTGTCATCAATGATGCATGTCAACACGGTTCCTTCTTTAGAAAATTTAATAGATAACATTCCTCTTCTTTCCGTTAAAGGAATAATGCCATGCAAAATAGCATTTTCAATATATGGCTGAATAATCATCGGTGGTATAAATAAATTCTCAGCATTTAAATTATCTTCTAATATAAATTCATAGTCAAACCCAAAAGACGCTCTCAAGGCTTCAAGTTCTACATAAAGTTCGAGTGCCTCTACTTCTTTGTTTAACCAAACTAATTCGTGTTTAGAGTTTTCAAGTACTGACCGAATTAATCTCGCGAATTTAGTTAAGTACTTTTGCGCTGATTTAGAATCATTTTTTAGAACAAAATTTTGAATGGAATTAATGGCATTGAACATGAAATGAGGATTCATTTGGGCGCGTAATGCTTTTAATTCAGATTCTGAAATTCGTTTGTTTATTTCTGTTTTTTCATGTTCTTGTTTCTGAATAAACTGTACCCTTTTTTTGTAAACCAAGTACGTTAAAACAAAAACAAAACTCAGCAAAATCACATAAAACCACCACGTTTTCCAGAAAGGAGAATTTATGACAAAATTTATTACAGCAGGTGATGATGAAGTTTGCCCGTCGGAGTTTAAAGCATAAACTATAAATTTGTAGTTGCCTGGTGGCAAGGTTGTAAACTGAACAAATGTATTTTTTGTATAAGTCCAACTTGAATCAAGTCCTTCTAATCGGTATTTATATAAAATTCGACCTTCACTTTTTACATTAATTCCTTTGTAGGAAATTTGAACAAAATTTTGATGATGATTTAAAAATAATGTAGTATCATAATTATACTTTACCGAATTAATAGAAAGGTCTTCTATATAAGTAGGAATAATTACTCCTTCATTAAATGCTTGTTTAATATTTACTTGGCCTAGCCCTTTATTAGTAGCAAAAAACAACAAGCTATCATCTACTAATAATTGGTTTATTTCACTTGAAACTAATCCTTCCGATAAGTTAATAGTGTTTACTTTATAATGATTACTGTCAATTTTTTTTAATCTAGAAATACCTCTATTAGTTCCTACCCAAACATTACCATCTTTATCTGCTGTGAGATATTTAGCCATATTACTTGCTAATCCCTCACGTTCTGTATAACGTGCAATGGCGCTAGAACCATCAAAAAGTAAAACGCCATTGCCTTTTGTTGCAATAAATAATTGATGATTAACATATAAAATATCATCGATACGACTTTTCAGTAAAGGCAAACTATCTCCTAAAAACACTAATTTGTTTTTCGTGTATTTATAAACACCAGTTTTTGTTCCTAAATAAATTTCATCACCAACCTTGCAAATAGAAAATATAGTAGGTAAGTCATTTACAAAACGAGTAGCTAGACCCGTTTTTTTATTAATAAGAAACAAACTACCATACTCGCAACCTAATAAATTTTCCGTATCAAAATTTTCAACATCCTTCATTCTTAAAAACTGCTTTGTTTCTTTATTTTTATAATAAATAGGAATTGTTACTTTAGAAGAAGATTCGAAGATGTAGGCTGGACTACCGCAAACAACATATATATTTTCAAATGATTTAATATTCCAAAAAGAACTATTATCCATATTTGCACGATGAGTAATAGAAAAATTATTTAAATCGATGTCGTTAAATTGATAATTAGCAGCCAAACAAATAAGTGTATTATTTTGCTTAGTTAACGCAAATATTTTATCAGCGCTTAAACCATTTTCTTTATTATAAAATTTAAATTCTAAGGTTGGAATATAAAACAAGCCATCTTCAAGTGTAGAAAACCACAATCCTTTTGCATGATCTTGAAACGTAGACGTTACTGACATTCCTGAAAGAAAAGACAAATCAGTTTTTTCTCCATTTAAACTATTTAAAAAAACGCCTTTTCCTAAGGTGTTTAACCAAAGGCGATTTTGACTATCTATATTAGCTGTTAAAATAGGAAAGGTTGAATCAAATTTCGGGTTTGTACTTTTAAAATAATGAAATCGACTGTTTTTTATTTCAAATAAATTCACACCTGTTGAAACAATAATTTTATCTTTTAAATTGGCTAAAAAAATAGCGCCTCCATAGGATTTAACTTGAGTAGAGGTATCAATATGATTTAAACTCAAGTCGTTTACATAATCAAAAACAAGAGGTATAGTTGGTGCACTAGGTAATTCATGCAAGAAACTTTTACCGTATAAAAATTTATTTTTATCAATTTGCTTTACAAATAAACAATTAGTTACGTACTGATAAGATTTTACGGTCTCATAATTTGGAGGATAAATTTTAAGATATCCTTTTCTATCTACCGAAACATACAATGTGTCTTTAGCATCAAAAATAAAATCAATAGGCAAAGTTTTTATAACTTTCGTCAATTCATCATTTGCCTTTATTGTATAAATAGAGTCTGTTTTGTGAATATAATAAGCAAAACGCCCTGAATAAGAAGAAAACCAAATTCTTCCATATTTATCCTCGTGAATTTTAAAAACTGTGTTGTCTGGTAATCCATCTGCAGTAGAATATGTCTTAAACTGATAGCCATCATACTTCACCACACCAGCATCTGTGGCTATCCATAAATAACCTTTACTATCCTGTGTTACATAATACGTTTCGGAACTAGGTAAACCCTGATTTACTCCATAATGTTTTATAACGGTGTTTTGAGCATTGTACTGATATGATAATATTGTTAGTACAATAATCACAAAGTATTTAAGACTCCTTTTCAAATATATATTAGCCAAAACCACAAAACAAATTTAATAACCAAATGCTTATGTTTTCTGTTAAATAATAAATCAAACCTGTTAGTTACTAATTATAGCATTAAAACATAAAACTTTAAAGGTTCATTTGCATTGTTAATCCCCAAAGCGGTAACCGAAAAGCTTTAAAAAGAGTAGGTAGATAATAAGAAAACATGAAAAATAAAATTTTTATTACAGGAATTTGTTTAAGTATGGCAATAATTTCATGCCAAAAAAACACTGAAAAACTATCACCAGAAGATGAGAATTTATCGGAATTAAAAAACGATGAAATTATTTCAAAGATTAAGGAATTCAAATCAGATGAAATTATTAAAAATGAAAAAAACGTTTCACTTGACGACGCTATTTGGTTATTAGAAGCTACAGCTAATTATGATTTTGATTACCCAGGCGAATTGCAAAATCATACAATAATTAACACAAAGTTTAAAACAGAAAAAAACTTAAACAATCAAAAAGATTTAAAAGTTATCTACGAGGATATAAAAAAAATCATTCAATCCTATATTTTTAAAAACACTGGTATTCAAGTAATAGATTTATCAACATTAAATAATAACGAAATAGAAATCACCATAATTGCAGGAACCAATCATAACTATCAAAAAATTCTTCCTACTTGTCAACCCTTTGGCTCAACAGACTATTGGGATAGCTACAGCGGAAAATGTGGTAGTTACTCTGGACAAGGAACAACATCAAGTGCATGGCAAGAGTTAACAAAAAAATTAAATGCAAAATGTGTGACTGAAATCTGTCAAAATGGAGGAAATATAGTATATACAAATATTTCCACCATGCAAATAAATGGAAATGATATGGTATATGATAATTCAACATTAGGTTTCAATATTTTAAATCCCTATGACTTAACTCCTCAAAATGACGGAATAACAGATTTTTGTTTATTTGTAGCATGGGGAAGCAATCAACATAATTGTCTTGCTCCAAATGAAATGAATACATACGTTAACTCAATTAAATTCTTGGCAAATTTTAATAAACCAGCAAATACTGAAATAGTAAATTACAACATCACACATGATTTTTTTACAAATGGAGGTAATCAACATGGCCACAAATTAACTTTTACCTCTGGTACCAAAACTTGTTATATAGAAACTAATTAATAAATAAAACATACACATAAAATGAAAACAAAAATTTTAAACTTAGGCAAAATTATAGCATTCACATCAATTGCTATTTTGTCAAATAAAAACTCTTTTGGGCAGTGTACGACCCCAACATTTCAGGATGATTTAAATAGTTCAACTGGATGGACAACTGTAGACCCAACAGATGGGAATGGAAGTATTTCAATCCAAACAGGAGAAATGCATCTGCATAATCCAGAATGCAATACTACAGATGGAGTTCACAATAACAGACAGGTTAGGATGTATAAACCTATAAATCAACTTGATAACTTTATATGGAAAGCTGAATGCAGAATCAGAATTTCAAACGGAAATGGAGCTTCTCACACTTTTATGGGATTTACTGCTGGAAATTTATGCCCGCAAGCGAATCCAGCAACAAATACATGGAATTGCAGCACAACCAGTGCATCTGTGGATAATCTTATAACTAACTGGACAAATCAAGACGGAATTTTCGCATCATTAATCGCCTTTGGGTACAATAATGATAGCAATAATCCTAATAATCAAATACCAAAGACAAATAATGATCAGCCATTTCCTCCTGCATCAGTTCAAAATTCAAATGATTCTGTACCAGCAAACTTAGGATGGCGAATTTATGGTCATGCGGTTGATGGACTAAATGATAAGTTTTTCGGAACAGGAACCGCTAGGAGTTCAAACTATACAGGCTCAATACCGTCAAATCGTTCACGTGGAATTGCATTACCTAGTATTGGAAATAGTTTTTATGTTAGACTAGAGCGCTTGACAGCAAATAATTGTAGAATAAGTGTATTCTCAGATGCAAACATGACATCACACGTGCCAGGATCTCCACAATGTTTTGAAATAAGTCCGACAATAGAAAACTTAAATACGTTACAAAATTTCGCCCATGTTTCTGGTTCAAAATTCAGACGTATTAGAGGAGAAGTGGATTCATATAAAATTTATAATGGATGTGCTGATGTTCCAAACTTTAACATTTCAGTAGCTAATGTAATCACCTGTTCTAATTTAACAAACACATTGATTGCAACTTCTGGTGCGACATCTTATACATGGAGTAATGGAACTATTCCAACCACAGTTACTACTAGTAATTCGTTAACTATAAACCCTTCAGTACCCACGACATATACTGTTACTGCAAGCTTCAACGGAAGCTGTCCAATAAAAACTACAGTAACAATAACTCCTACTGCACCAGGAACATTAGTGCCAACAATTAATTCACCTGCTACTATCTGCTCTAGCAATAATATAAATGTAACTGGATCTCACTCTGGCAATGTGTCGGTTCAAAACCACTATTGGGAAATCATTGAATGTACTCAAGCAGGTGTTCCTGTTTCAACGCCTAGTTATTCATTTGCAAATTGGTATTCTGGTGCTCCAGGAGCTTTTTCTTTCCCTAGTAGTTCAACTGCGCCCTGCAACAAATATTACAGAGTAGTTTTAGCAGTGCAAAATTTAACAAGCTGTGTGCCTTGGGCAGCGACATCTCAAATAGTTTATGTGGCTTGCAAACCAACACCTGTAATATCTGGGCCTACCAGTGTTTGTTTCGGAAGTTCAGCAACTTTATGTGTTAATGACACTTATAGCCAACCATCTTCAACATACACATTAACATGGGGACCAAAGAAAAACAATATTAATTGTGTAACATACACACCGTCAGTTGGATCTAATCAATATAATGTTACTGTAACAAATACTATTACAGGGTGTTCAGGTCAAGCTACATACATCGTTAACGGATTGGATAATAATCCTGATTTTTCTTTAGGTGGAGATTTATTGGCAGGCTCTTCAACTTATACTTGTCGTGCAACACCAGCATCTCAAACAGCAAATTTAAATCCAAACTTTGGATATGCTTGGATTGCAGAAGAAATAGATCCAATTACTGGAAGTGTTGTTCCTAATACTACTGTAACAAATCCAAGCTGTTGGTGGAATTATGGATTAGGTACTAATAATTTCTCTGGATACAATGGAACAAACAATTTCACATGTGGTTCACCGGCTGTTGGTCAATTCTTAGCTAATCATAAATATAGAATTACTAGAGGAACATGGATAAATAACTCATGTGCATGGCAACAAATTTCAAAAACCATTCAACTTTGTAACTCTTGTAAAAATTCAGACGGAAACTCAACCTTCATTGTAAATAATGATGATTCAGCTCCAGATTTTAGTTATTTAATTAATAAAAATACTAAAAACGAAACTGAAAATATTGTAAAACTATCTATTTTCCCTAATCCATCAAACGGTTTATTAAATATCAATTTAGATAATGTAATTGATTCAAAATACAACATCGAGGTATTTGACATCTATGGCAAATCAATTTACAAAACAGAAAAATTAAATACGAACGGCACAGAATTTAAAGCTGAAATTAATCTAGCAGATTTAAATCTAGCAAATGGATTGTATTTAATAAACGTTAGTTCAAATAACCAATCATCATCACAACGAATAATGATTGAAAAATAAATCACTAATTCTACAAACAAAAAAGGCTTCTCACTGAGAAGCCTTTTTTGTTTAATTCTTAATCAATTTTTTATACAATTCCTGATTATCATATTTTATTTTTAGCCAATAAACACCACTACTCATATTCAAATCATTTAATTGAATAGTTCCATTAGTTTCTTTGAATGTTTGCTTCATTATTTCCTTTCCTAAAACATCATACAACATCACCTCAATTTGTGTATGAGCACTTACATTAAAAGTTATTTGTAAAGCATCCGTAAAAGGATTAGGATTTATCGACACATTATCACCTGTATTTAAATTTTCAATTCCAGTACAAACGTCAACGGTAATAGAATACGAATTATTCCCAGAACATAAACCTGTTGTTCCTGATACAGAATAAACCGTACTCACTGTTGGATTAGCTATTACGACGCTACCTGTAGTTGAACTTAAATTAGTTGCTGGACTCCATGAGTAGGTTCCTGCACCAGATGCTGTTAACGTAGCTGTTTGCCCTACACAAATAGATGGGCTTGAAGCCGCAACACTCACTGTAGGATTTGGGCTTACATTTAACGAAACTGTTTTTGTATTGATACATGAACCTGTAGTGCCAACAACGGTATATGTAATACTAGATGTTGGATTTGATATCACTGAATTTCCTGTTGTATTATTTAAATCTGTTGCCGGACTCCATGAATATGAAGTTGCACCTGTTGCTGTTAAGGTTGATGCTTGTCCCGCGCAAATAGTAGAATTAGACGCTGAAACATTGACTACAGGATTAGCACTTACTGTAATAGTTTTAGTTGCCGTATTGGTTCCTGTTGTATTAGAAGCCATTAAACTAACTGTATAAGTTCCAGCCGCAGTATAGGTTACTGAAATATTTTGAGAAGTGGCTGATGAAGGAGAGCCACCTGGCATTGACCATGCCCAAGCTGTTGGACCACCAGATGAAGCATCAGACAATGCAACTGGTTGACCAGCACAAACTGTATTTACAGAACTAATAGAAGCAGTTGGCGCTGTTGGAATAGCCACAGTAACAGTTTGCCCATTTGTACTAATCACATTACTAAATAATCCTGCACCATTTTCTGATTTCACATTAAAATAATAAGTCGTACCATTAACTAAAGTTAAATTTTTTGCTGTAACAGTGGTATCACCCCAACTACTAGTCCACGTTAATGTATTAACAGCACCTGGACTTGTACCAATTGAATACCAGTATTGTGCGATAGAAGAATTTGGATCTTTAGATGATCTCCAGTTAGCCGACAAAGAATCACTAGTAGTCACTGTATTTATATCAGCGGCTTTTCCATCATTAATCGTTGTAATATTTGAAGGATTAGTCCAATCTACATTTAAATCATGATAAAAAATAGAGGATAAATTTCCTGCCGCATCATTAACGATTGATTTGATTTTAGCAGCAAATTGTGTTGGACTTGGATTTTGATATCGCACATCATTTGTGTTTCCTGAACCTACAGAAACAGTTACAGATGCTGTTGGACGAGAACGATATACTTTAATTTCATCCAAACTCCATTTACAATTTCCACTTCTAAAAGATATATGACTACCATTAGCTAATGGCGAAGGATCTGTCCATGTTGCAATTAGTGAATTGTCTTTATATACATCCATCTTGCCAGTAATTCTATCATAAATTACTTTAAAATCGTACCATTGATTAGCTACTAAATTTACTGCAGCTGTATACGTTGGAGAGCCAAAGGTATTTACACCTCCCGAATAAGATGTTTTGTAAATTTGAACCGCTTGATTATCTAATCTAAACCAAACAAAATAACTATTACCTCTATTCACGCTATCTGGTGCATCGCAAAAGAAATGAAAACCAGCTCTTCTATTTGTTCCTGTACCTTCTAATTTTCCTTTAAAATTATATAAATAACGATTTGATAAATTTTGAGTTAGCGCTGCATAAATATTGGTATTAGCTGCTGCCGTGCTTACTTCATCTGTTTGTTGAATAGCATTATTACTAATACTCCATGTTCCAACTTTTTGTGTCCACTCAGGATGAATAGCCACATCAAAATTATCAGAAAAGAAACCATGAGTATAATTCCCTCTCCACTCTGTGCCATTATAATCTATAACCTGATAGTAACTTTTTTCTAAGCCTGAACCTCCTGCATTATCAGCATCAGTAAATGTAGCTGTGAAAGTTGTTGTTTTCCAAGCACCTAAAGAACTAACAGCAGTTGTTGGGGCAGTAACATCAGCAGTTGTTGTTGGGGTGCCTACTCCATTTGCAGTATAAGTTGCTGCCCAACCAGAAGCAGTGGTTGCACAATCAGATCGAAATTCGATTAATAAATTAGCTCCTGTTGAGTTAATACTTCCTGGAGAAACAGTACTCGTATATTTTCCTATTAAAGGGGAATTTGTTGAATTACCATCATAAATAAATAAGTAATCATAATTGTTTTCTAGATTGAAAGAAGAAAAATTCATACTAACAGAAGTGGCACCGCCAGATGGTTGAAACAACCATAATTTACGTTCATCATCTCCATAATTAGCAGAAGCTCCACCTGTATCATAAAATGTTCCACTAGTAGCCGTAACAGTGGTTACAACAGGTGTATTATTAATTAACTTATAAAATTTTTCCCAGTTCCATAATGGTCCTGGATCTGTGTGTGTTTGGCTAGCAAACATTTGATGTCCTTTAATTTTCACACAAGAACCTTGTTCGCATTGAGTAGTTGAACCACTGCACCCAGGGCCAAAATAACAACGTAAAGGATTAATTCCATTACTCGTACACATATCTCTAGTTAAATCGGCACTAGCTTGATACATGGCATTTGTAAACCATGAAGCATTGTTGATATAACCTTCATGTTCAGTACCTAATGTATAAGGATTTGCAGATGCTGCATGCCAAGCTTTATCGCTTTCGTAAACCATTTGTGTTGTTTGTCCATCCGAACTACGAATGACATAATGTGCAGATGCTGATGCACTACAGTTTTTAAACCAAGAAATGCAACCAGCATAAGAGCCTTGAACAAAATGAATAGCCACAGCTGAAATAGCTACACCATTTCTGGAGCTATAATTACAAGTTGTTGGATTCCAAATAGCAGGACCATAATCTGGAGATGCAACCATATTTGCGACACCTGATGAGCGATAAGCTGTTCCTGAGGTATTAGTAATTGTAGTTGGATTAATTACAACTGATGACGAACTCAACACTTCGTAATTTGCTCCAAAAATAGATTGCAGATTAATTAAATAATCAGGGAAACCATAAAAATCTTGAAACTCTCCATTTGACATAAACCAATACAATTGATATAAATGAGAGTTCATGGCGAAATCATTTTGCAAATCATTTACTAATGGTAATTCGCTTAACGCAATAAAAATTGGTTTATATAATGACAAATCATTTCCTGAAATAGACATTTGTGTTTGCAACACTGAAAAAGCCTTAGCATAGGCTAAAATATTTTTCTCCGGATTTGTTTTAATATCTAAAACAGAAAAACCAGATAATTGAGAAACATACACTAAATTATTTCTAAAATAACCTTGGCCATTTTCTGTTAAACCCATTACTCCATGTGCTGTTGGATAACCAATACAACTAGATTCTTGTGATGGAGTTCCTAAATGTTCGAATCGACTTTGAGAAAATGCCACCGACTCTAAAACTCCTTTGGGAATAGAAGGATTTAAAGCATAAGCTTTTCTAAAAAAAGCATCGTAAGGGTTTGTAATTAATAATTCTCCAATTGAGTTTGAGAAAGATTGCAAAGAAAAAATAGTTGCAACAATAAGTAGTAGTTTCTTCATAGGGTAGTTTAATTCCCTTAAAACTATGAAAAATCAGATAGAGTAAAAAGTTAAATTTTCGCTAAACAGTTTTAGGATACTGATATTAAGCTAATTCCAACATTTTTTTATAAACACCATCTACTTTATCAACTAGTTCGGATGTTTGACCTTGTTCTATGATTTTTCCTTTATCCATCACTATAATTTGTTTAGCATGATGAATCGTTGATAAACGATGAGCGATAATAATAGAGGTTCTATTTTTAGCTAATTCAAAAGAGGCTTTTTGAATTAATTTTTCAGTTTCTAAATCAATTGATGATGTTGCTTCGTCTAATACAAAAATTGGAGGATTATAAACATAAGCTCTGACAAAGGCTACTAATTGTCGTTGACCAGCAGACAACATGGCTCCACGTTCTTTAACATTGTAATGATAGCCCCCAGGCAATGAAGTAATAAATTCGTGAATGCCAATATTTTTGGCAGCTGCTATGACTTGTTCTTCCGTAATATTTGGATTATGAAGTGTAATGTTATTTAAGATAGAATCGCTGAACAAAAACACATCTTGCAATACAACACCTACAGATTCTCGCAATTCATTCAACTTATAATTAGATACATTAACATCATCAATTAAAATTTGTCCTTTATTAATTTCGTAGAATCTACTTAATAAATTAATAATACTTGATTTACCTGCTCCTGTAGCGCCAATAATGGCCACTGTTTCGCCTTGATGAATGGTAAATGAAATACCTTTTAAAACAAAATTATCACCTTTATAAGCAAACCAAACATTTTTAAATTCCACTTTACCTTTCATGTTTTTAGCAGACACTGTTCCTGATTCAGAAATAATTTCATCTGTATCAATCACCTTAAAAACACGCTCCGAAGCTACAATTCCCATTTGTAAAGTATTTAATCTATCTGCCAACATTCTTATAGGGCGAAACACCATATTAATCATCATGATAAAAAAAGTGATGTCTCCTAGTTGCAAATTATAGTCGTTTGCTTTTAAGCCTGCAAACCAAACAAACAGTGCTATTGAAACAGCCGATAAAATTTCGACCACTGGAAAAAATACGGAATAATACCAAATGGAACGAATATTGGCTACTTTATGTTTTTCGTTAATCTCTTTAAATTTTTCGTACTCTACTTTTTCGCGATTAAACAATTGCACAATTCGCATTCCCGAAATATGCTCATTTGTAAAGGCATTTAAAGAAGCAACCGCATTACGAACTTCGGCAAATGTTTTTTTAACACCGTTCTTAAATAAATTAGTAGCAACTAACAACAATGGAATCGTACTTAATGTGACTAAAGCAACCGCCCAATTTTTCATCAACATAGCAGTAATAAAAATAACAAGCATCAAAATATCACCCATGATAACGATAAAACCTTGAGAAAACACATCACTTAAACTCTCAATATCAGAAATAGCTCTGGTTACTAATGTGCCAACAGGTGTATTATCGAAATAAGTATTTTTTAATTTTAAAATGTGAGTATATACTTGCAAACGCAAATCTTTCACAATGTTCTGTCCTAATAAATTGGTAACATAAATATTGGTAAACTGAAGGAACGCCTCTGTTAACAAAACTCCAATTAACAAGATTCCCATGTAATTGATATAGGATATTTTTTCGCCATCAGGCAAATAACCAGCATCTGTTACATTCACTGCACCAATACAGTTCAACATTTGATTAATTAATAAAGGGCGAACAATTGCTAATGACGATAGTAACAGCGTGAGAGTAATTGCGAAAAAGAATAATGCTTTATAAGGTTTGCTATAAGACAATATTCGTTTTAATAACTTAAAACTGAATTTATTTTTTGGTTCTGTTTTAGTCATTAAAAATTTCTTTTGGGTATTGTATATCGGTTAAATATAAAGCATGTCCGGCAACCGACATACCTGCCCCAGACCTATTTTTATTCTCTACAATTATTTTAAATTCTTCCAAAGTCATTTTTCCTTTACCAACTTCTAATAATGTACCAACTATAGCTCGCACCATATTTTGCAAAAACCGATTAGCGGTTATTTCAAAAACAAACTGCGTATCATTTAGTTTAGTCCATTTGGCAAAAGTAACATTGCAATTATTGGTTTTAGTTTGTGTATTGACTTTACTAAAACTTGTAAAATCTGTTACTGAAAGTAAATAAGCAGCGGCTTCATTCATGGCATTCATATCTAAATCACCATAATGCAATAAAGAAGTAGTGGTTAAAAATGGGTCTTTGTAAGAATGTAAAAAATACTCATAACTTCTAAACTCAGCATCAAATCTGGCACTCGCCTCGTCTTTTACCGAGTAAATTTTCTTAATCGCAATTTCGTAGGGCAAAACTTTGTTTAATTTATACACACAGTTCGATTCTTCTAAATGTAGATTTGTTTTGGTAGAATCAAAATGAGCGTAATAATCTTTGGCGCTTACGCCTGTATCCGTTCTTCCGCAACCTACAATATCAATTGTCTCCGATAAAATCATCGAGAGTTTATCTTGCAAAACTTGTTGTATAGTATTGGGCGTATTATCCTGAATCTGCCAACCGTTGTAATTGACACCATTATAGGCTAACTGAATAAAATAGCGAGGCATGGAGCAAAGATACTAATTGTTTTTGCAAACAAAATACTACTTCAAACTTAAAATATCAGGTTTATTAGTAATAATCCCATCTACGCCACGTTTGGCTAATTTTCTGGCTTTTCGGGGATTATTCACCGTCCAAACATAAACCGTTTTGCCTAGTTTGTGAATTTTTCTAATGACACGTTTGCTGCAAAATTTATAATACACATTAACACCTTCCCAATTTTTAAAATCATCTTTATTAAAATGTTTATCAAAATTAAAACTTACCAAAGGCAAATTAAAAACAATCAGTTTTTGAAGGTTAATGCTACTATCTCTTTTAGCTATATTCATTAAAGGTTCTTTTTCAAACGAATGAATAGTACTTATCCAACTTTGAGCATTGTATTTTGTAATCAAATCCACAATATGTTTTTCGATATTTGGATAATAAGAATTTCCTTTTTTAAGTTCTATTAGTAATTTACATCGGCCGTTAATGAGTTGTATCGTTTCTTCAAGTGTTGGTGGATTTTGATTTTGGTTCTCGACTTCGCTCGAACTGACAGGTTTTTGTTGTTTGATAGAAAGTTGATTGAAGTCGATTGAAGACATATCTTTTATCAATCCCTTCCCATTAGTTGTTCTATCAACGGTTAAATCATGCATGATAACCACTACGCTATCTTTAGTTTGATGCACATCTGTTTCGATAATTAAAGCTCCCATTTGGATTGCTTTTTCAAAAGAACTTAATGTATTTTCAGGAGCATATGCACTGGCACCACGATGAGCGATGATGATGGGGTTTTGAGAAAAAGAGGTAAAAGAGAAAAAAAGAAAAAGTTTGACCGCAGAAAAAAACCGCAGAGAGCGCGGAAAAGAAACGTACTGTTTGTCACCCTGAACTTGATTCAGGGTCTCATGAGATGCTGAATCAAGTTCAGCATGACCAATTAAATTATCAATCCCTAACCAGTTCAAGATTTTCCATATTAACGGTCATTTTTAAAATACCAAAAGTGATGTTTACTTTTTCATCTTTTAATGATTCAACAATACCTACCTCGCTACTATTTAAAATCTTCACTTTACTTCCTACTTTTAAGAGTGGTTTAATACGAGCCACTTTTTTCTCAGCAAAATTATCGCGTTTGTTTTGTTTTTCTAAATCCTTACGTTTTTTAGTTTCAGCCGTAATACCGTCAATAAAACGTTTAATCACCATTTTACGGTCTTCGTTTTTGTTCCATTCCTCCATTAAGCGCAAATACTTTTGTCCAAAGTCCGCTAAACGAGCCAGTTCAATTTTGCGTTCTCGTTCTCTATCAATTTTATCTCTAAAATTAGCCGACAGTACTTCGTATTTTTCTTTCGAAATTTTTCTTAAAAACTCTTCATGTTCGGTTCGCTCAACGGCTTCTGCTAATTTCGTTTTTTGTTGCTGAACTTCTGCTAATAACACATTTAAATCCACTTTATCTGTGTCAATTTTTGCCTTCGCTCTTGTAATTAAATCTTTTGGAAAGCCCACTCTTTCAGCTACTTCAAAGGTGTAACTACTTCCTGGTTCACCAACGGTTAAAATATATTTTGGATCTAGGGTTTCTAAATCAAACAACATACTGCCATTTAAAACACCATCTAATTTATTAGCCAACAATTTTACATTCGGGAAATGTGTGGTAATAATTCCAAAGGTTTTTGATTTCACTAATTCTTCTAAAACAACTTCTGCCATAGCGCCTCCCAACTCAGGATCGGTACCGCTACCAAACTCATCCATTAATATCAAAGTTTGCGCATTCACCGTTTTTAAAATCGAAATCATATTTTTTAATCGAGCGCTGTAAGTACTCAATTCATGTTCGATGCTTTGTGTATCTCCAATATCAATTAAAATATGTTTAAAGAAACTCATCACTGAGTTCTCTGCCACGCAAACTAACAATCCACTTTGTAGCATAGTTTGTAATAAACCTACTGTTTTTAAAGTAATAGATTTTCCTCCAGCATTTGGTCCCGAAATAACCACCAAATGATTTTCAGCATTCAAATGAATGTTTAATGGCACTGTATTTTTTTTAAGCTCCTTGTTTTGTAAAAACAAAATTGGATGATAAGCCTTGCTTAATTTTAATTCAGAAGTAGCTGATATAGTTGGTAAAGACGCATTAATAAGTTGAGCAAACTTTGCTTTGGCTTTTAAAAAATCTAACTCTATTAATAACTCATCATATTGTTTTAATTGAAACGCATACGGGCGAAGTGTATCAGATAACTCACGAAGAATGCGATTAATTTCTCTGCGCTCGTCTATTTCTAATTCAGCAATATCATTATTAATGCTTATGGTAGCACCAGGTTCAATAAAAATAGTTTTTCCAGTTTCACTTTTGTTATGCACAAATCCACTCACTTCCGATTTGTATTCAACTAACACCGCTAAGGTTCTACGTCCATTAAAAAAGCTTTCTTCATTATCTCTAATAAATCCAAGTTTTCGTAATTCATTTACCTGTCTATCAAACTTGGCATCGCTTTCTCTTCTTTTCTCTGATAAATCTTTACGGATTTTTTGTAATTCTTTGGAAGCAGAATTTTTCACCGTCGCATCAAAATCAATAATGCGATCAATTTCTGCTATGATAATTTTATTATCCTCTAATTCATCTGCTAATTGTGACAAATAAGGCAATGTTTGTTTTTTATTTTTCAGAAAACGAATGGCCGTATTACTAATTTCGGTTGCTTGTTTAATTAACAGAAATTGTTCTTCGGTGAGCATGCTTCCATCTAAACCCAATAAAGAAGCTTCTTTCCTGAAATCCTGAAATTGAATGTCAGGAAAAAAAGAATCGCTAGTAAACGTATTTTTTAATTCAGAAACACGATGTAATTCAGTAGTTAAGTTTTCGTGATTTGCAAAAACAGAAATGTGTGATGCTTTGTTTTTAGCGCCGCTACTATGACAAAAATCAGTAACGTATTTTTTAATTTTATAAAACTCTAATAATTCGAGGGCTTCGGACTCTATGATATTCATTTCAGCAATAAAATTAACCTTTTATTTATATAAAAAAACACCTTGAAAGTTTTGTAAACTAAAATTTTCCTTTATTTTTGATAGGTTAAATAATTTAAAATATTTAACCACATAGAAACATAGAAATGTACCGTACAAAAAGTTAAAGATAGAAACTAGTTTTTGCACATAGTTATATTATGTGAAAAGCAAAGCTTTCTATACCAAACTTCAAATAACACAAAACTATCTACCTATGTGGTTAATCAATTTAAATAGCACCATTATAAATTAAAACAGAAACCCTAAAGAAAGGTTTATTACAAAATGAAAAACGTAATTATTACAAAACTGGAAGAAATGCTTCAGCAACCTGAAGCTAGTGCTGTTGCTCACCAAATGCGCACTCTGCAAAAAGAGTATCAAAAATTGTGGACAGCCGAATTTGAAAAAGCAAAACAAGAATTTGTTGACGAAGGCGGCAAAGCAAAAGAATTTGAATATGCTAAATCGCCCGAAGATGTTAAAATTTCGGAACTGATTGACAAAATCGAAAAAAAGAAAAAAGAAGAAGATGCTCGCTTAGCGGTTGAACAAGCAAAAAACTTAGTGATTCGCCAAGAGATTATTAATAAAATAAACGACTTAAGTCAGGTTAGTGATAACATTGGTGCTGCTATTAAAAAATTAGTAGAATTACAAGCTCAATGGAAAGCTACTGGTGCTGTGTCTCCCCACAAATACAAAGAAAATCAAGCAGATTATAGTAAAGCGATTGAAGAATTTAATTACAAATTAAGTTTATCAAAACAATTACAAGAGCATGATTTAAAACGTAACTACGAATTAAAAACGGAGTTATTAGAAAAAATTAAAGGTTTAAAAAATCAAGAAAATATTAAGGAAGCGGAGCGCTTAATTAAAATTTACCGCAATGATTGGGAAGAAATTGGACCAGTGCCTAATGATAAGTGGGATGAGTTAAAAGGTAGTTTTAGAGCCGCTTTAGAAGAAGCTTACTCAAAATTAAAAGCACATTACAATTCGGTTGAAGAAGAAAAAGAAGCAAACCTAGCTTCGAAAAAAGCAGTGATTGAAAAAATAAAAGAAATCATCACTAAATCTGAAACAGCAAGCGGACAAGTTTGGAATAATTTAACCAACGAGTTGGTAGCGTTGCAAACCGAATGGAAAGGCATTGGCAGAGCTAACGCCAAAGACAATGATAAAGTGTGGGCTGAGTTTAGAGAATTATGTGATTCTTTCTTCGAAAAGAAAAAAGCATTCTTTAATGTAGTTCACGAAAAAATGGGCGTGATTAAATCTCAGAAACAAGAATTAATTGCAAAAGCAAATGCTTTGAAAGACAGCACAGACTGGCAAAAAACAGGTTTAGCTTTAATTAAATTACAAGACGCTTGGAAAAAAGTTCCTCATGCAGGTGGCGACGAAACTAAATTATTCAATCAGTTTCGTGCAGCATGTAATCACTTTTTTGATGCAAAGAAAGCACATTTTGGTGCCATTGACGCAAGCTTTGATGCTAACTTAGTAGCAAAAGAAGAGTTATTGAAAAAAATACAAGACTTTAATTTATCAGAAGATTTAGCAGCTAATCACGCCGCCTTAAAACAGTTCTCTGCCGATTGGAATGCAGCTGGCATGGTGCCAATGAAAGATAAAAAACGTGTGAACGATGCATTTTATAATCGCTTAGATGAATTGTATGATAAAATGAATGTAAGCGCTTCTGAAAAATTCATGATGCAATTTAAAACAAAGTTAGAGCGTTTATCGAATGGAGAAAGCCCTGAATTAGCATTAAAGAAAGAAGCAGACTATTTCAAAAAACAAATAGATGAAATTAACGGCCGTATTAAAACTTACGACAACAATTTAGGTTTCTTTAAAACAAGTAGTAAAGGTGTAAATCCTTTTATGAAAGAAATAGAAGATAAAATTAACGCGGAGAAACAAAAAATTGCCGAGTTAAACGACAAACGCAAAATGGTAATGGCAGAGTTGAATAAACTCAAACCTTCTGAAATGGAAGCGAAATAATATCTTTCGAGATGTCACATTGAGCCTGTCAGTTCGAGCGAAGTCGAGAACATAAAAACATAGAAAGCTATCACAAATGTGGTAGCTTTTTTGTTTTCCGTCATGCTGAACTTGTTTCAGCATCTCATGAGACCCTGAAACAAGTTCAGGGTGACTATTAATTTTTGGTATATTTGATTAAGTGTCAAGAAATATTATTCGATTAGAATATCAAATAATTAGTTAAAAGTAAATATTAAAAAAACTAATAATATCTTCATCAAATGAAAAAGTTTAACTATTCATTATTATGGTTTTTACCGATATTACTATTTAGCTTATTCACTAATTTCAAATTTTTTCTTATTTTATGTGGGATATTTGTAACAATAATGCTTGTTGTTATACTGTATGAACCAATTCGTGATATTATAAGTAGTATAAACTGGAAATCAATTACAGACAATTTATTTTACATAACATTAATAATATGTGGATTAATTTTAATTATATACGGTAATATAGAATCATTAGGAATTACTACTTTCGGATTAATAATTGCATTTATTGGCATATTATTCTTTTTGAGAAAAGAAAATAAATAAAACATTTTCTACAATTTTAATACCGCCTCATTTACAATATTACTCAGACCTTTCAGGTTTATAGCAAACTCTGCTAAAAACCTTACAGGTCTTTAAATTTCACATTGCAAAAACATCATACATTAGCTACCTTTGTTTGGCAAAATATTTTGAAAAACGAAGTCAATGAAATAGTTAGCTGGGCGATTTGCCCCGAATGTAAAGGACGAGGCAAAAAAAGCCAAAGGCTTCGTAAAAAAGTACGACTCCATTACCAAAATTCAATTGCTGAATTTGAAAAAACAAATGGAAAAGGCATTGCACCTGTTCGTCCTAAAAGTCCTTTAGTTTCATGTCAAAATTGTTCTGGTTCTGGGCTAGTTCATGCCGAAGCTAATCCTATAGCTGATACCAAAAACTACCCACACGTGGCCATTATTGGAGCTGGAATTGGAGGCGTAGCTTTAGCAGTGGCTTGTATGCATCGCGGAATTCCTTTTACATTATATGAGCGCGATAGCAACTTCGATGCTCGATCTCAAGGCTATGGACTTACCTTGCAGCAAGCTACTAAAGCGATGGAAGCGTTGGGTATTTTATCTTTAGAAAAAGGAGTGGTTTCAACAAGACATGTGGTTCATACACCTGAAGGAAAAATAGTTGGAGAATGGGGCATGAGAAAGTGGCTACAATCAAATGCAAAAACCTCACCAAGGCGCACCAATATGCATATCGCCAGGCAGTCTTTACGTTTAGCACTTATTAAACAACTCGATGAGCGTTATGAAGTACAATGGGGACATCAGTTAATGGACATGAAAGAAAATGAAGATGGTATTCATCTCAACTTTCAAGTAAATGGAGAAATAAAAAGGGCCAAAGCAGATTTAGTAGTTGGTGCCGATGGAATACGCAGTAAAGTGAGAAGCTTACTGATTGGTGAAGATAGTAGCCCATTACGTTACCTAGGTTGTATTGTTATATTGGGCATTTGTCCTTTAAAAGCACTAAAAGGCGTTGATAGTGAATTGCTGGATTCAGCAACGGTATTTCAAACTGCCAATGGTAATGAACGAATTTACATCATGCCTTTTGATGCAGATTCAGTGATGTGGCAATTGAGTTTTCCTATGTCTGAAAAAGAGGCTAAAGAACTCAGTGTTAAAGGAACTCAAGCACTTAAAGAAGAAGCTTGTCGCAGAACGCAATGGCACAATCCTATTCCTCAAATTGTATCATCAACCATGGAAGCTCAAATTTCGGGTTATCCTGTATATGACAGAGAATTACTCACATCAGACTTATTAGAAAAATGTGGAAAAGCCACTTTGATAGGAGATGCGGCTCATCCAATGAGTCCGTTTAAAGGACAAGGAGCGAACCAAGCTATATTAGATGCATTGGCACTCGCTCGAGGAATCTATAAGAATTGTGGTTCCTTATCAAAATGGAAAGAAATTGGAATCAGAAAAAGTGTATTAACGGAGTTTGAAGCAGAAATGTTAGAACGCAGTGCTACTAAAGTAAAAGACTCCGCAGAAGCCGTTCATTTTTTACATTCAGACATTGTGCTTCATGAAGGAGATGAACCGAGAGGGCGTTGCATAAAGAGAAAAGAGATGTAATACTTACCAAAAGTATAGCGCCATTGCAAAAGCATCATACATTGCCTACTTTTGTAATGAATTAATAATCACCTTTCGGTTTGTTCTTTAATTCACTTCTCGACCGCACTTCGACTCCCTGTCTGCCGACAAGGTAGGCGCTCAGTGTGACAGCTCGAAGTGACAAAATAAAGATAAAAACTCAAGGTAAAAAACAAGAACAATGAAAGTAGAAATTTGGAGTGATGTGATGTGTCCGTTTTGCTATATAGGCAAACGCAAATTTGAAAATGCTTTAGCGCAATTTCCTCATAAAGATAAGATTGAAGTGGTTTGGAAAAGCTTTCAGCTGGACCCAACAACCGTTACTGATCCAAGCTTAAATACCATAGATAACTTAGCCGAAAAAAAAGGTTGGAGCAAACAACAAGCCCAAGAAACAACGGCGCATGTGACTAATATTGCTAAGCAAGTTGGTTTAGAATTTAATTTTGATAAAGCGGTTGTTGCTAATTCTTTTGATGCCCATCGTTTATCACACTTAGCAAAAAAATACGGTAAGCAAAATGACTTAGAAGAAAAATTATTTCAAGCATATTTTACGGATGGCAAAAACACAGCCGACCACTCTACTCTATTACAAATTGGTAAAGAGTTAGGAATAGATGAAAAAGAAATTACAGATGTATTAAATCAAACAACTTATTCAAACGAAGTAGAACAAGATATTGCAGAGGCACAACAAATTGGTGTGCGTGGTGTGCCATTTTTTGTATTAGATAGAAAGTATGCTGTTTCGGGAGCACAAGAATCTGATACATTTTTAGGTGCTTTAACTAAAGCGTATGAAGAAAACATTAATGGAGTGACTGAACCAATTGCTTCTGGAAGCTCTTGTGGTTGCGGACCAGAGGGGTGTGATGTTTAATAATACGTCATCGCGAGGCACGAAGCGATTTAATACTAAAACATTGCATGAGATTGCTTCATTCGTCCCTCATTCGCAATGACGAACAACAAAAAAGCCCTCACAAATTTGTGGGGGCTTTTCATTTATAATTTTATTTAAAATTAATCTGCTAATAAAGCTCTTGAAATAACAATACGTTGTACTTCGCTTGTTCCTTCATAAATTTGAGTAATTTTTGCATCACGCATTAAACGCTCAACATGGTATTCTTTTACGTAACCGTAACCACCATGAATTTGAACTGCTTCAGTAGTTACCCACATCGCTGTTTCTGATGCAAATACTTTTGCTTGCGCTCCTTCTTTTTCGCAAGGTAAACCTTGATCTTTTAACCAAGCTGCACGGTGAACTAACAAACGAGCGGCTTCGATACGAGTTGCCATATCAGCTAATTTAAATTGAATAGCTTGATGCTGAGAAATTAATTTACCAAATGCTTTACGCTCTTTTGAATAAGCTAATGCTAATTCATAAGCTCCTTGTGCAATTCCTAATGCTTGAGAAGCAATACCTATACGTCCGCCGCCCAAAGTTTTCATAGCGAATTTGAAACCAAATCCTTCTTCACCGATACGGTTTGCTTTTGGAACTTTTACATCTGTAAACATTAAGGAGTGAGTATCACTTCCGCGAATTCCCATTTTATTTTCTTTAGGACCTACCACAAATCCTGGCATTCCACGCTCAATGATTAAACAGTTAATTCCTTTATGTCCTAACTCTACGTTAGTTTGCACCATTACTAAATAAATAGATGCTGAGCTACCGTTAGTAATCCAGTTTTTAGTACCATTCACTAAATAATGATCACCTTGATCGATAGCGGTTGTGCGTTGTGAAGTCGCATCACTACCTGCTTCAGGTTCTGATAAACAGAATGCACCAATTTTTTCGCCTTTAGCTAAAGGCACTAAATATTTTTGTTTTTGTTCTTCATTTCCAAAATGCTCTAATCCCCAGCAAACTAATGAATTGTTTACACTCATTACAACGCTACAAGAAGCATCTACTTTAGAAATTTCTTCCATCGCTAAAGTATAAGAAATAGCATCCATTCCGCCTCCGCCGTATTTAGGATCAACCATCATTCCTAAAAAGCCTAATTCTCCAAGCTTTTTAACTTGTGCTTCTGGAAATTTTTGAGTTTCATCTCTCTCAATTACTCCTGGTTTACAGTCGTTTTGAGCGAAATCTCTCGCTGCTGCTTGAATCATCAATTGCTCTTCTGTTAGTTGAAATTGCATGGTCTTGTGTTTTTAATAGTTGAACATTTTATCCTCACAAAAATAAGAGATATTTCGAATTATCATATTCTAATTGTCGATTTGTTAAAATTATTTTGTTGAGAGTTTTTCATTTTAATGATATAAATCATAACAATTCTGAGTAATTTTAGTTTAAAATGCAGAGCAAATCCATGAAAATAGTTGGTATTATGAGCGGAACGTCGATGGACGGACTGGATTTAGCCTTATGCGAATTTAAAACCCAAAACGGACAGGTTTCTTTTAGCCTTTTAGCTTCACAAACTATTGCTTACGAGCCCACTTGGAAAGAACAGCTGCAAACGGTATTTAGCGCCAGCGCTGAGTCTTATTTTAAATTACATAGTGCTTATGGCGCTTTTATTGGACAACAAGTCAATGCATTTTTAACCAAACATCAGCAAACAACTGATGCCATTGCCTCTCACGGTCACACCATTTTTCATCAACCTCAACAAGGCTTTACCACACAAATAGGCTGCGGTGCAACTATTGCAGCTAAAACAAGCATTACCACAGTTTGTGATTTTAGAAGCTTAGATGTAGCCTTAAACGGACAAGGTGCGCCATTGGTCCCAATTGGAGATAGAGATTTATTTCATCAGTTCGAATCGTGCTTAAATATTGGAGGTATTGCTAATATTTCTTTTACAAAAGATACTAAAACCTCAGCCTTTGATATTTGCATTGCCAATATGGCGCTCAACTATTTAACCGAAACTATTGGAAAGGCTTTTGATGATGGTGGGAAAATGGCACAAGCAGGAAATTGCGATGATACGTTGTTACAATCTTTACTAAAATTAAATACAAACCAACAATCTTTAGGAAGAGAGTTTTTTGAAACACAATTTTTACCTCTTTTAAATTCTTCTACCATTTCGTTGAATGAAAAACTAACTACTTGTGTTGAATATATCGCATTACAAATTTCTGAAACATTAAACCAACAACAATTAAAATCGATTTTAATAACTGGCGGTGGCGCTTACAATACTTTTTTAATTGAACGATTAAAACATTACTACAAAGGAAGAATAGAAATTCCAGCGGATGACATTATACAATTTAAAGAAGCGATTATTTTTGCTTACTTAGGATATTTAAGATTGAATGAAAAAACAAACACATTAAACTCAGTAACAAAAGCAAGTAGAGATAGCGTTGGCGGAGCGGTGTATTTAGGAAACAAATAATATGTCTTATTGATAACGCAGATTATTGTGCTAAGTTTAGCAGAAAAAAAATTAAACCACATAGATACATAGTTCTGTATTATGAAAAAGGAGAAAATAGAAAACACGTTTTACCTGTCTGCCGACAGGCAGGCACATAGTGCATTGTGTAAGAAGCGAAGCTTCACTATCCTTAACTATTACACAAACAGTATCTATGTTACTATGTGGTAAAAAAACAAACCATACAACATGAATTATCTATTAGTATTTATCGGCGGAGGATTAGGGAGTTTATTACGTTTCCTAATTTCATTAGGGATTAGTAAAACAACTATTACTTTACCATTAGCAACACTTTCATCAAACGTGATTAGCTGTTTAATTTTTGGAACATTAATTTATACATACCAAGAAAAAAATTTAATCCCTGATAACTACAAACACTTAGTATTAATTGGAATTTGTGGCGGATTAAGCACCTTCTCTACTTTTAGTTACGAAACCTTTGAACTCGTTAAACAAGGTATGACTATGTGGGCTATCATCAACATTATAATCAGTTGCGCTTTGTGTACAGGATTATTTTTTGTGTTTGCAAAATAAAAAAACTCCTATCAATCGATAGAAGTTTCTTTTTTTGAATAAATAATAGAGACTACTCTTTAATCACCTTCACCGTTTTTTGAGAACGGTCGTTCATCGTAATTGTCAATGAATAAAATCCTTTTGCAAAATCGCTGATATCGATTGTTGTTTCAAAAGAAGTTGTCTCTATCATTCTTATTAATTTACCAGAATAATCATAAACCAAAATCGATTTTATTTCTCTGTCGGATTGAACATTTACAAAATCAGTTGCTGGATTTGGAAAAACAACTAGTGAATTATTTTCTATTTCATTAATTCCAGTACACAACATCACTTCAATAGTTTGCGTTTCAGCAGCGGCACATGAGCTACTTACATTAACCGAATAAGTAATTGGATAAATCCCCACACCTACCGTTGGATCAAATATATTACCCGAAACACCTGTGCCCGAATACACTCCTCCTGATGGAGTAGCCGTTAATGTGAACACTGAGCCATTGTTGCATAAAGGTGCTGTATTAATTTCGAAACCAATTACTGGCAATAAACTAACAAACACCTCATGCGAAGCCGTGTCGCTGCATGCGCCATTAGATGCAATGACCGAATAAGTAAATGTACCAACTGGTGTTACAGAAATACTTTGTGTATTTGCTCCACTATTCCAACTATAATTTACAGTACCTGTTGAACTGGCAACTAAATTAGCAGTGCCGCCCTGACAAATGGTATCATTGCCCGAAATAGTTACTGTTGGCGTTTGCACTAAAACTATTGATTTTGATAAAGAATCTACACAACCATTAGTCGCTGTTCCAACAACTGTAATTGTAGTAGAGGTATTTACAATAAACGAAATAATTGGAGAAGTTGATCCATTATTCCATACATATGAATTAGCACCAGATGCCGTATACGTTGCTAAAGCCTTATCACATACTACGGTGTTACCTGCAATAGCTAATGCTGGCCCTGGCAACACATTAAATGTATAAGTAATTTGAGTAAAACATGAATTGGTATAAGTATTTGTAATTGTATAAACCGAAGTTGCAGAAGGTGCCTGTATGGTATGATTAGCTCCAATAAACCCATCGCTCCAAATAAATAATGCGCCACTTCCACTTGCTGTTAAAGCAACTGTTTGCCCAGGACAAACCGCTACAGTAGAACCACTCACCTGCACTGTTGGCGATGGTAACACATTCATGGTATATTCTTTCATGGCCATACATCCAATAGCATCAGTTCCTGTAACCGTATAAACGGTTGTTACTGTTGGCGTAATAGAAATAGTTGAAGTTGTGGCACCTGAATCCCAAGTATAAGTAGTAGCTCCCAAAGCTGTTAATACTTCTTGTGCATTATCACACATGCTATTATTTCCAGAAATAACCACATTTGGAGCTTGTAAAACATCTACCGTCATGCTTAAAGTAGCTGTTGCAGAACAACTATTTTGTGCATAAACACTTATTGTTCCCGTAACGGGTGCATTCCCAAAATCTAAATCAACATTATGGTCTGTACCATTAATAGTAGCAACCCCTCCCGAATAATTCCAAAAAAAAGTAACATTGGTTTGATTTGGAACAGCATACGTTACTCCTGTTTGGTTAGCACACACCGTTGCAGATGATGCAGAAAAAGCAGTAAGATTTGCAGGAGGGTTCTCTTGGTTAATTACCACGACTCCTGTATCTGTGCAATTCAGTGCATCTTTCACCACAATAGTATACGAGCCTGCTGGAACACCAGATATATTTGTATTATCATCATAATCACCTAAACCATCAATACTCCAGTCAACTGAAACAGAACCCGAACCTCCACCAAACGAAGCTTCTAAATCACCGTTTGAGGCGCCTGTGCAAATCGTATTTCCATCTAAAAAATTAATGGTTAAAGGAGAAAAAGCACCCACTGTTTTCTCAATTTCAAATTCGATGATATACGTTTGAGGACAAGTTCCATCTAAAGATGTTTGAGTGTATTGAGTTGTGTATGTTCCATTTGAAACAGGTACGTTATACGTAGTCATTTGAGGAGAAATTGTTCCATTAGCTACAGGCGTAATCGATGGGGCCGAAATATCATCATTTTCATACGCACTCCATGTAATCGTTAAGGAAGTAGGAACATCATTTTTGCAATTATAGCTTCTATCGAAAAACACACCGTTTGTTGGAGTGAAAATAGCAGTTCCTGGTGCAGATGGACTTAATGTATATGCACCATTTTGTTCGTCTATAACAACATAATTGCACATTCCTATACTACCTGCCACTGGTGTATTATTTGAAAAAGCAGAAGGAGAATTGTCTTGTGCTTTATATTCAAAAACAAAATCGCTGTTATCTGCAGCGCCAGCATCACAATCTAATACAGTGGAAACTGATACACTGTTAACTTTAACTTTAATGTTAATTTGCGCGAAAGTAAATTGACAAACTCCAATAAAAAATAGAGTATAAATAAAAAATAAATATTTTTTCATTTGTATATATTAAGGTATATAAGGCTATAAAAATACATAAAAAAAGCCTTCCGTTTATGAACGGAAGGCTTTTAAAAAAATGCTATCTGAGTTTTTACTTTTTAACAGCTTTATATTCTTTTTCCATTTGCTTCACGATATCTTTCACTTGCTCAGTGCCAATGCGTTTAGCTTTTATTTTTTTGTTTTTGTCCAACATGTAAATTACTGGTGTTGAATAGATATCAAATTTTTCTTTGATATTATTAATATGAACTCCATCGTAAATATTCATCCAATCTAATTTATTTTCGATAACATATTTTCGCCATTTATCGTAATCATGCTGAGTATACACACTAAATACTTTGATATCATATCCTTCTTTTTTCAAAGCATGGTATTCTGCTAATAGTTTCGGGATTTCAGTTTTACAATGTCCGCAATCTACATCCCAAAACACTAAAGCTAAATAATCAGCTTTTACGCCATATAATGAAACAAATGTTTGAGCTAAATTTTGAACGTTATCATAATACAATTTAGTAGCCCCTTGGCTAGTTTTAACTGTATCAAAACCCATTTTTTGAATTTGTTTGTGACCAATGGTATCAATCATTAATAAATCAGGAGATTGACTTCCTAATAATAATGGTTTTAATATATCTCCACGTTCTTTAATTTTCTCAATTGTTTTTTCATCATACACTTCTTTTGCCATTCCAGTTCTAATGTATTTATCAATCACATGAACAAACACTTTATCAAATCCCATTAACTTAGAAGATTCAGATGTATAAAGGAAGTGAGCAATTAATAACTTTTGCATCATTGACCCAGCTTTAGTTTTAGCCATCACTCTATCAATTTCTAAACTCACTGTATCAGGATGCTGAACAATCACATTATTAAAGTATTTTTTTAACTTATCAGCAAAAAATGGGGTACGCATAATTCCATCGTCTTCAAAATTTACACCATCCCAAAAGTGGTTTTTGTAATAATTGTAAATATATAAGCTATCAGGTCTTCCGTTTGATGCCTTTGGAATATCCTTAGCTTCTTTTTCCATTTTCAAATTAATAACATCTCCTACAAAAGTACCTTTATGTTGTTCTAAAAATGTTTTTTCAAATGCCATCACTGTTTCGTTTAGCACTTTTCCTTTTTCGGTCATAAAAGCTAATGAATCTTTAGAATTCATTCCTTTTGTTTTATTTTTCACCTCAACATATTCTTTATTTTTTGCAGTAATAAATTTTATGTAGTTAAAAAAATCATCGTTTTCTTTATGTGAGGTACATTTTAAATTTTTAACCAAATCGGCTGTATCAGTACTCATCACAATTTTTTGATTGGCGTCACTTACAAAAAAATCAAAGTATCTTGCTTTATCTTGACTCACTAAATAATAAACCCCTTTTTCGAGCGTATTTTTACCTTTAAAAACTACTTGACCTTTTACTACTTTTTTACAAGTATCGGCTAAATACGATTTATCAAATTGATAAAAAGCTAAATACATCACAGTATCTTTACAATTCTTAAAATTGACTCTGATATCATGACCTTGATTTGCTTGGGCAGAAACATTTGTTATGATAGATAACAAACTAAGACTTAATAATAATTTCTTCATAGGATATAATAGTATTCAAAAATAAGGATTTAATTGAATTGTTAGCTTTCAAATTTAAGTCCAATAAAGGATTTGATTTATTTAAAATTTGTTAAATGAGTGAAATGATGAATAATAGCATTAACAAGTGAATAGCAGCTAGTAAACAACTTTAAAAGTCTAATCGATTGATTTTTTATTATAGATAGTGTATCCAAAATGGAAGAAAAAGGAGAAACTATTGTCATTTTTATCATAATAATTAACACCCACACTTAAGGGGCCAATAGGCGAATGATAGACTAAAGCTCCCATTCCTAAAAAATGTCTGTATAAAAATGGTGTACTATAAGTTGCTTGATTATCGGATGTTTTTAAGATAGATAAAACAGGCTGAAATAAATAGGCCTCGAATCTCACATCAACATTATTATATGGTGTAGCAATAGCTTTTAAGCCACCTGCCATATACTGATGCGCTCGGTAATCATCAATAAATAAAGTTTGACTTTCGGGGATTGGGTTAAAAGAAGGGGCTGATAAAATGGAGGCTGAATAATTTCTAAAAAAATCTTGAGAGGAATAAACGCCCTCAGCAAAAACCCCAATTTTAAAATATTTTATTGGTTTAATATATTTATCTACAGTAATTTTAAAATTAAACCAATCATGTCCTGGACCTGAAATTCGAGAAACAGTATCGAGTGATGTTGAGCCTGGATAATAATTTTCGACTCCACTCACAAATTTTGCTCTCACAAGAAGATGTGTTCCCTCCGATGCGTACTGTTTTCTATTAAGCGTATTTATTTGATAAGATAATTGCCCATAACCAAAATCAAATAAACTCACATCACTAGTATCTAATCTGGTAAATTCATCTACTTGGTAGTATTTATTTCTCCATTCACTAACGCCACCAGTAACTACTATTTTACTGATATTACCAACTGCTGCACCAATATTTAGCTCTCCAAAAATATCTTCTTGCACTAAATAAGAGGGTTTTTCAAAATCATAAAACAAGGCGCTACTTTTATAAAAATCCCATCTAGAAAGTGTGAAAGAAGGCTCAATATAAAAAGGTATTTTGGTTGGAAACTCAAACCTTACTTTAGCGTGTGTGCTTGAATTTAATTTTCCTAAATAACCATTTACATATGCCGTAAAACCTATTTTACCTATATGATTGTATTGAGCTGCTAAAAAGAAATTGCTAATGGGTCGATTAGATAAGTTACCTCCAATATCAAAAAATAAAGGTTTATCTTTTTTAGTATTTAAGGTTAATGTATACTTTCCAGAAGCACTATCTAACTTTGTTGTAGGATAAGCAGATTTAATTTTTTCATCTGCCATAAGCCTAAAATACTGGCGCTTTAGTTGTTTTGAAGAAAATGTATCACGTTTGTTTGTTATGCTTTTAGTGACAAATCTTTGCATCTTAGGATCAACGCCTTTTACTACAACCTTATTGTAAATCATACGTCTAGCTGCAATTTTTTCTTTAAAATCTTTGCGTTTTTGAGCCAACTGAAGTGCGTTTTCGTAATTAGAAATATGTGCTTTAATTTCAGGCATTCTTCTAATAGTTGCAACATATCCACTATCAATTAATCTTTGCGCCGATTCAAAATTAAAGACACTCACATCTGCCCATGGCTGAATTATAATACCGTTTTCACAAACAGGAGTAAAATTGCTCTTGCTCATCAACATATTTCGTAACTGTAAATACAAATTATCATCACTTGGTAGTTGTGAGTTTTCGGTAACCGAACTCCCAATAATAAAATCGGGATACATTTCCTCGTACATTACATCCGAAGGAAAATTATTATACAATCCACCATCAAATAATAAGGCACTATCAATAGATATTGGGCGGATATAAAAGGGATAACTCATAGATGCTCGAATAGCCGATGGCAAATCACCATCTCTAAAAACAACACTTCTCTTTTTCTCAATATCAGAAGCTACGCATCTAAATGGTATCATTAAACTATCAAAATTATAACCAGAAGCTGCATTTGCTGGAGCAAAGGTTTCCATTAAATAAAAATCAATAGGAACCGAATTAATTAAATTGGTTGCCAGATTACTAATCAGTGAGTTATTTAAATTCAATTTTAGGGTTCTCCAAGAGGCATAATCATCCCGTTTTCTAACAAAATACCCAAATTTCGGCGACATTTCGCCTTTTGTGAGATTAGAAAAGGTTTGATCCTTAACCATTTGTTCAATTTCAAGGGGCGAATATCCAGCAGCGTAAAGTCCACCAATAATACTTCCTATGGAGGTTCCTGAGATGCAATTTACAGGAATGTTATTTTCTTCGAGAGCCTTCAAAACTCCAATATGAGCTATACCGCTTGCTCCGCCTCCACTCATAACCAAACCCACCTTTTGCGCCTGAACATTATGGGCATTGAAAAGCATCCAAATGCAAAAAATGGAATTAAAAAAAACGAATATATGATGCTTAAATCTCAATCTTTACAAATTTACCTTAAAATTTTAATGCATGACATATTGTTTAAATTTCGCCTAAAATATTTTATATACTGAAATATTTTATTTACTTAGCAGATTATAGAACTTGTCCCTTAAATTGTGATTAAATATATAACTAAAAAAATATTATACGGTATTCTCGTTTTATACGGAGTAATCACTGTTATATTCTTTTTATTTAATGTATTGCCTGGGGATCCTGCTACTATTATGCTTGGGCAACGCGCTAATAAAGAAGCCATTGAAGCTATTCATAAAGATTTAGGGACAGACAGACCAATCATGGAACAATATGCCATGTATTTAAATGATTTATCGCCCATTTCAATACATAATAATTCTAATAACGAAAGTCTTTGGTTTTTAAACCCTGAAAAATTTACGTGGAAACCATTGTTTACCATAGGCGAAAACAAATCTGTTGTTCTTAAATTACCTTATTTAAGACGTTCATATATAACAAAAAGAAGAGTTTCTGATATCATTGTTGAAACCTTACCAGAAACAGCAGTACTGGCATTTACTTCTATTGTTATAGCCTCTATTGTTGGTATATTTTTAGGTATCATTAGCGCCGTAAAACGTAATACAATTTACGATAGATTATCCCTTGTATTAGCAGTATTAGGAATGGCAGCTCCATCTTTTTTTGTGGGGTTAATTATTGCTTGGTTATTTGGGTACGTTTTGAAAGATTATACTGGTTTATCGCCAACTGGCAGTTTATACGATATTGATGTTTGGGATGGTGAAAAATTGAAACTAAAAAACTTGATTTTACCATCAATTACCCTAGGAATTAGACCATTAGCAATTGTAGTTCAATTAATGAGGAGTTCGTTATTGGATGTCATGAGTCAAGATTATATTAGAACAGCTAAAGCAAAAGGATTAACTATGTACGCCGTTATTATTAAACATGCTTTAAAAAATGCGTTAAACCCTGTTGTAACAGCTATATCTGGTTGGTTTGCAGGATTAATGGCTGGGGCAGTATTTGTAGAGTATATTTTTAGCTGGAAAGGGATTGGATACGAAGTGTTTGAAGCCTTAACCAAAAATGATTTGCCTGTAGTAATGGGTGCTACCTTGATATTTGCAACCATATTTGTGGTGACTAATATTTTTGTAGATATCGCTTATGGTGTATTAGATCCACGTGTTAGAGTAAAATAATGAGTAGACAGAAAATAGTTGCTGGTAACTGGAAAATGAATAAATCTTTACAAGAAGCCAAAACTCTTGTAGAACAAATTATAAATCAAGTAAACGAATTTGATGAAGTTACAAAAATCATCATTCCTTCATTTCCATTTTTAGAAACTGTTAAGTCTAGTATCTCAAATAAACCAAACTTTTATATTGGTGCTCAAAACTGCCATACTAATGCAAACGGCGCTTTTACTGGCGAAGTAAGCGCTAGTATGTTAAGTTCTGTAGGATGTGAGTATGTTTTAGTTGGCCATAGCGAAAGAAGACAATATTTTAAAGAAAAAGATGCGGATTTAGTTTTAAAAATTAAAGAAGCTTTAAACAATAATATACGTCCTATTTTTTGTATTGGAGAAACTATTCACGAACGAAAAACCGATAATCATTTTAAGGTTATTACAGAGCAGTTAACCAACGTATTAAAAGAATTTACGGTCGCCGAATTTTCAAAATTCGTTTTAGCCTACGAACCAGTTTGGGCTATTGGTACTGGAGAAACAGCAACTGCTGCTCAAGCACAAGAAATGCACGCTTTTATTAGAGGCATTGTGACTGACATTTATGATTCATCTATTGCTGGTAATGTATCGATATTATACGGAGGAAGCTGCAATCCTCAAAATGCTCAGGAATTATTTAGATGCCCTGATGTTGATGGCGGATTAATTGGAGGTGCATCCTTAAAAGCAGATGATTTTTGTAAGATTATTTTCTCATTCTAATTTAAAATTTTTCATCTTAAAGAAATTAAACATCAGATATTCATAATTCTGAAGTTTAACAAATAACTAATGTATCATAATTCATACATTTGAGTATGGATTATATACAATACGATTTTAAAGTAACGCCTGTTGAACCAGGTTCAGATATTTTAATTGCTTTATTAGCCGATTTAGGTTTTGAAAGTTTTACTCAAAACGAAACTGGTGTTGAAGCCTACATTCAAGAAGAATTTGAAAATGAAGATTTAGTAAAAGAATTATTTTTTGAGGATTTTACATTTTCTTATGTAAGAACAGTTATTCCAAAAACGAATTGGAACGAAGAATGGGAAAAGAATTTTAGTCCTGTTTACGTAGATGATTTAGTATGCATTAGAGCGCATTTTCATCCAGCTGCTGAGAATATAAAACATGACATTGTGATTACTCCAAAAATGAGTTTTGGTACTGGACATCACGATACAACTTGGTTAGTAAGCAAAACTATGTTTAGCATTCCATTTGCAAACACTCATGTTTTAGATATGGGTTGTGGGACAGGGATTTTAGGCATACTTGCTAAACAACTAGGCGCTACTAAATTATTAGGAATTGACATTGATGATTGGAGTATTGAAAACTCTATTGAAAATGCAGCAATTAATCATGCTTCTGATATTGAATTTAAAAAAGGTGATGCATCTATACTTCCAATTATAGAAACCTTTGATGTTATTTTAGCTAACATTAATAAAAATGTATTGAAAAAAGATTTACCTGCCTATTACACCTGTTTAAAAAAAGATGGTTATCTATTATTAAGTGGTTTTTTTACAGCGGATGTGGAGGAATTAAACCAATTGGCGCAAAGCATCGGTTTTACATTTATTGAGAGCTATAATAAAAATGAATGGGCTGTTATTAAACTAAAAAAATAATTCATACGATAACATGAATTTAGAATTTAAAGAAGAACAAAACTTCAGAAAATGGTGGCATTTTGTAATTGCTGGATTTCCAGTTATTATAATTAGCGTGATGTTTTTTTTAGTTCAATTAGATGTTGTACAAACAAAAAATAATCAAAAAGAACCCTTGTTTTTCCTAATACTCATTTCATTCATGATACTAGTTTTTGTTTGGTTTTTATTTTTAAAATTAGAAACAACCATTAACGAAAAAGGTATAATTGTTAACTATCGCGGTATTCCATTTTGTAAAAGAAACATCACATGGGAAGAGATATCATCGATTTCTGTCATTAAGTATTCTCCATTAACCGACTATGGTGGCTGGGGTGTCAGATACAGTTTATCTGGAAACGGTTGGTGTTATAACGTAGCAGGAGAATATGGTATTAAATTATTTACAACTAACAATAAACCTTTTTTAATTGGCTCTCAAAAAAAAGAAGAGGCTGGAAAAATCATCAAACAATACTTTAATAAATAAATTACATCATGACTTATACAAAAATCAACGAAAACATTATTGAACAATTAAAAAAAATAATTGATGCGAATGATGTATTAATTGACCATGATAATCTTGAAAAATATGGGCAAGATGAAACGGAAGATTTTATTTTTAAACCAGAAGTGGTAGTTAAACCGAAAACGGTTAATCAAATTTCGGAAGTCATGAAATTAGCTAATACTCATAAAATTCCTGTCACTGCTCGTGGTTCAGGAACTGGATTAAGTGGTGGGGCATTACCTATTCATGGTGGAATTATTATTAGCATGGAGCGTTTTAACAATATATTAAATATTGATGAACGAAATTTACAAGCCACTGTAGAACCAGGTGTGATTAATTATGTTTTTCAAGAAGAGGTAAAAAAAGTAGGTTTGTTTTACCCTCCCGATCCTGCAAGTTGGGGAAGTTGCTCGTTAGGTGGTAATGTCGCTCATAGTAGCGGTGGACCAAAAGCCGTAAAATATGGAACTACTAGAGATTATGTATTAAATATTGAAATGATATTGCCAAATGGGGATATTATTTGGACAGGAGCTAATACCTTAAAATATTCAACAGGATATAACCTTACACATTTAATGGTTGGTAGCGAAGGAACATTAGGCATCATTACCAAAATAGTGTTTAAATTAATTCCATTACCAAAACATGATTTATTAATGCTAGTTCCTTTTACTTCGGCAGAAAAAGCATGTGAAGCCGTTGGCGCAACTTTTAGAGCAGGTATTACACCAAGCGCAATGGAGTTCATGGAACGTGACGCTATTGATTGGAGCATAAAATATGCAGGTGAAGTAAATTTTACAATTAAACCAGAGTGGCAAGCTTTATTATTGATTGAAGTAGATGGTAACAACATGGATGTATTATTTAACGACTGCGAAACAATCAGCAATATTATGAGTGAACATGGTTGTGACGAAATATTAATGGCGGATAGTGCTGAACAAAAAGCAGCGCTTTGGAAAATAAGACGTAAGGTTGGTGAAGCTGTTAAAAGTAATTCAGTTTACAAAGAAGAAGATACGGTAGTACCGAGAGCTGAACTACCTACTCTTTTAAAAGGCGTGAAAGAAATTGGTTCAAAATATGGATTTAAAAGTGTTTGTTACGGACATGCGGGTGACGGCAACTTACACGTTAACATTATTAAAGGAGATTTATCAGATGATGTGTGGGAGACAGAATTGCCAAAAGGTATTGTAGAAATTTTTGAACTATGTAAAAAACTAGGCGGCACCATTAGTGGCGAACATGGGATTGGCTTAGTTCAAAAAGATTATTTGTCAATTGTTTTTCCTGAGTACCAATTAGAATTGATGAGAAATATTAAAAAATTATTTGACCCAAATTTAATTTTAAACCCAGGCAAAATGGTATTTTAATCCCAAATGATTTAAAGCTGAATTTGAGAATTAAAATAATTTAATAGCTTATAAACACTCATCATAAAAGCATTTGATTATGTATTAAGTTTCTATATTATATTTTGAAAGCTCTTTTAATTTAAATATATTTGATAAACAATAAAAACAAACATTATGAACAAAATAATACTTTCAATCTTTACATTTATTGGATTAACAACAACAGCTCAAACTATTACAGAAGGAAGCCATGCTCCAATGAATCAAGATCCTTTATTCAGCACATACCAATGTGATTCTACAGGCATTACACCTGGCGGAACTGGGACAGGTCAAACATGGGATTTTTCAGCACATACTCCTCACTTATCTACTTTAAAAACATTTACAACTTTAACATCTGTAAACGCAACCTACAATCCAGCAGATGTTTATGTGAGCTCTGGTTCAACAAATACAAACTATTACAGATCAGCTACTACTAAGTTAAACTACTATGGTGGTGATTTAACTATTTCTGGAATTAACCTAACCGTAAAGTATGCTAATCCAGCAATTGTTGCTTTATACCCAATGAGTTTAAATTCAGCAACAACTTCTATTACTAGTGGAACTGTAGTTTCTGCTATTACTGGTGCATTTTCTGGAACTTGTGATGTTATAGCGGATGCTTCAGGAACTTTAACTTTACCTGCAAAAACTTTTAATAACACTCTTCGTGTAGTGACTTCTCAAACTTTATCTGCACCTTCTATTTTTAATACATTAGTGTATTTAAAAGTGTACGATTACTATTGCACAGATGACACTGTTAAATCTCCTATTTTCTCTATAAACACTTCTACTATATCTTCTTCGATTGGAGGAACAAGTACTCAAACAATAACAACTCTTTTAAAGGATTATAACATTGTAGGTGTTAAAGAAGCTCAAACATCAAAAATTGAATTATCTGTATTTCCCAATCCAGCAACTACTTTTATAAACTTTTCTACAGCAAGTTTAGAAGCAACTAAAGTAATTGCTTTTGACATGACTGGTAAAATTGTAGCGACTGAAGTTATGGAAATGGGTAAAGCAAAAATGAATATAGCAAATTTAGCAAGTGGTGTTTATATGTATCAGGTAACTAACAAAAACAATCAAACACTTACTACAGGTAAATTTAATGTGGGTAAATAACATTTATGATAAACAATAAACCTAAAGCCTTACCTGTCAGCTGGCAGGTGGGCTTTTGTTTTTTTATAGTAATTAGCTTATTTATTTTTTCTTCATGTTCAAATGAAACAAAAGAAGAAATTAAAATCGTTAAGGTAAATGCTCCTCAAGATTTAAATAAGGAAATCGAAACACTTGTTTCAAAATACGTTAATCAAGAGGATACAGCACTTACAATCGATTCAATACCTCTATCTTGCTATAAGTATTTTAAACCATTATACTCAAATCATCTTTTATGGTTTAATAGTTCTAACTTAAATTCTAAAGGAAATAGTTTATTAAGACTAATAGAGAATATTACTTACTATGGTTTAATCCCTACTCAATATCATCTTAATCAAATTAAAAATAATATTGATTCTATCCATTCAAACAAAGAATTAATAAATGTGACATCATTAGTAAGAGCTGATGTGTTAATGAGCGATGCTTACTTTTTAATTGGCGCTCACCTTAATAAAGGAAGATTTAACTCTGATACGCTGGTTATTCAAACTAATTTTGATAAGCTAGATAAAGACTGGGATAGTGTTTTAGTGAGCGGATATAATTCTGGTAATTTCAAAGCTGCTTTCGATTCGTTAGAACCTAAATTTTATCACTACCAAACT
Organism: Sphingobacteriaceae bacterium; assembly: GCA_013823565.1. Taxonomy (GTDB): domain Bacteria; phylum Bacteroidota; class Bacteroidia; order B-17B0; family Aurantibacillaceae; genus UBA4416. The sequence continues at coordinate 173,243 of PNMI01000004.1, read as the reverse complement.
CTTAAAAAAGAATTAGCAGTTATACTTAATGATACTTCTTTATTTCAAATAGATTCAATTCCATTTATAACACAAAAAGATTCTACTATAAAAAGAGGTTTAATTATTAAAAGTTTAATTAAACAAGGGTTTTATGATACAACATCATTGGCTAATGATAGTATCAAACTTAACCGAGCATTAAATAAACTTCAAAAAAAATGGTTTATACAACCCGACGGAAAATTAGGAAAATATACCGCACAGGCACTTTCATACAACAGAGATAAAATTATTAAACAAATTTGCATGTCTCTAGAGCGATGGCGTTGGGAAAACAAATTTCCAGAAAAATATGCGTTTATTAATATTCCTGCATTTTGGTTAACTGTTTACGAAAAAGACACTGTTGTGATGCAATCTGCTATTGTTTGTGGAAAACCAGAAAATCAAACTCCAATATTAAAAAGTAAAATAGATCATATGCTAATTTATCCTTATTGGAATGTACCTATTAGCATTGCCACCAAAGAAATTTTACCAGCTGTTCAACGAGATACTTCTTACATAAGAAAAAAGAATTTTGAAGTATTAGGTGCAAAAGACAAAGTTTTGGACTATACAAAAATTCCTTGGAAAAAATATACTAAAGATTACTTACCAGTACGGTTTAGACAACGTATTGGAGAAGAAAATAGCTTAGGTGTTGTGAAATTTAATTTTAATAATCCTTTTGGCGTTTACTTACACGACACAAATTCTAAACGTTATTTTAAAACGAGTTCACGTGCACAAAGCCATGGCTGCATCAGATTAGAAAATTTTATTGATTTTGCAGATTTCTTAATAAGAGATGATAGCGTACATTACACACACGATAGTTTACAAGTGTATTTTGCAAAACAAGAGCAGAAGAAAATAAGATTAAAAAAAGCCCTTCCCATTTATACACGCTACTATACTGCTTATGCCGATAGCTTAGGATTAAAACTATATATTGATGTATATAGAAAAGATGAAGAAATGATGAATTTAATTTACAAGAATTAAACATCTGTTTTAGAACTACTGCGCTATTGCTTCTTTAAAACCAACAGCACTCATACAAAACCACCCAACTACTTTTACTTTATCACTAGTTGTATTAACAATGTTTGTTTTCACATTTTCGGGGCTAGTAGCAAATAAACCTGAATTAGTAACTTGTGTTTGTACTTGTAATAAAAAATTAAATGTTTCTAAATTGATAGAATGTATTTCCACTCTACAAACATCATTTAACTTAAACACTTCTCCAAAGGGAGTAATACCTCTAGCGATGGGAGTTATAAAAGGAAAACCATCGGCACCGTTTCCAAAAGCAGCATCAGCACATATATTTATATCTCCTCCTTTATTAAAAAACACTCCATTTCTATATGATTTAATCCAGTAGTAATCTACCGTATCTCCTGGGATGTCAAAACCTAAAAATGCAAATTCATATCCTGGTTCCGAGTTTGCTAAACCTCCTCCTTCATTATATTCGGCAACTAAACTATCCACTTTCGTTGTTCTGTTCATACGAGAAGTAGATTTATAAATATAACCTTGATGACTCACTGTTAATTCATAATTGTGTCCAATTCTACCTAATGTATCTGTAGCTGCTGGAGTATATAAATAATTTCCGTCACTATTGATATCAGTAAAAGTATACGTTAATCCTGATGTTAAATCTTTTATAGTAACACTTGCACCTGTAACTGGATAATTAGGTTTTTGACTAAAATAATCATCTGTATAGGTTAAACGAATTTTTTGAGTTGAACGCATATCATTCACAAATGCATCAATTGTAATTAAAGATTCTCCTTTATCTAACTTCACCTGAATCACATCTTCACAGGATGTGAATGCTAACACTGTAAGTATTGAAATGAATAATTTAATAGTTTTCATAAATATTAATATTTGAAATTATATGTAATAGCAGGGATAAATGATCCAACCACTGAGTATCTAACGGCTTCTGTATTTACAGGATAATCAGGATTGTTTCGGAAATAAATAGAAAAAGCATTTCTTCTATTATAAACGTTATACACACTAATTGCAATAGTTTGTTTGTAACGACGTCTTTCGTTTTTCTTGAAATTATACGTAATACCAATATCCGCTCTGTGGTATGGTGTGTTTCTATAATTATTACGCTTATTATCTGTATTATAAGGAATCACATAGCCTTGAATTTCTACTTTTGCTGTTGGGAAAGTTGCTGGTGTACCAGTTTGATATACAAAGTTAGCTGAGAAACTCCAACGTTTACTCAAATCATAAATTAAAACAGTATTGATATTATGTGTTCTATCGTACTTAGACAAGAACCATTCGTCGTTACTAATACCGCGTACCTGACGTTCAGTTTTTGACAATGTATAACTTACCCAACCATTTAATTTTCCTTTTGCTTTCTTAATATATAACTCTAATCCATAAGCTCTTCCTTTACCTTGAATTAAATCAGCTTCTAAGTATTCATTCAATAATAGATTAGCATTATCTACATAGTCTAATTGATTTTGTAAATCTTTGTAATAAACTTCAGCTGATGTTTCAAACATGTTTTCTTTGAAGTTTCTGAAATACCCTAAAGTAACTTGATCTGAAATCAATGGTTTAATGTTATTTGTTACTGGCGTATAAATATCAAGTGGAGTAGACGCTGCCGTGTTTGAAACGATATGCAAATACTGAGACATTCGGTTATAACCCAATTTCACAGAACTCTTATCATTAATGGTATAATTTAATGCAAAACGAGGTTCAGGATTATTATATGCTTTAATCGTTTTTCCATCACCAATTTTTTCTTCACCATCTAAAGGTTTACTTTCGTTTGGAATTGTATCTCTGTAAGTATATTTCGTTCCCTTACCTAAGTAATTAAAAAACGACCATCTAATCCCATATTGTAGTGTAAATCGATTGGTAAGCTTTTGTTCATTGTCAATATAACCAGCGTACTCCACTCCATATTGATTATCTAAACTAATATTAGATTCGCTACCGTTTTGTGAAGTAATAATTGCTTGCCCTGGTTTAAACGTATATAAAATACCTTGTGCACCAAACTTAATTGTGTTTTTACTATTTAGATAATATGTGAAATCAGGTTTTAAGCTGTAGTTAATAATGTTTGAGGTCCAATCAAATTTCTGACTGCTACCTTCATCTTTAAATCCTAACTCGTATTTATAATTACTATAAAAAGAAGTCAGGTTCATAAACAACTTACTATTAAAAATATGATTCCATCTAAGCGTTGCTGTGGTATTTCCCCAATTGAATTTGAAACCAGCACCAAATACATCACGACCCAAATAACCGCTTGCAAACACGGTATTTTTATCATTGACGCGCCAATTAAATTTAGCAGTTAAATCATAAAAATAAAATTTAGCATCTTTTAAATTTGGCTGCTGTTGTGCTATAAAAGGTTTAGCTAAAACATCAATATAACTTCTTCTACCAGCAATAATAAATGAAGCTTTATCTTTTAATAATGGGGCTTCAATTGATAAACGACTGAATATAGTTCCTAATCCTCCATTTACTTCCAGTTTCTTGCTATTCCCTTCTTTCATTCTAATATCTAATACCGAAGAAGCTCTTCCTCCATATTGCGCGGGGATACCACCTTTGATTAGTTTAACATCTTTCACGGCATCTGGATTAAAAATAGAGAAGAAGCCAAATAAATGAGATGAATTGTAAACTGGAGCCTCATCCATTAATACTAAATTTTGATCGATATTTCCTCCACGTACATTAAATCCACTTGCACCTTCACCAACTGTTGTAACACCTGGTAATAATTGAATACTTTTAATAATATCTACTTCACCTAGTAAAGCAGGCATTTTTTGAATTTGTTTGATATCCAATTTTGCCACACTCATTTCCATGCTCTTCACATTTTTATCTTCTTTTTCAGAAGAAACAACTACCTCTTCTAGTTCTTTGCCCTCTTCTGCCATTTCTAAACTCACTGTTTTGTTTGAAGATAAATCAACAGGCATAAAAACCGTTTTGTAACCCATAAATGAAAAAACAATGGTATCCTGACCTTTGGGTAAGGTTAAAGAGTAGAAACCGTACACATTTGTACTAGTACCCATCTGAGAATTCTTCTTGTATACAGTCACCCCAATTAATGCCTCCCCATTTTTAGCATCTTTAGCGTAGCCACTAACGGTAAATTTATCTTGTGCCTTTGTGTTATAAAAAGAGCAGATTAGAAACAATAGAATAATTTTCTTCATAGTATTTTAAAATATTCGGGTGCAAACTTAGGAAACTTATTTTTTCTTTCAAGTTTCCTAAACGATTTTTTTACCTTTTGTGTAACGTTTAATGTTAAAAATTGTTGTGGGCAATGACGCAAATATAACGTGAAGGAAATAGTTTAACCAAGGTTAATTAGGCAAAATGATTGGGAGAGGCGGTAAATGGTAGTTTTAAGAGAATTATAGAACCTCAACTTCTTGCTCTTGTATATATAACAGAAGTTTTTTAACTGAGGAATAACCTAAACTTAACAAAGCATATTCATAGTCTTGCATTTGAGCGTGGAATTTTTGAGCGTTTTTCTTTCCAGTTTTATAATCAATCACTACAGCGTTATTTCCGGAAATAACCACTCTGTCTGGTCTTAAAATATCTCCAGCGGCCGTCAAAATTTCTAATTCGTTCTTTACATAAACTCCTTCTTCAAAATAGGACGAAATGGAACTAATGGATAAAAGCGATTTAATTTCCAAAGACATTTTTTGAGATTCTTCAACTGTAATATCACCTGATAAAATTGCCTGTTCAATTACCTCATCCAAATCATCTTTGGTTTTTATTTTCGATAAAATATGATGCACTAAAATACCATACTCACGCGCTTTGGTAACTTCTTCATTGGCACTATATGTTGAAGCGCCTTTGATTTGAACCACATCATGATTAGGATTAAATGCTAATGTTTTAATCTGTAATTGTTCTAAACCTAATTTACTATGAGGCGCTTTGGTATTTTTCATCATCGCACCAAACTCTAATACATGATTAGCAGCATCATATTGAGCTTGTGTTTCGGCAAAAGCTGTTAACCAAGTGCGGCAATTTTTTGTACTTTTCTTTTTTAACTGTGGAGAAATAATATGCAATCTATCAACCGCTCTTGTAAAATCAACATACAACATATTTAAACTATCCAGCGCTTGTTGTTGTCTTTCCTTTTCGGCTAATGGTTTATAAACCGTATCATCTGCAGCTTTAGTTGTATTAATTAAAGCTACGGGTAAATCTATTCCTTCCTCATCAATATCTACCCAAATAGATTGCGTTTTTTCGATATCCCAAGCTAAATAAGGCGTAATCACGACTGGGAATTCTAAACCTTTTGATGCATGAATCGTCATAATATTGACTGCGTTAATACCTTCAGGAATAATGACCGAAGCCTTTTCTACTCTACGATTCCACCACTCTAAAAACAAACTAATATTAGAGGTATTACCTTGTAAAAACCCTAATACTTCATCCAAGAAAAAACGAATGTATTGTGGATTACTTTCATTTAATTTAAGTGTGTGAACAATCTCTAAACACGCATCAAATAAATTTGAAGCAGTTAGTTTTAAAATATCCACTCGTAAGTGACATTCATTTAAAATATCAAATAAGGTTTTAGTTTTAGAGGTATTTAATTCTCTTAAAAAAGTAATGCATTGCGCTTCATTGCAAAGTTGTTTATCCAATAAATAATTAACTACTACCGAGGCTGATACTAAATCTTTTTGATTTGAAATGTATTTTAAAAAGGCTAATACAACTGAAACTTCCTTCGCATTATTTAGTAATAACGAATCAGCAGATACAACTGGTATTCCTTGCTCTATTAAAAAATTAGCAACCGTATTTCCGTGTCTGTTTTGACGAATAATCACACATACATCGCTATAAGCAAAACCATCTTCAATCGCTTTTTGAATATATTTTAAAATGAATTTTGTGTTAATAGCATCTGTATCATCTTCTCCTAATTCAGGAAAATCCAAACTCACATAACCCAACTCATCACTCTTATGCTCTTGCTTTTGATTGTGATAAATCTTTTTTAAATCTTCATTTAAAACTGTATCCGATAAATATTCAAATAAGTTATTATTGAATTTTACGATAGTACTTTCGCTTCTGAAATTTTTATCTAAAACTCTTCCTTCAAAATTTCGAATTAAAGAATCTTCTCGCTCTTGTAATAATTCATTTTTATTAGATGCATTTACGTTAGGTAAGTTCACAAACTGCTCCACATCGGCATTTCGCCATCGGTAAATAGATTGTTTGCCATCACCTACAATTAAATTCATATTGCTATTACCTAATGAGTTATCAATTAAAGGCAGCATGTTTTGCCATTGCATGGCCGAGGTATCTTGAAACTCATCTAATAAAAAATGCTTGTACTTATCGCCTAGTCGTTCAAAAATAAATGGGGTTGGTTCGTTATTGACTACCTCCGAAATACGTTCATTAAACTCAGAAATAAATAAAATATTTTCGTCGTTTTTATATTCGTTAGTTAGTTTGGCTAATTCATTTACCAAACCCATCGCATAAATATTTTTGTATATCAAACTAAAGGCATTATAACGCTTCTCGTTTTCTCGCAAATAAACTAAAACATCTTTGGCTATTTTTTCTAACTCAGTTTTAATACTATCAATAGCCAATTTTTCATCTACTGTCGCTTTGCCTCCATACCATTTATCATTATCTAATGTATTAACAACAGTAGATTTAAATAACTCAGTTTCCGATGTTTCTTTAAGATTAGCTAGCTTAACATAGAAATTGTAAATACCAGAACCTCCGCTCGCAAAAGCGCTTGATGTTAACTGTTTATCATTAATTAATTTCAAGGCTCTTTCGCCATGAGATTTTAAGAATGTATCGTACTCTTTAGTGATAGATTTAAGTTGTTTTTTTATTCTATCGAAATCCGAAATATCAAATTGATTGAGTTGATTGATTAAATCTCCCACCCCTTCTTTATTAATTTCTTTAATAAAGTCAATCAATGTTTGCTCTGGATCCCAGTTTTTATTGTCTTCGATTTGTGCAATCGAAAACTGAACTAAATAATCCGTAATTAATTTATCCTTACCTAAGTTATTAATTAATGTAGAAATTACTTTTTTAAATACAGCATCCGAATCGGTTTCAATTTGAAAATTAATGGGCAATTTCAAATCCAAAGCAAAGGTTCTAATAATACGATGAGTAAAACTATCAATGGTGCCAATTGAAAAATCAGAATAGTTGTGCAAAATATCAGTCAACACCACTTCTGCTCTTGCCTTTAAATCTTCTTTTGATATAGTTAATTCCTTAGCAATTAAAGAACTAAGCATGTCATTACTTTCTAAACTAATTTCTTTAAGGGCTTTTATAATACGCCACTTCATTTCCGAAGCTGCTTTATTGGTAAAAGTAATGGCTAAAATTCCTTTGTAGGCTTTTGCTAAATTGTGTTTATCTACTAAGGCAATTTTCAAATATTCCTTAACCAATGTAAAGGTTTTTCCGCTTCCTGCAGAAGATTTATAGACGATAAAATTATTTTGAGCAACAGAAAGCATACTTTTCGAAGATAACCATTCTTAATTTAAAAGCATAAAATATTATAAAAACTGCCAGCATAAAAAGCATTTTAGTTTATTTGTAACTTATTATTAAAGTTGAATTATAACCTTACAAAATGAGATTTAATCTTTTTATCATATTCGTTTCTATTTTCTTTATGTCATGTAAAGAGTTTAAAGAAATCACTGTCACTAACGTAGATAGTTTTTACATGAATAAAATTACCACCGAAAAAATTGAAGCTGAAGTCAACGTAAAAATTAACAACCCTAATAATTCAGGTTTTTCAATTTATCCATCAGAATTTGAGGTCATTTTTAGTGGTATTAGATTAGGGAAGGCCAAATTAGACAAACGGGTTCATATAGACGGAAAAGCTGAAAAAGTGTATACTTTTAAGTTAAACTCTAAAATAGCCGACATGAATCCCTTGGATGCTTTGAGACTTTTAAATTTGGATAATTTGGGAAAAATTGAGGTTAAAGGGGAGTTAAAGGCTGGAAAATTCTATTTGAAAAAGAAATTTCCTGTAAACTATACCGATAAAGTGAAATTATTTAAATAAAACGTAACCATTTGTTCATTAATTGTGTATAAATTAGCTAGAAACCTAATTTATGTCTCAAGCTGAACTTATATCGGCATGCCTTAAAAACGATAAAACCGCTAAAAAACAGCTGTTTGAGACCTATTTTGGTAAATTACACTTCATTGCAGCTAGGTATTCGAAAAACTCTATACAAGCAGAACAAGTATTGTTAAACGGCTTTTCTTGTGTTTTTTCAAATTTAAGTCAATTCAAATCTCAAAATAGTATTACCCTGGATGAATTCATTAAAAATGAGTTCATTTCTTTTGTGGTGAAATACATAAAAGGCATCAGAAATGAGTATTATGTAGCAAGTACAGTAAAAGCAGTTGAGCACAAGGAAAAAACCTATGATTTATTTTTGGATAGTAAATTTATTGACGTCAATAATGTAGATCAAGATATTTTATTAAAATCCATTCAAACTTTAGTTCCATCGCAGCGATTAATATTTAATTTGCATGTAATAGATAATTATACATTGGAACAAGCTTCTGAATTGCTAGATAGCAGCGAACAAAGTATGAAGGCTAACTTAGAAAAAGCAAGATTTAATTTACAAAAAACGATTGAACGAAATTTAAAACTAAGTAACGATGAGCAGCCAGTTTAGTTACGAATTAGATGAACGTCAAATAAGAATTTTGATGCAAGATGCCGAGTCGGATTACAACGAGGCGTTATGGAATAAATATGAATCCATTGAACCTAATACTGATTGTAAAGCCTCCTCCTCTATTCAACTTGGCAACTATATCCCAAAATTCAATTTAAGCATTAGTCGCTCAGTTATTGTTCCTGTTTTATTTGTTATTTTAATTGGAGGTTTATCCGCTATGTTATTTAGTTTTGTTGACTTTAAGAAAAAAGAAACCATTGATAAAGAAGTTCCATTAGTTGCCAATCCTGAAAATTTCAAAAAGCCTGAAGCAACAACTGCTAAAGTTATGAGTCCTTCGGAAGTAAAAGTAAATCCTGTAAAAACGATTGTTGCATCAACTCCAACAGTAAATACAAGCCCTGCAGCAACAGTTTCTGGAGTAGAAACAAAACAAGCAGAACCTTTAAAAATTGTTGAGTCTACTCCAAAAGAAAAAATTCAGCAAACATCTGAGTTAAAAAAAGTATCGGTTCCTGTAGTGGTGAAAAAGAAGAAAAAGAAAATAAAAGCTGAGGAATTACCTACCATTAAAGCTGTTACTAATTTAAATGAAGGTGTTGTAAATGAGCCCGAGTTGGAATTAGATTTAAAATAATTGTTTCCAACTATTATTAAGCATTTCCCCTATTCTTTTGTCAATAATAAACGTGAAATCGTTTTCTGATATTTTATTAAGCTCTATCCAACGCATTGTTTGAGCCCCCTCTTTTTTCTTTTCAAAATCAAAAGGTTTTGAAGAAATTTTACAAGCTAATTTTGAAGAGTTAAATTCTAATTTCGGTTTAACTTTATAATAAATGCTAATCACTTGATTATTGACACTAAAAGCAGAATTAACAAAAAAATCGGTTGTATAAAAATGATTTTCTACTTCTATATCTAAATCTAACTCTTCTTTAAACTCTCTTATCACGCAATCTATCGTGCCTTCTCCAAACTCTAAACCTCCGCCAGGTAATTTGGTAATATTCATCCCTTTTATATGTTCATCTGATACTAAAAGTCGATCTTCATGTATTAAAATACCATATACACGAACATTGAAATTTCTCATAACAAATAATAGTTTTAGTTGCGGAGATAGTCAATAAGCTATCTTGCCATAAATTTACGGCAATAAAATGAGAGTTTAAGATAATTTGAAATTATTAACTACTTTTTGAAGTAGTTTAAATTGGTCATAATACCGATTGTATGAGAATTGCCGTTTGCAGCATACTTAGAATAAGCATAATCTAAGTGAAATTTATACACTTTAAATCCAAAACCTGCTGATAAACCATTCGCTTTTTTCACATCAGGTAAAGACATTTCTTTTCCTTTTCTAAAATTATAGGCTAATCTTAGACTAAAGTTTTTTCCAATTAACACTTCAGTTCCTATAGTTAAATGTCGTCCTAATTTATCAAACCAATCACCAATTTTCTCGTTTCTTTTTTCTTTTTCGGTTTTTACAATGGGTTTATTTGTGAATGGATCAATATCTTTTGATACATCTTGCGGATCTACATAAGTCAAATCCCATTTTAATAATTGGTCGTATTGTGCAATAATTCTAAATGGTGCCTTTGAAATCTTTTTACTTATACCAATTTGCAAATCGCTAGGCATATTTTCTTTTGGACCACCCTCAAAGTAAGGCATCCATTGTTTTCCGTAATTTTTAGCTAGTAAAGAAACCGTAAACTGTTTTTTATTATGGTAAGTCAATCCAACATCAATAGCATTTCCTAGTGAGTAGTAAATATCATAATAAGAATATATAGTTTTTAAAGCCACTCCTAATGACAATGTACTATCCTTATTTAAAGTTTTTGCAAATGAAAGGTTTAATGAATAATCAGCTGCTTTAAAAGTTCCTGTTTCAATATTATATTCATCTCTTCCGTCAAACTTACCATAATTAAAATACTGCAAACCAACGCCAAATGTTCCGTATTTTTTAAATTGTTTGGCGTATAAAAAATTACCATAATTCACATCCGAAACAAAATTGACATAATTCAATGATAATTGATTTGAAGAACTAGGGCTTAATAAAGCAGGATTACTATATCCAAGATTGACATCCTTATCCCAAATAGCAATAGAAGCTCCGCCTAATGCGTTGGAACGAGCAGGAACTGGCAGACTTAAAAAACTAAAAGTTTTCATGCCTCCAATTTGAGCAAAAATGCCAGAACTAAGAATAACGAGGAAATATGTAATTATTTTTTTCAATATGATTATTAACGCCTAAAAATAAGCTTTATTGTGCAATTATTTTCCCATTCTAAACACATTGGTTTCTACCCAACCTTTTCCCCAATCTTCATGTTCTTGCTCAGTCCATATTTCAGGGTAAAAAATACGTTTTTGGAAACGTGGAGGTAAATATTTTTGCCAATTTGTTCCGCCAGTAGCGGCAATATCTTCGGTATTTTGTTGTAAATATTTAACTGCACTTTTATAATGCATTAATGGCCAATTGATGTTTACATTTACATCTAATTCTTTTAACGCATTAATTAGTTTTGGATTTTGTTGATCGTGAGCTGATAATGATTTATACTTAGCCCACATATTTTTCGGTTGATATTCTTTAGCTAAGGCAATAAATTCTGCTCCATATTTTTTCTCAAACTGATTAAGTGTTAATGTTTTTTTACCAGTAGCTAATTCGGTAGCACCTTTGTTCCAATAAATATTTTGAAACATTTCTTCAATACTAGGATTTTTACCCGCTAAACTTGGACGAACTTCTTTATCCACTAAATTAAAGAAATCAGTGGCGCAAATTTCAATTTTGCGATACTGAGCACTTTGAAAACCGCTAGCAGGAAGCAAGGCCATACGATAGCGTAAAAACTGCTCTTTTTCCATACCATCTACCATAATCTCAAACGATTTGGTTAATGATTCAAAATAACGATTGATACGTGTAATACGTTCTGCGAAAAAATTCACATCTAAAGTTTCTTTCCAGCCTTGATCATGTCCATTTGGCTGAATATTTTTTCCATTATTGGCAATTTGCTCCATTTCATGAAGCGATAGCTTGAAATACAATTCTGTAATTTGATGATACATGATGAATATTTTTTCATCAGGAAAATCAGTTTTAGGATTTTGAAGAGTCAATAAAGTATCAACCTGAATATAATCCCAATAAGTTAAATAGTTAGACAATAGCAATCCATCTAAATAACTATCTAAACTTTGGCCCATAAGGCTGTATTTTTCTTCAAGCTGATGAACTCGGTCGATTATTTCTTTTTTCAATTCCATAAGGCTAAAAATAGAAAAAGGATATTGATTTACACAATATCCTTTTAAATTTTTAATATCTTATTTTACTTCACCTCTGAAGTTGGATTAGCTAAGTTTTTTACTGAAACAATATCTAACTTAATAGAACCAACTACTAACTTTGCTTGCGCTCTCAATGGAACGTGATTTTTATCGTCTGTTAACCAAACATTTAAATCGTCTTCGCGTTTAAAAATACGACCCTTTTGAACAATTGGTCTGAATTTCACACAATTAAAGGTTCCAATATCGCAGGTGATTTTTTCTCTTCCTACAAATCTAATTTTTAATGGCCAAATTTCTTTATCTACAATACTGTTAATGGTAAATACATCTCCTTCTTTTGCATTTGTTAAATCAATATTTCGAGCTGAGTAAAAAGAAGAAATCATATCTTGAGTTCCTGCGGGAATTTCTACTTTTTCGCCACCACCTACATCCACTTTGTTTGTATAATGGTTAAATGTATAATCTTGATTGATGGTTGTTCCTCCTTCATATACTCTACGAACAAACATCCAAGGTAACAAGGCATCTTTATCCATAAACGTTTCATATCTGTCGCGCACTTTAAAGAACCAGTCAAATGTACCTTTAGAATATCCATTACCAACAATATGATATACTTTTCTTCCAGCAACTTCAATCACTTCTGGCTTTACTTCCATTAAAATAACTCCTGCGTCCATCATACCATAATGTAAGCGATATGATAAAATTTCACCTTCTTTAAATGCTTCGTTAATTTTAATTGGCAATTCTTTTTTGGGAACTTCTGTAGGAATAATTTGCTCTAATTTTTCTTCAGAAGAAATATAGTATCCTGCAGAACATAAAGCCACAGTAGCTGTAACAGCAGATGTGATAATTGCAATATGTTTAATAGTTTTCATTTTAGTACGTTTGGTATAGTAATTTCAAATCCCGTGCCAACATAAAATTACAGCTTTTTCACGTGTTAAATTATGTAAAATTAAGAAAATGAAAATCAAGTGGGTTATATTTGACACATGAAAACTTACACATTTATCTTTTTAATCCTTTTAGTTCTGTCTAGCTGTTCATACCAACAAGCTACTAAAGAAGCTCCGCTAGAAAATGCAATTAAAAAAGGAGAAAAATTTAGAATTACATTACCAGAAAACCATACTACTGGTTATATGTGGCAAATCAATAGCAACTATGATGATAAAGTTTTAGACTACTATGGTTCAGTTTTTAGAGGGAACGAAAAAGGAGTAGATTTTAATTTTAGAACTTTAGAAAAAGGAAAAGCTACACTTAATTTTGCCTTAATAAAATACCGAGATACATCAGCTACCAAACAATTTATTATTGATGTGCAATAATTATTTGGTGAATTAAAATATTAATCGTAATTTTACGATTAATATGGGAACTACTAAATCAGAAGAATTTACAGTAAAGGATAATAAAATATCTAAATATGCTAAAGCATTGGCTCATCCAGCTCGTGTGGCAATACTACAATTATTGATAAAAAAACAAGCTTGTGTTTGTGGAGATATTGTGGATGAATTACCATTATCTCAAAGCACAGTGTCTCAACATTTAAAAGAATTAAAAGAAGCTGGATTAATAAAAGGAGATATTGATGGAGCAAAAATGTGCTATTGTATAGATGAGAAAGAATGGGAAATAGCAAAAGAGTATCTATATTCTTTATTTGTATCTTATACTTCAAAAACTAAATGCTGCTAAAAAAATCAATTAAATACATCGTAAAATAACGATAAAAAAAAGACTTCGACTACGCTCAGTCTGACATTAACAATAAAAAAGAAATCATGAAACTATCAGAATTTAAAAAACAATTAAGTACAGTTACAGACTTAAACTTTGTATTACCAAATGGAACATTAGTTCCTAAACACTTTCACGTAACAGAAGTTGGGCAAATAACCAAAAACTTTATTGATTGCGGTGGAACTGTGAGAAATGAAAAAGTAGTCAATTTTCAATTATGGGAAGCCAATGATTTTGATCATCGCTTAGCTCCAAAAAAATTAAATGATATTATTGCTTTATCTGAAAAAGTTTTAGGATTAGAGGATGGGGAAATAGAAGTAGAATACCAAAGCGACACTATTGGTAAATACGGAGTAGAGTTTAACGGAAAAGATTTTACTTTGACATCAAAACAAACTAATTGCTTAGCGAATGATTCTTGTGGAATACCAACTGAAAAATTAAAAGTAAACTTGGTAGACTTATCTAGTAACCAAAGCTGTTGCACTCCAAGTGGTAAATGCTGCTAATATTTTAAATATGATTACTAGTATTAAAACCTACTGTGATGAATTAATTAAAGAATTTGATTCTATAACCTCAGAAAGAAAAATTCTTTTAGAAAAAATATCACAATACATCCAGCAAAAAACACAAGAACGTAAACCAATACAGTTAGTTTATATTTGCACGCATAATTCTCGTAGAAGTCATTTTGGGCAAATATGGTCAAAGGTGGCGGCACATTACTACAAAGTAAATAATGTACAAACTTTTTCAGGTGGTACTGAAGCTACTGCTTTTAATATCAACGCTATCAATGCTATTAAACGCGTGGGCTTTGATGTTAAAAAAACGACTGAGACTACAAATCCAATTTATCACTTATACTATGACGAAAGCGAAAAACCTATAGAGTGTTTTTCAAAGGTTTATAATGATGATGTGAATCCTAAACATGAATTTGCTGCGATTATGACTTGTAGTGATGCCGAAGAGAATTGTCCGTTTATTCCAGGAGTTGAATTAAGAATTGGGACAACTTACAACGATCCAAAAGCATTTGATAATACACCTTTACAAGATGCTAAATATGATGAACGATGTAAACAAATTGCATTAGAAACCTTTTATGTTTTTTCGAAAATAAATTAAAATAATATGTCAAACACAAACTGTGCTCCAGCAGCTAATAGAAAAAGATTAAGTTTTTTAGACAGATATTTAACCCTATGGATTTTTTCTGCGATGTTAATTGGAGTAGCCGTGGGATATTTTATTCCTTCCACTGCCACATTTATCAATTCAATGTCGAGCGGAACAACAAATATTCCTTTAGCAATTGGATTGATACTAATGATGTATCCTCCCTTAGCTAAAGTTAGGTATGAAAAAATCCCTCAAGTATTTAAAAATGTAAAATTAGTTCTCATGTCGTTATTCATTACATGGGTCATCGCACCTTTTTTTATGTTTTTATTATCTTATGTTTTTTTGAAAGATTATCCTGAATATATGACAGGATTAATATTAATAGGTATTGCACCTTGTATTGCTATGGTAATTGTATGGAATGAATTAGCTGAAGGTAACAGAGAATATATTGCAGGATTAGTGGGTATCAATAGTTTACTTCAAGTTCTTTTATTCTCGGCCTACTCTTATTTTTATTTAACTAAAGTGCCTGTATTATTTGGGATGAAAAGTTTTGACATCTCTATTACAATGTCTCAAATAGCAGAAAGTGTTTTTATTTATCTAGGAATACCTTTTATTGCTGGCATAGTTAGCAGATACAGTTTAATAAAATTAAAAGGCGAAGAATGGTATCAGCAAAAATTTATTCCAGCTATATCTCCTATTACATTAGTGGCATTATTATTTACAATTGTATTAATGTTTAGTTTAAAAGGTGAATTGATTGTACAAATTCCCTTAGATGTAATTAGAATTGCTATTCCATTGGTAATCTATTTCGCTGTTATGTTTGTAATTACATTTTTACTAGCAAAAAAATTAGGAGCTGATTATTCAACCAATGCAGCTTTATCATTTACTGCCACAGGAAATAATTTTGAGTTAGCTATTGCTGTAGCTATAGGTGTATTTGGTATTAATAGCGGGCAAGCCTTTGCCGGAGTTATTGGTCCATTAGTGGAGGTACCAGCCTTAATTGCATTAGTAAAACTAGCCTTTTGGTTTAGAAAGAAATATTATACAACAAGTATTTAAATAATCAATCTCCAATATTTTTATAAATCATTAATATTTTATACATTAGGTTAAAATATTAAAATGAAAAAAAATCTACTTCTACTATTAATAATTATTGCTTTTAAAATAAATGCTCAGTATGGTTGTTTCAATGCTTTGACATTTTGTAGTGGTACAACATATACTAATTCTACAATATCCAACAATACATCTTCATCAGGAGGTATGAGTTTTGGATGTATTACAAACTTTAATCATAACTGTTTTTATTATGGGCAAGCCCAAAATAACGGGTCCGTGACTCTACAGGTAACCGGGAGTAGTAATATGGATTTAATATGTTGGGGAGGAGTAAACGGTCCTCAAAATATTTGTTCTCAATTAATGACAAACACTTTAGCGTGTTCATCTTCATCTAGTACAACTGAATCAATTACTTTTAATATCGTTTCAGGTAAGTTTTATTTAATATGTGCTACAACACCAGCATCAACCACTACACAATTCACTCTCAGTCAAATTTCTGGCAGTGGTATATTATGTATAAATGAATGTTCAAAGGCAGTAGCAACACCTACACTTTGCTATGTTTCCTCGAATTCAAATCTTAATAATGAGATTTATTTCAATAATTATATTAACACTTATAAAAATGGCACTGTCATATATAGAGAAAATAGCTCAAGTTTATGGGATTCTATAGGTTATGTTCCAAATGGCCAACCAGATAAATTTATAGATTTAACATCGAATACAAATCAGCAATCATATAGATATGCAATAGCCCATTTAGATAGCTGTAATAACATTCAATTAAAATCAAGTCCTCATAAAACTATTTTATTGCAAAGTAGTCAAGGAACAGGAACTCAAATTAATTTATCATGGAATTTATATCAAGGTCTTAACCCTGCGTCATACTATATTTTTAGAGGTACTACATCATCAAACATGCAGGTTATTAATACCGTTTCGGGTTCTACTACTGCTTATACTGATTTAACGCCACCAGTGGGGCTTAATTTATATAAAGTAGCTATTTTAACTCCGACCAATTGCACCTCGTCTGCTGCTGCAATGGATACAATTATTTCTTCAAATTACAGAAGCAGTCAAGATGTTGGAATTATTGAACAAGAATCAAATTATATAATAGATATATATCCTAATCCAACTGATCATAAAGTGTTTATTCAAACAAAAGAACTGTCTAAAAGCATTTCGATCATAGACATTACAGGAAAGGAAATATTAACACTAAAACCTAAAAATACACTTGAATATATTGAGTTTGAAAATTTATCAGCTGGTATTTACTTCATAAGAATAACCAGTAATAATAAGATCTATTACAGAAAAATAGTATTGAATTAAATTATTTTTTTGTTTTATTTCGTTTGAGTTTGCTGATATATCTTCTATATAGTTCACTTAAACTTTCATATTCTTCTCGATAAAAAATACCAACACCTTGTGTAAACGGACCTCCACTAGTTGCTATTTCTGTATTATCGTTGCTTCTGTTGAAACCTTTTACTCTGTATTTTCCTGATTCGGATAATTTATATTCTAAAGTAACATCTCCAATTAAGTTACTGGTATTATTGTTTTTTGTGGTGGTTGAATTTGTAGGAGTATTATTGTTTGCTACTCCAAAATTTCCATCAATCGTTAATCTATTATTAAATAATTGTTTTGATAAAGCCAAATCTAACTCATCACTACTTAAAGTTCCGCCTGGTCTATAATTCACTCCTATATCAACATCTTTAGTGATTCCATTTAACCAATTACTCATTTTATTACTCAACATCTCAGAACCTGTAGCTGCCGCTGCACCACCCGCACTAATACCACCAGAACCAGCAATAGAAAGAGGTGTTACAAAACTTCGTAATAACAATAAAGAAAAGACTTGTCTATTTAATTCATTTTCGTCATTTAATAAACTCTTGATTGCAGATCGAGTATTTTCATCGATGGTTGGCAATTCAATTCCAAATGTTATATCAGGAGAGGTTAATTTATCTTTCATGTACAACTTACAATCTACAGGAAAGCGTTTATTATAATTATTGACTGAATCATTAGGAAACAGTGGTTTAATAGATGCCCTCTGCTTATAATTAGCTACAATATCAATATTAGCTTTATAAACGTTTCCATTCCATTTGATAGAACTTCCTTTTTGAATTTCAAATTTCTTAGTCACAAAATTTTCAAGAGTAAATAAATAATCGCCAGTTGAAAGAACGTAATCTCCAAACATATCAAACTTACCTCTACTATCAATTTTCATGTTCAAAATTCCATCACCTCTTGCTTTAATAATATCTCCTGATTTTTCGTCAAATATTAATTGCACCTCTGCATCTCTAGTAGCTTCTAAATTAAAATCTAAGGAAAAGTTTGACTTCGTTTTTTTCACTATCGTTTTTACAGTATCCTTTGTTACAAATTTTATAAAATCATTATTCCCAATTTCAGAAGGTCCATCTAAAGGAATATAAAAATAAGTACCTCCAGAAGTTTTTAAATTTAGTTCCATTTTTATATCATCTACAAAACCATAAATACCAGCATTACCAGAGGCATATGCCGTTCCGTAATAACTTGGATTATTAGCCGCTGTTGTATTTAAAACCATTAACTTGTTTGTATTCAAGTCAAAGTCAATACGCATATCTTTAAAATTGTTGTGGAATATATTTCCCGACAAATTACCTGTATTTCCGCCTGCCATTCCTTTGTAAGGGACATCCTGAACCAAAATATTGTCAAACCTAATTTGTTTTGGCATAATTTCAACATTTCCATTGATGATGTATTGAACATTGGTATAATCAACTACAATAGAACATTTAAAAAACTTAAGTTTAGCATTAATTTGCGGGCTATCGAGCGTACCAGTAATGGTTCCATTACCATTTAAGTAACCAATTTTCACCGTAAAAATATCTTTGAAATAAGGTTGCAGTAATGATAAATCAAATGGTTCTGCTTTAAAAGAAATATCCAAACTCTCTTCTTTTCTTTTAGGATAATAGTAACCATTGAATATAATATTTTTCATTAAATTCCCATCAAAGTCTTTTGCAAACGCCGAATAGCCATTAATGTTCACGTATTCTTTTTGTGGGTCATATTCACTTTTTATCTCTCCAAAACCAATGAGTTTGTTGTTTAGTTTTAAATCGTTAAATCCTACTTCACTACTTATTAAAGGTTTACCAAAAGCAGAAAAGACACTTGTTGAGCCAGTAACATTCCCTTCTATCGAAAGTTTAGCATCTTTCAAAAATGGATTTAGTTGGGCTAATTTAAAATTCTGAATATGGATATCTACTTTATCATTACTTTTTTTAGATAGATTACCATCAATAGTAATTAACTGATTTTGATTGTAAAACGTTAATGAATTTATTTTAACGGCAAACGAAGTATCAATTGTGATAGGATTATATTTAACAATTTGCCAAACACTATCTTCCACAACATATCTTATTTTATCAAGAAGAATAGTTGCCTGCGTCGTTTCAAAAATTGCTTTTCCGCTAACAATACCAGCATTATTTGGACTAATTAAATTGTCCCAATTTAAATTAAAATTGGTTATCTTATCATTTGCTACAAATACAAAACTTGGATTTTTGAACGCAAAACTATCTGAAACATTAATTGCTTTTGAATTATACGTAAACTTTACTCCATTAGTTAAAGAATTGACAGCGATATTATTTCCTTTGAATTTCACCCCTGAATATTCAATTAAATCGCTGGTTGTTTTTAGATATAAATAATTTATGGAAGCATCAAAAGAACCCTCTATTAATGCATTAGAACCAATCATTAAATCTTTAGTAAACAGCTCTTTTACAACTGTGTAGTTTTTTATTTTTAATTTTAAATCGGCTTTATCACTATAAATATATCGCGTTCTTGTTTTTACAAAAGTGGGGAAGTATTCATTTAAGTATTGCTTAAAAGCATTTGGCAAAGTACTTAAATTATATTTTCCAGATAATTGAACATTAGCGATATTTGAATTAAGTTTAATGTTTTTGATTTCTGTTGATTGATCCAAATCTAAATTAAAACTACTTAATTTATTAACTTTCCCTTCCACTGTTGTATAAATGGTGTTATCAAAGTTTATTTGCCCGCTCAAATTATCAACACTATTTCCATTTAAATTAATTAAGATTTGAGAAGACACTTTTCCATTTAATTGAGGGGTAGAAAAGTGGGTTTTTTCCAAATCAAAATTATTGATAGTAGAAATAAAATCCATCTTAGGGAACTTATTATTAAAGTCAATAGAACCAATGAAATCGAAGTTAGCATTGGTATCTTTACTAATGACATTACCTTTGAATATTTGATTTTTAAATGATCCATCTATCTTAACATTATCATATTGATAATTGTTATAATTGATAGATCTCACCATTCCATCAAACTCTGCGTCTAAATCTTCTGTTTTAAATCCCTTACCCTTAACTTTAGATGACAAAGAAATAGGGCCAACAAATTTTACACCAGGGAACAATTTAGATAAATTAAAATTAGTTGTTGCTATAGAGCCTGAATATTCAACTAATTTATTTTTATCATTTTTTAAATGGAGGTCTGTTTTTAAGGAACCAACATTTGTTTTAAAAGTACCATATGTTACAAAATCATTAACAAATCCATCAAACTTTCCTCTGTAGGATATGACTCCTAAATTTTCTAACTCTTTCGGTAGATTTAAATATGATGGTTTATCAAAAGGTGGAATTGGAAAATTTTCTAAATCAAATTTTGAAGTAGATAATTTTTGAGCATCAAAATGAATAAATGATTTTTCAAAATCGGGTAAACCTGTAATACTTGCATCCCCAATAAATTGAGTATGTTTCCTGTAACTCATGTTCATGTTAGTTCCACTTAAATCATTCACATAACCTCTTACTTTGCCAGTTACATAAATCACTTCCTCAAAACCATTAATATCTTCTGCAAAATAGGCGATGTCTTTAAAACTTACATAAGTACTGTCTCTTAAATTACCTTTGATATACACTTTATTAATAAAGTCCTGATAATCTTCCCAATAATCATATTTGAATTGAAGATTCCCTTTCACAAAACTGTTAGGAGTTTTTAAATAAATACTATCACAACGCAATTCTGTTGAAGATAGTTTAGCTCTGGTGGTTAAATGTTTCAATTCAATTCCAGATTGTTCTTTAGCTCTCAAATTATTTATTTGAGCAAAAATTGTATCTCCTTTAAAATCAATATCAGTAAAAGTTCCGTAAATATTTGACACATGAATATTTCGATAATTCATATTTTGAACTATCTTATTTGTATCCCTTAACAAATGGTAAGTAAAATCAACATTGTTTAATTTTAAATCTCCGTAATAAATTTTCCAAGGTGATTTAGTGGTATCATTTTTAGTGGAATCATTAGGTGCAAAATAATCTGCTAAATATTGAAAATTCCAATCTTCCTCGTTTTTATATTTCAATAATTTAACTTTAATATTTGTAAGTTCAACTTCATCTAGTTTTAGCTGTTGAGTTTTATAATTAAACCCCGTTACATCAACTGTAATACTTTTTCCGTAAACTAAAGTGTCATGATGTTTGTCGCTTACAAAAACTCCTTCAAGAGTGACATTACTAATCAAACTAATTTTAACTCGCTCAATATTTAAGTTTGTATTTAATTCTTTAGACAGGTAAGCTGTTAATTTTTGTGCCGACCAAGTTTGGAATGTTTCGGTTTGCAATGCCACAAAAAGTAAATTGCATAAAATCACAATAAGTAATACAGAAAACAATATCGTTTTCCATAATATTCTTGTAATTTTACCGAGTGCGTTCATTGCGTATAAAAATAACGAAATAACCTAAATATATAACGTTAATATAACCTAAGATATTGGCTTAAAGATTGTATAAATGCCATCAAACAATAAAGACATATTTATCCTTGGAATAGAATCTAGCTGTGATGATACGTCATGCGCTATTCTCAAAAATGGTGTTTTGTTATCTAATGTAACAGCTAACCAAAAAATACATGAACTATATGGCGGCGTTATTCCAGAATTAGCTAGCAGAGACCATCAAAAAAACATTGTACCTGTTATTGATGCTGCTCTTAAAAAAGCAAACGTAAACTTATCACAAATCAATGCCATTGCTGTAACTAGAGGACCAGGATTAAGTGGAAGTTTATTAGTTGGCTTATCTTTTTCGAAGTCTTTATCACTTGCCTTAAATATTCCTTTAGTGGAAGTAAATCATATGCAAGGGCATATTTTAGCACATTTTATTCAAGAAGAAAATCAAGACATTAAGCAACCTAGTTTTCCTTTTTTATGTTTAACCGTTAGTGGTGGTCACACTCAAATTGTAAAAATTAGCGATTATTTACAATTTGAATTATTAGCAGAAACAGAAGATGACGCTGTTGGCGAGGCATTTGACAAAGCCGCCAAAATATTGGGACTACCCTACCCTGGCGGACCTTTAATTGATAAATATGCGCAATTGGGAGATGCTACAAAATACAAATTCCCCACTCCTCAACTCAAAAATAACAACTATAGCTTTAGTGGTATAAAAACAGCTTTCTTATATTTTATTCAAGAGCAAACAAAATTAAATGCAAATTTTGTTACTGAAAACCTCAATGATATTTGTGCTTCTTACCAAGCACATTTAATAAAATATTTACTAAAAAATTTATTAGCAGTAAGTAAAGAAACAAGTATCAAACAAATTACAATTGCTGGGGGTGTTTCAGCTAACTCAGGTTTAAGAAGGGAATTAGAATCGTTAGGAAACAAACATCAGTGGGAAACATATATTCCAAAATTTGAATATTGCACTGACAACGCAGCAATGATAGCTATTACGGGTTATTACAAATATTTAAAGCAAGAATTTTGTGGTTTAGAAGCTACTCCACTTGCCAGATATGATATACAAAACAAATAATTTATTTTGTATTAAATTCATTCATACATCTCGCTAGCCCAATAAATGCAAAGGCTTTCACGGCGTCAGCAGCAATTTTTATTCTATCATCCAATGTTTTTTTCTCTTCATCACTCCACTTTCCTAACACATAATTTACTTGACTTCCTTTATTAAATTCGTTACTAATACCAAAACGCAAACGAGGATATTGATTTGTATTTAAAATTTCTTGAATATTTTTTAATCCATTATGTCCGCCATCACTTCCTTTTGGCCCTAAACGAATTTTGCCAAAAGGCAGAGCTAATTCATCAACAATTACTAAGACATTTTCTACAGGTATTTTCTCAGCTTGCATCCAATAATTAACCGCTTTACCACTTAAATTCATGTAGGTGGTAGGTTTAATCAATACTAATTGCTTGCCTTTATATTTAAACTCAACCATATCTGCTAATCTATCTGATTTAAATTTTAAATCATTTTCTTTAGCCAAATAATCTAATACATCAAAGCCAATATTATGGCGAGTATGAGCATACTCATCTCCAATATTTCCTAATCCAACTATTAAAAATTTACTCATACAACAAAGGTATTTTTTTTAGCAAAAATGGCACTTATTTTAGCCATAAAATTTATTTTTAAATTATTTTGTAATATAAAATTAATGCTTATACTTGTATCATCGTAAATAAGACTACACATTTTCTTGTTGGTCTAAAATCACAAAAAGCATTAAAAATAAAAAACTCTTTTTTAATTATTATTCCCCTTATTAAACATAACTATGTTTGAAGTATTAGATTTAACTAGCAGAGCTTTACCTCAGCTAAAAGACATTTGTAAGCAATTTGGCATCGACGTAAAAGGATTAGCAAAACCAGATATGGTGATGAAAATTATTGATGCCCAAGCTACTAATCAAGAATTAGCCGCTAAATTAGTGGAACAATTTCCTAAAAAAGATGTGGAAAAAGCTGAAAAAACAGAAAAGTCTGCGGAAGCAAAAGTAAAAAAACCTCGTATCCAAAAACCAGTTGAAGGGGAAGTGAAGGTTGAAAAAACACTATTTGAAGAAACTCCAATTGAAAAAGAAATTGAAGTAAAACCTTTAGCTGAAAAAATTCATTCTGAACGTCAGGTTCGTCAAGCAGCTCCCGAAAGAAAAGAAGAGCATGTTCGTAAAGTTCCTGTTCATAATCATCCAAAACCTCAGCATAATCATAACAATAATAATCCTTCTCCTAATGAGCAAACAGAATCAAAACCTGTTATCAATAATGATTTAGCCATTAATATTGAGCCTGAAGAAAAACCTCAAACTCCAGATGGGATGGAGATGAGTGATAATAAACCTGAACAAAAACAACAACCAAAACCAGAGCGTGTGTACTACAACTTTGATGGTATTGCTATTGGTGAAGGGGTTTTAGAAATGATGCCTGATGGATATGGTTTCTTAAGAAGTTCGGATTACAATTATTTAAGTTCACCAGATGATATTTATGTTTCTCAATCTCAAGTAAAATTATTTGGATTAAAAACAGGAGATGTTGTGCGTGGCGGTATTCGTCCTCCAAAAGATGGTGAGAAATTTTTCCCTTTAGTTAAGGTTGAAGAAATTAATGGTCGCGAACCATCCTATATTAGAGATAGAGTTCCATTTGATTATTTAACTCCCCTATTTCCTTCTGAAAAATTAAAATTAACAGGTCATCCATTACAAAATAATAGCACTCGTATTATTGATATGTTTGCCCCTATTGGTAAAGGACAACGTGGTTTAATTGTTGCGCAACCAAAAACAGGTAAAACTGTTTTATTAAAAGATATTGCTAATGCTATTGCCTACAATCACCCTGAAGTTTATTTAATTATTTTATTAATTGATGAACGACCAGAAGAGGTAACTGACATGGCGCGTAGTGTGAAAGCAGAAGTGGTATCATCTACTTTTGATGAACCAGCAGAAAAACACGTAAAAATTGCCAACATTGTTTTAGAAAAAGCAAAACGTATGGTAGAGTGCGGACACGATGTAGTGATTTTATTAGATAGTATTACGCGTATGGCTCGTGCTTATAATACCGTTGCTCCAAGTAGCGGAAAAGTATTATCAGGTGGTGTGGAAGCAAATGCTTTACAAAAACCAAAACGTTTTTTTGGTGCCGCTCGTAAAATCGAAAATGGTGGTTCACTAACTATCATTGCAACAGCATTAACAGAAACAGGATCTAAAATGGACGAGGTTATCTTTGAAGAATTTAAAGGTACTGGTAACATGGAATTGCAATTAGATAGAAAAATTGCTAACCGCCGTATTTTCCCAGCTGTTGATTTATCTTCTTCATCTACACGTAGAGATGATTTATTATTAGACAAAGAAACTTTACAACGCTTATGGGTATTAAGAAAGCATTTATCTGATATGAACCCAGTGGAAGCCATGGAGTTTTTATTAAATCAATTGAGTAAAACTCGCTCAAATGAAGAATTTTTAATTGGAATGAATCGATAATCATGAACACTAAAACATACTTTTTTCCTGCTATTTATAGTTCATTAGTAATTTTAGCTACTTGTATTACTTTTTATGGTGGGTATACAAAATATATTAATACAGTTTCCATTATTGGATTATTATTACTCGTTCCTTTCTGTGTTATGGCTATGATTTATTCAAAAAGATCTATTCATAATAACAATATTGGTGGAAAAGATTTAATTAAAGAAGGTTTAAAATTTGTTGTATTTAGTACAATTATCTTGGTAATTTTTCAGTCAATATTTTTCATATTAGATTTTAAAGCTTATAAAGTAAATTTCTTTCAAACCTACGGATTTGAATTAGCAAAAGTTCAGATCAAAAGTGGTCATTTAAAAATCACTGAAGCTGAGATTCCTAAATTTATTGAAAAAGAAGTAGCAGGAGTTACACTATTTAAAGAATGTACAAGCATTGTATTTAAGCATATCTTTTTAGGTACAATTACTTCAGTAATAACTGCAGTTTCTATAAAAGCAAAATTAAGAGGGTAAGGATTCAAATTAAAAACTCTTTCGTCTAAAATATAAGTTCATTTAATAGATAATATTTTCGAATAATCAGACACAAAATTACAGGGTAAAGCAATTACTAAATTGTTTTACCCTTTTTGTTTCTGGTAACACCAAGGATTTAGAATCAAAAAAACAATACTACATTTTACTCAGTAATCATTTCTGTTAATTCTGTATAAAATTTAAAATTCAGAAAAACTACTAATTTTGGTTAACAACCAAATTTTTAGATGAAAATTTTTACGCTTATTTTTTTTTATTTATTGAGCATAACAATCAATGGACAGACCTCAAACTCTAATCCATTTGAAAATCCTATTATTTTAAATCACTACTCTGTTCAGGATTTACAATCATTACAACAAACGGATACTGCTAAGTTTAATAGTATCGTTTATTTCTACACATCATCATATATTTTTGAAGAAACAGAGTGTAATAATTGCATTCCAGTGTCAGCTATTAATTTTGATGTTTCTGAATATGAATACCTAAGACAAAAAACATCTCGTTATACTCGTGAATTTAAGAAATATGGTTTTAAACTTACTCTTTTATCCATAAATGAATTGACCTATAAGTTACCTATACATTACACTAAATAGGATATAAAATGAAACTCATTATAAAAGCATATGTATTTATTTTAGCAATCATTATTACACAACCTCTTTGTGCTCAAACTTACAATATTAGTCAAGGAGGAACGGTTAGTACTTGCGCTGGAACATTTTACGATGCTGGGGGAACAGGCAATTACGCAAATAATGAGGATTATACCATCACTTTTTGTCCTGCTACTGCTGGTCAGGTGATTCGAGTTGTATTTACATCTTTTAGTACAGAAAACTGGAGCGCAACATATGATAGACTAACCATTTATGATGGTAATTCAACTGCCGCTACTCAAATTGGTAGTTATGCTGGAACAACATCTCCTGGTACCATTAGTGCTAGTGGCAGCAATAGCTCTGGATGCTTAACCTTTAGATTTCGTTCAGATGGCTCAACAGTATACTCTGGTTGGGTAGCAACGATTTCTTGCGTAGCTGCTCCTCCGCCAGTTATTAATGGAACAACAGGCAACTATACTCTTTGTAGTGCTACTTTTTATGATAGTGGAGGCTCTGGGTCAAATTATGTCAACAACGAAAGCAAAACCACCGTGTTTTGTCCATCTACTGCTGGACAATGCATGAAAGCAGTTTTTACATCATTTAATTTAGAAGACCATTTTGATTACTTATCAGTATATGATGGTAATTCTACTGCTGCACCAATGATATTGGGCTCTTCTTTTACAGCTGCTTCTCCTGGAACCATAACAGCAACTAGCACCAATACATCTGGTTGCCTGACTTTTAAATTTTCATCGGATGGCG
The DNA here is from genome assembly GCA_013823565.1 of Sphingobacteriaceae bacterium. Classification (GTDB taxonomy): domain Bacteria; phylum Bacteroidota; class Bacteroidia; order B-17B0; family Aurantibacillaceae; genus UBA4416. The sequence continues at coordinate 145,661 of PNMI01000004.1, read as the reverse complement.
CAACAACATCCACTGGTTGGGCGGCAAATATTTCTTGTGCCACTTGTGTTTCCTCTCCAACAAATAATGTACAACAAGATTGTGTTGGTGCTGCTATGATATGTAGTAATCAATCTGTTGCAGGCTCTAGCTTAGGAAGTGGGAACTATAATGATGCAAACCTTGGTTTAGGAAATTTAGGCTGTTTGAATAATTATGCTGAACTTCCAGATGGATCAGCAGAACATCAATCTAGTTGGTACTATTTTACTCCTTCAGCCAGCGGCACTATTGGTATGACAATAGCTCCGTCATCTTCTACAACTGATTATGACTGGGCAATTTGGGGACCATATACAACATTACCTTGCCCTCCAACAGGACCGCCATTAAGATGTTCAGCTGCTTCAGCTGGAAATTCTTCGGGAGGAAATACAGGATTAGGAAATGGCGCCACAGATACTGAAGAAGATACTTATGGTAATGGTTGGGTTTCTTCTATCAATGTAATTGCTGGACAACAATACATTTTATTTTTAGATAACTGGAATGCAACAAGCGCTCCTTTTACTTTAAGTTGGCAATTAAGTAATGGCGCAGCATTAGGTTGCACCGTTTTACCAATAGAATTAATTTCTTTTACTGGGGCAAATAACAATGGTTTTAACTTACTTAAATGGGCCACCGTTTCTGAAACTAATAACGAATACTTTACTCTGGAAAGATCAATTGATGGAATAAATTGGAAAGAAATAACAAAAATAAAGGCAACTGGTAATTCTTTAAATTACAAACATTATCAGTACGAGGATTATTCTTTTATAAGCAATGAAATAAACTACTATCGATTAAAGCAGACTGATTTTTCAGGTGATTTTGAATATTCCAATATCATTAGTATCGAATCTTCAGAAAATATTGAAACCTACTTAAGAGATATACATCCTAATCCCACAAATGAAAATATCTATTTCAATGTATTTACATCTCAATCAGGTACTGCTAACATAGAGTTGATTGATTTTATGGGTAATTCTGTAATCAAAGAGGAGCAACACATTAATTCAGGTAAAAATGATTTAAAAACAGACATGAGTTATTTGAAAAACGGTATATATATATTGAAGATAACTACATTAAACGACGGAAAATGTATCAATCAAAAAGTAATTAAAAATTGATTTCTACTTTTCAACAATTTCTTCTGGTATAAGCTCACTATTGCTTAAAGCTTCCCTAATTCAAAATGAAGTTTCACTCATTTTATCACTATCTTATTTTGCGTAAATAATCGACGAACATTGTAAAATTAACGATTATTTAAAAAAACAATGAAATAGGATATTTCTTAACTCAGAATGATATTCTTCCTCATTTTTTATGCGATAAATTAATCTTACCTTGATGTTTGATTAACATAACCATAAAATAATTACAATTTCTCATGAAAAAAAACTTCTTGTTTTCTATCTTGTTTTTTTTGGCTGCCAACATTTGCTTTGCTCAAATTGACGATACTAATCAAACCATTGATCATATTTCTCATAATAAAAAAACATTAATAATATCAATCAAAGACTTAACGGAAACCGCAGTCAGTGACTTAAAAGATGAATTAATTGCTTGGAATGAAAAAGTGATATCTATTGATATTTTAGAAAAAACAAATGAATTTATTTTGGTTCATAATGATTTAATGAATGAAACGGATTTATTTGATGTGCTTCAAAAATACACCATTAAAAAAGAAGCCATCCTTTCATACAAATAACCTCTAAAAAGCATTTCTCTCCAAAATATTATACAATGAAAAATATTTTTATACTCCTATTCTCAGTTATATCCTTTATTTCTTTAGGGCAAACAACCACTCTTACCCTCACGACATCTGGTTCTTTTAGTTTACCATGCGGCGTTTCAACCATTACCGTTCAATGCTGGGGCGGTGGTGGTGGTGGTGGTGGCGGCTTTACTGGGAATAGTGATGGCGGCGGCGGCGGCGGTGGCGGCGGTTATACTATAAACTCTGCTGTGTCCGTTACATCTGGCACAACATATAATTATACTGTTGGCGCCGGTGGTGCAGGTGGCGCAACTCAAACTACAGGAACTAAGGGAGGAACTACTACAGCTGTATTTGGAACTACTACAGTTACTGCTACTGGCGGTAATGGTGGAACAGGCGCAACATCTTCAACTGGAACTTTTGCAGGAGGTACGGGAGGCACGGGAACTTTTGTTGGCGGAACAGGTGGCAATGGAACTGGCGCCAATAGTGGAGGCGGAGGAGAAGGTGCATCATCATCTGGTGCTGGAGCAAATGGAGTTGCTGATGCGGCTGGCGCAAGTGCAGGTGATGGAGGAAATGGAGCGGCTGGTTCAACAAGCAATACTTTTATTGGATTATCAGGTAATGCACCTGGAGGTGGAGGAAGCGGAGGAACTAAAGGCAGTGCAGGTGGTGCAGGTGGTGCAGGGCAAATAATAATATCATATGCTACGCCTCCATCCAGCGCAAATGCTGGGGTTGATCAATTATTATGTAATACAGGAACATTTGCATTGTCCGCAACTGCAGCACCTTCAGGTTTTACAGGAGCTTGGAGTTGCATCACTAATTGCACAGGTATCTCATTTTCAAATGCAAGTTCTGCAACTTCTAATGTTAGCACTGTTCCTGCAAATACCGCCGTAACTATCAGATGGACATTAACACATACGGCATCTGGCTGTACTTTAACAGATAATGCTGTTGTTACCAATTCAACATCATGCCCACCATTAAATGATAATTGCGCTAATGCAACGCCTTTTCCTGCGGTACCAACAAATGGAACATGTGCAAGTTTATCTAATCAAACTACAGGAAGCGCCTCTAACTCAAATGTTACTCCATCAGGAGCATGTACCAGTAATTCAGGTACACCAGATGACGATGTTTGGTTTTCATTTATAGCAACAAGTACAACTCAAATTTTATCTGCAACCTGGGTTTCTGGAGATACTGATGTGTATTGGCAAGTTTTTTCAAGTTCATGTGGAGGTACTATGACATCAGTATTATGTACTGATAATAACACTGGAGCGACAATGACAGGTTTAACAGTAGGGAATACTTACTATGTTAGATTATATACATATTGGAGTGGTGACGTTACTACTCAGAATATTTGTATTTCTGCGCCACCCCCACCTCCAACAAATGATAACTGTAATAATGCAACGCCATTTCCTGCTGTTCCAACAAATGGCACTTGTTCTAATTTATTAAATCAATATACATCTGGTGCATCAAATTCAAATGTTACTCCAACTGGAACTTGTACAAGTAACTCTGGTACACCTGATGATGATGTGTGGTTTTCGTTCGTTGCTACAAGTACTTCTCAAATTTTATCTGCAACCTATGTTTCAGGTAATACCGATGTGTATTGGCAAGTATTTTCAGGCAACTGCGGAGGTACCATGACCTCGATTTTATGTACTGATAATAATGCAGGAGGAACTATTTCTGGGCTTACAATAGGTAATACCTATTACGTGAGATTATATACTTGGTCAAGCGGGGTAAATACGACTCAAAATATTTGTATTTCGGCACCGCCTCCTGCTCCGTCAAATGATAATTGTGCGGGAGCTACACCTTTTCCTGCTATTCCAACAACAGGAGCATGTGCCACTTTAACAAATCAATCAACTAATGCGGCCACTAACTCCAATGTTACTCCATCAGGAGCATGCACCAGTAATTCAGGTACACCAGATGACGATGTTTGGTTTTCATTTATAGCAACAAGCACCACTCAAATTTTATCTGCAACCTATGTTTCAGGAACCTCGGATGTATATTGGCAAGTATTTTCAGGCAACTGCGGCGGAACTATGACGTCGTTACTTTGCACTGATAATAATGCAGGAGGAACTATTTCTGGACTTACAATAGGCAACACCTATTACGTAAGATTATATACTTGGTCGAGTGGAGTCATAACTACTCAAAACATTTGTATATCTGCTCCACCGCCACCTCCAGCAAACGACAACCCTTGTAATGCAACTGCTGCTGCTGTAAATTCAGCTCCAGGAACTTGTACTGTTCAAACAGGAGGCACTATATCTGGTGCAACTGCTTCTGGTGTAGCTACAGGAACCTGTTCGGGAACTGCAGACGATGATGTTTGGTATTCTTTCGTGGCATCAAGCACATCTATGAATATTAATTTGAATAATGTCACTGGTTCAACTACCGATTTATACCATTCAGTATATGCTGGAACTTGTGGTTCTCCTGGAACTGCACTAATTTGCAGCGACCCAAATAGTAGTACGATTAATGGGTTAACTGTTGGTAACACTTATTTTATAAGAATATTTTCGTACACTTCTACTTCTGGTCAAAACACAACATTTAGTTTATGTATCAATCCAACACCTCCTCCTCCATCAAATACTACATGCGCTCAAATGCAACCTTTTTGTTCTGGTTCGCCTTATGTCTTTCAAGCACAATCAGGTGGAACAGCGGCTCCTGTAGGTCCAAATTATGGGTGCTTAAGTACAAAACCAAACCCAACCTGGTTTTATCTTGAAATTGCAACTCCAGGAACAATGGAAGTTGACTTAACAGCAGGATCTGATGTAGATTTCGCAATGTGGGGTCCTTACCCTGATTTAGCAACAGGTCAAGCTGATTGTTCAACTTACCCAGCTCCAATTGATTGTAGTTACTCGTCTTCTAATACCGAACAAATGGATATTGCCAATGCACAAACAGGCGAAGTTTACATAGTTTTGGTAACGAACTATGCTAACATTATTCAAAGTATTACTTTAAATCAGGCGCCAGGTGCAACCGCAACTACCAACTGTGCCATAATACCTTTACCTATCGAACTTCTATATTTCAAAGGTAATTTGACTGAAAATAAAGAAGTTGTTCTTGATTGGGCAACGGAAACAGAACGTAATAATGATTATTTTGTAATAGAAAAATCATCTGATGCTAACCAATGGGAACTATTAAGCATTATAGATGGTAAAGGAAATAGTGATGTAAAAGTAGCTTATAGTACAACTGACCATAATCCATATAGTGATATCTCATACTATAGGTTAAAACAAGTTGATTTTGATGGTTCCTATAAATATACAAAAACAATTAGTGTAGACATAAGAGAAACAAAAAATCATATAACCAATGTTCGCCCAAATCCAACAAAAGATATCTTATCATACGACATTATCTCTTTTGGGAAAGGTCAAATTGATGTTGAGTTAATTAGCTTTACAGGCGAGATTATTTCTTATGAAAACAAATCTATTGAACAAGGAAAAAATACAAGCTCTATGAACTTAAGCAACTTAAACAACGGCGTTTATTTGTTAAAAGTTAAATTTGAAAGTAGTGGGGAAACCTTAATTCAAAAAGTAATTAAAAATTAAATAAAAGCCCTGAAGTCAATTATTTCAGGGCTTTTTTTTAAACAAAAAATATTCAATTACAAACGACTACAAATAACTATATACGAATCTAAACGACTATTAACCGAATCTTTTTTTGTGTTGCTATTACCTTTGTGTCGTCGAAAATGATGAAGCGCTTCGAAATCAAAAACGGCAAAAAATTTAATTTGTAGAAAGTATAATAATTTAAAAAAAGAAAAATCATGAACACGTTAAGAAACCGCGTACAATTAATTGGAAATTTAGGAACAGCTCCAGAAGTAAAAACGTTGAATGGAGGATTAAAAATGGCAAAACTAGTCATTGCAACTAACGAAACATACAAAAATCAAAAAGGAGAAAAAGTTACTGAAACAACTTGGCATAATGTAACTGCATGGGGAAGTCAGGCGGCTTTTGCAGAAAAGTTTTTAGAAAAAGGTACTGAAGTTGCTATTGACGGAAAGCTTCAAAATAATAATTACACTGATAAAGATGGTGTGAAACGCTACGTAACCAATATCATCGTGAATGAATTTACGATGTTAGGTAAGAAAAAATAAATATCATATATCTAAATTAGAAAGCCCATTTACCTAAAGGTGAATGGGCTTTCTTGTTACTTAAAATCATAACAAAAAAATAAAAAAACTTACATGTGAATTATACTCTCTAAAAAGAAGGTGTATCCTGTTTTTTTCTGCAATTACTTTGTACAAAAAAATACCATGCATAACGATTTTGAAATAAAGCGAAAAAAAATCATCAAACGAATTATTAAACATTCAGAGATTTTTAGTTTCTCATATCTAAATGAAAAAACATTAGAAGAACTTGAAACTCTTCAAAATGAAATATTAATAAAACTACTTGTGAAAATGGAATATAATATGAGACATAGTAAACTAAATAAGCATCATAGTATTCAGTTAATCTTCATGCCCTTTTGCATTTTTTATTTTTTGCTGTAGATATAATTCTTCTTCTTTTTGCATGGCAATTTTCAAAGAATCGCTTATATCTTTCTCTCCCAATTTATCCAAATTAGGTTTGCCAGCATTTACCCAAGCAGTGTACCATAAACTGCCAACCATCGTAATACTCTCGCGCATTCTTCTCTCAACTTGTCCTTTAATCATTAAATCATAACGATTAGTGTATTCAACCGAATAGGTTTTCATCATCACATTTCCTCTGTTTTCAAAAGCATATTTTCTATCCGTTGGAAAATCTTTATTTAACATTGCTTCAAATTTCAAAACACTGTCAACCGCCATATGGCTGTCATAAACCACTTTCCATGCTAACTTTAAAGGAGAATCAACATACTTAGCTCTACCAACAAAATAATCGTAATCTTCTGCCTTTAACTCAGGTATTCTGCTTTCCCAAAAACCGTGAATCCCTCTTTGTCCAGTTAGCTGTCCATTATAGTTTTCAGTAGTATGCAATGGCACATGAGCATCTGCAATATAGTGCCCTAAATCTGCGCTGTAATGAAGAATTCTATCTAAATTCTCATCCTTAAAGGCGTTTAATAATTTATAATAATGTTTTTCAATTTGCCAAGGAACTATGCCGTAAGCCATTAAAGTATCTTCGGAATATTTTTCGATAGCGGCTTTCCAAAATTTTGGTACGCTATCAAATGCATGAGCTCCATAATGATCTATATCTATATAATGTCTTGGAGCTTCTCCTTCTACTCCGTAACGACGTTTATCTGGATCAACCGCATGGTTTGTAACAAACTCAATGTGTTTTTTATAAAACGAAACCATTTCGGGAGGTAGCGTAAACACCGCCATTCTGTTTATTCGTTTATGCCCATAAAAACCCCAAGATTGCGAAGACTCCTTTGGAAGAAGTAAAACAAATCCTACACAAATAATACTAATTATAATTACTCTTTTAATCATTTTAAATTTTTATTCCAATAACTAATACATCATCTACTTGCTCATAAGATTTTTTCCAATCATTAAATGCTATGTCAATTTTTTGTCTTTGCTCAGTACAAGTAAGATTAGAAACTGAAACCAGTAAATCTTTCAAATTTTTAGACATAAATTTTTTTCCAATATCTCCACCAAACTGATCAGCATAACCGTCGGTAAAAATAAATAACGAATCATTTTTTTGTAAAGAAATCTTTGTTGTAGAAAATTCTTGATCATCTGATGTAAAACCTGCAATAGCAGTTTTATCTGCCTTATACTCAATTAATGTTTTATCTCTTATTAACAACAATGGTCTATTTGCACCAGAAAACTCAAGTTCAGTCATTGTATTATTAAATTTCAATAAAGCAATATCCATTCCATCCATTTGTTTAGAAGCATCCGAATGTTGTTTTAATACTTTTTTTATTTGTTGATTTAGATAAGATAATATCTTACCTGGATTAGCTAATTTTTTCTCAAAGATGGCTTGAACTATCTTATCAATTCCAATAATACTCATTAAGGCTCCTGGAACGCCATGTCCAGTGCAATCAGCTGCTATGCAATAAAAATCATCTTGTACCTTTCCAAACCAATAAAAATCTCCGCTCACAACATCCTTAGGCTTATAATAAACAAAGCTTTCTTTAAAGTGATTTATTAATTCGGAAACATCAGGAAGAATCGCTAACTGAATTCCTTTAGCATATTGAATACTATTATCTATCTCTTGTTTTTTTTCGGCAATAATATGATTTTGTTCTTTTAATTGAATATTGGTTAATTGTTTTTGTTTGTTTTGTTTAAACAACAATCCAGCAACCAAAATAACAATAAATGCAACCACTATTAATCCAAAAATAAAATATGTATTTTTTTTATTTTTAAGTTCTTGAATTTCGTTTGCTTGTTTTAATTGTTCAACATTTGCCTCCGATTTCTCCAGCGAATACGTACTTTGTAAATTACTTATACTAGTAGAATATGCTTCTTTATCCAGTTTTTCTTTTAAATCTACAAAACGTTCGTAATAATCAAATCCTTGTTTGTATTTGCCTAATTTATAATAACTTTTAGCAAGAGCATTGTATGCCAATACCTGTATATCTTTTATTTCATGCCTCGTATTAAATGCTGTAACTATGTTAAATTTCTCAATAGCTTCATTTATTTTATTGGTTTCCATTTCACATAAACCCATATTCAACAAAGTAATAATCATACTTGACGAATCTTGAGTTTTTTGATGGATTTCCAAGCTTTTTGTGTTATAAAATATAGCCGAATTATAATCTGCCTTTTGATAAAACAAATCTCCTAAGTTTCCATATATTTTACCTAAATCATCATAACTCTTGGATACTCGAGCACATTCAATACCCTTATTAAAATAAACAATAGCAGAATCAAAATACTTTTCTGCATTAACATCATTTCGTAATCTATCTACATAATAACTTGCTACGGCGTTATATATTAGCAAAAGACCGTTCGTGTCTTTTAATGATTCATAAATATTAAGTGATTCATAAAGATACTTATCTGATTCATAATTATGTTGTTGGATGCAAAGAATCCAACCAATATTATACAGTGAAAACGCTACCTCTTTTCGATCGTTAATCGAATCGTTGATTCGGTAAGCCTTAAAATAATATTGCTGAGCTTTTTCATAATCTGAATGAAACCAATAAGCATCTGCTAAACTATTATATGCTTTAGGTATACCTTTAATATAATTTATTTTAATGGATAATTCCAATGCCTCATTAGCATATTTAATAGCATTTTTAAATTCTGAACTACTAAGATTATTAGATAAGTTAACTAATCGTTTAACTTTAGTACTATCGTCTTTAGTATTAGCAATTTCTTTTTTTAATCGGTTGATTAATTCAATGTTTTGAGCTTTAATAAAAAAGCTCAAAAATAATATGACAACAAAATATAATGACTTTACTCTAAACATAATGCCATTAAAGATATAAAAAATAAATTGAAGGAAAACAAAACAAAGAACCTATCCTTTATGAGAAATATAAGGATAGGTAAATACAAAACTTGAGATAATATAAATTAAACAAGTTTGAAAGAAGATAACATAAACCAAAAATTAATTTGGATTATGCTCCTCCTAATAATAATAATACTTTTTTCATTTTTGTAGAGTTTAGTTTTAACATTATAAAATTAACTTATCAAAAAAGTAAAAAATAGAGGGGTGCCCCCTCAATTTCAGAAAATAAAAAAGTCCATCTGTCAGTTGACAAATGGACTTTTTTAAATTATAAAATCAAATTAAGCTTTTGCTTCTTGAGCTGCTTTAATTTTTGCTTTGATATTTTCTGTAGTTGTAGAATTTGGTCTTTCGATTGCAGAACCAGTTGCTCTATCCCACACTAAACTAGCTAATACTCCTAAAGCACGAGACACACCAAACAATACAGTATAGAAATCATACTCATGCATGCCATAGTGAACTAATAAAGCTCCTGAGTGTGCATCTACATTTGGCCAAGGATTTTTAATTTTTCCTGTTGACTCTAAAATTGGAGGTGCTACTTCATACACCATTTGAACGATTTCACAAATATTATCGTGCTTGATGTATGTTTTATAGAAATCTTGTTGCGCCGTGAAGCGTGGATCTGTTTTACGCAATACTGCGTGTCCGTATCCTGGAACTACTTTTCCTTCAGCTAAAGTTTTCTTAATATACTCTGCAATTTGTTCTTTAGTTGGTAAACCTCCTCCTAAATTTTCTTTCAACTCCATAATCCAGCTTAATACTTCCTGATTTGCTAAGCCATGTAAAGGACCAGCTAAACCATTCATACCTGCTGCAAATGCTAAATATGGATCAGATAACGCAGAACCTACTAAGTGCGTAGCATGAGCAGAAACGTTACCACCTTCATGATCTACGTGAATCGTTAAATATAAACGCATTAATCGTTTCATATCAAAATCTTCGTAGCCTAACATATGAGCAAAATTTGCTGCCCAATCTAATTTATGATCTGGTTCGATATGAACACCACCTTTGTATTTACGACGGTAGATGTATGCCGCAATTCTTGGCAAACGTGCAATTAAATTCATTGAATCTTCATACACATAATCCCAATAATCTTTTTTATTAATTCCTTTTGCATACGCTTTTGCAAATAAACTTTCTGTTTGCATAGCCATAATACCAATTACAAACTGAGTCATTGGATGTGTATCTGTAGGTAATTTTTCAATCACATCAAATACATGCTTTGGAACATTACTGCGTTTTTGCCACTCGTTAGTAATATAACTAACATCTTCTTGAGTTGGTAACTCACCTACTAACATTAAATAAAATATTCCCTCAGGTAAAGGCTCAGTTCCTCCTGGTGCCTTTGGTAAATGCTTACGTAACTCAGGGATTGAATATCCTCTAAAACGAATTCCTTCTTCTGCATCTAATTTAGATGTTTCAGTTACCATACCAATCATACCTTTCATTCCTTGGTACACTTGAGCTACAGTAATTTCACCTAACTTTAAATCGCCATGATTTTTGATAATATCTTTAATCTCTGCCGCTAAAGGCACTGCTTTCTCGCGAAACTTATCTTTTAATCTATCCATGTTTATAATCGTTTTTAAAACCTTGTAAATTTATGCAGTGTATTGATTTAAACAAATTTAATTTGCATTATTTTTAAGTTATTTTAATAAATAAATTAAATCAAATCCTGACTAAAATCATAGCCTACTAAAAGATTGGGAAATCATCTTTAGCTCAAAAACTCTTTTTGGGAGCTAATACAATATTGCTTAAAATTAAGCCAGCTACCAGAGAAACGGCCGTAATTGTCATCGAAAAAGCGGTTTCAACTCCACGAAGCGTTTCATTATCCAACAAATTTGCGATGCTTTGAAACCCTAAAGAACCAGGAACTAACAAAATAATTCCGGGAACTAACATAATTGTAACTGGTTTATTAGTTAGCATTCCGAAAACGTTACTCACTAACCCTAATATAAAAGAAGCTAAAAAGATAGAAAATGATGCGCTTCCTAAATCTGAACTCAGTTTTAAAGTATAGTAGGAGCATAAACATGCTAGTAATATCCAAACAAAATCTTTAGGTAATGCTTTAAAAAGCACAACAAATCCTAATGGAACAGTTAAAAGGGCGATATAAATAGTCCATTGTGGTAATATTGGCAATGAAACTAACGATGCATTAACTTCAACTAGTTTATCTATTTGGCTTCCTACTCCAATTCCTAAACCTATCATTAATAACGTAATCATCGTGTTAGAAAACCTTGCCGTTCCCGCCAATGCATGGCCATTTACTAATTCGATAATAGATACAGTAAAAGAAAAACCTGGAATTAATATAATAAGTCCTGTGATTGTGGCCACATCCACAGAATAATTGCCTAAATACATGACTGATAATTTAGCAAAGGAGCTGGCAAATAAAGCAGAAATAACAATAAGCATCCTCCCTATTCTAGGAAGTTTCGTTGTTAAATCAATCAAAAAACCAATAAAACAACCTATGATAAAAGATACAAAAATTTCAGCATAAGCTCCTCCAAAAAGCCTAGCTGCACTACCTGTAGAAATTCCAAAAAATAAAATTTCTATCAAAGAATGGTAGCGTTTAGGTGAACTCTCAATTAAATAAAGAATTTTTATTGCGTGTGATGTAGTTATTTTTTGGCTAATAATATCTTCGTAAACCTTGTCGATTTTATCGAGCTTTTCAAAATTCAAATCACCATAAGGAGCTTTAATAAAAAAGGTTTTAAGGTCCCCCTTTTGCCCTACATTTATCATTAAGCCATTAGGAGAAGAAAACACATCACCCTCTATATCTAAAATCTTACACACAGTAGCAAACGTTTCTTCCATACGATGAGCAGGAATACCATTGTTTTGAAGCTGTTTGGCTAGTAGTACAACTAACTCAACTTCTTCAGTTTTTTCAGAATATATTGTTTTAGTCATACTTTTAGATTTAGCCAAAAGTACAAATTCATTTAAAAAGAGTTTAATAAAAAAAGCCCCGAATCGCTTCAGGGCTTTGTAGTGAGTCCGCCAGCTGGCGGAGAGGAGTTCGATACTCTAACCAACTAATTTCTAAATAAACTCCCTACCCTTCGCCGTCTTTAATTGCTTTTCTCTTTTCATAGCTTCTGATTTTTCAGAGAAAATCTCAGTATAAATTAATTTCCAAGGTCTATATTTCAAAGTATATCCTTTTGTTTCTAAATGATTATGTGCTAATAATCGTTGTTCTATATTGTAAGTATATCCAATATAAATTTTATTGTAATTTTCTGAATATAGAACATAAACTGTAAACATATCTCAACAAAAAAGCCCCGAATCGCTTCAGGGCTTTGTAGTGAGAAGGAGATTTGAACTCCTGACCTTCGGGTTATGAATCCGATGCTCTAACCAACTGAGCTACCTCACCAAATATTTTTTATTTTAAAGAACTTTGAACTCCTGTCCGCTAGCTAGCGGATATGAATCCGATTCCGTCAGCTGACGGATACTCTCACCAAATACTAAAAATAAAACCCTCTGCTTTTTCAAAGGGTTTATTTGTGATCGTGTAGGGATTCGAACCCCAAACCTTCTCATCCGTAGTGAGATGCTCTATCCAGTTGAGCTACACAACCAATCCAAAAAATTGGAGTGCAAATATACTTATTTTAGTTAAATTGCAAACAATTTTAAACGATTTTTTATGCAATCTATTATTGAGTCCATTTGGGACAACCGAGAATTATTAAAAGAAGCTTCAAATCAACAGGCTATACGCCAAATTGTGGAAGATTTAGATAAGGGTAAAATCAGAGTGGCAGAGCCAAAAGCTGATGGAACTTGGCAGGTAAATGATTGGATTAAAAAAGCTGTTATTTTGTATTTTCCAATTCAACAAATGGAAACAATGGAAGTTGGCCCATTTGAATTTCATGATAAAATGAAATTAAAAACCAATTTTGCGGAAGCTGGCGTAAGAACAGTTCCTGGCTCTATTGCACGATATGGTAGTTATATTTCTAAAGGAGTGATTATGATGCCTAGTTTTGTAAATATTGGCGCTTATGTAGATGAAGGAACTATGGTTGATACTTGGGCTACTGTTGGAAGTTGCGCGCAAATTGGAAAACACGTTCATTTAAGCGGCGGTGTTGGAATTGGCGGCGTTTTAGAGCCAGTTCAAGCAGCTCCAGTGATTATTGAAGACAATTGCTTTATTGGGTCTCGTTGCATTGTAGTTGAAGGTGTTCATGTAGGAAAAGAAGCTGTGTTAGGGGCTAATGTTTGTTTAACGATGTCTACAAAAATTATTGATGTTACTGGACCATCTCCAATTGAAACTAAAGGTTATGTTCCCGAAAGAAGTGTGGTAATTCCTGGTTCATATACCAAACAATTTCCAGCTGGAGAATTTCAAGTACCTTGTGCTTTAATTATTGGTAAACGAAAAGCAAGTACTGATTTAAAAACATCGTTAAACGATGCATTGAGAGAACATAATGTCGCTGTATAAAATTTGACTCATAGAAACATACTCGTAATTCAAACTGCTTTTATTGGTGATGCTATTTTAGCATCATCCGTATTAGAAAAATTGCATGCTTTTTTTCCAAAGGCAAAAATTTCTATTTTGGTACGTAAAGGAAACGAATCATTATACAAAGAACATCCTTTCTTAACTCAAACATTAGTATGGAATAAGCAAGAAGGCAAATACAAAAGTTTATTTAAATTACTAAAAGTAATCAGAGCGCAAAAATTTGATACTGTTATTAATTTACATCGCTTTGCTAGTTCTGGTTTTTTAACAGCATTCTCAAAAGCAAAATATACCTCAGGGTATGATAAAAACCCTTTCTCATTTTTATTCGACAATAAATCAAAACATAAAATTGGCGATGGCAGACATGAGATAGACAGATACAATGATTTAATAGAATCTATTACAGATAAAACAATTGCTAAACCAAAACTGTATCCCACATTCAAACAATTTTCTAAAATAGAGCCGTATGTTTCACAAACATTTGTTTGCATGGCTCCTTCTTCTGTTTGGTTTACTAAACAATTACCAAAAGATAAGTGGATTGAATTATCTAATTCTATCCCTAAAGAAGTCATCATTTATCTTTTAGGGGGTCCTTCTGACAAAGAACTATGCGAAGAAATTAAAAGTAAAAGCTCACATGTATCCATTCAAATATTAGCAGGTGAATTATCTTTACTTGAATCTTGTGAATTAATGAAACATGCTAAAATGAATTATGTAAATGATAGTGGTCCTTTGCATTTAGCATCTGCTGGAAACTCTCCAACAACAGCTTTCTTTTGCTCTACAATTCCAGAATATGGTTTTTATCCACTTTCTTATAATTCACAGGTTATTGAAGTGAAAGATTTGTATTGTAAGCCTTGTGGCTTACATGGCTACAAAACTTGTCCGAAAAATAATTTTAGATGTGGTAATGAAATAAAATTGCCTTTATTTAAATAATTGAAAAGCACCTTGTTTTCTTATTTCTTTATTATCAATGTCTTTTGCATTAATCATGTAAAAATAAGTTCCATCTGTTGATTCTTTTCCATCAGACTTTCCATCCCAACCTTTATTAATATCATTCCATGAAAACAATTGTAAACCCCATCTATTAAAAATAATACAATTAAAATCAATAATATTAAATCCTTTTATTTTAAAGATATCATTCACGCTATCATTGTTTGGTGTAAATACATTTGGAATAATTAAATATGGTTGTTGCTCTAATACCATAATAACTAAAGAATCTGTATCAACACAAGAACCATTAGAAACCGTTAAATAAACCATATACGTTCCCTCGTCTACATACATTTGAGAAGATACAGTTTGTGTACTAGCTGTATTTCCATTCCCTAAATTCCAATTATATGTATTTGCACCAACACTATTATTTGTAATATTAACGATTAATGGCGCTACACCGCTAGAAGGAGAGGCGCTAATACTAGCATTTAAATTTACAACCGTTACATTTATTGTTTGAGTATTTACTCCGCAAACATTTGTATTGGAAACTGTAATTAAACCACCATTCGTTGAAACAACAGAACCTGTTGATGTACTATTAGACCAAGAATATAAAATAGGACTTCCAGTAGTTAAAGGAACACCTCCCGTAACCGTTAAAGTGGCTGTTTCATTAGGGCATATTGTATTACTTGATGAAGTTAAAACTAACGGTGGAAAACTAATACTACTAATATTAACGGAGGCTGATGCAGTTCCGCAAGCATTTGTAACAGTAACTGTTTTTACACCCGTAGTATTTACCAAAATTACACTCGTTACATCTCCAGTACTCCACAAGTAATTATTTGCATTACTATTAGCCGTGAGTGTAGCAGAACTTCCTGGACAAAGAATATTTGATGATGACGAAACCGAAACAGTTGGAGATGGAATAACATTGAGCGTTTGTGTTGCTTGTGCGCTTCCACAAACATTAGTACTTGTAACAGAAATAGATGCCGAACTAACACTTACTGTATTTGTAGTTGCACCATTTGACCATAAATAATTTCCTTCGTTTGAGTTAGCGGTCAAAATAACACTTCCTCCTGCACATAATGTAGTTGTAGATGGAGCACTGATAGAAACACTTGGTAAAGGTGCCGAACCTAGAGAAATATTTGCAACAGCAATACCGCAACCCGAAGTTGATACTGTAGCAGAATATAAACCTGGTGAATTAATAAGAGTAGTTGATGTATTGACGCCTGTGCTCCAAGTATAAGTTCCTGTACTACCTGCAAGCGAAAGAGTTGCTGTTTGTCCGCTAGGACACATAGTGACAGCTGAAGATACTATAGATAATGTAGGTGCAGAAGAAATAGTAACGCTTACTGTAGTAGAAGAATTACCACATGAATTTGTCGCATTAACTGTATAAACACCTGCTGAATTTAAAGAAACAGAACTAGTTGTTGCTCCTGTACTCCAAGAATAAGTAACCGCTGTATTTGCATTTGCTTGTACTATTGTAGATTGTCCAGGACAAATAGAAACATTATTTGGATTAATAGATACAGTTGGTAAAGGTGTTATTGTTAAATTAACACTATCTCTAACAGTTGTTGTTTGCGTTCCACAAGTTTTAATAATGCTGCAGTATAATTTCACAGTTCCTGATTCACTAGCTCCAGGAGTATAGGTTGTAGCTAGTGAATTATTGGGAGAAAATATTCCTGTTGCTCCTGTTCCTAAACTCCAATTAACAGAATTGTATGTTCCAGAAGCTGTAGCCGTGAAACTTTGAGAAGAATTAATACATACTGTTTTATTAGTTCCCGCATCAACAGAAAGAGGAATGAATGGAGCCTGACAACCATAATTTACATAAGTGGGAACTCCAGCAGCAGAAAACTCAACAGCTCCGCCATCCTGTGCTCCAATAATACCAGATTGATTAACTAATAGAGCTCTATCGTACGTTACAGCATCAGAACAACTTGCTGGTGATGAAAAAGTCATAGTTAATGTTCTTAATCCTCCTCCGGCTTGGTAGTTTGCAAAATGCCCAGCCGTATTACCAGCCGTTTGAAAAATAATGTATAGTGTATCATTTAAATTAACAAAGCTTTGAGCTAACGGCGACCAAGCTGTACTTGTAACCAATAATACTTTTGAATTTGCAGGTAATATACCAGACACAGGTTCTTTTAAAAGTCCACATCCGTTTATCGTGGCATTAACCGAAGCAACATCTGAAGCTGTGCCTGCATTTTTAGTTAAACCCAACCAATTATTATTTGGCCAATTAACCGAAAGATTAGCTGTATTTAGTGCTGTACCTCCAACCTGAAAAGTTACCATTTCATTTTGTCCTTCTTGTGACCCTGCACAAGCATCTACCAAAATACTTTGTATTTGAAAACATTGAGCTTTGATTTGAAAAAAAGAAATAACAAAACAAATGAGTAAACCAGTTTTTTTCATAGGATTATAATTAAATAATTAAACAGATTTTATCTATCGTTTTGAATAATAATTTTGAAATTCTCTGTTTTATAGGGAGTTTCTATTTTTGCAAAATAAATTCCAGCTGCTATTTTAGTAGTATTAACTCTTGTACTTGATTGTTCGATAAGTATTTCAGATAAAAGTTTTCCAGATAAATCAAATAAAAGCAATTGAGCATTTTTAGGTATCGTATTTTTAAACTCTAAAATCAACTCTTCATCATTTTGATACAATAACGATTTCCAATCTTTGTCGGCCCTATCAATTGCAATTATTTTATGACCATATATCTGATGATTGTTTTCAATTGTACTTAGCTTATAATAAGTTAAACCAGAATAAGGAGAGTTGTCTTCACAAGAATAAAACTGAGATAATCCGTCTATATTATTTGCATTTACTCGAGTGAATTCTGAGAAATTGATACCGTCTTCACTTTTCTCAATAATATATTGTAATATATTGTTTTCAGAAGCAACCTTCCACACTAAATCATTTTTTTCGCCATTTTGAGTTGCGTAAAAATCAATTAAATCAATTGGTAAAATAGCAAGTGGCGGTACACAAGTTCCATCACCTGTAATATAACTAGGGGTTGTACCGTTAAAGGTAACTGAAGCACCATCACTCGAAAAACTAAATGAATTAGTAGTGTTATAACTATACGTTGTAACTCCACAACTGGCATTTAAGTAGCTAAAATCAGTTTTAAACCAACGGGTACTATTATTATTTCCAAAAAAGCCAGTGGGTGACCAAACTGCGGCAGTTGAAATTACAACATAAATAGGTCCCTGTCCGCAATAGGGCGAAAAATCGCCTGTGAAACAGGAATTTTTATTCAATATAATAAAATTGCTATTAGCTGGAATAGTTCCACCACTTGGCACAAAAGAAAATGTATTACTACAACCCGCTAAAGTATTTAATTGTGACACCGCATCACCAACTGCAATATTTGTTGATGTTGCTGTAGCCGCAAATGATGATGAGAAGTTATTATCTGAACCGTTATTATAAATAACACTAAGACTACCACTACTTACAGGTATATTATAAGAACCAGAATTCATCACAACCATTTCGTTATTGCCTTCATCGGCACAGCCGTCACATGAATTTACAACTGCTGAAACCAAAAATGGGCAAACAAAAGAATTAACTGTGAGTGTTGAAGTTCCATTTGTTGTAACTGTACCACATGCATTTGAAACAACACATTGATAAGAATAACCACTCATACTTAGTGGTGGATTTGAAATTGTTAATACAGAACTTGTAGCGCCAGCATAAGTTGGATTTGTTCCTCCATTAGAAATATTAGAAAAACCTGAACCAGAATTTTCTTGCCATTGATATGATAATCCTGTACCAGCAACAGTAACTGAATAAGACGCTGTGCCTGTTGATGTTGTTGTAACACTTATTGGCTGTGATGTAATTGATATTGTATTAACAACCAATGTTGATGTTGATGAAGTTGCTGTACACGTCCCTCCCTCTACAACTAAACATCTGTAGTAATATGTTACACCAGCCGTTACTGTTAAAACTGAAGAATTAATACCGGAATAAGAAGCTCCTGATGGTGTTCCGTTAACAACAGTAGCCCATCCACTGGTTCCATTTGCACTTGCTTGCCAAGTATAAGATGGAGAAGTAGCAGAACTAGTGACAGAAATTGATGCAACAGAGCCTGCACAAATAGTTTGTGTTGTTGGAGATATAGTTGTTGTTGGAGGGGTGCAGGAAGGACATGTGCCTTGAGTTATTGACACATCATCAATAGTAATATTCTGATTTCTAAGTGTATAAAAAAATCTAACGTATCTGCTAGAGCAATTAAGTGTCAAATTATTAGTAACACATGAAGTTGACATATTTGTAAATGATTGAACCGTCGTCCAAACAGTTCCATTAGTTGATTCTTGAACATCAAACGTTCCTGTAAATGCAGCTGTACTTTTTGTTACAAAACTTAAATTAGACGCTGGACCATTATAAAAGACTTGATAAAAATCTCCAGTAGAATTTAACTGGCCTCCATTACTTCCTGAACAAGCGAAAGTTGTTAGATATGATCCTGTTCCTGAATCAATCCAATCTGCTGGTGTTGTATTCCAAGCAGTTCTTGAAACAGGAAGAGTAGCCTGCCCCCAACTTTTAGAAAAAGAAAAGAAAAAAAACATCAATAAAATTTTCGGTTGAAAATTTTTACTAAATATTATTTTACGACTCCTCAACATTTAAAAATTAATTAAAAAATTAATTAAAGCGGTTTCGGATTAGTTTATTTATTAGATAATAAAAAACTCCTGTAGGGTGTTCGCTTTTTTAAAATTATTCTGAAGCGGTTTCGGTATATTTTTCATCTAATACGCTATTAAATAAAAAATTCCTCTAGGGTGTTCACTTGTTATACAAAATTAAACTATTTAGAGGCAAGTAATATGTTTTTTTGATTAACAAATTGTTAAAAAACATTGATTATGTAGGATTTCTGTAATTATAAGCTTTAGACGAATGTTATTAATTTTTCGAGGAATTAAATATTTCATCTAAATCGTTTTGCTAACTTAGCTCTATATTTAAATTTTAAATAAAATGAAGAAAGGTTTTATATTTTTTGTACTTCTTGTGGCTTGTGGTTTTTTATTATCTTTTATTAATACAACCTCAGGTGCTGAACTTGGATTAAACGCTCCTTTGCCTATGGCAGATGAAAAAATGAAGGATGTTAGCGGAAAAGAGGTTTCTTTAAATACATCAAAAACTGCTAAAGGAATATTAGTTATTTTTTCTTGTAATACCTGCCCTTATGTGAAATTAAGCGAAAGCCGTATTAAAGAATTATCTGATAATTGTATAAAACAAGGAATTGGCTGCATCATTGTTAATAGTAATGAAGCTCAACGAGCAGAAGAAGATAGTTTTGATGAAATGGTTAAATATGCCTCTTCTCAAAAATATACATGTTCTTATGTAGTAGATGCAAATTCTAAATTAGCGGATGCTTTTGGGGCTACACGTACTCCCCAATGTTTTCTATTTAATAACAAAGGTTTAGTATACAAAGGAGCTATCGACGATAACGTTAAAGATCCTTCATTAGTTAAAGTTCATTATTTACAAGATGCTATTGACGCCTTGGCTAAAAATGAAACTCCTAAACTACAAGAAACTAAGTCTATTGGCTGCACAATTAAACGCGTTGAATAAAAAACAATCCACTCACTAAAACTTAATTCAACAAAAAACATCTACCAAATGGTAGATGTTTTTTTATATAGTAATATGTATAAGAAAATTAAACTGTTAAAATTTCTTTTTCTTTTTGCTCTAAATGTTTTTCACATTTAACAACAAACTCATCAATGAGTGTTTGCATTTTAGCTTCTCCACTTTTTGCTTCATCTTCAGGTAAACCTGCTTTTTGTAATGCTTTAATTTTATCAATAGATTCTTTACGAATAGTTCTTAAACTTACTTTGGCATCTTCACCACAAGATTTAGATGTTTTTACTAAATCCTTACGACGTTCCTCTGTTAATGGTGGAACTATAATACGAATTAACACACCGTCATTTTGAGGATTAAATCCTAAGTTAGCGGCTTGAATTGCTTTTTCAATTGGTGTTAACATTGATTTTTCCCAAGGTTGAACTAAAATCGTTCTAGAATCCTGAGTGTTTACACTTGCTACATTTCCTAAGGTTGTTTTGGCGCCATAGTAATCTACAAATATGTTATCTAACATAGCTGGATTTGCTTTTCCAGCACGAATTTTTGCCAATTCAGACTCTAAATGAGAAATTGTTTTCTCCATTTGAGTTTTAGCACTTTCTAATATTGTTTTTATATCGCTCATAATTAAATTTTGTGTAAAGTTAATTGTATTCTAAATACAATGAAATTTTTAAATACTTTTTTAAACAGCAACCTCAGCCTTAATATGAGGATGCGGATCATAATTCTCTAAAGTAAAATCTTCTATTTTAAAATCAAAAATAGATTTCACATTAGGATTTATTTTCATGGTAGGTAATGGTCTAAAATCTCTTGTTAGTTGCAATTTTGCTTGCTCTATGTGATTTGAATATAAATGTGCATCTCCAAGTGTATGAACAAAATCACCTAATTGTAAATTACATACTTGAGCTATCATCATTGTTAAAACAGCATAAGAGGCAATATTAAATGGAACACCTAAAAATATATCAGCACTACGTTGATATAACTGACAACTTAATTTCCCGTTAGCTACATAAAACTGAAAAAATGCATGACAAGGAGGTAACTTCATATTATTAATATCAGCAACATTCCATGCGCTCACAATTAATCTTCTTGAATCAGGATTGTTTTTAATCATATCCACTACCTGAGTAATCTGATCAATATGTTTTCCATCTGGGGTTGGCCAATTTCTCCACTGGTAGCCGTAAACAGGACCTAAGTTTCCATCAGCATCTGCCCACTCGTCCCAAATTCTAACACCGTTATCTTTCAAATATTTAATATTTGTATCTCCTTTCAAAAACCATAACAACTCATGAATAATTGATTTTGTATGCAATTTTTTTGTAGTTAATAATGGAAAGCCTTCGGCTAAATCATAACGCATTTGGTAACCAAACACACTTATTGTTCCTGTACCTGTTCTGTCTTCTTTTTTCGCTCCATGTTCTAAAACATGGCGCATTAAATCATGATATTGTTTCATCTTAAAATATAAATACTTTACGAAAGTAAAAATCCTTTCTGCAAAAACAGAAAGGATTTATCAATCTTTATTAAACATATTAATTTACAACAATGTTATATGACCTATAAACGATCTATCTCTGAGTTTAAAATCTTTCAACTTTATTTTATATACATATACGCCCTGTTGAGCCTTTGTCCCACCTTTTACACTTCCATCCCAACCTTTATATACGTCATCCGTTTTAAACACTAAGTGTCCCCATCTGTCATAAATAGCCATCTCAAAGCTATCAGCTAAAAAGCCCATTCCCTGAACATTAAACACATCATTTCTAGTATCTTCTCTAGAGGGTGAAAAAGCATTTGGAATATATAATGCGAATTCATCTTCAATAACTACAATTTTACTAACGCTATCCACACACCCAAAAGAATTGGTAACCGCCAAAGTAACCGTATAATTTCCTACATTATTATACAAATGCGTAGGATTTTGAAACGAAGATGTATCTTGAGCGTATGGTAAATAATAATCTCCAAAACTCCAATCCCAGCTTTGCATTGGAGCTCCCACTGTTGAAAGGTCAGTAAAATTAACTTCATTTACTAAAATCGTTGGATTCGTAGGCACCCATTCAAAATCTGCAAAAGGTTTAGGGTCAACTATTACAAAAGCGTTTTGATTAACAGAATCAACACATCCATTAATATCCGTTACTGTTAAAGAAGCGCTATATGTTCCATGAATTGGAAAACAAAATATACTAGTATTACAACTAGATGAACCCGTATTGTTAGAAAACTTCCAAATGCAACTAGCCGATGCTGGAACGCTTGAACTAATTAAATCTGTACAGAAAGGTTCACATCCTCTTGCATCTGAAGTAGACATTGTAATTTGAGGCTTAGGATTAACAGTTACCAAAACAGATGCCGAAGCTACATTTGTTACAGGACAATTAGCATCTGATACGGTTAACGTGTAATCCGTTGTAACACTTCCTGTAACAGCTGTTGTTGCTGAGTTTGGGGACGTTAAATTAAAAGTAGGAGTCCAAGCAAAATTATAAGAGCCACTGCCTCCTAAACCATTTGCTGATAAAGTACCCGTTTTCCCTTCACACAAAACAATAGGTGATGGTGCTGGAGCGAAACTTAAAATATTATATACACTCACACTTACAGTTCCAGTATTTAAACAAGCACCTGTTGTAACTGATAAAGAATAAACCCCTTGGTTTACTACACTTGCATTATTAATTACTGGATTTTGAACAGAAGATGTAAATGAACTAGGGCCAGTCCAAGAATAAGTTGTGCCACCTGAAGGTCCTGTTAAATTAATATTTCCATTATTACATACAACTGGAATTGGAGATAATGAAACTGGAACGGAAGGAATAACAGTAATACTAATCGTATTAATTGTTAAGCATACCCCTGAACCAGTTGTTAATGTATAAATACCGGAAGTGGAAATAGGATTTATAGTTGGATTTTGAAAATTAGATGTAAATCCACTAGGACCAGTCCATGTATATGTCGTTGCACTTCCCGAAGCTGTTAAACTTAATGTCCCTCCTGCACAAATAGGGCTATTTGAAGATAAAGTAGTCGTAGTTAAAGGAATTGCTGTAACGGAAATTGTATTAGTTGTTAAACACAAAGCAGCACCTGTTGTTAGGGTATATACTCCAGAAGCTGTAAAGTTAGAAACTGTAGGGTTTTGAAGATTTGAAGTAAAGCCTCCTGGTCCCGTCCATGTATATGTTGTTGCGCTTCCAGTAGCTGTTAAACTTAGCGTTGAACCTGAACAAACAGGACTATTAGAGCTTAAAGTACTTGATGATACTGGAACAACTGTAACACTTATTGTATTAATAGATAAACATGAAACACCCGCTGTTGTTAATGTATATACACCCGAGCTTGTAACAGATGGAATAACAGGATTTTGTTGAGTAGAATTAAAGCCGCCAGGACCTGTCCATGTATATGAAGTAGCGCCATTAGTAGCTGTTAAACTTAAAGTTGATCCTGAACATATAGGACTGTTTGATCCAAGGGTTGGAGATGCTGCTGAACCTAAAGAAACATTTACGGTTCCTGTGCCAGAACATCCAAAAGAGTTAGTTACAGTTACAGAATATACACCAGCAGAAGCTGAAGATACATTTGTAACAGTTGGTGATTGTAAGGTAGAAGAAAAACCAGCAGGACCTGACCAAGCGTAAGATGAGCTAGAATTTACAGATAAACTTAATGTTGCTCCAGGGCATAATGGAGAATTTGAAGTTGGTGTAGGCGTAGGAGAAGTATTAATTGTAACCGTACCAGAATTAACTATTGTAGTTGCCGTGCTTGTAGCTGGATTTGTTCCTGAAATAGAAACCGAATAAACCGTTGTTGTTCCTGGGCTAACCACAATGGATGGTGTTGTGGCACCTCCTGGTGTCCAAACATACGTCGGGTTAATGATATTTGAATTTGCAGTGAGAGTAGCCGTAACTCCTGGACAAACAGTTTGACTAGTAACACCAGAAGATAATAAACCACAATTGGTTGCTCCAGAACCGGTAGATTGACTAAAATTAATATTTTGAGGTTGGTTAGAAAAATTTGTCAATAACAACGTATAATATTCCCCAACAATGGCCCCATTTATTGTGCACGTTTCTGTTGCACTCGCAGAAAAGCTGCAATCAACAGTGTTTCCAGCAACTAAATTATTACAATTTCCTGTAGGAGATGAAAATGGTCCCCAACAAATAAAATCTACATCACTGCCTCCCGAACCAGCAATATCAATAATAATACTACCACTTTGAGATACCTGAAAATAATACCAAGCTGGATTGGGTTGCGAACCCAAACAACCATAATCTGGACCTGCTGCGGCACTACCGTTATTTACACCAGCAGGAAAAGATACAGCTCCTTGATTAGCACAAAATGGAGCTGAGTTAGCACATGTTGATTGAGCAAAAGCTGAACTAAAAACCCCAAACTGAAGTATTACAAAAAGGACTTTAAAAAAATTCATAAAAGATTAATGTATTTTATCAACTAAACTGTTAATTGATAGATGCAATTTAATCATAATAAATAATTCAATAATCATTTTTTAATCAGTTTTATAGGTCATTAACTCGTTATAGATGTGATTCTAATAATTAACCAACAAAAACAATTTAGTCCTACTACTTTTAATTATACATCTTTATAACACGTAATGCTGTTTTTGCTGATTACTAAATCGCAAACTTTAGTTCTTTAATATCAAAGTCTTTAACTATCAAATCAGAGTTTTCAATCTGTAATTTTCCATCTTTACTAACTCCAACTATTTTACCTTTAAATACAATTTTATGCACATCTTCAAAATCTAAAATTTGATTTAATCCATATAAACTATTCAAATAGCTTTCATTAATAATATTAAATTTTTGTTGTTTTAATTTCAAATACCATTTTTCTAGCTTTTGACAAAACAATTCCATTACCATTTTTCTATCAAAACTATTATTTAAAAGCAGTTTTAATGATGTTGCCGCCCTTTCAAAATCCCCAAATTCATCTTGATTAATATTTAATCCGATTCCTATAACTGAGTTTTGAATAATAGTTTGAGAAAAGTTATTTTCAATTAAAATACCCGCTATTTTCTTTTGATTCACCAATATGTCATTAGGCCATTTGATTTTAATGTCATATTGGCGATTAGCTAAAATATCAGTCAATACGTCATATACGGCCAAAGCACTGATTTTGCTTAAATAAAAGGATTTATTTAGGTCTAAAAAATGGGGCTTTAGAATCACTGAAACTGTTATGTTTTGCCCAATTTTACTAGTCCATAGCGCACCTCTTTGTCCTTTTCCGTGAGTTTGATTATCAGTATACACTATTGTGCCTTCAATAGGGTTAACATTCCTTAACAAGTTCATGGCATAAGTATTGGTACTTTCTACCTCGTGTAAAAAAAGCGAGTTCTTTCCAATAAACAATGTTTCCATTTAGGCAAAAAGGTTAAATTTGTTGCTTATAGCAAAAACAAAAGTATAAAACGGAATAGCATTAGCAACAAAAAAATATGGCAAAAATACCAGTAAAAAAAACAGCGACTAAAAAAGCATCTTCAACTAAAAAAGCAGCACCAAAAAAAGCAGCAGCTAAAAAGGTAGTTAAAAAGCCTTTAACTGAAAAGGAAGAGCTACAAAAAGAAGCAAATCGCATTGCTAATACCGAAAACAAAAAGAAAGTTTCGAGTGGAGCAAAACGTCCTAAAAAAACTTCTACAAAAGCACAAACAACAAGTTTGTTAGATGCAATTGTAGAAGGGATGCAAGAGAAAAAAGCAAAAAACATAACTGTTATTGATCTTTCTGGTTTAGAAAACAGAGTTGCTGATTATTTTGTGATTTGTGATGCTGATAGCACAACTCACGTTAATGCAATAGCTGATACATTAGAAGAGTCTGTTATTAAAAAAACAGGCGAAAAACCATATCATAGCGAAGGGCACCAAAATGCTGAATGGATATTGGTTGATTACGTTAATATTGTAGCTCATGTTTTTATGAGAGAAACAAGAGAGTTCTACAACATCGAAGGCTTATGGGCCGATGGAAAAATAACTACCATAGCAGATTAAAACAAAACATAAAACTATACGTTATATAATTTAATTATGAGCGACGAACAACAAGATAATATTCCTAAAAACAGTGAACCTAATCCTGTTTCTTCTCCTGAAGAGGAACGAAAAAAACAATTCGAAAAAATGAAAGATCGTTTTGGAAAAAAACCTTCTAATCCTTTCGGAGGATCAAATAATAGTGGCGGTAATGGCGGAAATAGCTTTTACTGGATTTACGGTTTAGTTATTTTAGGTCTTTTAGGATTCGTATTCTTTGGTCAAGATTTTGAAGGTAGACTTTATGAAGTAGACCAAACTAGATTTGAACAAAACATGTTAGCTAAGGGCGATGTGAGATCAATTGTGATAGTCAATGAAAAAGTTGCAGAAATTACAATCAATCAAGATAGTTTAAAACTACCTCGTTATTTTGAAGCAGATAAATCAGGTAAATTAGTTCAATTATTTCCAAATCCTAAAAATGCTCCAGGACCACACTTTAAGTTATCAATTGCTGATAAAAAAGATTTTATTGAACAAGTTCGTAGAATTCAAGAAACAGCAAATATTCCTTTAAATTTCCGTGTATCACCAACCCGTGAAGACAGAACTGAATGGAGCGACCACTTAGGCTGGATGTTACCAATTGCTATTATGGTAGTGCTTTGGATTGTGATGATGCGCAGAATGGGCGGCGGCGGAAGCGGCGGTGCAGGACAAATATTCAACATCGGAAAATCTAAAGCGGTTTTATTTGACAAAGATTCTAATGTAAATGTAACGTTTAATGATGTAGCTGGTTTAGATGGCGCAAAAGTGGAAATTATGGAAATCGTTGATTTCTTGAAGAATCCCAAAAAATATACCGACTTAGGTGCTAAAATTCCAAAAGGAGCATTATTAGTTGGTCCTCCGGGAACAGGTAAAACTTTATTAGCTAAAGCCGTTGCTGGTGAAGCAAAAGTTCCTTTCTTCTCGTTATCAGGTTCTGACTTTGTAGAAATGTTTGTTGGTGTTGGTGCATCTCGTGTGCGCGATTTATTTAAACAAGCAAAAGAAAAAGCTCCTTGTATTATTTTTATCGACGAGATTGATGCTATTGGTAGAGCACGTGGTAAAAACGCTGCTGCTGGTGGAAATGATGAACGTGAAAATACATTAAATCAGTTGTTAACTGAAATGGATGGTTTTGGCACAAACAGTGGTGTTATTATTTTAGCTGCTACTAACCGTGCTGATATTTTAGATAGAGCGTTGATGCGTGCCGGACGTTTTGATAGACAAATTTATGTTGATATGCCAGATGTTTTGGAGCGTCAAGAAATTTTCAAAGTGCATTTAAAGAAAATTAAAATAGATGCTACTGTAGATATTGATTTTTTAGCAAAACAAACTCCAGGATTTAGTGGCGCTGATATTGCAAATATTTGTAACGAAGCTGCTCTAATTGCCGCTCGTGCTAATAAAAAACAAGTAACTAAACAAGATTTTTTAGATGCTGTGGATAGAATTATTGCAGGTTTAGAAAAGAAAAATAAAATCATTACTCCTGACGAAAAAAGAGTGATTGCATTTCACGAAGCTGGACATGCAACTGTAAGTTGGATGTGTGAATATGCTTCGCCTTTAGTTAAAGTAACCATTGTGCCTCGTGGACGTTCATTAGGCGCAGCCTGGTATTTACCTGAAGAAAGACAGATTACTACAACTGAACAAATCATGGACGAAATGTGTGCTACCTTAGGTGGTAGAGCAGCTGAAGAAGTTATTTTCGGAAAGATTTCGACAGGTGCATTGAGTGATTTAGAAAAAATCACTCGTCAAGCCTATGCAAGTGTCGTATATTATGGCTTGAACGATAAAATTGGAAATGTAAGTTACTATGATAGTTCTGGTCAAAGTGAATACAGCTTTAATAAACCTTATAGCGAAAACACGGCTAAAACTATTGATGAAGAAGTTAAAAAGATGATTGATATTGCTTATGCAAGAACAAAAACAATCTTATTAGCTAACAAAGATAAACTGACTCAATTAGCTGAAAAATTATTAGAAAAAGAAGTCATCTTTAAAGAAGATTTAGAAACTATTTTTGGAAAAAGGCCTTTTGCAAAAGATGTGGCAGAGGAAAATGAGAAAAAATTAGCCGCAAATAACTCAGAGGTTGAACCTTCTCACACTGAAGAAAAACCAGCTGAATAATTTAAAATCATCTTATTTTAATAACAAAACCCTCTGTTTTTACAGAGGGTTTTGTGTTTTGTAGATTACTAATTTTTCATATCTTCGTTAAGTAAATTTCACAACATGAAACATCTATTTGGATTACTATTAATTTTTGGAATTATTTTTTCCTGCAAAAAGAAAACAGAAGAAGATGATTTAACTCCTACTACAACAACTACAACTGGATCCGTTGCTGACGACGGGTATCCTGATACCGTATGGACGGCCACTGGAACTGGCCCTCGATTAATTTTTAAATTTAAATTTGATTCTACTCAATTGAGATTAGATAATTTTGGAAACCCTGCTCCAACGTTGCCTGCAGGTCATGGCGCTTATTCTCCAATTTTTAATCAAATGGCTGCCCATTACATAGAGTTAGCTCAAGGGGATTTAACCGCTCTAGGTTCTGGTCAGGTATTATATCATGCTCCAGAAACTGCATTAGGCGGCACAACGGCTATTCAATTTAGTAAATCAGTAGTTGTTCGAGAAAATGTTGTATTCTACTCTACTCCATTAAGCCAAGTAACACCTGGAACTTATAAATGGTTGCGCTTATCGTTATCATATCAAAACTATGATATTCCTTATAAAGCAAATGCCTTACCTGGTAATCATATTGGCAATGGAACGGTTGCTTCATTTTTAGGATATAAAACATATGTTACTAAATACAAAATTAAAGATCAAGATTACATTCCTTCTGCGTCTGTTGGTGGACCAAATGTCAATCATCCACAAGGCTATTGGGGATTTGAAACTTATATTCCTGGATATGGTTATTGGAAAGCTGATGGACAATCGCCATCTGGCTCAACAACAGTTGTTAATCCTAATTTTGCAAACTCACCAATTCCAGCAGGAAGTTGTGTAGTAACTGCTCAGTTCACAGATATGTCTAGTGCAAATCAATTATTAACCATTACTGGAACCGAAACTCAAGACATTATTATTACAGTATCATTATCTACTAATAAAAGTTTTGAATGGACAGAAGCAGGAACTCCTGACGGCTATTATCAACCAGAAAATGGTGAAGTACCTGTAGATATGGGAATTAGAGGAATGATTCCAAAAGTTCAATATTAAACAACAATCAATATGAAAAGTGTTAAATCATTTTTAATAGTCTTATTATTTTTCATTGTTACTTCTTCTAAAGCTCAAACTGTTTATATAACTGAGAGTGGTAAAAAGTATCACGCAAAAAATTGTGATGTTGCAAAAACTGGCAAAAAAGGAATAGAATTATCTGAAGCAAAAAAACAAGGTTACGAAGCATGTAAGGTTTGTAAAGTAACTCATGAAACAAAAGAAGCTGATAAACCAAAGGATAAAAAAACAACCGATAAACCTAACAAGTAATTTTAAATATTTTAACAAATAAACTTTAAACTGGTTCGCTTTTTGAAAATCAAAACAAATAATAATTAAAAACCAAAAACAAAGAATATGAAAAAAATAATTTTATTGGCAGCTTGCTTATTTACAATATCAACTGCAATAACAGCTCAAGAAGCGCCAAAAAAGCAAAACACAGAGAAGAAAGCGCCTAAAGAAAAAATGACGCCAGAGCAACGTGCACAAAAACATGTGGATGGATTAAATGCCGAAACAACTCTTACTGAAGAGCAAAAACCAAAAGTTTATGATTTAGCTTTAGCTAAAGTTAAAAAAGTAGATGAAATCAAAGCTAAATACAAAGGACAACCTGAAAATAAAGACGTTGCTCAAAGAGAACTTCAAGCTGTGAAAAAAGAATTTCGTCAAAATGTAAAAGCTATTTTAACGGCCGAACAATTAGAGAAATTAAAAGCAAAACATAAAGAAATGAAAGCGGCTGGAAAAGCAACTTCTTTAGATCATGATTAATCATTAATTATTCTAAACAAAAAAGGTTCGCAATTGCGAACCTTTTTTGTTTTAATATTCATCCTCATTAAAGAAGAAATCATCTTTAGTTGGATAATCGGGCCAAATCTCTTCGATAGTTTCGTAAGCTTCGCCTTCGTCTTCCATCTCTTGTAAATTTTCAATTACTTCCATTGGCGCACCAGATCGAATAGCAAAATCAATTAACTCATCCTTAGTTGCTGGCCAAGGCGCATCTTCTAACCACGATGCTAATTCTAATGTCCAATACATAATTTTATACTTTAATTTTCCTGCAAAAGTAAAAAAATAAATGAATTATGCTAATGATTAATTTAAAAATTGAATAATTCTCCAAAATTATGTAATTTGATGAAAATCAATTTTTTACATATTAAATTTTAAAGCTTTTTTCAAATAAAGGAGTGTTTTTTCCTTCTAAAACCAATTTATATTCGCCTTTTTTTAAACCCGCTACATTAAAATTAGCATTGTAGCTTGTATTCTCAGGCAATAACCATTTCCCAAATATTTCAGAAACCTTTTGTCCGTTAGCATCTACAATGTAACAATAAGAATAACAAGTCTCTGGTACACTATAATTTATATCTGCCTTAAATCTCACTGGATTATCAGATACCTCTCCTGAAGATGATACTCTAGCTCTTTTTAAAAGGGTGTACCATGGCAATGGCTCTCCTTTTACCGTAGCAACAAATGTTCTAAGCAAAGCTGCTATCGAATCATTACTACTGGTAATATTAGCTGTTTCTTTTCCATCACTAATTGCCCACACACTATATTGTTCTGTATTTTCGTCTGTTTTATGAGTATTTAAATAACGAGCCAATAATACTAAACTACTATCTGCCATTTTACCTAAAGTGTAAGGAACTCCTTTTTGAGGGCCACTTTTTGTGGCCTCACAACAATAACCTTTGATATCAAATTTTTTGGTTTCTTTTGGTCTTAAAACCAAAATCTGTTCATGAGTCGTTAAAATATCTTGGTAATCATTTTTTCCTGCATTTGAATTAAAACGCCAGCCCGCTGGGATAAAAATTAAAAGAGAATCCTTTAATAAATTAGAAACCAAATAATCTAATTCCAATCCACCTTTACAAACTGCTTTAGCAGTAATGTATTTTTTATCAAACGCTTTCTGTAAAGATACTTTGGTTTTTCCATTAGTAGTGTTAATAATGAAAACACAAATTAAAAGAGACAATGCAATTAGTTTAGTGTTCATGATTTCTAGATTTTAACACTATAACACTCAAGTAAAATTTAGTTACATTTTTACATCTTTTTTTTCTATCTTGCTCTTGTTATAATTTTAAAACAACTGGGTATGAGTTTAAAAATGCGATTAATTATCATGAGCTTTTTGCAATTTTTTGTGTGGGGCGCATGGTTAATTACAGTAGCTAATTATTGGTTTGGAACTAAACAATGGGACGGAACTCAGTTTGGTGCTATTTTTTCAACCATGGGTATTGCCTCAATTTTTATGCCCACTCTTTGTGGTATTATAGCTGACAGATGGTTGAACGCTGAAAAACTATATGGTATTTTACACATACTAGGAGGATTGACATTAATCTACGTTCCGCAAATTAATGATCCATCCAGTTTTTTTTGGGTAATTTTAGTCGCAATGATTTTTTACATGCCAACTATCGCCCTATCTAATTCAGTTGCATATAATGCTTTAAAAAGTAATAATCTAAATGTAGTAACAGATTTCCCTCCTATTAGAGTTTGGGGAACTATTGGATTTATTGTGGCTATGTGGATTACCAATTTAACAGGTAACAAAGCATCTGAGAATCAATTTTACATTGCTGCTATTGCTGCTATTGCCTTAGGAATATACTCATTTTCTTTACCAAAGTGTGAGCCTAAACATAATACCGAACAAAATAAATCCTTCGTTGATTTAATTGGATTAAGTTCATTTAAATTATTTGCTAATTATAAACTCGCCTTGTTTTTTATTTTCAGTATGTTTTTGGGAGCTGCCTTACAATTAACCAATGCTTATGGCGATGTGTTTTTGGATGACTTTAAACATCAAGCAGAATATGCCGATTCTTTTGTAGTAAAATACTCTACCATCATCATGTCTATTTCTCAAATTTCTGAAACACTATTTATTTTAGCCATTCCTTTTTTCTTGAAAAAATTCGGCATCAAACAAGTGATGCTATTTAGTATGCTTGCCTGGGTATTACGTTTTGGATTATTTGCATACGGAAACCCAACCGATGGGTTATGGATGATTATCATGTCGTGCATCGTTTATGGTATGGCATTTGATTTTTTTAATATCTCTGGTTCTTTGTTTGTTGAAACATCAACCGACTCTACTATTCGTTCATCAGCACAAGGATTATTTATGATGATGACCAATGGATTTGGCGCCGTGTTTGGAAGTGTAACAAGCGGATATATTATTGATCATTATTTTACTTCCGAAACCGGAAAAGACTGGCACAACATCTGGCTTACCTTTGCTATTTATGCGCTTATCATTGCGGTTTTGTTTGCGGTTTTATTTAAACACAAACACAATCCAAAAGAATTAGAAAACGTTAGTCATTAATAATTGACTAAAATAAATATTAAAAAATCATTAAATTTACAATACAAAAAACCAAACACTAAAAGATATGATACATCTAAATACTAATAAAATAATCATTACCACAGATTTTTCTGAGACTTCTTTTTTAGCCATAAAGCATGGTGCTTTTTTGGCTCAATACACTAAAGGAGAAATTTATTTAGTTCATATCATTACTAAACATTGGGAAAAATTCAACGTTTTTACTCCAAGTATTACACTTGAAAATATAGAAAAAGCATCGGATGCTGTTCAAGAAAAATTAAATGAGTTAGCCTCAGATATTAAAAATGAATATGGAATTAAAGTAACAACGGTTGTAAATTCTGGTAATCCAACTACGGAAATTATAAAATTTGCAAAAGAAATTAAAGCCGATTTAATTGTGATGGGAACACATGGTTACAGCTCTTGGGAAGACTTAACTATCGGAAGTAATACCTTAAAGGTTTTAACAAAAAGTCCATGCCCAGTTTTAACAATGAGCCAGGCAGCAAATACTTTAGGATATCATAAAATTGTTTTACCTATTGATACTTCGGAACATACAAGACATAAGGTGGTTTTAACTATAGAATTAGCAAAACAATTTGCATCACATATTTACGCAGTAGGATTATTAGCAGATGATGAAGCTAGTAAAAAACCAGCTATGGAAGTGATGTTACATCAAGTTGCAACAGCAGCAAAAAATAAAGGGGTTGTGTGTTCTACAGAATTATTGCAAGATGTAAAAAACAGAGCAGTAGCTACTGTAAACTATTGTGAAAAAGTAGGAGGCGATTTAATTTCAATTATGACCGATCAAGATGCTGAATTAAGCGGTTTCTTTTTAGGTCCATATGCTTTACAAGTTATTCATCACTCTAAAGTTCCTGTACTAAGTGTAAAACCAGAAGAACATCCTGAAAATGTAAGCTGGACAATGCTTTCAGGAACCTAATCAGTCATTTTTATTATCATAAAAAACGCACATTTAAAATAAATGTGCGTTTTTTGTTTTTATTACATACATTTGCCTCGCAATTTGGTTTTTGGATATTCAACTTAATATCAAAAATTAAAAGGGAATCATGTGAAATTCATGAACAGTGCCCGCTGCTGTAAGTCTTTAATACTGTTTTTAAAAACATGCCACTGTCGTTTAAATAGACGGGAAGGCTTAAAAACAAGAGACGAGTCAGAAGACCTGCCAATATGCATTTTGAAGCTTTCGGGGAAACAAAGGCTAACAAAAATAGGATGTTTAGGCAACATGCTGTTTTTTTATTTTTCCCTCATAGCAAAGTAGTATTAATATAAATATGAACTGTTTTAAAACATATACTCATCTGTTTTCAAATCTTTTGATTTGTATATGCATGTGTTTTATTTTAAACTCTAATGTAAAAGCACAAACTAAAGATACAGTTATCCATCAGCTTCATGAAGTTTCAATTATTGAGAACAAACAACATCTTTTAGAAACTTCGAAAAAAACTATTTCAATTGACAGCTTAACACTTGTAAGATATAATACAAGTTCTTTATCAGATTTACTATCCAATCAATCCACTATTCATGTAAAAACATATGGTCATGGAAATATTGCTACCACAAGTATGCGAGGAGGTAATTCTAATCACACAGCTATATTATGGAATGGATTAAATATTCAAAATGCCATGTTAGGTCAAACAGATTTAAGCATAATACCTTCTTTGTTTTTTAATAATGTAAGTTTAGAATACGGAGGAGGAAGTGCTATGTGGGGAAGTGGCGCTATTGGGGGGAGCATTCGTTTACAAAACAAAACCCTGTTTAATGAAGGTTTTAAAACAAATTTACAAATGAGTGTTGGAAGTTTTGATACAAAAAAAATAGCAGCAACCGTTTTATTAAGTCACAAAAAAATAGTTTCAAATACCAAAATATATTATAATACATCTGAAAACAATTATAAATACAAAGACACTACCGACAAAGAAAATTCGAACAAACAAATTACTCATGCGGGTTATACAGCCAAAGGCTTAATGCAAGAACTTTCTTTTTTAGCAACACCTTATCAAAAAATAAATATTCGTTTATGGTATAATAGCGTTAGTAGAAATATACCATCCTATACAGCATATGCAAGTAAACAAAGTCAAGAAGATGAGAATTTAAAATTTAATACCGACTGGAATTACTCAAAACAAAAAATAAATTCAACTATTCGTTTAGGTTATTTTAATGACAAACTAAATTACACAGATAGCCTTAAAGATATTTACAGCAAAAGCCCTATTAGAACATTTATAACAGAAAGCGATAATATTTATACTCATAAAAATCACACCTTTAATTTAGGAGCTAATTTCACTTCATATAAAACCGAAACATATTCGAAAATAAATGAACAAGAATCAAGAGACACGTTGTTGATCCATAAAATAAATAAACTTGCTTTTTTTGCAGCTTATAAAATAAGTTTATTGAATTCAAAATTTAACTACAATTTAAGTATCAGAAAAGAATTTACGAATCAAACACAAATACCATTTACAGGAAATACAGGCATTCATTATCAACTTACAAAACACATTACTGCAAAAGTAAATGCTAATAAATCATACAGACAACCTACCTTAAATGATTTATATTGGAATCCAGGTGGCAACCCTAATTTAAAACCAGAAGATAGTTATGAAATAGATGGAGGGATTGAATTAAACTATTCTAAAAACAATTTCTCTTTATTAATAGAAGGCACTTATTTTAATAGACACACCACTAACTGGATTATATGGCTTCCTACTGAGAAATCTTATTGGAGTCCGAAAAATGTAGCAGAAGTTTATAGCAGAGGAACCGAAACTAAAACAGAATTATCCTACTCTAAAAAAGACATTTTAATAAAACTAATTCTACATACGTCTTATGTTTTATCAACCAATCAAAAAGCAACTAGCGAAAACGACAACTCTGTTGGAAGACAAGTGATTTTTACGCCAAGATATAATGGGCAAGGAACACTTTTAATTAAATATCAAAATTTTAATTTATTATTTAATAATAACTATACAGGATATAGGTTCACATCTACTGATAATACCAGTTGGGTAAACCCATATTATATTGCTAATTTTAAATGTTCCTACAATTATTCTTTTAGTACCATTAATACAGAGCTATTTTTTAATATCAATAATCTATTCAATAAAAATTATGTGATTATTCCAAATAGACCAATGCCATTAAGAAATTATGAAGTCGGTATTAATTTAAAATATGATAAAAAAAAGAAAAAAGTAGAAACAACCATTAACTAATCTATATGAAAAAAACAATTACCAAATTAGCAATCCTAATAGGATTAACAACTAACTTAAATGCTATAGCGCAAACGGTATCATTTGATACGTTTACATTATCAACAAACTCTTATTACAAAGATACAACAGGTGCAGATTTTTCTTCTAATGGCGCAACTTTTAGATATAACTGGAACACATCTTGGGGTGGATACTGGGAGTCAGGTTCGGCTTACACAAATGTATTAGATACAGCAAATGGTTCATATACAAATCTATATGGTTGTATTCCTGGAATTGCCTTTGGTGGAAATAATTATGCGACTGTTCAAAGTGGTGCTGTCATTGCAATGTCTAACACCACAACAGCTGTTAATGGTTTTTATATTACTAATACAACCTATGCTTGGAAAGAAATAAAAAAAGGTGGCTTTGGAAGAAAATTTGGAGACACAACAGGAACTGGTTCTGGAACTAGTATCCCTCAAGGTCAATATCCAGATTGGTTTAAAATTTTAGTGAGAGGTTACAGAGGAGGCAGTATGTTAACTGATAGTGTTGAATTTTATTTAGCTGATTACAGACCCGCTGGAACAGCTAATGATTATGTGGTTAAAAATTGGCAATATGTAAATTGCATATCATTAGGACAAGTTGATAGTCTTACATTTGAAATGAAATCAAGCGATAATAATGCATTTGGAATGAAGACTCCAGCTTTTTTCTCAATGGATAATTTCACAATTCAAAGTACAGTAGGAATAGAAGAATTAAGTAATGTTTCAACTATTTCTTTATTTCCAAATCCAACAAAAGAAAATTTATTTTTAAATTTTGAATCTGCGTCTCAAAGCGAATTAAATATTCTTATTTTCGATATTACTGGCAAAGTACTTCAAAGCAATATCATTCAAAGTTCGATTGGAGAAAATCAAGTAAAAATAAATACAGAAAATTACGAAGCTGGAATTTATTTTATTGAAATGAATGATGGCTTTGCTTCTAAAAGAATAAAATTTATTAAACTATAATTACCAATGAAATTTTACGTTTTTATATTAATTGGATTACTATTAGGCTCTTGCGTGAAGGATAAACCGCAAGAGCCTATTAAAACTGCTGTATCAATGAATGCAGATACTAAAGTTTTAGTGGTAAACGAAGGTAATTTTGGTTGGGGTGTAGGAAGCATCTCTTTATATGATCCATCATCTGGAGCAGTTGTTGAAGATTACTATAAGCAACAAAATAACAATGCCACTTTGGGTAATGTCTGCCAAAGTATCACTAAATACAACAACAACTATTATATTGTAATGAATAACTCCAATAAAATAGTTGTAGTTAACTCATCAAATTTTGTAAAAACAGCTACTATAAACGGACTGAATTCACCTCGGTACATTTTGCCAGTTACTTATAACAAAGCATATGTCAGTGATTTATATACCAATTCAATACAAATAGTTGATTTAAATTCTAATACCATTTCAGGTTCTATACCTTGCATGAATGGCACAGAGCAAATGGCGTTGCTTTACAACAAAGCATTTGTTACTTGTTCTAATTCTAACTATTGTTATGTAATAAACACAATGACAGATGTCATTACCGATAGCATTCCTGTTGGAGAAGGAAATTCCAGTATTTGTATTGATAAAAATTCGAAAGTATGGATTTTGAGCACAGGAAATAGTACGCAAAGTATCGCTGGAAAACTAAGTAGAATTAATCCAGTGACTTTACAAATTGAACAAACCTTAAATTTCTCAAATACAGATAGCCCCAATAAATTATGCTTTAATAAAACAAGAGATACTTTATATTATTTAAATAATGGGGTATATCAATTTCCTATCATATCATCTTCACTTCCTTCAAACCCTTTTATTAATCAAGGCACTAAGCTATACTATGGTTTAGGTATTAATCCTAAAGATTATAGTATTTATGTATCTGATGCGATTGATTACGTGCAAAAATCGAAAGTAGAAATATATAAACCTAATGGAAGTTTTATTACCAATTTTAATGCTGGCATTATTTCAAACGGTTTTATGTTTGAATAGAAAAAAAATCTAACCACATAGGTGCAAACTTTATTACTACGCTACATAAAAGAACACCTAGGATTGAAGCGTCGCTTCAATTTCTATATCTTACTGCTAACTACATATCTATTCAACACAACTATGTTTCTATGTGGTTAAAAACTAAATCATGCAATTCATTTTTTCGATTATCTTTGCTTAAGTGCAAAGCCATTTACATATTATTTCTTTTGATATACCCTACCCTGCCAATTATGGTGGCGCTATAGATGTATTTCATAAAATAAGATGTTTGCATGCACAAGGCATTAAAGTAATCTTACATTGCTTTGAATATGGAGACAGAAAAAGCTCCCCTGAATTAGAACAGCTTTGTGAAAAAGTATTCTATTACAAAAGAGACAACTCTTTCTTTAATCAATTATCTTTATTGCCTTTTAACGTAAAATCGCGTATTAGTAATGAGTTGAAGCAAAATTTACTAAAAGATAATTATCCGATTTTATTTGAAGTATTACATACTTGCTATTTACTAAACGACCCTGATTTTAAAAACAGAAAAAAAATATTCAGACATAGTAATATTGAACATGATTATTTTTTAGAATTAGCGAAAGGCGAAAAATCATTTTTCAAAAAATTATATCTAAAAATAGAAGCTTTTAAATTAAAACGATTTGAGAAACAGATTACTTATGCGGATTGTATTTTATCAGTTTCAGAAGCAGATTTAAACTACTTTAAAAAAACATATCCAAATACTCAAAGCATTTATTTACCAAGCTTCCATCAGTTTGATGAATTACAATGTAAAACAGGCAAAGGAGACTATATTTTATACCACGGTAATTTATCTATTTCCGAAAATTACAATGCTGCTTTATGGTTAATTCAGAATGTATTTTCGAAGACAACTCACCCTGTTATAATTGCTGGATTAAATCCTCCAACACATTTAGTGGAAGAAATAAGTAAACATTCGCATATTACTTTAAAACAAAATTGTCCAGAACAAGAAATGCAAGCGTTGATTGAAGAGGCTCAAATTCATTGCTTATATACTGAACAAGCTACAGGATTAAAGCTGAAATTATTAAATGTTTTATTCTCTGGCAAATTTGTAATTGCCAATACAAATATGTTAGTCGGAACTTCTTTAAACAATGCTTGTCAAATTTCCAATACACCACAACAATATCTTGATACGATTAATCAGTTTTTCACTAAAGAATTCTCTAAGGAAGATATTGAGAAAAGAAAATTAATTGTAGCTTCTATGAATAATCAAGAAAAAATAAAACAATTAATATCCCTACTTTCCTAATTCCTCTTTTGCTTCTGCCATCACAGCTTTTGAATTACCCACAAACACTTTCTTTCCTATAAAAATAACAGGACGTTTCAAAAAAGTATATTCTTCTAAAATAAATTTCTTGTAATCACTTTCAGACAAAGATTTTTCAGACAAACCTAATTCCTTGTACTTACGAGCAATACGACTAAATAAAGCTTCGTAGCTTCCAACGGCATTTTTCATTTCATCTAATTGTGAGGCAGTGATTTTTTCTGTCTTGATATCTTGAAATATAAATCCTTTTTCCTTTAGTTCTAATTCAGATATAATACGTTTACAAGTATCACAAGTGGAGAGGTAGTATATTTTATTCATTTTTTTAGTTTATTTAGCCGCAAAGTATGCATCCGTCAGCTTTCGGATCGCGAAGTTCACAGGGTTTTCGATTATAAATATAAAAAAAGAGATGTACATTTCGCACATCTCTTTTATCTCTTAAGTCAAAAAGTCTTTTAAGTCTCTTATCCTAACATTTTCAAGAAGTCAACTTCTTTCTCAGTTAAGAAACGGAACTTAGCACGAGGTAAATCTTTTTTAGTTAAACCTGCAAATGCAACTCTATCCAATTTCATGACTTCATAACCCAAATGTTCAAACATACGACGAACAATACGGTTACGACCACTATGAATTTCAACACCTAGTTCTGATTTTCCTTCGCCAACATACTCAATTGCATCTGGTTTAATTGGTCCATCAGATAATTCAATACCTTCCGCTAATGTTCTAAAATCTTCTGAAGTAATACGTTTATCTAAAACAACATGGTATACTTTTCTGACATTAAATTTTGGATGAGTTAATTTTGCTGTTAAATCACCATCATTTGTAAACAACAATAAACCTGTTGTATTTCTATCTAATCTTCCAACTGGATATAAACGCTCTTTACAAGCTTTACGAATTAATTCCATAACCGTTTTACGCTCCTCTGGATCGTCCATCGTTGTAATGTAATCTTTAGGCTTATTTAAAATTAAATATTTTTTAACTTCATTTTTAATTGGCACTCCACCGTAAGTAACAACGTCTGTTGGATTTACTTTGTAACCCATTTCAGTAACTATTTTGCCATTTACAGTAACTACACCAGTTGCAATTAAAACATCAGCCTCTCTACGAGAACAAATACCTGCATTAGCTACATAACGATTTAAACGAACAGCATCATCACTCACATTTTTTTGATCAGATGTTTTTGA
Organism: Sphingobacteriaceae bacterium; assembly: GCA_013823565.1. Taxonomy (GTDB): domain Bacteria; phylum Bacteroidota; class Bacteroidia; order B-17B0; family Aurantibacillaceae; genus UBA4416. Next base: position 104,296 of record PNMI01000004.1, on the reverse strand, counting down.
TGGGCCTGCTTTTTTAGATTTTTCAACTACACGTTCTGATTTAGATAATCTTGGTTCGTATGGTTTATCAAATGCCTTACTATCGTTATAAGATTTTCTTGGTCTTTCGCTATCTCCACCTTCGCGTTTCACAAATGGTTTTCTTTCACCATCTCCAAAACTTCTACGTGGTTTATCATCACTACTTCCTTCTCTTTTAGCGTACGAACGTTTTTCACCATCACCGTAACTCTTGCGAGGTCCGCTGCTTTCGTATTTACCATCTTCACGTTTTACAAATGGTTTTCTTTCACCATCTCCAAAACTTCTACGAGGCCTATCGTCACTACTTCCTTCTCTTTTTGTATATGAACGTTTCTCTCCGTCACCAAAACTCTTACGAGGTCCGCTGCTTTCGTATTTACCATCATCGCGTTTTACAAATGATTTTCTTTCACCATCTCCAAAACTTCTACGTGGTCTATCTTCGCTGCCACCGTCTCTTTTTGCATACGAGCGTTTTTCGCCATCTCTATCACCAAAACTCTTACGAGGTCCCGCACTTTCGTATTTACCATCTTCACGTTTTACGAATGGTTTTCTTTCTCCATCTCCAAAACTTCTGCGTGGTCTATCTTCACTACTTCCTTCTCTTTTTGTGTATGAACGTTTTTCGCCGCCACCAAAGCCACCGCTTGATTTAGATTTAAAACTTCCATCTTGGCGTTTACCAAATGTTCTTTTTTCTCCTGAATCACCAAAACTTTTTCTTGGTCTTTCAGAACTATCTTCTCTTTTCGTGTAAGAGCGTTTTTCTGTTGAATCTCCATCGCGTTTTTTAAACGAAGAATCTCCAGAACTACGTGGACGTTTTGCTTTATCGGAACTTGAAAAAGATTTTCTTTTATTAAAATCTGACGAGCCTCCTTTTGAAAACGTTTTTCTAGGCCCTTGACTGTCTCTACTCATTTATTGTATTTTTTTGCAAATGTACGGATTATTTGGGGATAAGTGGCTAGTTTATAGAGATTAGTACCATGTTCATTAGTTGAATTACATAAAAAGCCTATCTTTGCGCAATGTCTGATTTAGCTTATAAAAACGCCTTAACTGAGTATTTAGAGGGCTTTGTGAGTGAACGCCGCAGAGGTCGTTTGCACGAAGTATTGAAAGAAAGAACCAATCACATGCAGTTGGTTTTAGAAGATGTGTACCAAACTCACAATTTCAGTGCTGTACTAAGAAGTGCAGATATTTTTGGCATTCAAACCACTAATTTTATCGAAAACAGAAATAAGTACAAAATTAGTGAAGATGTATCCATGGGATCCACTCAATGGCTAACATTAAATCGCTTTCAAAATCACGAAAATAATACAAAAGCCTGTTTAACTGACCTAAAATCTCAAGGCTATAAAATAGTGGCTACTTCACTTCACAAAAATAGTGTTTCGTTAGAAGAATTAGACATTTCAAAACCTTTTGCATTAGTATTTGGAACAGAATTAACTGGCATCACAAAAGATGTGGAAGATATGGCTGATGAATTTGTGAAATTACCAATGTATGGCTTCACTGAAAGCTTTAATATTAGTGTTTGCGCCGCTTTATGTATGTATCATCTAAGTTCAAGAATCAGAAAAGAAGTGTCAAATTATGGATTATCTGAAGATGAAAAACGTGATATTTACATTGATTGGTTAAAAGCATCTATCCGAAAACACGATTTAATCATCAAGGAATTTGATGCAAAATATTATCAAAAAGCTTAGCACTTAACTCTTGACATTTTAGAGAAAAACTGTATATTTGAGAGATGGAATTTTCTGCAGCTCAAATAGCAGCCTTATTAGGCGGAACAGTAGAAGGGGATGAAAACACAGCTGTTTCAAACCTTTCAAAAATTGAAGAAGGTGTGTCAGGAACATTGTCGTTTTTGGCTAATCCAAAATACACCAATTACATATACGAAACAAATGCTAGCATTGTTATCGTCAATAAAACATTAATCCTTGATAGACCAATAAAATCAACGTGTACATTAATTCGCGTAGATGATTCTTACGCTAGTTTTGCAACCCTATTGGAAATGTATAACCAATTTAAAGGTAACAAGGTGGGCATTGAACAACCTTCTTTTGTTGGCGAAAACTCTAAATATGGAACTGATTGTTACATTGGCGCCTTTGCTTATATCGGACAAAATGTGAAGATTGGAAATAACACAAAAATTTATCCTCATGTGTATATTGGAGATAATTGTGTGATTGGAGATAACACAACATTATTTTCGGGAGTTAAAGTATATCACGAATGTAAAATTGGAAACAATGTAACAGTTCACTCTAGTACTGTTATTGGTAGCGATGGATTTGGCTTTGCACCACAAGACGGAAAAGAATTCGCTAAAGTGCCTCAAATTGGAAATGTAGTGATTGAAGATAATATTGAAATTGGCTCCAATTGTTCAATTGACAGAGCGACATTAGGATCTACTATTTTACGTAAAGGTGTTAAATTGGATAACTTAGTGCAAATAGCCCATAATGTTGAAGTTGGTGAGAACACTGTAATTGCTGGTTTATCAGGAGTGGCTGGTTCTACTAAAGTTGGTAAAAATTGTATGATTGCGGCACAAGTAGGCATCGTTGGCCATATTAAAATAGCGGATGGAGTAAAAATTGCAGGACAAGCAGGAGTTGGTTCATCTATCGAAAAAGAAAATGAAATTGTACAAGGCTCTCCTTCATTCCCATTAGGAGATTTCAGAAGAAGCTATGTGCTTTTTAGAAGCTTACCAAAATTAAATGATAGATTAAAAGACATCGAGAAAAAATTAAAATAAATATAGTCTTCGACTCCTCCTGATAACTATCGGGACAGACTGACAACAAAAAAATTATGGCAGACAAACAAAGAACAATTGAAAAAGCAGTATCTGTAACAGGAAAAGGCTTACATACAGGAGCTCCTGTAACATTAACGTTTAACCCAGCTCCAGAAAATCACTGGTATAAATTTCAAAGAACAGATTTAGAAGGTCAACCAATTATTGATGCTGACTGTGATTTAGTAGTGGATACTTCTCGTGGTACAACTCTAGAAAAAAATGGAGCACGTGTTCACACAACTGAACATGTATTAGCGGCTTTAGTTGGTATGGGGATTGACAATTGCTTGATTCAAGTGACTGGACCTGAAATGCCAATTATGGATGGAAGTTCATTAAACTTTATTGAGATTTTAGAAACTGCTGGTATTGTTGAGCAAGAAGCAGAACGTGATTATTTTGAATTAACTGAAAATCTAACATACGAAGATCCAATTAAAAAAGTGGAAATGTTAGCGGTTCCTCAAGACGAATTTAGAATTACAGTGATGGTAGATTACGGCAGTGAAGTTTTAGGAACTCAACATGCAGGAATGTATAACATCCAAGAATTTAAAAAAGAAATTGCTCCTTGTAGAACATTTGTTTTCTTAAGAGAATTAGAAGCCTTATTAGCACACAACCTCATTAAAGGTGGTGACATGGATAATGCCATTGTATTAGTTGATAGCGAATTACCTGAAGAAAAATTAAACCATTTACGTAAAGTATTTAATAAACCAGATGTTGAAGTAAAAGGTAAAGGTGTTTTAAATAATACCAAACTTCGTTTTTTCAACGAGCCTGCCCGTCATAAATTACTTGACATTGTTGGTGATTTAGCATTAGTTGGAAAACCAATGAAGATTCACGTTTTAGCAGCTCGTCCTGGACATGCTGGAAATGTTGATTTTGCTAAGAAATTGAAAGCATTAGCTAAAATTCAAAAAACAGAAAGAGATTATCCGAAAATTGATATGAATAAACCTCCAGTTTTAAATATCATGGATATTATGAAATTATTACCTCATCGTCAACCAATGTTGTTGGTAGATAAAATCATGGAGCTTTCAGATCAGCACGTCATTGGTGTTAAAAATGTCACTTTAAATGAAGAATTTTTCAAAGGACATTTCCCGGAAAATCCAGTAATGCCTGGTGTTTTATTAATTGAAGCCATGGCACAATGTGGTGGCGTATTGGTTTTAAAAACAGTACCAGATCCTGAAAATTATTTAACTTACTTCATTAAAATTGATGGCGTTAAATTCAAACAAAAAGTAATTCCTGGAGATACAGTTGTATTTAGTTTACAATTAGTAACTCCAATCCGTCGTGGAATTTGTCACATGCGCGGAACTGCTTATGTAAACAATAAGCCAGTAATGGAAGGTGAAATGATGGCGCAAATTGTAAAAGTAAAAGGTCACGAAGTAAAAACATCTGAAGCTCAATTAGCATAATATTAAATAAATAATTTATGATTTCTCCTCTTGCAAACGTCAGCCCAAAAGCTAAAATAGGAAATAATGTAACAATAGAACCATTTGCAACAGTTTATGAAGATGTTGAGATTGGGGACAATACTCACATTCATCCAAACGCTATTATTTATCCTGACACTATTATTGGAAGTGGTTGTCAAATTTTTCCTGGGGCGTTAATTGGAATTGTATCTCAAGATTTAAAATACAAAGGCGAAAAAGCGATTACCACTATTGGCAACAATACAATCATCAGAGAGTATGCCACTGTTCACAAAGGCACTTCCGACAGAATGAGAACAGACATTGGAAGTAATTGTATGATTATGGCTTATGCACATGTGGCACATGATTGTATTATTGGAAACAATGTTATATTGGCAAATTACGTTGGCTTGGCAGGTCATGTAACGATTGAAGATTATGTGATTATTGAAGGCTACGCCGCAATACAACAATTTGTAATTGTTGGCGCTCATAGTTTTTTAGCTGCAGGATCAAAAGTTCGTAAAAACGTTCCTCCTTATATTAGAGTTGCTCGTGAGCCATTACAATATATTGGAGTTAATAGTGTTGGCTTGTCACGCAGAGGTTTTGAAAAAGAAACGATTAATCAAATTGAAGATATTTATCGTTTAATTTTTGTGAGAGGACATAACATTACTAATGCTTTGGAATTAGTTGAACAAGAAATACCAAATACTGAAATCAGAAATCAAATTATAAATTTCATAAAGGATTCCAAAGATGGAATCGTAAAAGGAATTTAATCTTATTATGTCACGTATATTAACTGGAATACAAAGTACCAATATTCCGCACTTAGGAAATATTTTAGGAGCAGTTTTACCTGCTATTGAATTAAGTAAACAGCCAGGAAACGAATCACTTTTTTTTATTGCCGATTTACATTCCTTAACGACGCAAAAAGAGGCTGCTCAAAGAATTAATAGTGTTAATTCAGTGGCTGCCACTTGGCTAGCTTTTGATTTTGATACACAAAAAAATTTACTATACCGTCAAAGCCGCATACCAGAAGTTTGCGAACTAACTTGGTATTTAAGCTGTTTTACGCCTTTTCCTATGTTAGCTAATGCGCATTCGTTTAAAGATAAATCTGAACGATTAAGTGATGTGTACACTGGATTATTTACATATCCAGTATTAATGGCCGCAGATATTATTTTATACGATGCTGAATTTGTTCCTGTAGGAAAAGATCAAGTACAGCATATTGAAATTACGAGAGATATTGCACAAAAATTTAATCATCAATACAACCAAGAAATTTTTGTGATTCCTCAAGCTAAAGTGGATGAAAGTGTGATGATTGTTCCCGGAACAGATGGACAAAAAATGAGCAAGTCATACAATAATTTCATCAATATATTTTTACCTGAAAAAGATCTATTAAAAGTTGTAAAAACTATTGTGACTGATGCAACTCCATTAGAAGAACCAAAAAATCCAGATACGTGTAATGTATTTAAATTATATAAATTATTAGCTAGTGAAACGCAAATAGCTGAAATGCGAAATAATTATATAAAAGGTGGTTACGGGTACGGACATGCTAAAACAGCCTTGTATGAATTAATTCTGTCTAAGTTTGAAAAACCAAGAGCTCGTTACAACGAATTAATGAATAACACTAATTTATTAGAAAAAGAACTAGAAGTTGGGGAAGCTAAAGCAAGAAAAATAGCCCAAGAAAAACTAAAGCAAGTAAGAGCTGTTTTAGGATTTTAATTTTTTTACGTAGATTTTTATTCCATTTAATTAAAAACAGTGAAGACTATATTATAAACTGGTCCATAAAATTTAAAAACAAAAACATGAAAAAAATCTACACAAAAACGGTTATTTTATTTTTATTAGCTTTTAGCATAAAAGTTAGTGCTCAATGCTCTGGCTGCACCATAAGTGTTACAGGTCTTGATACATCTCCTCATATTGTATCTTCTGGTCAAGTATTTTGCATTGCTCCAACTGGAACCGTAACAGGCGACATCACCGTTATGGCAGGCGGTACATTATGCAATCAAGGGACTATGAATTCATTTAATTTATGGATTGCAGGTGGTACTTTAAAAAATTACGGGATGCTTAATACAAATAATGTATTAGTTGAGTCTGCGGGAACTTATACAAATAATGGCACATCAATTATTGATAGTTTATTTATTCGATATGCATCTTCGTCATACATCAACAATGGAACTCAAACAAGTGATGCCTTTGCTATTGCAGAATATGCTACTGTTGTTAATACTGGAACCATTAATACAATGCTTATTGCCGATTCATTAGCAACTATTACTAACAATGGCAACATTAGTATTACTGGCGATGGTTTTTCAAATGCTTACTCTAGTACATTTATAAATAATGGCAACCTTACTATCAATAACGATTTTGCTAATTCAACATCAAGTAATTTTACCAATAATAATTACATGAATGTGATGCGTGATTTATACAATTCAACTAATGCCAATTTTACAACCAAATGTATGGTGAGTGTTGGAAGAGATTGGTTTAACTCATCAAATGTATACGGACCAACTACTGGATGTGGTGGTTTTAATATCACAGGTTCATCGTTAAATTCAGGCGTTATTGGATCATTATCTACTCATATTGACATTTGTGATGCGGGGCAACCATTCTCTGGAATAGACTGGAACAGTGGCACTATTGCTAACACTACAACTTACTGCACATGTGTAAATAGTTGTGCTGTCGTAACTGGGATAAAAGAATCAGTAAAGGGAACTTCTGTCATTATCAGCTCTATTTTTCCAAATCCTAGTTCAAGTAATATTACTGTGAAATTAAATCACACACAAACAGAAACTTTATTAGTAGAAGTAAGAGATATGATGGGTAAAACTCAATTCACTAAAAATTACGATGTAACTATTGGAGAAAACAACACAGATATTAATATTTCTCAATTAGCACAAGGAACTTATATTTTAACGGTAACAGATTCCAAACAATCACAAACAAAACGTTTGTTTACTGTTGTTAAATAAAAATACTCTCTTTAAACAAAAAGGCTTGATAATGTTATCAAGCCTTTTTTTGTGAGAGTTATTTAACTTCCTAATTGTTTTCTACATTTCCAAATGATAATAATATCTTTTTCAATTTTATAATCTTTAGCATATCTTAAGTTGGCTAATTTAATTTTATTGGCGACTATTTCTTTTTCTAATAGCATTGAAGGATAAAGAACTGAGCGCTTTATCTCAGGCAAAGACTTATCTGAAATTTTACCATAACCAACCCAAGAGTAAAATCCAAATAATACATTTAAACAGTTTAAAAAATAATTTGATTTATTATCTTGAATAAAAATTAAAACAGGACTAAATACAATTGCTAAAATACTAACTCCAATATCTAACAAGCGCTTGTTGCGTTTATTATTTGATTTTGAAATACTATTGACATCAATTACATATAAATCACCTGCAGTATCCACATCATTACTACCAATAATAGAAAGACTTTCTGGCGGTGCAATTTTAAAATCTACTCCACTCGATACGAGGGTTAGCATATTATTAATAATAAACTGAGAGCTAATATCTTTCGCGCAAAAAATAATTTCGTTGATTTGATGTACTTTAATAATTTCGTCGATTTGATTTATTTTTCCAATATATGAAGGATTGTGAACACCATTTACCTCAGCACTCACAAAACCTACAAAACCAGGATTTGCATGTGTTTCTTTTAGTAAACCTGACACTCTGTCAAACTCCTGCTCTTCACCAATAATAGCGATGCGTTTGGTTTTTGCACTACTTAAACTATATGATTTTAGTTTAAGAAAATGGTATAATAAACGAGTAACAATAAAACATACTAAAGCCCAACTAGTTCCTAACAAAATTAATGCTCTCGAAAATCTTAAAGATTCTGGCAAAAGAGAATAACCCATTAAAATAAATACAGTACCTACTAAAACGCCTCTTCCAATTTTTAAAAGTTTAATGGGCTTATCGTAACCTCCATTAAAATACACCATGATAATCCAAGCCAATGCATATAAAGGAAATGCTACACTCAGTAATTTTTCGGAATAAATATCTCCATCAATGCCCGTATTTTGCTGATAGATGTTTTTAATAAAAAATAATCCGAAAGTAATGACGCAAAAATCAATAATTGGAACAGTGAAAGCTTTAAAAAATCTTGATAATAAAGCTAAACTCGCTTTTAAAAATATAGCGAGATGAATTAAAGCATTAAACCAAAAAGCATTAGAACCACTAAAATGTTTGTTTGAAAATATAGCCATGGCTTTATAAAATATCACCACATAATTCAAACTACTTCTTTTTGTACTTTCTCCTTTATAATGAATAATTTGAGTATCGGGAAAATAGTAGTTTTTATATCCTGCTTTTTTTATACGGTAAGATAAATCGATATCTTCTCCATACATAAAGAATGTTTCATCTAAAAATCCAATTTTATCCAAAACCGTTTTTCGAATCAGCATAAAGGCTCCACTCATGACATCAATTTCACTTAATTCATTTTCCGACAAATAAGACAAATGATATTTACCAAAACGTTTTGATTTTGGAAAAAAACGAGCAAAACCAAACATTTTGTAAAAAGCCACTTCAGGTGTTGGTAAGCCTCTTTTTGATTCTGGAGCAAAATTTCCTTGTCCATCCAACATTTTCACACCTAAACCTCCAGCCTCAGGATGAACATCCATAAAGGCTAATATTTTAGAAAAAGTATCTTCCTGAACAACAGTATCGGGATTTAATAATAATACATATTCTCCATTAGCTATTTTAAGTGCCTGATTATTAGCCACTGAAAAGCCTGTATTGGTTTTATTGACAATTAAATTGACTTGAGGAAATTTTTCTTGGATAAGAGTAACGGAGCCATCTACCGAGTTATTATCAACCACAAATACCTCACAAGCAATATTTTCTGAAGCTTTAAGCACAGAAAACAAGCACTGTTCAATAAAGTGCTTTACGTTGTAATTAACAATAACGACGGATAATTTAGTCACAAGCTATAAAGCGTTAAAAGTAGCAAAATATTGTAATAATTAAAGTATTAAAAAAAGACCCCTTATATTGAAAAAAAAGTATTAAATTCGCATTCCAAATTTTAAGTTTACTTAAATACTGGTCCCGTAGCTCAGCTGGATAGAGCAACAGCCTTCTAAGCTGTGGGCCATTGGTTCGAATCCAATCGGGATCACTTTAAAACCTCCTTTTTAGGAGGTTTTTTTGTTTTATAAAATCTGCTATATTTATATTTCAAATATTATAGCTATGCAATCATCTGCAAAAAATGTAAAAGATTATTTAAAAGAGCTTCCTGAAGACAGAGCTCCTTATTTTATAAAATTAAGAGATACTATCTTAAAAAACATACCAAAAGGATTTGAAGAAGGTATGGGTTATGGTATGATAGGATATTCTGTTCCTCATTCTATATTTCCTGACGGCTACCATTGCGACCCAAAACTACCTTTACCTTTTGCAGGAATTGCCTCTCAAAAAAATTTCATAGCCCTGTATCATATGGGTATTTACGCTGATCCAAAATTATTACAATGGTTTGTAGATGAATATCCAAAACATTCGAAAGCAAAATTAGATATGGGTAAAAGCTGTATTCGATTTAAAAAAGCTGACCAAATTCCTTATGATTTAATTGCTGAATTAATGCAAAAAATGACTGTTAAAGATTGGATAAAACTATATCAAGAAAACTATCATAAATCGAAAAAATAAATAAGTATGCATTCGGGAAGACGATTTACATTAAAAGAAGTTATATATTGGACTAGAAGGGACATTTATCTTTTCACAATTGTAGCAACTATTCCAACGGCTCTTTATTATTTTCTAAACATTAAATGGTTGGTTATTCCGTGGGTTGCCATTGGTTTAATTGGAACTGCTGCTGCCTTCTTAGTAGGTTTTAAAAACACACAAACCTATAATAGATTATGGGAAGCTCGTCAAATATGGGGAGGAATTATAAATACGAGTCGGGCTTGGGGCATCTTAACTAGAGATATGGTAAAAGCAGATGAAAAAAAGGATATTCAAATATTAATCTATCGTCATATTGCATGGCTCACTGCTTTGAGATATCAGATGAGAGAACCCAGACTTTGGGAAAATATGGAATTAAAGAGTAATAAAGAATATGGAAAATTTATTAAAATAGCTGAAAAAGAAATTCCTCTTGAAACAGAATTAAAAAAATACTTAAGTGAAGATGAATTACGTTATATTTTAAGTAAAAAAAACAGAGCTACACAAATTATCAGCCTTCAGTCTAAACATCTTCGTTTACTAAAAGAAACTGGCAAATTATCCGAATTTGATTTTATAGAGCTAGAGAAAACATTAACTACTTTTTATGACCATCAGGGTAAATCAGAACGGATTAAAAATTTCCCATACCCACGTCAGTTTGCTACTATTAATCAAATGTTTATTCGTTTATTCATCAGTGTTCTGCCTTTTGGTATTCTTCAAGAGTTTGGAAAATTATCACAGGATATTGGTCCTAATTTTATTTGGGCAACTGTTCCATGTTCAATAATTGTGGGCTGGGTATTTCATGTAATGGAACGAATTGGAGAAGCTACTGAAAATCCATTTGAAGGAAGTGTAAATGATGTTCCTATTACTAACATTAGTCGTACTATAGAAATTGACTTAAAAGAAATGCTGGATGAAACAGATATTCCTGCGCCAATTACGCCAGTAAATAATGTGTTGATGTGATTTTTTATAAGTCATCATTAAAAAGTCTCTCAAATACAGAGACTTTTTTTATTGAACTATTTTAGTAAATTTAACCTTATTAAATTGTAAACATACTATATGAATTATTTATACAAACTATTTTTAATTGTTTTCTTTTATATTCCAACATCTTATTTTTCGCAAGGCTTTCAGGTAAATTTACAAGGGCAAAAACAACAAGGAATGGGTGGAGCAGGAACAGCATTTATGCAAGATGCTTCATCTTTATTTTTTAACCCAGGTGGGACTTGTTTTGTAAATGAAAATTCTATTAATTTAGGGATAACACCTACAATTGCCAGAGGTGCTTACATGGATGCAACCACCAATCAAGTATCTCACACAAATTCGCCCATTAGTACTCCATTTACTGCTTATGCTTTATTTCAATTAAAAGACAGTTCTGATTTAAAATTTGGATTAGCCGTTTACACGCCTTTTGGAAGCACAGTGCAATGGGAAGATAATTGGACGGGAAGATTTGCATTAACTCGATTAGAATTAAGAGCTATTTTTATTCAACCCACTGTAAGTTATAAAATAACAAAAAAAATAGGAATTGGAGCAGGCTTTGTATATGCCAATGGAAAAGTAAATTTACAAAAAGACATTCCTTTAAATGATGCCTATGGCAATTATGCTCATGCCGAATTAAATGGCAAAGCCAATGGATTTGGTTTTAATGCCGGAATATATTTTCAACCCATTGAAAAATTAAGTATAGGATTAACCTATCGCTCAAAGGTTAATATGGAAGTAAAAGATGGAGACGCCACTTTTACAGTTCCCCAATCGGTTGCTAATAATTTCCCTAGCGGAAAATTCACTTCTAAATTGCCCTTACCAAGTGTTACTACATTAGGATTGGCCTATAAAATCAATAACAAATTAGACATTGCATTAGATGTTAATTATGTTGGCTGGAAAGCTTATGACACACTATCGTTTGATTATGAAAATAATACCGAAAAACTTTTAGATACTAAATCTGCAAGGATGTATAAAAATACATTTGCATTTAGAGGTGGTGCTCAATATAAAATTAATACGAATTTTACTGCTCGTTTAGGATTAGCATACGGCATCACTCCAGTTCAAAATGGATACGTGACACCAGAAACACCAGATGCTAATCGCGTAAACTACACCGCTGGTATTGGTTATCAATTTGGAAAACATTTAAAAATTGACGCCTCATTTTTATTTACACATCTCGAACGAACTGATACCAATTTAGAAACAAATTTAAGCGGCACGTTTAAGACCAATGTTTGTGCGCCAGGAATTTCAATAGGCTATAAATTTTAATAGAAAGTAAAATGAAACTATGTAAAACAATTTTTATCATAACAACTGCTATAGTTTTTGCAGCTTGTACCCCAAAATTTAACGAGCCCGATTTATCTACTGGCAGTATTAACGCTTCAGATTATTTAGCTATTGGAGGCTCAATGACAGCAGGTTATTCGGATGGCGCGCTATATGATGAAGGGCAAAGAAATTCTTATGCTAATTTATTAGCTACACAATTAAAAAATCTTGGAGTTGGAGCAACAATTTTTAAAATACCTTATGCTCAAAGTTCCATTGGAATGGGAAATGCAAATAATGCCCGTTCTATTTTAGGAAACAGAACAGATTGTCAAAATGTGGTTTCTTTAGGTCCAGTAAAAATTGCTTCTCAAGGTGATATAAATGTTTTTTCTAACAATGTATATAATTCTCAAGGTCCTTTTCACAATTTTGGTGTCCCTGATTTAAAATCAATTGAAATAGATATAAACGGATACTCTAATCCTTTTTATCAACGCATGGCTTCAAGTGGAACATCTTCTGTTTTATATGATGCCATTTCCAGAAATCCAACCTTCTTTTCTCTTAACTTAGGACTACATGATGTTTTAAAATATGCTTTAAAAGGTGGTGCATCTGACAACATCACTCCTGTATCAGGCCCTATAGGATTTGGCTTTGAGGCGAGTATCAATAATGTGATTGAAAAATTAACTGCTAATGGTGCTAAAGGTGTTATTGCAAATATTCCTAGTATCAAATCAATGGCATATTTTAACACAATAGCTTGGAATGCTTTAAAATTAGATTCGTTAACGGCAGCCAATTTAAATTTATATTATGGTGCGTTAAGCGCTCCATTTAGTTTTTCTGTTGGCAACAATGGTTTTATCATTCAAGACACAAGTCAGTTTTTAGGTTTCAGACAAGCACAAGAAGATGAATTTATTTTATTAAATGTTCCATTAGATTCTGTCAAATGTTACAAATGGGGTTCACTTATTCCTATTCCTGATAGATATGTTTTAACTGCATCAGAAATAAATAACATAGAAAATGCTATTAATGATTATAACACTGTTTTGAAAAATATTTCAGAAACTAAAGGCTTAGCCTATGTCGATGTGCATTCACTTTTCAATAAAGTAAAAAATGGATTTATATATAATGGCGTTACAATTAATGCAAGTTTTGTATCTGGTGGATTTTATTCTTTAGACGGACTTAATCTTACACCAAGAGGCAATGCCTTTTTAGCTAATGAGTTTATTAAAAGCATTAACGATAAGTATCATGCAATCATACCACAGTTAGATGCTATGAAATATCCAGGCGTAATTTTCCCTTAACTAAACCATTTAGTGTATCTGGTGTTAAATATTATACCAATACTAAAATGATTTAAAATATTTAGTAAATTTATAATAACCTAAACCTAACTCTATGAAAAAAATTTACCTTTTTGCATTATCAACAGTTGCTTCTCTAGGGCTTTTAAAAGCTCAAACACCTTGCTCAACTGGAAAATATGCAAGTGACACTTTTACAAATGTAACAGTAACTAGCAATGTTGTATTTGGTTCTAATATTACTGCCGGAGGATCAACTCAATCCTTAACAATGGATGTATATCAACCAACTGGTGATATAGAAACTAAACGTCCTTTAATTATTTGGGCTCATGGTGGTAGTTTTATTGGCGGTTCTAAAACAGATGCTGATGTTGTTGCATTATCACAAGCTTTTACAAAAAAAGGATATGTATGTGTATCTATCAACTATCGTTTAGGTTTAACTCCATTTGATTCGGTAGGAGCTGTGAAAGCTGTATTAAGAGCAGTTCAAGATATGAAAGCGTCCATTCGTTTTTTCTATAAAGACAAGTTAACTTCTGATACATATAAAATTGATACGAATAATATTTTTATTGGAGGAAGTTCAGCAGGTGCTATTACAGCATTACACACGGCTTACTTAGATAAATCTTGTGAAGTAAATTATTACATCAATCCTACTGATTTAAATAATTTAGGTGGCATGGATGGATATAGTGGAAATCAATGCTACTCTTCAAAAGTAAAGGGTGTTATTAATTTATGTGGGGCTTTAGGAAGATATGGTTGGATACAACCTGGTGATATTCCGTTTTGTTCAATGCATGGTACTGTTGATGGAACGGTAAGATACAATAGAGGATTTGCTGCTCCATTAGGAATTCAATTAATTTTATTGGATGGGAGTAGAATGTTAAAAGAACAAGCTAATGCTATTGGCGTTTCTAATCCTTTTTACACATGGTACGGAAAAGACCACGTTCCTTATGCAGGAACTTCTGCGGCAGCTATCTCATACATGGATACTACTGTAAAATTTGTGAGAGACTTTTTGATTTCTAATCTAGGATGTACAGATGCTCCATTACTTGCACCTAATACTCCTTTGCAAACGGCGAATTTATATGCTTATACAACTTGTACAACAAATGTGGTTTTAAATTGTAATTCAAGTGTTGGAATGAATGAACTAACTCACAACTCTATTGTTTCAGAAGTATATCCTAATCCATCAGAAAATGATATGACGATTGTTTTTGAAAATTCAAATTCAACTCATAAAATCGAATTGTATGATATTACTGGTAAAATAATTTCTTCTTATAATACCGAAGATTCTAAATTTAAAATCAGTAAAAATAACTTAGCTTCTGGCTTATATTTCTTGAAAGTAACTAACAAACAAGGTGAATCAACCATTCAAAAAGTTATTTTTAAATAATACATTAGCTATGTCTGGTCCTGAAAAAAGCCTCTCAAATAACTGAGAGGCTTTTTTTAATCACCGAACTAATGCGCCTCTAACCAATTATTTCCAACACCCATTCCAACTTCCACAGGAACGTTTAATGGTAAAGCATGTTTCATGTGTTTTTCAATAATTGGTTTTATTAACTCCAATTCTGGTTTATATACATCAAACACTAATTCATCATGCACTTGCAATATCATCTTCGATTTAATATTCATACTTTTTAATTCCTTATGAATATTAATCATCGCTACTTTAATCATATCAGCTGCTGAGCCTTGTATTGGGGCATTAATGGCATTTCGCTCTGCAAAAGAACGCACAGTGGCATTATTGGAGTTAATGTCTTTTAACCAACGTTTACGCCCCAATAGAGTTTGAACATAACCATGCTCTTTCGCAAAGTTAATTTCATTATCCATATAGGTTTTAATAGACGTGTATTGCGCAAAGTAATTATCAATTAATTGTTTGGCTTCAGCTCTTGGAATATTTAAATTATCTGCTAAACCAAAAGCACCTTGTCCGTATATAATACCAAAGTTTACACTTTTAGCTTTGTAACGCATTTCTTTGGTTACTTCGCTTTCTTCAATACCATAAACTTTAGCCGCAGTCGCCGTGTGAATATCCTTTCCTAAATTAAAAGCTTCGCACATATTTGGGTCGCCACTAATAGAAGCCACAATACGTAATTCTATTTGCGAATAATCGGCGCTTAATAAAACATAATCTGAATTACGAGGAATAAATGCTTTACGTATTTGTCGCCCACGCTCCGTACGAATAGGAATATTTTGCAAGTTAGGATTATCGCTACTCAAACGCCCAGTAACAGCTACTACTTGGTTAAAGGTGGTATGAATACGATGTGTTTTTTCGTTAACCAATAAAGGCAATGTATCAACGTAAGTTGATTTTAATTTTACTAATTCGCGATAATCTAAAATCTTAGCAACGATAGGATGCTTGCCTTCTAGTTTAGATAAAATATCTTCGCCAGTAGCATACTGACCTGTTTTTGTTTTTTTAGGTTTCTCAATAATTTTTAAGTAGTCGAATAAAATTTCACCCACTTGTTTTGGAGAAGAAATATTAAATTTAGTACCAGCCAATGCTTGAATCTCCGCATCTACTTTAGTAATATCTTCCTGTAATTGCGCTGAAAATTCATTTAAACCTTGAACATCTACATTAATTCCTTCACGTTCCATTCCTGCTAAAGCTTCAATCAAAGGCAATTCCACTTCATGAAATAATTTTTCGGTTCCCGACTCTTGTAATTTAGATACAAAAGCTTGTTTTAATTTCAAGGTCACATCAGCATCCTCAGCAGCGTAATCTTTTATAATATCCAAAGGCACCGAACGCATGCCTAATTGATCTTTACCTTTTTTACCGATTAGCTCTTCGATACTAATTGGCGAATAATCTAAATAGGTTTCTGCTAATATGTTCATATTATGACGCATATCGGGCATAAACAAAAAGTGAGCAACCATGGTATCCCACAATTTATTTTTTATTTCTACACCATAATTTTTTAAAACCTGTAAATCGTATTTTATATTTTGTCCGATTAATACTTTAGATTCGTTTTCAAAAATTGGTTTAAATAAATCAATCAAGGCTTGCGCTTCTGTTTGATTTTCGGAAACAGGAACATAATAGGCCTCGTTAACTTTCACCGCAAACGACATGCCCACTACCTCAGCATTAATCGTATTTAAATCGGTTGTTTCCGAATCAAAACAATATTCTGTAGTTGATTGAAGAATAGAAATTAAATTGTTGATAGACTCTGATGTGTCGCACAACATATAATTAGGATTAATGTCTTTAATCGTTTTAAAAACTTTAGCTTCTTCGGCAGCAATGGTTTCTAAATGTTCTTCGCTAAACAAATCACCACCATTAAATAAGTCTGCTTTTGGCTTGGCCGTTTCTTTAGCTTTTGCTGGTGCAAAACTTGCCGAATCTTTAGCTCCACCAATATCTTCGCCTAATACTTTTTGTGCAATACCTCTAAATTCTAATTCAGCAAACAATTCGCGTAAAGCATCTTTATTAATTTCTTTGCGGGCTAATTCAATCTCATTAAATTCAATCGGTACATCTAAGATAATTGTCGCCAGCCATTTTGATTGTAAAGCTTTTTCTTTATTGTTTTCTACCTTCTCTTTAAGCTTACCTTTTAATTTATCAGTGTTCTCTAATAAATTTTCAATAGTTCCAAAATCTTTTACAAGCTGAATAGCAGTCTTCTCTCCTACTCCGGGTATTCCTGGGATATTATCTACCTTATCCCCCATCAACCCTAAAATATCAATCAACTGACCCACATGAGTGATTTCCCACTTTTTACAAATTTCTTCTACACCCAAAACCTCAGCTCCATTTCCTAAACGAGCAGGTTTATAAATAAATGTATTTTCATCTACCAGCTGACCATAATCTTTATCAGGTGTCATCATGTAGGTTGTAAATCCTTGTTGCTCTGCTATCTTAGCCAATGTCCCAATGGCATCATCTGCCTCAAAACCAGGTGTTTTAATAATAGAAATATTAAACCCTTCTATTAATTGAATGATATAAGGAATACAAGTTCTTAAATCTTCTGGCATTTCCTCTCGCTGTGCCTTATACTCAACAAACTCCGTATGCCTCACCGTTGCTTCGGGTGTGTCAAATACAACCGCAATATGTGTTGGCTTTTCTTTATTTAAAATTTCTAATAAAGTATTAGTAAAACCAAATATGGCAGAAGTGTTTAAGCCTTTTGAACTCACGCGAGGATTGCTACTAAATGCAAAATAAGCTCTGTAAATTAAAGCAAAGGCATCAAGCAAAAATAATTTTTTAGGGGTGTCTTTTGTTATCATTAATATTAGTTACTTGGTGTGGTTTGATTAAATTCATTAAAGTAACTCTCTAATGTTTCTGAATTAAAAGTAATTTCTTTTTGCTCATTTATTTTTTGAGCCAATGTTTTATTAGACTTAAAAATATCCTTTAATTGTTTTTTTATTCCTTTAGTCTCTAATACTTTAAATTGCCCGTCTCCTTTTTCTTCCATCACACAAAACTCTGCAAACTCAGTAGCAACACCTTCTTCCATTTCTTCAAAAATAATTTCAAATAAAGAAGCTTTTCCTTTACTTAAAACTTTAAAAAAACATGGTTTATTATTATGAAAAGCGCCGATGTAATAATAATTTTTATACCCATAACCATTTATTTTATCAGGAGTATATAATCTTATTTTATTTGTTTTATCTCTAAAACTAATTTTTTGATATAACTCAGATATTTTTTTTGATTTTGGAAGTTTAATATGCCCTCTAATAGTATCCCCCTTTAATGTTATGATATAAGCCTCTTCAAATACATCAGGTGTTTTTTTGGTTTGAGAAAAAGCACAAAAAGAATTTATTATAAATAGAATAAAAAAAAGTTGTTTCATAAAGCAGTGGGAATAATTTTAATTTAATGGGAATTTAATTTCGTAAATCGTTGGCCACATTTTACCAGTTACTACTATTTTATTTGAAATAGAATCGTAAGCAATACCATTCATTTCTAAAGAGCCTGGATGTTTTTCTTTGCTTTGTCGAGCCAAATCATTTAAGTCGATTTTAGCTACTACATCGCCTGTGTTTGGATCAATCTTTACAATGACATTGGTCATCCAAATGTTTGCATAGATAAATCCTTTGATAAATTCTAGCTCATTGATGTTTTCAACTACATAATTATTTTCGGCAACGTCTAATGTTTTAGTAACTGCAAAACTAGTAGGGTCTAAATAAGTGATGTAACTTGTTCCATCACTCATAATTAAACTTTTACCATCTGTTGTTAAGCCCCAGCCTTCACGATTAGTGTAAGTAAACTTACCGATGTTTTTGAAAGTTTTTCCATCATAAATAAAACCCATTTGATTTTTGTAAGTCAACTGAAAAACTTTTCCGTTTAAAAAAGCAATGCCTTCTCCAAAATAAATATTCCTATCTAACTCTGCTTTCACATCAATTTTTCCAGTTTTTAAATCTACTTCGCCAAACAAAGATTTTGTTTGAGGTAAATTTTCGGTAGCACCCGTACTCTCGTATAATTTTCCATCATGAAACAAAAAACCTTCAGTAAATGAATTAATATCATGAGGAAACTGGTTTTCGACAGAATAACTAATTTGAGGAATTTCAGGAGCATTGTTAGTAACTGGAGGCACTACATTATTTTCTTTTGGATTTTCAGGTTCGCAAGAAGTTATAACAAGAGATATGACAACAAGAGATATTATTAAACTAATTTTTTTCATTTTAAATTCTAACCTTTTTAACTTTCTAAACTAACAACAAATTAAATACTCCAAGTGGTTCCTTCTTTACTATCTTTTACTTGAATATTAGCCGCCGTTAATTTATTTCTAATTTCATCTGAAGTTGCAAAATCTTTATTTGCCTTTGCTTTATCCCTCAACTCTAAAACTAATTGCATCACTCCTTCTAGAGCTATATTTGCCTTTCCAGTTTCTTCTTCTTTTTTTAACCCCATGACATCAAATACAAAATGCTGATAAATTTTGTTTAATAAATCAATATCTGCCTGAGTTAAACTAGCTTTTTTATCATTAGCTGAATTAATCATTCTAATCGCATCAAATAAATGAGCAATTAATACAGGAGTATTAAAATCATCATTCATCGCATTATAACATTCTCTTTCTAAAGCAGCAATATCTTCTGTTGAATTTGCTGATACTTTTAATGTTTGAAGTGTTTTATAACTCTCCATTAAACGTGTGTATGCTTTTTCGGATGCTGTTAATGCTTCGTTACTAAAATCCAAAGTACTACGATAATGCGTTTGCATCATAAAAAATCGAACGGCCAGCGGGCTAAAGCCTTTGGTTAATAAAGGATGATGCCCCGTGAATAATTCCATTGGTAAAAAACTATTCCCTAAAGATTTACTCATTTTTTGTCCGTTAACGGTTAGCATATTGGTATGCATCCAATAATTTGCTGGACTCTTTCCACAATACGCAATATTTTGCGCAATTTCATTGGTATGATGAGTGGCTTGTAAATCCATACCACCACCGTGAATATCAAATTGCTCTCCTAAATATTTTGTACTCATTGCCGAACATTCGATATGCCATCCTGGGAAACCAACTCCCCAAGGGCTAGGCCATTTCATTAAATGTTCAGGTTTTGCTTTAATCCATAATGCAAAATCCAGACGACCTTTCTTTTCATCTTGTCCATCCAAATCACGAGTATTTTCTAATAACTCTTCTAGTTTACGATTGGTTAACACTGTGTAATTATTTGTTTTTGCAAATTTTTCTACATCAAAATAAACCGTTCCGTTATGTTCGTAAGCCAAACCATTCTTAATAATTTGTTTAGCTATTTCTTGCTGCTCAATGATATGTCCAGTAGCTGTAGGCTCAATACTTGGAGGCAATGTGTTAAACATGGCCATAATATCCCTAAAACCAACAGTATACTTTTGTACAATTTCCATTGGCTCTAACTGAGACAATTTAGCCTTTTTAGAAATTTTATCTTCACCTACATCAGCATCGCCTTCTAAATGTCCTGCATCCGTTATATTTCTAACGTAACGTACTTTATAACCTAAATGTAGCAAGTAACGATAAATAATATCAAACGACATGAAGGTTCGGCAATTACCCAAGTGCACATCGCTGTACACTGTTGGTCCGCAAACATACATTCCAACAAATGGTGCATTTATAGCTTTAAATTCTTCTTTGGTTCGACTTAGGGTATTGTATATAAGTAACTTTTCCATAAAATTATTAGATTCTAAATTTACTAAATAAAAAAAGACGGCAGATGCCGTCTTTTCAATATTTAATGTTTTTTGTAATTAGTTTTCTACAGGAGCATCTCCCACATATAAACCATTTTTATAAACCGAAATACGTTGTAAAATTCCATTCTCATCATAAATGTATGCTTTACCATCCATTAAACGATTGTCTTTGAAAAATCCGTCTTTAGTAATTTGTTTATTTCTGTTATAAGTAATATGTTCTCCATTCAAAATTAATGGACCTTTTGTTGCAGTAACTCCATTTGGTTTTTCATCAGCTTTTAAAACAATTTTTGGAGCATTATCTAAAGGAGCGTCTTTTGTTTTAACAATTGGTTTTTTAGGTTCAAATTCTTTAATCGAAGCTACATCAACAGCACCATCATTGTATGTTTTTGTAGCCTTTAACTCTCCATTTTCGTGGTATTCCTTGATAACTCCTGATTCTTTACCATTCACAAAATTTCCTTCAATAGCTAACTGACCATTTTCATGAAAATATTTAACTGGACCTTCTCTTTTTCCGCTAGCATTAAAATTAAATTCGTGTTGAGGAGTTCCATTTTCATAATATAATTTATAAGGACCAGTCCAACGATTATTTTTCCAATTTCCTTCTTCAGAAATTTTACCATTCTCATGATACATAATAGCATAACCATCAGGACGACCGTTTTGGAAAGTTAACTGATTTTTCATATTACCATTACAGTAATACTCTAACCATTTACCAATCTTGCGGTTATCAGCATACTTACCTTCTTCAACCTTTTGTTCAGGCGCAAAGCAAGAACCTGGCTTGTGCTTTCCTCTCACAATCCATTTCCCTTGTTTTTTCCCTAAAACATCAATTAAATTAATAGTATCACCATTTGCTGCTTTTTCAAAAGACTGAGACTGTGCTTGGCTTACCTGATAAACCAAAAAAATCAGTATTAAATATATTTTTTTCATAGGTAAATATCTTTTACTAAATTATGTAATTTTTTTGTAGTTGTTTTCAAAAATTAGACAAAACACCTAAAAAAACCGATGATTATCTAAATTAGTTTAAACCTTGGATTTGTTGTACGAATACATTAAATAAAAAGTTACAAGAATTAAAGCATTTTTTATGCCAAATTTTCTAGCATATTAGACACCAAAGACGAAAGGTTGTATTTTGCCGACCAATTCCAATCTTTTTTCGCCTCATCCTCTAAAATACTCTGAGGCCAACTATTAGCAATTGCCTGTCTGAAGTCGGGATTGTATGAAATTGTGAAATCTGGGATGTGTTTTTGGATTTCGGCGGCAATTTGGGCTGGTGTAAAACTAATACCTGCCAAATTATAGCTACCTCTAATTTTGATGTTTTCAGCTGGAACATGCATGATTTCAATAGTTGCTCTAATTGCATCTTCCATATGCATCATGGGCAAGGCTGTATCTGCACTTAAGAAACACTCATAAGTCTTAGTTTTTAAGGCTTGATGGAAAATATGTACCGCATAATCTGTTGTTCCACCACCAGGTGCTGATTTCCAGCCAATTAACCCTGGATAACGTAAACTTCTCACATCAACTCCAAATTTGTTATGATACCACTCACACCAACGTTCACCAGCCTGTTTACTAATACCATAAACCGTGGTTGGTTCCATGACTGTGTATTGAGGAGTATTAACTCTTGGAGTCGTTGGTCCAAAAACGGCAATAGAGCTTGGCCAATAAACCTTTGAAATGTGTTTTTCTTTGGCTAAATCTAATACATTAAACAGGCCTTCCATATTTAGTTTCCATGCAAACATGGGGTTTTGCTCACCAGTAGCTGATAATAAAGCTGCTAAAAGATATATATGAGAAATTCCATGTTTTTTAACCACATTTAATAATGTATCTCTATCTAAAACATCTAATTTTTCAAAAGGATTCATTTCCAAGGCTGGAATTGGCTTCACATCTGCAGCTATCACGTTACTAGAACCATATAATTTGCTTAATTCCTGAACTAATTCGATACCTATTTGGCCACCAGCTCCAATAATTAAAATTTTGTCTTCTTTATTGTACATCATAAACGTGTTTTAGATCCTTAGACTTACTAAAAAATCAGAAAAAGTGTTTTCTCTGGTCTTTTAGTTTTTTACTACCTTTGCAAACGTAATTAAAAATGTGCTGATTTGAAAATCAAACCTTTTTAATTTTAACAAAACAAAAGGATAGTATAACCTGCAATTATATCTATTATGAAAATGCCAGAATTAAGAAACCGTATTAACAAAGACGAGCTTAAAGCTCGTTTAGCTCAAGAAAAAATTGAGCGAGTTACTTTCTCTTTTTACAAATATGTAAAAATTGAGGATCCCAAAGAATTAAGAGATAATTTTTTTATCCAATGGACCAATTTAAACTGTTTTGGAAGAATATATATTGCTCAAGAAGGAATTAATGCTCAAATGAATATCCCAAAAGAAAACTGGGATACTTTTGTGAAACAATTATATAGTGATGAGCGCTTTAATAACATTCCTTTTAAAATTGCGGTTGATGGAAACGGAAAATCGTTTTATAAACTAATTATTAAAGTTAAAGAAAAAGTAGTAGCCGATGGTATTAACGATCCAACTTTTGATGCTGCTAATACTGGAACCTATTTAAATGCCGAAGGTTTTAATAAAGCCATTGAAGACCCAAACACGATTGTAGTTGATATGAGAAATCATTACGAAAGTGAAGTAGGACGATTTGATAATGCTTTTTGCCCTGATGCTGATACGTTTAGAGAAGAATTGCCTTTGGTAGTTGACCACTTAAAAGGACAGGAAGATAAAAAAGTAATTATGTACTGTACTGGTGGTATTCGTTGCGAAAAAGCCAGTGCTTATTTAAAACATAAAGGATTTAAAGATGTAAATCATTTACAAGGCGGTATTATTCAATATGCTAAAGAAGTAAAAGAACAAGGTTTAGAAAGCAAATTTAGAGGCATCAACTTTGTGTTTGATGAACGAATTGGAGAACGAATTACCGAAGATATTTTAAGTAATTGCCACCAATGTGGAAAACCATGTGATACACATGTCAACTGCAAAAATGATGATTGTCACTTATTGTTTATTCAATGTGATGAATGTGCCGAAAAAATGCAAGGATGTTGTACTCCTAAGTGCCAAGAAATTGCTGCATTACCGATTGAAATGCAACGTGAATTGAGAAAGGGACGTGTAAAAAACGGACCAGAATGTTTATCAGTTTACAAAAGCAGATTAAGGCCAAACTTAGCTGAAATATTAAAAAATGAATTATCTTTAAAAAAATAAAATAGTACATATGCCAATTTATCATCACTTAGGTAATATTCCACAAAAGCGCCATACTGTATTTAAATCTCCGCAAGGAAATTTTTATTACGAGCAATTGTTTGGAACAGAAGGGTTCAGTGGACATTCGTCTTTATCATATCATATTCATAGGCCAACTCAAGTAAAAGAAATTTTAAAGAGTTATTCGGTTCAACCAAAAATTGCAATTGATAAAAATATAAAGTCCCTTTTATTAAAAGGATTTGAAATAAAACCAACGGCCGATTTTTTAGAAAGTAGAAAAACCGTTTTATTGAATGGCGATTGCCATATTGGATTAGCAGCACCAACAGAAAGCTTAACAAAATATTTTTATAAAAATGCAGATGCGGATGAACTAATTTTCATTCACAAAGGCAAAGGAAAATTAAGAACCTTTTTAGGGAACATTAATTTTGAGTATGGCGATTATTTAATCATTCCAAGAGGAATGATTTATCAAATAGAATTTGAAACGAAAGATAATCGGTTATTTTACGTTGAATCATTTGCTCCATTTTATACACCAAAAAGATACAAGAGTTCATCAGGGCAATTATTAGAACACTCTCCATTTTGTGAGCGTGATTTTAAATTACCTACTGAGTTAGAAACCTATGATCAAAAAGGTGACTTCGTTATTAAAATCAAAAAAGAAGGAATGATGCATGAAGTTGTTTATGCTACTCATCCATTTGATGTGGTTGGTTGGGACGGCTACAATTTCCCTTACGGATTTAGTATTCATAATTTTGAACCTATTACAGGGCGTGTGCATCAACCACCTCCAGTGCACCAAACATTTGAAACATCAACCTTTGTAGTTTGTTCATTTGTGCCGCGTTTATACGATTATCACCCACAATCAATTCCAGCTCCATACAATCATAGTAATATTGATAGCGATGAAGTATTGTATTATGTAGATGGGGATTTTATGAGCCGTAACAATATTGAACAAGGACATATCACCTTACATCCAAAAGGTATTCCTCACGGTCCGGCACCTGGAGCAATGGAGCGTAGTATTGGGCAAACTGTTACTCAAGAATTAGCTGTGATGGTTGATACTTTTAGACCATTAATGGTGACTGAAGATGCCATGGGAATTGATGATGGAAAATATTATAAAAGTTGGGTAGAATAATGGAATCTAAATTATTAAAAAACAAATTAGAGCTTCGTTCTCTTTACATGGCTATGTGGACCAAATCGTTATAAAACTAAATTTATTATTCATCATATTAAAAAATATTCAATCAAAAAAAATTAAATTATGGCTAAAGAAGTAAAAAACGTAGAATACGGACTAGAAAAAATATTTGAAGGAGCGCAAGATTTCTTGCCTTTATTGGGAACTGATTATGTGGAATTTTATGTAGGTAATGCAAAACAATCTGCACACTATTACAAAACTGCTTTTGGTTTCCAATCTTATGCATACGCAGGATTAGAAACTGGTTTAAAAGACAGAGTATCTTACGTTTTAAAACAAGATAAAATTCGTTTAGTATTAACTACAGCTTTAAATAGCAATTCACCAATTGGAGAGCATGTAAAAAAACATGGTGATGGTGTTAAAGTAATTGCATTATGGGTAGAAGATGCTCGTAAATCGTTTGAAGAAACTGTGAAACGTGGCGCTAAAGTTTATATGGAGCCAGTTGTAGAAAAAGATGAGCATGGCGAAGTAGTGCGAGCAGGTATTTATACTTACGGAGAAACGGTTCACATGTTTGTGGAGCGTAAAAATTATAAAGGAGATTTTTTACCAGGATTTAAACCTTGGAAAAGCGATTACAACCCGGCGCCAGTAGGATTAAAATTTATTGATCACATGGTGGGTAATGTAGGTTGGAATCAAATGAATGCTACTGTGAAATGGTATGAAGATGTGATGGGATTTGTCAACTTCTTAACGTTTGATGACAAACAAATTACAACTGAATACTCAGCTTTAATGAGTAAAGTAATGAGTAACGGAAATGGTAGAATTAAATTTCCAATTAACGAACCAGCTGAAGGAAAGAAAAAATCTCAAATTGAAGAATATATTGATTTTTACGAAGGTGCGGGTGTACAACATTTAGCATTAGCAACTGATGATATTATTAAAACAGTTGCTGATTTAAAAGCACGTGGCGTTGAGTTTTTACCGCCACCTCCTCAAGCATACTATGATGATATTCCTCGCAGATTAGGTGTGCACATGGATATGATGAAAGAAGACATTAAAGAACTTCAAAAATTATCTATCCTAGTAGATGCGGATGAAGAAGGATATTTGTTACAAATCTTCACTAAACCAGTAGAAGACAGACCAACATTATTCTACGAAATTATTCAACGTATGGGAGCAAAAGGCTTTGGTGCTGGTAACTTTAAAGCATTATTCGAATCGATTGAAAGAGAGCAAGCTTTGAGAGGAACTTTATAAGCTTGTCACTTCGAGCGTAGTCGAGAAGCGAATACCAAATAAAATCCCGCAACGATGTTGCGGGATTTTTTGTTTTAATTAAACCGGATCCGCATCAATCTGCAACCTGTAAATGCTTTTTTTATTATTGTATTGAAGCGTATCAATTTCTTGCTTCAATAAATTACGCACTTGGGTTGGTGAATACTCGCGATTTATTTTTAAGAGAATACGTTTATGGTATTGGTCTTTTATTTTTGCAACTAAAGGAAATTCTGGTCCAAGCATCATGCCACCAAATAAAGGTTTTAATTGATTCGCTAATTGTTGTGCAATATCGTTTACCACATTTACATCTTTTGAAACAACCGATAATTCAATGATACGTGTAAAAGGTGGATAATGAAATTGTTCGCGCTCATTAATTTGTGATTGATAAAACTGTAAATAATTATCGGCTAGTACATGGTTAATAACGGCATGCTCTGGCTGACTAGTTTGAACATACACCGTTCCTTTTTTATCCTTTCGTCCTGCCCTACCACTTACTTGCACAATTAATTGATAGGCTTTCTCGTAAGAACGAAAATCAGGGAAGTTTAAAACACTATCTACATTTAACACACCAACCACACTCACATTATCAAAATCTAGTCCTTTGGTGACCATTTGTGTTCCCACCAAAATATCAATATTGCCTAATTCAAATTCGTCAATCAATTGCTTGTAGGCATATTTACTGCGAGTGGTATCTAAATCCATACGTGCAACTTTAGCCGATGGAAATAAAATTTCAATTTCTTCTTCTATTTTCTCGGTACCAAAACCTTTGTATTTTAAATTATTATTACCACAAGCACCACAACTGGTCGGCGGTTGCATCGTATAACCACAATAATGACAACTTAATTTATTGGATTGTTTATGGTAAATCAAAGCCACATCACAATGTGTGCAATGTGGGATCCAATTACAACTTGTACATTCAGTATAAGGCGCAAAGCCTCTACGATTTTGAAATAAAATCACTTGTTCTTTTTTAGCCAAAGCCTGTGTAATAGCGGTGACTAATTGATGAGAAAAAATTCCTTTATTTTGATGTTGTTGATTTTCTTTTTTTAAATCGCACACCACCGTAGTTGGCATAGTAGCATTTCCATGACGTTCGGCAATACGCACCAAACCAAATTTTTGATGAAGTGCATTATAATAACTTTCAAAAGATGGTGTGGCTGTGCCTAATAATACCTTTGCCTTATGCAAATTAGCTAAATACATGGCTGCATCACGCGCATGGTAGCGAGGTGCTGGATCTTGCTGTTTGTAAGAATTATCATGTTCCTCATCAATAATAATTAATCCTAAATTGTTGAAAGGCAAAAATAAAGCAGAGCGAGTTCCTAAAACAATATTAAAATGTTTAGCGTCCAATTTATCATCTCCTTCGTGTAAAATTGAATTCCAAATTTCTACGCGTTCGTTCTCACTAAACTTAGAATGATAAATTCCCACAGAATTACCAAACACCGCTCTAATACGATTAATCAACTGAGTAGTTAAAGCAATTTCAGGAACTAAGTATAATACTTGTTTTCCTTGAGCAATCACTTTATCAATTAAATCAGAATAAATTTCTGTCTTACCAGAACCAGTAACACCGTGCAATAAAACCGTTTGCTTGGTTTCAAATTGTTGCTCAATTTCTTTTACAGCTTGTATTTGAAAGTCGTTTAAAATTTTATTTGTTTTTTCTTTATTATCAAATAACAAACGGCTGGTTTCTAATTCAGTTTCTATGAAAATTTCTTTTTTTACTAAACCTTTAATAACAGCGGTATCAAAGGATTTTAAAAGAACAGATTTTTTCACTAATCCTAATTGTTTTGCCGTTTCATCCGCTTTTAATAAATGTAAAACCGATAATAAAACCTCCGCTTGCTTAAATGCCTTTTTCTCTAATGTATCTAAAACGTCTTTAAGTTGTAATTCGTTATTTAATAAATTGGGATTAACACCAATATAATCTACCAGTTTAGGCTTGTATTTATCTTTAATTTCTTCGTAAATAACAATAGCACCTTTTTTAATTAATTTACTAATAAATACCTGCACTGTTTTAATAGAAAGCATCACGCTTACATCTTCAAAACTTAAAGAGGCATTAGCTTGAAGTGCTTCTAAAACAGTATGTTCTTTATCTGTAAAATAGTCATAAGGCATTTCATCCAAACTAAAATCAGGATTTAATGTAATATGAGAAGTGCTACTTAATTTCAATCCACTTGGTAATGCTGCATTCATCACATCACCTGGATTACATAAATAATATTGAGCAATCCAATCCCATAATTGCAATTGAGAAGCAGTGACGATAGGCTCATCATCTAAAATGGTTTCGATGTATTTAGCCACATATTCCTTTGGAGGATTTGAATGAACGGCGTAAACAATACCTGTGTAAAATTTAGATTTCCCAAATTGAACAATGACACGTTTACCAACAGCGATAAACTCATTCATTTCTTTTGGTATACGGTACGTGAATTTATTAGCTACAGATAGCGGAACAATAACATCTATAAATAATGTATCGTTGCTTTCCATGATTAACTAATTAAAGCCGCCAAAAACACGCCCGCAATCATCGACATGATTTTAGCAAGATTGTATTTATGATTCTCACCTGTTTCAAACATAATAGCCGTTGAGATATGTAAGAAAATACCAATCACAACAGCAAACGATAATTTTAAGAATCCATCATAATTTTGAACACCTATCGAATTTAGCACATAGCTAATTAAACAACCCAATGGTGCCATTAATGCAAAACCTAATAATAACAATGCTGTTTTCAATTTAGAGGTTTTGTGTTCTAATAACAAAGTAACAAATGCAATGGCGATAGGAATATTATGAACCGTAATACCAAACACTAATGATTCTTGAGTGGATAATACTGCATGAGAATGAGCTTCAATAATACCACTTTGATAAATCGGTAAACCTTCTAATAAAGAGTGAAGGTACAAGCCAACAATCATCCCTAAAGGCAAATGTTTTTCACAAGAATGTGAATGTGAATGTGTATGACCATGCTCAATACCAGTACTGAAATATTCTAATACTATTTGAATAAAAAATCCAACTAAAATAAATAAACCTATAGTTTTTGTATTAGTTCCCTCATAGCATTCAGGCAGCAAATGAGTTACAGAAATAGCAAACAAATACGCAGCACTAAAGGCTAGTAAAAAACGTAAATTTTGTGCTTTAATTTTTAAAGACAAAAAGATAAGACCTGTTATTAATACAGGCAAAGACAATAATATCGTTAGTAACCAAAGACTCATTTTTTTTGTAGTACTAAAATTAAACGGGGTGATGTATTTATATCAAATTCTTGTAACTGATAATTTCCAAAAGTATTTAATATCGTTAAGTTACATTCTTTGGCTAAATTTTCAAAATAGGTTTTATCAAATAATTTCACTCTTTCCTCAAAATGAAAAGATTGTCCTTTATCTGTAAAATCAATGTTTTTTATAACTGTAATTCCTTCGATTCTTTTTTTGATATTGAACGTAATACCATCAATTGTAATAACATCTGTTTCTTTAATAATACCTTTCACAAATTCTGAATTCAAATAATCAAATATAAATAACCCATTTGATTTTAAACTTTTTTGCACGGAATCAAACACATGTAAATCATCTTCTCTTTTTTCGAAATAACCAAAACTTGTAAACACATTAAACACCACGTCAAAATAATTCGTGCGAAATAATTTTCGCATATCATGCTGATAAAATTCTAATGTATCATTAGCGCTTTTATTGGCTTCTAAAACACTTTGTTCTGATAAGTCTGTTCCGATAACATTAAACCCTTTTTTATTCAAATAAATGCTATGCCTACCTTTACCACAACATAAATCCCAACATGTTGAATTTGGCTGTAGTTTTAAGAAATCAGTTACATTATCAATAAATAAAGATGCTTCGGAGTAATCTCTATTCTTGTAGAGAATATGATAATAAGGTGTATCAAACCAAGAAGAAAACCACTCTTTTTGCATAGTTCACAAAGGTATTAAAACAAAAACACCGAACTATAAAAGCTCGGTGTTTTTTTTAATGAATTAAGATATATTATCTAGCTATAACTCTTACGTATTGGTAAGGGCTATATTTTTTAGTGTTTTGGTAATCTGTAGCATAAACAGGGCCTCTTACCGCCGCAACTTTAGTGAAATTAATTTTGCTAGCATCACCGCCTTTAGCAGCTACAGCAGCTTTAATTTTTTCTTCCATTTTATTAGCACGAGACTGAGCTAACTCTTTATTACTAGCGAATGCACGAGTTGGAACTTGAGACGCGCTAGACATAATTTTAACTGTTGGAGTACACTCTTTTGTTTTGCTAACAATTCCATCAATTAAAATTTCCCAATCTTTAGCTTCCTCTATTTCGTTTTTATTATATCCGAAATTTTGTTTGAATTTCACAGGAGAACCACAAGCTACATTTGGTTTGTAATCTGTTTCATTAGCATTATTATTTTTCCCATTGTCTTTTACAGCTACAGCAGCATCATCAATATATAATACTTGAGTAATTGATTTACTACCTTTTAAACCAACTGTATTGAAAGAATTAACTTTTGATTTTTTACCGTTTACTTCAGCTACGATTGTATATAGCTTATCAAACGCTAACTCCGTTCCATCTTTCTTTCCATTAGCATCCACATCAAAGTTAACATCAGAACCACCTTTTTCTGTTAAAGTAATTTTAGCATTAGACACTGGAGCTTGATCTTTTTTATTGTTTAATACAATCGTATTTAAAACAACACCTTTGTTTTTAACTTTAACAGCTCCTAACAATGCAACTGGCTCTAAGTTAATTTCCTTTTTAATCTCTTGATACGCTATATCGCTTGATACATATATATCTTCATTATAAAACTCTGAACCTTTTGATTGATATGAGAAATTATAATTTTTATTAGGAGGCAAAATAGTAGCAAATGTTCCATTCTCTTTTGGTTTATATCTTCCTACAATTTCTCCAGTTTCCTTATTAGTCACAATGATCTCTAAATCATCAGGTAATTTTTCTCCGTCTGCAGGTAAAATAGATCCTTTGAATAATGCCAATGGTTTTTCTTTAGCATCAGGAATAAACATTTTATAAATATCTTTCTCTCCATAACCCCCATCTTTAGCAGAAGAGAAATAACCTCTTTTTCCATCAGGAGAAGTCACAAAGAATACATCATCATCTGGTGTATTAATTGGATAACGCATATTTTCTGGTTCAGAAAATTTTCTTTCTTCATCCATTATAGATGCAAATAAATCAAATCCACCCATTGATTTATGTCCTTTAGACGCAAAAATTAAAGTAATGCCATCAGGATGAATAAACGGCCCATCTTCATCATACTTGGTATTAATAGTTGGACCAACATTTAAAGCCTTACTCCAAGCACCATTAGGTAATTTCACACAACGATAAATATCTCTGCCACCAAATCCACCTGGACGATCAGACACAAAATACAATGTATTATTATCTGAAGTTAAACAAGCGTGTGGCTCCCAGTATTTAGAATTAATGTCAGAGCCAAAACTTTGTAAAGAACTCCACTCTTTACCATCCCAATTACTATAATACACATTTCCATTTCCACCATCATCTCTGTAGGCAATTAAAGTTTGTCCATCAGGAGTTAAATTAATAGAACCCTCATGTCCGTTGGTGTTAATAAATTGAGAAATTGTTTTTGGTGAAGACCATTTTCCATTATCATCTTTATAAGACACAACGATATCTTCATAAAATTGTCCATCAGGTGTTCTTTCTCCTCCAGTGCCAGTGTTTCTTCTAGTAGTATAAATCATGGTAGCCTCATCTGCACTTAATACTGGACTATAATCAGGATAAGTGCTATTAATACTATCACCTAAATTTTCGATTTTTACATTGATTGGAGATGCTACTAATTCTTTTGCATAAACTGTTTGAGCTTTGTAATACGCTACATCTTCTTTAGTTTCTTTATCTTTTGCATAATTTTTTTCAAAAATATCGTATTGAGCTAACGCTTCGTCAAATTTATAATTGATATGTAGGGCTTTACCATAATAAAAATGAGCTAATGGAGGGGCTGATTTCTCAGAAGGATCATCATATCTATAGTTTTTAGTGATATCAGAAATTGATCTTGAAAAATAATACTCTGCTTTTCCTTTATTCATAGAAGAGTTTAAATAACAAAATCCAACATTGAAATTAATGTTAGCCGATGATGAATCTAACTGATACGCCTGTAAATAATTTTTCAAAGCAACATCATAGTTCTCTTCCCCAATTAAAAAATTCCCCTCTCTAAAATAGTCTGAATATTTTCCAGAAGGCAATTGAGCTTTAATAACATTAACGCTAAAAATTAACGTGATAATAAATAAATAATAATTCTTCATCTGATTTTGTTTAACAAGAAAGCAAAAATAACATTATTTGGTTAAAAACCACAATTCAAAGCATAAAAAATCCCGCATTTAGCGGGATTTTTAACAAAATCTAAAATTAGTTTAGGAAGTTCTAGTCACGTCCCAATTTTCCATATAATCAGCTACTTTTCTTAAGAAACTACCCCCTAAAGAACCGTCAACTACTCTGTGATCATAAGATAAAGATAAGAACATGAAATGTCTAATAGCAATGACATCACCTTGAGGAGTTTCAATCACCGCTGGTTTCTTTTTAATAGACCCAACCGCTAAAATAGCAACCTGTGGTTGTAAAATAATAGGTGTTCCCATCACATTTCCAAAACCTCCAACATTGGTTAAAGTAAATGTACCTCCTTGAATTTCGTCTGGAGCTAATTTATTAGCACGAGCTCTATTTGCTAAATCATTAACGTCTTTAGTAATTCCAACTAAATTCTTTTGATCTGCATTTTTAATAACTGGTACAATTAAGTTACCTGAAGGTAAAGCCGCTGCCATACCTACATTAATATTTTTACGTTTAATGATTTTTGTTCCTGTTTGGTCAACAGATACGTTTATTAAAGGAAAATCTTTAATAGCTTTTGCTACGCACTCAATAAATAAAGGAGTAAATGTAATTTTTTCACCTTCACGTTTTTCGAAATCCTTTTTAATTCTATCTCTCCATTGAACTAAATTAGTAACGTCAGCCTCCACAAAAGAAGTTACATGAGGCGACACATGCTTACTCATTACCATATTATCAGCAATGATTTTACGCATACGGTCCATTTCAATGATTTCGTCGCCAGCACCAACTGAAACAGCAGGACGTTGAACTAATACTGTATTATCTGGTACACCAACCGTTGATTTTGCAGCTGCTGGAGTAGATGAAGCAACTGCCGTTTGTGCTACTGGAGTAGAAGCCGCTTGTTTATTTCTATTTGGTAAATAAGCTAAAATATCAGCCTTAGTAACTCTTCCATCCTGACCAGTTCCTTTAATAGAATCTAGCTCAGCTAAAGAAATACCTTCTTCTTTAGCAATACTTTTTACTAAAGGGGAGTAGAACTTATCTGATCCTGAGAAATCAACATCTGCAGCTGGCGCAGAAGTTACAGCAGCAGACGTTGTAGTTGCCGCAGCTGTTTGAACTGGGGCAGCTGTTTTTGGAGTCTCTGCCACTGAAGCATTTGCATCAGAGGAAATAATGGCAATAACAGCGCCTACCTGAACAACATCGTTTTCGTTAAATAACTTTTTGATTAATTTACCTTCAAATGGAGAAGGAATTTCCGAGTCAACCTTATCAGTTGCTATTTCTAGAACAGTTTCATCAATTTTAATTGAATCACCTTCGTTTTTAGTCCATTTAATAATCGTTGCCTCTGCAACACTTTCGCCCATTTTGGGCATTGTTAATTCAAATTGAGCCATTGTCAGTAAATAATGTAGAACGCAAAAATAACGTAATCTAGCTATTACACAAATTTATTAGACAAGATTTTAAATCCTTGGGTCGTTTTGGTAATCTGAGTGGCTTTTTCCTTGAAATTAACTAGCTACTACCTCAATAAATCCAACAGAATCAGATTTTTTGATGGTTAAAGACTTTGAATAATTAAGGATATTCTGAATTAACGAGTCAGATGGCTCAATTTCGTCAACTAAAGTTACCTTTTGTTGCTTGTTTTTAGTAGTTTTTAAAATTGTAGAAACAAGAGTAGAAGTTTTATGCATAGGCAGTTTTAGGGGTTTATATGTTAGAAAACGAGGGATGATTTCATTTATTGTGTCGATTTAGAAGAATTTTTTAAAATTACCCATTTATCCAAAAATAAACTTTGTGAAGCCTTGATTTTGAGCATTTTTTTTATTTAATTTTGTTTAAAATTTCCCTTAAAAACTATGTCAATAAAATCAATCTTAGCTGTGTTCTTTATCACAGCATTATCCATTTGTGGATTAACTTATTATTCTTCTACTTCAGCAAAACACGATTCAGGTTTTATCAATCCTGCTTACAAAGAATATATTGCTGCCTACACCGCAGGATATGTTTCGGTTGAAAGTAAAATATTAATTGTTTTACAAGAAGAAACAACACTAGAAATTGAAGAAGGAAAAGAAGTAGAGAACACCTTGTTTGATTTTAGTCCAAGTATTGAAGGGAAATTAACTTGGATTGATAAAAAAACTATTGAGTTTAAACCTACTGTAAACCTAAATAGTAATCAAACTTACAAAGCTAGTTTTCATTTAGGAAATGTATTAACCGTTAGTGAGGATTTAAAAGAATTTGAATTTGAATTCTCCACATTAAAACAAGCAATGGAAATAACCGTTGATGAATTTAAAACAGACGAAAAAAATAATTTACAAATTGAAGGAACTTTAACTACGGCTGATTTTGCTGATAATTTATTGGTAGAAAAAACAACGCAAGCCACACAAGGCTCAAACTCACTTCAAATTAAATGGTTACACGAAAATTCAACGACGCATCATTTTACAATCAATAATGTGATTAAAGGAAAAGGAAACGTAACCATTTCATATAATGGAGAAGCAATTGGTGCGGCAGAAAAAAACACTCAAGAAATTACTATTCCAAATTCAAACGAATTTACTTTATTAAATGTCGTTATCAATAACGAGCCTGATCAATATGTGACTTTACAGTTTTCTGATAAAGTTGATCCTAATCAAAACTTAGACGGATTAATTTCTATTGAAAATCCAAATGGTGCAGCAACTGTTTCTGAATACGATTATAGCGAAAATAACAATGAAAAATTACCAGTTAAAGACTCAAAACTTACTTACTTAATCGAAAATAATTCTATTAAAATTTACACCAACGAACGTTTTGTCGATAGCAGAGAATTAAACATTAGTAATGATGTGAAAAGTAGCGAAGGCAAGCATTTAAAAGAAGCTATAGTTTATAATTTGTTTTTTGAAGATTTAAAACCCAGTGTTCGTTTAATTGGCAAAGGTGTTATCCTTCCAAATTCTAGCGGATTAATTTTTCCTTTTGAAGCGGTAAACTTAAATGCAGTAGATGTTCGTATTACTCGTATTTACGAAAATAACATGTTACAATTTTTACAAGTCAACAGTCTTGATGGAAATCAAGAATTAAGACGCGTAGGGAAATTAATTATTAAAAAGAAAATTGCTTTACAAA
Organism: Sphingobacteriaceae bacterium; assembly: GCA_013823565.1. Taxonomy (GTDB): domain Bacteria; phylum Bacteroidota; class Bacteroidia; order B-17B0; family Aurantibacillaceae; genus UBA4416. Next base: position 67,760 of record PNMI01000004.1, on the reverse strand, counting down.
ACAATGGTAACCCTACTCGTAACAAGTGGAATAAATACTCTATTGATTTATCCTCATTAATAAAAGCAGAGCCAGGCGCTTTATATAATATCCGTTTAAGTTTTAATCGCAATTACTCAACTTACAACTGCCAAGGCGATACAAGTTCAAAAGGAGAAGATGAGGTATATGTAGATAATGAATCTAATGAAGATGAGAGAGATTGGGATTATTATAATTCTTACGATGATTATTATGACGATTACTATTACTACGATTATTCAGAAAGAAATAATCCTTGTTCTCGCGCATTCTATAACAACAAATCAGTTAACAGAAATATATTAGCAACCAATATTGGGTTAATTGCTAAGCGAGGAAATAATGGACAAATCAGTGTATTTACTTCTGATTTAATTTCTACAAAACCATTAGGTAATGTTGTGATTGAAGCTTTTGATTACCAACAACAAAAATTAAAACAAGTCACTACTAATGGAGAAGGTATTGCTGTTTTAGAAACCAAACAAAAACCATTTGTACTAATTGCCAAACGTGGACAAGAACGTACTTACTTAAAATTAGATGATGGTAATTCATTATCATTAAGTTCGTTTGAAGTAGATGGCGATGTGGTTCAAAAAGGCGTTAAGGGTTTTATTTATGGAGAACGTGGTGTATGGCGTCCTGGAGATAGTTTGTTTTTATCTTTTATTTTAGAAAATAAAACCAAAACATTTCCTGAAAACTATCCAGCTTCTTTAGAGTTAATCAATCCTCAAGGACAAGTCGTTCAAAAATTAACACGCACTAAACACGTTGATGGTTTTTATAATTTTTCAACTAAAACCGAAAATGCTGCGCCTACGGGAGTGTATTTAGCAAAAGTAAAAGTTGGCGGCGCAGTGTTTACAAAAAACATTCGTATTGAAACGATTATGCCAAATCGTTTAAAAATAAATTTAGATTACAAAAAGGATAAAATTTACAGTAGTGATTTAACCTTAAATAGTAATCTATACATTAATTGGTTACATGGTGCTCCTGGAAGAAACTTAGAAGCAAAGATTGATGTATCCTTATCTCAAATTACCACTGAGTTTAAAGGTTATAAAGGGTATACATTTGATAATCCTGCTAAAAATTTTTATTCAGAAACGCAAACTATTTTTAGTGGACGAACTGATGATAATGGAGCAACATCTGTCAATGCTCAATTAAGCGACACCAAAGATGCGCCAGGATTTTTAGCAGCCAACTTTACAATTAGAGCATTTGAAGAAGGTGGTTCATTTAGTACAGATAGATTTACCATTCCAGTTTCTCCATTCACTAATTATGTAGGAGTTAAAGTTCCTGAAACAAAAGATGATGAACAATATTTAGAAACTGATATTGCTCACAATGTAGAAATCGCAACGGTTGATGAATTTGGGAAAGCAACTTCTCGTTCTAATATCGAAGTAAAAGTTTATAAATTAGATTGGCGCTGGTGGTGGGATAATTACAATCAAGATTTATCATCCTACATTGGAAGTAATTACCACGAACCAATTTATACCGAACAAGTTTCCTCATCAAACGGAAAAGCAAATTTTAAATTACGAGTGAATCGTCCATCATGGGGAAGATATTTAGTATACGTGAAAGATGTTGAAAGCGGGCACGCTTGTGGCAAAGTAGTGTTTATTGATTGGCCAAGCTGGGCTGGAAAATCCCCGAAAGGAAATGAAGGAAGTAATGTATTAACTGTTAATACAGATAAAGAGGAATATAAAGTTGGCGAGAAAGCAAAAATTTTAATACCAAGTCCTAAAGGCGGTAAAGCATTAATTAATATCGAAAACGGAAGCCGCACTTTATTAAGCAAATGGATTGATACCAAAGAAGGTGTAACGGAGTATGAGTTTTCGGTAACTAAAGAAATGACACCTAATATTTATGTCTTTGTTCATTTAATTCAACCCCATGCTCAAACCGTTAACGATTTACCGATTCGTTTATATGGCTTGGCTTCATTAATGATTAAAGATGAAAACACGATTTTAAAACCAAAAATAAAAACAGATGCTGTTTGGAAACCAGAGAGTCAGGCTATTGTAAAAGTGAGCGAAGAAAATGGAAAAGAAATGGCTTATACCTTAGCTATTGTTGACGAAGGTTTGTTAGACATTACTCGCTTTAAAACACCTGACCCTTGGAAAGCATTTTATGCAAAAGAAGCTCTTGGTGTAAAAACATGGGATATTTATGATAATGTGATTGGTGCTTTTGGGAATGCGATGAGTCGTATTTTATCTATTGGCGGTGATGATGCAACGAATAATAAACCGGAAAATAGTGCCTTACGCTTTAAACCCATGGTTCGTTTTGTAGGACCATTTCATTTAAAGAAAGGTGAAACAGCTTCTCATAAAATTGACATACCACAATACGTTGGCTCTGTAAGAGTCATGGTAGTGGCTGGTTACCAAGGCGCTTATGGCAATGCTGAAAAAGCAGTACCTGTTCGTAAACCTCTGATGATTTTATCAACCCTACCTAGAGTTTTAGGTTCAGGTGAAGAAGTGAATTTACCAGTCACTGTTTTTGCGATGGAGAAAAAAGTGAAAAATGCAACCGTCACAATTACAACAGATAAATTAATTCAATCTATAGATGGTAATTCACAAACAGTTAGTTTTAATACTATTGGCGACAAAGTGATTAATTTTAAATTAAAAATTAAGGATGCTTTAGGTGTATCAAAGATTAAAATTGTAGCGAAAGGTGCCGGAGAAACTGCTTCAGAAACTATTGAAATTGCTGTAAGAGCCAATAACCCAAGTGTAACCGATGCAGATGAATATGTATTAACGGCTAATAAAAATTTATCCATTAATTATGCTCCAATTGGTATGAGTGGGACTAATAAAGCTTTTATTGAATTATCTACTTTACCATCTATTAATTTATCTCAACGTTTAGAGTATTTGGTTCAATATCCTCACGGTTGTGTAGAGCAAACAACCTCATCGGTGTTTGCAGGATTGTACTTAAATGACATCACGGATTTAAGCAATGCTCAAAAAGAATTTATTGATAAAGCAACAAAGGCGGCTATTAATAGATTAAAAGGATTCCAAACATCAAGCGGAGGTTTATCTTACTGGCCAGGATTAAATAGCGCCGATGAATGGGGAACAAATTATGCTGGACATTTTTTAATTGAAGCAAAAACAAAAGGCTATTCATTACCTTATGGATTGTTAGATAATTGGAAAAAATACCAAAAACAAAAAGCGCAAAATTTTACTAGCAATAAAAATACTGCATACTATGGCGAAGATTTAACACAAGCTTACCGTTTATACACACTAGCATTAGCTGGTGCACCGGAATTAGGTGCTATGAATCGTTTAAAAGAAAAAGCAAGTTTATCAAACGAAGCAAAATGGCGTTTATCAGCAGCTTATGCGTTAATTGGTCAAAGCGAAGTGGCTAAAAAAATGATTTATAATGTACCATCCACTCCAAAAACTTACCAAGATTATTACTACACCTATGGAAGTTTAGAACGTGATGATGCCATGATTTTAGAAACCATGACTTTGTTAAAAGACAATAGTAATGCATTCTTAAAAGTAAAAGCATTAGCTGCTAAATTGGGTAATAACGACTATTGGTTCAGTACACAATCTACGGCTTACTGTTTAATGGCTATTAGCAAGTATGCAAAAGTTAACGGAGCAAATTCAAACGTAACGGCTGATGTAAAAATTGGATCTGAAAGTATTGCCGTTTCTGATTTTTCAAAAACGAAATTCAAGATGATTGAATTGAAAAATGCAAATAGCAATACACCAATAAAAGTAACCGTAAAAGGAAGCGGTAATTTATTTGCGCGTATAGTCAAACAAGGTATTCCAAAAGCAGGAATGGAAACTGATAAGTTTAGTAATTTAGAATTAATCGTGAATTATAAAACCTTAAATGGCAATCCTATTGATGTAACTAATCTAGAACAAGGAACAGATTTTATGGCGGAGGTTACCATTAAAAACCCCGGAATTAGAGGTATGTATCGAAACTTAGCTTTATCACAAATCTTTGCAAGTGGTTGGGAAATTCGCAACCAACGTTTAGATAACGTCACTTATTCAAAAGGCGATGTTCCAACTTATCAAGACATTAGAGATGACAGAGTTTACTCTTATTTTGATTTAGGGGCTGGTGCTATTAAAACATTTAAAGTGTTATTAAACGCTTCTTATAATGGAACATACTATTTACCTGGAGTTAATTGTGAAGCGATGTACGATAACAGCGTTAGCGCTCATGTATCTGGTAAATGGGTAACAGTCAAAAAACAAGGAGAGATACAGTAAGAAAAACAATCACAACCATCTTAATAATAGGCTTTTTATTAGTACAATAATATTGATAAGATATTAAACTAAATAATAGTTAAGAATGATTAAAAAAATTGTAATAAAAAGAAAAATAATTATTTTGACATTTGTTATCTTCATTTGTTCTTGTTCAATTAATGTTTACTCACAATTAGCCTATAATTTAGAAGGCTCCTATTTCTTTGGATCAAATATTAATAAAAAATCTGATCGTGAATTTGGAGAAACAACTCCAAACGGCGTGGAATTAAGTATTAGTAAAAATAGGAAGGGTAATATTTATTGGGAGAAATCATACAATTATCCACAAATTGGCTGGTCTCTAAAATGGTTTGATCATAAAAATAAATATTTAGGGCATTCATTTTGCTTAAACCGATACGTTAATTTAATTTTATTAAGAAATAAACAAATTGATTTTTATTTTAAGCTCTCTCAAGGTATCATGTATGCTAGTGAAATTTATCAATCTGGTGAAAAATTCAATAAAAGATACAATAATGCAATCGGTCAAAAGCTAAATTTTTCAACTGAATTAGGATTAGGCATAAATATGTACCCTACTGAAAAATTTGGACTTAGATGGGAAACATTTTTAACACATTTTTCAAATGGAGCTATGTCAGAGCCAAATGATGGCATGAATTTATTAATGATTAAACTTGGCCTGATATATATGATGGAGGGTAGAAATAATATTCTTTATAGTAAACCAGAAAAAACAGAATTTGATAAAAAAATCAGATTTAATGTTAATATTTCAGGAGGAGTAAAACAAATAAATTCTGAAAGCGAAAAAAAACATCTATTAATAACTGTATCTCCTTATTTTGATAAAAAATTATCGCATATGAGTAGTATAAATTTTGGTGCAGACTTATTTATGAACATGGCTGAAAGACATCGAATTGATAATAGTGTAAAATATGCAGATACAGACTATAAGCGTATTGGAATATCAATAGGTCATGAATTATTAATAGGTCCTACTGGTATACTAACTCAAATTGGCTATCATGTGTATTCTCCATATCCAGCTATTTCACGTTTTTATCAAAAATATGGAATGAAGTATTATGTGTCAAATAAATTTTTTACCTCATTCTCAGTAAGAATATTTAATTTGGAGGTTTCGGACGAAACTACTTTTGGGATCGGAGTAAGATTATAAATAAAATAAAAATTATGAAACTAGATATATTAGCCATAGGCGTGCACCCAGATGATGTTGAATTATCAGCATCAGGAACCATTTTAAAACATATTGCCTTAGGAAAAAAAGTTGGATTATTAGATTTAACCAAAGGAGAACTAGGGACTCGCGGTAACGCAGTTTTAAGAACAGAAGAAGCTACTAAAGCAGCGAAGATTTTAGGCGTTTCGATAAGAGAGCAGTTAGATATGGCTGATGGTTTTTTTGAAAACAATGAAGCTCATCAAAAAAAAATCATTCAGATCATCAGAAAATACCAACCTGAAATTGTGTTATGCAATGCGGTTTCTGACAGACACCCAGATCATGGACGTGCAGCAAAACTAACAACTGATGCTTGTTTTTACAGTGGTTTAATAAAAGTTGAAACAAAAGACAATAATACTGTTCAAGCGGCATGGCGACCAAAAGCAGTATATCATTACATACAAGATAATTTTATTGAACCTGATTTTGTGATTGATATTACTCCTTACATGGATAAAAAAATGGAGTCCATTATGGCATATTCTTCTCAGTTTTTTGATCCAAATTCAAAAGAACCAGCAACTCCTATTTCTACAAAAAACTTTATGGAATACGTCAAAGCAAAATGCAGCATATTTGGCAGACCAATTAATGTTGACTACGCAGAAGGCTTTACTGTGAACCGATATATTGGCGTGGAGAATTTATTTGATTTGAAATAAATTCTCCACAGAGATACAGAGAACACAAAGCAAAATTAACATTGTCAGTTCGAGCGAAGTCGAGAACAAGTTATTGACATTAATCCCTCTCCCACTTTCTTGTTTTCCTTCCTTCTTGTTTAAACACTTGCCAATGTTCTTTTTGCGCTCGTTTTAATAATCGTTTGCGCAGTTTTTTAGGATAAAAATATTTAGTAACAATTCTACTTCTTGGAATAGGTTTACATACATCTGATTGACATAACATATCATAAGCGCCAGCTGCACAACGCATTCCTATAAACGCATAATCATAAGGAGTTTCTTGAAAATATTTAATTTCTGCTTCTTTAAATTTTAATAATTGCTCTTCAGAAATAGGAATAAGAATGGTGGTTATTTTTTTCTTAGCTGTATCACCATGCCAAGCTAAATTTTTATCTACTCTATACTTTCCAGCACTTTTACTTTTGTGTGGAAATACGTGCCATTTCCCATTATTAGTTCCAAAACTGATAATTTTTTGATTGACTTCTAAATATACATGACCACCATGAATACCTCCAAACAATTTTGGTTCAATTGCTTTAAATGCCTTCACTGGTTTTGAACCATACACAAAATGAACCTTCACAAACAAAGAATCTGTGGCAAATAAAAAATGAGAAATAAATAAAAAAAGAAAAGCTAAACGAAGCATGATAATTACATCACATGTAAATTATCTAAAGTATCTTTTGTATAAAAGAAATTGATAAAGTTTAATACACTAAAATGAGGGATAGATGTATTTCCACGAGGTGTAGACACAGCTTTTACAACTTTTTCAGCAACTGGCTTTGGTTTTTCAGTCGGTTGTGGTTTCACAATTTGCGGATGCTTTACACAGTCCTTTGGTTGCTGTTGAACCTTTGGTTGTGGTTGCGTTGCATGCATTTTAAATAAGCAAGCAAAAGTGAAAATGTAAATAAAAACAACGGTCTTCATTTTTTTTGATTTTAGCTATATCAAAAATAATGCTTTTTTTGATATAAACAAATTACCCAATCTTGCTCCAAGACGACCTTGTTTTACCTTGGTATTGTAGCTGCTGAATCAATAATTGGTTCTCTTGGCTAGATAAATTAGGGTCTTCATTTAAAATAGCCTGTGCTGATGAGCGCGCTAGAGACAATATTTGTCCATCTTGGGCTAAATCAGCTATTTTCAAATCCATCACTCCGCTTTGTTGAGTTCCATCAAGGTCTCCAGGCCCACGCAATTTCAAATCTACTTCACTAATCTCAAAACCATCATTCGTTCTCACCATGGTTTCCATGCGTAATTTACTATCGGCCCCTAATTTATAAGAGGTCATTAATACACAATAGGATTTATCGGCACCTCGTCCTACCCTACCTCGTAACTGATGTAATTGAGATAAACCAAAACGTTCTGCACTTTCAATCACCATCACTGATGCATTAGGAATATTTACTCCAACTTCAATAACAGTAGTTGCCACCATAATTTGAGTTTCATGCTTTATAAAACGTTGCATCTCAAATTCTTTTTGTTGGGCTGTTAATTTACCATGTACAATACTAATTTGATACTGCGGTGGTTGGAAATCATGCAGCAATGCATCATAACCTCTTTCTAAATTTTGATAATCCATTTTTTCACTTTCCTGAATTAATGGATATACTACATATACCTGTCTACCTAATGCAATTTGTTCTTTCATAAAACCAATTAATCGCAAACGCTGACTTTCCATAAAATGCATGGTGGTAATTGGTTTACGACCGGGAGGTAATTCATCAATAACCGATGTATCTAAATCGCCATACAAAGTCATGGCTAATGTTCGAGGAATTGGAGTAGCTGTCATAATTAACACATGTGGAGGCTGTGTATTTTTTTTATGCATCTTACCTCTTTGAGCTACACCAAAACGATGTTGCTCATCAATCACCACTAAGCCTAAATTTTTAAATACAACAACATCTTCAATTAAAGCATGAGTACCAATTAAAATATTAATAACACCCGATTCTAAATTTTGATGTAATTCTCTCCGTGCTTTTGTTTTTGAAGAACCAGTTAATAAAGCAACTTGTAAACCTAAAGGTTCTACTAATTCTGAAATAGTAGCAAAATGTTGCTTCGCTAAAATTTCGGTTGGCGCCATTAAACAGGCTTGAAAACCATTATCAATAGCCAATAACATACTTAACAAAGCCACCAATGTTTTTCCGCTACCCACATCTCCCTGCACTAGTCTACTCATTTGTTTACCTGAGCCCATATCAACACGAATTTCTTTCACCACTCGTTTTTGCGCATTGGTTAACTGAAATGGTAAATGATGATTGTAGAAATTATTAAATACGTCACCTACTTTGCCAAATACAAACCCTTGTGTTACTTGATGACGAATTAAATTACTTCTTAGCAAACGTAATTGAACAAAAAACAATTCTTCAAATTTCAATCTAAATTTTGCACGTTCTAATAATACTTTTGAATCCGGAAAATGAATTTGCTTTAAGGCTTCAAGCTTAGATAATAAATTAAAATCCTGAATAACCGTTTTAGTTAAACTCTCTTGAGTGTTATGTTCATTTAATTGAAGCGTCAATATCCGTAAACATTTTCGTAACCCATCACTATCTAAATTTCTAAATTTTAATTTTTCAGTACTATTATAAACGGATTGAAAAGAAGATTGATTGGCTAATAATTCTGGAGTAACAATATTTACTTCAGGATGAGCCATGTTAAAACGTCCCATAAAAGACGTAGCTTTTCCGTAAACAATATATTCTGTATTCGATTTCAATTTTTCTGCCATCCATTTAGCACCTTGGAACCAAACTAATTCTATAATTCCTGAACTATCTCTAAATTTAGCTACTAATCGTTTGGTACGTTTTTCTCCAACAAAATCAATTTCAACAATATGACCACGTAATTGATAATAGGCAGAATCCTCAGTCACTTCTCTAACACTGTGAAATTGAGTTCTATCAACGTATCTAAAAGGATAATGGGTAATTAAATCTTTATAGGTGAAAATAAATAATTCTTTTTGTAATACTTCCGCACGTTGCGGACCAATACCTTTAAGGTATCCAATAGGAGTATCTAAAAAAGAAGGTGTCATTTTAGCAAAATTACTACACATCTGCTGTTAATACAATTTTGAGTAATCAATTTATAAACAATCATTCTCGTTTATTTTTGTATTGTGAGAATTTTTGCAATTATCCTATTCACTACTATTTCCCTTTCAATAAAAGGGCAATTCTTAGATACGTTTAAGGTATTTCTTCGTTCTCGACCAAGTATTGATGCGCGTTTAGAATCTCGTTATTCTTTTTTAAATAATAATGCAACAAAAGTAAGTGGCGTTAGATTAGGCTTAAGCTTCAGGAGAAAACTTCGAGTAGGCATTGGGTATAGTTGGTTAGATGCTAAAGTAAGCGACAAAAAAATAATCACAAATGATTATGGTAAACTTATTACCACGGACGAATTTTTGAAATTTGGTTATGTATGTTATTATGCCGATTTTGTTTTTCATAAAACAAAACGTTGGCAATTAAGTGTCCCTATTCAGGTAGGAACAGGTTTGTATTGGACGCAATATTATGATGGCGAAAAAACAATTAAAACTAAACAACGATTTCTTTTATTTTATGAGCCTGGCATTACAGTTCAATTTAAAATTACAAAATGGTGCGGCTTAGGAATAGATGTTTGTGCAAGACTTGCTTTGAAAAACACTAAATATGTTGGCGAAAAATTAAATTCATTTGTGCTTGCCCCTAAACTATTAATATGGTTTGATCAAATATTTTATTCAATCGCCCCTAAATCTAAGATTACTAAAAAGTATGGTCCAGCCTACTGGTAATCATAATTTAAAATGCTACAAATTATAGCAGTAGTCTATATTTTAAATTTGTACTTTTACATCAATGAACGAGAATTTAGACGCTAATAACGACAAGTTATCTAATACAGATAAAGACTACGAAAAAGCTTTACGCCCCATAGAGTTTAACGACTTTAGTGGCCAAGAATCTGTTGTAGATAATTTGCGTGTATTTGTTCAGGCAGCTAAACAACGTGAAGAAGCCTTGGACCATGTATTATTACACGGCCCTCCAGGCTTAGGAAAGACAACATTAGCACATATTATTTCAAATGATTTAGGAGTTAATTTAAGAGTCACCAGCGGTCCAGTATTAGATAAACCAGGTGATTTAGCAGGTTTGCTAACTAACCTAGAACCATTTGATGTATTATTTGTGGATGAAATTCATCGCTTAAGCCCTATAGTAGAAGAGTATTTATATTCTGCAATGGAAGACTATAAAATCGATATCATGATTGATAGTGGACCAAATGCAAGAACAGTTCAAATTAAATTAAATCCATTTACATTAGTTGGAGCGACAACACGCAGCGGTTTATTAACAGCGCCTTTACGTGCTCGTTTTGGAATTACCTCTCGTTTAAATTATTATGATAGTAAAGTACTAACTGGGATAGTTCAACGTAGTTCAGATATACTAGGTGTTGAGATTGCAGATGAAGCTGCCTATGAAATAGCTAGAAGAAGTAGAGGAACGCCACGTATTGCAAATGCATTATTAAGACGTGTGCGAGACTTTGCTCAGATAAAAGGTGACGGCACTATTAACATTGACATTGCCACTTATGGGCTAAAAGCATTAAACGTTGATAAAAACGGATTAGATGAAATGGACATTCGCATTTTATCTGCTATCATTGATAAATTTAAAGGTGGACCAGTAGGTATTACAACTATTAGTACTGCCGTGGGAGAAGAATCAGGAACGATTGAAGAAGTATATGAACCTTTCTTGATTCAAGAAGGTTATATGAGCCGAACTCCAAGAGGAAGAGAAGCTACTGAAAAAGCATACAAACATTTAGGAAAATCATACAGAGGCCGAATGGGTGGTTTATTTGAAGACTAGTTTAAATTATTTCTTTTCTTCCGTTTTAGATGAAAATTTTTTAGTAAAAATAAATGGCAAACCTATTTCTAATATTGGTTCTTTTCTTTTTGACATTTCACTGATATTTTGATAATCGGAATAATAAATTTTCAATAAAATGATAAAGTAAGAAATAATTAATGGACCAAAAATAAGTCCAGTAATCCCTAGATATTTTAATCCTATAATAATCCCCAACACAGTAATTACAGGATGTACATCTGCCATTTTTTTTGCTAATAAAAAGCGAATCACATTATCCATACTGCCCATAATTAATATACTCCATAAAGCAACAATAACACCTTGCCAATTGGCACCAATAAAAAATAGATAAATACAAACTGGTACCCAAATAACTCCTGCGCCAACAATGGGAATAACAGAAGCAAAACCTGTTAATATAGCCCAAAAACCAGTATCAGGCACGCCTGCAATTAAATAAATAATATATCCAAATAAGCCTTGAGCAAATGCAATTAAAGGAATTCCAATAGCATTACTAAAGGTTTGAGCTTTCAATTCTTCGGCAAACATTTCTATTTTATTTTTTTGAAACGGTAAAATAAAAATGATAAAAGCTTCCATTCTGTTAAAATTAACAAGCATAAAGTACAAGAAGAAATACATCATCACTATAGATGAAAAAAAATCAAAACCTTGGTTTAAAGCCCCCGAAACTACTTTAGCGCTTGCTGATTTTATAACATCAATATTTTCATTCGTTAAAATTTCTATATCAAAATTATGTTTTAATGTTGAGTCTACTTGGTGAACATATGGCAAAAAGGTATTTGGATTAGATGCAATAGGAACCACTTTATTATAAGCCATTGAAAAAAACAATGTGATTGGTAATAAAATAATAAAAAAGGAGACAATTATAATTAAAATGGCAGCTACACTTTTTTTCCATTTATTTTTTGTAACCAAAGTTTCCATCCAGCTTTTAAACAATACATAAAACAATACACTTCCTAAAAACGCTGTAAAATATTCACTTAAAGAAAAAACAATAAGTAATCCAAAAGTAAGTATGATAATTAGAAAAATATATTTATTAGCCTTAAAATCAGTTTTTGTATCCATGAGAGGTGTCAGAGAAAATTAATTAGTTGAATTTTTCATTTAAATTAATGCAAATATTTAAGACCTCAAAACAATGAATAATAAAACAACTATTTATTATACAATTTATGCAACAACATCGTTAAATAATTAAAAGCTAGTAGGGTGAATTGGTTTAAAAATCTAAAAATCATTATTTTTTATTAAGCATATAAATTCCTAACTTAGAAATCAACTAAGTATTTTCCTTGATTATAAATAAACATTCATATTCATCCATTATTAAACAAGAAGCAAAACGATTAGGCTTTGATTTTTGTGGTATTAGCAAAGCAGAATTTTTAGAAGAAGAAGCGCCAAGATTAGAATCGTGGTTAAAAAATGGTATGCATGGTAAAATGGAATACATGGAAAACCATTTCGACAAGCGTTTAAATCCAACTCTTTTAGTAGATGATGCAAAATCAGTTGTATCGCTTTTATACAATTATTATCCCGAACAAAAACAAAACACAGAAGCTCCAAAAATTTCGAAATATGCGTATGGCAAAGATTACCATGAGGTGATTAAAGAAAAACTAAAAGAATTTTTAAATACACTAAAAGAAAAAATTGGGGATGTTAATGGCAGAGCCTTTGTTGACAGTGCTCCTGTTTTAGACAAAGCATGGGCAAAAAAAAGTGGATTAGGTTGGATTGGTAAGAATGCGAATTTGATTAATAAACAGCAAGGTTCTTTCTTTTTTATTGCCGAATTAATCATTGATATAGAATTAGAGTATGATGGGCCAATACAAGATTATTGTGGCACTTGCACTAAATGTATTGATGCTTGCCCTACCAGTGCTATTGTTGAGCCGTTTATAGTTGATGGCAGCAAATGTATTAGTTATTTAACGATTGAATTAAAAGATGCTATTCCAAATGAGTTTAAAAACAAAATGGATAATTGGGCATTTGGTTGTGATGTATGCCAAGATGTTTGTCCGTGGAATAGATTTAGTGCTCCTCACCATGAAACAGAATTTATTAATCAAACAGGCTTATTAAATTTAAATAATAATGAATGGCATGAATTAACGGAAGAAACATTCAATACCATTTTTAAACACAGTGCCGTGAAACGAACTAAGTATAGGGGTTTAAAAAGAAATTTAGAGTTTATTAAACCAATTAAAATTTAATTATGCCTCTGTTGGTGTTATCACCAACAGTATATGCTATAAAAATTCCCTTGTTGGTGATAACACCAACAAGGGCTAAAATTTAGAGTTTATTAAACCAATTAAAATTTAATTCTATTTTCCAAGATTCAACTGCCATTTCCAAGCACTTAACATCATAGCATCTAAATCATATTTTGGATTCCAATTTAATTCTTTTTTTACTAAATCATTATTAGCATATATATTAATCACATCACCTGCTCTACGAGGACCAACTTCATAATTCAATTTTTGCTCGCTTACTTTTTCAAAAGATTTAATGGCTTCCAAAACACTGACTCCATTTCCAGTTCCTAAGTTAAAAATAGAAGTAGCTTCTTTTTGTTTATTCTCAATCAAATAATTTAAAGCTTTTACGTGTGCATCTGCAATATCGCTTACATGGATGTAATCTCTTATGCACGAACCATCTCTTGTATCATAATCACCACCAAACACGGTTAGTTTTTGTAGAATACCAGCAGCCGTTTGAGTAATATAAGGCACTAAATTATCTGGTCTACTTCTAGGATATTCTCCATTAAGCCCAGTGGGATGTGCGCCAACAGGATTAAAATATCTTAACAACACTGATTTGAAATTAGTTTCACTTTTAGTATAGTTTGCTACAATTTCTTCTCCCATTTGCTTTGTATTTGCATAAGGCGATTCTGCTTTTTGAAAAGGAGTGTTTTCGGTTACGGGAAGTTTTTCAACATTTCCGTATACAGAACAAGAAGACGAAAAAATAAAATTTGCAATTTGCAATTGCTGACATATTTTTAAAATATTAATTAAAGACCCTAAATTATTATGATAATATAATAATGGATCATGAACCGATTGAGGTACAGATTTAAAAGCAGCAAAATGAATAATTCCAATTGGATTTTTCACTTTACTAATGGCTAATTCTAATGCTTCTAAATTACAGATATCAACATTTAAATTTAAAACTTTCTTACCAGTTATTGCTTCAATTCGATCAAATGTATCTTGGTTTGAATTTGAAAAATTATCTATCGAAACGATATTGTAATTTGTTTGTTCCAACAATTCAATGATAGTGTGTGAGCCAATATATCCTGCGCCTCCAGTAACAATAACCGTTGATGTATGTTTAGTTGACATGTTATTTCCTTTTTAATTAAATGAATTATAAACTTTAGCATACTGTTCAATACCATCTTTCAAAGAGAAATATTGATTAGCTGCCATGACAGTATTTTTTTTGTACAAGTTACGATTTTCTAATAAATCAGCTACTGCTTTTTGATATTCTGAAGTATTAAAACTTGAAATAGAAATTCCACATTGAGTATCTTTTATAATAGAATCTACATCGCCCACACCTGTATTAGTAATAACTGGAACTCCCATAGAAAGTAATTCTCCCATTTTTGTGGGCGAAGACGCTGATTTTGAAAACGAAGGTTTTATAAAAAACAAAGAGGCGTCGGATAAAGAAATATAATAAGGCATTTCTGCTCGTGATACAGAAACGATAATTAATTTATCTAAATTAATATGTTGTTTTTTAGCAGCCTCATGCACTATTGATTTATCGTCCTTTGTGATAATAAAAAAAATAGATTCTGTTTTTTGAGATAGTATTTTAAAAAATTGCAACATCTCATCGGCCATATACCAAGTGCCAAGTGAACCAACATAGCTTAATACAAATTTATCCTGTAATTGAGGGAATTTACTTTTAAGTTGAATGAATTGTTGTTGTTTAATCTTTTCTTTTGAAAAATGAGATAAATCAGCGCAACAAGGAATCACAGTAATCTTAGAATCTTTAATGCCCAATTTCCAATTTAAAATAATAGACTTTGCTTTGTGGGTTAAAGAAATAATTGCATCCGACTGTACTAACATTTCTTTTTCTTTTTTCTTAAAATAAGCGTACAAATATGCGCCAATAGGATTTGATTTATTCCAAATACCTCCCTCAATACGTTCATCTGCCCAAAAACCACGCATATCAAAAATAAAACCTGTATTAAATTTCTGCTTAGCCTTTAATCCAATTAAACCTGCTAAATAACTTCTACAATGTAAAATCACATTGCGATTATTTTCTTGTACTTTTTGATAAACTATCCTTTTGAGGGAATTATAGTTTTGCTGTTTAGAAATAAATGGTTTACTTGTTTTATAGAAACAATAATCCCAAGATATTTCTGCTTCTTTGACAATCTGTTCTATTATATGATGTTGTGATTTCCAGTTCTCCCGTTTCTCACAACTGACTATACCTATCTTTTTGCCACTTTTAGCTAAACCCACTAAATAAGGCAAAACCTGAGACTGACCTAAAGGATCAGTCATCCCATCAATAGAAACAAAAAGAAAGGTTTTAGTGCCAGCCATAATTTGAAGTAAAAATAGTATTTTTATACTTGAATGAACCCTCTTTTAAGCATTTTTGACCTATTATTAACTCCTTTATACATTTTAGGGGCTTATGCTTATGGATATTACGTAACAAAAAAAAACATACGAACTAATCCCGAATACAAATATTTCACAAAAGGCTTAATGGTTCGTGTTTTTGGTGCCATTGCCTTAGGTCTCGTTTATTTTTTCTATTATAATGGTGGCGACACGACCAATTATTTCCAAACTTCTTCTGCTTATGCTAATTTAATATTTAAAGATCAATCGGATTTTTGGCTAGGATGGCTTGGGAATGAAAAAGAGTATATTTTTCAATTTGACGACTCTACTGGATACCCTGTTTATTGGCAAAAGGATAAACATTCATTTTTTGTAGTAAGATTATTAATTCCTATAGTAACTTTAGGGTTTCACACTTATTTTTCTACTGCTGTTTTAGTGGCTTGTATCACTTATGGAGGTTTATGGAAACTCTATCAAACATTTTTATACGAATTCCCTAGTTTAAAAAAAGAATTTGCCATTGCCTGTTTATTTATTCCTTCTTGTGTGTTTTGGGGTTCTGGCTTAATGAAGGATTCTTTTACATTGTCGGCAGTTGGCTGGTTTACTTTTGCATTCTATCATTTTTTCATTAAAAAACAACGAAACATATCTTACGGATTATATTTACTTATATCTGCAACAATCATTTTAGCCATTAAACCTTATATCTTTTTTGCCTTATTACCAGGTTCCATATTATGGTTAAGTAATAATCTAGTCAAAAAAATTAATCATGGTTTTATTCGCTTTATTGCAACTCCAATTATTTTGGGAATTGGAGGGTTTACCGGTTATTTTGCATTAGATAATATGGGAGATAACCTAGGTCAATATAAATTAGATAATGTATTGGATAAAGCTGTGGTTACTCAAAAAGACATGAAAGCTGATTACTATGGCGGTAAAACTTTTGATATTGGTGAATTTGATGCTAGTATGGGAGGCGTATTATCAAAAGCTCCTGCTGCAATTTTTGCAGGAATTTTCAGGCCAGGTATATGGGATGTAAAAAATATTGTGATGTTAATTTCTTCTTTAGAAAACACCTATCTACTAATCTTAACACTTTTTTTATTAATTAAGTTAAAAGTTTTTGGTTTTTTTAGTTTGATACGTAAAAACCCAATGTTATTATTTTGTATGCTATTTTCAATCTTCTTTGCTTTTTCAGTCGGATTAACAGTAGCTAATTTTGGATCTTTGGTAAGATTAAGAATTCCTGAATTACCATTTTTTGTAGCTGGTATATTTATGTTGAGACATTTATATGAAAAACAAAGCGGTATAAAAATGAAATTTTAATTGAACTCATTTTTTGTTGCCGTGCTGTTAACTACTACAAAATTCTTTTTTAATTTTAAAAAGAATTTTTCAAAATACTCAAATGAAATATAAGAAATAAAAATAGTTGTTGATAGTATAGAAAAATAAACAATACAATATTTCCAATAAATATTTACTTCTATTCCATTTAACAATTTTGAGAAAAAGAAAATGAGTAGAGGGTGAATAACGTAAATACCATACGAAATTTTGCCTAAAAAATCGAATAGATTATTATCTAAATTTACAATTCGATTTCTTTTTCTTATTTGGCCAATGATTAGAAACAAAGATACAACAGAAATAATTTCATTATCTATTACTGAAATAAAATGAAATTTATTGATTGCTACCAAAAGTAAAAGAAACCAACAAAATAATTGAGTAAATTTATTATCAACGGATTTTAGGAATAAAGCATTATCTTTTTTTAGTAAAATCGCACCCATGGCTCCAATCATCATACAATGAAAACGAGTAACATGGATTATTGATTCCAATAAAGAATTTGGATAAAACATATGAAGCATTAATTTAATTCCTACTAAACCAATAGTCATGGTGAAAATAGGTACAATTAAATTCTTTGTTTTCTTAATAAACCAAGGCCAAAATAAATAAAATTGTTCCTCTACTCCCAACGACCAGTAATGGCCAATAAAAGGTAATCCAATTCCTAATATAAAAGGCACATTGGCGGCATAAAACAAATACAGAATCAATGATTTAATACTAAAATCAAGCCCATATAAAATAATAACAGTTACGGCAATCAATAAATATAAATAATACAAAGGCCAAATTCTGAGAATCCTTCTTATATAAAATTTTTTAATATTTATTGGACCAATATCTTTCTCGCATAACAGTAAATAGGTTATTAAAAATCCACTCAAAACAAAAAAAACAGTTACCCCATAGCCTCCTAGAATATATCCTTTTGGAGTTCCGTCATTAAAAGAACCAAAGATATGAGGATTTAAACCAAAATCATTTAAGGCTATAGTAATATGAGAAATGACAACTGCTATAGCTGCAATTGCTCTAATGCCATTCAATCCTGCGAAATAGACAATCTTATTACTCATTATTTAAATTGCATTATTATTTCATCCACTTTTCATACCACATCTGAAACATCAAGATGTACCATAATTTATTCGCTAACTCTTTTTTACCGGAATAAAAATTTAATTTAATTTCACGAATAAAATCTACATTTAATATTCCTTGTTCGATAATTTTTTCATCACTTAAGTAATACAAAACTTTATCTTTTAAATCAAACATTAACCAATTTTCGATAGGAATAGCAAAGCCCATTTTAGGTCTATCCATTAATTCTTTTGGAATATATTGATAAACGATTTCTTTTAAAATATGTTTTTTAGTTCCTTTATAATACTTGTAGTTATCTGGCAATTGTGCAGCCCACTCAATGATACGATGATCTAAAAATGGTTCTCTTCCTTCTAAACTAGCTGTCATAGAAGCTCTATCTACCTTTTGTAAAATATCGTCCAACAAATAGGTTTGATAATCAATCGCCATCATATAAGACAAAGGCGAGTGATAATCTTGATGGAGTGCCTCTGATAAATAATCTGTCTCAATATTCTTGAATCCAGATTTTATTAAACGCTTTAATTGAGATTCGTTGTACTGCTTACTTAAACTTAGCATCATATTTTTGGATGATGGGTCATTCAATAAGCTTTTCAATTTCTCGTAACGGTTATGAAAATTGTATTTATTTTTTAAAACTGGGATTTTATCGGAAGGAACTACATTCATAATACCTGACATTCCTTTTCTCATAAATTTCGGTAACTGATTTAATCTTTTACCATGTTTCATCATGTAATCATAACGATTATAACCCGCAAAAATTTCATCGCCAGCATCAGCACTTAAAGCCACAGTCACTTGCTTTTTGGCCATTTTACAAACTAAAGTTGTAGGAATAGCACTGCTATCAGCAAAAGGCTCATCGTAATAATAGGGTAAATCAGTAATTAATTCCAAAGCTTCAGCTTGAGTGCATTGATATTCATAATGCTCCGTTCCAAGATGTTTTGCTACATCTTTGGCATAAGGAGCTTCATTTAAACCAATATCAGGAACACCAATCGTGAATGTTTTTAATCTTTCTGTCCTATCTTTTTGCAATAAAGCTGCCACACAAGCACTATCATAGCCTCCACTTAAAAATACACCTACTGGCACATCCGATACCATTCGAAAATCAAAAGCAGATTTCAGAATTTTTTCTGTTTCCTGTTTTGCTTCAATAAAAGAAATATCCAACTTTGGTTTGTTATAAGCATCATATACATCCCAATATTTATGAGTTGAGATTTGAGAAGTATGAAGTGAGAATTTAAGATAATGACCTGATTTTAATTTATAACAATGATTAAAAATACAATGAGGTGTTGGTACATTGCCAAACTGCATAAATGCAGCTACAGAATCCAAATTAATTTCTTTTTTAAATTGAGGATGTTGATGAAAGGCTTTTAATTCGGATGCAAATAAAAACAACCCATCTTTCCAATAATAATAAAATGGCTTAATACCTGCTCTATCTCTTACGCAATATATTTCTTCTGATTTAGTATCATAAATAACAAAAGCAAACATTCCAATAAATTTTTCGATACATGATATACCCCATTCTACAAAAGCATGTAAAATAACTTCTGTATCCGAATGTCCTAAAAATTGATGATTAAGATTGGTAAGTTCCGTTTTTATTTCGCTATAATTATAAACCTCTCCATTAAACGTTACCCATAAATGTTCAAATTTCATGGGCTGTTTGCCTGTTTCGCTTAAATCAATAATAGATAAACGACGGTGACCTAAGCCTATTTGAAATGTGTTAGTTTGAAAAAATTCATATCCACTTCCATCTGGACCTCGATGATATAAGGTATCCGTCATTTTCATCAACACATCTACAGAAGATTGTTGATTAAAATCTATAAAACCAGATATACCACACATAATTTATTCAGTTAATTCCGCTTACTTTCTTTGTATTTTAATTTCGATGCTGTTTTTTGAATAATTTTAGAAGGTACTTTTTGTTTAAAAAGAGTCCATAAAATTAAAATCCCTAAAAAAATTGGTAAAAAATAAGTAATGATTTTTGTAACACGATGAAACAATAGCATGTTTTTAGCAGGAAATTCATTTACCTCACCATACTGTACCTTCTCTATAATTTTATTAAACAGAGCTCTTGAGATAATCCCTTCATAAGCCAAAAAAAGAGAATCCTGATAGTGTTGATAATAAGCAATACTTTCATGATGATTAGTTATTTTTTCCCACTTAGGCTCCATATCAACATCATAAGCGTGCCATTTACCTTGATAATATACTTCTGCTAAAAAATGCCCAGGACCTTCTTTATAACCAAGACCAACCCATCTTGCCTTAATTCCTTTACGTTTTAAAATCTCTAAAAACACGATGGTTTGTTGGCTACAAAGCCCTTCGTTATAATCCAATATATCATCAGGGTCAACAATAGCCGTTAAGTGTTTCCAAAAAAACTTACCACCTATATAGGTTATCCAATTATCTTTCAATGAATATTCAGACAATCCATGATAAAATCGTTTTTTAACAATATCGCTGGTAGCTTTAATATATGATAGAGTATCTATTTCTGGCAAAGAATGAGTGGCCGAATAAATTCCATCGATATGCGCGGTGATATCTTCTATACTTTTAAATCGTGATAATTCAATATTAAATAATTCCTTGTTCCCGTATGTGTTTTTTAAATTTGAAACAGTGGAAAACACAATTGGCGTAATACTAATTAATAGCAATACCGAATAGAAAAGTAATCTAGTTTTATACGATTTAAGAAGAGACAAAACGTTAAATATACATCAATAATAGACGTGAATGTACCAATGATTTATTTTAAAAACAAATGTTTTAAAAAAGCTAAAGTCCTAATTTTTAACAACTCAGATGGGCTCTGCTTCAAGCCTCTTAAAAATAGTTTTACTGCCTTTGGTTTATTATTCGAAAGTAACAAATGCAGTGAGGAATAGGTAAGCATGTGTCCATTAATTTTATGAATCACTTTCTGTCCATATGCTTCAACAAATACTTTATCCTCTTTTAATTTAGCAACTAATAAATTAGTTCTAGATAACAAGTTATCTTCTTTAAAATCCATCACACTTCTTTCATCATGTTGAACCATACAGCCAGATATTTGAGGTTGAAAATTTATTTTATAACGTGACGATACTTTTAGCCACAATAACCAATCCTCGGAGCCGCTCATTGCTCTGTCCTCTTCAAATTGTAACTCATTAAAAATCGTTGATTTTAAAAACATTCCAAAACAACTGAATATATTTCCTTTTAAAATAGCAACATTTAAATTCCCATTCTTTGGATAAGTAACTTTTCTTACAAATCCATTCAATTGATTTTGAAATTCATAGGCGCTATGAAAAACATTCACATCTTTATGTTTAGAGATAAAATTCGAAGCTACTAATAAATGATTGGGATAAAATAAATCATCTGAATCCAAAAATGTAATCCATTTACCACTAGCTTTTTTTACTCCATAATTTCTGGCCGCTCCCCTTTCTCCATTTACCTTTTGGTAATAATACCAGTTTTTCAATTGATTATTAGAAATATAATTTTCAACAACTTCTTTTGTATTATCAGTACTTCCATCATCTATGATTATTAATTCATAATCACTGAACTCTAGATTCTTTACACTATTCAATGTATTTAACATTAAATCTGCTCTATTATATGTAGGAATAATTATTGAAAAAAAACATTGTTTACTCATAAGGTTTCCTTTATATATTTTTCAATAATTTCATTAGAATTGGAAAATTTATTCAAAACATCGTGCCTGAGTTTAATACCAATTTCTTTCATTTTTTTTCTGTTTTCATATAATTCAGAAACAATTTCAACCATATCATCAACTGTATTTTCCTTACTGACTAAAAAACCATTCTCATTATTAACAATATACTCGTCGAAATCCCCTGTATCTCTACATGTTATGACACATTTTTCTAGTAATGCCATTTCTTTCACTGTACTATTACTGGCATCCGTTAAAGATGGGTGAATCAAAATGTCACAGGCTTGAAAAAAATCAATATAATCTCTTCTAAAACCAATTATAAAGACATTAGAAGATAAATTGTTCTGATTAATAAAGTTTTCCATATCCTGTTTCAAAGGCCCGTCATCTAAAATTAATAATTTAATGTTCAATCCTTTATCTACTAATGTTTTTAAAATATTCAAAGCGACAAAAGGTCTTTTTAATTCTATAAATCGGGAACTAAATAACAATAATAATTCTGCATCAAATTGTTTTCTAATTTCGGTTACCTTATTGTAATTAGGGGAAGCATATTTAGAAAAATCATATATATAGGGCAAGATTATATATTTTGTTATATTTTTTGTTTCATTTTTCTCTATTTCATTTTTTACCCCTAAAGAAGGAACAATAATTTTCTTAGAAAGTAAATGAATAATTTTATCAAATAATTTTTCTGTTTTATTTTGTTGTGTTATCCCAGAAACTAAGAAATTACAATGATGTCTAAATATTACACATTTTGCTTTTATAAAAAACTGGGCCAAAACAGCGATAATATTTGCATGTTGTAAATGCGAATGTAAAAAATCAATTTTATGTTTTTTACAAAATACGACTAAAAACATCCATTGCTTTAAGTAGTATACAAAACTATTAGTAGACAACACTTCATTTTCATACGTTCTAATATTGTTTTTCTCTAACTCATTATGAAAATCTCCTTTTTTACAAGTTGTTAATACTATAATATCATATCCATAATCTCTTAAGGAGATCAAAAGGGTTTCCATTGCAATTGTGCGTTTATTTGAGGGGTAATAAAATAAAACTTTTTTCACTATACTATTAGTTTAAAATAAACTTTAAATTTTTTGACAAATAATATCAAAATGACAATACTCAAGCTCATTCATTTGAACTTCTGTTAATGTATCTGATTTTAATATTGAATTATAACCATAATTTTTCAATAAGACTAAAAGATCTAAGGCAGTACTATTTTGACTTTTTAAATTTTCATTATCAATTTCAATAAACAAAGTTGGATGGTACTTTTTAATTGTATATTCTCCTCCTTTAATAACATTATACTCAAAACCTTCTACGTCAATTTTTATAAATTTAATATGCCTTTTATCATCCTTGAAGTAATTATCTAATGTCGTTTGAGAAACTTCAATAAAATCTCCATTTTTAATATTAGAATTCACCCTAAACGCTCCTGAATTAGAAGAACAACCTTCCATTAGTAATTTAGAATCTGAATTCCCAAAAGCAATATTTATTGGGGTAATATTTCTGAAGTGGTTTAAATTAATGTTATATGTTAATTTTTGAAACGTACTAGGATAGGGCTCAACCGCAATGATTTCGACTTCTTCCAATTTTAATTCATTAGCCATCCACAAACTTGTTTGCCCAATATTTGCTCCTATATCTAATATTAATCCTTTACCTCTAGATAAATATTTAATAACCCCTTTTGATGAATCAACATCCAAATTAAAATAAACAAGATATTCTTGGTAATCTGAAATGTCTAATCTAAAAGATAATCCACCCCTTATAACACTCCTCATTGAATATTTGGGATAATGTGTATTATCAGGAAACACTTTTTTAAAAAACGGCATGTGATTAGCGAGTTTAATTAAAAGATATTCTGCAAGCGGATTAGTTAAAAAATATTTTTTTATAATTTTTTTCATTAAAATATTACTATGGATTCATTTATTATTTAACTGATTAAATCTTTTACCTTAGAATAAAACAATTCTTTAAAACGTCTATTAGTTACGTTAGAATTATACTCCTTTACAATATTTTTAATTTTTATTCTTAAAATCAATTTATCCGAATCGGAAAGATTCATATAATACATAATAGCATGATATGTTTGATCTATATCCACTTCTACTACCAATTTACTGTCAATTAACTCAACTACACTCTTTGTTCCTGTATCCTTAGATAAAACAACTGGAATGCCTGCCGACATAGATTCAAGCGTGGATGTAGGAAAAGCATCACCTCTTGAAACATGAATGCAAAGGTCAAATAGATTTAAAATCGCTTCTAAATTATTTACCGACCCCATAAAATGTATTTTAGATAAAAACTGTTGAGGAACATCTTTTAAAAGTTCTTTCTTTACATCATCATTAACTTCTCCTATTATACTTAACTCGACATTATTTTTGATACTTGCAACTTTAAGAAAAGCAGCTATAGCAATATCAACGCCCTTATACCATGCACGCCATGAAGCACTAAGATTAGCAATAACTAATAATCTAATTGTATCATCGCTAATCCTATTTATAGTATTTAATTTAGTTTGAAAATCAGCACTAATTCCATTATAAATTTTAAAAATGTTTTTATGACTTTCTACTTTTGTATATTTTATTGCTAAATCATATTGTAAATCTCCAATACAAAAAATAGCATCACTACTGTTAAGAAAGCTTTTTATTAGAGTTCTTGTTAGCCAAGAATATTTTCTTTTATCCAAAAAATAAAGGGATTCATCTGCCATTAATGCAACTAACTTTTGATTTGACTTCATTAATCCCACTCTTTTCATTATTAATGGTGGAACTCTCAAACATTCACAAAAGAAAACATTGTATTTATTTTTGTTCGGAAAAAAAAATGCATTAATTAACCAACTTAAATAACGTCGTATCTTACTCGCTTGTTCATTATCTAACCAACGTAAATAATAATCCTCAAAATGAAAATCCGCATTTAACAATTTAGCATAATCCATGTGTATAGGATGACCAGAAGGTCTTCCGTGAATAAAAACGACATTAACGTTATCCTTTTTTTCTGCCAACATAAATAAAAGTATTACCCCAATTTGGATTAAGCTTACTTGTAACCATACTAATTCTTGCAATTAATCCTTTAATAAAATCCCCAATACCATTTGATAAACTCACTTTTTCTGGGAATGGCCAAGCTTCTTCTTTAACGTTAAAATGCAGTAACTCAATGTTTTTATGTTCCAACATTTCCTGTTGATTTTTTCTATTAGAAAAAAACATATGTGTTGGGCTGTGATAAACTAACCATGATTTTTGAAAAAAAATTCTAAACATAAAATAGAACTTTCTAAAAAATTGTGCTAAAGAAAAATTATCTTCAATAGGACCTTCAATTAGTATTATTCCATTATCTTCTAATTTAGAATATAAATTCTCTAAAACATTTTTAGGATCAGTCAAATGCTCTAAAACATTACTTAATCGAATCACATCATACTTCTTATGGTCACTAATAAATTCTTCGATTGAATAAAACGATACTGACAATAAATTTTTTCTTAAAATTTCAATAAATTTTGGATTATATTCTACTCCATCACATACATATCCTACATTAATGGCATTTGAAATAAAATTCGCACTTCCGCATCCATAATCAGCAATATTTTTTCCAGATGAATATTTTTTAATTAAGTCAAACTGATAAGCATAATCAAATCTCAACCCTGGTAACTTAACTTTCAAATCCGAATAGATTGTTAAATCTAACCCATTTTGATATGCTGGCGGATACATTATATCAAAATCTTCATTATCAGGAAAAGGAGATATAAATATCAATTTACAATCACAGCATTGTAAATATGAAAAATGCTTTTCATTAAATATAACGTCTGGATAATATGATTTTTTTGCACCTATTGACTTACATGAAGGACAATTCATATTTTTTATTATTAATAGAACTTAAAGATACTTTTTTAACTTAAATATTATAAAATAATGAGAATAATTAATCTTTTAAAAAACACAATATTTTATAATAGCATTCTAAAAATACAGCACTATTAAAACATCATTTTTTATTTAAGATATCCGAATAGTAATTATCAAGTATTGCTGCATTTTTAACTGAATTATACTTTAATTCAACTAATTTTCTTGCATTATTAGCTAATAATTTAGCAATAGATTGATTAAAGTGTAAAAATCTAATTTTTTCAGATAATTCTTCATGGTTAGATAACTCATATACTAATCCATTTTCTTTATCTGTAATAATGGCAGTTAATTCTTTAATATCAGAAACAATAACAGGCACACCCATAGCCATTTTTTCTAATAGAGCTAAGGGCAGTCCTTCATTATAGGATGGATACACCGCCACATTGGCCTTTAAAATAAAATCTTTAGGATTTGTGACTGAGCCCGTGAAAATAACTGAATCCTTACAACCTAAATCCTCTGCAAATGATTGAACAAGTCCACTCAATGAATCTGGACCGACTATATACAGTAGTTTTTCCTTTAAATCTCTCAATAAAGCCCAGGCTTTAATTAAATCAATATGACCTTTATTATTATCTATTCTTGAAACATAAACAACGACTAACTTATCGATTTTGTTTGGAATTACTTGATTATACTCATTTAAATTTACACCGTTTAATAAAAGCAAACAATTATTTGAGCTATCTATAATTTTATTATTCAATAAACTATTTTTAATCTCCTCTGAAACTGAAATTATGTTATAACCAGAATATAGTTTCTTAAAAACTAGTGCTAATAATTTGGTTTTAATAAAACCATACTTGTCTTTCGTAACTCTTAAAGTATGATCTGTAAAAATATACTTTGTCTTGATATTAAAAAACTTGTTAATTACTAATTCCCTTGGACTTGTATGAAAATGGACAATTTCTGGCTTAATTTTACTCATTAAACTAACTAAGGCTTCCAAATCATTGTAGTCGGTTTTTTTTTTAAATAATAAGCTGAAATAACCAAAAATAGAATAAGAATCAAAAAAATTAAAATCAAAATAATAAACTTTTATATTATCATGAATACTAATAATACTCGATATAGAATTCAAAACATTATTTGGAGTTAAAGAAATAACGTGGATATCGTACATGTTACTATCCAAATTATTAGCATTATCGATTAATACTTTTTGAGCTCCTCCAATTTCCAATGAATTCACTATATATACTATATTAATTTTTTTCAATTTAAAACTAATAAATATTATTTCTCAAAAACTCCTATGATAGTATGACCAGTTATTTTGTTTCTAAACAGTTTTACTAAGGTTCGCAAAGGCACATGCAATTTTAGTTTCCAGAAAGCCCTCAATAAAAAAGAAGATTGCATGAAAATAATTGACATTTTATTATAAATGAAAACATCAACATGCATATTTTGGATTGGTTCCTTTATAACAGTCTTTAATTTAATATTAAATAGTTCTGCTATGTTTTTTAATGATTCTTCTGTAAAAAGATTGACGTGATGTGGTGGCATATTTAAATACTTACTTTCAGATTTATTATTGATAATGAAATCAACATCGTTATTTGGTACTGAAACTATAAGTAATCCACCTTTTTTCAAAACTTTCAATGAATCTATAAATATTTGATTGATTCTTGATATATGTTCATAAACCTGAAAGGAACATACAATATCATATTTTTCTAAATTATTTATCGAATGTACGTCCAACAATTCATTTGTAAGAACAATTGAATCTTTCGCTGCTTTTTCAATTGCCGCAGAATTCAATTCTAACCCACAATACTTAATTGTATTGTGTCTTTCCTTTAATTGCTTTAAGAAAGAGCCTGCTCCCGAACCAACTTCTAAAACATAGTCGCTATTTTTGATAAAATTAAGTACGGCTTTATGCTCCCATCTTTCATTATGATAATACCAATCTTTTTCTGATAAAGATTTGTAAAAATTTGAATCTCCATCTAAATCAAATGGAAAATAATATAGCAGTTCGGATAACGGACATTTGCACAAATATATTTTTGGAATTTCTTTTAATAGTCCAGAAACATCAATTTGATAAGCATCCTGATACGCATTAATAATTTCCTTTGCATCAATTTCTTTAACTATTGACCCGTTGGCATTATCACTAAAAGGTGAAGGAATTTTCATAAGTGTCTATATCATTTAACAGTATTTTTTAAACTCTCAACAAATTTTGAAACAAATCGTCTATCCATTAAATACAAAATAAATAGATATATAAATATTGGAATATAAAATAAAAACAAAAATTTAGTAACTATGTATAATATACCCAAAGATATTAATAATAATAACACCGAAAAATAAAGAATAATTAGTTTTTTATCTTTTAAGATAAAAAACTTCTCTTTGATTAAAAAGATATAAGAAATAACTAATTGAATTACATTATATAAAACCAGTATAAGCACTGCACCGTATATGTGCAATTTTATTGGCAATAAATACAACGCTAAAAAAATTATTAAAGATGAAACTATTTGAACTTTTAAAAAAACCCTAGAAGATTTATATAAATAAAAATTTAACGAATTAATGTTATATAAAAATTTAATAAATGATACAATGCACAAAAATGGAATATAAAACAAAACCTGTAGATAATCTTCAGGAAATAATTTTAATACAACTGGTGAAATTGCTAAAACAAAAAAGCAAAAAATAGTTAACAAATGAAAAACTTCTTCAATTGATTTCACAATATTACTTTCTTGTCCACCGTCTTTCAGTTTATTTAATATGTCTGGTAGCATATAGTGCATAAACGATACTAAGAGAATATCCACTAAATAAGTTATAGTTAATGCCATTCCATATATTCCCATTGAACTTAAAGGGAAATGCTTTTGTAAAAAAAACTTATCACATACAGATGAATAGGCTCCTATTATTGTACTTAAAAGGATAGGAAATCCAGAGTAGGTTATTTTCTTTATAAATTTCAAATCAATATTTAATTCCAATGTTTGAAAATGTTTAAACATAAAAAACAATACAACAATAGCGTATCCAATAAACTTACCCAAAATGGCACCATATAAACCTTTATTAAAAACAATAATGCCTAAAACCGAACCTATAGTCATCGTCACCAATGACAATACATTTAGTAAAATAAAATTTTTAATATCTCCTTTGTTTCTAAAATAATAAAAAAACAAATCATTGATATTTAAAAAAAATGCATAAAAACCCGCAACAATAACAAATTCTTTATAATCGTCGTAATTAAAAGATTCGAAAAATAATCCAAGAATAAACCCTCCAAAAACAAAAAACAAAATCATGGTTAAGGCTTGGAATATTATAATTGACAATAAGCTTTTATTGAAAAATAAGTCTGCTGAGTTAGAATCATTATTATTATGCCAGTATAAAAAGCCAAAGCCATCTTTGATTCCAAGATGAAGAATAGGAGCTATTAATCCAATAACAGTGTTATATAAATTAATAAATCCGTAATCCTCTACAGACAAATAATTAATATATATTGGAGTAAAAATTACCGAAACTGATAATGGAAGAAATCCGATAACAGTGTATAAAACTTTCTTATTTTTAAGTAACGTTGTTAACATGCCGCAAGCACCAAAGGTAATTATAATAAATTTCTTATATTTGAATATATGTATTATTTAGGTAAAAAAAAGAAATGAGGCTTTTTTGTATATTATTAATATCAGTTGGTTTTTTATTCCATTACGCTGATATAAAAGCTCAACCTAATTCTATACCTGGATTGAGTTTATGGCTGAAGTCTGATTATGGAATAATACTTAACGGGTCTAATGTAGTAGAATGGCAGGATGCGAGTGGGAACAATAATCATTGCATACAAACTAATACATCATTACAACCAAGTATTCTTAACTCTATCCCTCAATTAAATAATAAATCAAGTGTTTCTTTTGATGGAGCAGATGATTATATGCCTTTCACAACAGGGTTAACTAACATTAGAACTGTTTTTTTTGTCATAAAACACAATGGTATAAATGTACCATTTGCCCCAATATTAGGGAATAATAACTCTTATGATTTTATGGGAGATGACGTAGCAAGTAACATTTTCAGTGACACATATACTCATCCGAATATCAAAAATGGCAATATAAGAATAAACAAAATAGCCATAACTACTGTAACCAATGCTGCAAGACCGTTAAACTATTCGATCATTTCTTTAACTACAACAGGGAATGTTTCAGCAAGCCAAATAACAAGGGATCGCTCAAATACAAACAGAGTTTGGGGCGGGGAATATTCAGAAATAATAATTTATGACAATTTACTATCTGTTCAGGAAATCATAAACATAGAAAATTATTTGGTAGCTAAGTACGCTCCAACTCTTAATCTAGGAAATGATATTATAATTGCACCAATTAATGGCTGTATTCCTACCAATTCCGTATCGATTCAAGCCAATCCTGATTTTCAAGCATATTTATGGAGTAACGGTAATACTACTAATCAAATCAATGTTAATCAATATGGAGAATACTCTGTTATTTGCACTGATGTATTTGGAATAAATCATTATGATACCATAAAGGTTATACCTACTCTTAAAAATTTCAATTATCCTTCAAATAATACTCTGTGTGGTACCAGTTCATTTACTTGGAACACTCAGCTTAATAAATCAGCGCATCAATTTCAATGGCAAGATAATTCAACCGATTCTCTAATTGTTATTAATAATCCAGGTCAGTATTACGTTACTGTTACAGATACTTTTGGTTGTTTATATAATTCTAATACTCTAACTGTTATTCAAGATAATTTTGAATCATCAGCCTCTCTAGGTCCCGATTTATCTTTATGTGCTGGAAATTCTATTAGTTTAATATCTGGAGCGTCACCCTCAAATACATATACATGGAGTACTGGTTCTAATAACGACTCTTTATTGATTAATAATACTGGGCAATATTCTGTTATTGTTACTAACACCAACAGTTGTGTAGCCAAAGACACTATTAATGTTACGATAACAGGTCAAGCTCCTGTGGCAAATTTCACCACCAGTATTGGCTGTAAAAACAATGCTGTTTCTTTTACTGATTTATCCGTTCCTCCTTCTGGAAATACCATTGCGTCTTACGAATGGGACTTTGGTGATGCACTTTCTGCATCCAATACCTCAACATTGAGTAACCCTTTTCATACGTTTTCTGATACAGGAAATTATTCTATTATTCTAAAGGTTATTACTAATGTTGGTTGCGAACAATCCATTATCAAAACGATCCATGTCGCCCCAAAACCTCTTGTTAATTTCACTGTTGGTTTATCTTGTCAAAATGATAGCACCTCATTTTTTGGTTCAATCACTAACCCAAATGGTTATACCACTTCTTCATTAAAATGGAATTTTGGTGATCCTTCTAGTGGCAGTGCTAACAGTTCAACTAGTATTTCGCCTAAACACCTATTTAGTAATTCAACTAATTACACGATCAAACTAGTTGCTACCAATAACGCTGGCTGTAAAGATTCTCTAATAAATATCATCGCTGTGAAAAACCAAGTAAAAGCAGATTTCATATACAGTTCGGCATGTACCAATACAGCTACAGTATTTCAAGACAACTCTATCGTTCCTGCGCCTAATGCATCAAACATTCGCTCTTGGAATTTTGGAACAAGTACCGCAAGTGGTTTAACAGTTTCAAAATCTTACACAAATTCAGGCGTTTATTCTGTTACCTTATCTGTTACAGGTAATAATGGTTGCAATTCAAGCATTTCTAAAGTTATAACCATATTCAATCCTCCAATTACTAGTTTTACTATTCCAACATTTTGTACAAAAGACACAGTCACCGCTATTAACACATCCATAGCACAAAGCGGCATCATATCTTCCTATAATTGGAAATTAAATAATGCGTCATTTTCTTCTGTTCAAAATCCTACTCTTAGTATTGCATCAGCGGGAAATTATCCTGTTAGCTTAACTATTGTTAATAATTTTGGATGTAAAGATTCTTTAACAAAAACAATCACTGTTAATCCACTACCAATAGTTGATTTTACGACCAATCCAACTGCCTACTACTATATTAATTCTCCTATTACTTTTAGTCCTTCTATCAGTAATGCTAGTTTTTATATATGGAATATTTCTACCATTCCTACAACTACAATACAAAGCCCAACTGTAACATTTAACAGTGAAGGTTCTTACACAGCTTCTTTATTATTACAAGACCAACAAGGTTGTAAAAATTCTATCACTAAAAATTTAACTGTTACAAAACGATTCTTGGATATTGCTATTTTAAATGTTAATTCGATTAAAGATCCAGACGGTTTTGTATCAGTTCAAACAGATATCGTTAATTATGGAACTATTCCTGCTTCTTCTATCGAACTAAATTACCAAGTAAGTGATGGCGGAAATATCAAAGAAATATGGACAGGAACTCTTGTTCCAAATGCTTACTTTACATATATTTTTACTTCTAAAGTAGCAACCCAACCACAAAGTACAAATCACATGACTTGTGTAGATGCCAAAAAAGTAAATGGCATTAGTGATCAAAAATTAGACAATAATAAACTGTGTAGTGCTTTAAATTCAACCGAATTATCTGTCTCTAATCCTATTCCTAACCCAACTAATTCGGACATCACTTTACCTATTATTTTAAATAAAGACATGGATTTTAGTATTTCAATTTATAATTCAACCGGACAACTTATTTACGAAGAACCATCACAAAAAGGTGTAACTGGACTTAACTTAATCACTCTCCCTAGTTCAAATTACAGCAGAGGTTGTTACATCATAAAAACGATGATTGATGACAAAATTTTTATTAAGAAATTTATAAAAATTAGTAATGAGTAATTTTAAGACTTATAAAAACTTAAAATTGAATTGATAACCAAATTTTGTTGTTTAATAGTTAAATCATAAAACAAAGGTAATCTCAACAAACACTCAGTGTACAAATCAGCATTCTGTAATTCATTTGAACTATTATTCATTGAATAGAATGGGCTTTTGTGCAGAGATATATAATGAAAGACAGCCAATATACCATCTTCTTTTAGATAGTTTATCAAACGACTTCTTTCGTCATTAGTTTGGCAAATTAAATAAAAAATATGGGCATTATTAGAAGCGTGATTTGGAATTTCTGGTAATCTAATTTTTTTTGATTTTACTAATGAATGAAATGCCTCTTGATATTTAAGCCAAACTTTCATTCGTTTCTTTTGAATCTTATCAATATTTTCTAGTTGTGCGAACAAAAAAGCAGCAATAATATCTGATGGTAAAAACGAAGAACCTATATCAACCCAATCGTATTTATTAACTTCTCCTCTAAAAAACTGCGAACGATTGGTTCCTTTCTCTCTAATAATTTCAGCGCGCTTCACAAAACGTTCATCATTAATAACCAACATACCACCTTCACCCGAACTCACATTTTTAGTTTCGTGAAACGAAAAAGCAGCTAAATGCCCAATACTTCCTAAAGGCTTTCCTTTATAAAAACTATGAATAGATTGAGCAGCATCTTCCACTACAAATAAATTATGTTTATTTGCCAATTCCATGATTACATCCATATCGCAAGCCATACCTGCATAATGAACCGCAACAATAACCTTTGTTTTTGGAGTAATTAAGGCTTCTAATTTTGAAACATCCATATTTGGATGATGAGAACAACTATCAGCAAACACAATTTTAGCACTTCTTAAAACAAAAGCATTAGCTGTCGATACAAAAGTAAAAGACGGAACAATCACTTCATCTCCTTCTTTAATATCTAATAGGATGGCTGCCATTTCTAAGGCATCTGTGCAAGAAGTCGTTAATAATACTTTCTTAAAGCCATAAGTGGATTCAAAAAAATCATGACACTTTTTTGTAAAGATACCATCACCCGATATTTTACCAAACTTCACAGCCTGACTAATATAATCGAGCTCCTTGCCTATAAAACATGGTTTATTAAATGGTACCTTCATAGTTATATTCTTAAGCTAAATTTACAAATTATCTTATCAATAATATCAATAGATCTAGGTTTTTATTAATGATTAATATATTAAATAATGGACTAAAGTCCTCTGTTTTAATGGAACATATTTTATAACCCTAGACTTAAGTCTAGGGTTATAAAAAACAATAACTACAAAGGCTTTAGCCCTGACACTGCTTTTTAAATAGTAAATAGTATTAATTTAATCAGAAATAAGTAATTTTAATCAATCTATTCAACATGAAAATGAAACTTATCTTTGCCACACATAACAAAAACAAGCTCAAAGAAGTAAAAAGTCTTGTGCCTTCCTCGATTGAACTATTAAGTTTGGACGAGATTAATTTTCATAATGAGATTGAAGAGACTGCCGATACTATTGAAGGTAATGCCTTATTAAAAGCCAAAACAATTTTTGAAAAAACTGGAATTAACTGCTTTGCTGATGATAGTGGATTATTAGTGGATGCTTTAAATGGTGCGCCAGGTGTTTATTCTGCCAGATATGCTGGAGAACAAAAAAACGACCAAGATAACATGCGGAAATTATTACAAGAGTTAAAAGATAACCCAAATAGAAATGCGCATTTTAAAACAGCAATGGCACTCATTATAGATGGAAAAGACTATTTGTTTGAAGGAAAAATTGAGGGAAAAATTATCACAGAAAAATTAGGTGCAAATGGTTTTGGTTACGACCCCATTTTTGTTCCAGATGGATACAATGAAACCTTTGCGCAATTAGATTCAGAAACAAAAAATAAAATCTCACACAGAGCGAAGGCGATAAAACAATTATTAGAGTTTATAAATACTCTTTAATGCCTCTTTCTGTTCTCGACTACGCTCGAACTGACAATATATTAATTACTTTCCTTATCTTGTTTTGAAGCTTTTTTAGAACCGCTATACATTTCGTATTTCAATAACTTACACTCTAAAGATGCATTTTTTTGCCCTTGTTGGTGTTATCACCAACAAGTAAAGTTTATAACATACACAGTTGGTGATAACACCAACTGTGGCGTGAAAAAATAATCTAGCTTTTTTCTTTTTCTCTGTCTTGTTTTGAAGCTTTTTTAGAGCCGCTGTACATTTCGTACTTCAATAACTTACACTCTAAAGATGCATTAAACAATGTCATTTTTTTGCTTGGATGTAAACCAATAGATTTGATAGCTTCCATATTTGAGGAAATAATCCAACATGTCCAACCGCCAAAATCTTTCTTCAACTTATCTCCTATTTGCTTGTAAAAGGCGTTAGTATCTTCCATTTTAATTCGCTCATCATATGGAGGGTTTAATAAAATAGTTCCATGTGGTTTAGTTGGCATTAAATCAAAAAATGAAATGTGTTCATATTGAATCACATCATCTACTTTAGCGACTGCTCCATTTCGTTTAGCCATTTCTAAAGGCACAATATCAATATCACTGGAGATAATATTTGGCATATCATCTTTAATACGATTGATTGTGCTTTCATATATTTTATCCCACAACTCTTTATCGTAATCGTGCCATTTCATAAAACCAAACTCTTCTCTAAACACTCCCGGAGGAATATTATTAGCATATAATGCTGCTTCAATACCTAGAGTTCCACTACCACACATGCCATCTATTAATGGTAAATGAGGCTGCCAGCCTGATAATAACACCATGCCTGCTGCTAACACTTCTTTCATTGGGGCTGTATCAATATCTACACGGTAGCCACGCTTAAATAAAGAATCGCCACTACTATCTAAACTTACATTGACTTGATTTCTGAAAATATGGACATAAATTCTTAGAGTAGGTCTATCTAAATCTACATTAGGTCTTACATCAAATTTTTCAACAAATCTATCACAAATAGCATCTTTTGTTTTTTGAGAAACATATAAGGAGTGATTAAACTCATCTGAATTTACAGTTGCATTAATGGCTAATGTATCATCTACGTTTAATAACTCTTCCCATTCATATTCCTTCATTTTCTCATACAACTCGTGCTCATTGTTAGCCGTAAAAGAATAAATAGGAACTAATACTTTTAAAGCTGTGCGTAAACATAAATTAGCTTTATACATAAAGCCTTTATCTCCTGTAAAAGAAACGCCACGTTTAAAAGGAACAATATCTCTTGCTCCTAACTTCATTAACTCATTAACTAGTACGTCTTCCAATCCATGAAAGGTAGTTGCTTTCATTTCAAAATCGTGTTCGGTATTTTTTTTATCTTTCAATGTAGTTTAGGTTTGATTAATCTCAAGTTGTAAACTAAGAGATTGTGTTATTATTTTCCGTTGCTATTTTTTATTAACGGCATTAAATACTTCTTTCATAAAGCCAGAAGCAAATACAAAATCCACTAACTCCGGATTTGTTGTTTTTAAAATATCTTGGCTATTACCTGTCCACCAAGGTTTTCCTTTATAGATATATAATATTTTTTCGCCTATTTCAACCACCGAATTCATATCATGTGTAATAACAATGGTTGTGATATTAAATTCTTTTGTTAAGCTCTGGATTAAATTATCAATCACTATAGATGTTTTAGGATCTAAACCAGAGTTTGGTTCGTCGCAAAATAAATATTGTGGATTATTAGCAATTGCTCTAGCTAGAGCCGCACGTTTTTTCATCCCTCCCGATAATTCACCAGGATATAAATTGTTTCGATTAGTTAATTGAACTTTATCTAAACAAAAATTTACTCGATCCAATTTTTCTTCTTTGGTCATGGAAGTAAACATATCTAAGGGAAAGCGAACATTTTCTTCTAATGTCTGTGAATCAAATAAGGCACCGCCTTGAAACAACATGCCTATTTTTTTTCGTACTTCTTGTTTTTCTTTTACTCCAAGTTTTGGAAAATTTTTCCCATCATACAATATCTCTCCCTCATCAATTTCATGAAGACCAACCATCAATTTCATAATAGTAGTTTTCCCGCTTCCACTCTCTCCAATAATTAAGTTGGTTTTACCTTGCTCAAAAGTAAATGACACATCATCGATGACTTTTCTATCACCAAAGCTTTTAGATATATTTTTAATTTCAATCATGTTAAGAATAGTTGGGTTAACAAGAAATTAAAAATTAAAATTAAAATACTACTGTAAACTACAGCAGCCGTACTGCTTTTACCAACTTCTAAAGCTCCACCATGAGTATAATAGCCAAAATAAGAAGAGATAGATGTAATTAGAAAAGCAAATGTAATTACTTTAGTAAACGAGTAATATAGTTTCCAAGGCTCAAAAAATGCTTGAATACCAAAAATATATTCATAAGAAGAACAGGCACCTGTTGCAATTCCCATCACATAACCTCCAAAAATTCCTAAAAACATACTAATGGCAATTAAAAAAGGCATAATTAAAACACCTGCGGCAATTTTAGGTAATATTAAATATCCTGCCGAATTAATTCCCATAATTTCTAACGCATCAATCTGTTCAGTAATACGCATAGAACCAATTTCAGAAGCGATATTAGAACCAATTTTTCCTGCTAAAATCAAACACACAATCGTTGGAGAAAACTCTAATAACATAGATTCACGAGCTGTATAACCAACTGCATATAAAGGCACTAAAGGGCTTGTGAAACCAAATGCTGATTGAATGGTAATTACGCCACCCATAAAAAATGAAATAATAGCAATAATGGGTAGTGAGCTAATACCAATATTATCAATTTCATGAATAATTTGTCTCACATATACAGATAATTTTTCTGGCTTACTAAACACACGTTTAATAAGAATAAAATATCTGCCTAAATGAAAAAATAACTTCATAATTATTGAATGGCTAATATACGACTAAGTGTTTAATTTTTTGAGATGATTTATAAATAAAAACGCCCTCGAAATCATCGAAGGCGCTTAAAAACTTATATAATTTAATTATAAACCAGTACCAAAATGATTTAAACTTTCCTTTTTAGAAGGATTAATAGTCATAACTGGTAAATTACTGATATCAACCACTTTTTGTGCTTCAGTTCCACTGAAAAACTCTTTAATACTTAAAGTAGGCTTATTCATAATCACAATTAAATCTGACTCAATTTTGTTAGCGTACTCAACAATAGTATCTGCTACGCTATCACTTGCTAATGATTTATTAGAACAAGAAATACCTTTACCTTTGATGTATTGTTTTACTTGGTGAGAATAAGCTAATAATTGATTTTCGTACGCCGCATCCGATAAACTAAATACGCCTAAAATACGGATAGAAGCTCCAAAATAATGAGCAAATTGAACGGCTACATCTACTTTTTCACGAGATTCTCTAGATAAATCTAAGGGTAATAAAATGTTTTCACAACCGTCTTTATGATCTTTTCCACGAATAGAAATAACAGGGCAAGAACACTCTCTAATCATCTTAGAAGCACTAGCACCAACAATATTTTTAGCACTCATGTGACTTTCTAGACCTACTATCACTAAAGTTGCATTAATTTCGTCTGCCACTCTAGGAACCTCACTATAAATATTCCCTTTAACATTCATGAATTCAGTTGGAACGCCACTTTCAGTTTCAGTTTGCTTGGTTACAGCCTTTAATTCGTCGTATTTTTCTTCTCCAACCTTCTCATATGTGTGAAGCAAAACGATTTTTGAATGTGTGTATTTAGCCAAGTTATATGCCTGTTTGATTGCTAAAAGCGATTGTTCAGTAAAATCGATAGGAATTAATAGGGTGCCGCGCTCTTGTAACTTCATATATAAAGGTTTTAGTTTTTAAATTTACCGTTAAGAACTCACAAAAATAGTCAAATTAATGATATTTAGGCATTTATAAAATTTATTTTTAAAAGATGGCTGTTAATTAAATAAAAATGCCGATATTCGCACCCTAAATTATTAAAAAACAACAAAATGGCAGTAAAGATTAGACTACAAAGACACGGTAAAAAGGACTCAGCGTTCTTTCACGTGGTAGCAGCGGATGGTCGTGCACCAAGAGATGGAGCTTTCATTGAAAAATTAGGAACTTACAATCCTAATACGAACCCAGCAACAATTGATTTAAATTTTGAATCTACCTTAAAATGGTTACAAAACGGTGCTGTACCAACAGATACTTGTAAAGCTATTTTATCTTACAAAGGTGTGATGATGAAAAAACACTTGTTAGATGGTGTTAAAAAAGGTGCTTTAACTGAAGCACAAGTTGAAGAGCGTTTTGCTAAATGGTTAGACCAAAAAGCATTAAAAATTAGCTCTAAAAAAGATGGTTTATCAGCAGCTGAGAAAAAAGCAGTAGCAGATAAATTTAAAGCAGAAACTGCAGCTAAAGATGCTAAAGCAGCTAAAATTGCAGCTAAAACTGCAGCAGTAGAAGCAGCACCAGCTGCTGAAGAAACTGAAGCGCCAGCAACTGATGCTCCAGCAGAAAACACAGAAGCTTAATTTTTAAATTAAATACAACAAAAAGCCCCGATAATAATTTTATCGGGGCTTTTTGTTTCTAGTAATTTAATTTTTAAAATATTATTTACCAATAGAATTTAAACCATCAATTGCTGGTTCATAATTTGGAATAAGCTGCAAACACATACTATAATCTGCTCTTGCATTATCGTTATCTTTTAATTCCTGATAACAAACACCTCTTGCAAAATAAGCTTGTGTGTATTTAGGATTTGAATTAATAGCATTTGTAAAATACTCAATAGCCTTTTTGGGATTCTTATTAATACCAAACTCTATAGCACCAAGATTATATAAAGAAAAAACATGGGTAGGATTATTTTTCAAAATTCGCTCATATAAAGCTACAGCCTCCTTGATTTGATTCATATCTTGATATAATTTTGCTTTCGCATACAATGCTTCTGAATTTGATGGATCAAGACTTATTGCATTATCATAATATTCAAATGCTAATGGATTTTTTTTAGCTGCATAAATTAATCCTAAATCCAAAAAAATACCTGGATTTTTATTATCCTGTTCAATAGCTGTTTCTAAACTCGATATAGCTTTAGCGGTATCTCCTACTTCTTTGTAGATATTACCTTTTAAATAATATGCTTTTGCTAAATTTTCGTTTACTTTTAACGCTTGATTAATTTTAGCAAACGCATTTTCGTATTGTTTCACAAAGTAATATAGCTCCCCTAATTTTAATAATCCATCGGTATTTTCAGGGAATTTTTTAACGACTATTTCTAAAACGTCTTTTGCATTTCTAGTTTCATTCGCCGCAAAAAATATATCCGCTTCTGTTAAATAAAATGCTGCATTGGTTGTATCAATCCTGATAGCACGCTTAGTATCATTAATAGCATCTTCTAATTGCTTGAATTGCAAATATATTTTCGCTCTTTCATTATACAAGTTAG
Organism: Sphingobacteriaceae bacterium; assembly: GCA_013823565.1. Taxonomy (GTDB): domain Bacteria; phylum Bacteroidota; class Bacteroidia; order B-17B0; family Aurantibacillaceae; genus UBA4416. The sequence goes on along the minus strand of PNMI01000004.1, from coordinate 27,148 downwards.
CGTCATCAGGATTATCTAAAATCTTTTTATTTAAAGCAATTAATTCTGGTGAATTAATAATTTTTGACAAAGAATCTGCGCGCTTTGAATCTTCAACAACTCCTCCATCTCCTGGTTTACAAGAGAATAAAGAAACTGAAATAGCAATAAGGACTAGTATTTTTTTCATTGTATGATTTATAAATCGTTAGCTGAAGCAATTAACTCAGCTACATCTAATACTTTTGTTTTATCTTCTTTATTAAAATGTTTTACACCATCAGTCATCATCGTATTACAAAACGGACAACCCACAGCAATGACATCTGGATTATGAGACAAAGCTTCTTCTGCTCTTTCAACATTTACCTCTTTATTTCCTTTTTCTGCTTCTTTAAACATTTGAGCTCCACCCGCACCACAGCATAAACCGTTTGCTTTACTGCGTTTCATCTCAACCAACTCTGCATCTAACTTAGAAATCACATCGCGAGGAGCTTCATACACATCATTCGCTCTTCCTAAATAACACGGATCATGAAATACAATTTTTTTTCCTTTAAATTCTCCGCCCTGTACTTTTAATTTTCCCTCGTTAATTAATTGTTGAACCAATTCAGTATGATGAATCACTTCGTATTTACCACCTAACTCAGGATACTCATTTTTAATGGTATTAAAGCAATGCGGACAACCAGTTACGATTTTCTTCACATCATATCCATTTAAAACAGTAATGTTTTGCATCGCTTGCATTTGAAACAAAAACTCGTTTCCTGCACGCTTTGCTGGATCTCCAGTACAAGATTCCTCAACACCAAGCACGGCGAAATTTGCACCTACGTGATTTAAAATACGAACAATTGCTTTGGTGATTTTTTTTGCTCTATCATCAAAACTACCAGAACAACCAACCCAAAATAAAATATCGGGAGTTTCGCCGTTGGCAATTTTCTCTTGCATTGTAGGTACTTTCAAAGTTTCCATAGTCTTTTCAATTATATATTATGGTTAATGAACCTATTTTTCAAAAACCTGTATCGTTACGTTTTTTTCAATTAAATCTGTAAATCTTCCCTCATATCTTGTAGCTCTTACCATGTGATTATCTACCCAATGATAATTCCCTCCACGAGGTTTTCCCATTAACAAACCATGGTATTTAAAACCATGTTTATTTAACCATCTTTCTGTTACATCACGGTGTTCTTCGGTACGAGAGGTAAAAAAAGTAATGACATGTCCTTCATCAAACCATTTATTTAAAGTTACTAAAGCTTCTGGATACAATTCAGCAGTTTCCATACGCTCTGGTTGTTCGTTTGGAATATCATCACAAATAGTTCCGTCAATATCAATCAAATAATTTTTCACGTGCTCAGGTAATACTGGGCTAATTTTTTGTCCGTTTTCTTCTTTCTCAACTAATTTAAAATCTGTACTCATTACTCCTCTTAATTTTCGTTTATCCAATTTGCTCTATCTGCTGGACTAAATTGCCAAGGCGCTCCATTGTTCTCTAAATTAGAGAACATCCCGTTTAATTCATTAGGAGCCGAACTTTGTTCTAATACTAATTGTTGACGTAAACCAACAATGATAGCTAATGGATCAATATTTACTGGACACTCTTGAACACATGCATTACAAGTATTACAAGCCCAAATTTCTTCGTGTTTAATGTAATCACCTAATAAGGTTTTCCCATCATCTACAAACGTTCCACCATTTTTATCGATGTTTTTTCCAACTTCTACCAATCTATCTCTTGTATCCATCATAATTTTACGAGGAGATAAAGCTTTGCCTGTTATATTTTGAGGACAAGCGGAAGTACAACGTCCGCACTCTGTACAAGAATACGCATCTAATAAATTTTTCCAAGTCAAATCTGTTACATCTTTTACTCCAAACTTAATCACTGCATTTGGATCTAAAACTGGTTGATAAGCTGGATCAAAATTTGGTTTTACAACATCTGTTACTTCAAACAAATTAGTGAATTGTCCTTTAGCTTTTAAGTTTGAGAAATAAGTATTAGGAAACGCTAATAAAATATGTAAGTGTTTTGAAAATGGTAAATAGTTTAAAAAACCAAACACCATAAAGATATGTCCCCACCAACCAATACGCTCAATTACATGTAAACCTGCATTTGGCATTCCTCCGTAAACTAATGGTCCTAAATGACTGCTAATTGTTAATCCTAAAGAACCATCGCCTAAATTTTCAGCATGCGATTGTCCTCTTGAATACAAGACTTCATCCGCTCCATTCATCATGAATATGAAACAGATTAAAGTGATTTCCATAATTAAGATAATGTTTGCATCTAATTTTGGCCAACCGTTTAATTCGCTTTTTACCAAACGAGGAACTTTTAATAAATTTCTTCTAGCTAAAAACGCAACTGTACCAATAAAAGCTAACACTGATAAAATTTCAATGAAACTTACCATAAAAGTATAAAAGCCGCCTAACGAAGCTCTGAAAGCACGATGATGACCAGTAACACCATCAAATACAATTTCAATTAATTCGATTTGAGTAATTACAAATGCCACATATAAAAACAAATGCAAGATTGCTGGTATTGGACGCGTGAACATTTTCTTTTGTCCAAGTGCCACCAACATCATGGTTTTTAAACGTTCGCCTTTATTGTCTTTAATAGAAATATCTTTTCCTAATAAAATATTGCGACGGATTTTTTTTGCATTAATGAAAAAAAACGTGCTTGAACCAATAAGTAAAGCAATAAAAATGATTGATGAAATCATAGAGCGAAATTAAAGTTTAGGTTTGTTTTTATCTTTTCTTCCAAATACTGAGAAGTGGATGTAGCGTTCTGGATTGATACGTAAGTCTTTCATTAACTTATCTAAATCATCACTCGCTTTGTTTAAGTTATTATATAACGAATCGTTTTTAGCTAACTTACCAAGAGTTCCTTGTCCTGAATTTATTTGAGCTACTAATTTATTTAATTCTGCTAAAGTTTTATCCGCTTCATCAATAGCACCTTTTAAATTAGATTTTGCTAAACTATCCGATAAATTACTGAAATTACCAATGATATTATCAATCTTACCAGTATTTTGCTCAAGCATTCCTGCAAGAGTATTTAACTTAGTTAGGATAGATGAAATTTTAGCTTTTTCGGAAGCCACTAAATCATCTAATTTATAAGCAGTTTGCTCTAAACTTTGAATTGCTAATTTGATACTCTCAAACGACTTGCTTAAATTTTCACGAGTTTTATCGTTTAACACCACTTCAACAATTGTCATAACTGAATCAACAGAAGACAATAATCCTTCTATCTTTTTTTGTAGTGGAGCCAATTGTTTACTAACGGCTGTTTTTAATCCTTCTTCAGTTTCTGCAATTAAAGTATCACCTGATTTCACAAACTCAGTTTCATTACTATAAATAATCTCTACTGCTTTAGAGCCAAGTAAATCAGAACTTACAGCTTTGGCAATAGAATGCTTAGGAATATTAACGTCTTCAGTCAACAAAAACTTAACCAATACTCCATATTCGCCTTTACTATCTTTAATTAAAGAAATTTTGTTGATTTGACCCACCTTAAAACCATTCACTAATAATGGGTTTGCTTCAATTAATCCATCTATTTTTGGATATACAGCGTATAATTCATACTTATGGCTAAATAAATTACTTCCTTTAAGGAAATTAAATCCCCAAATAAAAAAGCCTATAGCAGCTGTAACAACAATACCTATTTTAAATTCTTTTGAAATCTTCACACTGTATTTTTTGAAGCCCTAATATACAGTTTTTTATTTAATTAAAATGCCTGAAAAGAGCACTTTTAGTCTCTATTTCTTAACAGGTAATGCCGATTTAATTATACCTTGAAATGAAACAATATTTAATGGAAATTCTAAGAAAACATGTAAAAAACTAATAAAATACAGGGCTTTTAGTCCAATATTATAATCTATGACGTATAAGACCACCGAAAATATCCATAAAGCCAAGGTTATGAAAAGAGTTTTCTTAGGCACTTTATGCCATTGAATGACTGATGTTTTGGAAAACCAATTTAAATAATGATAGGTATATGAAAAAGCAATAAATCGCATCACAATAAATCCAGCATTTGTTTGATATACGATTGCATCCACATCTGTTGTGTCTGTTTGCAATCCAAACAAATCGATTAAAAATTTATTGAGTAAATAAAACAAATCATAACTTTTAGTAACATATCCTGATACTTGATATTGTAAACCAGGTGCTTTAATGACAAAAAATGATACAGCTATAACACCCAAAGCTGCAACCGATAAATAACCTGCCGTTGATTTATTTTTTAAAACTCCATAAAACATAAATGCCCAAGTAAAAAATAACACATGGATAATGGTTGGTAAAAAAACACCTACCCAAACAAAATAAGTATAGCCTGTTTTTGCCATGGCAAGTCCTATAATAGCTAATATCGCTAATACAACACGGTATAAATTATCTTTAATGAATACAAAAATAAGCGAGAGTAAAACACCGTACAAAATAATATGAGGTATTTGAGAGTCTGACTTTGCCGGTTTAATAAATGAAAAATAAAAAACCAAAGCACATAAAATACTCAAAAACAAAAAATCGTATTTGCCTTTTGTGTAATAGTTTTTCTTATGCAACCAGCCAATCTCAGTTAAATAATGAAGTGGACCTAACACCGCATAAGAAAATAAAAACAACTCAAATGGAAGAATAAAAGCCAGTATGGCAGACAATACCATTAGTCCAATATTGGCATAATGAATTTGATCGTTATTAAGGGAGCTAAGTTTTAACAAAGTATTTTTATAATTTCAATCAAATATCTAAAAAATAAATTGGATTAAGAAACAGAAATCATTTCTTCTCATTTTCAAACTTACCTGTTTTTTTATTGTAACCATACGGGCAATGCTTACAGCCATTCTTACAGCAGTATCCTCGCTTCAAATGATATTTCTCAGTGAAAATAATATAACCCTCTGGGCTATAATAAAAATCTTCTGGGTCTAATTCTTTATTAAACATTAAATTAATGATTAATTTTACGGTATGATTTCAGTATACAAATATACTACTTTAATTCTTTTTGTATTTTTCAGCTTAATTTCAATAGCTCAACAAGATTCAACAAAAAAGAAACTAATAGGTATTCAGTTAAAAAATGATACAAGCGTTTTGTTTCAAAACAAAAAACTGAATGTTGAAGAAAAAATAAATGAGCCCAAATTGGAAATTGGCGCATACCTTAGTTCTTATTACGCGTACTATACAGAAGATAATTCATCAGATTACGTCAAACATGCAACCATGGCAGCCCGCAACAATGAGTTTGGACTAAACATGGTCATGATTTCTTTAGGGTATCGATCAAAAAAAGTACGAAGCAATGTAACTTTACATTATGGAGATATTGCCGAGAGTACTTGGCCCAATAAATTTAATATGATTCAGGAAGCGAATGCTGGAGTAGAATTATTTAAAAATCTATGGTTTGATGCAGGCATTTTTAGATCGCATATAGGATTAGAAAGTACGCAACCTAGAGAAAATATTACCTCTAGCATGACATTGGCTAATGTTTATGAGCCTTACTTTTTTTCGGGAGCTAAATTAACATACTTAATCAATTCAAACCTAAGCTTACAATTAAATGCCTTTAATAGTTTTAATTCTATTATCGAAACCAATAAAAATAAATTATTTGGAAGTTCTATTGTATTTGCACCAAATGAAAATTTATCCATCACTTATAATTTTATTACAGGCGACGACACCCCTGACTCGGTTGATTTAAAACATCAACGATTCTATCATAATATATATGCCACTTATCAAAAAAAGAAAATAAGTATTGGCGCAGAGTTTAATTATGGTATTCAAGAATATAGCAAGCAATTAAACCCAATCACTGTAGGCACTGCTTATATGAATAGTTCACTATTGCTATTCAAACACCAATCATTCAAAAAAGTGGCATTTTATACTCGCGGCGAATGGTTTAGTGATGAGGATGAAATTTTAAGTATTGGTTCAAACATGGGTAAATACACATGGGGTGCCACTGCTGGCATTGAATATAAGCCCGTTAAAAATATGGCACTAAGTGTAGAGGGAAGACAATTAAATTCTGAAAAAGAAAATTTTTATTACAACGGAGAATATCACAAAGAACGTAGTGAATTTATTTTTTGTTTAGATGTTTGGTTTTAAAAATGATTTCCTACCAACCAATTATAAATCATATAGACTATAACGGTTACCAAATTGGTATTTTACGTTTAGATTTAATTCATCCTGATATTTCTGGTAATAAATGGTTTAAATTGAAATACAATTTAGAACAGGCAAAAAAAGAAAACAATCACACCATTATCACATTTGGCGGCGCTTTCTCCAACCATATTGCTGCTACTGCTGTAGCTAGCAAATTGGCTGATTTTAAAAGTATTGGCATTATTCGAGGAGAAGAAACTTCTGCTAACAACCCTACTCTATCTTTTGCAAAACAAAATGGCATGGAATTGCTATTTGTAAGCAGAACTGAATATTCTCAGAAAAATGATAGTGGATATTTACAGCGCTTAAGATACATGTATCCTGGTGCTTATATCATACCTGAAGGTGGAGATAATAAATTAGGACAAAAAGGTTGTGAAGAAATTTTAATAGCAGATATGTTTAAGTATAAAAACATATTTTGCGCATACGGCACTGGAACCACTTACAAAGGAATTTCAAAATCTCTTTTACCGCATCAAAAATTAAACGTTATAAACGTGCTAAATTTTGAAGCTATTGCAACTGAACCACAAACCACAATTTTAAATAATTTTCATTTTGGAGGTTATGCAAAACATACCAAAGAATTATTAGACTTTAAAACATGGTTTGAAAACACCTATTCTATTCCTTTAGATTATGTGTATACAGCTAAACTATTTTTTGCAGCTTTTAAGTTAATGAAAGAAGAAAAATTAGAAAAAAATAATCCTATTTTGATTATTCATTGTGGTGGATTACAAGGAAATAAAGGCTACGAGGAGCGTTACAATCTAAATCCTAATCGCCAAGTGAATGATGCCCAAGGGTAAATTTGTTTCACATCATAATTACCTGTATTAGCGTATCTTTCAGACAATTTAAAAAATCCAACGCCAAATCCTAAAGTGCTTGTAAAACGTTTTCCGCTACTTTTAAAAATACCGTTTTGCAACTGAAAAGTTAAACCCTCAATACCACCCAACATCATATCTGTTCCATATCTTAAACGAGGACCAAAATAATATTTTAAAGATGGTTTGATATCGTGGTAATAGTTCACATCAATACCTGCAATAAATCCTGTGCCTCTTACTGGTTGCTCATTAGTGTTGTTATTACTACTTGATGAAGTGGTGTTGGTTGAACCTGATGTTGTATTGGTTGTACTAGTGCTAGTGCTTGAATTTGAAGACGACATTGAACTTAAGGCTCCTAAAGGATTATACGTTAAACTCAACGGAATTTTAATACCTATTGATTTATTAGCAAATAAACGCTCGTACGAAACCGTAAATCGTCCTAAAATTAATTCGGGAATATAAAAACCAAGAATGTTATTAGAAAGCAATGCTTCTTGCTCTTTCCACTCTTTCATTCTACGTTCTTTTCTTTGTTCTCTCGTTTCTATTACTTCATTTTCAACTTTTAAAGTAACATTAGATTTTTCGACCTTTAGTGTTTTTTCCTCATTGCTAAACATGTAAATCTCACCCGTTTGATATTCGGTTAGTAATACATCTTTTTTTGATAAAGTAATCATTGGAGCATTTAGTGTAGTATCCTTATAAGTAATTGTGTTTTCAGAGATTGCAATAATTTTACAAGAAATGACTTTACCATCTCTTAAAAAAACTTTGTCTTGCGCTAAGCCATTTAATGAAACAAAAAGTAACATCAATAAAACAATATGTATTTTATATTTCTTGTTCATTTTAAAAACGGTAACCAAAACAGTAACCTAAATATATTTTTGGATAATTTGAGAAATCAACCTTTTGTCCTTCAGAATCGGTAGTTTCTAAACGTGTTGAATTAATAGGCGCTCCAACTGAAGCAAAAAATTTGAAATTAAAACTTGGCGTTACTCTAAATACCCATCCATTAGTAACCATAATAGCTAACTGATAGGCATTAGCTTGTTTGTATTTATATTGATTATTAGTTGTATCTACAATACTTTTATAATCGTATGCCATGTATTTTCCTAATATTCCTACAAAATACTGAACTCGCTTAGTGCTTCTTGGTGTAAAATTAATTCCCAAACCAGCATCATATTTTTTCTTAGCATTATCTTTTGTACCCGCAATAAATGCATTTAAACCGCCCATTTGCGAATTAAAATTATAGCCTCCCAAAAAGCTAAGCGATAACTTATTATTTAAAATATCTCTATCATACATCAAAGTCACATCACCATTTGCTAAAGCCAAAGCATTAATTGAAATCATATTATTATTTAAATAATATAAATTAAATTCTTTTTTCTCTGGCTTTGTTTTTTCTGCTGGTTTGGCTTTCTCAACAGGCTTAGCTTTTTCAGCTGGTTTTGTTTTTTCCGAAGACTTAGCAGAATTGTAGGTTACAAAATCGGTTCCTTTAGGCGTAATAGAATTGGGATTGTTATTAATGACTTCGGATACACCATTTGAATATTGTATTAAAACAACATCCATTTTGGTAATCACGTAAGTTGGTCCTTCTAAATTATTAAAGTCTTTATACTTAATATCAGTTGTATTGATTTCAATAACTTTTGCTTGCAGTTTATTACCTCCAGTTGTGTATATCACATCCTGACTGAATGCAGCAGTAGTTGACACAAGAATCAATAAAAATGACCAAAAAAGTAATTTCATTTAAAATTTAAATTAAGCAATGCTAAAAATAGTGAATAAATATGGATATAAAAACACTTTTTATTGTTAGGCGAAGGTTTAAAATTGTAGAATAATTGGGGCAATTTCATTAATTTAGTGCTCTTATTGAGCCTTATGTTTAAACTTAAAAACTACATCAATGGTGAGTTAGTAGATCCTATCTCAAACCAACATATCGACAACTACGACCCCTCTCGTGGTCTTGTATATTCATTAATACCTGATAGTGACGAGCGAGATGCCGAAAAGGCTATTGTTGCTGCCAAAGAGGCATTTAAAACCTGGAGCATCACACCGAAAGAAACACGTTCGAAGTATTTATTAAAAATTGCTTCTTTAATTGAAGAACAATTAGATGAATTAGCAAAAGCTGAAAGTTTAGATAACGGCAAACCATTACAATTGGCTAAATCTGTTGATATTCCTCGTGCAGCTGCCAACTTCCATTTTTACGGGACTGGCATCTTGCATTATGCAGCTCACGCCCATAGTATGGAAGATACAGCTATTAATTATACCTTACGTCAACCTGTTGGCGTAGCAGGTTGTATTTCGCCATGGAATTTACCCTTGTATTTATTTAGTTGGAAAATTGCTCCAGCTTTAGCTGCTGGTTGCACTGTGGTAGCTAAACCTTCCGAAATTACACCCATGACCGCTTATTTGCTTTCTGAAATTTGCATTAAAGCTGGTTTACCAAAAGGCGTGTTAAATATTGTTCATGGTTTTGGTCATAAAGTTGGTAATGCTATTGTGAGCAGTACTGATGTACCTTTAATTTCGTTTACTGGCGGAACTAAAACGGGTGCTAATATTGCGAGCATTGCCGCACCTATGTTCAAAAAATTATCTTTAGAGTTAGGTGGTAAAAATCCCAATATCATTTTTGCAGATTGTGATTATGATAAAATGCTAACGACTACGATGTTATCATCGTTTGCTAATCAAGGGCAAATTTGTTTATGTGGCTCCAGAATTTTTATTGAACGTTCTATCTACGAAAAATTTAAAACCGACTTCGTTGCTAAAACACAAAAATTAATAGTTGGCGCTCCAATGGACGAAAAAACAAAAATTGGTGCTGTTGTTTCTAAACCTCATATGGAAAAGATTTTATCGTATGTAGAATTAGCTAAACAAGAAGGCGGAAAAGTATTATGTGGTGGCAAGCAAGCAACTATGAGTGGAGAATTTGAAAATGGTTATTATTTAGAACCAACCATTATCGAAAACTTATCTTACGATTGCCGTACTAACCAAGAAGAAATTTTTGGACCAGTCGTTACTATCATGCCATTTGATACTGAAGAAGAAGTGATGATGTATGCCAACTCTACACAATATGGTTTAGCATCAACCGTGTGGACACAAGATATTACCAAAGCAAATCGTGTGGCAATGAATTTACACACTGGTATTGTTTGGATTAACTGTTGGTTGTTACGCGATTTACGCACTCCTTTTGGTGGCGTTAAATCATCAGGTGTAGGAAGAGAAGGTGGTTTTGAAGCGTTGGACTTCTTTACGGAACCTAAAAATGTGTGTGTAAAACTTAAATAATTAAATAAACACCTGACAGGTTTTAAAAACCTGTCAGGTGTAAATTCGTAATCAAGATATTAAAAAAGAAGATGTTAGAAAACAGTAGCAGAACAGAATTAACAACATTAGGAGAGTTTGGATTAATTAAACACTTAACCGAACATGTTGAAATACATAACACATCATCCATCAAAGGAGTTGGAGATGATGCGGCTGTTATAAAATATGAAGGAGAAAAACATACTTTAGTTTCTACTGATATGTTAGTGGAAGGTGTGCACTTTGATTTAACCTATGTGCCTTTAAAACATTTAGGATACAAAGCAATCATCGTTAACTTATCTGACATCTGTGCGATGAATGGAACACCAAAACAAGTCACCGTAAGTATTGCTGCCTCTAATCGTTTCTCTGTTGAAGCCTTGGAAGAATTATACGCAGGGATGATTTTTGCTTGTAATAAATACCATGTAGATTTAGTTGGTGGAGATACGACTTCCACTACTAGCGGTTTAGTAATTAGTGTTACGGTTATTGGCGAAGCCAACAAAGAAGATATTGTTTACCGCAATGGCGCCAAAGAAAAAGATTTGTTATGTGTGAGCGGAGATTTAGGCGGTGCTTACATGGGCTTACAAGTTTTAGAAAGAGAGAAGTTTGTATTTAAAGACAATCCAAACATACAACCTGATTTAGTGGGTAACGATTATATTTTAGAGCGTCAGTTAAAACCAGAAGCTCGTGTAGATATTGTGGAATTATTGAAAGGTTTAAATGTAAAACCAACGAGTATGATTGATGTGAGCGATGGCTTAGCGTCTGAGTTAATGCATATTTGTACACAAAGCGAATTAGGTTGCGAATTGTATGAAGAAAAAATTCCTTTAGATCCTCAAACATTTGATAGAGCTCGTGAATTTAATTTAGATCCTACCGTTTGTGCCTTAAGTGGTGGTGAAGATTATGAATTATTATTTACCGTGCCAATGAGTGATTACGATAAAATAAAACACTTACCGGATTTTACCATTATTGGTCACATGACACCTAAAACTAGCGGCATTAATTTAATTGCAAAAGCTGGCACTTCACACCCAATACAAGCACAAGGTTGGAATGCCTTTAAACAAGACTAAATGAAACAACTATTCATCCTCCTATTTGCTAGTTTAATAGTGTTTGCTTGCGACACTAAAAAAACAAGTATTGCTGGAAAAGTTATTAATCAAACAACTGGCGAAGGCGTGAATAATGTTTTAGTAAGTTATGTGCAATGCAAAGAGGATGGCGATAATTGCACAGAAGTAATTATTGGACAAATGTATACACTGAGCGATGGCAGTTTTAAAATTGACCAAAAAACAGCCAGTAAATCAAAACGTAAATGGATTACTGTTTATGATGGAAATAAAAAACTAGCAACCAAAGAAAACATCGGTTTAACCGATACAAATATTATTATTGAAGTAACACCTTAAACTTTCTAAACTTAAGAACATGAGCACAGAAAAATCAATTGAATCATCAAAAGCACCAGAGCCAGTAGGATTATACCCACACGCACGCCGTGTTGGCAATTTATTATTTTTAAGTGGTGTTGGTCCGCGTGAACGTGGTACTAAAAAAATACCTGGTGTAGAGTTAGATGAAAATGGAAACATTACGTCTTACGATATTGCTGCACAATGCCACAGCGTGTTCCGTAACATTAAATATATTTTAGAAGACTCTGGTAGTAGCTGGGATAAAATTGTGGACGTGCAAGTGTTTTTAACGAACATGAAAGATGATTTTAAAATTTATAATGCGCTTTGGGCTGAGTACTTTGCAGAAAACCCTCCTTGCCGCACCACTATTGAAATTAATTGCTTACCAACACCAATTGCTATTGAATTGAAGGTGATTGCGACGATTGATTAAAAAATATTTCAACTATGAAATACGTATTAAATTTTAGAAATAATCATGGAACTGATCAAGAATTATTAGATGACATGAAAAAAGTCTCTGATAAAATTGGCACCAAAAAATTAACGTCTAAAATTTATAATGAACATGGAGCATATTCATACGAATCCATTAAAAGGCGATTTAATAGCTGGAATAAAGCACTTATAAAAGCTGGCTTAGAGGTTACAGTTTCTTACGACACATCTGAAAAAGATTTATTTGAAAATTTAGAAAAAGTCTGGATTGCATTAGGTAAACAACCTGGTAAACGTGACTTAAAAAAACCATTATCAAATTACTCTGAAACTTCTTACATAACCAAATTTGGTTCATGGAAAAATGCACTTGTAAAATTTGTAGAGTTTATTAATTCTTCTTCAAATTTAGACCAAGAAGAATTAATTGAACAAGAAACTGATATTACAAAAGTCAAAAACAAAGTTGAACACAAACACAAAACAAAAAGAACACCAAGTGAAAGATTAAAGGTTCAAGTCCTGATGAGGGACGGTAATATTTGTAGATTATGTGGTATTACAGTTACTGGTGAAAACATCCACTTTGATCATATTAAACCATGGTCTAAAGGAGGCGAGACTACTTTAGAAAATCTTCAAATATTATGCGCACTTCATAATTTAGCTAAAGGTGATTTAGAATACGAATCATAATGCACCAATCCCTCGCTCATATTGCCCTAGTAGTAAACGATTACGATGAAGCCATCAACTTTTATACTCAAACCTTACATTTTACATTAGTAGAAGATAAAGTGATGAGTGCTACTAAACGTTGGGTGATGATAGCGCCTCCAGGCAGCACAGGCACTACTATTTTATTAGCCAAAGCAGCTAACGAAGAACAACAAAGCAAAGTTGGCAACCAAACAGGAGGGCGTGTATTTTTGTTTTTATATACCGATGACATCGAAAGAGATTATAAAAATCTGATTGATAAAAAAGTGAAGATTGTTCGTGAGTTAGAAAATCAACCACATGGTAAAGTAGCAGTGTTTGCAGATTTATATGGCAACTTGTGGGATTTAATTGAACCCGTAAAAAATTAATTCAATGACAAAACTATTTCTTCAAATCATATTTTTTTTATTCTCTATTTTTTTGATGAATTGCAATAATTCAAAAAGTGCTGAAAATAGTAGCTCCTCTAAAGAAATAGCAAAAGATTCATGTTGCAAAAAAGACACAATAGAAAGTAGTACTCAAGTATCCGAAACTTCTGAAATTACTTGTCCTAACTGTGGTTACAAAAAAACAGAAACTCTCCCAACCGAAGTTTGCCTTATAAAATATACCTGCGATAGTTGTTCAACAATTTCATACTCAAAAGACGGAGACTGCTGTGTGTTTTGTAGCTATGGCACTCACAAATGTCCATCAAAACAAGAGAATTAATTATTCTCTATCTGTGATTTATGTAAGCCTTTTCTAATAGCATGTAACAGTATTGCTTATAATAAACTCAACTTCGAGCAAATTATAAATGAAAAATTAAGTCATTTATATTGTTCAAATTATGAAATTATTAAAATCTCTTTTCGCAATAGCATTAATTACTGTTGTTCTTTTTGGCCTTTCTTCTTGCATTGTACTTCATCCAAGTGGAAACAACGGAAAACGCGGTTGGCACAAAAACACTAACAATCCTCACAATCCAAATACTACCAATCCTGGTCATACCAAAAAAGGAAGAGGGCACAAATAGTACATTTCTTAATCTAGATTAAGTATATTTCTTTAAATATTTCCGAACTTTATATTAAAATTAAACCTGTTACGTAATTATGTTGAATTGTCACTTCGAGTGTTTTTGCCTGTACTTGCAAAAATGTATCGAGAAGTGATTGTTCTCGATACGAAAATTCAAGGAGACAGAATTTTCTACTCGAACTGACAAAAATCGTAGATTAGGTATAATATAAATAAAATGGAACGTAAAGAATTTATTAAATCAATATTAGGAATAGCTGCTATGACAACATTAGGAGATTTTAAATCGTTTGCTAATAACTTACCCGAACAGGATGAAGAAATGCCTGTCTTATTTATAGGACATGGCTCACCCATGAATGGTATTGAAAATAATGAGTTTTCGAGAGGATGGAAAGCCATTGCTAAAACAATTCCAAAACCAAAAGCTATTTTGGTTATCTCAGCTCATTGGGAAACTAAAGGCACATTTGTAACATCTATGGAAAAACCAAAAACGATTCATGATTTTGGTGGTTTCCCGCAAGCCTTATTTGACGTGCAATACCCAGCACCTGGCAGTAAATGGCTAGCCGATGAAACTAAAAAAATAATTACTTCAACGCCAGTTGGCTTAGATGAAAGCTGGGGTTTAGATCATGGAACATGGAGCGTTGTAAGACCTATGTTTCCAGATGCAAATATTCCAGTCGTGCAATTAAGTTTAGATTACACAAAAGATACTCAATACCATTATGATTTAGCCAAGCAATTAGCTGGCTTACGCAAAAAAGGAGTCTTAATTATTGGAAGTGGTAACATGGTACATAATTTTCAATACGCTAGATTTAGCAGCAATTTCAACGAACACTTTGGTCACGATTGGGCTTTAGAAGCTAACGAAAGTTTCAAAAAATTAATTATGGCTAACGATGTAAAATCATTAGTGAATTACAAAACATATAGTAAAGCTTTACAATTATCATCCCCTACCCCCGATCATTATTTGCCAATGATATATAGTATTGCTCTACGAGGTAAAAATGATAAAGTAACTTACTTTAATGATGCGGTTGTTGGTGGTTCTTTTTCGATGACATCGGTTGTAATTGGTAAAGGATAAACTAATAAACCATAGTGTCAGTTCGAGCGTAGTCGAGAACCATTATCGCATCTCGACTACGCTCGATGTGACAAAAAAATATAACATGAAAAATTTAATAACACTATTTTTATTCTTAGGAATCGTCTATCAATCTTTCTCTCAAAATAAAGTAAAACCAAGCGCTCCAAGCTTGTATTACATTTTCAAAGAACCAAAAATCAAATCAGCTAAACCGCCGGTGATTATTTTAATGCATGGTGTGGGCAGTAACGAAAAAGATTTATTTTCGTTTGCGAATCAATTACCAGATAGTTTTTTAGTGATTTCGTTGCGAGCACCTATTACATTAGGTAAAGACAGTTATGCATGGTATCATTTAAGTTTTGAAAACGGTAAACCAATCAGTAATCCCGTTGAAGCAGAAGCTAGCCGATTAATGATTATTGATTTTATTAATAATTTAAAAAACAAACATGCTTTTAATGAGAAGCGCGTATACTTATGCGGCTTCAGTCAAGGTTCTATTATGGCTTACAGTGTTGGCTTAACCGTTCCTGAAAAAATAAAAGGTATTGCTATTATGAGTGGAAGGTTATTAGAAGAAGTAAAACCAATGATTGCCAGCAAAGAAAAATTAAAAAATTTAAAGGTATTTATTTCTCATGGCACAAATGATAATGTGCTTTCAGTTAGCAACGCCCGTGAAGCAAACAGCTATTTAAAACAAGTGGGCATTAATGCTACTTATAAAGAATATTCTGAACCTCACACTATAAGCAATGCCATGTTTAACGATATGCTTATTTGGTTGAAAAAATAAATTTCAGCTTCAATTATTAATTTTGATAATAAAATCTTAATTTCATCATTCGGATAAAAGCTCCAAATGGTAAAAATAGAAGATTTTAGAAAAATGGTTCTTTCGATGGAAAACATTGAAGAGTTACCTCATTTTGAAAAAATTTCTTTTCGTGTTAATAAAAAAATTGTAGCGACTCTTGATGTCAAAACAAAAAGAGTAGTGATTAAGCTATCAGATATCGAACAGTCTGTTTTTGGTGCATACGACCAAACAATTATTTATCCTGTAAAAGGCTCTTGGGGAAAACAAGGTTGGACAATCATTGAATTAGACAAAGTAAAAAAAACAGTCTTAAAAGATGCCATACAAACATCTTTTAATAATATAATCTCAACAACCCCGACAATTATTGTAACTGCAAACGGAGTTAATAAGAATAAAAAATCCACAGAAAATTTTCTAGCTCTTATATCTGCTCCCGCTCGTCGCGCTTTGGAAGGAGCTGGAATTAAAACTTTAAAACAATTGAGTAAAAAATCTAAAACAGAAATACTTGCATTACATGGTATTGGCCCTAGTGCTATTCCTATTTTAGAAAGAGAATTGAAACACAATAATTTATCATTTAAATAATTTTACATGAATAGTAAACAAAAAATGACCATCTGCTTATGGTTTGATAACCAAGGTGAAGAGGCTGCTAATTTTTATACATCTATTTTCAAAAACTCATCTATTGGTAATACAAGTAGATATGGCAAGGAAGGTTTTGAATTTCATGGAATGCCAGAAGGAACAGCATTAGTAGTAAGTTTTAAATTAAACGACATGAATTTTAGTGCCTTAAATGGCGGTCCTCGTTTTAAGTTTAACGAATCGATGTCGATTGTTGTGAGTTGTGATACACAAGAAGAAATTGATCATTATTGGACTAGCTTAACAGCGGATGGCGGTCAGGAAAGTATGTGTGGATGGTTAAAAGATAAATACGGGATATCATGGCAAATTATTCCAAGTATTTTAGGAAACCTAATGAGCGACTCATCAAAAGCTTCAAGAGTAACAATGGCATTTATGCAAATGAAAAAAATGAATATAGAAACATTAATAAACGCTTAATAAATAAAACATGAGTAAACCAGTAATTAAAATAGAAGTCATCGTAAATAAACCCATTGATAAAGTTTGGGAATGTTGGACAAAACCAGAGCATATTACCAAGTGGTGTTTTGCCTCTGATGATTGGCACGCGCCAAGTTCTACCTCTGAATTTAAAGTTGGTGGAAAATTAAATACAAGAATGGAAGCCAAAGACGGAAGTTTTGGTTTTGATTTTTGGGGCATTTATGATGAAATTACACCAAATGAAAAACTTGCCATTACAATGGGAGATGGCAGAAAGTGGGTCACTTATTTTACAGTTGTTGATGGTGGCGTGAAGGTAATTGAAGAATTTGAGGCAGAAAGTGAAAACCCTATTGAAATGCAACAAACAGGCTGGCAGATGATTTTAAATAATTTCAAAAAGCATGTTGAAAATCTATAAACATGAAAGCTGAATTCAAAGATATAGATTCATATATCGCCACATTTCCTAAAGATGTTCAAGTCATATTAGAACAAATTAGAAATGCTATTCAAACTTCTGCGCCAAAGGCAGAAGAAGTCATAAGTTATAATATGCCAGCCTTCAAATATTATGGGATGTTGGTTTATTTTGCTGCATACAAGAATCATATTGGCTTTTATTCATTACCATCAGGACACGCAGCATTTGAAAAAGATTTATCCATCTACAAACAAGGCAAAGGTTCTGTACAATTTCCATTAGAAAATGCCATGCCTTTAGCATTGATTAAAAAAATGGTAAAATTTAGAGTAAAAGAAAATTTAGCAAAAGCTAAAGAGAAAGTAGTAAAAACTAAGTGATTATTAACGAATTTTAATAATCATAGAGAGCTTTAAGAATAAATAAATCATCATCTTTACCGGATTAATTTAAAACTATGAGTTCTGAAATTTTAATATCCTTAATTACTCTAATATTTCTAGAAATTATTTTAGGAATAGATAACATCATATTTATTTCTTTATTAACGGATAAGTTACCTGCAGAAAACAGAAAAAAAGCAAGATTAATTGGATTAAGCTTAGCACTAATATTACGTCTGGTTTTATTAGCTGGTATTAGTTGGATTTTGAAATTAGATCAAACATTATTTACAGTTTACGGAAACAACTTTTCGGGAAAAGGTATCATTTTAATAGTTGGAGGTTTATTTTTATTATATAAAAGTAGTAAAGAAATTTTTGAAAAAATTGAAGATCATCACAATGATGAATTCAAAAAAACTACTTCCTTTAAAAATACAATTGGACAAATTTTATTGTTGGACTTAGTATTCTCTGTAGATAGTATTATTACAGCAGTTGGTTTAGTAGATGAGCTTTGGATTATGTACGCTGCCGTAATCATATCCATCTCAATTATGCTTGCCATTTCAAAAAACATCAGCAACTTTATTAATAAGCATCCTTCACTTAAAGTTTTAGCTTTGGCATTTTTAATGATGATTGGATTAACCCTTATTGCTGAAGGATTTAATTTACATATTCCAAAAGCATACATCTATTTCTCAATGGCATTTTCGTTTTTTGTAAATATGATTCAAATCAAAAAGAAAGTATAAATATCATTATTCACTATTTTAAAATGAAAAAGATATTTTTAACTCTTTGTTTTGTAGGCATTTCAATCATTACAAAATCACAAAACACTCGCCTAATTGATTACAATTCAATTGGCTGGTACAATGCTTTTGTAACAAAAAAAATCACTGACAAATGGAGTGGTCATTTAGAATACCAATGGCGAAGGGATGAGTTTATTTTGCACGGACAACAAAGCTTATTAAGAGTTGGTGCCAATTATAAGCTAAATCAAAAACTATTGCTTAGAGTTGGATACGGATGGATAGAAACCTATCCTTATGGCTCAATTAACTTACAAGCCGCTGGAAAAACATTTACCGAACATCGAGCTTTTCAGACATTGCTATTAAATGATCGCGTTAATTCGCTAGAAATTCAACACCGATTTATGTTAGAGCAAAGATGGATTGGTAGATTTACTAAACCAGATATTGAATTAGAAGATGATTACGTTTATGTGAACCGAATGCGTTATATGTTACGATTACAAATGCCTTTAGGTAAAAAAGAACTAGAAGATAGAACATTTTACATGGCTATGTATGATGAAATTTTTATACAATTTGGTGAAAATGTTCAAGAAAATATATTTGATCAAAATAGATTAAGTGGTCTTATAGGTTATAAATTAAACAAAAACTTTAAATTAGAACTTGGATACTTAAATCAAAGCGTGCTTTTAGGCAGAGAAATTGGAGGAAGAAATATATTGCAAAAAAACAATGGATTTATTATGAATACTTATTTAAATTTTTAAAAAACAAAAAACATTATACCGCAGCTGCTAAATGATAAATATATTATTAATAGAAGACGAATCCAATGTTGTTAGCTTTATAAAAAAAGGATTAACGGAAGAAGCTTTTGAAGTATCAGTGGCTTTTGACGGAAATACAGGTTTTCAAATGGCGTCTGATAATAACTACGACCTAATCTTGTTAGACATTATGCTTCCTGATAAAAATGGCATAGAAGTGTGTAAAGATTTACGAAAGAATAACATACAAACACCCATTCTTTTTTTAACAGCCCTTCATACTTCAGATAATATTACGCTTGGGTTAAATTCAGGAGCTGATGATTATCTGGTTAAACCTTTTAAATTTAATGAACTCATTGCCCGTATTAATGCTATTTTAAGACGAATCAATACAAAAAATATTAGCATTAAAAAAAATGAAAATGTATTTATTATTTTAGATTTAAAAGTAGACGATGATGCTAAAACTGTTGAACGAAACAATGAAGCAATTTCGCTAACGGCAACTGAATACCGTTTACTTCTAACATTAATAAAAAATAAAGGAAAAGTTCTTTCAAGAATGGATTTGTTGGAAAGTGCATGGGATATCAATTTTAACATGGGGACTAATGTTGTGGATGTTTATATTAACTACCTAAGAAAAAAAATAGACTCAAAGCCTGGTGCCAAATTAATACACACAGTAGTGGGAATGGGATATGTTTTGAAAGAAATATAGTTTAAAATATATTTTTAGTATACAAAAATGAAAACTCAATATAAAATAGCATTATTTTTAATTGTAGCTAATACACTTATGCTGATTATTTTCGGAGGAAGTGTGTACTATTTTTTGTACAATTATTCTTATACTGATTTTTATAAAAGATTAGGTACAAGAGCATCTATTACTGCAAAATATAATTTTGACACTAACAATAAAAATGCCGAATCAATTAAAATTATTAGAGAGCAGCATTTAGAAAAACTAAGTAATGAAAAAGAGCACATTTCTTTGATAAATTCTTTTAATGATCTCAAACTATTTGCCGAAAAATCTTCGTTACCATTAAGCTTTATTAAAGAGATTTACATCAATGAAAAGGGAAATCTACAAATTGAAAACACATTTTATTCAGGCACTAAATATAAAGCAGGAAATAAGGTATATCTGGTTATAATTTCTGCAGAAAATTATTATGCAACACACCATTTAGCTTTACTGAAAAACATCATTATTGTCGGACTTTTTTTTATCATATTTATTACAATTTCTTTATCTTTTTATTTTTCAAAACATATTTTTGATCCCATAAGAAATATCACCGATAAAGTAAAAAAAATAAGCACAGACAATATTCATTTAAGGTTAGAGGAAAGTGAAAAGGATAATGAAATAAGTCAATTAATTTTAACTTTCAATAATTTATTTAATAGACTAGAAACTGCATTTGAAACACAAAAAAATTTTATTAGTAATGCCTCTCATGAATTTGGCACACCACTTACTTCTATTATTGGCGAAGCAGATGTAGCTTTAATGAAAGAAAGAACTCCAAAAGAATATCAAGAAACACTTCAGAGTATTTTATCACAAGCCGAAAGATTAAACCAAATAAGCCAATCCCTTTTATTTTTAGCACAAACAGGTTATCGCGAAAACCGTCTAAATTTTGAGATTATCAGAACGGATGAAATTATCTGGCAAGCAAAAGAAATTATAGACAAACTCATCCCAAAAAATAAAATTCAAATTGATTTTAGTCTTCTGCCAGAAAATCCATTTAAGCTTAAAGTCTCTGGAAATAAGCAACTATTAACATTGGCATTTGTAAACGTTTTAACAAACGCTTGTAAATATTCTAATAATAAAACTGTATTTGTAAGTATTGCATCTAGCAATCATCAAGTAATCATAGAAATTAAAGATCAGGGCATCGGAATTCCCGAATCTGAATTACAATTTATTTACGACCCTTTTTTCAGAGCTTCTAATACCCACCAATTTGAAGGTTATGGCATCGGGCTTCCTCTTACTAGAAATATCATAAAGATACATAACGGGCAATTACTGGTTTCTTCTGTTGTAAATAAAGGAACATCTGTACAAATTAAAATCCCTTTAATACAATATAATGAAAATAGAATGAAATTTTAATCTCATTCTAATCCCACTCTTAAACCTCTCTTATCTTACTAAAATAGGTTTGTACTTTAATTTTTATATTAAAAAATTATCGTATGACAAAAACTATTTTAATACCCATCGATTTTAATCCTGAATCTTTAAATACGTTAAAGCTGGCATTAAAAGAAAATAGTATCAGTGAAGTAGATATTATTTTAATGTACTCTGAATACCTCACAGATTCTATTACAGAATTACTGTTTTACTCAGCAGACAGAATCATACAATCACATATTACACCTGATTTTGAGGAAACTATTTCTATACTCAAAAACAGATACGAAACTGGCATAAAATCCATTAAAATAGAATTGTTTCATGGCTATAATATCAACTCTTTCAAAAATTTTATAAAGGCTAAACAAATTGATACCATTTACATTCCAAAAAAATATACGCTAAAGCTTAAAAAAAATGGTTTCAACCCTATTCCTTTTATTAAAAAATCAGGGGTTCCTGTTCAAGAAATCGAATGGGATTCAAACTTTTTTAACAGTTAAGTAAATCCACAAACATACATATCATGAAAAATAAATTATCAGAAACAACGTTGCCTCAAAGGTTGAAATTATTTTTTACCTTTTTTGACAGCAGATGGGAAGACCTTGAAAAACATAATTGGAAATCGACCATTTACCGTGATTTTAGTGCGGGCTTAGTTGTAGCCATGACTGCAATTCCTATGGCAATGGGATTTGCAATTGCCATGGGATTAAGACCAGAACAAGGCATCATAGCAGGCGCACTGGCCTGCATAGTAGGAAGAACTTTTGGAGGATCAAAATATCAGGTATACGGACCTACGGCTGCATTCATTCCCTTAATTGCTGCGTTGATGGTAAAATATGGTGTTGAAAATGGCGGAACGACAGCGCAGGCACACGGTTTTTTAATATTAGTATCCATTATTGCAGGTATTATACTAATGCTTATGGGGCTTTTTGGTTTAGGAAAATATGCTAAACTAGTACCTAATTCTATAATTGTTGGATTTACAGTAGGTATTGCTGTTTCTATTGCACTAACAAATTTAGAAGATATTTTGGGCATTGAAAGTTTTAAAGATATGTTAGGTCAAGACGAAGACATCAAAGGAGGATTAATTCATAACATTTATTTAGCTTTTAATAATTTAAATAAAATCAATTTATGGTCTGTTTTTATTGGGGTATTAACATTTGTGATTACAAAAGGCCTTCTTCGAATCTCAATTTTTATTCCCGCACCTTTAATTGCCATTGCCACATCTACAATTTTGTCGGCTACTGTTTTACAAAATAAAGGCCTAATTCTGGTAAAAGATTTATATGGTTCTATTCCTAATAATTTCTTTGTATTCACTACACCATATTTACCCGAAATGAGTGGTGCAATTTTTATGGATATTTTATACTTTGTATTTGCCATTATTTTTGTGTCTGCGGTAGAGAGTGTTTTATGCTCAACAATGGCTGATAAACTAGCAAATAATACCCGCACACGCTTTAATCCAGATAAGGAATTATGGGGTCAGGGTATGGTGCAAATCATAATTCCATTAGTAAATGGTTTTCCTTGTACCGGAGCTTTAGCCAGAACAGCAACAAGTATTAAAGCTGGAGCCAGAACTCCATTAGCTGGCTATTTTAAAGGTGTTTTAAAATTAATAATGGCTTTTTATATCGCCCAATATTTAGAACTTATACCTATGGCTTGTATTGGTGGTATTTTGGTTTGGGTAGCCAGTAATATGATTAAACCATCTGAGATTAAAGAAACTAAACATGAAGGTAAATTTGAATTTTCTATGATGCTTTATACAGCAGTAATGGTTCCTCTAACTGATTTTTTAACTGGCGTTTTATCTGCTTTAATAATTTACTTTATCGTTAAAAAATTCTTTTATAAGAAAAAACCAGAAGCAGTAGAAGCATAACAATCATTTACATTTGCCATCAACCCTCTGTGTATTATATAATTTACAGAGGGTTTTTTTATGAAAACCTAAGTAAAACACTTTTCACTAATCCGTTTGTCAGCCTAATTGAATCATTTATCCATTACAAACTCTAAATCAGTTATTATTCAGGACAGGCCTATAGAATTATGTCATCTTTTTTCCACAATTTATCTAATTTCTTACTCGAAACATGAGATTATAGTTATATTTAACCTTCAAAATTTAAAAATAATCAGATTAAACACATATGGAAAAAGTATTAAAAGCGTTAGGTGTTAAAGAATTAAACATTGGTTGCGCTACAGGTAAAAATTATTTTGCAAACGGCGACATTATCGAATCATATAGTCCAGTTGATGGGAAATTAATTGCAAAAGTTCAAGCAGCAAATGCCGCTGATTACGAAAAAGTAGTTCAAGTAGCTTCTGAAGCATTTAAAGTATGGCGCAATATTCCAGCACCTAAGCGTGGTGAAATCGTTCGTCAGTATGGAGAAAAATTACGCGCTAAGAAAAATGATTTAGGGAAATTAGTTTCTTATGAAATGGGTAAATCTTTGCAAGAAGGTTTAGGTGAAGTTCAAGAAATGATTGATATTTGTGATTTTGCGGTTGGTGTATCTCGTCAATTGTATGGTTTAACGATGCACTCTGAACGTGAAAACCACCGTATGTATGAGCAATGGCATCCATTAGGAATTGTAGGTATTATTTCTGCATTCAACTTTCCAGTAGCAGTTTGGAATTGGAATACGGCTTTAGCTTGGATTTGTGGAGACGTTTGTATTTGGAAACCATCAAGTAAAGTACCTTTATGTGCTGTAGCTTGTCATAATATTTGGAATGAAGTAGCTGCTGAAAACAATTTACCAGAAGGTATTTCTTGTTTATTAGTAAGCCCAGGTGCTATTGGAGAAAAAATGTGTGAAGATGCTCGTGTGCCTTTAGTATCAGCAACTGGATCTACTCGCGTAGGTCGTATTGTTGGAGCAAAAGTAGCACAACGTTTTGGTCGTTCTATTTTAGAATTAGGCGGTAACAACGCCGTTATCATTTCTCAACATGCTGATTTACCAAATGTGTTACCAGGTTTAGTATTTGGTGCGGTTGGAACTGCAGGACAGCGTTGTACATCAACTCGTCGTTTAATTATTCACGAAGATATTTACGAAGACGTAAAACAAAAATTAATTAGCGCTTACAAACAATTACGTATTGGTGATCCATTAAATGAAAACAATCACGTTGGTCCATTAATCGACAAAGGTGCTGTGAAAGATTATATGGTATCTATTGAGCGTGTAATTGCAGAAGGTGGAAAAATTTTAGTACCAGGTGGTGTATTAGAAGGAAAAGGATACGAAAGCGGATGCTACGTTAAACCATGTATTGCAGAAGCTGGAAATCATTTTGAAATTGTACAACATGAAACATTTGCTCCAATTTTATACATCATGAAGTATAAAACATTGGATGAAGCGATTGCTTTACAAAACGGTGTTCCTCAAGGATTATCTTCTTCAATCATGACATTAAATATGCGTGAAGCAGAACAGTTTTTATCAGCTAACGGAAGTGATTGTGGAATTGCAAACGTAAATATTGGAACAAGTGGCGCTGAAATTGGTGGAGCATTTGGTGGTGAAAAAGAAACAGGTGGTGGACGTGAGTCTGGTTCTGATAGCTGGAAAGCATACATGCGTCGTCAAACAAACACCATTAACTACGGAACAAAATTAACTTTAGCTCAAGGAATTAAATTTGATTTTTAATCATTAATAAGATTAAACGAACAGTCATCCTGAACTTGTTTCAGGATCTGTTTTTAAAATAAAAAACAATGAGATGCTGAAACAAGTTCAGCATGACAAAACAAAAACAAAACAAACATCAATGACCATTAACCAAAACAAAGTAGTATCGGTAAATTATCATTTATCATCTCACATCGACAACGAAACTCCTGAGTTAGTTGAACAAACATCTACAGATCATCCTTTCACTTTTATATTTGGAGTTGGTCAATTATTACCTGATTTCGAAAAAAATTTATTAGGCAAAAAAGTTGGCGATAAATTTGATTTCAAAATAACTCCAATAAACGGATACGGCGTATCTGACAAAGAAATGATTGCTAAAATTCCTAAAGAAGCATTTCATGTAGATGGAGAATTTGATTCGGAACGTGTAAAAGAAGGAGAAGAATTAATGATGAATGATGCAGACGGAAACCAATTAATGGGATTTGTTCAAGAAATCGGAAACGATTACGTTATCATGGATTTTAACCATCCTTTAGCTGATCATAACTTACACTTTGTAGGAGAAGTATTATCTGTAAGAGAAGCTACTCCTGAAGAATTAGATCATGGTCACGTTCACGGGCCAGGTGGACACCACCACTAATCTTTTTTTAAGATAAATAAAAACCTTCGAAAAAATGTTTCGAAGGTTTTTTTTATGAGTTGAATTTACAGACACATAAAAAAGGCTATCTCATTTTGAGATAGCCTTTTTAGTGAATTTAAAAAACTAATTGTTATTGTTTAATCAATCTAATCATTTGTTGTTTATTGTTTTCAATCACTTTAACAAAATAAACTCCTGTAGCTTCGTTATGAATATCTACTGTATGTTTACCTGCTTCAAATGTTTCAGCAATAACTACTTGTCCTAAGGCATTGGTTACTGTTACTTTAGAAGTAGACATTAATTCCATAACAAATAAACCATTATTTGGATTTGGATATACATTAATTGATACATCATTTGATAATGTTTCAATTCCTGTACAATCATTAACATTTTGAGTAATTATTGTTGTATTAGCGCAACCATTTACATCTGTTCCTTCAACTGTATAAGTCGTTTGAACAGTTGGAGTAACTGCGATATCTGTTGTGTTTTCTGTAGTACTCCATGTGTATGTTAAAGCACCTGTTACTGATAAAGTAGCCGTTTGACCAACACATAATAATGTGTTATTAGTAACAGCTGATATAGTTGGTAATGCATTAACTGTTACACTTGATACGGCATCAACATTAGATACACATCCGTTTGCATCTGTTCCACTTATTGAATACGTTACATCTGCTGTTGGCATAACTACATCTGTTCCGTTAGAATATGTATAAGTTAATGCTCCTGTTGGAACCATGGTGAAAGATTGACCTGCACAAATTGCTCCTGAATTTACCGCGATAGTTGGTAAAGCATTAACAGTTACACTTGATACAGCATCAACATTAGATATACATCCGTTTGCATCTGTTCCGCTTACCGAATAAGTAGCATCTGCTGTTGGCATAACTACATCTGTTCCATTTGAATACGTATAAGTTAATGCTCCTGCTGGAACCATGGTGAAAGATTGACCTGCACAAATTGATCCTGAGTTTACCGTAATAGTTGGTAAAGCATTAACAGTTACACTTGATACAGCATCAACATTAGATATACATCCGTTTGCATCTGTTCCACTTACTGAATACGTTGCATCTGCTGTTGGTGTTACAACATCTGTTCCA
>PNMI01000003.1 GCA_013823565.1 Sphingobacteriaceae bacterium | reverse complement strand
TCAGCTAATTAGATTTTTCTGTAAAGATTATACACAAACGGAAGGACAAAATTGTCTTACCGTTTGTGTTATTTGTGTATATTATTGTTTGCTAAAAAACTTTAATTGGTTTTGGGTGCACGTAATAATGTTATTATATATAAATTAAAATATTTAGAAGGTGAACGTAGAACTAGTAATAAATTCTACGCCTAACGAAGTTGTTATAGGACTATTGAACGATAAGCGTTTGATAGAACTGCATAAAGAAAAAAATAACATAAAATTTTCGGTAGGCGATATCTACCTAGGTAAAGTTAAGAAGGTAATGACCGGACTTAACGCAGCCTTTGTAGATGTAGGATACGAGAAAGATGCATTTTTGCATTATTTAGACTTAGGCCCTCAAGCCAATTCGTTGTTTAAATACGTTGATGCTGTGCGTTCTGGTAAACAGAATGTGAGTAACTTAATGTACTTTAAAAACGAAGGAGACATTAATAAAGATGGGAAAATCAATGAAGCAGTTAAACCAGGACAATATGTTTTAGTTCAAGTTGCTAAAGAACCAATTTCATCTAAAGGACCAAGAATTACCACAGAAATTTCGATTGCAGGACGATACATTGTGTTGATCCCTTTTTCTGATAAAGTATCTGTTTCTTCCAAAATTAGAAGTAGCGAAGAAAAAACCAGATTAAAAGCATTAATACATAGTATTAAACCAAAAAACTTTGGTGTTATTGTACGTACAGTGGCTGAGGGAAAATCGGTTTCGGATATTGAAGGTGACGTAGCAGATTTAGTGAGTAAATGGGACGAATGTTTCAAAGCATTACAAACTTCTGAACCACCATTTCGTTTATTAGGTGAAGTTGACAGAACCAATGCTATTTTAAGAGATTTCTTAAATGCGTCATTTAATGCGATTCATGTAAACAGCGAAAGAGTATTTGATGATTTAAAATCTTATATCAAAACCATATCTCCCGATAAAGTTGACATTTTAAAACACTATACAGGTAAGGTCCCTATTTTTGATAATTTCGGGATTGATCGCCAAATTAAATCATTGTTTGGAAAAACCGTTTTTATGAAAAGCGGCGCCTATTTAGTAGTTGAACATACTGAAGCTTTACATGTATTTGATGTAAACAGTGGAAACCGTGCTAAGAGTGATAAATCACAAGAAGAAAATGCTCTTGAAGTAAATCTAGAAGCAGCAGTTGAGGTGGCGCGCCAATTACGTTTACGTGATATGGGTGGTATTATTGTGATTGATTTTATTGATTTACATAATCCTGAAAACAGAAAACTATTGTTTGATAAGTTGAAGGAAGAAATGAAGTCGGATAGAGCGCGACACAATATTTTACCTCCAAGTAAATTTGGCTTAATTCAAATTACACGTCAGCGTTTGCGCCCTGAAGTAAACGTTGAGGTTCTTGAAAGTTGTCCTAGCTGTAATGGTTCGGGTAAAGTGCAGCCAAGTATTTTATTTGTTGAGCAAATAGAAAATGCTTTACGTTTTATCGTTAAAGAACAAAACGCCAAAGATATAACGCTTTGCGTACATCCGTATATTGAAGGATATTTAAAACAAAAAGGGTTTTTAAGAAGTATTCAATGGAAATGGTATTTTGAATACAAGCAATGGGTTAAAATCATAAAATCTGATAGTTACTCGTTTATGGAATATCACTTCTTAAATAAAGATCTAGATGAAATAGTGATTTAATAATCATGTAAAATTTAAAAGCCCGATGTGAATTTCATATCGGGCTTTTTTAATATTCTATAAATAAAAACGCCTCACATAATTGTGAGGCGTTTTTCAACTAAACCAATCAATTATATATTACTTCACCAATTTTATAGCTTTTAATGAGCTTCCTTTCTCATCAGTTATACTTAAGCTATAAAACCCTTTCTCTAAAGCACTAGTATTGATGGTTGTTTTTGAGTTTTCAATATTTCCTCTTAAAACAACTCTTCCTAAGGCATCAATTAACAAATAATTTAATTTACTGTTATCTTTTGCAGTAGTTTCAATAGTTAACTCGTCTGCTATTGGATTTGGATAAGCGTTCAATCCAGTTAAAATTTTTGTTTGCTTAATACCTGTAGTAGATTGAGGCACCACATTAAATTGGCTCATTAAAAATCCTGCTGCCATACGCTGTACGCTTGATGAATCACAGTATGTGTCAGAACAAGTGGTTGTGCCCGAAGTGGCAGTTACAGTTAAGCAAATAATATATTGGCCTGGCACTGCATATTGATGAAAAGGATATTGTTGTGTTGATGAACTTCCATCACCAAAGTTCCATAAATAAGATAGTGTCCCCGAACCCGTAGAGTTATTATAAGCAAAATAATTTCCTGCATTTGTAGAATCGGCAAATACATAAAACTGTGCATTTGCTTGGCAGCCAGTTGGTGTTGTTGTTCCGCTATTGCAAACAACAGTAATAACATTTGACGAAGTACTTACACCGCTTCCAATAATACTTGTGTTTAAAATAACAGAATAATTACCGTTAGTTAAACTTAATGCAGGACTTGATGTGTAATACATTGTGCCGTTTATGTTCCATGACGAAACACTATAAGTACATGGCGTGCTATTTACAAAATGAGTCACACATGACGAATCAGTGTAAGTGTAAAAAGAAGCTTGGCAAGGTGTTGTTGTTCCGCTGTTAGAACAGTTTACGGTAACAACTTGAGTTACTGAGTCGCAAAAAGCACCATTAGAATAACTATACAAACCAATTAAATGGGTTCCGTTACCAAGAGTAGCAGTAGGGTTTACACCATTGCTTAATAATAAAAATCCATTGCTCATGTTATACCATTCGTATGTTAAGTTTGTTCCAACAGAAGAATTTACAAAATGTGTTACACAACTACTATCTGTATATGCAGTAAATGCAGCATTACAACTGTTAGTAGTCATATTGCTAATACTTAGTGTTGTATTGCCTGTTGATGAACAACCACTTAAAGAATCATTAATCGAAACAGATAAAGTATAACTTCCGTTTGCAGGAAACTGAAACGTTCCGTTAGATTGAAACGTACCAGATGTTTGTGTTGCGTTTGGTGTTACCGACCAATAATACATGGTTTGTGTTGGACTAACCGACCATGATAAAACTGGTGTTACAGTAGCTGTCCCATTAGCGCCAAGAGTTACGTTCATGTTTGTAACAGTTGGGCATTGAGCCATTGCTGCAATAGAAAAGACACTAAGTGCTATTCCTAAAATTGTTTGTTTAATTGTTTTCATATTTTGTAGCATTAAAGGTATGACATTTTTATTTGATACAAATTTGAGAAGAAAAAACAAAGAAATAAACCTAGTTTCTAAATTTATTACATATTCAAAATGTCAAATAATCATTTTTAATTCATTTTTAATAAATGATTTTATTTATTTTATTACATAATGAAATATAATTTATTGAAAGTAAATGTAAACAAAAGAGCGAACCATTTGGTTCGCTCTAATTTATTATGGTGTTATGTTTTTATTGTTTAATAAATGCGACTCGGTATGATTTTTTTTCTGATTCTATAATCATCCAATACAAACCTGAATTTAGTTCAGAAACATCAATCATTTCTTTAAATTGTAATTCTTTTACTTTTCGAGCAAACACATCGTAAATGCTTATGTTTTGATAATTTGAATTATCCTTAGATTTAATAGTTAACTCACTAATAACTGGATTTGGGAACAATTTAAAAGTAGTACTTTCAAATTCATAAATACTAGTTGTTCCATTTACCCATATGGTTGGCCTCGCGCTATCTCCTAATTCACCTATTCCTGAAACAATCATTGGCCACACAACAATGGTATTGCCATTACCTCCCGATTTAAATCCAGTTGATCCACTACTTGGAATAAAAGAGAGAACAACAGATGTGCTGTCATTAGGTTGTAAAACCCCGCTAAAAGAAACAGAGTCTAATAAAACCCCAGCAATAGTATCTCGTTTTGCTTGTACTGTAATAGACCCATTAAAAACAGCATTACCAACATTTTTCACGTATGCCGTAAAATTAATAGGAGTACTATAAGTTGCGGTACTTGACGGCGATGTAACACTTGCGGGTGTAAACGAAAGCACAGTGCCCATGCCAATTTTTGCACTTACCTGTCCATTGGTTACAAGTGTTGTTAAGAAAAATAGAAAAATTAAAAAACGCTTCATAGTCATTAATAATTTGGTATACTAAAATTAATTAAATATTCAACTAAAAATAAATTACTTTTATATTTTATTACATACTCATATTATGGATATTTTACAAGACTTAATTAAATCTTTAGAAAAAGAGGAATTAAAAAGCTATAAACTTTATACCAAAAGAACTCATAATTTCAATGATAGAAAGGATATTGAGTTATTTGATTCTATTAAAAAACATGAGGATGAGTCGGATAAATATCATTTTAATGTGGTTTACAAAGGAGCTAAACCTGATGCTAAATATTACAGACTCAAGAACAAAATTGTTGATGATATTGGAATAGTTTTGTCGAATTTAAACCATAAGAAAATAGAAATAGATGTTTTGCATTTAATTGGTTTGGCTAAGATTTTTAATGCGAAACAACAATTTGATTTATCGATTCATTATTTAAAATTAGCTGAAAGACGAGCTATTGAAAAAGAAGATTTTGCAATGCTTGAAGCTATTTACGAGCAAATGGTGAGAATGAGTATTCAAAATATTAACGAAAGCCCTGTAAAAATTATTGAAAAAAGAAATGAAAACAGTCAGCGTTTAAAGCTATTACAAGATTTAGAAAACAATTTAGCAGTGCTTTCGCACGAAGTAAAAACTACACAAAACTTAGCTTCTAAAAAGGAAATTACAAATTGGCTAAATCATACTTTAAAAAACACGATTAAACTTTCTTATGTAAAAAACAGTATACAGTTACGAATTAAAATTTTTCAAAATTTAAGTCGATTAATGTTATTACTAAAAGATTATACATCTTTAGAGTCGTATTTAAAATCATGTTTAATTGAATTTGAAAATGATAAATTGTTTACTAAACAAACGCATGAAATCAAGTTACAATTGCTGGTTTATTTGTGTAATGCGTCTTACATGATAGAGAAACATTCACAGGCTATTCAGTATGCTGGAATTTTGCATAAAGCTATTTTTGAGTTTGATAAAGCTTTATACAATCAGTATATATTTTATTACTATAATATTTTGGTAAATAATTATAGTAAAACAAATGCCTTAAAAGCTATTGATACATTAGAAGAGGCTCAAAATGAAAAACAAATTAAAGCTAATCCTAATCAATATTTTTATGTATTAAATAATTTAGCCATTTTAAATTTTGATTTAAAAAAGCACAAACAAGCAAGTAAATTATTTAGTCAAATGTATGTTTCGCAACATTTTAAATCACTTGATAAAATATATATTATAAAGCTGCAGGTATTTGAATTAATCAATAGAATTGAATTACAAGATTATGAGTTGTGTTTAAAACTGTCGAATCAACTAAACAAATTAATTTTTGAGATTAAAGAAAAAGAGTCGATTAAGATAGACGTCGCTATTTTAAATATATTAAATCAATATTTAAATAAGTATGATTACAAGTGGCGTCCTTTGAAAATAGCTATTCATGATTTTGTAAAAAAATATCAGGAAACTAGCGAAGGGTCTGGGCAAATTAATTATACAAATTGGGTAGCTACTAAGATTTAGTTACTTCCAAAAATCGTAATAATTAAACCATTGATGTGGATATTGTTTGGCAATTTTTTCTACTTCGGCAACATACTGAACTAGTAATTCTTGACATACTTTTTCTAATTGCTCTTCTCCTCTAACTCTAGAAACCTCAATGGGTTTTTCTATCGAGAATTGATATGTGTGTTTGCCTGTTTTTACTGCAAACACAATACATAAAGGCACTCCGAATTTAGCAGCCATAATAAATGGTCCAGCAGGAAATTTAGCAGGTCTTCCAAAGAAATTTGCCGTAAGTGTTTTGGCGCCATCTCTATATCTATCACCATGCATTACCACAAGTTCGTTATTACTAAATGCTTTATGTAGTTCAATGATATGACTTTTTGTTTCTTCATCAATGGCAATGACATTTATTTTTTTGTTTTTCATCACGTCATCCATGTATTTTTTTATTTCTTCTTTTTCGTTGGCATACATTAAAATATTAAAAGCTGTTCCTAACCTATTCAAGCCTTGTCCTGCTACTTCCCAGTTTCCAATATGTGCACTCACCAAAATGCCGCCTTTGCCTATGGCCACTAATTCATCTAACATGTTACCGTTTTTATGAATCACATTAAATGGGTGTTTTGCACCAGCCATTACTGCTACTTTATCAATAATAGTTTGCCCTAAAAGAAAATTGTTTTTATAAACCGCTAGTCGGGCTTTAAGTGTGGAATAGCCATGGGCTTTTATAAAATACTCACGGATGTACTTATTTTGTTTAGTAAATAAGAAATAGTAAAAAGAAACAAAGCGTAATAAAAAATACGCAGGATTTAGGCCAAATGTATTTAGGATAAACACAAAAATTTTAAATCCTAAAACCTTAGCTTGTGATTGTCCGTCCCATTTATTTTGATCAGCCATAGTGTAAATGTGTTATAAATAAAAAAACAAAACACATTGTGTTTTGTTTTCTACATTTAAAAATATAATAGTTTAAGCTACTGCTTTTTCTTGAACTTTTGTGTAACAGTAGTTATAGAAATCTTGGAAAGTATGGATATTTAAAAAATCTTCTCCAACTACTTTAAACCCAAAATGACTTTCGATTACTACTACTAAATCTACATAATCCAAACTGTCAAGTTCTAAGGTGTCACGTAAATTTGCCTCTGGTGTAATCTTAGATTCGTCTACTTCAAACTCTTCAACTAAAAAACCATTCACGGTTTTTGTAATTTCTTCTTGCGTCATGATGCTATTACCTTTCTGTATTTATTTTGAATAAGTATACAAAATTAGGCAAATTTTTTAATTATCAAAGTAGAATTTGTACCTCCAAAACCAAATGAGTTTGAAAGTATTGTGTTTAAAGGTGTTTGCTTTGTTTGTGCAATAATGTTTATTTTTTGAGAGTCCTCATCTGGGTTTTCAAAATTAATATTTGGAGCAATAAAATCATTTTGCATCATTAACAAGGAATACACAATTTCACTAGCGCCAGCCATCCAACATTCGTGGCCAGTCATAGATTTTGTTGAACTTACAGGTGTTTTGCAATCACCAAATAATTGATGAATAGCCTGAGCTTCTACTCTATCTCCTCCTGGAGTAGAAGTGGCATGTGCATTTATATAATCAATGTCTTTTGCCGCCAATTTAGCATCTTTTAATGCCATTGATAGGGAACGAACTTGTCCGTCAACGCTTGAATTACTAATATGATCTCCATTACTTGAAAAACCGTATCCTGTAACTTCGGCCAATATTGTTGCTCCGCGTTTTTGCGCAGACTCTAAACTTTCTAAAATAACAGTTGCGGCTCCGCCACTTGGCACTAATCCATCTCTATCTCTATCAAATGGGCGTGAGGCTTTTGTGGGTTCATTTTCGCGAATTGAGAACGCACTTAATCCATCAAAGCTGCCAAATGTGAAGGGATTTACTTCTTGAGCTCCCCCGCAAATGACTTGTTGTTGCAAGCCAGTGCGAATTAATAAATAAGCCATTCCTATGGAGTGAGACCCGCTAGCGCAAGCTGCCGCCAAGGTAAAGTTTATTCCTTTTAGCTTGTAGATAGTAGACAAATTCATGGTCACCGTTGAATTCATGGATTGGAAAGTTGCTCCAGAACCAACAAGTGTAGTATCTTTTTTTGCTCTCACAGTATCAATAGCTTCCATGGTAGATTGAGCTACGCTGTCATTACCATAAATAATACCTACCTCTTGATTGGCAATCCAATCAGGATCCATATTTGCCATACGCAAAGCTTCCGAAGTGGCCATGTAGGCATACTCTGCGGGTTGCCCCATACTTACTCTAGCTCTTCTATCTAATACGCCTTTTAAAATGGGAGTTTCAACAATTCCCGTTAAGGCAGAGCGATAGCCCATATCTTTTCTTACCTGATCAAATCCAATACCCGATTTACCAGCAAATAAAGAGTCTTTTACTTCGTCAACATTTTTTCCTAAACATGACCAAGCACCTATACCTGTAATTACTACTCTGTTCATACTTTAATACTACTAACTATATAATCCTCCGTTTACTGAAATCACTTGTCCAGTTACATAACTAGAATCTTTTCCAACTAAAAAGGCAACTACACCTGCTACTTCTTCTGGTTCTCCAAAACGATTCATTGGAACCATAGCTTTATAGTCGGCTTCGTTAATATCCTGAGTCATGTCTGTTTTAATAAACCCTGGCGCTACTGCATTTACGGTAATTCCGCGTTTACCAACTTCTTGAGCCAATGCTTTTGTTGCTGCAATAATAGCACCTTTAGAAGCAGAATAATTGGTTTGTCCCGGCATGCCTTTTAATCCTGATAAAGACACAATATTTACGATACGTCCTTTACGCTTAGACAACATACTTTTTACAACATGACGAGTCACGTTATAAAATCCATCTACGGTGATGTCTAATACTCTGTGCCAATCTTCGGGGCTAATAAATACCATGATATTATCTCTTCTAATGCCAGCGTTATTAACTAAAACAGCAATCGATTTATCTTTATTATCGTTAATCCATTGTTCTACGTGCGCATCTGCTTCTGCAGTAACACTTACGTCAAATTTCATTAACACAGCATCAACTCCTTTTGCCTTAATTAAGTCTTGAGTTTTAATCGCCTCTTCATCATTTGATGTATAATTAATAATGATATTATAGCCCATGTCGGCTAATCTTAAGCATATTGCTTTTCCAATGCCACGACTTCCTCCTGTAACTAATGCGTATTCCATTTATAAAATCTCTATATGGTTATAAAATATATAATCTCTCACTGCTTTTACATCTTTGTATTTGATAGAATCTTCTACAAAACAAGGAAATACTTGACGTAATTTTTCGTAAGCATCTTTTGATTTTGTTGATAGTTTATCTTGCATTTTCAAATAATCAATTGCTTGTAAAATAGTCATCCACTCAATGGCTAAAACTTCGTAACTATTTAAAATTACTTTTTTACAAATTAATGCAGCATTAGCTCCCATGCTTACAATATCCTGGTTATCATTATTACTAGGAATACTATGAACATACATAGGATTTGAAAGCATTTGATTTTCGGCAGTAGTTGAAGTAGCTGTAAATTGCACACCTTGCATTCCTAAGTTGAGTCCTAATACACCATGATTAACAAAAGGAGGTAAGATATTGTTTAACTTATTATTTAATAAGAAATTTAATTGTCTTTCAGCTAACATGGATAGTTTAGTCATGGCAATTTTTAATTTATCCATTTCTAATGCTACATAATCTCCATGGAAGTTTCCGCCATGGTAAACGTTTTTACGTTCCCAATCTACAATAGGATTATCGTTAGCCGAGTTGATTTCGTTTATTAAAACCTCCTTTGCGTAATTAACTGTATCTACAATTGGACCAACTATCTGCGGTACACAACGTATAGAATAGTATTCTTGCATTTTTTCCACTAACACATCTACTTCAACTTTTTGATTGTAGTGATGTTCTTCTCTGCTCTTAACTAATTTACTATCTTTTAATGTTTCCTGTAAAGCTCTCGCTACAGCATTTTGTCCATGATGATGTTTTACTTCATTTAATGGAGTAGAGTAGTGGTCATCAAAACTTTGCACCAATTCCATAATGGTAGCTGAAGCCAATAAACTCCAGTTCATTAAGTTTTCGGCATAAATCACATTTAACATTCCAATACCACTCATAGCAGAAGTTCCATTCATTAAGGCTAAGCCTTCACGAATGTGTATTTCCATGACAGTAATATTTTCTTTTTTAAATGCCTCTGCTGTTGGAGTTATTACACCATTGTAATACACTTCTCCTTCACCAATTAAGGTTAATGCTAAATGGGCTAACTGAACCAAATCACCACTAGCGCCTAAACCACCATGTTCGTAAATAACAGGCGAAATATTCTTATTGATTAAATCCTTAATTAAAATTAAAGCGTCGGGATGAATACCTGCAAAACCTTGCATTAAGGTGTTTAAGCGTGCCAACATCACCGCTTTACAATCAATTTCAGGAATTGGATTTCCTGAACCAGAACAATGGCTACGAATTAAATTGTATTGTAATTTCATTTGATCGTCGTGATTAATACGATATTGCGCCATAGGCCCAAAACCTGTATTAATACCATATATCAACTTTTCGCGAGTAAATTCTTTTAAAAAATAATGACTGCGATATACTTTTCTTAAGGCCTCTTCATCTAATTTGAGTTCTAAATTGCTTATTAAAACCTTATAGAAATCATCTGCCGATATTTTCTTGTCTCCTATCTTTACCATAATTGTGTGTGCAATTTACAATAATACAAACAAATATGCTATACGAGAGAAGGGTATTTTGAATTTAATGAAGAAAATATTAAAAATGTTTAATCTTTTCGTTATTTTGGTGCTTTTAAATTAGAATAGATTAATTTTTTTAACATGAATTTTTTCACTAAGGATACTAAGTCGGCGTTCGAAGCCATTACTAATGCTCAGTTTATTGCGTTTGCACCTATTGTTTTTCAAGCAACAAAATCGTTAAGAGATTTAGGTATTTTGGCTATGGTTGAGGGGTCTGGGGTTAATGGAGTAACTTTAGAAGAAGTCTATACCAAATTAAAATTATCAGAATATGGCGTTAGAGTGTTGCTTGAGGCTGGTTTAGGAATTGGCTTGGTTATTAAAAATGATGAAAAATATACCATCACCAAAACAGGTTTATTTATATTAAACGATACCATGACACGCGTGAATATGGATTTTACCAATGACGTATGTTATGAAGGAATGTTTACTTTAACAGATAGTATAAAAACAGGAAAACCTACTGGATTGAAAGCGTTAGGAGATTGGCCTACTGTTTATGAAGGCTTATCTGTAATGAAACAACCAGCTAAAGATAGTTGGTTCAACTTCGATCATTATTATTCTGATGGGTCGTTTGACCAAGCATTAGCTCAGTTATTTAAACGCAAACCAAAACATATTTTAGATATTGGTGGAAACACAGGTAAATTTACAATGAAGTGCCTTAACTACGACGCTGATGTGAAAATGACGATGTTAGATTTACCAGGTCAATTAGGAATGGCTAAAGAAAATATTGCGAAAACACCTTTTTCGGATAGAGTAAATTATCATCCAATTAATATTTTAGATGATGCTCAACGTTTCCCTAAAGGAGCCGATGCCATTTGGATGAGTCAGTTTTTGGATTGTTTTAGCGAAGATGAAATTGTAAGTATTTTAAAACGTTGCCACGAAGCCATCGCTGAGGATGGAAACATTTACATTATGGAAACATTTTGGGATCGTCAAAAATTTGAACCAGGCGCTTTTAGTTTACAAATGACCTCTTTATACTTTACCAATATTGCTAATGGAAATAGCCAAATGTACGATAGCGCTGTGTTTAACCGACTAATCGACAAAGCAGGCTTCAAGGTTGTTGAGCAAATTGATAATGTGGGCATTAGTCACACCATTCAGGTTTGTAAGAAAAAGTAGGAGATGCAAGACATCACCAATTCTTCAGACGTAGAACTTTTAGTAAAGATTTTTTACTCAAATTTACTTTTAAATGAAGAAGTAAAACCCATTTTTGCGCATGTGGATTTTGAAAAACACATGCCTCACATGATTGCTTTTTGGGAGTTTGTACTCTTAGATAAAGAAGGTTATACAACTAATGTATTTGATAAACACGTTAATTTACCTCTAAAAGCAGAACATTTTGCTATCTGGCTGGGTACTTTCGAGAAAACGATTCATTCCTTGTTTGTAGGCGAAAAAGCTAATATGGCCATTCAAAGGGCTCAAACGATAGCCTATTCCTTTGAAACTAAAATGAAACAAATGGGAAAATTAGGGTAAAATGTATCCTAATTTTTTTGTACATTCGCTACCCTTAATTTATTAAGCAACAACCCTTTGCGCCCTTTGCATAAAACATTGCGCTCTTTGTGGTTAAATTCAAATTAAACATGAAAAAGTACCCTACATACAATCAACTCAACTTATCACAAATAAGTAAAGACATTTTAGATTATTGGAAAGAAAAAGACACTTTCGGAAAATCTATTTCTACACGCGAAGGAAAAACGCCTTGGGTGTTTTACGAAGGCCCACCAAGCGCTAATGGTATGCCAGGCATTCATCACGTGATGGCGCGTACGATTAAAGATATTTTTTGTCGTTACAAAACCTTACAAGGTTTTCAAGTAAAACGTAAAGCAGGTTGGGATACTCACGGTTTGCCCATTGAGCTTGGCGTAGAAAAATCATTAGGAATTACGAAGGAAGATATTGGAAATCCAAACAGCAAAAAATTCATTTCGGTGGAGGATTATAACAAAGCTTGTCGTAAGGAAGTAATGAAATATACCGACAAGTGGGAAGATGTAACAGCTAAGATGGGCTACTGGGTTGATATGAAAGATCCTTACATCACTTACGATAACAAGTACATTGAAAGCGTATGGTGGTTATTACAAAACATGAATAACAAAGGCTTGTTATACAAAGGCTTCACTATTCAGCCATACTCGCCAGCAGCAGGCACAGGTTTATCTTCACATGAGTTAAATCAACCAGGTTGTTATAGAGATGTGAAGGATAGAACAGCAACAGTACAATTTAAAGTTAAAGATTCAAAGTTTAATGTTAATGGAGATTTATATATTCTTGCTTGGACAACGACTCCTTGGACATTACCTTCAAATACAGCTTTAGCAGTTGGAAAAGATATTGATTATGTGTTTGTAGAAAGCTTTAATCCTTTCAGTGGAACTCCACAAACGGTTGTATTAGCGAAAGACTTAGTAAACAAATATTTTTCTGAAAAACATACGGATTTAAAATTTGAAGATTATAAACCAGGTGATAAAAACATTCCATTCAAAATTGTTAATCACTGCAAAGGTTCTGATTTAGCAGGCCTTTCATACGAACAATTATTGCCATTTGTTCTGCCAACTGATGGAGATGCGTTTAAAGTGATTGTTGGCGATTTCGTCACAACAACAGATGGTACAGGTATAGTTCACATTGCTCCTAGCTTTGGTGCAGACGATTTTAGAGTAGCTAAACAAAACGGTATTGGTTCATTAACTTTAGTTGATAAACGTGGACGTTTTTTACCTGAAATAAAAGACGGTACATTTTTGTATGGTGAAGAATATGTAAAAGAAGCTTATCATACGGATGCTGAAAAACAAGTAGAATTTGAAAAACAAAAACAAATTTTAGAAGCAACGGGAAAAATAAAAGAATTAAAAGCTTACTTAAGTGTTGACGAACGTATTGTTTTAAAATTACAAGAAGAAGGCAAGTTATTTAAGAAAGAAACTTATGAGCACAGTTACCCGCACTGTTGGAGAACTGATAAACCGGTTTTATATTATCCATTAGATTCATGGTTTATTAAATCAACAGCGGCAAAAGACCGTATGATTGAATTAAACAAAACCATTAACTGGAAGCCAGAAGCTACTGGAACTGGTCGTTTTGGTAACTGGTTAGAAAATTTAAATGATTGGAATTTATCTCGTTCTCGTTTTTGGGGTATTCCCATTCCTATCTGGACAAGCGAAGATAGCTCAGAACAAATAGTGATTGGTAGTGCTGAAGAATTAAAAAATCAAATTGACAATTCAATTGCCAAAGGTTTCATGACAGAAAATCCATTAGGAAAATTTGTACCAGGAAACTTTACTGCAGAGAATTACGACACCTTTGATTTACATAAACCTTACGCGGATAATATTGTATTAGAGAAAAACGGAAAAAAATTATTCCGCGAACCTGATTTAATTGATGTATGGTTCGATTCGGGCGCTATGCCATATGCGCAAGTGCATTACCCGTTTGAGAACAAAGAATTAATTGACGATAAAAAATATTACCCAGCTGATTTTATTGCAGAAGGTGTTGATCAAACACGTGGATGGTTCTTTACCTTACATGCGATTGCAACCATGAACTTTGATTCAGTAGCTTACAAGAATGTTGTATCTAATGGATTAGTGTTAGATAAAAACGGAAATAAAATGAGTAAGCGTTTAGGTAACGCGGTTGACCCATTTGAAACCATTGAAAAATATGGTGCTGACGCCACTCGTTGGTATATGATTGCCAATGCCGCACCTTGGGATAATTTGAAATTTGATGTAGAAGGAATTGGGGAAGTACAACGTAAATTATTTGGAACACTTTATAATACGTATGGATTCTTTGCTTTATATGCAAACGTCGATGGATTTGTAGTTGACTTAAAAAATACGGTAAACGTTAGTAATCGTTCGGAACTTGATAGATGGATTTTATCAAAATTAAATTCACTGGTAAAAGATGTAACCGAGCAATACGAAACATTTGAACCACACAAAGCAGCTCGTTATATTGAGGAGTTTGTGGATGAGCATTTAAGTAACTGGTATATTCGTTTATCTCGTCGTCGTTTCTGGAAAGGCGATATGAGTGATGATAAAAAAGCTGCCTACGAAACATTGTTTGAGTGTTTAAATACTTTGTCTCAATTAATGAGTCCAATTGCCCCATTCTTTGCAGATTGGTTATATCAAAACTTAAACGATGTGTCTGGAGATATTAATTCAGTGCATTTAACTAACTATCCAAAAGTTAATTTAAGCATTATTGATAGTAGCTTAGAAAAACGTATGGAGATGGCTCAAAAAATTTCTTCGATGATTTTATCGATTCGTAAGAAAGAGAATTTAAGAGTGCGTCAGCCATTACAAAAAATTCGTATTCCTATTTTGGATACAGAATTTAGACAACATGTTGAGGCAGTAAAAGATATTATCTTGGCTGAGGTAAACGTGAAAGAGTTAGAATTTGTAACGGAAGAAGAAGCGCATATTGTGAAGAATTTGAAATTGAATTTTAAAACTTTGGGTGCAAAATGTGGTAAACACATGAAAACTGTTCAGGCTTTTGCTAAAGATAATGGCGAGATAATTATCTCAGGAATTGAGAAAACGGGTCAGTTTAAAATGAATGTAGAAGGTGAAGAAATCGTTTTAGAAGGGGAAGACGTTGAAATCATTCCAGTGGATATTCCAGGTTGGAAAGTAGCTAATAGCGGACAAATAACGGTTGCATTAGACATTACTTTATCAGATTCTTTAAAAGAAGAAGGTTTAGCCCGAGAATTGGTAAATCGTATCCAAAACCTGCGTAAAGACAGCGGTTTAGACGTAACAGACAAGATTTTAGTGAAAATTCAACAAAATGATGCTTTAGATACAGCCATTCAAAATAATTTAAAGTATATTTGCGCCGAAACTCTGACAGGAGATTTACAAGTGGTACAAAATTTGTCCGCCGCCACCGCAAGTTCTGTTGAAGTTGACGAATTGGTATCGACCCTTATTTCTATAGAAAAGTTAAATTAATTTTAAGAAAAGAATTATGGCAAAGAAAATTGTGAAACCTGCTAAGAAAGCTGCAAAACCAGCTCCAAAAAAGGCTGCTGCAAAACCAGCTAAAAAGACAGCAAGTAAACCTGCTCCAAAAAAAGTGGTAAAACCTGCTCCAAAAAAAGCAAGTAAACCTGCGCCAAAACCAGCTGCTAAAAAAGTAGTAGCAAAAAAGCCTGTAGCTAAACCAGTTGCGGCTAAAAAAAATGCACCAAAACCAGCCCTAAAAAAAGTGACTAAAGTTCCCGTAAAAAAAGTTGTAAAACCAGCTCCAAAAGCAAGTAAACCTGCGCCTAAAAAAGTTGAGAAGAAAGCTGCAAAACCAGCTCCAAAAGCTGCTGCAAAGCCAGCTAAAAAAGTTGAGCCTAAAAAGGCAGTGAAAGAAATAGCAAAACCAAAAGTTGTTGGAAAGCCAATTGATGCCGTTGCAAAAAAAGGCGCTAAGCCTTCTAAAAAAGCAGCAAAACCTTCTAAAAAAGGCAAAAAAGGCGACGACGATGAGGATGATGATATTGAACCAGAAGAGGAAGACGATTCTGATGTTGATGTAAAGGATGATTATGAAAAACCGGAAGATGATGATGATGCAGTAGTTGATTTAGACGAAGCACCAGTATTAGATTTAGAAGGTGGTGGTATTCCATTAGATGATGATGATGATGATGAGATTCCTGAAAAACGTGGACGCGGAAGAAGAAAGAAAAATGAAGGCCGTTCATCAGGTTCTGAATCTTATATCAGAAATAGACCATTACATATTGATATTACAAAACCATTAATTAAAAAACCTCAAGCGGCTCAACCAAAACCATTCTTAAATACTAAGGATGATAGAAGTCGTTATTCTGATAAAGAATTATTAGAGTTTAAAGAATTAATTATTGATAAATTAAAAGAAGCACAAACAGATTATGATTTGTTAAAACAAACATTATCTAATGCTGATAATCATGGAACAGATGACACATCACCTTCTTTCAAATTATTAGAAGATGGATCAGATGTTTTATCAAAAGAAGAAACAGCACAATTAGCTATTCGTCAAGAAAAATATATTGTGAACTTGAAAAATGCTTTAATGCGTATCGAAAACAAAACGTATGGTATTTGTCGTGTTACTGGAAAATTAATTCCAAAAGAACGTTTACGTTCAGTTCCACATGCAACTTTAGGCATTGATGCTAAATTAAATCAATCAAGCTAAATAATACTACATTCAACTAAAA
The DNA here is from genome assembly GCA_013823565.1 of Sphingobacteriaceae bacterium. Classification (GTDB taxonomy): domain Bacteria; phylum Bacteroidota; class Bacteroidia; order B-17B0; family Aurantibacillaceae; genus UBA4416. The sequence continues at coordinate 277,708 of PNMI01000003.1, read as the reverse complement.
GGTTATCTTTGCAAGAAGATAACCTTTTTTGCTTTTACAAGGCTTTATGCTTAAAAAATACAGACTTCCAATAATAACTGTTTTTGCAGTTTTGTTTATTGACCAATGTATCAAATTATACATTAAGGCTAATTATCCTATTGGCGAAGTACATCGTTTTTTTGATTGGTGCAGAATTACATTTACCGAAAACCCTGGCATGGCATGGGGATTGGAGTTTGGCGGAGATTACGGAAAATTGGCTTTGAGTTTGTTTCGAGTGGCTGCTGTGATTGCAGGAGCATTTTACATTAAAAAAATCGTGAACGAAGGAGAACACAAAGGATTTATCATTTGTGTATCATTAATTTTAGCCGGTGCTTTAGGGAACATTTTAGATTCTGCTTTTTACGGATTACTATTTGGAGAAAGTACAGAATATAGTGTTGCTCAATTTATGCCAGAGGGAGGCGGTTATGCAGGATTTTTACAAGGACATGTGGTAGATATGTTTTACTTTCCTATGTATGAAGGAAATTTCCCTGAATGGTTTCCAATTTGGGGAGGAGAACATTTTGAGTTTTTTAATGCTATTTTTAATTTTGCCGATATGGCAATTTCTTTTGGTGTTGGCATTATATTAGTGTTTCAAACGTTTTTTTTTAAGCCAAAAACAAATCCAGAAGAAAGTCAAGTTACAAAAGAAGAACAATCAACCAATTAATAGGCATATAATAAAAACAGATAAAACACGTTTTTATAAAACATTGAAACCATTAGTATACATATTATTTATTTGCTTGTTGTCTAATCAAGTATTTTCTCAACACAAAGAAGAGAGCGGTGTAAATTTGCCAAAGTTTTATAAAAATAAAATGCATTTTGGCTTTGCCTTAGCGTATAATAAAACTGATTTTAGAATTCATACTGTAAAAAACTCTGCCTTTCCAGATACAGTTATTGGCGGAGTAACTTATGGCATGAAAACGATATATACTAAATCTGATCCTGGTTTTGCTTTAGGTATCATTTCTGATTTTAGATTACATGAATATTTACGTTTACGTTTTACGCCAAATATTAGTTTTGCTTCCAGAAGTTTAGAGTACACTTTAGAAAACGCAAAAAGAGATAGCACTAAAATGTATAAAAAAAGTGTAGAGTCTACTTTTATCATTTTGCCTTTAGAAATAAAACTACAATCTAAGCGTTTAGATAATTTTGGAGCCTATGTTATTTTAGGAGGAGGTTATTCAATGGATTTAGTTTCAAAGAAAAAAGCCACGCCAGTTGGCGGGGCTAATCAATTAGATGATGCCGTGATGTTGAAACGAGATGACTTTTTTTATAGCGGAGGAGCAGGTGTCGATTTTTATCTGCAGTATTTCAAATTAGGACTAGAACTCAAGATTTTGCAAGGAACAAAAAACTTAATACAACCATTAAATAATATATTCTCTAATAGTATTGATAAAGTTAATTCTAAGATGACCATTTTTTCGATAACATTTGAAGGATAAAATTAGTAACTGAAGAATAAAAATCTTCCACATCATGAAAAAAGAATTAAACCTAGCTATTGCAGCTCATATTGCTTATGATGAGCAATTATTAAAACAAGAAGTTGCTGAGCAATTATCTCTAAAATCTACAGATACATTTTTTATAAAACCTTTACGTCGCAGCATTGATGCACGCTCTCGAAACATTAAAGTTAATTTAAAACTAGTAGTTTGGATTAATGAACCCGTTACTGATGATGATTTAGGGATTCAATACCATGATGTTTCAAGTTCTCAAAAAACAATCACTATTATTGGAGCTGGACCAGCAGGTTTGTATGCGGCCTTGCGTTGTTTAGAAATTGGCATTAAACCAATTGTGTTTGAAAGAGGAAAAGATGTGCAAGCGCGCCGTAGAGATTTAGCAGCCATTAATAAAGAGCATATTGTTAATCCTGAAAGCAATTACTGTTTTGGTGAAGGCGGTGCAGGAACTTATAGCGATGGCAAATTATATACACGTTCCAGTAAACGTGGAGACATAGAGCACATATTAAAAACTTTTGTATTTCATGGTGCTGATGATGTGATTTTAGTGGAGGCACATCCTCATATTGGAACTAATAAACTACCGAATATTATTTCTAACATGCGTGAAACCATTTTAAAACATGGTGGCGAAATCCATTTTCATTCAAAGTTAGTTGACATTAATTATAATGGAGATGAAATTTCATCAGTAATAATTGAAAAAGATAATACGAGTATAGAACACATTTGCTCACACTTAATTTTAGCAACTGGTCATTCGGCACGAGATATTTATGAGTTATTAGATAAAAAGAAAATAACTATTGAAGCTAAACCTTTTGCTTTAGGAGTTCGTGTAGAACATCCTCAAGAGTTTATTGATAAAATACAATATAGTTGTTATTCGCATGACGAAGTCGTTTCTAAGCGTGCTTATTTACCAGCATCTTCTTATAGCTTAGTGCATCAGGTGCAAGGGCATGGGGTGTATTCGTTTTGTATGTGTCCAGGTGGCATTATTGCACCTTGTGCTACAGCTCAAGATGAAATAGTCACCAATGGATGGAGTCCATCAAAACGAAATAATCCTTATGCTAATAGTGGTATTGTAGTTGGCTTAGAATTAATGGATTTTGAACCTTATAAAAAACATGGTGCTTTAGCAGGATTGCAATTACAAAGAGAAATAGAACATAAGGCCTGGGAAATGGGAGGCAAAACACAAACGGCTCCTGCGCAAAATTTGCAAGACTTTGTGAATAATAAAGTGAGCTCTAAATTAATTGATTGCTCTTACCAACCAGGAACTCAATCGGTGCAAATGAATGATGTGTTGGGTAAGATGATTGGCACCACATTACAACAAGGCTTTAAAGCATTTAATAATAAAATGCGGGGCTATGTAAGTAACGAAGCTATTATTGTTGGTGTGGAATCTCGTACATCAACTCCTGTTCGTATACCAAGAGATAAAATTACTTTACAACATGTGCAATTAAAAAATTTATACCCCTGTGCCGAAGGTGCTGGCTATGCTGGCGGTATCGTGAGCGCGGCAATGGATGGTGTAAATTGTGTGAACGCTATTGCAGCATTATATTAATTTATTTGTTTTGTTTTAAAATGAGCCTTAATGATGAATCTTTCATGATATAACTCCATGCCCAATTAAAAAAGATAGACAATTTATTTCTTACACTTAAAATTAACATTAAGTGTAAAAACATCCAAATATACCAAGCAAAAAATCCTTGAAACTTAATAAATGGTAAATCCACCACAGCTCTATATTTTCCAATAGTTGCCATCGATCCTAAATCTTTATACTCATATTCTTTTTGAGTTTTGCCTTTCAATATATTTAAAAAGTTAGCAGCTAAATTTTTTCCTTGATTAATGGCTACATTGGCTAACTGTGGGTGTCCGTTTGGATAGAGCGGAGTTTCCATATAGGCTATATCTCCAATAGCGTAAATGTTTTGTGTGCCGTTTATTTTATTAAATCTGTCTACCTTATATCTGTTTCGGATAATATGTTCAGGATTTATTCCTTCAATGATATTTCCTGTAACACCTGCCGCCCAAATTAAATTATTAGTTAGGATGGTTTCGCCCGTATTGAGTGTGGCGGTTAGTCCATCGTAATTAGTTACAAAGGTCTCAGTTCTGATAACAACACCCATTTCTTCTAAATATTTTCTGGAAGCTTTTTTAGATTCTTCACTCATGCTATTGAGTGTGTTTTTACTGCCTTCTAATAAAATCACTTTTAGTTTTGAGAAATCAATGTGCGGGTAATCTCTTGGTAGAATATGTTTTTTCATTTCAGAGAAAGCCCCTGCTAATTCAACTCCAGTGGGTCCTGCACCAACCAATACAATATTTAAGAGAGCTTCTTTTTCATGATCTTTAGCCGAAATGTATTTTTCAAAACTCAACAAAATATTATTTCTAATTTCAATGGCTTCTTCGGTTGTTTTCATCGAAAGAGCATGCTTACTAATTTGTTCGTTACCAAAAAAATTAGTTTTACAGCCCGTTGCAATTACTAAATAATCGTAGTTAAAATCGCCAATGCTTGTTTCAATTTTATTTTCTGCTGAAACTATTTTAGTGACTTCTGCTAAACGTATTTGAATATTATTTGATTTTTGAAATATCTTTCGGAATGGAAAAGAAATATTAGAAGGCTCTAAACGCGCGCTTGCTACTTGGTAATACAAAGGTTGAAATTGATGATGATTTTGTTTATCAATTAATAAAACATCAAAGGCACTTTTGTTTAATTGTTGAGCTAAATGCAAGCCTGCAAAGCCACCACCAATTAAAATAATTTTTTTTCGTTGTTCCATGATAAGTTATTTATACTAGAACAAATTTAATGTTGTACTAGTTGTTAGGTATTGTTGGAGGGGTATTATTCCTTTCTCTCTCTTCGGTAATTCGTCTATGTCTTTTATAAATAAATACTCCACCCATTAATAATGCTGCAAAAATAAATAAACCTAGCATTCCCCATACTAATCCTCCAGTAGAACGAACAATAATTAAAAACACAATGGCTACTAAAAAAATAGTAGCTAACTCATTAAACAATCTTAGTTTAAAAGATGTGGTATTGAAAATCCCAGCTTTTTGCTGATTATAATATGAATGACATTGTAAGTGATATAAGGCTAATAATCCAACAAAAATTAATTTTAGCCACATCCAAGGAAAAGATAAAATAGCAGGATTTAAAATCAACATCCAAGTTCCAAAAATAAACGTTCCAATAAAAGATGGCCAAGTGATTATAAACCACAATTTTTTTTGCATTAAAGTTAATTGTGTTGTTAAAATGCTTCTTGCAGGCTCTTCTTTTTCGTTAGCCTCTTTTGTATAGATAAATAACCTTACCATGTAAAATAGGCCTGCAAACCAGCAAACTACAAAAATGACGTGAAGGGCTTTAATATATAAATAGTCCATATTATTTTATTTAACACAAAGGTAGTATTTTTACAGTCATAATATAAAAAACACATGAAGGGAAAAACAGCAAAAGAATCGTTAACGATTAATACTGAAGTGGTATTACCGAACGATACGAATCATATAGGAAATTTATTTGGCGGTAAATTGTTACAGTGGATGGACATTACATCTGCGATTGCTGCTGGTAGACATTCAAATAGAGTAGTTGTTACTGCTTCTATTAATCACGTGTCGTTTGATAATCCAATTAAACAAAACTCTGTAGTGACACTTGAGGCAAAAGTATCTCGTGCTTTTACAAGTAGTATGGAAGTACACATTGATGTATTTGTTGAAGATAAAATCACGATGCACAAGACAAAATGTAATGAAGCAATATTTACCTTTGTGGCGATTGATCAAAACGGGGCGCCATTGCCAGTTCCTCCATTAATTCCAGAAACAGATGAAGAAAAGAAACGTTATGAAGGCGCTTTACGTCGCCGTCAGCTATCGTTAATTTTAGGTGGAAGAATGAAGCCAGATGATGCTACTGAATTAAAAGCGCTATTTGTGCAAGACTAAATACTTTTTATTTCAATATCGTTCATACATTTAAAGTGCCCTTTGGGGCATTTTTTGTATCCTAATTTTGAGCAAGGTCTGCATGATAAATCTCTTACTTCTAATATTTGAGAATCTTTTCCTGCTAAATAAGGTCCCATTCCAAATTCAGGAATGGTATTTCCCCATAAAGAAATAATATCTTTTTTAAAGGCTGCAGCAATATGCATTAAACCAGTATCAGATGTTATGACTTTATTTGCTTGCTGAATAATTGAGGCAGATTGATTTAAATTCAATTTACCACACAAATTAATGGTTTTGTTTTTGTGCAATTGATATACTTGTTCTGCAATTGCAGCATCTTCTTTGCCGCCTAATAAAATTAATGGCAATGAACTTTTAGTGCAAATCTCTTTTAATTTATTGATAGGGATTTGCTTTGTAAAATAAGAACCACCAACTACTAATGCATGATAGTCCTCATGAAATAGAGAAGGTAACGCAGAAGAAATGTCTATTTCATCTTTTTCATTAATAAAATAATCTAAGCCTTTACCATCATTTTTTACACCTAAAGATTGAACGGTTTCAAAATATCTATTAACTATATGAACATTAGGCAATTTATTTTTTTTGAAATTGACAATTAAAAATTTTTCCCAATTTAATTTATTGAATGAGAAAGATTTTTTGCCTAATGCTGTTTTTAATTTCAAAGTTCTTATATTATGATGTAAATCAACAACATAATCATAATTCTCTTTTTTTAATTGAGGGATGACGTCTTTTAAAGAGTCTTTAATAGTAAAAATCTTATCTACATAAATATTGTTTTCTATAACTGACAAAAAATTATGTTTAGTTACATAGTGAAGTTCTACATCTTTTAGTTGTTGTTTTATACAACGCAAAATAGGCGTCGTTAAAACGATGTCGCCAATAGAGCTAAAACGAACAACTAAAATTTTCATTATCTATAGTTAAAGATCATTATCTTTGTTTGTAAAATTAACCAATTTTTTCAATGTTTATAGATACTCATACTCACCTTTATTCGGAAGAATTTAACGAAGATAGAATAGCATCTATAACTAATGCTATGGAAAAAGGCGTATCAAAATTTTATATGCCAAACGTGGATAGTGATAGTATTGAAGGCATGTTGGCATTGGAAATTCATTTCCCAGAGCACTGTTATCCAATGATGGGCTTACACCCTTGTTCAGTAAAAGAAAATTATAGAGAAGAATTAGAGGTGGTGAAAAGATGGCTTGATTTAAGAAGATTTTCGGCTATTGGAGAAATTGGGATTGATTTATATTGGGATAAAACATTTATAAAAGAGCAAGAACTTGCTTTTAGAGAACAAATTTTTTGGGCGCTAGAGTATAATTATACTGTTGTTATTCACTGCCGAAATGCCTTCGATGAGATATTTGCCATTTTAAAATCATTCGAAAAACTACCTAAAGGAATATTTCATTGTTTTAGTGGTGATATTATTCAGGCACAGCAAATTTTATCTTTTGGAAATTTCAAATTAGGAATTGGTGGCGTTGTTACGTTTAAAAATTCTGGTTTAGATAAAGTAGTAGAGCAATTAAATATGAATGATATTGTTTTAGAAACAGATGCTCCTTATTTAGCGCCAGTTCCACATCGTGGCAAACGCAACGAAAGCGCTTACTTGCCATTAGTGGCCCAAAAAATTGCACAAATAAAAAACATATCAATAGAGGAGGTAGCAGAAATTACTTCTAGAAACGCGTTAGATATTTTTGAAAATTAAAAATTGGATAAATAGCCCAGTAGTTAAAGCTTTAGTCTATGCTAATGTTTTTATCTCTATCTGTGCCTTATCGCAAGTGCTTTTAACTTATCATTTATTTCCTATTCCAGTAAATTTTGAGAACAACTCATACTTGTTGTTTATTCTTTTATCTACCTATTTACAATACAATATACAGAGAGGCTATATGATTGGTCCGCACAATATCAATAGCGAGAGGTCGCAATGGTTATTGAAGCGTAAAAAAATATTATTGTTTAGCATAGCTATATCTTTAATTACGGTCATGTTTTTATGTAATAATTTAAGTTGGACTTCTATTGGCGTTATGGTAGGTGCCGAAATTATTTCAACTTTATATTATATACAGCCATTTAATTTAAGGCGACACGGTTACATCAAGCCATTTTTAATTTCTTTTGTGTGGGTAATTAGTTGCAGTTTGGTTCCTTTAATTGAAAATCAATTACTCACTTCACATAGTATTTGGTATTTAGTGTCTCAGGTTTTATTTATTTCGGTATTGTGTTTTTTGTTTGATATAAAAGACATTAAACATGATTATGATTCAGGAGTAAATACCTATGCTAATAAGTTTGGAGAGAAAGCTACAAAGATGATGTGTATTTGTTCGGTGGCACTAGCATTTTTTTGCTTCTACCAATTTCGACATGATGTTGATTCATTAATAGCATCAATTGTATTAAGAACATTAGTTATTTTGACGGTTTTATTAACGAACCAAAAGCGCCACCATTTTTATTACTATTTGTGGGTAGATGGTCTGATGCTAATACAATCTATATTGTTTTTTGTTTTTTAAAGATACTTTTTCCCAATCAAATAATTGCTTACATAATCCTTTACTCCATCTTCTAAACTTGTAAATGGTTTTTTGTAGCCCTGTGCAATAAGCTTGCTCATGTTAGCTTCTGTAAAGTATTGGTATTTATCTCTAATATCAATCGGAGTATCTATAAATTCAATATTAGGTTCTTTGCCTAAAGCTTTAAACGTTGCTTTTGCTAAATCTAAAAATGTACGTGCTTTACCGCTTCCTAAATTGTAGATGCCGTTTTTAATATTTTCGCCGTAAGTAAAATATAATACATCTACTAAATCTTTTACATACACAAAATCTCTTAATTGACCACCATCTGTGTAGTTAGGATTGTGAGAGCGAAATAATTTTACTTGACCTTTTTCGTTGATTTGATTAAAGGAATGAAAAATAACAGAAGCCATTCTTCCTTTGTGATATTCGTTTGGCCCGTAAACATTAAAGAATTTAAATCCTGCCCATTTTGGAGGACAAGTCTTTTGAGTGATTGCCCATTTATCAAAATCATTTTTACTATCTCCGTAAGGATTAAGTGGTTTTAATAAATTGATTTTTGATTCATCGTCATCATACCCAAATTCTCCTAAACCATAAGTTGCTGCAGACGAGGCATACACTAAAGGAATAAAATGTTTAGTGCAAGTGTTCCAAATAGATTTGGTATAATTTAAATTAAGTTCATTAAACAACTCTACATTAAATTCAGTAGTATCTGTTCGTGCGCCAATATGGTAAACAAAGTTTACTTCAGGGGCGTGCTCTTCAAACCACTCCAAAAAGTGTGAACGTTCAATTTTATGTATAAAGTTTTTTGTATGGTAATTATCAATTTTTTGTAGTTGCGAAAAATCGTCTACTAAAATTAAATTTTCGTGACCTTCTTTGTTTAACTTACTAATTAAGCAACTTCCTATAAAGCCTGCGGCACCTGTTATGACAATCATTGTATTATTTAATGATGGTTAATTTTTTTGTTACGGTATTGTTTTTAAAAGATACCTGTACGATGTAATTTCCAGCGTTTAGTTCTTTTAAATTTAATTCGTGAGTTACGTTTCCTGTATTTACATTTTTAGTTTCAATATAAACTAATTCTCCTAAAGCATTAAATACATTAACAGTAACAAATTCATTACTAGTGGTTGTGTAGTTTAAATAACAAACATCAGTTGTTGGATTAGGAAAAACAGTTAAACGAATGTCGTTTGATGTTAATTCTTTTATAGAAACTATTGTTTCTGGATTTGAAGTTAATTTCACTTCTTCAACATTTAAAATACTACGCTTTTTTGTGTCTGCATCATATTCACTTACCATTCCAATTAAATATATATTATCAGCATTGTATCTAAATTCACCACTAGCAGCTGTTGGTAAAGTGTAAGAATATACTTTTGTGAATGTTACTCCATTAGTTGACCCATTTGACGGAATGATTCCAGAAGCACCGTAAGCACCATCTGCCATTTGAGTTACAACATATTGATGTTTATAGTCGGCAGGAGATAATAAGTAAGTTGTAGAATTTAAATAAGTTCCCATTTGATAATAAGGAGATGAACCTACATTATATAAAAAACTGTGCTGGTTCCAATTATTATTTGTGTTATCATTAGTAGGACCATATACATTGTTTTCCTTTACATATAAATTTAATCTATAATCTCCTTTTACATCACCATAAAAAGTTGTCGATACGGTTGCATCAATTTGTTTAGTTATGTTGTTGTAAGAAACATTTGTAATAGTTACTGTTGCTGGAACCTTCATTGCTAATCTTTGAGTAGCAAATGAGCTCCAATTATTTTTTTCGATGGCAACATCTGTATTAGAAGAAAAATAATGTCTATCTATCATTGCAGATGGAAATTCGGTTGCGTAATCTGATATAAGACTAGCGCCGCCTGTAACAACCATATTATCATTATCATGAATTGAAGCGGCGACAACATTTGTGTTTGTAGCTACAATAGAATTTAATTTGGTGTAACCGTCAGGAGCCCATCCGTATCCAGCTCCAGTAAATTGCTCCACTAAAACTTTTTTAGCGGGAGTAATGGATGAAATTGTTATTGATCCAGTAATGGTATCATTAGCACTTATTTGATCTGATTGCCCATTAATGTTACTACTCCATATTTTATAGGTATTATAAATTGGAGTTGCAGAAACGTATGGAGAAGTAAAAGTCAATGTTTTAGTATCTAGATAGTTTAATGCAGGAGATAATATTTTTATTTCCGACACAGTTACTCCGTTACCCATTTTATAATTAATGGTTAAGTTGGTAATTGGAGTATAGCCGTAGTTTTTAAATGTAGCAGAAAATGTATTAATGGCATTAACTGTTGAATATTTATAGATATCGTGTGATATAGCCCCCGCATCAAATCCGTTTGCAATATTTTGAACAACGATATCATCCAACCAAAGCTGGTACTTATTGTTAGAGTTATTTTTAAATGCAAGTCTAATATTTTGACCTGCGTAAGCTCCTAAAGACACACCTCTAGATTGCCAGGTATTTTTCTCGCCACTGTTACTATATAGTAGAGATGTGAAATTACTTACTACAACATTTGTAGATGTATTTGTGCTTACATAAATTTCATAACCATCTAAGTTATTTAAATCAGGAGCCATGGCTTCCCAAGTTAAAACAGTATTAGCCGCTATATTATTAATAATGGGCGTAATTAACCAAGCATTAGCAGTTCCTGTTGGAGTTAGCCAAGAGGTAGATACTGCAATAGTATCTAACGTGTTTGCTGGCACATAAGCTAACCAAGCTTTTTGTTTTTGCCCATTAGTTCTAAATGGATAATTGCCAGTTAATGTATCGGCGGTTAAGGTTCCATTATTAATAGCGGTCATAGTGCTTGGAACATCCGAATAAAAATAGGTTTGGGTACTACTATTTGCAGTATAGGTTCCTGAATTTAAGCTTAAGGCATTAAATCGTTCGCTATATAATATTTGAGAAAAAGAATTGTTTACAGAAAAGGAAACGATTATGAAATAAAATAATTTTTTAAGCATAGTATAAAATAATAGAAGGTTGGCATTTGCTATCAACCTTCACAAAAATAGGATTTTTACATCAAAATACGGACTTAGAGACCCTAAATTAAATAGGATAATGCCATTTTTAGTTAAAATCACATATTCATTGTCTTCTTTTGCAAAAAAAGAAAAGGCTGGTGAATCTCACCAGCCTTTTTCGTAAACTTTAACTTAAAATTTTATTTAGTAACAGATAATTTTTTTGTTACTGAACCATTTTCTGTAGCAATTACAACATTGTAAATACCAGCAGCAAATTGTTTTGTGTCAATGTTTACTTTATTAGAACCTGCATTTAAAACAGAAACTGTTTGGTAAACAATTTGACCTACGTTATTTAAAACAGAAATAGTAACATCTGAAGAATTAACAACAGTAATGTTTACAGAAGTTTCATTAACAGTAGGATTAGGGAATAATTCAACTGCAGAAATGTTAGCATCTACATTGTTAATTCCTGTAGTTCCTGATAAGTTAATTTGGTCAATGAACATGTTATTTCCATAGTCACTAGTTGCAACAAATTTTACTAATACAGTTGGGTTATTTGCATAAGCTGATAAATCTATAGATTCAGCTCTCCAATCACCAGCAACTGGCACATAAGAGTTTGCATTAGCAGCAGCAGTGTTTAATGCAGCACCAGCTTTGCTATATAAAGTAGCCCAAGTTGCACCACAATCAGTTGAAACTTTAACTTCTAATTGATCGTTCTCTGGAGGAGAAGAATATGGAGCAGAAGCTACGTCAAAGTTTAATTGCGCTGTACCAAAACCTACTAAACTTAATGGAGGCAAAACTAAATCATCAACATCTCCAGGAGCTGCAGAGTATGCAGGATATCTTGCAGATTGAGTTGTACTTTGACTACCAGCAGCAGAAGATCTTGCCCAAGTTGCAGCACCACCGTCAGGATTAATTAAAAGCCAATTTGCTGGAGGAAAAGTTGCTAAAGAGAAAGTTTGAACAATTGGAGCTAATGAATATGTTCCAACAACAGAGAATTTCTGTGTAGTGCTATTGTTTCCTAAGTTGAAATCTGTAGCACCATTAACGCTAGAAGAAATACTTACAGAGAATGTTTTAGAACCAGCCGTTAAACCAGTAATAGGATTCATTGCAACAGTAGTAGTAGCACCAGCAGCTAAGTTTCCAGTCCAGTTTACAGAAGCGCCGTTAGCAACTCCGTTTACAAATGGATTTAAAGTCATGCTAGTGATTGCATTTGTTCCGTTATTTGTTACAACAACTTGTGGATTTAAAGATGTAGCACAAGTCATAGCAGGTAAACCAGCTACAGATTTTGCAGCAGCATCATCAGTTAATGGCGTAGCATTGCTGATACCAGCTTGTAAAACTTTTTTATTTGCATCATCTTGAATAAAACCAACCATTTCTACTTGACTCTTATCCCATATGTATGAAGGTAAATTACAAACAATAGTAAATGTTTGAGTTTGCCCAACAGTCCAAGTGTTAGCCATTGCTGTTCCGTTAGCTAAATCTGGGAAAGACTTACGAGCTACCCAGTGAAATTCTTTTTCACCATTAGATCCTGGAGCAGTTGCATAATGAATTTCTTTTTCAGTCATTACTAAACGGAACTTTAAGTTTGTACCTGTTGTAGTATAATTCCCAGTAGCTGTTAATGTTCCAGTTACAGTAATTGAACTAAAAGTTGCATCCCATGCTCTATTCATTGCAATAGTGAATGGAGATGTAACAGCAGCAGCAGCATTTAAAATAGTTGCTGTTGTATATCCTGGATGATCAGAAGTAGCACCAAATACAGTTGCGCTTTGTCCATCTTGTCTGCAGGTAGGGGCTGATGAAATCGAGTAATAATTATCTCTCGCATCAATTTCTAATTTGTTTTGTTGATACAAAGAAATAGTTGACGATGGAGCACTTGGGATAGCCACCTGCCATTTTAATGGAATTGTGTTATTTAAATTTGCTGCTAATTTCACATCAAGACCAGGGTTTGTTCCAGCACAAGGTCCGCAGTTTTCTCCTGTAAACTCTTCGTAAAGAGACATACGAGGGCTTTGCGCAAAACCAACAGTGGTTAATGCCAAAAAGCTTAAAAGTGTAGTTGTTTTTTTCATGTTTATGGTTTAGTTATTATTATTTATTTACGGTGAATTTTTTTACAATTTTTGTTTTGTTGGAAGAGATTGTAGCAAAATAAATTCCTGAACTTAAATTTTCAGAGTCAATTGCAACAGTATTTTTTCCAGCAGATAAATCAATGGATTTAATAGATACAATAGATCCTAAGCTATTAGTAATAGAAAGTGTAACATTGTCAATAGATTCAGAAGAAATCACGTTGATGTGAGCTTTACTTACTGATGGGTTTGGGTATACAGAAGATACAGATGAAAAAACAGATGCCGCTTCTTTTACAGATGCCGCTGTTTCATTATATTTTAAAGTAAATGTAAACACATCGTTAGCGTCATTAATATTAAATAGTTGATATCTAATTGAAGAGTATCCAGGAGTCGCCGCTTCTTCTAAATCTAATAATAATGCTAAATTTTGTGATGATAATGTTTGATTAGGCGTTAATGTCATTGTGATAGGAGATGTATAGGTTGTTGGGGCATAACAATTTGCTCCCCCTACACAAAAATAGGCACTTGCTCCTGGATTTAAAATATCATCAAAACGTCTTAGTTTGTAATATTTAGTAGATGCTGTAATGTTTTTAGCATCAATTTCAGTAGTAATATGGTCTGACGCTGCTGTTGTGTAAGAAATAATACTATTATCAGCAACAGAAGCCATTCCATTATTTATATCAGTAACCGCTAAAGATGACTGAGCAATCATTTGAATTCCACCTAAAAATAAAGTAGATGCTAAAAGTATAAGTTTTTTCATGCGCAATTGTTTTATCTATTTATTAAAAATTTCTTATACAATATTAAGAAACAAAAAGCTCAAATAATAATTCGATTTGACTAAAAATAGGAATCCTAACTCTGTTTAGTTTTATAGAAATTATAGCAATATTTTTTATAAAACCCCTCAAATAGGCTATTTGAATACCTTTTTATCTAAAAAATAGATCTTTAGGTTCCCCATCTTATCTAGATATTTTATAAAATAATTATAGGATTCCTAAAACTTATATTTTCCTAATCGACTTATTTTTTATAAAAACTCATTTCATCCAAATACTGCCAAACAGCTTGTGGCACAAAGAAAGATACCTCTTTTTTGTCTTTTATGGCCTTTCTAATCATCGTTGAAGAGATTTCCATCAATGGCGCTTCAGTCATAATAACATTTGGATGAGTCTTTAATTCTTTGGAGTTACAATTGGGTCTTGGATAAACATATAGTTTATGGTTTTTAAGGATCTCCTCATAATTTTTCCATTTGGTAAAAGACTCTAAATTGTCTTCACCCATAATTAATGAAAATTGATGTTTTGGGTATTTTTCTTTTAAATGAGCTAAAGTATTAATAGTGTATGATGGTTGAGGAAGGCCAAATTCGATATTACTACTTTTTAATTTAGCATTATCTCCAATTGCCAAGTTAACCATATGTAAACGTTGATTTTGATTAAGAAGAGAAGCTTTTTCCTTTAAAGGATTGTGAGGTGAAACGACAAACCATACTTGCTCTAAATCAGTAAAAGATACCATATAGTTTGCTAGTACCATGTGTCCAACATGAATAGGATTAAATGAACCAAAAAACAAACCAATGTGCATAGTGTAAAATTAAACATCATTTTTGATTTATAATATATTTTATAATCATCTAAATATGTAAATTAGCCTGTGCTTTTTAAGAATATTATAGGTCAAAAACCAGTTAAAGAAAAACTATTAAACATGTTGCAAGATGGTCGTGTGCCTCATGCCTTGATGTTTACAGGACCTGAAGGAAGTGGAAATTTAGCGGCTGCTTTTGCTTTTGTTCAATATTTATTTTGCTCTAACAAACAAGCTAATGATTCGTGTGGAATTTGTTCATCATGTTTAAAAGTGAGTAAATTAATACATCCTGATTTACATTTGGTGTTTCCAATACCTCTCAGTAAGAATGTTCGCACAAGCAATGATTTATTACCAGAGTTTAGAGAAACATTTATTGAAACACCTTATTTAACCGTTCACGATTGGTTTGATAGTTTAAGTGCAGAAAATAAGCAGCCAACGATTCCTACTGATGAAGCCAACGACATTTTAAAAAAATTATCATACACAAGCTATGAAGGCGGTTACAAAATCATGATTATTTGGCAGCCAGAAAAAATGAATGCTTCTTCAGCTAACAAACTTTTAAAAATATTAGAAGAGCCGCCTGAGCAAACTTTGTTTTTGTTAGTGTGCAATCATCCTGATCAATTATTGGCTACCATAATTTCTAGGGTACAACAAATTCCGTTTTATAAAATTGATAACGAAGATATTATTAATGGCTTAGTAGATGAATTTAGCTGTCAGCCACAAGCCGCTAAACAAGCCGCACTATTAAGTGATGGAAGTTATCGTGAAGCACAATTGTTATTGCAACATTTAGATGGCGGCACGGCTTACTTGCAAAACTTTAGAACCTTTATGTTAATTGCCTTAAAGTTTGATGCCGTTAAAGCAGTGGCTTGGATTGATGAAAATGCTAGAAGTGGGAGAGAAAAACAAAAACAATTTTTGCAGTATGGATTAGAAATATTCAGAGATTGTTTAATGTTTAATTTTGGAAGCGTTGATTTGGTAAGGCACTCGGGTGAAGAAAAAGAATTTATTACAAAGTTTGCTCGTTTTGTTCATCAACGTAATTATGAAAAATTATTAGAAGAATTTAATTCTGCTTTTTATCATATCGAGCGTAATGCCAATCCTAAAATTTTATTTATGGATTTGATTATGAAAACAAATGAGTTAATTAATCGTCCTGCGTAATTAATGGTTGATTAAGATCTTTCCTACAGATACTTTTGAATCATTGATGACTCTTATAGCATACATTCCCATAGCTAGGCTTGATGTTTCAATATGAATTAGATTTTGATTATCAGGTTTTTCAAATGAAGAAAAAACAATTTGCCCACAGCTGTTGATTACCTCAATGGTTGAATTATTTTGATGTGTTAGTTTAATAAATAGCTCATTATTTGCAGGATTAGGAAAGACAATCACATTATTTTCACCATCAAAGCATGAGTTCTCTGCACTTATTATTGACCCAACATAGCGAGATTGATTGTCAATATCCACTTGTTTTAATCTATAATAATAAGTTACATGTTCTGTTGCTAAATCTTTGTATGAGTAGATGTGTTGTTGGGCACTTGTTCCATGTCCTTGAATAGTTGCAATGGTTGTATAGTTTATTCCATCTTCACTGCGTTCTAATTCAAAAAATTTATTTCTGGTTTCACTTGCTGTTGACCAATTAATGTTGATTTCATTATTCCCACAAGTTGCATTAAAATAGATAAGTTCTATTGGTAACAAAGCTAATGGATTACATATTGTTTGTTGGTTTGATAAACCACCTGTAGAACCCGTAAATCCAAAATAGGGAGTGTTTGTTCCAAAAACTGTCAATGGATTAAGAGTAGTAGATATGGTAGCATAAGTTGTAGTTAAAATTGTATTTAAAATTCTAGCAGTAAATGTTCCAGGACTTCCCGCAGTCCAACTCACACGCAAAATATGATTTGCGCCATTTTCAATATTATAGTTAGTACCTACTGGGTTTTGAAGTCTTACTGCGGAAGAGGTTACGGGCCTTTCTCCAGCCGCTGTTGCGCCACAATTAGCATCTAAATCTGGATTGACGTTTCCATTAAACCATAAATCTAAATGATCAGGATCTTCCGTTCCTCCACATCCAATAAAACTAGTATTAAAATCATCTCGATCTTCATAATTTAAATAAGTGTCTATTTCTACAACTAAAGAGTTTGTAATTCCTCCAGCGCCTAATGAGCCACCAGCGGTGCCGCAAGCGCAACGTCCCCTTGAATCGTTTTGAATAACAAAAGCCATTCCATCAGCGCCAGCATCGCTAGATCCCAAGTTAACTGTGAAATCGTATGAGAAATTAGATAAGAAGTTTAATGTTGAATTAACATCCCATACACATCCTCTTTGATTTGTTGTATTAGAAGTTAATGTAGTACAACTTCCGCTCGAAACGGCGTCATCATTCACAGTATATTCAGCAGTGTTAGTGTAAGTTGTTGTTAATTTATAGGCAAGTGTTGCGGCTGCAGTAGTTGCTACACAACTATATTTGTTCACGTGCACTCTGTAGGTTCCAGCTAAATTTGGTGTCCAAATTACATGAGATTGTGTAGAGCAATAATCGTCGCTATAACCACCAGCAACTGCTGCCCCGGAATTATCTAAAATAGTGATTTGAGTGTCAAAAGTTGCGTTACTTCCATCTGTCGAACAGAAAGAAAAATCATATACAGGAAAGCAAGAACTGGCTGCGACTACAAATGTGTAGTAAAAATCTCCAGCTGGACAATTCATAGTTTGGTATGTGGTGTTAGGCGCTGGACTTAAAGCGCCTCCATTTGACCCTCCAGTACATTGAGCATGTAATGGGTTTAACGAAAAGAATACAATAAAAATGGATAATAAATGTTTCATTTTCTAAATTGATTTAGCAAATGTATACTAAACATTTTCATAATTTTTTACAAAAAATCACTCAAAATCATAATCCTAAAACGTTTTAGTATTTAACACGATTTTTGTAGAGATTTTCATACTATTGATTAGAAACAAAAAAGCCGACTTGTAAAGTCGGCTTTTAAAAATAAAAGAATACGTTTTATTTAAATGTAGCTCCCATTAATTCACGGTTCATACGAGCAATGTTTTCTAAAGAAATTCCTTTAGGACATTCTGCTTCACAAGCACCTGTGTTTGTACAATTACCAAATCCTTCTTCGTCCATTGCAGCTACCATTTTCTTAACACGCTCTTTACGCTCAACTTGTCCTTGAGGTAATAATGCTAATTGAGAAACTTTTGCTGAAACGAATAACATCGCCGAACTGTTTTTACAAGCTGCTACACAGGCTCCACAACCAATACAAGCTGCTGCTCCAAAAGCCTCATCTGCATCTGTTTTAGGAATTAAAATATTATTGGCATCTTGTGCGTTACCTGTATTTACAGAGATGTAACCACCACTGGCGATAATTCTATCAAAAGCACTTCTATCAACTGCTAAATCTTTAATTACTGGGAACGCAGCACTTCTCCATGGTTCAACAACAATTGTATCTCCATTTTTGAAAGAACGCATATGTAATTGGCAAGTTGTAACACCTTGTTTTGGTCCGTGTGGGCGGCCATTGATGTACATACTACACATACCGCAAATACCTTCACGACAATCGTGATCAAATGCAATAGCTTCTTTACCTTCGCTAATTAATTTTTCGTTTAATACATCAAACATTTCTAAGAACGACATATCAGTTGAGATGCCAGTTAATTGATGTGTTTCAAAGCTTCCAGCCGCTTTGCTATTTTTTTGTCTCCAAACTTTTAAAGTTAGATTCAATTCTGTTCCGTGTCCTGATCCCATAGTTTCTATTATTTATATGATCGTTGAGCGATTTTAATATTCTCGTATTTTAATTCTTCTTTGTTTAATTCCCAGTTACTTTCGCCTTTGTATTCCCAAGCAGCCACGTATGCAAAGTTAACGTCATCACGTTTTGCTTCACCATCTTCTGTTTGGTGTTCTTCACGGAAGTGACCTCCACAACTTTCTTCGCGGTGTAATGCATCTTTACACATTAATTCACCTAACTCTAAGAAATCTGCTACACGTCCAGCTTTTTCTAAATCTGGGTTAAACTCATCTGCACTTCCTAATACACGCACATCACTCCAGAATTCTTTACGTAATGCCTGTATCTCAGCAATAGCTTCAGTTAAACCTTGTTTATTACGAGCCATTCCGCATTTGTTCCACATAATTAATCCTAAACGTTTGTGAAAACTTTCTACTGATTTAGTTCCTTTAATGTTTAAGAATTTGTTGATTAAGTCTGTTTGCTCTTTTAATGCAGCATCAAATGCAGGATGTTTTGTTTTTAATTTATCAATGGAATCTGCTTTATCTTTTTCAGCACTCATACGAGAAACTTCTTCAGATAAATACACACCTAATGTATAAGGTATTACGAAATAACCATCTGCTAAACCTTGCATTAAAGCAGAAGCACCTAAACGGTTAGCTCCGTGGTCAGAGAAGTTAGCCTCACCTAATGCATATAAACCTTTTACAGTTGTCATTAAGTTGTAATCTACCCATAAGCCACCCATTGTGTAGTGAACTGCAGGATAAATACGCATTGGAACTTCATAAGGATTTTCACCAGTAATTTGTTGGTACATGTCAAACAAGTTACCATATTTTTCTTTTACTACTTCTTTACCTAAGCGCATGATTTCTTCGTGGCTAGGGTTTTGAATATTACGTTTCGTAGCTTCTGTTCTTCCGTAACGCGCTGTGTTAAATGCGAAATCTAAATACACTGCCATTTTAGAAGCACCAACTCCGTAACCAGCATCACAACGCTCTTTAGCTCCACGAGAAGCCACATCACGAGGCACTAAGTTACCAAACGCAGGGTAACGACGCTCTAAATAATAATCTCTTTCTTCTTCAGGAATATCTGTTGGTTTACGGTTATCATCTTTCTTTTTTGGAACCCAAATACGTCCATCGTTACGTAACGATTCAGACATTAATGTTAATTTAGATTGGTGATCTCCAGAAACCGGAATACAAGTTGGGTGAATTTGTGTGTAACAAGGATTACCAAAGAAAGCACCCTTTTTGTGAGCTTTCCAAGCAGCAGTTACATTACTTCCCATGGCGTTAGTAGATAAGTAGAATACGTTACCGTAACCACCTGTACATAATAAAACTGCATGACCGAAATGTTTTTCCATTTCGCCAGTAATTAAATTACGAGCAATAATACCACGAGTAACTCCATCAATAGTTACTACATCTAACATTTCGTGACGAGAGCATAATTCAACAGCTCCCATACCAACCTGGCGTTGTAAAGCCGAATAAGCACCTAATAATAATTGTTGACCAGTTTGTCCAGCAGCGTAAAATGTACGTTGTACTTGAGTACCACCAAACGAACGGTTACTTAGTAAACCACCGTATTCGCGAGCTAAAGGCACACCTTGAGCCACACATTGATCGATGATATTTGAAGACACTTCCGCTAAACGATGAACGTTTGCTTCACGTGCTCTATAATCACCACCTTTAATTGTGTCGTAAAATAAACGGTAAGTTGAGTCACCATCATTTTGATAATTTTTTGCTGCATTGATACCACCTTGTGCAGCAATAGAGTGCGCACGACGAGGAGAATCTTGAAAACAAAATACTTTTACTTTGTATCCCATCTCTGCTAAAGAAGATGCTGCCGAAGCACCAGCTAAACCAGAGCCAACCACTAACACTTCTAAACTACGTTTGTTAGCTGGATTTACTAAATGAACTGTAGAACGGTATTTCGACCATTTTTGGTCTATCGCTCCTTCAGGAATTTTTGAATCTAATTTACTCATATCGAAAAATTAAGAATGTAATATTGAATTTTTTAATTATTTAATAATGCCTAAAAACATTAAGATTGGCATTAATGCGAAAATAAAAGGAATAAGAATTGAAAATGCAATACCCGCCTTTTTGATAATTGGCGTATATACTTTATGATTTAATCCTAATGTTTGAAATGCTGATTGGAAACCATGTAATAAATGGTATGCTAATGAAATCATAGATAAAGCATATAAAACAACTACCCAAGCCATTTTAAATGTTTCTTGCATCACAGCGTATAAGTTTTCATTTCCGTTAGCATCTTCGCCTGGTAAACCGGTGAAACGAGATTTAACCCAGAAATGAACTAAGTGAATAATTAAAAACATTAATAATAAAGTTCCTAATAAACCCATCGAACGACTGTACCAAGAAGAGTTGGCAGCTCCGTCAATTTTAGCATATCCAATAGGGCGTGCTTTTTTGTTTTCTAATGTTAAAAGTAAAGCTTGGATAACATGAACAATTAATCCAAAAAATAAAACTAATTCACCTGCTCTAATTAACCAGTTGTGAGCCATAAAATCGGCGCCAATGTTAAACGTTAGACCGCCATCGTTAAAAAAGATAAGGCAGTTAATGAAGCAGTGTACTACTAAAAATGAAATAAGGAATAAGCCTGTCAGACCCATTACAAATTTTTTTCCGATTGATGATTTTAAGAATCCTTGACTCATAAGAGAAATGTGTTTAATTTTTACTTGGCAAATGTATAATTGTGAAGCATTTAATCCAATAAAATTTAATGCTTTTATCAACTAAATAACAAGAATAAGCCCAATTAGGTTTACAAATAGACTAAATTTGGCTTATTTGGAATTGTTCTAAATTTAAAAAATTGTCTTTGAGCTTAATTAATGGATTTATATCGCATTATTCTCCATAAGATATTACGATTTAAAATACTAATAGAAGTAAATACACCAGCAATCATAGCAGATGGTACTCCTACGGAAATAATGTCTTGCCCAGTGAGGTACAAATTTTTATAATTAGTTTTTGGACGCAATTGTTTTAGTTCAAATCGTTCGGGAGTATGTTCTAATCCGTAAATTTCACCTTTATCGTAATTACTAAAATGTTTTGTAGAGAGTGGGGTGGAGAGTTCGCAAACATCTACATAACCTTTTATTTGTGGTAGAGTTTTGTAAAGTTGTTCAAGAAACAAGAGTTTTAATTCTTCTTTAACGGCTTCGTAATCATCGCCTCGTTTTTGCCATTTCATATGTTCCCATTCCTCCATCCAGTTAAATGGATAAGAACCTAATACTTGAATCGCTGAGGTTCCAGGATGTTTTTGTTGCCACTCACTATCTTTTGCTGATGGAAATGAAATATATAAAACAGGAGAAATACTATCTTTAGTTTTTAAATGCAGTTCGTTGTTAAAATCTAAGTCGTAATTATGATACAACCACATGTTGTATTTTGGTAATTTCAATTCTTCATCTGTGGCATTTAAGCCAACATAAATACAAGCATGGGATACAGAAGGCATTACTTTATTTAATGCCGTTGTGTTTTCTTCTTTTTGAAGTTCAGGTAAAATTAATTTATTAAAGGTATTGTGAGCGCCCGCATTGCTTACAATTTTTTTAGCAAAAATTTTATCGCCATTTTGCATTAATACACCAATGGCTTTATTGTTTTCAATAATTATATGTTTTACCTCTGCTTTAATAGCAATTTTTCCACCATGTTTTTCAATAACCTGTGTTAAACTTTTGTGAATATTTGCAGCTCCGCCAGTAGGATAAGCACCTCCTTCTAAATAATGAGCAATAACTAGGGCATGTATACCAAAGCTACTTTTCATTGGAGTTAAACCGTAGTTACCGCATTGCGTACATAATACAGAAATTAATTTTTTGTTACTAGTTATTTTACTTAACACATCATGCGTTGTTTGTTTTGAGTAAAATAAAAATGGTTTTGTAAGTAAGCTGCCAACTGTTTTGCTTAACCAATTAGGCATTGATTTTTCGGCAAAAAATAACGAGGCGTGTCCAGCAACTTTATTTACTAATTTATAATATGTGCGAATCGCTTTTTCTTCTTCAGGAAAATAAGCAATCATTTGCTGGATTTGATTTTCTAATCCTTTTTTGAAATTGTAAACATCTCCCTCGATGATTGCTTGATCATAAATTTCACCCATGTCATCCCATTTTAATTGACTGTCTGTGAGATAATCAAATGTTTTTCGGATTAAGGAATTAGGATTATTTACCTGACCAATATAATGAGCTCCAACGTCCCATTCATATTTTTTTCGTTTAAAGGTATGTGTAAATCCACCAATGACATAATGTTTTTCGAGAACTAATACTTTTTTGCCTGATTTAGCTAAACAAACAGCCGTGCTTAAACCACCCATTCCTGAACCAATAATAATGGAGTCATAAGTGGTGTTGGCAAGTTCGGAGTTGTATAGATTTTTCAAACAGTTGTTTTGCGAATTAGAGGACGATTTTTAATGAGTGACACAATATGTGACAAATAACAATTGGTATTGTTTACAAGAAACAAAAATTTAATTACATAGAGGCTATGTTTTTTGTTTAAAATTATATTGATACCCCAATCATGCAAACATCGTCTATTTGCTCAAACCCGGCGCGCCATTGTTCAAAAAACTCATGAATTGCTATTTTTTGTTGCGCCATAGGTTTCTGGTAATTTTCAAGCAGTAAGCTTCTAAATGCATTGTATTTTAATTTCTTCCCGCCTGGTCCTCCAAATTGGTCAACAAATCCATCAGAGAAAATATATAGTTTGTCGTTTTCTAGTAATTGAATTTCGTGATTTGTAAATTCATATTCTTCAACACCAACAAAATTACCGATAGGCTGTTTGTCGCCTTTCGTTTTTAAAACTTCGCCATTACGCAAAATAAATAATGGGCTAAACGCTCCTGCAAATTCTAATTTTCTGGTTTTTAAATCCAAAGAGCAAATGGCAACATCCATTCCATCTCTTATTTTAGAATCTTCTACTTTTTGACGAAGTGTGTTACTGATATTTTTATTTAACTGAGTTAAAATTTCTGATGGCTTTGTGTAGTTGTATTCGTTTACAATTTGGTTTAAACCATTAAAACCAATGATACTCATAAATGCTCCTGGAACTCCGTGTCCGGTACAATCTACAACGGCAAATAAAATTTTATCATCCTTCTCTTCAATCCAATAAAAATCTCCGCTAACAATATCTTTTGGTTTATATAATACAAAGGCATTCTTTAAAAGCGTACTCACATTTTCTTCTGTAGGTAAAAATGCTTCCTGAATACGTTTGGCGTATTTTATACTGTCTGTGATATGTTTATTGGTTTCTTCAATAATTTCTTTTTGCTTTACAACTTCTCGTGTACGTTCATACACCTTCACTTCTAAATTCTCAACTAGATTTGCATTTTCTAGCGCGATAGCCGTGTAAGTGCCCAAAGTTTTTAAAATATCTATATGTAAAGGGAGATAAGCATTTTTCTCGAAACTTTGCACTGTAATGACGCCAACTACACGTTCGCCAATCATCATAGGACAAAATAATAACGAGCTTGGCATATCACCAGTTGGCACGACTATTTTCTTAGTGTATTTATGATATTCATTGAGATTATCATTGATAAAAATTTCTTTTTTGTTTTTGACACACCATACCGAATAGTTATCGTCATTATCCATTGATACACTAATGGGCTCAAACAATTCTCCATTTTCAATTTCATAACGATATTCTATCTCATTTAGTTTTGGATGGTAGATACGTACTCCAAAACAATCAGCGTTCATTAACTGACTAATATTTTGATGTAGTTCACCAAAAATGGCATCAAAATTTACGTTTGAAATAATATGCTGTCCAATCTTACTTAGTAAACGAGTGTTTTCGTGCGATTTTTCAATCTGTTCTTTTTGAAGCAGAACTTCTTTTGTTCGGTCGGCAACTCTATCTTCTAAACCTTTGTATAGATTAGCATTTTCGATAGCACCACCAACATACACAGATAAACTTCTTAATAAATCAAGATGGTGTTCGTTATAAATATGTTTTTCAAAACTTTGAACAGTAATAACGCCAATGGTTTTTCCTTTAGAAATTAAAGGCATATAAATCATGGATTCTGGCATTTCACCTTCTACAGTCTGATATGTTTTTTGAACATATTTTGAGTATTCACTTTGCCAATCATTCACAACAATTTCTTCGCATTTAATAAAACAACGAGTAGCTGTTTTGTCATCATCTAAATTGTAAGCAAATGAGGATAGTTTTTCTCCTTTTTCCATAGAACCCGAAAAATATAAATCATTAGATTCGGGACGATGAATACCAATACCAAAAATAGTGGCATCCATTAAGTTGTTAATTTGAGTATACACTGTAGAAATAATTTCGTCAACTGATAGGGTTGCTGAAATCTCTTTTCCAATTTCACTTAATAATTTACTATTACTAAAACTCTTTTCTAATTGTTCTTTTTGTTTTACGACTTCAGATGTACGTTCGTTTACTTTTTCTTCCAGTGTCTCAACCAAATCAGCATTTTCTAAAGCAATAGCGGTGTATGTTCCTAGAGTTTTTAATACATCTAAATGAAATGGCGTGTATGCATTTTTATCAAAACTTTGCACAGTAATGGCTCCAGTTACTCTATCGCCAATCGTTAGTGGACAAAACAATAATGAGTTTGGCATTTCACCAGAGGGAACCACTATTTTTTTAGTGTACTTATGATATTCGTTGAGGTTATCATTAATAAAAATTTCTTTATTATTTGTTACACACCAAACAGTGTAGTTATCTATGTCATCCATTGAAACAGATAAAGGAGTTTTTAATTTTCCTTTTTCCATGGAATATTTATAATCAATCTCTCTTCTCTCTTTATCATATACACGTACACTAAAGCAATCGGCATTCATTAACTGCCCTACATTTTCATGTAATTTTTTGAAAATGGATTCGAAATCGGTCGTAGAAATAATTTCTTTACCAATAATGCTAAGCATACGTGTTGTTTCTTGCGCTTTAATTACTTCTCGTGTTCTTTCTTCAACACGTTCTTCTAGTTTTTGATACAGTGTCGCATTTTCGATAGCAATAGAACAATAAACGGCTAGGTTTTTTGCCAAGTTAACTTGGTAATCATCAAATGCGTTTTTATTAAAACTTTGTACAGTTAAAACCCCTGATTTTTTATCACCTAACTTAAGCGGAAGATAAATAATAGACTGAACAGATTCGCCAACAATAGGTTCTAATCGTTTTTGAATATATTTTCCTGCTTCTAATTCGTAATCATTTATAACAACGTCTATTTCTTTATTAAAGCAAACACAGGCTAATCTGTTTATATCATTTAAATCATAATAAGAAGAACTAAATACAATTCCTTTTTCTATGTAGCCTGGAAAAATTAATTTGGACGCATCATCTGATACGATTCCAATACCAAACCCATGAGCGTCCATCATATTATTGATGATGTCGTAGGCTGTTTTATTAATTGCTTCAATGGATAGGAGCGAAGTAATTTTTTTACCTAAATCACTTAGTGTTACTAAGTCATTTGATAACTGTTCAAGTTGTTTGTTTTTTTGATTTAGTAATTCTTTCTCTTTTTCCATTTGAGAAATGCTTACTTGCATCTCAACACCTTTTAATTTCTGTTTATTTTTTTCGCTAAAAAACTCTTCTTTTAATGTATAATAATTTTTAAAGTGTTCAATAAATTTTGTGTTATTACCCTGTTTTTCGAAAAGTGTATATAATGATTTATGTGTTTTATAGGCGACTTCTTTAGTATTGGTTTCTTCTGCAATATTTAATGCTGTGTTTAAATGCGATAAGGCATAATCTAAGCGATTCATATTTAAGTATAAATCACCTAATTGAAAATTAGTTTCGGCAATACCTGATTTAAAATTAAGCTCCTCTCTTATTTTTAAGCATTCGTGCAAATAAATTTCGGCATTGCTATAATCATTCGCCGCTAAATAAATTTTTGCTAATCCATCAATCGCATACGACTCTACTTGTTTTAATCCGATTGAACGAGACACATCAAGTGCTTTCTTCTTAAATTCAATTGATTTTTCAATTTCATTTAAATTAAAATGCGCCGTTCCAATACCGTCCAAAATCCTAGCTAATAAATGTTTGTCATCCAAAGTGTTGGCTATGGTTAAACCATTTAAGAGTGCTTCTAAAGCTTTTTGATTTTGATTGGTAGTATAACAAATGGTTCCAATGGCATTGTAGGCATTTGCTTGAGATAATAAATCCTCATTATGCTTTGCTCTATTAAGCATTTCATGAGCATATTTTAAGGCATTATCATAATCTGCTAAAAAATAATAGGAACAAAAAATGTGATATAAGGCTTGAGCTTCAATTTTTTTATCTCCATATTCTTGAAGTTTTGGGAGTGCTTCAAATAAATGTTGTAAAGCAGTATCATAACTCCCGAGCCAAACCAAACAACAGCCTTTACAGGTTAATCCTTTCGCGGCCCCTTTTTCTAAAAAATTTGATTGAGAGATTTCTAAAATTTCTTCAGCTAGTTTGATTCCTTCATCTGGATTGCTTCTACATTTTGCTAATGATAAATCGGCTAACTTTTCTATTTGAAAAATAGTAGTGTTATCATTAGTTTGAATAGTACTCATATATAGGAATCCAATTTACAAAGGTAAAAGGTAAATATAATTTTTAAAGAAAACAAAAATTACTACACTAGTTATTTATGCTTCATTTTCATTAAAAATAAGATAAACATCTTGTAATAGTTTATTTACTCTACAATGGTTCTAAATGTTAGATTGATACGAGGACGTTTAATATGAACGCTTGGAGGTAACCGGTGTAACCAATGAGTTTGTGTTTCGTCTTTCATCACTAATAAACTACCGTGTTCTAAAATAATGGAGGTTGTATTATTTGATTGTTTGTGTTTAAATGCAAATTTTCTTTCGGCTCCAAATGTTAATGAAGCGATAGCCCCATTTTTTTGCAACATCTTTTCGCTATCGCTATGCCAAGCCATTCCTTCTTCGCCATCATGGTATAAGTTTAATAAACAAGAATTGTAAGTGGCTTCTGTTTTTTCTTCTACAAACTTTTTTAATTCTAATAAAATTTTTGTCCACGATAGTGCTTTTTTGGTAGTGTTTGAATAGGTGTAATCAAATTCTTTATCGCCATACCAAGCAACTTTACGGTTAGTGATGATATGTTTACCAAACACAATAGCTTCATCATGCCGCCATTCAATATTATTATATAATTCATTAAAATAATGATTGGCTTCGGCTTGTGACATTATAGTTCCATAATATAAAACCGTGCCATCGTAAGGCAACAAGTTGGTTATTTGATTATCCGAAAATAAATCCATTATTTATAAATGTAATTAAAGACGTACTCCTATTACACAAACATCATCCACTTGTTCTAAATCTAATTTCCAATCGTTAAATGTCTGTTCTAATTTTTGTTTTTGATTTTCAAGTGGCAAATTTGAATTTTGAAATAATAATTCTTTAAAAGGTTTGTATTTTAATTTTTTGCCTTTAGGCCCACCAAACTGATCGGCATATCCATCTGTAAATAAATAGATACTGTCTCCTTTTTGTAATTGTATTTGATGAGTAATAAATGGTTTTGGGTCTTCTGTTTTTCCAACAGATTGTTTATTGGCAGTAATTTCTTTCATTTCATTATTTTGAATATACCAAAGCGGATTATTGGCACCACTCCATAATAATTGCTTGGTTTTAGAGTTGATGCAGCATAAAGAAATATCCATTCCATCTTTCACATCTTTATCGCTTCTTACAAATGTTTCTAAAACTAATTCTCTGGTTTTATCTAAAATAGCACCTGGATTTGTAGTATTAAATTCTTTTACTACCCTGTTTAATGCATTGCTGCATACCACACTTACCATGGCTCCTGGAACTCCATGTCCAGTGCAGTCTGCTGCTGCTATAAAAATTAAATCTTCTTTATGTTCAAACCAATAAAAATCACCAGCTACAATATCTTTAGGCTTATAAAATATAAAACTTTCTGGTAAAAAATCTTTTACAATTTTTTCGGTAGGCAAAATCGCTTCTTGTAAATGTTTTGCGTAAGTTATGGAATCTATAATTTCCTTTTGTTTCTCTTCCAGTATTTCTTTCTGTTCTATTATTATGTGATTAGCTTTCTTTTTATCACGATATTGTTTTAGAACAGATATACCTAATATGATTGAAATAATTAATGCAATACCTACAACTAATAAGAATACTTTTTGTAATTTATTTTCTTTTTCCTTAAAGCTGTTTTCTGTACTTAAACGCTCTATTTTTAATTGTTTTTTTTCTGAATCAAATTTCTGACTCATTTCATTCAACGAACTTACGTTTGTTTCATTAATAATGGAGTCCTTATAAATTCTTGCGGAGTCAGCATAATAATAGGCTGATTCAAAATCTTTTTTAGTGACCCACATTTCAGACAAGTATTTATATACAAGCAGTAATCTATCTTTGTTTCCAGTATGTCTATCAATCGCCAAAGCTTTTTGAAAATAGTTATTTGCCTCTGCATAATTACCATCTTCATATACCATATATCCATAATTTGAGTATGAATCTGCCAGGTCACTTAAGTCTCCATATTTTTCTCGGTATTGTAAACCTTTATAATAGGAATCTTTGGCTTTGTTTTTTTGACCCATGTAGTAATAGTTGTGTCCTAAATTGGTATAAGCATTTCCAAGCGAATAGTAATCTTCGCGAGGTATAGATAATGAAATGACTTCATCATGATATTTAGTGGAAGTATTATAATCGTCTAAACTATAATAACAGTTTCCTAAGTTTGTACTCGTGGTAATAATACCATCTGTATCGTGAACCGATTGGTATAAATTACGTGCTTTTAATATATAATCTATAGCCTCTTTTGGATTTCGCTGTCGTTTTAAAACAAGCCCTATATTATTAAGAGAGTGTGCGGTTTTGATAGTGAGATGATTAGTTTCTGCTAGTGTAAATGCTAGCTGATGAATTTTTAGGGCTTCTGTTAGGTTTCCTGAAATTCGTAAGGCTTCTGCTTTACTATTTAAACCAAACCAACACGATTTATATTCTTTTAATTTAGTAGCTAATATAATAGTAGAGTCCGAATAGTCTTTAGCGATATTAGTATTTACTGAACGATACATCCAAGCTAATTCAACAAAAGCCTTTAATTTTTCTTTTTCTGTTTTGGTCGAATGTAACCGATTCAGCATCTCTGCGATTTCCTTGGAAGACTGATGTTTGGATTGACCAATCACGGATGTTAAAAGGATGCCTAAGAACAATAATGTAAAATAATATCTTTTCATAATATAAATAGTTCTGATTCATTAAAATTAGTTTAATTGAGCGAATTAAAAAACTAAATTGTATATTAGGTATATGAAAAAAGTTATCGCTTTTAATTTATTTTTCTTTACTCAATTTTTATTGTGTTACTCTCAAAATACAATCATTGATTCTTTACAACATGTTTTAAAAATTGCAGCTCATGATACAACGAAAGTGAATATCTACAATGAATTGTTTTTGGAATATGAATTTGAAGATGATGTTAAGGCAAAGGATTGTTTAGACAAAGCTTTAGCTCTTGCTCAAAAAACAAACTACAAAAAAGGAATTGCTATTACTTATATGTATTACGGTTTTTTGGCCGATGATAGAAGTGATTTTTTTGATGCTTTAAAAAACTATAAACTATCTCTTAAAACATTTGAATTAATAGGGAATAAAAAAGGAGAAGCTAATGCTTATAATAGTTTAGGAATGGTATTTTATATTCAGGGCAATTACCCCGAAGCATTAAAACATCATTTTGAAGCACTTAAATTGAGGGAGTCTATTGGGGATACTAAAGGAATTGCAGCTTCTTATGGAAATATTGGAAATGTGTATAATGACCAAGAGAACTATCCTTTAGCGTTAAAAAATTATTTTTCGTGCTTAAAAATCATGCAAAGCATTGATAATAAAAAGGGTGTAGCTACAACTTATAACAACATTGCTTTAGTTTATACAGAGCAAAAAAAATATGACGAAGCTTTAAAAAATCACTTTGAAGGATTAAAACTTAGACAAGAGATAAACGACGAAAAAGGAGTAGCAGGTTCTTATAATAATATTGGCTTAGTATACTACCATCAAGGTAATTATGAAGAGGCTTTAAAAAACTATTTCTTATCCTTAAAGATAAAAGAAGTGATTGAAGATGAACCCGGCATTGCAGGAGTATATTGCAACATTGGCGAAATTTACGTAAAACAAAAAAAGTATCAAGAAGCTGAAACGTATTTAGAAAAAGCAAAAAAATTATCTCAGCAAATAGGTTATCGCGAAAATTTGCGACAAACCTACAAGGTATTAACGGAATTGAGTTATTCGAAAGGCAATTATAAAGAAGCCTATGACAATCATATTTTATTTATTCAATACCGTGATAGTTTAAATAACGAAGAGACTCGTGAAAAAACCATTCAAAATCAAATGACCTATGATTTTGAAAAGAAAGATGCCATCGCTGCTGCAGAACATAAAAAAGAATTAGAAAACCAACAAGAACTAGCCGAAGAAAAAAGTCGTAAACAAAATCTATTAATTGCGTTTGTTGTTACTGGACTAGGCTTAGTATTAGTATTTACCATTTTTATATTTAGATCATTAAGTCTGACTCGAAAACAAAAAAAGATTATTGAATTACAAAAAGACCATTCAGAACATCAACGATTAATGGTTGAAGAAAAGCAAAAAGATATTATTGATAGTATTAATTATGCTAAGCGAATTCAGGAAGCACTTTTAAAAGAAGAAAATCATATTAGCGAACATTTGCCCGAACATTTCATTTTGTTTAAACCAAAGGACATTGTGAGTGGTGATTTTTATTGGGCCTTCGAAAAAAACGACTATTGGTATTTAGCAGCCGCTGATTGTACAGGTCATGGAGTTCCTGGCGCTTTTATGAGTATGCTTGGCATTGCATTTTTAAATGAAATTTCGGCAAGTGCTGAATTTTTATCTCCAGCAAAAATTTTAGATTTACTAAGAGATAAAATTGTGAAGGAGCTGGGGCAAAATGGAAAAGATGGCGAGAGTAAAGATGGCATGGATATTTCTTTAGCATGTTACAATATGAAAACAAAACAATTGCAATGGTCGGGCGCCAACAATTCTCTGTATATTTTAAAAGGAAATGAAAATGCGACGACTGAGCTTGTTGAAGTCAAAGCAAATAAACAGCCAATTGGGTTTCACTCGGCAATGGAACCTTTCTTCAATCATCATATACAATTAGAAACAGGAGATTGTATTTATTTGTTTACTGATGGCTACGCCGATCAATTTGGCGGACCTAAAGGCAAAAAATTTAAATACTCAAAACTTAAAGAGTTGTTGATTTCGATAAATTCACATACAATGGATCAACAAAAAGATGTATTACAAAGTGAGTTTGAAGAATGGAAAACAAATCTTGAGCAAACCGATGATGTGTGTGTAATTGGCGTGAGAGTTTAGAATTATGTATTTGATTTTTCAACTGAACATAGAATGACTACATTTATTCAATCTTTTTTTATGACCTTTATTTCTAGAATTATTTTAGGATGTTTTTTTATAAGCATCGCCTATAATATCAATGCTCAAAATAGGGCAGTTGATTCATTAGAAAAATGCTTGTTAAATAGTAAAGTTGATACCCAAAAAGTAAATACTCTACATGAATTATGTAAAAGGTATTTATTTTCTGATGCTAAAATGGCATTAAGATATGGGCAAGAGGCTTGTGAACTTTCTCGGAAGTTAGATTTTAAAAAAGGTTGTGCAAAATCGCTTCATAATATTGGGATTGTATATTATAATATTGGTAATTACGATTCTGCTTTATATTTCTTTTCTAGTTCATTAAAGATTAAACGTATTATTAAAGATAAAAAAGGTATGGCTTCTTCATATAATAATATGGGAGCTATTTATGATTATCGAGGCGATTATAACAAAGCAATTGCTCATTATATAAGCTCTTTAAAAGTTAACGAAGAATTAAAAAATTATGAGGGAGCCTTGTCGGCAGCCAATAATATTGGAAACGTTTTATCTCAACAACATAATGCCAAGGATGCTATAAAGTATTATAGAATAAGTTTAGATTATTCTAAGAGGGCTCAAAAAAATAAAGGAATAGCAGATGCTTTAATAAACATAGGTAATGTAAAGTTTGATATTAATGAAAATGATAGTGCTTTAATGTATTATAATTTATCAAAGCCCTTGTATTTGATTGAGGGCAATCAGGAAAGAATTGCAACGCTTTATAATTCTTTTGGAGCGTGGTATTATAAATCAAATCAGTTAGATTCCTCATTTCATTATTTTCAAAAAGCGAAAACTCTTTATGAAGGTGTTCAAAATAAACAGGGGCTTGCTGAAGTGTATAATCATATCGGAAAAATTTATCTTAACAAAGGAGACGTTGCTAATGCAGAAAAATATTTTGTAGATGGATTGAGCTTTACTAAGGAGTTAGGTTCAAAAGATTTTGAAGCGTCTTATTATCAAAGTTTAGCAATGTTATACTCCAAAAAGGGAGATTACAATAAAGCTTATACATATCATGTATTATTTTACGACATTAAAGATTCATTGATTACAAAAGAAAGTTTGAAGCAAATTGCTGATATGAATGTGAAGTATGAAAGCGAAAAAAAAGAACAAGAGATTCATGTTTTAAATAAAGAGAAAGAGTTACAAAATTCTAATTTAAAAAAGCAGAGATTAATTATCATTATATCTATCATAGGATTAATGATAGCAGTTTTATCGTCTTTGTTTGTTGGGAAATCATTAAAAACGACTCGTAAACAAAAAAGTATCATTGAAAAACAAAAAAAATTAGTAGAAGAAAAAAATTTAATTGTAGAAGAAAAAAATAAAAACATTATAGATTCTATTAATTATGCCAAGCGAATACAACTAGCCTTATTAAAAGAAGAGGACCATGTAAGCGAACATTTGCCAGAACATTTTATTTTATATAAAGCAAAAGATATTGTAAGTGGCGATTTTTATTGGGCATTTGAAAGAAACGATTATTGGTATATTGCAGTAGCGGATTGTACAGGACATGGAGTGCCAGGCGCTTTTATGAGCATGCTGGGTATTGCCTTTTTAAATGAAATTGCTGCTGTTTCAGAATTTTTATCTCCTGCTACTATTTTGAGTATGCTACGAGACAAAATAGCAAAAGAGTTAGGACAAAATGGTAAAGAGGGTGGAAGTAAAGATGGCATGGATATTTCTTTAGCTTGTTTTAATAAAAAAACACAAGAGCTACAGTGGGCAGGTGCAAACAATCCCTTGTATATTTTGAAAGGGAATACGCTAACAGAAATAAAAGGAAACAAGCAACCAATTGGGTATCATGAAAACATGAAACCATTTACAAATCACGAAATGAAATTAGGGAAAGATGATTTGATTTTTTTATTTACAGATGGATTTTCAGATCAATTTGGCGGACCAAAGGGGAAAAAGTTTAAGCACTCTCAATTTAAAGAATTATTAATGTCTGTTTCGACACAACCGATGGAAAAACAAAAAGAAATTTTAAATAATGAGTTTGAAGCCTGGAAATCATTTCATGAGCAAACCGATGACGTGTGTGTCATTGGCGTGAGGGTTTAATTACACTATGATTTTATTTATAACCTGTTAGGTTTATTATAAGTTGCCCGTAAAATTTTATTTCTTCCCTGTCCTTTTTTTAACAATCATCTTTTTCTTCGGCAACTGTTCCTCAATACGTTCAACCGCCTTGGTGAGTTTAAGGATGGCGTGAGCTAAATCGGCAACTTCATCTTTTGTTGCGTAACCATATTCTGATTTAGATTCTTTAAGGGTTGCTCTCAATGATTCTTCAAAAAAATCGCCAACATTTACTTTTAATACTTTAGCTAGCTTTATTAATTTACTAGAATTAATATCGACTTCTCCTCTTTCAATTTTTCCATAGTTTCCATGGCTCATATGGATTTCGTCAGCCACATTTTCTTGACTGAGGCCTCGTATGACTCTTAATTGACGTATTTTTTCAGCTATAGTATTACTCACGTTCAAATTTCACAACCAATTGTTTATTAAATAAATCATAATATGATATTAATATGTCATTATATGATTTATTTGTAGTATAATTTGATTATTTGGTTTTTACCAACTGTGAGAATCAAAAAAAGTATTTAGAACTGCATACTGGGAATATAGGAGAATAAACAATTAGAGATTACAAAGTAGTTACTGCCAATTATACAAAGACTATAAATGAAGTATCAAAATATTAGAGAGGGGGAGCTTAAAAACAAAGTAGCACATGACTATTTTTGGATTTACGATTGTACAAAAGAAATTGGCAATATTGACTTTTGTGTTTGTATGTACCAAAGTGAAAAAGAACTGTTTGAACAAGAGTCACTTCTTTGGGCTGAAGCAAAAAAAGGTTCTTCTGATATTTATAATTCAATTGTACAACTTATCTTAACAATTGGAAAAGCTCGAACTTTTGATAAGTTTTTACCACCTCCAATGTTAGGTGCATTTGATGGTGAAAAAATCGCCTTCATACCATACAATGAAATTCACGATATTTTTTATCAAAATGATTTTAATTGGAATGTAACTCCATCTGACTACGAAACAAAGGAATTTAAATTAGTTTACGAAAAAGTAAAAACTTCAATTGACCAAAAGGCGCTTTTATTCAACTTTGAAAAAGATGACAAGGAGCTTCAAAAGTTTATAAAAAAGAATTTTATTATTGGCAAATTCGGTTTAACTAAAACCAAAATTGATAAAAATAATTTCATGGTCATTTACAACAAATGGTTAGAAAAAGTAAAACCAACTATTGCAGTAAACTGGGACCTAGCAAAGAAAAGTGGAATTATTGATGGAGACTTTTACTTAGCTGACTTACTATCTCAAGAAAACAATACGTTAAAGGAAAAACTATTTGTACTGCTTAAACACGACCATTACGAATTAGACAGAAAGATTAATGAATCGGGGTTATTTAGTTTCAGTTCTACTTCGTTTACCGACAAACAAGTAGCGCATACGCAATTTTGGAACAGATATGACCGACCACCAAAAGAAGAATATTGGGATTACATTGTAGAGCGAAGAGATCTATTAGTTCCACAAGACGTGAGAGAAAGAAAAGGAAGTTTTTTTACACCCCAAATTTGGGTGGAACTTTCTCAAAAGTATTTAACTGATGTATTAGGTGAAGATTGGCAAGACGAATATTATGTTTGGGATTGTGCTGCTGGAACAGGAAATCTTTTAGCAGGACTTACAAATAAATATAATATTTGGGCCTCTACTCTAGATAATCAAGATGTTGAAGTAATACATGACCGTATAAAGAATGGGGCAAATTTATTAGACGACCATGTTTTTCAATTTGATTTTTTGAATGATGATTTTACAAAATTACCCAAATCGCTGCAAGACATAATAAACGACCCTGAAAAACGAAAGAAATTGGTTGTTTATATTAATCCTCCCTATGCAGAGGCGAGCGACAAAAAAACTTTATTACAAAACAAAGAAGGTAAAAAAGGAGTAGAACAATCAAACACCAATAAAAAATATTCTAGTTTGTTAGGTCAAGGAAATGCTGAGATTTTTGCTCAATTTTTTATGCGCATAAACAAAGAAATCTCTGGTTGTATTCTGGCAGAATTCTCAACATTAAAAATCCTACAAGGACAACATTTTTCAAATTTTAGAAAGAATTTTCGAGCGAAACTCGAGAAAATTTTTATTGTTCCTGCTGATACATTCGATAATGTTAAAGGAAAATTCCCTATTGGTTTCATGATATGGAATTCATCTATAGATATTACGTTCAAAGAGGTGACAGCAGATGTCTTTGAAAAAGATGGAGTTTTTTTACAAAAAAAGAATATAATTGCTTATGATGAAAAACACTTCATTAATGAATGGATTAAACCATATAGAGCAAATAAAAACGATTCTAATTTGATTGGAAAATTTCCTTTTAAGGGGAATGATTTTCAAAATCAAAATATGATTGCCATTGTTCATCAAAATATGATTTATAATAAAGAGGCTGGTCAATTTTTAATTAATTCAAACAACTTAATTTTAGCAAGTGTATATTTTGCTGTTCGCCATTGTATTGCAGCAACTTGGCTAAATGACAGAGATCAGTTTTTAGCTCCAAACGATGATTGGCAGGGTGATTCAGAATTTCAAAATGATTGTTTTACATATACTTTATTCAATAATATCATTCAATCCAAATATGGTGTAAACAATTGGATACCATTCACAGAACAAGAAGTAAACTCAAGAGAAAAATTTAAGAGCAATTTTATGAGTAAGTTTATTAGTGGAAAATTAAAAACGGATTCAAGTATTGATTTGTTTGGTTCACAAAACCAAAGAACGACACCACTTGTTTTTTCGTTTGAAGCAATTGAAGTATTGGATGCAGGACGTGAACTTTGGAAATATTACCACGGACAACCAAACTGTAATGTAAATGCATCACTTTACGATATAAGAGAATATTTCCAAGGCAGGAACGACGCAGGCAAAATGAATAATAAAAGTAGTGATGAGACTTACATGAAATTAATTAGTGATCTGAGAGAAAAATTAAGACAACTAGCTCACAAAATTGAACCGAAAGTATATGAATATGGGTTTTTAAAAGATTAACAGCTGGTAAAAAATGCTCATAAGCTAGATGATTTTTTAAAGTTTTTCGCCCTTGTTGGTGTTATCACCAACAAGTAGAATTGATTTACACTATTGGCGATAACGCCTTGGCTAACAACAAAAACGCCTGTCAAGTATAAATACCGACAGGCGTTCTCTGTTGTTTTAAGTAGAAACTATTCTTTAAAAAATTTAATTGCTTTACCAGATGTTTCATCTTGAATAAAATACACACCAGATGTTAAATTGCTCACATCAATTTTACTTAATCCATTAATTGTTTGTGTTAAAACAATATCACCTAAAATATTTACAACAATAATTTGTGTTTGTTCTTTTACTTCAATGTTTAAAATAGATGAAGTAGGGTTAGGGTAAATATTAATAGAATAATTGTTTTTTACTTCATTTAAAGCTGTTGCAGTACTTTGTGAAATTTTTTGAATACGATGATTATTTGAATCGCCTACATAAATATTACCCATAACATCTACAAAAACACCAAGTGGTGTATTTAGTTGATTTGCAGCGGAACCATCGCCATTTCCACCTGCTACAATAGTACCAGTAGTAGCACCTACTGCCCATTTTTGCACACTATTTTGTCCCCAATCGCTTGCGTAAACATTGCCCGTAGCATCTACATAAATTCCCCTAGGTGAACTTAATTGATTAGCTGCTGAGCCTTGTCCATTACCACCTGCAACAGTAGTACCAGTTGTTGCACCAGCGGCCCATTTTTGAATTCGACTATTGCCGTTATCTGCTATGTACATATTTCCACTTGCATCAACAAAAACTCCAAAAGGATAATTAAGTTGATTAGCTGCTGAGCCTTGTCCATTACCACCTGCAACAGTAGTGCCTGTAGTAGCACCAGCTGTCCATTTTTGAATTCGATAATTAGGAGCATCAGCAATATAAATATTGCCTGCTGGATCTACAAAAACGCCTTGTGGAAAATACAATTGATCTGCTGCAGAGCCTCCTCCATTGCCACCTGCAACGGTAGTTCCTGTTGTTGCACCTGGTGCCCATTTTTGAATGCGATGGTTTCCATCATCACAAACATACACATTACCTGTTGCATCAACAAACACACTTTGTGGTCGCACAAACTGATTAGCTGCCATTCCTTGCCCATTGCCACCTGCAACAGTTATACCAGTTGTTGAGCCTGGAGTAAACTTTTGAATTCGCTGATTATCCAAATCACTCACATAAAGATTATTTGCAGCATCTACAAAAACTCCACTAGGTAAACTTAACTGATTTGCATTTAATCCATTTCTGTTACCGCCAGCAACAATAGTACCTGTGCTTGCGCCAGGAGCCCATTTGTGTACGCGATGATTTTGTTGATCACTAATATATATATTGCCTGTACCGTCAACAAAAATTGAATTTGGAGAATATATTTGATTAGCTGCTGAACCAGCACCGTTATCGCCCGCAACAGTAGTACCCGTAGTAACTCCAGGTGCAAATTTTTGAATTCGATAATTACTATTATCACTCACATATAAATTACCTGATGTATCAACAAAAACACCAGCTGGATTAATCAATTGATTAGCCCCAGATCCAAAGCCATTACCACCTGCAACAGTTGTGCCAGTTGTTGATCCAGCCGCCCATTTTTGAATACGTTGCCCTCCTTGATCACATACGTAAACATTATCAGAAGCATCCACATAAATACCGTTTGGATTAGAAAACTGATTAGTTCCTGAACCAAAGCCATTGCCACCTGCAACTGTAGTTCCTGTAGTAGCGCCAACGGCCCATTTTTGAATTCGTTGGTTGTTTTTATCGCACACGTAAATATTACCTGATGCATCAACAAAAACACCGTTTGGATTAGAAAACTGATTAGCTGCAGATCCAAAGCCATTACCGCCAGCTACGGTAGTTCCTGTAGTTGCACCTGGTGTCCATTTTTGAATACGGTGGTTGCCATTATCACACACATAAATAGCATTGGTTGCATCAACAAAAATACCATAAGGAGATTTTAATTGATTTGCACTTGTGCCGTTTCCGTTTCCACCTGCAACAGTAGTTCCAGTGGAGGCTCCTGGTGCCCACTTTTGTACACGATCGTTAGATTGGTCGCATACATAAACATTGCCAGAAGCATCAACAAAAACACCCATTGGATTATATAATTGATTAGCATCTGCATTTTGTCCAAAATTTCCTGCTACTGTAACGCCTGTTTGCGCTTGTAGTTTTGTTGCCATTCCTATGATGGTAAAGGCTAATAATAGTAATTGTTTTTTCATATATATGATTTTGTTATTCGAATATCAAAAAATATAAGATATAAAATTGAACCCCTTTGTGAATAGCACATATGACTTTGTAAGAGGTTTTGTAAAACAAAAACACCTGCCAAGTATAAATACCGACAGGCGTTCTTGGTTGTTTTAACTAAAAACTACTCTTTAATAAATTTGGTTGCTCTTCCAGATGTTGCATCTTTAATAAAATACACACCAGATGTTAATTTGCTTACATCAATTTCACTTAATCCATTAATCGGTTGTGTTAAAACGATATCACCTAAAACATTGACGATAGTAATTTGTGTTTGTTCTTTTACGTCAATGTTTAGGATAGATGATGTAGGGTTAGGATAAAGCGTAATTTGTGAATGTTGAGTATTGTTAGAAGAATGAATATCTGTAGATGTTCCGTTATAGATAGTAGCAACTTCTGAAGGTGATAGCACTCTGTTATAAAATAAAAATTCGTCTAAGCTACCATCTAAACTATTTCCACTTGCAGCTCCGCCAACACTACCTATATTAAATGGTGTATTTGAGTATATGATATTGCCAGTTTGTGTGGTTTGCGAATGTAACAATCCATCAACATACATTTTAACCGTTGTATTATTAGTTGTGCTATTATAATCGCAAGTAATTGTAGCGTGTGCCCACACATTGATTGAAGTAAATGATGTATCATAAAGAGCTATATCATTGCTGCTACTGGTTGTAAAGAAAAATGCTAAATAATTTAAAGTTGAGTTCCCAATACATAAATTATAGGAGTTATAAGGTGCACTAGTAGGATTTAATCTAACATTAGCTAATGTATGGTAAGGCTCAGTGCCAGACATTTTAAACCAAGTAGCCATTGAAAAAGTTGTTGGACGAAAAGCAGCATTGTTTATACCCATGATGGCATTTCCGTTAAAATAAGCTGCAGTGTTTGCATTTCCTTGATAACCGTTACTTAAAACAGCGCCTGAACCTCCATTATTAAGTGTATAAGAGCCATGACTATCTGCTGTTAAATTTCCGTCAAACGACCATTTAGCAACTAAGCCATTAGTTGGTATTTGTGCTGAAAGTGATAAAGTCGTGCAAAAAAAAGTGATTGCTACTAGTAAATGTTTTTTCATAAGTTTGTTTTTTTTAAACAAAAATGAAAATAATTTACATTCACAAGCGGTCCGTTTTGTGAATGGCTCATATGACTTTGTGAATTCTTTAAGAAAACACTTCTA
This sequence comes from Sphingobacteriaceae bacterium, assembly GCA_013823565.1. Taxonomy (GTDB): domain Bacteria; phylum Bacteroidota; class Bacteroidia; order B-17B0; family Aurantibacillaceae; genus UBA4416. Next base: position 236,514 of record PNMI01000003.1, on the reverse strand, counting down.
AATACTATTAAAAATTACCTAAAACGATAAATAAAATGTAAGTACTATAACTGAAAATGATTTCAAAAAGAAAGAGATGTTTTTTATAAAAACATTAAAGCATAAATTTTTCTATGGCATTGAAAAACTCATCTCTCCTATCTCTCGCTAAATCAATGTTGACATCATCGTTCATGATGATTTCTCCTCTATTTTGTTTGTCAAATTTTTTCATTTGACGAAGGTTTATCAAGAAGCTTCGGTGAACTCTCATAAATTGCGAATAGCCATCAAGAGCGGTTTCGAAATATTTTAAATTTTTAGAAACAGTCATTGGCTTTTCTTTATCTATAAATATATGAGTGTAAGAACCATCCGCTTTGATATAGAGTATGTCGTCAATCTTCAAAAATTGATATCCAGAAGTAGTAGGAACACTTAATGTTTTTGGTAAAACATCATCGTAATTATTTATAAATGATTTTAATTTTTTTTCTTCTTCAGCTTTTGGATGTAATTTTTTTATTTTTTCAATAGCTTCTTGTAAATGATTTTCGTTTATAGGTTTTAGTAAATAATCAATGGCACTTAATCTAAAGGCTTTAAGCGCATAATCATTGTACGCAGTTGTAAAAATAATGGCAGGAGTAATGTTATCATGTAAAAGTTGTTCGGCTAATTGTATTCCTGATTTTCCGGGCATTTCAATGTCTAAAAATACCACATCAGGATGATGTTTTTTTATCAATTCTAAACCCTGTGTAGCTTGTTCGGCTTCTGCAATTATTTCTAAATCAGTTTTATATTCCTCCAACATCATTAAAAGTAATTTCCTTGCCTGAGGAGAATCGTCGATGATTACCGCTTTAAGTTTAGTCATGTGATTTAATTTTAATTACTACTGAAGTGCCAATACTATCATGATTGTTGTCGTATAAATCTATATAATCTACAGCAATGATGCCAGGTTGATTTTGATTGAGTACTGTAACTTTATTAATGGCATCTGTTGAAAACGATTGGTGTTTTTTAGTATTGCCATCATTAATTATTTTCGATTGGTTTCGTCCAATGCCATTATCGGTTATTGTCACATTTAAAATAGAGTTGGGCGCATCCATTGAAAAACTAATCTCAAGTTTCTTTTCTCCAATTTTATGTCTTAACCCATGCTTAAAGGCATTTTCTATAAATGGTTGTAAAATAAGAGAAGGTAATGATGTGTGGCTAGTATCTATATTATCATCTATTTGAATAGAATACTGAAATTCATCAATAAACAACATCGATTCCAGTTCGATATATAGTTTTAGTAGTTCTATTTCTTCATCTAATTTTACCCAGGCCATAGAACTTTGTTCTAATATTTTTCTAACCAAATCAGAAAAGCGTTGTAGATAACTTGCTGCTTTCTTTTTGTCGTTATCATAGATATAACTTTTAATAGAGTTTAATACATTAAAAATAAAATGCGGATTCATTTGAGCTCTTAAAGCGGTTTCTTGCGATAACTTTAATTGATGCTCAAGATTGATGCGCTCTAATTCTTTTACTTGTTTTTTCTGAATAATTTTAACACGTTGTTTAAAAACAAGAAGCGCAATTAATAAACACGTGATGCCAATAGCTAGGTAAAACCACCATCGTTGCCAAAATGGAGGTTTTACGATTCCTTTTATTAAAACAGAATTTACGGAGTCTTTCCCCAAATGATCAACTAATTTTATTTCTAAATTAAGAGAGCCAACGCTTAAAGCAGGAAGTTCAATTTGATTTATTTCAGCTGGCAAAAATATCCAAGAGTCTTTACTGTTTAATCGATAGGCATATTGAAATTGATTTTCGGAGCTCATGGCAACGGCATCTAATTCTATTTTTAATTCATCTTTATAGTTTAAACTCAATTCATTTTTGCATTTAACGATTGAGTTGTTTACCGAAATGTTTTTGAGGTATATTTTTGAAAAAATTGTTTTACTATTTAAATGAATTGGAATTTGCTGTATTCCTTTTGATGTAGCTAGCCAAACATATTTATCATCAATATCTAAACCATCTATAGTATTAGATGCTAAGCCAGATAATCGATTAATAAGTTGTGCTTTTTTGTTTTGCAAGTTGTATACCCACAGACCTTTGTTTGTTGCCAAAAAGAGACATTCATTGTTTTCTTTTATTTGATACCCAATAATAGATTTATCTATAGAAGTAAAAAGAAAGGCAGGTTGACTGTGTGATAGTTCATATAAATGCCCATTAAAAGATAAAGCATGTATTTTATTGTTTGATGAAGACGAAAGCGAAATAATTTGAACACTATCTAATTGTGTGTTTTGATATTCCCAATGTTGATTTTGGTAGGTGTATATATCAATTCCACTATTAGTGGCAAGATATAAACTGCGATTTTTTTTATCGTATGCAATAGATCTTGTCCATTTTTCATTTAAAATTTCTGTTTTCGAATTTTCATCAGGGCTATAATAGAATGCGCCTTTTGAGGTAGCAATAACATAACTATTTCCAAGTTGTAAAATATCCTTTGCTGGTGGAAAGTTTTCACTTATTGTTTTTGTTTTATTTTTATTAAGTTTAAACGTACTGTTTTGAATACCAAATAAAATGGATTGTTTATCTTCTGTTAATGCCAGACATTGTATGTCTAATTTAGTACTTGGTTCAATTAGATTTATGCTATTATCTTTTATAGTTAGCTCACCTATATTCCCATTTACTGTGCTATAAAAAACAGAAGAGCTTGCGCGTACTATTTTATTGATTTTGATATTAGATTTATCATCATCTTTTATTCCCCATATTTTATGACTTAATTCAGGAATTCTTAATAAACCATCATGTAGTGTACTGAGCCAATAAGAATGCTCATCATCCTGAATGCCACACGAAAAAGCTTTGTCATCATATAATAATTCGCTTGTGTCATGTTTAATATCATAAACAATAATTCCACTAAAAGTATATATCCAAATACGACCTTGTTTATCTTCTTCAACTCTTGTTATTTTTTTGTCTTTTAGCAGTGGATTTAAATTTTTTGAATAAAAAGATTTTATGTTTCCAGAACTTAGATGATAAATTTCACCATCTATTCTGCTAAAAATAAATTTTTGGTTACTGTAAAACGCAAGTTGGTATTCGCCAGACACTTTGCCTTTAGACCAACTTAAAGGGTAACATTTTTCTATACCATGGTTAATTTGAATTAATCCTTTTGGACCAAGACACCAAAACACATTGCTGTTATCAATAAAACAGGAATGCGTAAAGTTACCAGTTGGATATTTAGGATTAGTAGCATAACTCACCCATTTTTTTGTTTTAGAGGAGAGCATATCAACGCCTTCGGCATAACATACCCAAAGATTATTGTTTTTATCCGTACAAATATTTGAAACAGATCCTTTATCCCAAGTATTCAATAATTTCAAAGAGTCATTTTCTATATAAAAAATCTGACCATTAAAATTATATAGGTATATTTTACCATCAGTAGTTTTTTCGAGACCAGTTAATGAGCGTGATTTTTGTAAAGGATGTTTATATTCATAATAACGAATGCCATCATATTTGTATAATCCAGCATCTGTTCCCAACCATATAAATCCTTTTTCATCTTGAATAATGCTATAAATGGTTTGATTAGGAAGTCCTTCATCAGTTGTAATTTGAAAAGCAACAGGGTTTTGAGCATAAAGATTAACTTTTTGCAAAAACAATAAGACAATAAATATCCAAAACAACTTAATCATTAATAACAAATTTATCTTTTATTTATTAATGAAAGCGATTTTAAACAATCGTTTTTAATTTTTTCAATATTATATTTCTTGTGATTGCGAAATGCTTAATATATGTATCAATAAAATAATATTAGTTTACAATTTGATATTTTATTCCGATTAGAGAAGTTAGATTATCTTCTAGATAAGGATTACCCATCAACCATCCTCTTGTTTTAGCCACAACAGAACCATATATAGAAAAACTATTATTTAAGTTATATTTTATGCTTAAGTTGGCATTTCCTCCAAAAACACCTTTAGTATCAAAAAATGATTTAGGCTGATCCCAAAGGTTGAATTCTAAATCAGATTCTATCTTTTTTGATAAATAGAAATTATAAACTCCTAATCCTATTCCATACCCTGTGTAATTTTTACTTTTATAATTATGCGCACTAATTAAAAAATCATACTTTTTATATTTTATTGGAATATATAGTGCTACGCTATTTCCAAAATGTGTTGGTGCGTATTGTGTAAAAATATTAAATGAAAAATCGTTTCCAATTTCAAGCCTATTAATAAAAAATATAGCAGGGTTCACAAAGTTGAGAAGTGATAATTTTTTTTGTTCTTTTAAGTAGTTCTGTGCTTCTGTTGAAAGATCAGAAAATCCTATTCTCCTATTAACTCCATCCCCATCTGGAAAAGAATCCCTAGCATTAAATGGAGTTGCGGGATTAAACATATCGTAAGTCCAAGCAGTTAAATCGGCACCTGCATAGTCGCGTTCTGTTGGATTTTTATTTTCATGTTTTGGCGCTAATACTTTAGCCGAATCACTAAGTGCACTTGTTGAAAATTTAAAATAATTGTATACGTAATAAGCATTATACAAAAGCAAAGCATTTTTTGCTAAAGTTCTTTTTTTGTAAAAATCATCAAGTGTTGTTTTTTTGTTTAATAATACCTCATATTGAACTCCTGCAACATAAGAATACAACAGTTGTTCTGGTTTTGTATTTTTTAGATTATGTAAAGATGAGTCGGATACACCATAAACTGTTCCATCCCATCTATCAAAAATCCAATTACCATTTTTAGAAGATATTGAGTTGACCCCTAGTACCGATCTATGAAACTCTTCATGAGCCCATACTCCCAGAGGAATAGGCAATTCGCTTCCATATTTTGAGAAACCTAAGCTTAATCCATATTTAAATATATGATTGGAAAATTTTCTCCATTTTGAATAAGGTTTTGTTTTGGGAATAAATAGTTTATTCCCTAATTTATCAATCCCCAAAAAGCCCAATTCATAAAAATCATTGGACAATTCCAAAGCTTGATGCATGGATGGAGCAGTGTAAGGCAATGATGTATTTTGTGGCACATCAATGAGCGGTAAATTTAACCTTAACACATATTTACTGGTATCTTGAGCAACAGCTGCAATGGATATAAGCATTGTGGAAAGTATAATACGGAGACTTTTTTTTATTTCTTTCATTTTTAATTAGGACAAATAAAAATAAGCCCTGATCTTTTTGGGAACAGGAACCTATCTTCTAATATTATTGAACTGGAGGCTGATAAGATGGGACGATATTCGAAATAGGCTTCGTTGATTTCAGAAAAAGAAAAATCGAGTGAAGATCTTCATGAGTCATACTTGAATAATTTTGCCAAGGCATTGGGGGCATTAATGGTCTTGTCCCATCTATTCCTTTAAATTTTCCTTCTTTCATTGCCTTAAAAAATTGTTCTTCAGTCCAATTTCCAATTCCAGTAGCATCTGAAGTGATGTTTGCAGCATATGATGTTCCCCAAGGACCAACAACGGCTGTATTGTGCATATTAAATAATACCCAGTTTTTTGAAGTTTGTTTATCGTAATCTGTTATTACCAAATTTTGAGGATGACCAGAAAGCATAAGTTCAGGATCTTGATAAGGAATCCCATGTTCATTAATTTTTTTTGGCGAATGGCAATCACCACATCCAAGTGTTGTTACTAGATATTCACCACGTTTAATAGTTTCTTCTTCAGATTGAATAGTATCTTTAACGACATTAATTTTAGCTACAGAATTGTTATCAGTGTTATTTTGACATGAGGCTAGTCCAACTAGGATTACATAAACACTAAATTTTTTTGTTACATTTTTTAAGGAATACTTTTTCATACTTTTTTTAATTGCTTTTTAATTTTTATTATCATGTGACGTATTGGTTTATTGAAAAGTTACAAGCCCATCTGTTTTTTATGTAAATAAAAAACAGATGGGCTTGAATTTGTAGAAATCAAAAGAGTAACAAGTTGATGATATATTTTGACTCTTTTCGAATGAGAAGAGTGTAGAAATAAATTAGCTTATTGAAACATTATTCAATGATGATTTTTTTCGTGACTGATTCTCCATTAAGGATGATTTTAATAAAATATATACCACTTGAGTAATCAGTAAAATTAAGAGTTATAGAATTTTTAAATTCAATATTTTGAATCAAATCTCCTATACTATTATATATTGCTCCTGATACACTATCTGGAGTTTTAACCGTCACCTTAAAAATTCCATTGTTAGGATTTGGGTAAATATTAACCATTGTTTGGTTAAAAGAATTAGATTTTAGTCCAGTTGGTAGGCTGGTGTATTTTATAAGTATTCCATTTTCACCTACAGCATAACCAACACCATTTTCAAAATCCATTTTATTAAGATGACAACTATTACAAGCATCTGTATAATCTACAGTCCAATTAATACCACCATCAATAGTGCGATAAATAGATCCCATGTTGCCAAGAGCTAACCCATTTTTAGAGTTTTCGAAACGAGCATCATTCATATAATCAGGCATACTATTATTAATGATTGTAGCATCAAATGTATATACTGTATTACCTGGTGAAGGTGTAGAAAGATTAAAATTTTCTAAACGCACTAATCTATTTATTGAAGATGGTGCCCAATTAGAATATTGATTTGTAAAACAAAATGAAGTATCGGCATTTACAAAACTCATAGTAGTGTGTGCATCAGAATTAGGCATCGAAAAGGGATCGCCTGAATACCAATTTACCCCAGCATTTTCGGATCTAAAAAAGCGTGTTGAATAAGTTGCAGCTCCAGAAACATTTCCTGAAAGATGGCCAACTTGAGAATTTGCAAATTGAAGACGCTCTAAAGAAGTTATCCCTGAAATTCCTCTAATTAAAGTATCCCATACAGGGCTATTGAAGTTTTTAGATATTAAATTACCCAAAGATCCAAATACTTTACCATTTGGTTCATTTGTTTCAATATCAATCGGGTGGATTAAGGCATAATCATCTGCAATTGGATTCCAAGTAGTCCCTCCATTGGTTGTTAGTAAAACAGAACCAGTAGTTATGTTTGGGTCAAAATTTGATACAAAGACAGTATCAGTGTTCCATACTTTAACACTTAATATATCTCCTCCCACATTTTGATTATTTATGTCAGTCCAACTTGTTCCACCATTAGTAGTTAAAAGAATTGTTCCTCTGTTGCCAACAATAACACCGTAAGAAGCATTCATAAAGTCAACATCTTTCAATGTTTCGGTTGTAGTTGAATTAATAGGAGTCCATTGCGCTTTGCAAAGAAACACACTCATAAGCAAAGGTACTGTAGTTAATATTTTTTTCATGTTTATTTTTTTTGTACAAAATTATATGACTGCTTAATTTATGAAATCACATAATTATGTGTTATTTCAGCATATGACGTTAAAGAAGACTAAAAAGTTACTCCAGTCTGTAATTTTAACATATTCATGTGATTTTTTATATGAATTACCAAACACATATTTGCGCATCAGATTAAATTATAACATCCAAAATGAAAATTCAGCGCTTTTATTTATCATTAAAAAATAAAAATTTTCTCAAAATAAATAATTTAAACCGCTATGTAATAAAGTTTATAATATGTTTAATCAGTACACATTCTTTCAATAATATGATGGCTCAATGTTTAACAACTCCAGTTTTTATAGGCTGCACACCAGCTACAAGTAGTCCACTTATTGATGGGGACGTTGTGAATGTTGGAGATATCAGAACAGTTAATGGAACCTCTAATTTTTCAAATATTACTGTTAATGGCGGACAGCTAATAATATGTGGTAATCTTACGCTTTCTAATTTGACTGTGAACTCAGGAACTATTTTTATAAATACTGGCGGCACATTAAATTGTAATGGCGGTAGTAATGTAATATTGAATTCTGGAACAAATTTTTATAACAACGGAACATCTATTTTTTCGGCACATTTCATATTAAATGCCAATGTAACTGTCATAAATAATGGTGTATTATCATCGTTATTTAATTATATTATTATACAAGGATTAAACACCTATTTGGTAAATAATAATCAACTTACTAGTGCTGGGTTTATGGCTTGGATACCTAGTTCCCCCGCTTGTTTATGTTTAGGCGATGGTAGTGCTACTACTACAAATTATTTTTTTAATAAAACAACAAATTCAGTTTCTGTTCCAATAGGTAGAGCATGTTTAAATGTTAGGCAATATGCATCAAATGATAATGTTGTTACTGCTGCTTCAGAATTGGATGTTTGTGTTCCTTCAGGAATAAGTTACAATGGATTACCTAATTGGGGAATGGCTAATGTGATTAATAATTGTAGCGGATGTTCTGTAGTTTTACCGGTAGAATTGGTTTTATTTGATGGGTATATTATTGATAGAAAAGCTTTTTTAAATTGGAAAACGATAAGTGAAACAAATAATTGTAGTTATAAGGTAGAACGCTCAATAGATGGAATAGTCTTTAATGTCGTGGGTCATGTTAATGGCGCTATAAATTCCATGTCGCCTATTAACTACCAAATAATAGACAATACCATCGAGTCTAATACTATATATTATTACCGCCTAAAACAGGAAGATTGTGATGGTTATTATTCTTATTCGAATACTATTTATCTTTATTTTGAAGAATCTAATTTTGATGTAGAATTTATCAAAACTACAACTATCGACCAGACAATTGAAATCATCAATGACGACTTGATACAAAATATTACCGTATTGAATTCTTTAGGTCAATTTATATTTAAAGAATCAAGCGCCAAAAGCATAGATATCGCTAGCGCTGCAGATGGGGTGTTTTATGTTTATATTTTAACCAAAAATGGAAAAACAAAAACATATAAAATATTGAAGAATGATGTGAAGTAAATTTAAATCACAACAAATTCAAATAGATTTTTGTATCACATAAATATGTTATTTTTAAGCAGATTACCATAGATTAATTGAATCTTAGTAATTTTACTTAAAATGAAAAATAAAATAATCAGAAATATTTTAACGATTTGTCTTTTGGCAAATATTTCTATTTTGTTTGGACAATTTACCCAACCTTTTTTAAGAAAAATTGGAAAAAATGAAGGCTTAACTGGATCTTTAGTCCTTTCACTTGTTCAAGACTCTAGAAATTTATACTGGATAGGAACACTAAATGGGATACAACAATTTGATGGAAAAACATTTAAGAAAATCCCTGTCCCAAGTTTTCAAAATGACATATATGGCTCCAACTCTATATCAAATTTACTGATTGGTGATGATAGTACGTTATGGATTACAAATTATCAGGGGATAGCTAAATTTAATCTTTACACACATACATTCGAATTTATTTCAGTACCCAAAGAATCTCCAACACAAACTATTGCTTTTACGAGTCTTTTTAAAGATGACGAATCTAACATATGGGCCACCTCTTTTGAAATGGGATTGATAAAATATAACAATCAAAAACATCTTTTTGAAAAGGTCTCTAATGATACTTTAAAAGAGCTGAAAAGACTAAAAGCACAGGTAGCTTCTATTCAAAACAATCTTATTCTACATCATAAAAATGGCGTGGATATGTTTGATATTAAAAGAAATAAAATTTTAAGCAAAAATAATACGCCGCTGATTTACAGTTGGATGAAAAATCATTGCTTTGAAGGAGAAATTTATGATTTATTTGACGATATCGAAAATGTATATGCATTGATATGGAATCCGAACATAGTACAATATGATTTAATAATATATAATAAAACATCATCAACTTGCAAGACTCATGAATTAAAATCAGTGGCAGGAAGAAAATTTTTTAAAGATTCAAATAATAATATATGGATCTATGGAGATGGTATTGATGTCATTCCTTCTGGATCAACAGAAAGAGTTTCTATTAAAGAAAATATAAAAGAAGGAAGACCTATAGATTTTACGATGTGTCACAAAATGTTTGAGGACAATGAACACAATATTTGGCTTTGTACTAATAGCGGTTTTTTTGTATTTAATATTAATGAAAAAAATTTTAGAATTTGTAATGATCAAGATAAAAACGGGTATATAAAACATCCATATAATTCTATTCTTGAAACGTCAAATAAAGAAGTATGGACAGGCACATTCGGCGAAGGGTTACTGATATTAAACGAAGAACTAGGGCATAAAAAACACATTGATTTTGACAAAATAACTGGAGATAAATATTTCAATTTAATTTGGTGTATTCTTGAAACGAATGATTCGAAAGAAATATGGTTGGGATGTCAAAAAGGAAGATTGATAAATTATAATACACAAACCAAAAAATACACTTATTATAATGATACATGTTTCGAACAAAAAACGATTATAAGTATTATAGAGGATCCTCATGGAAATATTTATTATGGAACATATGAAGGAAGTATTATCAAAAAACCCTATAAATCAGATGTATTTGAGTTATTTTATAAATCAAATCAACTGATGGCCAGAACAGCTGCAGGAATGATAAATGACATGATGGTTATTAATAACGAATTAATTGCAGCAACACAATATGATGGCATTGTTTCCATAAATATAAATACAAAGGAAGTTAAAACTTTCAAAATGAATTTAAAGGATCCATTAGCTTTAAAAAGCAATAATATTTTCTGCTTTCTAAAAACGGAAGGAGAGAACTATTTTGTTGGTACATCTAATGGATTAGGACATTATGTTACTGACAAAAAAGGGTTTGATTTTTACTCTATGTACGACGGGCTTCCATTTAGTAACGTTTATAATCTTATTGATATTGGAAAAGGAGAGATGGTTGCATCTACGAGTGATGGATTATATAAAACAAATTGGAATCTAAAAAGTTTTGAGCGTCTTGAAAAGAACGCAAATCTATACAAGGGATTCAACTTTATGTGTCTTCAAAAAAATAAAAAAAATTTATTGTTGGGAGACGACGAATACCTTTATTTGCTGCCTATTGTTAATGATACAAAAAAGACATTTCCTCTTACTCATATATATGCAGTTCGAAGTTTCGATAAAACCTTTTTCATAAAACCGAATCAACAAAAAATACTTTTATTTGACAAAAACCATAACACAATCAATATTGATTTTGGAGCGTCGAGTTTTGCTTATTATAATTCGGTTGATTATTATTATATGTTGGATGGAGTAGATGATGATTGGATTTATGCAGGAAACAATCGTACAATCACATACAACAATCTCAAAAGTAGTCATTATAATTTTCGATTAAAATGTGTTTTTCAAGAAGATAAAAAACGCACACAAATTTTGAATATTGAATTTGAAATAGAAAAACCATTTAATCAAAGTATATGGTTTTATTTACTAATTGTAATGTGTTGCATTGGATTGTTTTATGTTTTTTATAGAATACGATTAAATAAATTTCTTGCAATAGAAAAAATAAGATTTGATCTTTCAAAAGATTTGCATGATGATATGGGATCAACTTTAAGCACGATTAACATTCTGAGTGTAATTGCAGAAAATAAGATTGAACAAGATAAGTCGATAAGCCAACATTACTTAAAGAGAATCAACCAAATTTCTCAGGAAATGATGCAAAACATGGACGACATTGTGTGGAGTATAAATCCAAATAATGATAACATGGGAAAAGTGGTTGTAAGAATGCGTGAATTTGCTGCAGAAATATTGGAGCCACTTAATATTAATCTTCTTTTTGAAGTGGACAATGTCATCAATACTTTAGAAACAAAAATGAGATGGCGACGAGATTTCTATCTTATCTTCAAAGAAGCCATCAATAATTCCGCTAAGTATTCTGGATGTAAAAATGTTTATATACATATTCAAATTGAGAATAAAAAACTAAAATTATCTATTCAAGATGATGGTAGTGGGTTTAACGAAGAAATATCTAAGATGGGAAATGGAATGATAAATATGGCCAATAGAGCTAAGGATATTGGTGGTGAGATTAATATTGAAACGAAATTAAATCAGGGCACGCAAATACAATTAGTAATTCCATTAAATAAAATATAATGATAAAAGTAGCTATTTATGAGGATAATACTCAGTTAAGAGAAAGTCTCAAAGAATTGATTGACGCCTCAGATGAATTTAAAGTTGTTGCTAATTTCCCAAACTGTAATAATATAATTAAAGATTGCGAAAAGTTTACACCTGATGTAATCCTTTTGGATATAGATATGCCTGGTATAAAAGGCATCGAAGGTCTAAAGAATTTACGAATAGCAGGTAATATAGACGTAAAAGTTTTAATGCTTACTGTATTTGATGATAATAAAAGCATATTTGATGCTATTCAATATGGAGCTAATGGTTATATTTTAAAAAAAACGGCTCCAATTAAACTTTTAGAACACATTAACGACGCTTATTTGGGCGGATCGCCTATGACCTCAAGTGTAGCAACACAGGTTTTAAAAATGTTTAGTGAGGCACATAATTGTCACAACGATAATTACAATTTAACTTCGCGCGAAAGAGAAGTACTAGACTATTTAGTAAAAGGATATTCTTATAAAATGATTGCTAATGATATGTTTATTGCTATTGATACTGTGAGGAGTCATATCAAGAAAATATATGAAAAGTTGCACGTCAACAGTAAATCGGAAGCTGTTGCAAAAGCTTTTCGGGATAAACTAGTTTAAAAACAAAGCTTCTCTATAACTGATTGTGTATTATAGAGTATTATGAGCGAAATAGTTTTATTTTTTGCATAGCTCTTGATGATAGAAAAACAATACAAATAGAGATATGTATTTTTGTTTCATGAATAACATTGCAAAAAACACAAGAAAACAAAAAACCCTCTAAAATCAATTGATTTAGAGGGTTTTTAGAGGTCCCGAGCGGATTCGAACCGCTGTACGAGCTTTTGCAGAGCTCTGCCTAGCCGCTCGGCCACAGGACCATTTTTTATTTTTTAATGAGCTTTTGTTTGCTCTGCCTTATCAGTCAGCTGACTGACACAGGACCATTTTAATTTAAGATTTTTAAAAGAATTCAAATTCTAACAAAAATCCAGAACGGGTAGCAAAAATAAGATTTTTTTAGCAACTTAGTCTAATTATTATAAAAAAAATGCAGATAAAGTCAAAATTACCCAATATTGGTACCACAATCTTCACTGTAATGAGTGGTTTAGCCAAAGAACATAATGCTATTAATCTTTCTCAAGGCTTTCCCGACTTTGGATGCAGTCCTAAATTATTGGAACTAGCTCAAAAAAACCTTATATCTGGGTTTAATCAATATGCGCCCATGGCTGGCGCGCAGCCATTAAGAGAAACCATTAGTGAGTTATTGCAAAATTGCTATCAAGCATCGTATCATCCCGAAACTGAAATTACGATTACAGCTGGAGCTACCCAAGGAATTTATACCAGTATAGCTGCTTTTATTAATAAAGGGGATGAAGTGATTGTGTTTGAACCAGCTTATGATTGTTACATTCCTGCGATTGAAGTTCATGGTGGAGTTGTGAAGCCAATTGCTTTAGAATATCCAAATTTCACTATTAACTGGAATACAGTAAAAAACACGATTACTGATAAAACACGAATGATCATTATTAATTCGCCTCATAATCCTAGTGGAACAACTTTGAACGAGAGCGATTTACTAGAACTTCAAAAATTAATTACAGGTAAAAATATTATTTTGGTTAGCGATGAAGTATACGAACATATGGTATTTGATGATAAGCCTCATCAAAGCGTTGCCCGATTTAAATCATTAGCAGCTCAGTCTATTATTGTATCATCATTTGGAAAAACAATACACGCAACTGGTTGGAAAATTGGTTACGTGGCTGCTCCAAAAGAATTAATGATGGAGTTTAGAAAAGTACACCAGTTTTTAGTGTTTTGCGTGAATCATCCTTTTCAATTAGCCTTAGCCGATTATTTAAAAGATGAAACAACATACAAAGGCCTACATCAGTTTTATCAAGCAAAAAGAGACTATTTCAGAAAATTAATTACAACTTCTCGTTTTGAGATGGAACCTTGTACGGGGACTTATTTTCAATTGTTGAATTATAAAAATATTACTGATGAAAAAGACACTGATTTTGCAATTCGTTTAACAAAAGAGAAAGGCTTGGCCTCTATTCCATTATCGGTATTTTACTCCAATCAACAACAGCAACAATTATTGCGTTTTTGTTTCGCTAAGAAAGAAGAAACTTTAGAGAAGGCAGCCGAGATATTATGTAAGATTTAATTATTATATTTACTATATACTCTCAACCTATGAAGACAATATTATTTGTGTTATTTATTCTATTCGGAATAAATAGTATCTTTTCTCAAGACACTATTCGCTTTTTGAATAACACTATAAAAGTGGTAAAGGTTACAGAAATTAATATAGATGATATTAAGTATAAGAGATTTGATAATTTAGATGGGCCTCTATATGTTTCAAGTAAAAATGAAATAGAAAGCATCAAGTTTTCAAATGGATTAGTAGAGACTTTTAAAGTGACAGAAGTTAAACCTCAAGCTATAGTCACAGCTACTACTTCAATTTCTCCCGTGGCAACAAATCAAAACACATCATTCGAAAAAATAGTTATTATCGATAAAACAAAACTCATGCATTTTGGCAAACCCATGGGCGAGTCTCGTTTGCTTAGAGTCATTAATAATTATCCAGAGTCGGAGAAAAAAACGTTGATGATGAAAGAGTATTCAAACATGAAATCATTTAAGAAAAAACAGTATTTATATGGTTTTGTTGGTTTAGGAGCTGGCGTTGCCTTGCCTTATATAGGCATGATGGCTTCTTTGGTAACTAGCGATGCGACCCCAGTATTGGTTGGCTTAATGGGAGGTGTTTCAGTTGGAATTACTGGCGCTATTATTGCTCATAGTAATAAACAAAAAAGAATAAAAAAGAAAATAGAAATAGCAACTATCTACAATAATTAATTTTAAAATAAACAAGTTCACATATGAAAAATTTCAAATTATATACGCTTTTTATCATAACACTTTTTTTAAATTTTACCGCTTTTTCTCAAGACACAATCTTTTTTAAATCAAAAGATAAGATTGTTGTGTTTGTGAAAGAAGTTTCTCAAACTGAAATTCAGTATAAAAAATTTGAATTACCTGATGGTCCGATGTATGTTGTAGATAAAAATGTGATTGATAAGATAGTGTATAAAAACGGATACACTGAAAGTATGACAGTAGTAACTCAAGCACCAGCTGTTATTCAAGATCCGCAACCTTTCACGGTATTAAATGATAATAAACCAGCAGTTCATAATGAAAAAATTACATATGAAGACACTAAAAGAAGATATTATTACATGTCTAATTTAGCCAATTCTCATCCCAATGAAAGTAAACGCCCGATGTTATTACAATCAGTAAAATCAATCAGGAATTTAAAATATGGACAAGATGCTACTAGAACCGTAGGAATTGTTTTTGGTGCGATGACAATAGCAACGGGAGCAATTTATGGTATCATTACTAGAATAAATACTAATAATGGTATAAATTCTGGTAGTGATTTTGTGATAGCTCCAGTAGCATGTGGCTCCTTAGCGTTAGTGATGACAGCAACATCAATAGCTTTTCATGTGGGTTTAAAAAAGAAGAGACATGATTTTGTTAAGGCCTATAATGAGTAGATGTTTAGCGTTTTTCTTTTTTCTTTTTAAGTTAGGGACTTTTGTATTTGCCCAAGATACTATTTTTGTAAATAATTCGGAACCCTTAATTGTAAGGGTTTTAGAAATTTCTAGCACTTCAGTTTCTTATAAAAATTTTCATAATCCTGATGGAATAATTCGGAGTTTAAGTAATGAACAAATATCAAGAATAGTTTATGAAAACGGAAAAGAAGAATCTAGATTTCAATTAAAACAAAAAACAACTGGAAGCGCTTCTCCATTAAAGTTATTTATTGTTGAGGGAAAACATTTGGCTTTAAATAATGTGGATATTTCGCACAAAGCTGCCTTTAAAATAATGATGCAAAAGGACCCACAAACTAATTCAGACGAGTTAAACGAAACGTTAGTTTTGGCAGATAGTAGAAAAAATGGTCAAATTGCTTTTAATATCATTGCTCCTACTAGCGCAGTAGCTGGAATATATTTAGCAAGACAACACCGATTTAATGACCCAAAAGAACAACTAAAAGCTAGAACTTATTTTTTGAGCGGATTAAGTGTATGTGTTCTTTCATTGGTAACGGCTCAAATTTATAAGTCGCTTAAGAATAAACAAATTAGAAAAGCTGCGCTTTTATATAATGCAGATTTAATAAACTTTAATAATTAAAAAATGCAGGATTTAATCATAACAACTATTCAAACACATTTATTTTGGGAAGATGTTCAACAAAATTTAAATCATTTTGATAAGAAGATAAATGAAATAGCAGGCCCCACTGATATTATAATTTTACCCGAAATGTTTACAACTGGTTTTACTATGAACCCAAGTAAGTTGGCGGAAGAATTAGGAGGCAAAGGACTACAATGGATGTTAAATAAATCAAAAGAAAAGAAATGTGTCATTGTAGGAAGTATATCAGTAAAAGAAAACACTAATTTTTATAATCGTTTATATTGGGCAAAACCAGATGGTACTTATGAATATTACGATAAACGTCATTTATTCAGAATGGGAAATGAGCATGAGTACTACACTAATGGAGATAAAAAACTAATCATAGATTATAAGGGTTGGAAAATATGCCCTTTAGTATGTTACGATTTACGCTTCCCTGTTTGGAGTAGAAATAGAAAAGAGAATAGTTATGATGTTTTAATTTATGTAGCAAATTGGCCTGAAGTTCGTGCGTATCCTTGGAAACAATTATTAATTGCCAGAGCCATTGAAAATCAGTCTTATGTGATTGGCGTAAATAGAATAGGAGATGATGGTAATAAAATTAATCATTCAGGAGATACTGCTGTTATTAATCCAAGAGGCGAAATCATTAATCAAACAATAGCACATCAGGATAATGTGGAAACAATGAATTTATCTTATTCATACTTACAAGATTTTAGAAAAGTGTTTCCAGTATTGTTGGATGGAGATGAATTTGATATTCATTAATAAAAAAGGTCTTTCATTTGAAAGACCTTTTTTATTAAAAATTAAAATGGCAAATGCATATACCCATACTTCCATAATAAATATAAAACAAAACCGATTATAATAGATATAATAAAAATAGCTGGTAAAATAGGTCGTTTCTTTTTAGTAAAAGGGTCATTTAAATTTATTTTAGCACCTTTTGGTAATTCGGCTAAGTGAGTTAATGTATTACCAAAATGAATGTTAACCACAGCACTTGCGTTAATGGCCCAACCGTTAGCATCTAATATTGGAGCAAGGTTTCGTTTGCGTAATTTTAAATAAGCAATAATCATAGATGGCCCAGAAATTAACAATAATAAACCAACAAAGGCGATTGGCATTTTCCACCAAGTTAATCCTAAAAAGCCTGCAATAAGCGATCCAATTGCTGTTCCAATAGCGCCAACTGCTAAACCAATAGCTGCAAAAATTCCTACAAATTTCCCAACATCAAATGGTGCTGGTGGATCTTTTTTTGCTTTTGGCTCTTCTGCTTTTACAGGAACATTTTCAATGCCTTTAGTCATATCTCCTGTAACCTTATCATCTTGTGCCGTTGCAAATTTATTGATTTGAGTTTCAATAAATCTTGATACTTTGCGATATGGAGAGAAAAATGCTTGGCGAATACTAATAGGATTATCTACAATTTTTATAACGGTTGCATCCCAATCTAAACCATTTCTATCATAGAATAAAGCATTTTTTCCAACAACCAAATTATCGATATCTCCATTGGTTAAGGCTGCTACAATTGTCATTTTTTCATTGGTTGATCTTGAGGTGCACTCGCAATACATTAAATACATGCCACTAAATGACACCATGGTAGCGTGTTTAGCCATGTCGGATACCTTGATGCATAAATCACAACTACGTTGATCAATATATAATGTTCCAGCTTGAAAAATGGCTTTGGCTCCAGGAGTATAGAAATCGAAAAACGTCACAAAGTTTTTTAACAGTGTAAATAAATCTCGATGATAACGTACTAATTTATCAACTAAGATAATATTGTTTGCCTCATCTTCTAGGTCTATATCTTGTTCTATTAAATTGATTAATTGTTCTTTATATGTTCCCGAAAGAATATGTTGAATCCTTTCGATACCCAATGATTCAACGTTTGAACCCTCTTTCTCTGAGGTCCATTGAGCATAAGCTTTGAAGGAATCAATAATGTTATTCCATTCAATTTCTGTAAGACTGTCTTTGTTTTTAAAAAGAGGGATTACGATCAAATGCTTAAAATTATAAATTGAACTTTCCCAAGCAGGATTAATGCCTGATGTAATAGGAAGAGATTTGTTCCCTTCAATTTTTGCTAAAGGATAGGCAGCAATGTCTTCTATGCATTTGGAAAGATCATTAGCAGTGATGCTCTCTACTCGGGCTACTTGTAAATTTAATACCTCAGTTGATTGAGAATCAAAGGCGGCTAATCTACAACGAATAAAATAATCATCAATTTTTGATTTAACTGAACAAAAATTTTGATAAGCGGCTTCTGTATGCTCTCCATAAGGTAAAATGTTTTGGATGTCAGCATCTTTTTTTGCAAGCCATGTTGCATATTTTGTGCAGCTTTCTATAAAGTTATTTATCAGTTCAAGTGTAATGCCTTGTTTGCCGCCTCTATCTGTAACAGAGCCTAAGCATAAAATAATTTCTTGAATTACCTTTATTAATTCTTCATTAGAAGTGCTATCTTCTGTGATGATGCCATCTCCATTAAAACGAGTACCAGCAAATATTTTTTCGGTATCAGAGGTTTCTTCTACGGTTAACGATGTGGCATTTTCTTTACCTAAGTTTTTTAAAATAATTTGAGCCGACTCTAGTAATGTTTTTCCAAGCTCTGTATTTTCATTAATAGAAGATAATTGGAAAACAGGCTCTTGTTTTAATAAATCATCAGGATTTTTTAAAATGCTCGTGACCCATTCGGCAGCTTCAATTAATTCAGGAACTCTTATTTTCCCATCATTATCAACATCGATTATTTCAAGTGTTTTTTTGTCAATTTCTAATCCATCAACAGGGCAGCTTAACGCAGTCCATAGTTTTGGATCAAGATTAGATAGGTTTTGTAAATCTGACCCTGATTCTAAGTTCACACGTTTCACGCCACCAACGGTTGAAAAACTCCATATATGATTGTTTGATTTCATGTATTTTTATAATAATATCATTCTTAACAAAATTATAAATTAAATTGAGGAAACCATATGTTGATTCATAGTTTATTCTTCAATTTAATAGTACCAATCAGAGAAAAGTATTTTTAATTTCACTAAAATGGCATAGCTTTGGACGTAGTTCAAACAATACAACTGATGATTCTAATCATATATATTATATGTTTTATTTTAACATTTTTCGGGATGGAATTTGTTGCGTGGTTTACACATAAATATATTATGCATGGTTTTTTATGGAATTTGCACAAAAGCCATCATGAAAAGGGGAATCATGTTTTAGAACGAAATGATTTTTTTGCTTTAATATTTGCTATCCCAAGTTGGTTGCTAATCATGCTTGGAGTTATATATTGGAGTCCTCTTAGTATATGGATTGGCGCAGGCATGACCACATATGGTATAGCTTATTTTTTAGTGCACGATGTAATTATTCATCAGAGAATAAAATGGTTCAGAAATTTACACGGTAAGTATATTAAAACCTTGAGACGTGCCCATAAAATGCACCACAAACATTTAGGAAAAGAAGATGGGGAATCTTTCGGTTTTTTAATCGTTAATAAAAAGTATAGTAGCTACTAATTAGTGTCGTATTATTTTCCCACTACCAGTCATAGGTAGTGATTCAACAATTTTTACGCGTTGAGGAATCTTATAAGTAGATAGTCGTTTGCGACAATACGTTAAAACTTCTTCTACATCTACTGTTTTGCCTTCATGTAATACTAATTCGGCTTGAATAATTTGACCCATTAAAACATGCGGTGTTCCACTAATTCTAGCGAATTTAATTTCAGGTATGGTTTCCAAAACTCCTTCCACCTCTTCTGGAAACACTTTATTACCAGAAACATTAATCATAGATTTTTCCCTTCCTTCTACTTTTACTAAACCATCTTGTGTTTTGGAAGCAAAATCAGCAGTGAGGAAATAACCATTTTTTAAAACATCTTTTCGTAATGTTGGAGGAAATAAATAAGCATCAAACATACCTGGCCCTTTAATTGCCAAATGTCCAATACTACCACAAGGTAGCGGATTATGGTTGTCGTCTAATATATCAACTGAATAATCGGGTAAGGCATAACCAACGGCATCAGGGTTCTCTTCAGATTTAATATGATTAATCATTGGTAAGCCAATTTCTATAATACCATAGGCTTGACTGACATCTATATTAAATCTTTGTTTAAATAGTTTACAAATATCAACAGATATGGCAGCAGATGTAGAGATAACCATTTTTAAACTTGGCATCATGTCTCCACTGGTATCACTAGCTAACAAACGAATTTGCATCGGTGAGGCATACAATAGAGTGCCGTTGTGAGCATTTGTAATATCAATAATATTTTTCGATAAAAAATCTTTAGCAATTGCTATAGCAGCTCCGTGTCTAATGTATAATAAAATAGAAACTACAAAATGATAAGCCATTGGCAAAACCCACACAACGGTATTTCCAATCCCTAGGTTTAATACTTTATTGGCAGCATCTACTCTTTCAATGGCTGATTGATGAGATATGATAACACCTTTTGATTTTCCGGTTGTGCCTGAGGTAAAACGAATAAATGCTGGATTTTCAACATGAGGAGCAAATACTTGTTGTTTTGGAATGTCCGTAAAAGCAAATCGGTACGATTCGATATTCATGTTAATCATTTCATGGTTTGTCTCTATTGGACATGTACCATGTTGATCATCCATTATTCCATGTAGTTTAGCTTCATCTAAAATACCATCAATTTCTGCTTTTTTAAGCTGATGAGACATTGGCATTACTGTTGCACCACAACCTACCACTGCAAAAATCCCCATAATAAAATTTCTGCTGTTTCTCGACATCACTCCAATTCCCATTCCTTTAGTAACACCTAAAGCTAAAAGTTTATTTTTTAAGACTTCTGTTTCAGCATACAATTGCTCAAATGTAAGCATACCATATTCATCATAAACAGCAGGTGAAGTTGGCCATTTTTGGGCAGCATCTTTTAATGCATCATATACTAAAGGGGCATTCATTTGGCTAATTTAAACAAAAATTTGCTTAGCCTGAATAGCTTTAATAGTATTTAGTGAAGGAGTGTTTATAATATTATCAGAGGCTAGCATACCAGCAGCGTATCCAGTTTGTAAACAAATACCAATAACTCTAGCGCTAGCTATAGCTTCATCAGTTGCCGAAATGTTTCTTCCTGCAAAAAATAAATTTAAAACTTGAGAAGAGATTAAACAATCAGCGGGTATTTGATAAAAATCGTCGTGATTAAAGTAACGCATAGCAACACCTTTTTCTTCTTGCCATTCTTCTATTGGCCATGAACAATTTGCAATTGCCGTATCAAATTTTTTGCAGGATAATACATCTTCTTCCTTCAAAATATATTTCCCAACGGGTCTTACGCCAACTCTCACACCAACTTCCGAAGCAATGTGTTCTATCGCCGCATTTTTAAACAAATCAACATGGGCAACTAAATGAGCAACAAATTGCTGAATCATTTCAATCGCTTTTTCTCGAATTTTTTCTAAATTATCTTTTGAATTTGTAACAGTAATCGGAATTCCTATTTTAAAACTCACACAATCATTATGATAAGAACCCTGAACTATAGAGGTATTTTTGAAAGAGGATTCTAATTGATGATTTAATATCGCTTTCTTTAATTCCTTTATAACAACTAAATTTATATTAGATTCGATAGTTTGACCAATTCCTTTTAAAGTAAATACCTGAGCAGCGGCTTGATACGTTTCACTTTTGATAAGAGGTAAATTTGCTAACTGACTAATACAGCTATTGCCGGAACAATCAATAATTGATTTACAATTAATTTGAATGGTTTCGTTTTTGGATTGTATAACAACAGATTTTATTAGCTGATTAGTTACATGTACTTCTATAACTTTTGAATTGAATAGTAAATTGACATCATTCTTTTGCATTAATTGCAAGCATAAATTTTTATAAGCGGTTATATTGTAAGGTAAATAATGTAACCCATAAACATTATGAAGAGGTACTGATGATGATAAACTTGCTATCTCTTCTGCAAATTGTTTTGGGAATCCGTTGACGATGTATTCGGAAACATCTGTTTTTTTGTATTTATATAATCCGCAAATTGTTCCTACTTCGGCTGCAGTTGCCTTGCCTCCAAGATATTCAAGCCGTTCTACTAATGTTACTTTTTTGTTTAACGACGAAGATGCCACTGCTGCTGCAATGCCAGCTGAACCGCCTCCAATAATTAATATGTCAGTTTCAATGATTTGCAAATTAGTAATCTCCTAAAATATATTTTTTAATATTAAGTTCAATTAAATCTAATTCTTTAGTCGAAATTGTGTCTTCACAATATACGATATTCATTTTAAGGTTGCCATTAAATCGCAAAAAAGAGAAGGTTAAACCTGGAGGAAAAGTAGATGGAGGTAAAATAAGAACATCATTTGCAGGCTTATTTGTTAGTGAGTTTAAATCCCTAAAATCTTCGCCAGCAGAAGAGTATAAAAAACTGGCAACCACACCTTTCGAGGCATTTGTACTTAAAAAATGGTATAGTTTTAAAGGAATATGTCGCATCATATTAAGCAACATATTATATTTTTTTGGCATTTCTAATTTTATTTGTTCAGCCAATTGATGATTGATACTTTGAACGGTTTGTTTAACAGAAGTCAAATCATTTACTGTTAAACGATAAAATAAAAACGAAATACAGTTTGAAATGATTGGACCAAAACCTCCTCGTTTTCTTCCATCTTGTGGAATTGGTATCCAAATAGTTCCAGGGGATTGACGAAGGAGATTAATCTCATGAACGATGTGAGCGCAACAGGACATTAGAAAAATATTGGAACCAAATCTAGCCCCATTTTTTTTAGAATTAGAATCAATTTTTTCTGTTTCTAGTTTATTAAAAAGAATGGTTTTTATTTTAAATGCAGCATTACTAGATATATTTCTTTTTGAAACAGTTGCTATTGGAGCTTTTGATGATTTTTCAATAAATGCTTTTACTTCATACATATTTTTTATGTAACGAAATAAAGAGGTTTTTGTTTTATTATTTGGAAAGAACTCTGAAAACAGTTTATTAGTTACAGGTGTTTGGTTGTTTAAATGTTGCATTAGCATACCCGAACCTCTTCCATCCATAATAATGTGATGCCAAGATATAATTAGAGCCACTTTTTTTGATGAATACTTTATAACATCAAATTCAATTGGGCAATCACTATGGATATTGATTTTTCTATTCAGTATTTCACTTGGAATGAATTTATCAGTGTCACAAAAATGATTTTTAATAGCTATTTTGTTTCCTGTGTTTTTATATTTCCAATAAGGTTTTTGAAACAAAACACCTTTTACTAAAGAGATGTTACATAGCCATGTAATGAGTGGCGATAATTTAATGTTATTTATTATTGGGTCTACAGATGCTTCATCATCAAAGTGAAAAATAATTCGAATAACATTATTGCTAGAGATGTGTTTTTTTGAATTTATCTCTAACATTAAATGAAAGCAGTCGGCACCGCTTAAATAAATTTTTTGAGGAAACTTTAAATCTAAGTTCTGAGACATTTTTATTTAATTTCCTAATTCTTTTACGGTGAGAGCTATGGTGTGAATGGTTTTAAAATTATCTGGAATAAGTTTGTGATCTGGAATAACGATATCATATTTTCTTTCAATAAATAAGATAATTTCTACAATTGAAAATGAATCGATTCCTACTTCTCTTAATGAACTATCAGGGAAAATTTTAATTCCTTCAGATAAAATATTGTTTTCCAAAAAATGTATAATGTCTTTTTCTATTGTTTCAGTTTCCATAATATGCTATTATACTTTTCGTTTTACACGATTAATAATGGATGCAATAGCCATAGTGCTTATAAAAAATAAAATTAGCTTTAAGCATTCTATTAATACACCTGAGGCATCAGATCCTCTGAAAAATAATTTATAAAATCCTTCTAAGGCCCAGTTTAAAGGCGATAATGTGCTAATATTCCGCATAATTTCTGGCATGATATAAGTTGGAACCCAAATGCCTCCTAATGCAGATAATAATAAAATGGATAAGGAGCCTAAAATAGCACCTTGTTGTTCGCTAGCGGCTATTGTGCCCACCATAACGCCATAACCTGTTGCTGCTAAAGAAGTAGCAAGCCCAACAATAAAAATACCAAATATGCTATTTCCAAGTTGTAACATAGGTAAACCAAATAGAGGTAAAATAAATAAGCCAACAGATAGCATGAGGATAAATTGAAGTATACATACAATAACGTACACAATTACTTTTCCATTAATCAGCATTAAATAGGATGTAGGCATTGTGTGTAATCTAAACGCACTTCCTTCTTTCTTTTCCTTCATAACACTACCTGTTAAAGGAATAACTATAAAAAACATAGCAAAGATTGTCCATGCTGGAACATTATGTTGTACAGCATTTGGCATTATTTCACCAACAATATCTGAAGAGTAGACTTCTTTGTAATTTATAATTTGAGATTTTGCATAAGTGTTTTTAGGAGCACTAGAAGTATCGGGGATGATTTCGGCAATTTGTTCCGAAAAAGTTTGGAACATAATTTTTGTTTTTACTGTTGAGATAAACTCATGCAAATTACTTGTAACAGTTGTGATGAAAGATTTTTTTGTAACAGGATCTATAAACAAAGTAATATTTATAGAATCATTTGCTGTTGCTGGATTGATGACTAAAGAATCTATTGGCAAAGTTTCGCTTATTAATCCAGATACATTTTTTCTAATGGCTTTGGTGGCTCCTTCAGGTATAATGATGCCAATTAAAAATTTGCCTTCAGCCACTGCTTTTTTTGCTGATTCGGTAGTAGCAGGTTTTCCGTCAATCGAATCTCGCAAATCGCACATAGTTGTCTTCTTTAATCCATCTAATATGGAAATCCCAAGAGTGTCTTTGTCGTTATCCACTAAAACAATAGGAACACCTTTTTCATTTAAAGTTCTAAATGCAGAATCTTGAATTAAGGTCATTACCAAAATCAAAACCATTGGCATGATAAACAAAATAGACAAGCCCACTTTATCTCTAATTAAAATTAGAGTTTCTTTTTTAATCGTTGCCCAAAGTTTGTGTTTCATTAATCTCTTAGTTTGCGTTTAGTTAAATTTAAAAAGACGTCTTCTAAACTCGACGAACCTGGAGTGTTGGCAATGAGTTGTGCGGGAGTGCCCTGAATTAAAATAGTTCCATAGTCAATAATAGCTATTTGAGTACAAAAATCTTCTGCTTCTTCTAAATGGTGCGATGTGTAAATAATGGTTGTGCCTTCTTTATTTAATTTTTTTAGTTGTTCCATTATTACATTTCTAGATTGAACATCCACACCAACGGTTGGTTCATCTAAAAATAAAATCTTAGGTTGATGCAAAATACTAGCGATTAAATTTACTCGTCGTTTCATTCCGCCCGAAAAAGTTTCTACTTTTCTATTTGCAGCTTTGGTTAATCCTAAATTATCCAGCCACATTTCTATCTTATCTTTTAAATCTTGTCCCGATAAGCCATACATTGAACCATAAAAATTCAAATTTTCTCTTGCAGTTAAAGTAGGGTATAGTGCAATATCTTGTGGAACCACACCAATAATCTGCTTAATTTGATCAAGATGACTAGAAGTGTACATGCCATCTATTTTTACGGTTCCGCTACTTGGAGCAAAAAGCCCACAAAGAATAGAAATAATAGTTGTTTTACCAGCACCATTAGGGCCAAGTAAACCAAAAACTTCATTTTTATGAATTGTAAAAGAAACTCCCTTAACGGCAGGTTCATCCGAATCTTTGAAAATCTTTGTTAGTCCTTCTATTTCAACTATTGGGGTTCCCGACATGGTTTTACGTAAAAACTGTAAATATATGAAATTAGCACTAAATTAATACAGACTTCCTTTCTTAAGATAATTAGGAATTTTGCTGTGTTTATTTGCTGATTAATTTTAAAAATTGCGCTTTAATGTATTTTATGATTCCTCCTCTTTATCGTAAAGTTTTAAACCCTTTAATAAACGATTGATGGTTTTTGCTAAGCGATCAATTTTAGTTTCTTCTTTTTTAGCCGAGTAAATCCATTGTATATAAAACTTCTGTTCACTCTCAGATAAGGAATTAAAAAACCTTAATGCTTTTTGTTCATCTTGTAAGCATAAAAGCATTTCCTCTGGAACATCTAAGGGCTCGTTATCAGTATAAAGAATCACATGAATCATGTCGCCTTCTTTTTTCTTTGTGTGTTTTCTGATTTCTGCTTTAACAGGTAAAAATAAACCATTATTATTTCCCATTGGAAATATATGATATTTTCTAATTTCGAAACCATCAATGGTACCTCTCACTTTTTTCCAAAGCAATTTTTCTTCTTTAGTTTTAAATGTCTTTGGTATGCGAACATATGTCCAGCCGCCTTTACCTGGGTATTTTTCTAAAAGAAATTTTTTATTTACTAATGGTTTCAATTTGTAATGAAATTGCATTTATATAATTCTTAAATTTAGGAATTATATGACAACTATTTTTTTTCGTTAAATGTAAATTTAACGGCAATTATAGCCAATTAATCGAAAAAAATATTATATTTATAGTTAAGCGACAGGGCAAATTTCATCATTCAATTGAGTTTGATTTTCGGTTATTAAAAAACAAGTAAGAATTAAAGATTGTATAAAATGAAAGCTGCAATTCCAACTTTTATAATAAAAAGACCACAAGTATTTGGTTTTGTTATTTTTATAATTGTTTTTGTTTTAACAGAATATCTCACGTATCAAAGATATTTAATTGCCAAAGACAATGAACAAGTGGAGGTTCTTCATGAAATAAATTCTGTTAAAGACAGATTAAAAACAGCCTTAAACTATGACTTAACAGCAGCTAAAACATTAGCTTTTATTGTTGAAAATTATGGAGTTCCAAATGATTTTGATAGAGTTGCAAAAGCTATATTAAGTTCTAATAAAAATATAGATGCCATTCAGCTTACAGAAAAGGGTGTGATTACTCACGTTTATCCTATGAAAGGTAATGAAGCGGTTATAGGGTATGATATATCTGCTGATAAAAACACAAAAGCAGAAGCTTGGAAAGCTTTCATTAAAAAAGATATTTATTTTGCCGGCCCACTCAAACTAAAACAGGGAGGAGTTGCGGTGATAGGTAGATTGCCTATTTTTAGAGATAGTGTTTTTTTTGGATTTTCTGCCATCATCATTAAATTACCCACACTTTTAAAAGCAGCAGGGATAGATACTTTAGATAACACTAATTTTATATATCAATTATCAAAAGTAAATCCTAGCACCCAACAAGAAGAGTTCTTTTTATCAAATTCTGCACAATTCGATAAAGAACAATCAGTTTCTATTGAAGTACCAGATGGCGCTTGGAAGTTATATGCTATGTCTAAAAACAAAAACAGATTTTATGATACGATTATTTTTTCAGTATTAGGTTTTGGATTATCACTTATGTTTGCTTTGTTTGCTTGGTATTTGGCTAAACAACCCGAAAAATTAAATAAACTAGTAGAAGAAAAAACAGCTCAATTAATCACAATACAAAATTCTACCAATACTACTTTAAATAGAATTAATGATGGAATGATATCTCTTGATAATGAGTGGCGCTATACTTTTTTAAATGATGCCGCTCTAGCTACACATCCAAAAGGCAGAGAAGAAACTCTTGGTAAAGTTATATGGGATGTTCACCCTGAATTGAAAGGAACCATATTTTGGGACAAGTACCATGAGGCCATGCAAACAAAAAAAGTTATAGAGTTGGAGAGCAATTATGATCCTATGGGTATTTGGTTTTTAGTTAAAGTATACCCCTCTCAGGATGGTTTAACAATTATTTATACAGACATTTCTCTCAGAAAAAAAGCAGAAGAAGAAAATATAATCACCACAGAAAAATTAAGGCAATTAACTTCGAGGTTACAAAATATTAGAGAAGAAGAAAGAACGAGAATTGCACGAGAAATCCATGATGAATTGGGACAACAACTTACGGGTTTAAAAATGGATACTTCTTGGATAGAAAAAAAAGTTGTTGAGAAAGATCAATCATTGCAAAAAAGAATTTCTGATATGATTTCACTTATTGATGACACAATTATTACTGTAAGAAGAATTGCTTCAGAACTTAGACCAAGTATATTAGATGATTTAGGATTAATAACCGCTCTTGAATGGCAAACTCAGGAATTTGAGAAACGCACAACTATTAAATCTATTTTTAAGAATAATACAAGTGATTTTAATCCAGAACGTGAACTTTCAACAACTATTTTTAGAGTATATCAAGAGGCATTGACTAATATCATGCGACATGCGCATGCCTCATTGGTTGAAACAACTATTGAAATAATAGATAATTATATTTCTCTTATTATAAAAGATAATGGCCGTGGCTTTGACGTAAATGAAGGGAAAAATAAAAACTCACTAGGATTAATTGGAATGAATGAAAGGGTATTATTATTTGATGGAATCCTTATTATTGAAAGCCAAAAATTTAAGGGGACAACGATTTCACTTAAAATCCCTTTATTTAAAAAAGAATAGAAAATTATGATAAAGATATTAATTGCAGATGATCATGCCATTGTGAGAAAAGGTCTTGTTCAAATATTACAAGAAGAATTTCCATTGGCTGAAATCATAGAAGTTTCTAATGGTAACGAAGCACTGGATATGGTGGATAAACAAATATGGGATGTTATTTTATTAGACATTACGATGCCTGGTAGAAACGGGATTGAAACTCTAAAACAAATAAGAGTAAACGGAATTAAAGCCCCTGTGCTTATGTTGAGTATGCATTCCGAAGAACAATATGCCATTAGAGTATTAAAAGCTGGAGCTTCTGGATTTTTAAGTAAATTGAGTGCTACAGATGAATTATTAATTGCCGTTCATAGAGTTTTATCTGGAAAAAAATACATTACAGCTTCTGTAGCTGAAAAATTAGCAGAATCTTTAGGAGAAAACGAAAACAAATCAACTCATGAAAATCTTTCAGATCGCGAAATGCAGGTATTGCAGTTAATTGCTACTGGGAAAACAGTATCTGAAATAGCCGAAGAAATTTCCCTCAGTGTAAATACGATAAGTACTTATCGGGCACGAATATTGGAGAAACTTAATCTTAATAATAGCGCTGAACTTACCCGTTATGCAATTGATAATAACCTTGTTTAAACCAATCATTTTGTAGTACAAACTACTACAACCTTTTCATAATTTAATCTATTCTATTAAATGACAATCTTACCTTAATTTGTATAAATATTACAAATAGTTTATGGAACCTTGCTCCCCGAAAATTTTAAAAATTGTTACTGTTGACGATTCATTTATAGTAACTGAAAGATTGAAATACATATTAAATGAAATTGACAGTGTAGAGATTTTAGGAAGTGCTAAAGACATTTCTTCAGCAAAAAAACTAACAAACACCGTTAATCCTGATGTTATTATTCTTGACATTAATCTCTCAGATGATGATTATGGACAAACAGGAATAGATCTTTTGGTTGAGTTTCGTCAAAATTTACCTAAATCAAAAATTATAATTTTTACCAACCATAACGAATTGCATTATCGCCTTATTTGTCTTGAAAAAGGCGCGAATTGTTTTTTTGATAAATCAAGAGAATCACACAAAATTTCAGAAGTAATAAAACAATGGACAATCATAAATTAAAAATTCTTTTATTGGAAGATGACCAGAACGATGTTCTGCAAATCCCCAATATTTTAAAAGAACAGAAGTTGGATTTTGAGTTTACTTTAGTAAATACGAAAGAAAAATATATACAGGAATTGACTCAGTCTACTCCTGAAATTATTTTAAGTGGGTATTATTCAGAGACGTTTAGTTCAACAGAGGCTATAGAGATACTGAAGAATTTGAAGTTAAATATCCCATTTATTTTAGTAACAGATGCTGTAAATGAAGATAAGGCAATTTCCTTTATGCAAAAAGGCTGTACGGATTATGTTTTAAAAGAACAATTTAAACGTTTGCCAAACACCATATTAAAATCAGCAGAATTATTTAAATCACAAAAATTATACAATGAATCAGAGTTAAAAATAAAGTTTATTGAAGAAAAACATAACTCTATCATTCAACATTTACCAGCTAATATTGCCATTTTAGATAACAAAGGGGATATAGTTTTCGTAAACAATCATTGGAAATTATATGCTGATGAAAATGGATACAAAGGACTTAATTATGGTGTTGGAACAAATTATATTGAGACGGCCAGACACAACGATGATTTAAATAATACAGAGGGAGATTTATTTGCAAATTCAATAGAAAAAATATTAGCAGGTGAATTGAAAGATTTTTCAATGGTCTACCCTTGTCATACTCCTCATAAAAAAAAATGGTTTAAGGCAATTGCTTCTCGCGAAAGTAATCATGATAATGCTGGAATTGTTGTGATGCATATTGATGTTACAGAACAACAGGAAGCACATCTAAAAGCACTAAAATCTGAAGCTAATTTCCTTTCGATATTTAATAATACAGATATTGCACTAATACTACTTGATAATGATTTAAATATAGTTTCTAGTAATAAAACAGCAAATTTAATAGCACAAGCAGCCCTTGGCATTCATTCATTGGATGGAAACTCTCTCATTTCGTTAAT
Source organism: Sphingobacteriaceae bacterium (assembly GCA_013823565.1). Classification (GTDB taxonomy): domain Bacteria; phylum Bacteroidota; class Bacteroidia; order B-17B0; family Aurantibacillaceae; genus UBA4416. The sequence goes on along the minus strand of PNMI01000003.1, from coordinate 205,376 downwards.
AAGTGAGAAAGGAAAGAAAGAGTTAAAAGTTGTAGTGAAACGTGTGCTTAAAGGAATGTTGTTTGATAAAGAGATAGATTATACATTATTAAACGGCGACGTAAAATGGTCTAGAGTTAAAATGCATTCTGTAACCGACAAGGCTGGGCTGATTATTGGATTCTGTATTTCAGCGGTTGATATTACAGAACAAGTATTGTATAGAAAAAAAGTAGAAGAAAGTGAAATCAGATTTAAGTCGATTGCCGAACAAGCTTCGGATGGTATTATTTTAAGAGACCTCTCTGGTAAATTTGTATTTGTAAACCAAGCTTTTTGTAATATGACAGGTTACACAGAGAAAGAGTTACTTCAAATGAGTTCAGATGATTTAATAATATCAGACGATAGTAAAGCAGATATTTATAAAACATTAATAGAACATAAACAAATATCAATTAATAGGAGAGAACTGAAACGTAAAGACAAATCAATGATTAGTGTTGATCTTAATGAAAAAATTATTAAGATTCATGAAAAAGATTTTGTGGTGGGGGTTGTGTGCAATGTTACAAATCAATTAAAAAATGAAATAGAACTAATTAAGGCTAAAATTAAGGCAGAAAAAAATGAAGCAAAATTAGTAGAGGCTCAAAGAGCGGCTAAAATAGGAAATTGGGAAACTGATTTACTAAATTTTAATGTGAGCTGGTCAGAAGAAACATATAAAATATTCGAGCTTGATTCAAACAGCTATCAACCAACTCATGAGTCATTTTTAACTTTTGTTCATCCTGATGATAGAGAAAAAGTAGATAAATCTTTTATGTACTCGTTTAATACGGAAGATTACAATTCCTTAGAGCATAGAATTATTACTTCAAAAGGAAATTTAAAATATGTTGAGGAAATTTGGAAAATAGTATATGATGAAAATGGCCTTCCTGTAAGCACGTTTGGTACATGTCAGGATATTACCGAAAGAAAAATAGTTGAGCAAGAACTTATAAACACAAAAATACAAGCACAAGAAAATGAGTTTAGATTAAAACTTGCTGCAGAATCAGCAAAAATTGGTGTTTGGGACTGGGATATTAGAGAAAATAAGGTCACTTGGGATGATACCATGTTTGCAATTTTTGGTTTAGAAAATAAAATCAATACTAATACATTTGAAGATTGGGTAAACCGCCTTCACCCTGATGATAAGGACAAAGCAATAGCAGAAGTGAATGCCGCTATAAAAGGAGAAAAAAACTTTGATACCTCATTTAGAATTGTGAAACCCAACGACACAATTGCATATATTAAAGCCGATGGACTTGTATTATGTGATATGATTGGTAATTCAGCTCGAATGATTGGTATTAATAGAGATATTACTGAGCAAATGGAAGCCGAAAATATTTTAAAAAACAGTAAAAATAGGCTTATCAAAATATTACAAAATTCTCCCATAGCTAGTTGTTTATCCAGATTAGATCATTCAGTGATATTTTATAATAATCAATTTACCAATCTTTTTGGATATACGATTGATGATATACCAAATCTTGAGCAATGGTGGTTATTGGCTTATCCAGACGAAAATTATAGAGAGACTATTAAGAAAGAATGGTTTGCTAGAATTGAGCAGGCACATATAACACAATCTCAGTTTGTGACGATGGACTCAAAAGTACGTTGCAAGGATGGTTCTTATCGATTTATTGAATTTTATTATGCAAATATGGATGATGAGTATTTAGTGAATTTCAATGACATCACTGAACGTATACAATATGAAGAACAATTAGCATTGTCAGCACTTATTGTTAACTCTATAGATGATGCTATTATTAGTAAGTCCATTGATGGAAAAGTTACTTCTTGGAACCATGGTGCAGAAAAATTATTAGGGTATAAGGCCAACGAAATTATTGGAAAGACAACAGACCATTTAAAAACTTCGGAAGTTCTTGAAGAGGAGGAAAAAGAAATAATTGCCAAAGTAAATGCTGGAGAATCTGTTTATCATTATGAAACGAAACGAAAAAGAAAAGACGGAGAACAAATTGATGTGTCGCTTACTGTCTCATCAATTATAGATGCCAATGGCAAAGTGACTGGTGTTTCAAAAATATTGCGCGATATCACCTATCAAAAAAGGATGAAAGAAGAGCGAGAAAAAAACATTAATAATTTACTTCAAAGAAATAGAGATCTTGAGCAGTTTTCATATATCATCTCTCATAATTTGCGAGGACCTGTTGCTACTATTCTTGGTTTAACAAACTTAATGAATGATGCAAATCTCAGCGAAATAGAAATAAAGAAAATTATGAGTGGAGTGAATGCTTCTGTTAACAATTTAGATAGTGTTATCAAGGATCTTAATATTATCCTTCAAGTTAAGGGACAAAGCAATGAAAAGAAAAAACAAATTCTATTCTCAGATTTAGTAAATGAAGTAGAGTTAAGTTTAAAAGACTCTATACAAAAAGAAGGCGTAAAAATATTTTCCGATTTTGATGCCACTGATGAAATATTAACTTTAAAAAGTTATATGTACAGCGTATTCTATAATCTTATTTCAAATAGTATTAAATACCGTCAATCAGAAGTTAATCCAATTATAAAAATAAAAAGCGAAATAGTTGGTAAAGATTTAATTTTGAGATTTAAGGATAATGGTATTGGAATAGATCTTGAGAAATATGGTCATGAAGTGTTTGGTTTGAATAAACGATTCAACTTTAACATTGAAGGAAGAGGTTTAGGCTTATTTATGGTTAAAACCCAAATAGAATCGCTTGGTGGCAGAATTTCTTTAAAAAGCACAATAAATAGAGGCACAGAGTTTATAATAACGTTCGAAAACTATTTTTAAAAGGATAGTTTTCGCTTTATTAAAGTTTATAAATGCTTTGGATTAGAATTTCAATGAATGTATAGTCATCTTTAAAAAACTATTTAGCTAATTTTAGAATTCTTATAGCGCCTTTCATAACCAATAAGAAAACAAAGCAACCAATAATTAAGTCGGGATATTTTGAATTCGTAAAGTATACAAGAGCACCTGCGACAATAACTCCAATATTTACAATAACATCGTTGCTTGTAAAAATCATACTTGCTTGCATGTGAGCCTCTTTACTTTTTGATTTCTGAAGAAGGTAAAGTGAAATAGCATTCCCAAGTAAAGCAATAAGAGAAATAAACATCATTGTTTGAAATGTAGGAATTTCCTCACTATTTATAAATCTTCTTATTACTTCTATAATTCCAAATGCAGCTAATGCCATTTGAAAGTATCCACTTATTTTGGCAACTTGTTTCTTTTTTGCAGCCACACGACCAACGGCAAATAAACTTAATCCGTATACGATAGCATCTGCAAACATATCTAAGCTATCAGCTACTAAACCCATCGACCCAGAAATAAATCCTGTAATCATTTCTAGAATAAAGAGTGAAAAGTTAATCAGTAAAACTGTCCAAAGTAATTTTTTTTCTTGCGAATAATCTTCATGAATGATAGGATCATTATTTTGTTCACTTCCAATAAATGAAGCTCCGAGATTTAGAGCACTAATAGAGTTAAAAATTGGTTCGATATCATCATCATGATACACATACAGATTTCTATTTGGAATATCAAAATCAAGTTTTGTAAATGATTGATCTTCGAGTTTCATGCGAATCATATTTTCCTCCGAAGGGCAATCCATTTTGGAAATATGAATAGTTGATTTTTTCACAGAACAAAAATACAAAAGTATAATCGAAAAAATATTTAAAAACAGACAGAATCTTACTCTGGTAATCTTTTGTTTCATCATTATCCTTTTGTGCCCCGTTCCAGATATAATATGAATGAACTCTTTGAAGTCACTAGGGATTTTGCATGAATTTTAATCTTGCCTTATCGCTTTTTGAAGGAAGAAAACTAGTTAGATATAATGCATTCCTATTAACTTTTGACCTGAAAATTTTGATAAGTGAAGAATTATCGTATATTTGTTTATAGTTTACACAACATAACTCAATAATTGGATACAAAAGATTTATAACTCAAATCAATCCTATCCTAAATAAGAGTCTATCTACTGCTTTTGATAGACATTCTTTCACACACATCGCAGGAAAACATTGCTATTTCTATCTTCTAGCTCGTTCGATGAAAACAAGGGGGTAATTCCTTAATCTTCTTTACAATTTTGTGGAAGATAATTTATAATAATCTCTACAATGACTTTAATTAAAAGAACTGAAGAACTTAATGTCGCCAATAAAAAGGTAGAATCTTTAAATCAGGAAAGAGAAAAGCTGGCCGCTGAATTAAGCATTTATAATAAAGAACTTACTTTTCAAAACGAGGAGAAAGAGAAGCGAGCAGATGAATTAATTATTGCAAATAAAAAGATTGCTTTTCAAAATGAAGAGAAAGAGAAGCGAGCAGATGAATTAATTATTGCTAATAAGGAACTCGCTTTTCAAAATAAAGAGAAAGAAAAACGAGCAACAGAGTTAATTATAGCCAATAAGGAACTAGCCTTCCAAAATAATGAAAAAGAAGAAAGAGCCGCAGAATTGATTATAGCTAATAAAGAGCTAGCGCTTCAAAATAAACGAAAAGAGAAACGAGCTGCCGAATTAAGTATCGCAAACAAAGAACTTAGTTTTCAGAATAAAGAAAAGGAAAAACGAGCAGCCGAATTGACGATTGCAAATATTGAGTTGGTATTTCAAAACGAAGAGAAAGAAAAGCGTGCCGCCGAATTAAGCATTGCTAATAAAGAATTGATCTTTCAAAATGAAGAGAAAGAAAAACGAGCAGCCGAATTAAGTATGGCGAATAAAGAGCTGGCTTACCAAAACAAAGAAAAAGAAAAACGTGCGGCCGAATTACGAATCGCCAATATAGAACTGGTCTTTCAAAATGAAGAGAAAGAAAAGCGAGCAGCCGAATTAAGTATTGCTAATAAAGAATTGATTTTTCAAAACGAAGAGAAAGAGAAGCGTTCAGAGGAGTTAAGAATAGCCAACAAAGAATTAGCGTTTCAAAATAAGGAAAAAGAAAAACGAGCTTCAGAGTTAAGCTTAGCAACCATTGAATTGAAGTTTCAAAACGAAGAAAAAGAAAAACGAGCCGCAGAATTTGTCATTTTGAATAATGAACTCCTCATTCAAAATAAAGAAAAAATTGAACGAGCAACACAGTTAGAATCTATAAATAATGAGCTTGAGTCATTCTCATATTCGGTCTCTCATGATTTACGAGCGCCATTAAGAGCTATCCATGGATACGCACGCATGTTAAAAAATGTATTGGAACATGAAACCGACCCTGAAATAAATCGCTTAATGAATAACATCATAGTCAATGCAAATATGATGGGACAGCTTATAGATGATCTTCTTACTTTTTCTAGACTTGGTCGAAAAGAACTAGTGATGAATATCATTCAAATGGATGATTTGGTGAATGATTTGTGCGAAGAAAAAAAGAATGAAAATCCAACCAGGAACATAGAATTTCATGTTAAATCATTACTGCCTGTTAAGGCTGATTGTGTTGCGATTAGACAAGTTTGGATAAACTTGATTTCTAATGCCATTAAATATTCTAAACTAAAACAAAAGGCTATTATCGAAATAAGTTCTCAAAAAAAGGGAACCCAAATCATCTACTGCATTAAAGATAATGGAGCTGGTTTTGATATGCGTTATGCAAACAAACTTTTTGGCGTGTTTCAACGCCTTCATTCTGAAGATGAATTTGAAGGCACAGGTGTTGGATTAGCAATTGTTCAAAGAATTTTATCAAAACACGGAGGTAGGATATGGGCAGAAAGCGAAGTAAATAAGGGCGCTACATTTTTTTTCACATTAAATAATTTATAAAACAATGATTCATAAAGTCCAAATTTTATTAGTTGAAGATAGCTCAAGCGATGCTGAAATGACTATTAACGCATTAAAAGATAATAATTTAATAAACAAGCTTTATCATGTGAAAGATGGGGCCGCTGCATTAGATTTTATTTTTGCAGAAGGGATTTATTCTGAAAGAATAATAGATGATAAACCTAAAATTATCTTATTAGATATAAAGATGCCCAAAGTAAGTGGGATTGAGGTGCTTCAAAAAATACGATCAGATGAGCGCACAAAAACAATTCCTGTGGTGATGCTTACTTCATCTAAAGAAGATCCAGATATAAAAAAATGTTATGACCTAGGCGTAAATAGTTATGTAGTAAAACCTTTGGAATTTGATGAATTTCAAAAAGCCATTTCTAATTTGGGATTATACTGGATGATTGTAAACCAACAACCATTATAACTCATGAAGAATATGTTTAAAATATTAATTGCCGAACACAATCCGAGTGATGCTGACTTTATTGAAAATGAATTAAACATCGCTGGATTTAATTATATCTCAAAAATAGTAAAGACTGAAATAGAATACACTGAGGCTTTATCTACTTTTTGTCCTGATGTTATCTTATCAGATTTTACATTTCCTTCATTTGATGGATTGAGAGCCTTTGATTTAAGAAACAAAATGACTCCAGATGTGTCGTTTATTTTTGTTTCTGGAACCATTGGCGAAGAGAAAGCTGTTCAATTAATCAGAAATGGAGTTACTGATTATGTTTTAAAAGATAAGTTATATACTCTACCAATAAAAATTGAACGAGCCTTAAAAGAAGCCAGTGAAAAAAAGGAAAGGGAAATAGCTGAAAATAAGTTATTAAAAGCAAACAACCTTTATGCTTTTATTAGTCAGATAAATCAAAATATTGTTCGTGTAAAAGATGAAGCTATTCTTTTTCGAAACGCCTGTCAGATAGCTGTAAAATTTGGTAAGTTCAAAATGGCATGGATTGGATTATTTGATTCAGAATACAAAACTATTTCTCTTGCAGAACAAACAGGAATGGCAGAACAGGACACTCATTTGTTTGTTAATGCGCCTTGCGAAAAAGAAGGACCACAAGCAGAGGTTATCCGCACTAATAGTTATTATGTTTGTAATGATATTCAGAAGGAACTTAAATTACAAAACTGGAGGAGCTTTGCAGTAGGGCGTAACCTTAATTCATGTATAGTATTACCAATAAAAAGATTTGAAAAAATAATAGGAACGTTGAATTTATACTCAAATGAAAAAAGCTTTGCTGATGAGGAGGAAATTGAATTACTTGTTGAGATAGCATCTGATATTTCCTTTGCTTTAGACCTTTTTGAACGTGAAAATATTCATAAAGAATTGGAAAAGGAACAGGCTAAATCTAAATTAAAAACAGAAGAAGATGAAAGTAAATATCGTTCTTTTTTTGAAAACAGCATGGATGGTATTTTGTTAACAAATCCTAACGGGAATATTATTGCTGCTAACCCTTCTGCTTGTGAAATTTTACAAAGAACAGAGCGTGAAATTTGTGAAGAAGGAAGAGAAGGAATAATAGATACAAAAGATCCAAATTTAAAACGCCTACTTAAGATTAGGGAAAACAAAGGCAAAGCAAAAGGCGAATTAATATTTATTCGTAAGGATGGTACTGAATTTTTAGGGGAATTGACATCAAGTATTTTTACAGATGGGTTTGGATATGAAAGAACATCATTAATTTTTCGTGATATTTCTGAACGAAGACAAAATGAAATAACACATTTAAGAAATGAAGCCAAATTAAACGAAGCTCAAGCAATTGCTCATTTGGGAAGTTGGGAGCTGAATTTAGAAACGGGCGATGTGTTATGGTCAAAGGAATCTTGTAGAATCTTCGGGCTATCAACAGAAGATACCAATCAATCTGTCGAGAGTTGGCTATCATTTATTCATCCTGAAGATTTAGAGACAGTTTTAAAGGAAAGCACTAATGCTAGAAAAACATGGACCGATTATATTATGGGCTATCGTATCCTTTTAAGAGACGGCACTATTAAATATATTTATTCGAAGTGTAAGTTTGAGATAGACAAAAAAGGTGTAAACACAGGAATACATGGCATTATGTTGGATGTTACGGATATTAAGCTAGCAGAAATAGAACGCGAAAAAATGATTGATAATTTGGTTCAACACACTAAAAAGCTTGAACAATTCACATTTATTGTTTCGCATAATTTACGAGCGCCAGTTGCTCATATATTGGGATTGTCACAAGTTTTAAAGAGCAATATTTCGGAAGCAGATAGAGTAAAAAGCCAAGATTTTTTATACCAAGCAACAGAGCGTTTGGATGATACACTTAAAGATTTAAATAAGATTTTGGAATTGAGGTCGGATGTTACGAAACATATGGAACCAATATTCTTAAACGAATTAGTCGATACGGTAGAATCTAGTATTGCTAGTTTGATAAAAGCAGAGTCGGCTCAAATAATTACAGATTTTACTGCCATAAATAAAATTACGTCCACTCGAACGTATATTCACAGTATTTTTTATAATCTAATTTCAAATAGTTTAAAATATAAACAACTGGATCAAGTACCAATTATAAAAATTACAACTCAAACTGACGGAAAAAAAGTAACCATATCTTTTAAAGATAATGGCACTGGCATTGATCTTATAAAGCATGGTGATAGTGTTTTTGGTATCTATAAACGATTCAATCTTGGGAATGATGGAAAAGGATTGGGCTTGTTTATGGTGAAAACACAGGTAGGGGCTTTAGGAGGAAATATAAGAGTTGAAAGTAAAGTGGGAGAAGGAACAGAATTTATTATTGAATTACCATTGTAGATGAATATAATTTTAAGCATGGCTAAAAATTTATTCCAAACAAAATAACTATTTCTTCAGAAGCAGACCTGCTTTTTAGTAAATCTAAATGAATCCATTCTAGCAATGTTTAATTTAGTAACAGTTGATTAACTTGATATATAAAAAATAACCCACTCGTATGAGTGAGTTATTTTTATTAAGTTTATTTGGTTATTTAGTTCCAGAAACTGAAACAGTTTTTCCACAGTTTTCTTTCCCATTAGCAATAAGATTACCCTTAACATTGTAAGTGTTATGCGAATCCATGTAGCAATAATAAATATTTGTGTGGCATGGCCATTTACTTGTACTTCCTGGTGAAATATGTGAACTTGTGCCTGCCTCGGTGATAACATCCAGTGTTTGCTTTCCAACATTTTTTATAGTTACATAACCATCGCCATCGCTTTTATTTGAATTTTCCTTAGCTTTTCTTGCCGCTAATATTCTTTGCCCTTCATCTGATAACCAATAAGCGTCATTGGCATCTTTAATCGCTTTTTTATCTGCAGCGTTTTTATTTTCAACGGCATCAATTTCTGCTAAAATTTCAGGTGAAAAATTAGCAGTTGCGTTTTCCTGAATGGATTTCATTTCACTTAAGTATTGTTTAATAACTGCTTCATGATCTCTTGTTTTAATAGCTTTTGCGGCAACCTTACCACTGGTATGTTCGCCTTTTGCAGGTTTCATCAGTACGTAAATATTTTCAATGACAATATTCTCAATATTATTCGGATTAGGAACACTTTTTAATCCATATAGTAAGCCGTCAATATATATGTAAGCCAGCTTATGACTTTTCGAATGTATAACAGATGGTTCTGTATAATGGTTTGGCTTTAAAAAGCCAAATCCGCAATTGATTAAAACTTCAGTTGTACCTACTTTAGTCAACTTGAATACTGAGAACTTATTATTTATATTATTCTCGAATTTTATTTCACACTCACTACCACCTTGCGCCGAATATTTATTGCCCTCTTTTACAATACCATAATATGTTTTAAAAACAGAACCTTCTCCAATTTCCTGAAGTAATGTGTGTTGATTTTTGGTTTGGCTAAATACGAATTGAAATGAACTTATAATAGTAATTACGATAAGTGCAATGCGACGACTTGTTTTCATATGATTGAATTAAATGATTATGTTACAAGTGTAATGCAAATAGAAGTGTTGCAATGAAAAAATTCAGCAACAGCAATTTTGGTTTAGGAATGGACAGATTTTAGTAAGAAATGGAAACTTCAAATTCTGCTTTTTTATTTTTTTCGATGCTATTTGTAAAACGTTTTTCGGATATTTGACGTTTGAAAATATAAAAGCATTAAGAAATTAAATGGACTCTTTATCACACATTCTTATTGGTGCCGCTATTGGCGAATTATTTCTTGGAAAGAAAATAGGACGATGGGGCATGCTATTAGGAGCCATTGCTAAAAGTGTTCCTGATTTTGATTTGTTTGTGACTGGTTTAACAGACCCTCGTGCTTATATGTGCGAGCATAGAGCACACACACATTCCTTATTTATTGAGGCAGTTTATGCTATACCCATTGCTTGGTTGTTAGTGAAATTGTTTAAGCAAAAAGTTTCTTTTAAACGCATGTTATTATTTATGTTGGCTTGCTTGTGGGGTCATTCCTTGTTGGATTGGTGTACGAATTTTGGAACTCAATTATTATTACCATTCACCAACGAAAATTATTCTTTAAACACGCTAGCTATTGTTGATTTGTTATTTACGTTACCGATGTTAATCTTAATAGTGATAGCTGTCTTTTACAAAAAAAATGAGACAAGAAGATACAAGTTATCACGAGCGGCTTTAATTTATTGTTTCTCCTATTTGGGATTGACTTTTATTAACAAAGCGCAAGCTGACAGTATTGCTCAAGAATCAATTGCAAAAAATAATATTCCTGCCGCCAATTATATGACCAATCCAACTATGCTCAATAATGTTTTGTGGTATTCGGTTGGTAGTAATGATAGCACTATTTTTATTGGAGAGTTCAGTTTATTACATAAGCAAAATCCTATAACATGGCACAGCTATCCGCGTCATCAATATTTAATGCAACAATGCAAAAGCAAAAAAGACATAGAAATATTGAGATGGTTTAGCGATCCTTATACAATTGCACAAACCAATGGGGACACATTGAATATGTACGCTGTAAAATTTGGCAGAACAAACATGCAAGAAAGCGAAATGCAAAAAACATTTGTGTTTCATTATAAACTCTATCAAAAAAATGGTGTCGAAATGATGGGGATGGAGCGGGCCAATGAAAAAAACATGAATATGAAAGAAAATTTTATTGACTTGTGGGAAAGAATTTGCGGAAGGAGATATTGATGGTTTTCAAGCTCTCAAACTTTCTAAAATTAAAATCGACATTATACCTTGAAGCTAAAAAAGATATGATTTAATATGTAAATGTAAAGCCTCCGCCTAACCCCATATCACTATCATAATGGGCAGATAATGCAAGGTTTTTTGAAAGAATATATTTCAATCCGCCCATGTATTCAAAATCGGAATTATACATTAATGACATTCTTAGCCTTTTTGATAGTGGAATATCTTCCCGCATTAACTGTAATCTCATTTTACCATCACTATCAATCCTTCCATCTGCAACAATCATAAACGGCAATGTATATTGCACACCAAAACAAAGGGCATTTCTTAAATCTTTTGTATTGTATTGCCCAAAAATATTTTTTTCAATTTCATCACCGTGCATTTTACGGTATCTCCAATCGAAACCGACATAAGGGAATAACCATTGCATTTTTCCAAAATATCTTCCAAAATGCGCTTCTGCTTCATAACCATGTTCGTCCATGTATCCTAGTCTCCATTCGGTTTGAAATTTCCAACGAGTATTTTGATACATCATTTCCCCATCATTACCATTGCTTGCAAAATCATTTTCAAACATAAAATGAAACTCTTTATCATCACGGTAAAGTTTTTTCAAAGCTTTTTTAGGGTCTGGGAGTTGAGGATTTGGCAGAGAATTTTCGTAACTGAATATCCTGCCCATTCCACTCATCATGTGGTATAAAATATGACAATGAAAAAACCAATCGCCACTCTCAGTTGCGGCAAACTCAATCGTGTCAGTTTCCATTGGCATAATATCCAGTACATTTTTTAAAGGCGAATAATCTCCATGTCCATTTACAATTCTAAAAAAATGACCGTGTAAATGCATGGGGTGGCGCATCATTGAATTATTATAAAGAATAATCCGAACGTTTTCGCCTTTTTTAATCATGATTTTATCTGTTTCAGAGACCGTTTTATTATTAATGCTCCAAACATATCGGTTCATATTTCCTGTAAGTGTAAAATTAAGAACTTTGGTAGGCGCATCGGGTAATTTTGTTTTTGTTGGAGATTTCAACATCGAATAATTCAGCGTCACAATATCAGATAAAGCATTACTGTTGTATTGATTATCTATTTGCGAATGATCATGTTCTTTATTTTTTTTATCATTATTTCTGCCAGTAATTTCAGGATACATCACTACATTCATATCCATTTGCTGAAGACTCATATTCATTCCCATATCATCCAAATTGCCATTCATCTTAATCATTCCGTTCATCATCTTCATTCCTTCAAAATATTTTAAAGGTTCTAAAGGCGATGCTAATTGTTTTATCCCTGAACCTAACCATAATGATGTATTTCTTATTCTGTCTTCAGATGTAGCCAAAAATTCGAAGGCGGTACTATCGGATGGGATAGTAACGACAAGGTCATAAATTTCTGCAACAGCAATAATTAATCTATCTACTTCAACTGGCTCAACATCCATTCCATCACTTGCAACAACATTTATTTTACCACCAGCATATTTTAACCAAAAGTAAGTAGATGAGCTGCCGTTAATAATTCGAAGTCTAATTTTATCTCCAGCTTTAAATTGAGGAGCTTCATCTTCCGTTTTTCCATTAGTCAAAAATTTATCATAATACACATCACTAACGTCCATTGCTAACATCCGTTTCCATTCATTCGTCAGCTTTATACCTAAACTTTTATCCGCAATAGCATCTGCATAACTTTGAGCAGCTCCTTTTTGTATTTTAGCTTTTTTTATGGCAGACCAATCATTGGCATTATGTAATCGCCTGTGTACTTCAAAAGGCTTCATGTTTGTCCAATCACTCAATACCATCGTGTATTCAGGCAACTCTTGTTTTTCTTTTTTATGAATAATAAATGCACCATACATGCCAACTTGCTCTTGTAATTTAGTATGAGAGTGATACCAATAGGTGCCGTTTTGCACCAGAGGAAATTTATAAAGATGTGTTGTACCAGCTTTAATGGGAGCTGTGGTTAAATATGGTACACCATCTTGCTCATTGGGCAAAATTAAACCATGCCAGTGAATAGATGTTTCTGTTTGCAACTCATTATGTATATATATTTCAGCAGTATCACCTTCGGTAAAATGCAGTTCAGGCATTGGTATTTGTCCGTTAACCGAATAGGCTTTCTTTTCTTTTCCAGCAAAGTTTACTACTGTATCCCTAACAAATAAATCATACCGTACTATTTTTTGTGCAAACAAATGATTACATAAAACAGTAACTATTCCAAAGATTATATATTTTAAATAATTCATTGTTTTAATACAGTTATTTAATTGTTTCTATTGTTTTACCGCAGCTTAACATTTGAGAGCCGTAGTATGGATTTTTTACTGAATTTTCCATGCTTAACCAATTAGCGCCTTTGCCGTCATTATACATGGGACAATGCTGGTAGTAAACTGGTGTAGCTAGTTTTGTAACTTTCAAAAGATTATATATGCTTTCTGACATATTCATAAATTGAATTCTTTGATCCTCAATATTTTTTGCGGTTGCTATAAGCTCAGATTCAGCAATTAAATCCTTATAAACTTTCATCCACACCTCATGCTGAGAGTTGTCAAGTTTACTCATATCTACTTTATTAAGTTGACTTGATAAATTAACTGCTTTAACGTTAGCCGTTTTAGAGTCCGTTTTCACCAATGCATTCTTTAACTCAAAATAAGAATCAAAAACAGCTTTGAATGGATTTGCTACAATATTTTGCTCAACGGCAGTTGTTGCAATTACCGTTTTTTCTATTTCTGATTTTTTTCTATTTCGGTCATATTTACAACATCCTGGTAAACCAGCATACGCATCATCAGGTGCAAGAAACTTTTCATTATCATAACCTGCCAAAGCAACACGCTTTAAAATTTCATCAGGATTTGTTTTACTATCATCATAGGATATAGTGGCTTGCTTGGTGTCTTTATTCCAATCTAAGCTTACAACCTTTTTTTGGTTAGCAGCACTTTCAATTGTCTTTTCACACATTTCGCAATTACCGTCTATTTTAACAGTTACTGTTTTTGCATTTTTAATTTGTCCATCACAGCTAGTACTCAGTAATAGTGCAGGGATGGCAATTATTAAATTTAATATTGATTTCATAGTTTTTTATTTAATTAGTTATTAATGGATTCAATTTGAAAGCCTGCTTTTTCAACCGCTTTAATTACTTTTTCTGCATCACCGTTATTAGATTCTACAGTTAATGTTTTTTCTGGTGTATAAATATTTACATCCCACTTTTCGATGCTTGGCTCATCGTTTAAGAATGGTGTTACTTTAGCTAAACAGCCACTGCATTTAATCGTTGTTTTAAATTTTATAGTTTTCATGATTTTATAGTTTTTGTTATATATTTTTAATTTTCAGAAGTAAACTGTTGCTAACTACACTTATACTACTAAGTGCCATAGCAGCTCCAGCAATCATAGGGTCTAATAAAAATCCGTTAATAGGATATAAGATGCCTGCTGCAATTGGAATACCAATGATGTTATAAATAAATGCCCAAAATAGGTTTTGCCTGATAGTTGCCACAGTATGTTTTGATAATTGAATTGCATGATAAATCTTGGTTAAATCACTTGAGATAATAGTCATTTTAGCTACATCCATGGCGATATCACTTCCTTTTCCCATAGCAATACTCACATCCGCTTGGGCTAAAGCGTTGCTGTCGTTGATGCCATCACCCACCATGGCAACAACTTTTCCTTGCTTTTGTAATTCTTTAATAAACTCTGATTTTTGTGCAGGTAAAACATTCGCTTTAAAATAATCTATACCAACTTGAGAAGAAACAGATTTTGCAGTTTGTTCATTATCACCTGTCAACATATAAACCTCGATACCACTATTTTTCAGTTGTTCTACAGCCTCTTTTGAACTACTTTTAATTTTATCTGAAATGGAGATGCCTGCCAATATATTGGTATCACTACTAAATAAAACAACCGTGTCAGCATTCTTTAATTTTTCATTAATCCAACGCTTCACATCATCATTAATATGGAGTTTATTCTCTTTGATTAATAATTCATTTCCAATAAAATATTTTTTATTCTGATGCACTCCCTGTATTCCTCTTCCAATAATATTTTCTATAATAATATCATTATAGAAGGTAGAAGTATCTTTGAGTTGTTGCGCAATAGCATCTGCTAAAGGGTGCTCGGAAGATTTTTCAATACTATACAATATATTTTTCAATTCAGTTGTTTCTGAAGTAAACCATTTTAAGTCTGTGACGGTTGGTTTTCCTTCTGTTATGGTACCGGTTTTGTCTAAAACAATGGCATTAATGTTTTTTGATAACTCAAGGCTTTCAGCATCTTTTATCAGAATGCCTTTCTCTGCCCCTTTACCTACACCAACCATTATAGCGGTAGGCGTAGCTAATCCTAAAGCACAAGGGCAAGCAATTACTAATACCGTAACCATTGCTAAAAGGCCTTGCGTAAATCCATTTTCTCCACCAAGTACCAACCAGGTAATTAAACTTAATATCGCTAGCCCGATAACAACTGGCACAAATATCCCGGCAATTTTATCTACGAGTTTTTGTACAGGAGCTTTACTGCCTTGTGCGTCCTGTACCATTTTTATGATTTGTGATAAAAGCGTGTCTCCACCTACTTTTTCTGCTTTAAATTGAAAACTACCTTTTTGATTGATTGTTCCTGCAAATACTTTACTGTGATTGATTTTTTCAACAGGAATTGGTTCACCACTAATCATACTTTCATCAACATACGAATTGCCACTTGTAACCACTCCATCAACGGCTATTTTTTCTCCCGGCTTTACTAATAAGGTATCGCCAACTTTCACAGAAACAATAGGCATTTCCATTTGATGGCCGCCCTCGTGTATAACAGTAACGGTTTTTGGCTGGAGTCCAATTAATTTTTTTATGGCAGACGATGTATTTCCTTTTGCTTTTTCCTCTAATAATTTGCCTAGTAAGATAAAGGCTATTACTACTGCACTTGTTTCAAAATAGACATGTGCATGTAATCCTTTACTATGCCAGTATTCAGGAAATAAGGTATTAAATACACTAAACAAATAAGCTACTCCCGTACTTAAGGCCACTAATGTATCCATATTAGCAGAAAAATGTTTGGTTTGTTTATATGCCCCAATAAAAAATTGTTTCCCAAACCATCCAACTACAGGAGTTGCTAATAACCACATCATGTAATTTGCATAGGGCATATGCATGAAAAATGGCACCATGGCTATTACAACAAGTGGTATTGAAAAAATAATAGCCCCAAATGTTCTTCTTTTTAAGGCCTTATAATTTTGAGTATGTATTTCTTCTAATGAATCTTTGGCTTCATCGCTTTCATCAATCATTAAATCATAGCCTACAGATTGTAAGGCAGCTTTTAATTTATAAGCGTCAGTAATGGTGGGAATATATTCAATAGTAGCCATTGAATTAGCATAATTAACAGATGCTGTCATAACTCCTGCCTGCATGGCTAGTATTTCCTGCGAACTATTAGCACAGGATGCACAAGTCATATTTAATACAGGAAATATTTTTTTTACAGTGGTAACATCATAACCTAAATCACGTATTTTCTTAACGGATTCAGGAATTATGCTTGCTATATCTTTCCCTTTAATAACAGCTCGGTTGTTATTTAACTCAACCTTATGAAGTGATATTCCTTTTACGCTTTCTAAACCTTTATCTACAATTAAAGCGCAATGTTCGCTCTCTACATTCTCTAGTGGGAGGTAAACAGTAGTATCGTCTAACTTTTTCATATTGTTTTAATTTACAATACAAAGGTCAGTACTAATGAATGTTTTACGTTACATAATTGTGGAAACGATTTACATCGTATTGTTAGAGCTTATCCAGTGTTTTTCTTAAATGGATACCTTGTGCCTTAAATTGAGAGGGAGTAAGTCCAATGGTTTTTTTAAATTGTGATGATAAATGAGCAACGCTGCTATACCCCATTTTATCGGCAATTTCACTTAAATTCATTTGGTTATAAATGAGGAGCTCTTTTACTTTCTCTGTTTTTTGAAGTATAACAAATTGTTCAATAGTAATCCCTTCAGTAACCGAAAACAGCTTACTAAGTTGTGAGTATTCTTTATTTAATTGATTTGATAATACTTCCGAGAAAATAAATTTTCCATCTTCAAGATGATGAATATGATCAATAATAATTGATTTTATTTTTTCGATTTGTTGTTTTCTGTTATCATCCAGAAGCTCAAAGCCTAAAAATTCTAGTTTATCTTTTAGTTCAATAGTTTGTTTAATGCTCAATTCTTTTGAAAGAGTTATTTCTCCCAATTGAGTTTGCAAAGGTTTAATGTTTATATCATTAAATACTTTTTCCACGGCACTAATGCAGCGTGGGCAAACCATGTTTTTAATATAAATTTTATTAGTGTTCACTTTATAAAATCAAAATTAAGTAAATTAAATCAAATGCAGTTTGTCTTGTAAAAAATAGTCTGCTTCATTGTCCAGCGCAGGGCTGCTACTGAAGCAGCGTACCGTTCTGTGTCGTTTTGAAAACGAAAATTGATTAAGCTTTATATTTCACTAACGGTAAACTATGATTTTTAGTTGTTATTTTTTCTCGCATAATTTCTTTTTTATCAATTGAAAAGTGTCTTGAAATGTCCATATATTTATTAATATAATCTGTTTCTGTCTCACTAATTTCATAATAATAAATATTTATTTTGCTACAGTGCTTGTTTTCAAAGATCCTTTTGAGTAAAAGCCTATCAGATAACCCACAAGAATGCCCCATTATATGAACCTCATAATCTGAATTTAAAAATTTTATAATATCTTGATAGTTACTTGTTTTTGCATATCCAAATGATTTCATAAACCGTAGATATTCATTGTCATTTAATTTCTCAATTTCATCATAATATTTATCTGCTTCATCTCCATAGCCAAACACAATTGGATTTTTACTATCATTTAATCTACCATGTATTTGAATGATATCAATATTGTCATTTTGATCAAAATATTCATTTACAGAGTTTGTATAATTAAAATTTACAATTAATATTTTTTCATTTTTAAGAATGTTGGAATTATTTTTAATTTTTGCAAAATGAGCATGAATATCGTCTTTAGGATTCATGTCTCTGTTTATGTCAATTAAACTTAAATATTTTTCAAGCTGTATTATAATCTCAGTATAAGATTTGTTTAATTCTAATAACATGGACTTAGCGTTCTTGAATTTCGAATCTAATTGGGCTTTATACAACCATACAAGCCATGAAAAATATTGATATTCAATATCTACCCAATTTGAATCATTTATTGTCAAAAATAGTTCCTCAATAAATCTAGATTTAAATAGTGGTTTATATTTTTTAGCAACTAAGTTTTTAAATAGTTCTTTTGGAGAATTTGATAATTGTCCTTTTTGAAAAATTGGTTTGGGAAGATCTTGATAATAGCCAGGATTTAATTCACGTTTTTCCTCATAAACAACTTTAACAATATCATCTTCATAAAACTGAGCATTTTCAACATTCTCTCCTATGTTTTTCATATACCATAAAATAAAATCCATATAACTAGTCTTTAAGCCATGTGCCAGATCAAAACCATTTCCAATTAATACAACATGATTCATAATTTAAAATATTTTTCTAAATAGATATGGGGTTCAAAAAAGACTCTCTACAATATATCTGAATTGGTATTTTGTCATAAAAGTTTGTATTAATTAGGGTTGAATCTACATGGTTACGCAATTTTCGCTCAAGCAACAATATGTTAGATTGTTCTTCACTCAAAAAAGTATGTTTAATATTGTAGAGCCCCGAAATGAAATCTTTAGAATTCCGCTTAAATATATTACTAATCAATTGTTCAAATTCATAAATAAGATTATCAGCATTAAAAATGCGCAACTGACCATCTAAATTCATACTTTTATTAATATACATTGAGTATAGTTTTAAAGCTGCAACTCCAACCTGTTGATTTTGATTAAAATCTGGCTTCTCAATGATAAGTCTGCTCATAAACCTTTTAATAAATTCATAAGTTATTCCAGTATTAGTTAAAGATTTTTCAATCAACTCAACAAAATATAAGCTTGAATTTGAAGAGATTGTTACTGCAATTGCAAGTTCATTTGGGATTTGCTCAATTGTTCGCTTGTTTACAGGTATACTTGGCAGCTTAACTAAATACTCAGCAGTTAGATACTCTTGCAGCGATTTATGAGCAAATTCATAAGCATTGAACCCTGCCTGAACAAAAAGACCAGTATGCGATTCCAAGTCATTAACCACCTGTCTGGAATCATTTTTACTAAGATCAAAATCAATATGAATACTTTCATATACAGATAAAAGTTCATGATCAGAAAATACAGATTTACCATTTTTCAAAGTTAAATGGTAAGCTAAATTTGAAAGAAATTCAAATTTTCTATCAATTTCAAATAACGCATATTTTGAAGTACGCTTAACACTCCGTTGCTCATCCCATTCCTCTAAAAGTAAGTTGATGATTTTCCTATAAACAGTCTTTGGTTTTTCTGGGATATTACCTATCCTTTCATAAATAGCACACAAATGAGCAATTGTTAATGGTCTTATTGATGTGTCATTATATGGAGAATCAACAATTGCTTTTAAAAAATCTTTAGTCCTCTCTTTTCCTAGCCACTTTTCAGAAAAAGACTTAATTTGTGTCTCATTTAAGGGGCATAGCTCATAAACAGAAATGTTTTCTATAGATTTGCTGTATTCTGCTGTTCTAGATGTTAAAATTAACTTAGAGTTTTCTAAATGATTTGCTAGAATTGAAATCTCATCTAGAACTATTTCTTTATGGGACTTAAATGCTAATTCATCAAATCCATCTATGATCAATAAAATTTTCAACTTATCAATCAATTCTAAGACAGTTTGTTTTTTATACCGTGCTATTTGCTCCTTTATTTGATCATTTTTTTCATCAGGCACACTTATTTTTAAACCTAAAATTGAAAATAAATAATCGAAGATTATACCTGTTTGTCCTTCTTCTTTCTTTCTGTTAAAATCACGCAGTTTAATAAGTAAAGGATAGTTAAACTGTTCTGGATAAAATTTTTCATCAAAGAATATGGATTGACAAAAGAATTTCATCGAAGTTGTCTTGCCAGCACCAGGTTGGCCTAAAATTGCTATATGATGAGTTTCCCTTTTGAAAATATCTAAAAGAGGGATTATTTCAATTTTTTCCCTTATATCCATTCTGATTCTTAAGGGATATATGAACAAGTCTAATGGAATAAACACATTTGTTGTTTGTTTAGCTACTTTAAGATCCTTAAATGTTATTTCATTTGACCAATTTTTAACACTTTGTATATGTTGAGATAGAGCTTGATCTATGTTAATGTTTGTTGTATCAAGTTTGAAATCTAATCCTTTAACTTTTTTACTAGCAATAGCAAATATAGTTTTAACAGATTCTTTTAAAATTAATTCTTTAAGCATGTTTTTAAGCTTTAGGGTTACACTTTTCTAAGATAGATAATTTGTGTTGATTTAAAGAAACTGTCCCATTTTCTGTCCCTTCTAAAAACAAAAAACCCTGTAAACATTAATTTACAAGGTTTAATATTGGTATTAAGTACCCAGCGCCGGACTCGAACCGGCACGGTTTCCCACAGGTGTTTGAGACCAGCGCGTCTACCATTCCGCCAGCTGGGCATTTTTGACTCCTTTTTGTAAGTTTCCCAACAATAAGGGCTGCAAATGTAATAGAATTTTGTGGAATAGAAAAAAACAGGCAAAAATAGTATGTAAAACCACTAAAAATGCTATATTTGCGTCCCTTAAACACAAAATGGAAACAGACGTTAGATTATTTTCAGGTGGTGCTACCAACACACTTGCCGAACAGATTTCAAAATCTTATGGTAAAGATTTAGGTAAAATGGCACACTATCGCTTTAGCGATGGTGAATTACAAGTGTCTTACGACGAAAGTATTCGTGGACAAAGCGTATTTGCTATTCAGTCAACCATGCCTCCTGCTGATAACTTAATGGAATTATTACTGATGTTAGATGCCGCTAAACGTGCATCTGCTAAAGAAATTATTGCTGTTATTCCTTATTTTGGTTACGCTCGTCAAGATCGTAAAGATCAACCTCGTGTGGCTATTGGCGCTAAATTAGTAGCTGATATGTTAGCATTAGCTGGTGCTACTCGTGTGATGACGATGGATTTACATGCCGATCAAATTCAAGGATTTTTTGATATTCCAGTAGATCATTTATATGCTTCTTCAATATTTTTACCATATATCAGCAGTTTAAATTTACCAAACTTAACTATTGCAGCTCCAGATATGGGAGGCAGTAAGCGCGCCAATGCTTATGCTAAACATTTAAAATCTGAAATCGTAATTTGTTATAAGCAACGTACAAAAGCTAACGTAGTAGATCATATGACTGCTATTGGGGATATTGAAGGAAGAAATATTGTGTTAGTAGATGATTTAGTTGATACTGGTGGAACTTTATGTAAAGCTGCCGATATGATGATGGAACGTGGTGCATTAAGCGTAAGAGCTGTTTGTACTCATGCTATTTTATCTGGTAAGGCTTACGAAAACATTGCTAATTCAAAATTAACAGAACTTATTGTTACAGATACAGTGCCTTTAAAACAACAAAGCGAAAAAATTAAGGTATTATCAGTAGCTGAACTATTTGCTAAAGTAATTCATAGCGTACAAAACTATGAGTCGATTAGCAGCAATTTTATAATGTAATTACACCTGCCACTGCTGGCAGGCTCGCATTAAATAAATAAAATAACAGGTGTCGGAGAAATGAGCGAGCATTTTTAAAACACCAAAATAAAATTAATATAATGAAATCAGTACAATTGAGCGGTTCGTTACGTACGAACGTAGGAAAAGTAAACGCTAAGGCGGTTAGAGAAAAAGGAAACGTGCCATGTGTAATTTATGGTGGAAAAGAGCAAATTCACTTTGAAGCAGATATTCGTGCTTTCAAACCAGTTATCTTCACTCCAAATGCACACATCGTTGAAATCGACTTAGGTGGTAAAGTTTACAAAACTGTATTACAAGAAGCACAATATCATAAAATCAATGATAAATTAATTCACGCTGATTTCTTAGAAATCGTTGACGGAAAACCAGTAACTGCGAACATTCCAGTGGTTATCGTTGGTCAATCTGAAGGAGTTAAAAAAGGTGGTAAATTAGTTTTAAAAGTACGTAAATTAAAAGCACGTGGTATTGCTGCTACATTACCAGATTCTATCGAAATTGATATTACTAAGTTAGATATCGGTGATTCTATCGCTGTAGGTGATATTAAAGTTGAAGGAGCTACTTTATTAAATGCTAAAAATGTATCTGTTGTTTCTGTTGCTACAACACGTGCAGTTGCATCTGAAAATCCTACACAAGGAAAAAAATAATTTAAATTCTATTCAACAAAAAATCCTCTTTCGGTTTCGAGAGAGGATTTTTTGTTTTTATTACTTTTCATTCATCTTAAGCCAGTCCCACTTGTATTAAGATTAACAAAAAGTAATCAAAGAGGTTTAGTTTAGTACAAACTTTGATTTTAAATCGTTTTCTGTTTTTACTAAATGAATAAATAATTTGATTTTAGGTTTTAAAAATTCTTCTTTTGCTTTCACATCTTCAGCGCTAAGTAATTCATATTTTTCGATAGGAGATAAATCTAGTAATCTTGCAATTCCATAAACATTAGAATGATCAAAGGCGTCAATAGGTATAATTTGTTGCTGCGAAATCCACATATATTCTTTGGTTATTTCTTGAAGAAAATGAGACGGTTTTTCAAAAATATCTTCTTCATATTGTATAACACCAGCGCCATATAATTTTGGTGGAAGCACTTGAGAAAATTCTATGAGTTTAAACGCACGAATACCTTCAATAGCAATATCCATTTCGCCGTTTTCGTATTTTTTTATCACGTTACTAATTTTCACTTCTATACCATAATTACACATTGATTTTTGGTTGATAAAAGGAATTCCGAAATGCGCATCATTTAATAAGCAATCAGTTACTAATTGCTTATAACGTTCCTCAAAAATATGGAGCGTTTTTGTTTCGCCAGGTAATAATACCATGTTAAGGGGAAACATCGGAATGGTGAGTTGTTGCGTTGCCATTGTTTAAATTTTAATGGTTATACATGTGTTAACTCGGGGATTCAATACTAAATTACAGAAAAATAGTGCCATTTATAGAGCTGATGTGTGAAACTACTTCTTTAATTAGTAAAACCACTAATTTACTTAACAAGCCACTTGTACTATTGTTTTATAAAAATATATAAATGACTTATTTTGATGCAATTTTTACAGTATTTTTATGTACCAGTAATCACACCTAATTATTAAATGAAAAAATATATTGTCATTATTTGTTTGAGTATTGCATCTTTTTTTGCATTCAACTTCTCTCAAGACTATTTCGAAATATCTAAAAATCTAGATGTATTTAACACACTATACCGTGAATTAAATATTGCTTATGTGGATGAAACAAAGCCAGGGCAATTAATGAAAACAGGTATTGAAGCCATGTTAGCATCTTTAGACCCTTATACAAACTATATTGCCGAAAACGATATTGAAGATTATCGAATGATGACTACTGGCGAATATGGAGGGATTGGCGCATTAATTCAGGATGTTAATAAGAAAATTACAATCACAGAGCCTTACGAAGGATTTGCTGCATACCGAGCAGGACTCAGAGCTGGCGATGAAATTGTAGAAGTAAACGGAGTGAATGTAGTTGGTAAAAAAACAGAAGATATTACAACCATGCTTAAGGGACAAGCAGGAACTCCAATTAAATTAAAAATTATTCATTTAGGACAAACAACTCCAACAGAAGTTAATTTAAAACGTGAAGAAATTAAAGTGAAAGCTGTTCCGTATTATAGCATGTTAAATGCTGAGGTAGGGTATATTAAATTAACCAGCTTTACTGATAACTGTTCGGGCGAAGTAAAAGAGGCCTTGTTAAAATTAAAAGAAAAAAACTGTAAATCTTTGATTCTTGATTTGAGAGGAAATCCTGGGGGATTATTGCACGAGGCGGTGAATATCGTCAACTTATTTATTGATAAAAACAATGAAGTAGTTTCCACTAAAGGCAAAGTGAAAGAATGGAACAAACAATATTTTTCTCTGTATTCTCCTGTAGATACTCAAATTCCGTTAGTGGTATTGGTAGATAATAATTCTGCTTCAGCTTCCGAAATTGTTTCGGGTGCTTTACAAGATTTAGATAGAGCTGTAGTTTTAGGGCAACGTTCATATGGTAAAGGACTGGTTCAACAAACAAGAGATTTAACATATAATACTAAACTAAAAGTAACTGTAGCTAAATACTATATTCCAAGCGGTCGTTGTATTCAAGCATTAGATTACACGCACAAGGACGAAGAAGGAAGAGTTGAAAAAGTGCCTGATTCATTAATCACTGCATTTAAAACAAAAAATGGCCGTATTATTTATGATGGCGCTGGAGTTTTGCCAGATGTAAAAACAGAACCTATTAAATACAGTAATATTTTGGCAACCTTATTAAACAAAAATCATGTATTTACTTTTGTAAATCAATATTTAATAAAGAATCCTCAATATCAAACAACTGCCGCTAATGTATCTTTATCAGATGCAGATTACAATGACTTTATTTCTTATTTAAAAGACAAGGATTATAATTATAAAACTCAAAGTGATTTTGCTTTAGAAGATTTAAAATTAGACGCCACTAATGAAAAATATTACGAAAGTATCAAAGCAGAATACGAAGCATTATTAAATAAAATGGCTTCTAATAAAAAAGATGATTTAGTGCGTTTTAAACCAGAAATCAAACAATTTATTGAAGAAGAAATGGCAGCACGTTTTGAGTTTCAAAAAGGAAGGATAGGAACGGCTCTGAAGTATGATTTAGATGTAGCTGAGGCAAAAAAACTGCTAGCTGATAAACAAAAAATAACCTCAATTTTAACCACCATTGAAAAACCAACAAAGCCATTTAATCCTAATAAGCGATTTTAAGACTTAAATAGGTAATAGTTTAATTTTATGTTTGAAAATATCATTAATTAAGCTATTTTTGAGGACATTAATTTAAAAACACATTTATCATGGGAAAAGGCGATCAAAGATCAAGACGTGGAAAAATTCAAGTAGGTTCATTTGGTAACCTTCGTCCACGTAAAAAAACTAAAGCAGTTACTGCAGAGCAAATTGCAGCAGGAGCAGCAGCAAAAAAAGCAGCTCCAAAAAAGGCAGCAAAAAAAGCAGCAAAATAAATAAAAGAAACCGCTTCGAGCGGTTTTTTTATTTCATGTCGTGCGTAAGTATTGTCAGTTCGAGCGTAGTCGAGAACCGTTCTGTATTTAAACTTCGTAATGTTCTCGACTACGCTCGAACTGACATTCAACTTTATTGGGATACATTTTTAAAAAATTACAAGCCCACAATCCTAAAAAAATATTTACCTTTAAATCGTGACTTATTTTCAACCCGATAAAATCAAAATAGGCGTATTAGGCGGAGGACAACTTGGCCGAATGATGATTCAAAGCGCCATTAATTATAATTTATACATCTGTTGTTTAGATCCTGATGCAAATGCTCCTTGCAAAGCTATTGCTAATGAATTTACCAAAGGAAGTTTAACAGATTATGATACCGTTTACAAATTTGGTAAGGATAAAGATATTATTACTATTGAAATTGAAAATGTAAACGTTGAAGCATTAAAAGATTTACAAAAGCTAGGTAAAAAAGTATATCCTCAACCTGAAGTGATTGAAATCATCAAGGATAAAGGGTTACAAAAAATGTTTTATCAGCGTAATGATATCCCAAGCCCTGATTTTTTTCTTGTAGAAAATAAGTCTCAAATTGAAAAGTATAAAGATTTCTTCCCTTTTTTTCAAAAAATGCGCACTGGTGGCTATGACGGGAAAGGCGTCGTTAAATTAGGGCATCCAAATAAAATAGAACATGCCTTTGAAGTTCCAAGTGTGTTGGAGCGCTTAGTAGATTTTGATAAGGAAATTTCGGTAATTGTTGCGCGTAACGAAAGTGGAGAATCGAAATGTTTCCCTGCTGTGGAATGCGAATTTAATCCTGAAGCTAATTTGGTTGAGTTTTTATTTTCACCTGCAAACATTAAAAAAAGTATTGATAAACAAGCCACTGAAATTGCGATTAAAATTGCAGAGAAATTAAATATTGTTGGAATACTTGCAGTTGAACTATTTGTGACTAAAGACGGTAAAGTATTAGTGAATGAAGTAGCACCTAGGCCACATAATAGCGGACACCAAACTATTGAAGGAAATATCACTTCACAATTTGAGCAACATTTACGCGCTATTTTAAATTTACCACTTGGAGATACAAGTATTATTAAACCAGCGGTGATGATTAATTTGTTAGGTGAAAAAAATCATGAAGGTCCAGCAAAATATGAAGGGTTAACGGATGCTATTAAATACAAAGGCGTGTATGTGCATTTGTATGGAAAAACAACCACTAAGCCTTTCCGTAAAATGGGACATGTAACAGTGATAGATGACGATTTAAGTTTAGCAAAAAAGAAAGCGATTACAGTAAAAGATTTAATTAAGATAGTTAGTTAATCATTGTACTGTCAGTCTGAGCGGAGTCGAAGACAAAGTACAATGATAAAATTTAAAATAATAACAACATGGTAGGTATTATAATGGGAAGCAGCAGTGATTTAAAAATCATGAATGATGCAGCAGATTTTTTAAAAAAATTAGACATTCCTTACGAAATAACAATTGTATCGGCACATCGCACACCAGAGCGTATGTTTGATTATGCTAAATCGGCTCATGACAGAGGGTTAAAAGTTATTATTGCAGGAGCGGGTGGAGCAGCTCATTTACCAGGAATGGTAGCTTCTTTAACAGCTTTACCAGTTATTGGCGTTCCTGTAAAATCGAGTAACTCTATTGATGGTTGGGATTCTTTATTATCTATTGTTCAAATGCCAAATGGAGTACCTGTTGCTACCGTAGCGGTGAATGCAGCACAAAATGCAGGAATTTTAGCGGCACAAATTTTAGGTTGCCAAGACAAAGCTATTTTTGATAAATTAGTTTTATTTAAAGAAGAGCTAAAAGAAAAGGTGATGAAAAGTTTGGAAGAGATTAAGAAATAAAATTACTCTTTTTTTGTTTCAGAGAAATTTATCCTTGTTAGGGTCTCCATTAACTGAAGCATACTTTTTTCAATCACTGGATATTCTAATTCCTCATTACTCAAACAAATAAACATCAAGTCTATTTTTTGAGTTTTCAACGATTCATAAAGCGGGTGTTTGTTTAAACGATATACCTCGCGCATACGGCGTTTAATGTCATTTCGTTTGTTGGCGCGTTTGTGCTTCTTTTTTGGGACAACAAACATCGCTCTTGCAGGGAAAGGACTTTCGAATTCTGAGACTTTGTAAATTAATTTAAATGGAAATTGAGTTTTGGATTTACCATTGGCAAATAAATCGTCGATAGCTTTTTTGCTACACAAACGTTCTATTTTAGTAAATGTAAAATCCATGAGGGTTGTTATCTATTACGGAGTTAAAAATAAGGTATTTTTTAACCACATAGAAACATAGGTTTTAATAAATGAAAGACTGACAAAGAAGCGTCGCTTTTCTCGTAGAAAACTCTGTGTAAATATTTATTTCTATCTCTGACTGCAATAATACATTTTGCTTTTCTATGTTTCTATGTGGTTAAATCAAACAAACAGAAATAAAATAAAGTCTAACGCTTATTCGCTTCTTTAATATATTCATCCAAAGCTCCCGACATACTTGGGTTTTTTGGATTAGGAGCATAAATATCTAAACGATAACCATGTTTTTTTAATGTATTAGCTGTTGCAGCTCCAAAACAAGCAATACGAGTATTGCCTTGTTTAAAGTTTGGAAAGTTATGTTTTAAAGAATTAATTCCTGCTGGTGTAAAGAATACCAAACAATCATAATCATTTAAATTCTTGATGTCAGATAAATCAGCACTTACAGTGCGGTACATAACCGCTTTAGTATACTTAATATCGATAGCGTCTAAGAACTCACATATTTGTTCTTTTTGAACGTCAGCTGCTGGTAATAAAAATTTTTCTTCTCTATTTTTTCTAATAACGTCAACTAGATCTTGAATGGTTTGATGACCAAAAAATATTTTACGTTTACGGTATTGGATATATTTTTGAAGGTAATATGCTGTTGCTTCGTTAATACAGAAGTACTTCATAGATTCAGGAACAGTAACACGCATTTCGTTACACATTCTAAAATAATGATCAACGGCCATTCTACTCGTTAAAATAACAGCTTTATGTTCTAAAATATCTATACGCTGTGTTCTAAAATCCTTAACAGGCAACCCTTCAATTTTAATGAATTGACGGAAAGTTTCTATTAAGTTATATTTTTTAGATAAATCGTAATATGGATTTTTGTCATTCTCAGGTTTTGGTTGAGAAATTAAAATCGTTTTTATTTTATTTTTAGGGTAATTAGAAACTTCAATAACAGGTTGAGGTGTAACTGGAACTAATTGCTTTTTGGTTTTAACGCCAATTTTCACGAATTTCTCAGCGCTAGCAACAACTTCTGCTTTTGGAGAAGAGGCTACAGTAGTTTTTACTTTAGCTTCTACTTTTGGTTTTGCTGGCGTAATCGTTTTTTTAACTGCAACAGTCTTTTTAACAACAGCTTTTTTTACTGCTTTTTTAGTCACGCTTGGGCGTGATTTTTTTGCTACTGCTTTTTTAGCAATAACCTTTTTAGTATTTTTTTTACCTGTTTTATTGGTAGGCAGGGAAGCACTCTTTTTAACAACCTTTTTTTTGGCTACAATTTTTTTGATTGGTTTTTTGGGAGTTGCTTTTTTAGTTACTTTTTTAACTGCTTTTTTAGCAGTAGCTTTTTTTACCTTACTATTTGTTTTAGTAGATGGTGTTTTAATAGATTTTTTTTTCTTTATAGCCATATTAAAAATCAACGCTTAAAAATTAACTAACAAAAATTTTATCAATACCAGTAGAGGTAAAATTTCCAAGGCACAAAGGTACAAAAAAATATACAAAATTCCTATGTTTTGTTCAGATGAGGATATAACAAAGCCCCGAAACATTCTTAAGGCGTAAAAACCGCTACAAATGATTAATGCGGGGTATAAAAACCACTCTATAGGATACTTTGTAAATTGTAAGCAAATAACCATGGGAAACAATACGATCCCAATAGTTTGAGAAAAGACATATACATTAAATAAATATTCTTTACCTAATTCTTCATTTGATGTTATAAAGGCTAATAGATAGTTTGATAGAAATTTAATTAAATACATTAAACCAATAACTGCTATAAAAAAGATAAATTGCTTTAATTGCGAATAGTTGTTTAATATCAATCCAAAGTATTCGTTTATAATTTGAACAAAAAAGGCCATCACTAAAATAAAGCTAATTCCAAGTAAAATTGAAACGCGTTTTGTTAATTTAAACTCTTCTCTAAATAATTGCTTGGCTTCTTGGAGGCTAAAAACGGAAGTAAAAACTTTAATTATTTTTTTTGGTTCTGATATTCTTATTAAAACATAAATAGAAAAAATAATAAATAAAACTATGCCAGGCCAATACGTTGGGTTACTAGCATTAAATATTGGAGTGTCGTGAGTTTTTATTAATAAGTGTCCAGAAAAAATAGATTCAGTATTTTGAAGAACAGCATGAGTATCTTTAGTTGAAACTAAATCACTTTTATTAACTAATGCCGAATCTTTTTTACTCACAAATTTATTTTATAATGCAAACCATCTTGAAATATTAAATCCAAGTTTAATTTGACCTTTAGTCCAAGTGTCTTGTGTTGATGTTAACAAACTACTCTCTAAAATAGCTGCGCCATTAGTGTAATTAATATGAAACACGTGACCTCCTGTTTCTATTTCAAGGCCAACTCCTAACGGGTTGTAGTAGGCGTTAGGATTGTTTGTTTGGTATTCTGAAAAATTATAAAAATAATCAACTACCAAGGCCATGCGTTTCGACATTTTTAATCTTCCGCCAATTCCAAGAGATAGTAATGCGTTTTGATCTTCTTTTCCGTTGTTTGTATTAAGTTGCTGTTTAATGAAGTTTCGGTGAATATAAGTTGGCATAATTTGTAAAGACAACCAAGAATTAAATTTACGTGCAATTAATAATTGACTTGCATACTGAACACGGTGCGCTTCGTTTGTTTTAGGACGAATAGTGCCAGCATACAAATTATCTGTAGTCATAGATGTGTAGCCTAAATTACCATAAAAACAAACAGATACAGGTATTTTATTGTCTTCTCTTTGAGTTAAAAAACGCCATTTGATTGTAGCATCATTCATTTCTCTATACTTGCTTCGTCCTATTCCAATAGTAAGTTCATCTGTAATACCATAATCAAATGAGGTTCTGATATCAGTTGAGTTATCTAAGCCAAAAGCACTATGAGCTGCTTCGTTTAATGCATTGGGGCTGCTACTATTATATATGTTGCCAAAACGGTGAGTAACTCTAAAGTCTATATTACGCTTTTTTACAGTTTCTATATTTTGAGCATTTACAATTTTAGTTGTTTTAAAAGTTGCATATACTTTTTTAGCTGGCTCATTTTTTGGATCTTCTTTTACTAAATCTAATAAATCATCCTGAGAAAAGGAGTTAAAAGATAATAAACTAGCAAGGCAAATAATTATTTTTTTAATCATATGTTTTGATTTAAAGTACTAAAGGTAGTTAAAAATCAACGGCTTTAGTAGTAAGATTATATGTTATTTTTTTACAAATGGTTCAAGTGTTGCATTTACTTTTACGTCAACAATCTCGGCGATATTTTGAACGTATAAAGAAGGCACTTTAATATTATAATCTGCAATTTTAATCTTGAATGTAGATGCAACTATCAATTCTTGTCCTTTAACTGTAATAGTTCCTGTAACCTCTATTTCTTTTGTCACGCCATGCAGATCTAAGGTGCCCTTAACAGTTACTTTATTTTCACCATCTTTGCTGAAATCTATTTGTTCAATAATCTTTCCTTTAAAGATACATGTAGGGAATTTTGTAGACTCAATATAGTTTTCGTTGAAATGCTCTTCCATTAATGCTTTTGGAAATTTGAAACTAATCATTGGAACAGCAAATTGAATGTCGTTAGTGGTTGTTTTTATAACAACGGTTACTTTTTTGCTTGTCGCATCAATATCTTCTAATGGTGATTTAGAGTAAAATGAAATACTTGAAGCATCTGCCTTGCCTTTAAAAATTTGTGCCTGAATGCTAATTGTTAGCCCTGCCAAGAATACGATTGTAAATACTATTTTTTTCATAATGGTTTATATTAAAATTAATTATTAGGGGCACCAGCGTCTAACCAGCATTTGATTAAATTGATTTGATTGTCGGCCAAACGACCAGAGGCAGGCATAAATGAAGGACCGTCAATTACTCTGGCTTTGATTCTTCCACCGTCAACTTGAGTTTTTATTAAGGTATAATTAGATAATTCAGGAGATTGACCTCCAGCTGAATGACAAGTAACGCATTCGCTATTAAAAATTGGCAAAATGTGTTTAGTAAAGGTTATTGTATCACAAGCATTTGAAGTTTTTACTATCAAATCTGGATTAGGTCCAATATCTTTTGTGCAGGATACAAAGCTTATGCTAAGCATGAATGCAAAAATCAAAAATAACTTCATAATGGTTTAATTTATAAATTCTATACAACTAAAAAAGTGCCAAGTTTTAGTAAAAATACTAAGAACTAGGCACTTATTAAAAAATAATAATTTATTTCTTGATGAATTTAGAATAATATGTTTTATTACTTTCTGAAGAAATATGAAGATAGTATATGCCAGAAGGTAATTCAGATACAGAGATTATTTTGGAGTCTAATTCCTGTTCCGAAATTGTTTTGACTAATTTTCCATCAAGACCATATATAAAACCATCAGAAAATGACATGTTTGATGCAATATATAAATCGTCTGTTGTAGGATTAGGGAAAACTGAAACTGAAACAATATTGTTGTTTTCTGATACACTAGAAGTATTAGCTAAATAGGTAACAGATGAGGTTTTAATAACATCTCCAGAAGTGTTAAAATTATTATTTGCATAATTAAAGGCACCATAAAAAGTAACAGTTGTTGCTGTAGATGGGGCGGTCCATTGGAAAGTCCAAGTGGCATTAGCGCCAGTTTTTTTAGCAGATTGTTTAATGTATTTTCCTGAAACACTTGACCCTGTTCCTGCAATCCAAGTTCCCAAGCCAACATTTGATGTTGGAGTTTGAGGGGTCATCTCAAAGCCATATGCCGATGCCCCAGACATCGAAACTGTAAAATTATAAGTCGTTCCGCCAACAAAACCAGTTCCTGGGATATCTGATGAAATAATACCTGTGGTTTGGGTTGCTGTTCCAGCATGACAACTTGTGCAAGTTGCTCCACCACCATCAGCTGGAGCGCCTGTAGTTGTATTAGGAGGTGAAGATGCACTTGCATTTGTAAAATTAAGATTTACAGCGAATGCGATTGTAATAACTAAAAAAGATGAAAGGAATAATTTTTTTTTCATGATTGTGAGTTTGTTTTTTGGTTTTTATTTTAGAAACGTTTATTTCTTGGTTTTGTTTATTTTGTATTATTTGTTTTTAATGTATTTTATAATAAGTTGAGGAAATCCAATTGATGAAAGCTTATCGCGCTTTATTTGCCTTAGGTTTTCAAAATTTATGGGTTTTTTAATTTTTAACTCGTAAAAAATTGCGTATAAATGCTGGTGAGATAAAATGTGTTTTTTCTCGGTTGTAATAGAAATTACGTTTATATCTTTAACCAATTTTTTTAAATTTTTATTTTTTAAAATTAATTCAGGGTCTGTGACCTCTTTTGTTTCTATGAGATAGAACTCATATAAATTTTGCCAAATATCTTTTCCCGTTCGTTTTTGTACATAAACATTGTCCTTATAATTAAAAATAAAATAATGTAAGTATCGGGTTTTTATTTTTATTTTTTTGTCTTTTACGGGCAACAAGTTAATCGTGTTTTTTTCGTATGCTAAACAATATTCTTGTAAAGGGCATTCTTCGCATTTTGGGTTTTGTGGTTTACACCATAAAGCTCCAAACTCCATTATTGCACTATTGTGAAGAGCAGGTTGTTTATGATTTAAAAGTTCATCAGCTAATAACTGAAATTCTTTTTTACCCTGAGTAGAATTAATAGGAGTGCTAGTGTTAAATAAACGAGATAAAACTCGGTAAACATTTCCGTCTACTACAGCATGAGGTA
Source organism: Sphingobacteriaceae bacterium (assembly GCA_013823565.1). Lineage (GTDB taxonomy): Bacteria > Bacteroidota > Bacteroidia > B-17B0 > Aurantibacillaceae > UBA4416. Next base: position 171,771 of record PNMI01000003.1, on the reverse strand, counting down.
AATTAAAAGCAAAGGAAGCAACGGCTGCCGCTGTATAATCGCCCACGCCTTTTAATTCTTTAATAGATTCGTAAGTATTTGGAAATTGACCATTATGATTAATTTTAACTGCTTTTGCAGCGGCATGTAAATTTCTTGCTCTAGAGTAATAACCAAGTCCTTGCCATAAACGCATGACTTTGTCTTCTGGAGCATTAGCCAAATCAATAATTGTTGGAAAGGTTTCCGTAAACTTGATGTAATAGTTTAATCCTTGAACGACTTGTGTTTGTTGAAGTATAATTTCAGACAGCCAAATTTTGTATGGGTCGCTAATATTACGCCAAGGCAAATCGCGCTTGTGTTTTTTGTACCAAGCAATAAGTTTATCAGAAATAGGATGAGTTTGAGGCATTTTATTAGTCCTCTATAGCAAAAATTTTATTGATTGCATCAATGTTTTTTTCTTTAATAACTTTTCGTTTCAAACTCATTTTCGGAGTTAATTCGCCCCCTTCAATACTCCATTCTTTGCTTAAAATGGCAACACGCTTTAATTGTTCGTAAGGGGCTAATGTTTTATTCATCACTTTAACGTGCTCATTGATTAATTTTTTTAACTCTTCGTGGGCACTCATTTCTTCGTTTGTAGTCCAGGTAATGTGATGGTCCTTACAATACTCTTTAAAGTTAACGAAAGAAGGAACAATAATAGCTGAAGCAAATTTTTGATTTTCACCAACTACCATACTTTGTTCAACAAATCGACATTCTTTAATTTTATTTTCAATCATTAAAGGTGCAATGTATTTGCCCGAACTTGTTTTAAAAATCTCTTTTTTTCTATCAGTTATTTTTAAAAAGCGGCCCTCAATAAATGTTCCTACATCCCCTGTGTGAAACCAGCCTTCACTATCCATGACTTCGGCAGTTGCTTCTGGATTTTTGTAATACCCAAGCATTAAGTTTGGTCCTTTTACTAAAATTTCTCCATCTTCTTCAGCAATTTTCACAGAAACACCATCAATAACTGGCCCGCAGGTTCCAATTCTAATATTATCTTCTCCATAGCGATTTACGCTAACAACTACACAGGTTTCCGTTAATCCGTAACCTTGTAAGCAAACAATATTTGCACATAAAAAAATGCGCTCTAGTTTTGGATTTAATGCTGCCCCACCAGAAGCGATGCAAACTAAGTTTCCACCAACAGCCTCGCGCCATTTGCTAAACACTAATTTGTCGGCAATTTTATGTTGTATTTTATACCATAAACTATTTTTATTATTTAGTTCATAGGTATTTGCTATGCGCATACTCCAATCAAAAATTTTACGTTTAGCGCCCGTTAACTTTTCGCCAGTAGCAGTAATTTTTTCGTACACACGTTCAATTAATCGAGGAACTGAAACAAATATTTGTGGTTTAATTTCTTTCAAATTATCGCCAATGGTTTCCAACCCCTCTGCATAGTAAATAGAAATGCCTTTATATAAATATAAAGTACTTACCATTCTTTCATAAACGTGATTGAGTGGCAAAAAGCTTAAGGCTCTCCACGTACTGCTAAATGGAGCAAAACCTTGGCAAGCTGTTACATTAGAAACTAAGTTATGATGCGTAATCATTACTCCTTTTGGAGTACCAGTAGTGCCTGAGGTATATAATATGGTTAATAGATGACTTGGTAAGATGGATTTTTTTATAGCTTCTAATTTTTCTGAATTAGCGTGCTTTTTTCCTAATTCAATAAAATCAGAGAAGGGCATAATACCATCTATAGGATTAAAGCTAATAATATGTTTTACGTTAGGAATTTCTTTTTCAATAGCTATTAACTTAGCATAAATTGATTTATCGGAAATAAAAACGGCTTTTACTTCGGCATGATTTAAAATAAATTGTAAATCAGTATTACTTATAGTTGGAAAAATTGGAACAGTAACAATGTTTGCTTGTTGACAACCATAGTCACAAAAATTCCATTCAGGGCGATTGTTTGAGATAATAGCTACTTTATCTTTTTCCGTTAAACCAAGAGCTAATAAACCATAGCTTGTATTATTAACGGTATTGATTAAATCTTCACTACTGTATTTTTTCCACTGTTTGTTTTCTTTTCCTGATAAAACATCATCTTTTTTATATTGTGTTTTATATAGTTCTAAAATATCAAATACACGTGTTATCTCCATCATAATTTAATTTTCTGAATTTATTTACTACCAAAGATTACTAAAATTGTACAATAATACAAGTCTGTAATTCTAAAATGTTTGAAAGATTAAAATTTTAGAATTTGTAAAATTTGAGTTAGATATTGCTCATCAATTTTGTCAAATGTTTTATAGGTATCGCTATCAACATCTAAAACTCCAATCATGTCTTTATTGGAATTGTATATAGGCAATACGATTTCTGATTTTGATAGTGAACTACAAGCAATATGTCCAGGAAAAGCATCAACATCATCTACAATAATTACTTCATTGTTTTGCCAAGAGGTACCACAAACTCCTTTCCCTAAATTTATTCTTGTACAAGCTACCGGTCCTTGAAAAGGCCCTAAAACCAGTTGATTGTTTTTTATCAGATAAAATCCAACCCAGAAAAAATTTAATCCAAATTTTAAAGCTGCACAAACATTTGCCATATTAGCTGTTATGTCTGATTCTCCTTCAACTAAAGCTTTTATTTGAGGAACAATAGATTGATATATTTCTTCTTTTGTGTTTCCACTAATTTGAAGGTCTTCTGCCATACAATTGAATTACTATTTTGTGATTAACTAAATTTGACTATTTTTATATACAAATATAAAAGTAAATTGTTTGTTTGCTTTTTTTAAGTTTTTAATGAGATGATAAGCCTTTTTCTTTTAGATATTAATGTTACATATGAGTTGGGTCCAACTCAGGTAATTATATTTTTGGCTTTAGTAGCATTTATTTTATTTAAGCTAAGAGATAAGAGATTAAAAAAATCTAAAATTGAACTAGAACGAATTGTAGAAGAAAGAACGGCTGCATTAAAACATAAGGAACAAGAAATTACAGATAGTATTCGTTATGCCTTAAGAATACAGTTATCAATTATCCCCACTCAACAAAGAGTGAAATCTTTATTGCCAAAAAGCATGGTTTATTATAAACCAAAAGATATTGTGAGTGGAGACTTTTATTGGATTGATAGCATTGGAGATGAGGTTTTGTTTTCGGCAGTTGATTGTACTGGACATGGGGTGCCAGGAGCGATGATGAGTGTAATTGGATTAAAATCATTAAGTCAAGCAGTTCAAGATAAACAATTAACAAAGCCTTCGGATTTGTTGCAATTTTTAGACATTGCAGTAAACGATACTCTTCGTCAATCGTATGACCCCGGAGCTGTGAAAGACGGAATGGATTTAGCTCTATGTAATATCAATTATAAAACATTGACATTGCAATATGCAGGAGCTTTTAACCCGCTAGTATTGATAAGAAAAAACATTGCTAATACGTATCAAGTTACAAACGAAAGAGAAACATTTTATGGGAATGATTTATTAGAAATAAAATCTGACAAATCTCCTATTGGCAGTAATCAAGATGGAATTGCGGATACTTTCACCAATCATACCATTCAACTGCAAAAAGATGATTGTATTTATATATATACGGATGGTTATGCCGATCAGTTTGGTGGACCAAAAGGTAAAAAGTTTAAGTACAACAAACTAAAAGATGTGCTAATAGAAAATTCCCATTTATCAATGGACGAGCAGTATAATGCCTTGGATAAAAGTTTTAATGCTTGGAAAGGTAAGCAAGAACAGGTGGATGATGTTTTAGTAATTGGAGTAAAAATATAACATTGCTACAAAAATATTTTATAGCCGTTGTTCCTCCTGAGCCGTTATTAAGTCAAATTCAAGAGCTTAAGAAAAACATTTTTGAAGTATATGGAACAAAAGGCGCTTTGCGTTCACCAGGGCATATTACCTTGCATATGCCTTTTAGTTGGGAAGAAGATAAAGAGGAAAAGTTAATTAGCTCTCTTCAAGATTTCTCTTTTGAAAAAGAGTTTCAAATTACATTATCTGGCTTTTCTTGTTTTGAACCTAGAGTTATATTTGTTAATGTGCAAAAAAATGATTTTTTATGCCAGATGCAGCAGCAATTGGTGAAATATGCCAAACAGCATCTTCAATTATTTAATCAATCAGATGATATGCGAGGGTTTCATCCTCATGTAACTATTGCTTTTAGAGATTTAAAGAAACCTATGTTTTATAAAATGTGGGAAGAATACAAAGACAAAACATTTGAAGCAACGTTCACTTGTAAAGATATTTGTTTACTAAAGCATTTGAATGATAGATGGGAGGTATACGAAACCTTTAGTTTTGAAAAATAAAAAGCCCTGATAAACTTATCAGGGCTTTTCTTATAACATTTAGTTTATTTTTTAATTAAAACTTCGTCAATCATACCGTAATCTTTTGCTTCTTGAGCAATCATCCAGTAATCACGATCACTATCCGCCCAAACTTTCTCATAAGTTTGTCCACTGTGTAACGCGATGATTTCGTATAACTCTTTCTTTAATTTTTGAATCTCGCGAGCTGTAATTTCGATATCAGACGCTTGTCCTTCTGCTCCACCTAATGGTTGGTGAATCATAATACGAGCATGTTTTAATGCCGTACGTTTTCCTTTAGCACCTGCACATTGTAATACAGCACCCATACTTGCAGCCATACCTGTACAAATAGTTGCTACATCTGGTTTAATAATTTGCATGGTATCATAAATTCCTAAACCTGCATAAACAGAACCGCCTGGTGAGTTTAAGTAAATTTGAATGTCTTTTTTAGAATCAACCGACTCTAAGAATAATAATTGAGCTTGAACAATGTTTGCTACTTGGTCGTTAATTCCAGTACCTAAAAAGATAATACGATCCATCATTAAACGAGAAAATACATCTAATACCGAAACGTTTAATTGTCTTTCTTCAATAATATTTGGAGTTAAGTTTCTAATTCCTGGAGTAATAGCTGACACATAACTATCGTAAGTTAAGCTACTGATGCCAACATGTTTTGTGGCGTATTTTTTAAATTCATTTTGATCAAACATAATCTGAGGTTTTAAGTTGTTAAACAAATATACTTGTTGGATTGGGTAAAGCCAAATGAATGCCAAAAAGTTTTTAACGTCAATTCGTCAGTAAGGATATCCAAAAAATGTTACATATTATATATATGTAGAGTCATTTCCAAAAAATCACTTTCTTTGTATAAAAATTGCAAAAGTTACTTATATATATATGTATTATCTTTTTGGTTACTCGTTGTGCCCAAATTACTCCATTAAGCGGAGGTAAAAAAGACATCACTGCGCCCAAAGTATTGTCTTATAATCCAGAGAATGCTTCTTTAAATTTCAATACAAAAACGATTGAAATACTATTTGACGAATATATTACCTTAAAAGATATTGCTAATCAGTTTATTATTACACCTCAGGTTAAAGAAATTCCAGAAATTCAAACACAAGGAAAAAAACTCAAAATCACCTTTAATGAAACTCTATTACCAAATACAACCTATAAACTAGCTTTTGGTAATGCTATTTCTGATTTAAATGAATCTAATGTTTTACAAAACTTCGAATATATATTTAGTACAGGCTCCACTATCGACAGTTTAAAGTTACAGGGTAAAATTTTCAACTCTCTAGATAAAAAACCTGAATCTCAAATTTTAGTTGGGTTATATTCTAAAGACTCTAGAGATAGTGTAGTGTATAAAGAAAAGCCGCTTTATATATCTAAAACAAATTTGGAAGGCGTATTTTACTTTAATTATCTTCCTAATACGCCATTTAAGATTGTGGCTATTAAAGATCAAAATAAGAATTTATTGTATGATGGCTCAGAAGAACAACTTGCTTTTACAAAAGAGTTAGTTCATCCTGGAGATTCTTCTAGTATCACTTTAAACTTATTTAAGGAGAAGCCATCAAAAAGTTTTATTAAAAAAAGCTACTCTGTAGAATATGGTAAGACATACATTATATATAATAAACCACAAACGGATATAAAAACTGTTGCAGCTAAAGGATTATTACAATATAAATTAAATGTTCTTAAAGATACATTGTCATTATACTACAATAAAAAATTTGATACTCTTGAGGTGTATGTTAATCATGAGAATCAAAAAGTAGATACTGTTTATATAAAGATCTTATCAGAAGCCTCGTTTAACAAACAAACAAATAATAAGTCTATTAAATACGATTTGAAATCGAACTTAGGAACTGTATTAGCTTTCTTTGATTTACCATCTTTTGAGTTGAATGTGCCAGTGGAGTCAAAAAACATTCATACAGAACGAATAGAGTTGATTGAGAAACTTGATTCAGCTTCTAATCCTTTGCCTTTCATTTTAGTAAAAGATACTGGATTCGTAAGCTCTTTTAAAATTCAAGCGACTTTCAAACAAGAATCTAATTATGAGTTAACCATTAAAAGAGGTGCAATTACAGATAATGGAGACAGAACGAATGATTCTACTGTATATAAGTTTAAAACAACCATAATGGATGATTATGCGTTGTTAAAAATGAAATTAATGTTCCCGAAGAAAGAAAATTACTTAGTTAGGCTATTAAATGACAAAGAACAATTAATTAATGAGCGTGTAGTTGAATTTTCGTTAACCTCTACTTCCGAAAAATTAATGGAGTATAATAATCTTCCACCAGGAAAGTATTTCATCAGAGTCGTTGAAGATGCCAATAAAAATGGGCTTTTCGACGAGGGAAATTATTTTTTAAATATTCAACCTGAGATTATTTTTATGAATACTACACCCATAAAATTATTACCAGGTTGGGAAATTGAAAACGAATGGATAGTGAAATAAAATATTTTTCAATTTATTTTTAAAAATAACCAAACTTTTTTTACAATCGTTTTTTAGCTCACAAATTCAATTTATTAGAAAGAATAATTCTCGTTCTGATATTTATTTAAACACACACCTTTTGAAACACTAGTAAAATCAACATGTTTAAGCTATTCGAGATTTGGTTTAAAAAAATATTTTTCATATTGCTAATTTTGATAACTGAATTGAAAAACGGTATTAACAATTTCAACATTTTTATGTTAATAAATTAACTGCTTGGAAATTAGTTAGCGTTAATAATTTTATTTACTTCGTAGTAACAAAAATCTTAAAAACAAAAAACCATGGCAACAACTAAAAAAGCAGCTCCTAAGAAAGCAGCAAAAAAAGCAGTAAAAAAAGCAGCTCCAAAAAAAGCAGCTAAGAAAGCAGTTAAAAAAGCAGCTCCTAAGAAAGCAGCTAAAAAAGCAGCTCCTAAGAAAGCAGCTAAGAAAGCAGCTCCAAAAAAAGCAGCAGCTAAGAAGAAGTAATAAAAGCCCCGCATTAGCGGGGTTTTTTGTTTAATGCCACTATACAAAATAGTGGCATTATTATTTTTGTAACATCCGTGATTACATTATATTTGTTCAACAAACAAAAAACATATTATGAAATTGCTAAGTTTATAAAAACACAATCAAATTATTAAATTAGCTGTACCATAATACAACAAACAATAAACATTATAATTATGAAAAAACTATTTACAATTTTATCAGTAATTGCTTTATCAATTGCCGTTTCATCTTGTGGCGGTAAAGAAACGCAAGAAAATGTTGAAGCACCTGCAGGAATGGTTGCTTTAGATTTAAGCAAATTCGGAAAACAATTTTCTATTTTTGTTCCAGATACTACTGCGGCAAAATTAGAAGTGATAGAACAAAGCTGGGGTGCTTTAGAAATAAAAGTTGGAAAAGGCTTTCATTTATCAATTACTGAAGATCCAGGTGATATGGAATTAAGAAAAAGCGATATTAAATCAAATGATGTAAATATCTTTAAATCATTTGTAATTGACGAGCCTTTAACAATTATGTGGGAAAGCGCAATCACAAAACCTGAATTCCATTTCTATTCTATTCAAAAAATTGGCAACAATACTTATGTTTTTGAAGATGTAGTTCCTGCTGATGGTGAGCCATTGAGCAAAGATGCGATTCAAAAAATGTTAGATTCAGCTAAAAAAATTATTGAAAAACAAAAAGCAGAAGCTTAATCGTTATTTATAAAACAAAAAGCCCCATCTAACTATAGATGGGGCTTTTTGTTTTTGAGAACTATTTATTTTAATTTAAATGAAACTGGAATATTAAATCTTACTTTAACAGTATGTCCTGCATTTTTTCCAACTTTTTTCCAGCGAGGCATCTTTCCAACTACTCTCACAACCTCTTCATCACAACCAAAACCAATCCCTTTCATTACTTTCACATTTTCAACATTACCAGTTTCGTTAACTACAAAAGACACATACACAGTTCCTTCTTTTCCTATTTCTCTTGCTACTGGAGGATAAACAATATTTTGACTAACAAATCTCATTAAGCCAGCCACACCTCCTTCAAACTCAGGCATCTCATCAGCTACAATTACTGGCCCAGTATCAACGGATGGTGTTGTAACAGCAACAGAATTTGTAACGGTAACAGTAGATTCATTTGTGCTGTTTGGGTCAACTCCAGTAGCAGTTGAGGAGCCAACGCCACTAATTGGATTATCAATATTTATTGAATTGGTTACTACAGCATCATCATTTATCACAGTTCCAATTGTTCCTTTAGGAGCTGCCGCTGCATTATTTTGTTTTGGTTCAATTACTGGAGGTTCAATAGTAACTTCAGTTGTATAAGTTAAAGGTTCAATTTTCGGATCTTCTAAAATCAACAACCCTTCGTTTTTTGTTGAGCTATTTATTTTATTATTAATAATCACTGAACCAAATAATAATGAAACAATACTAGTTAAATAGATTAATGATTTTTTTAAAGAATCATTGTAGCTTGTTCTGATGGCATAAGCTCCGTAGTTTTTATTTCTGTTTTCAAAAATTACATCGTTGAGCTTGTTGGCATTATTTCCTAAGATATTCATAACACTTGTTTTTAGAGCCTGCCTCGTCGGCAGACAGGGTTTATACTTTTTTTATTTTCAAACTTCTCTTTAGCGCTTAAGATGTGTTTGCTGATGTAAAAGTAGATTGAGTATAAATAAAAAACCACATCCATTTGAGATGTGGTTAGTTTGAGTTGGTAAGTGGTAAGTATTTACTTAAAAATGGAATTATTGTTTGGTATATACGGCAGTGCTACTATCTCTACTGGTACCTATTGTAGTAGTGTAGTTCATAGAGATTGAAGTTGCACTTGTAAGAGTTCCTGTGCCTTGTGTAAAACCAACACTACCCAATTGTTGATAGGGGATTGTAAGGATATTATTACTGACAGATGCTCTTGCAGAAACCGAAAGTCCAGAAAAATTATTTAATTGAATTTCACTGGAGTTGGTGGTAGATTTTACAATATTTACTGTATGTGAATTTGGGCCAGTGAGAGCACTATTTTCATTTACATTCCAATAGGCTACAAATTTATCACGAGCATCGGTCGTTGGCTCAGGAGATGATGGGTCGTCAGATTTGTCATCTGCACAAGAAGCTATAACTAATCCTAAAAATAATACTGATAAATAACTAATCTTCTTCATAATGATATTTTTTATGGTATAAAACAAAAAACGTTCCGTTATTTTTCTCTTAGCGTATTTTGAGAAAAATAGGCAATTTCTTTATCAAATTTCTTTTTTGCAAGTATTGGTGCTAAACGAGATATAATTGTAATAATAGGAGATGCAATAAGAATAACAGTTGGTAATACAATACCAAAAATACGCACCCTCGTTTTACGTTGCTCACTTCCTTGTGTGCCCTTTTTTGAAATGTAATTGGCATAAATAGGGAATAAAAACTTTGCTCTACCTTCCATAATTAATAAGTTTCCTCTAATATCTAAAGCGCCTTGTTGATTTAATTGAGGTTGGATATTTTGAAGTTGTCCAGTTTCTAAATTATCCAAAATTATTTTTCCGAAAACCGGAGCATGTTTCAAATCTTTATCGGCAACACCATATTTTGGAAATATTCCCATAAATTTTTCTTTAGTGCCTTTTAAAACAAAAGCTAATACGGTAACTAAGCTTATTAAATTAGAAGATCTATCCACAAATGTGATATTTCCAACTAAGTTGGCATTTAAATCTAACAGGCGTTTTTTCATTTTTTCCTGCGCTCCCAACCACATATTGCGACAATTAATTACGGTAACAACGGGTTTATTAGCTAATAGTTTTTTCGCGTCAGGTGTTTGTAAAAAACTGCTAATTGGCACACATATACTTAAAAACCATGGTTGATAAGCAATTACTACTAAATCGTAATTTGCGTTTGTATCAATATTAATAGGCTCTAATTCGCATGGTATGCCATGAACTGTTTCTGGAAATGCATCAAAAAATTCAGTGTAACTCCAAGGATAAGGGAATTTCTTTTTTGGTTGTATCAATAAATAATCTAATTGATAGTTTTGATTTTCTGAAAAAGGTTTTAAAACAGCATCTAAAGCTTGTTTGGCCTGTCCGGTTTGAGTATAATAAACAACTAATACTTTTTTCATAGTTTTTTGCTACTCAAATATAAGGCTAATCAATTAATCAATTCTTTTTTATCACATTTTATTTATTGTACTTTTGCATAATGATAGCGATTAACCATACCTTAATTTCGGAAGACATCTTTGATAAAAAATTTGTTTGTGATTTAAATGCATGCAAAGGAGAATGTTGTGTTTCTGGAGATAGCGGTGCTCCTTTGGACAAAAAAGAATTGAAGATTTTAGATAAAGTTTACCCAACAGTTAAACCCTATATGAATGAAAAAGGTATTGCAGCTGTTGAAAAAAACGGAACATACACATTAGATAGTGATGGAGATTATACAACTACTTTAGTAAGTGATGGTGAAGAGTGTGCTTTTGTATTTTTTGATGAGAAGAACATTGCGAAATGTGCTATTGAACAAGCATATTTAGATGGAAAGATTGATTGGAAGAAGCCAATTTCTTGTCATTTATATCCAATCAGAATTAAAGAGTATAAAGAATATGATGCGGTTAATTATCATTCGTGGCATATTTGCAAACCAGCATGTGAATGCGGTCAGCAGTTAAATGTTCCAGTATATAAGTTTTTAAAAGAACCTTTGATTAGAAAATATGGCGATGCCTGGTATGAAGAATTGGATGCTGTTTATCAAGCTTATTCAAAAAAATAAATTATTTTTCAAATTGATAATGACTATAATCTAATAAAACAGTTTTTAAAAATTGTTCGTCAGTTAAGGTAGTTGTAATATTCATTTTAGTTTTTACTTTTTGGGCTAAAGCCTTAAGGTTTTGAGGTTTATTATTTGCTAAACTATGTTCTAAAATTTCTTTAATAATTCCCACATCTTTATCTGATAAAAGAGCTACTTGTTCAAATACTATTTTATAATCTATAACTTGTTTATAAAGGATAGTATTACGTAAAGATACATTAGAGCCTATTTTAATAACCGTGGTTCCAGCTGCCATATCACCTAATCGCTGACTTTTTTCTGATGCGGCCACAGATATTAAAGCTACTAATCCATTGAAAAGTTGAATATCAATTACACGAAGAATAGACCTAAGAATAAATGAACCAATTCCAGGTTGAGTACCGTCGATTTTCACCACTTTTATTTTTACTACTTTTTTTCCTAAACTTTGCCCATTCATAAAGGTTTCGCTTAAAAAATGATAGAGTAGAATAGGTAAACCTAAAATAATAATTAAAGTTGATGCTAGGTATTGATTGCTTTCATAAAAATAATTAAACCCAAGTTGCATACAAAGCAAAACAATAATAACAATGTAAACAGCAATAAACACACTATCTAATAATGTTGCTAAAATTCTATATCCAACACCCGCTGCCTCATATTCTAAATCTACATTCTGAGAGGTGGTAATTTTAATAGTTTCCATTGTAACTATAGACGATTAAAAATCATACTTTTGATAATATAACACATAAATATAATTAATTTCTCTACATTTTTTATAAATTTAGAGAGTAATTAATAATCAGTGAAAGAAATTACATTCTTAAAACAAAATGCTTCTAAGTGGGAAAACTATGAATCTTCTCTCGATAAAAAGGAAGCTGAACATCCTGCAAAGGTTGCCGAAATGTTTATTGAATTAACAGATGACTTTTCTTATTCAAAAAGTAATTACGAAGCAAGTAAAACAACACAATATCTAAATTCTCTAACTTCAAGAGTTCATCAGTTAGTTTACCGAAATAAAAAAGAAAGTAGTAAACGCGTTTTTTTATTTTGGAAAATAGAAATACCAACTTTGTTTGGCAAGTATCATAACTTGTTATTTATTTCATTTGTTGTAGGAATTATTGGCACGTTATTAGGTGTTGTTTCTCAATTATACGACGAGTCATTTGTTCGTATTATTATGGGAGATGATTATGTAAATCAAACTATTGAACGTATTAAAAATGGTAATCCAATTGGGATTTATGGCGAAATGCCCCAAGGATTTATGTTTTTTTACATCACCATAAACAACATAAGAGTGTCGTTTATGATGTTTGCCATGGGAATGATTTTTTCGGTTGGTACTGGTTTTTATATTATGTACAATTGTATAATGTTGGGCTCATTTTTCGCCATGTTTTATCAGTATAATGTTTTAGGTAAGGCTTTAAAAGTAGTTTGGATACATGGCACTCTTGAAATATCTGCGATTGTCATTGCTGGATGCGCTGGATTTATTTTGGGGAATAGTTTTATGTTCCCAGACTCTTATAGCAGATTAGAATCATTTAAACGTGGTGCAAAGGATGGAATTAAAATAGTTGTTGGATTAATTCCAATTTTTATATGTGCAGGTTTTTTAGAAAGCTTTATTACTCGTTATACTGAAATGCCTTTATGGCTGAGTTTAATAATCATTTTAGGCTCGTTAACATTTTTAGTATGGTATTTTATATGGCTACCTCTTAAATTAAAAAAAATAAATTATGCAACAACAAAAAATTGAATTCAGAAGAGAACGTGATTTTGGCTCAATACTGGGCGATTCCTTAAAGTTTATTAAGCAAAATTTCAAATCTTTTTTTGGAAGTGTTATCTTAATAGTAGGCCCTTTTATTTTATTAATGGGATTAGGCTATGCTTATATGCAAACGTCTATGATGAATATGATGTATTCAAAACCTAGTAATCCATTAGCCATGTTTGATAGTACTTATTTTTTATCAATAGGTGTTATGATGTTTTGTGGTTTGTTGGCAAATATTTTATTGAGTGGAGTGGTATATAATTACATGATTATATATCAAGAAAAACAATTTGGAGAAGCAATTACTGTGTCGGAAGTGGGTAAACGGGTGTGGAGTAATATTGGAAGACTAACTATTGCTTCCATCATTTTTATTATTGTATTTATTTTAATTTTAACGATTTTAGTCCTCATTGGTGTTGGCTTTGTGTCCATGTTAGGAGCTGTGGCAGGAGTATTATTAGCTTTGGCACTTATTTTTGGCCTATTAATTTTTACTCCTGTTTTAACATACTTTATACCAGCCTCATTTTTTGTAGTAGTTAGAGATAACTTATCTATTTTTTCTTCTATGACTAAAGTAAAAAAATATTTATCAGGTAATTTTTGGTGGACCTGGTTAATTATGGTAGTAGCTTTGTTTGGTTTAGGTATTTTACAAATGTTATTTAATTTACCAGCTAGTATTGTAACTATGACGAATACATTTACCCGAATGAGTGATATGAGCAATGTTCAGCCAGAAGCAGGTAATAATATTTTATTGATGGTGTTTTACACTTTAGGAATGTTTTTAACCTACTGCACAAGTTCAATTTCTCATTTAATTTCGGCCTTTAACTTTATGAGTCACGAAGAACAACACGAAGGAAAAGGTTTGATGTCACGCATTGATGAAATCAATTAAATTTCATTGAGTATTTTAAAATTTATATCTAGCTTATTAGTTGTTTTTATTGTTTCTAAAAACATTAGTTATGCTGCGCCAATCCACAAAAAGGTTCAGTTCGATTCTTCTGTTGTAAAAATCAGTGTTCCTTCAAAAAGTGCTGAACAAAAAGTATTTAAAGAAGTTAATCTTGATTTTGCTAAAAAAATAGAGGATAAAGATATTGGCTTATGGGACAGATTTTGGAACTGGCTTTTAGAATTATTATTTGGCAATGCTGATTATGAAACAAGATTGAACGCGCAAAAAATAGTTCTTTGGGTATTAGCAATTGCGGGCTTTATTTTGATTATTTGGCTTCTTACTAGAACACAGTTTACTAGTTTTTTAAGAGGGAATACAAAAAAAACACCATTTAATTTTTCTGATTTAGAAGAAGATATTTCGCAGATAGATTTTAATTCGCGTATTAATAAAGCTATTGATATTGGAGATTATAGATTTGCTATTCGGTGGTTGTATTTAAAGCAACTATATCTTTTAAACGAAAAAAAAGCGATAAACTATCAGCCGTATAAAACTAATATAGATTATTCTCATGAACTTTCTGCTACAAGCTTTACAAAAACGTTTAAATCTGTTAGTAGAATATATGATTATGTATGGTATGGGAAATATCCTATTACAGTAAGTGATTTTCAAGCATTTGAAACCGAGTTTAAACAATTTGAACAAAGTATAAATGTTTAAAGGGAATAAAAAATATTATTATATACTGGCAATAGTTTTTATTGGTGTTATTGTGCTGCAATATATGCAACCTAAACCTATTAATTGGAGCAGGACTTATTTAAAGAAAGATAAAATCCCTTTTGGTTGTTATGCAATTTTTAATTTGCTTGAAACTAATTATGCTAACCACGTTTTGGTTAATCAGCAAACGATGTATGATATTAATAATCAAACAAACGACTCCTCAAACACATTAATTATTATAAATGATAAGATTGAATTATCGAAGTTAGATTTGCAAAGTTTATTTAGGTTTATTAAAAAAGGAAATACTGTTTTTTTTGCTTCAAATCTTTATCAAAATACCTTAAAGGATACATTTAAGCTTGACACTCAATATAATTGGGGAACAACAAATAGTTCTTTAGATTCATTAATATTAAAGCCTTCTTTTGAAGTTAAGTATGTTGCTCCAAAGAATAATTTTTTAAAGTCATACATTTACTCGCAAGTAGCTACCGAAAGTTATTTTACTAGTTTTGATACTACTTTATTTAAGGTTAGTTCAATAAATAAACAAAATCACCCTGTTTTAATAGAAGCTAATATTGGGAAAGGCAAATTATTGATAAGCTCACTACCAGATGTATTTGGTAATTTATTTATAGTAAATCACAATAACCGGTATTACACTTACACTCTTTTAAGTAAAATAAAAAACAATACAATTATTTGGGACGAATATTACAAAACTTATAATGTTCAGCAAAAAGGCATTTTTCAATTTATTTTCAGTAACGATTCTCTTTACATGGGATACATTATGCTTATCATAGGGCTTTTTGTGTTTATGATTTTTGAAATGAAACGCCGTCAAAGACCCATTCCAATCATTAAACCTCTTCAAAATTCAACACTTGAGTTTGTAGATGTTATCAGCCATGTTTATTTTAATTCAAATAATCATAAGCATATTGCTAAAGAAACTATACAGTATTTTTACTTCTTTGTAAGAAAAAAATTTAATGCTAACACTAATGAAATGAATGATGAGTTTTATGGAGTTATTAGTAAATTGAGCGGAGTAGATTTATCTGAAGTAAAAAAACTTTTTTCTTATTGTCAAAATTTGAAACAAGCACCCAGTCTTACACAGTATGATTTACTAGAATTAAACAATAGAATTAATAATTTTAAACAAAAAAGTATACGATAATGGAACAATTTGAATCAAGAGTAAATTTGACTGATTTTACTCAAAAAGTCGAACAAATTAAATCTGAGCTAGCTAATTATTTAGTCGGACAGCATCAATTAGTTGATTATTTAATCATCGCTTTATTAGCAGACGGACATGTACTAATTGAAGGTGTTCCAGGAATAGCAAAAACATTAACCGCTAAGTTGATGGCTAAGAGTATTAATGCAAATTTTAAAAGGATACAATTTACGCCTGATTTAATGCCTAGTGATATTACAGGAACATCTATTTATAATTCAAAAACCAATGAATTTGAATTTAAATCTGGACCATTGTTCACCAACATTGCTTTAGCCGATGAAATTAATCGTGCCCCAGCAAAAACACAAGCAGCTTTGTTTGAGGCCATGGAAGAACGCCAAATTTCTGTTGATGGAAAAACATATCTTTTAGAAGCTCCATTCATGGTATTGGCAACTCAAAATCCTATTGAACAAGAAGGTACTTATCGTTTACCAGAAGCACAACTCGATCGTTTTATCTTTAAATTGGTTGTTAATTATCCAACTGTAGAAGAAGAGACAACTATTTTACAAAACGCGCATGCTAATAGCGACCAATTAGATTTAAGTAAAGTAAAAGCTATTTTACATAAAGAAGATATTAAATCATTAAGAAAAACGGTTTCCAGTATTTTAGTTGAAGAACATCTTTTTAAATACATTGCTCAAATAGTAAGTAGCACTCGTCAAAATCCATCTTTATATTTAGGCGCTTCACCAAGAGCCTCAATTGCCATATTAAATACAGCAAAAGCATGTGCTTGTTTAAGAGGTAGAGATTTTGTGAGCCCAGACGATATTAAATATGTATGCGCTCCAGTATTAAGACACCGTGTGATTTTAACTCCTGAAAAAGAGATGGAAGGAATTTCCTGTGATGCCGTTATACAACAATTAGTAGATAAAATCGAAATTCCTAGATAAGTATCAAAAAAATAAAGCACATATTTTCTCCATTATTTTTCACTAAACGTTTGTATATAGCGTTTGGTATAGTAGTTTGTTGCTTTGTATTTGCATTTATTTATCCTTGGATGCATTTGATTGGACTTTTATTATTTTGGGCATTAGCTGTATTATTATTAGCTGACATTATAATTCTATTTGCTAATAAAAATGGTATAGAAATTCAAAGAAAAACAACACATCAAAAATTGTCGAATGGAGACGATAATGATTTTTTAATAACGGTTAAAAATAATTATTCATTTCCTATTCAGGCAGAAATACTGGATGAAATCCCTGATCAATTTCAAAAACGAGACTTTGTATTTACCAGAAAATTAAAAATTCAGGATATTCACGAAATCAAATATAAATTACGTCCAGTTTTTAGAGGAGAATATTATTTTGGAAATAGTATAGGATTTGTTTCTAGTATTATTGGTTTAGCACAACGTCGTTATGTTTTTGATAATGCAGAAATGCTGCCATGTTATCCATCATTTTTAAAGTTACGACAATATGAATTGATGGCTTTTACAGATAGACTAACGGATGTTGGGATTAAAAAATTAAGGAAAATTGGATTGAGTTCGGAATTTGACAACATTAAAGAATATGTTATTGGAAACGATATAAGAACTATTAATTGGAAGGCGACTGCTCGTAAAAATCAATTAATGGTCAATCATTTTCGAGACGAGAGAGCGCAACAGGTTTATTCTATTATTGATATGGGACGAATCATGAAAATGCCCTTTGAAGAAATGAGTTTATTAGATTATTCTATTAATGCCTCATTAGTTTTAAGTCATATTAGCTTTATTAAACAAGATAAACCTGGTTTAATTACGTTTTCAAATACGATTCAAAATTCAATATCTGCTGATAGAAGAGGTAATCAATTGTTTAGATTACAGGAGGCATTATATAATGCTAAAACTGGTTTTCAAGAAAGCAATTATGAAGTTCTATTAAATCACATTCGAACTAAAATTACTCAACGTAGTTTGCTGTTATTGTTTACTAATTTTGAAACGTTAAGTGGCTTAAAACGACAGTTAAAATATATCAGACAACTTGCTAAACATCATTTAGTGGTAGTTATTATTTTTGAAAATACTGAGCTTCACGATTTATTAAATACCAAAGCTACTAGTACTTCCGAAATTTATAGCCAAACAATTGCTAAAAAGTTTGACTATGAAAAACTACAAATAACCTTTGAATTACAGAAATTAGGAATACAATGTGTTTATACTAAACCCGAGCAATTAACAGTAAATACATTAAATAAGTATCTGGAGTTAAAATCAAGAGGATTGATTTAATAAAAAAAGTCTGTTTCATTTGAAACAGACTTTTTTAGTTTATGTAATTTCTTTTTTATTCAACAGTTACACTTTTTGCTAAGTTACGAGGTTGATCCACATTACAACCACGCATCACAGCAATGTGGTATGATAATAATTGCCAAGGAATAACGGATACCAAAGGCACTAATGATTCATCTGTTTCAGGAATTTCAATCACATGTTCTGCCATCTTTTTCACATCAACATCTCCTTCGGTTACAATAGCAATAATTCTTCCCTTACGAGCTTTTACCTCTTGAATATTACTTACTACTTTTTCGTAGTTAGGACCTTTTGTTGCAATTACAAATACAGGCATTGCTTCGTCAATTAAAGCAATTGGTCCGTGTTTCATTTCTGCAGCTGGATAACCTTCGGCATGGATGTATGAAATCTCTTTTAATTTCAATGCTCCTTCTAAAGCGACAGGGAAAGAATAACCTCTTCCTAAGTATAATGCATTAGAAGCATCTTTATATTCAGCAGCGATTAATTTAATAGAATCGTTTAGTTTTAATACTTCTTCCACTTTAGCTGGAATAGACTCCATTTCGTATAGTAACTGACGGTATCTGCTTTCTGCAATTGCTCCTTTAACCTTAGCAACGTGTAGTGCCATCAAAGTTAATACTGTTACTTGAGCTGTGAATGCTTTTGTGGATGCAACACCAATTTCTGGTCCTGCATGTGTATATGAACCTGCATGAGTAGCACGTGCAATCGAAGAACCAACAACATTACATACTCCAAAAATAGTAGCTCCTTTTGCTTTGGCTAACTCAATAGCTGCTAGGGTATCTGCTGTTTCTCCACTCTGAGAAATCGCAATGACGATATCATCTGGGTAAATAATTGGGTTACGGTATCTGAATTCAGAGGCGTATTCTACTTCAACTGGGATACGAGCATATTCTTCAAATAAATATTCGGCTACCATACCAGCATGCCATGAAGTACCACAAGCAATCACTAAAATACGCTTCGCATTTTTAAATTTACCTTCGTGCTCTTCAATACCACCCATTTTTAAATGACCAGTTTCTGAATTTAATCGCCCACGCATACTATCAAAAATAGAACGAGGTTGCTCATAAATTTCTTTCAACATAAAATGGTCGTAGCCGCCTTTTTCAATAGCTTCTAATTCCATTTCTAGTTCCTGAACATAAGGTGTAATTTCTTTATCGCGAATAGTTCTGATTTTTAATTCTTCACCTCTACGAATAATTGCCACATGCTCATCTTCAATATAAACTACATTTTTTGTGTATTCAACAATTGGTGAAGCATCCGATGCAATAAAATATTCATCTCTGCCAACCCCGATAACCATTGGACTACCTTTTTTAGCAGCAATTAAAGTATCAGGATCATTTTTATCTAAAATCACAATGGCATAAGCGCCATTTACTTGTTTTAAAGCAGCCATCACAGCATGCCCTAATTTCATTGCAGGTTCATGCTGACGAATATCTTCAATTAAATGAATCAACACTTCAGTATCTGTTTCAGATAAAAAGGTATGACCACGTTTTTGTAAGCCTTCTTTAATTGAAGCGTAATTTTCAATAATTCCGTTATGGATAATCACTAAATCCTTTGTTTGAGAATAGTGAGGATGAGAGTTCACGTCGTTTGGCTCACCATGAGTAGCCCAACGCGTGTGGCCAATACCGATATTTCCAGATTTATCTTTGTCTTTGCACGACTCTAATAAGTCAGATACTTTTCCTTTTTTCTTATATACATTTAGGCTTCCTTCTGGCGAAATCATTGCTACACCAGCACTATCGTAACCACGATATTCTAAACGTTGTAAACCTTTAATTAAAATAGGAAACGCGTCGCGATTTCCAATATATCCTACAATTCCACACATAATATTTCTTTAAAAAGACAAGGCTAATATAACGCTTTTTTTGCAAAAATATTGCTACGAATTCACAATTAAGCCTAAGTTTATTTTTTAGAAATGATGTCTTTTAGAGCTTCGTTGAGAGTAGGGAATTGAAATTGAAATCCAGTATTGGTAAGCTTCTCAGAACTTACTCGAGAACCTTCTAAAAGCACATTAGCCATTTCGCCAAACACTAATTTTAAGGCAAAAGCAGGAACGTTGGGTAAAAAAAATGGTTTTGAAAGACTTTTAGCCAATTGTTTTGAGAATGATTGATTGGTTGTTTCTTGGGTAGAAACTGCATTATAAATCCCGTTATAATTTGGATTAAAAAGTGCTTCATGAAATACAGATACTAAATCATCTATATGAATCCAAGGCATATATTGTTTTCCTGAACCAACTATTGAACCTAATCCTAATTGAAATAATGGCAATAATCTTTTTAAAGCTCCACCATCTTTACTTAATACAACGCCAATTCTAATGATACAATTTTTAGAGGAAAGTGTTTGAATTTGTTGATAGGAGTTTTCCCATTGTGTACATGATTGTGTTAAGAAGTCATCTGTGCCAGTATCGTTTTCGGTATATATTTTTTCAGAAGTGCTCATTCCATAAATACCAATGGCACTGGCTCCAACAAAGGATTTTAATTGAATGTTTTGCTTTTTTACGACATCGGTAATTAGTTTCATACTATTAACTCTCGAATCAATAATGTCTTGCTTTCTTACTTCGGTCCAGCGTTTGTCGGCAATTCCACTGCCTGCTAAATGAACGATATGTTCAACGCCATCAAATGCTTTCTCGTCAATTTCATTTTTTTCAACATTCCAGTAAAATGATTTGATTTCTTTATTTGATTTAGGGCTTCTCGACAAGATTCTAACTTCGTGCCCTTCGGTAATTAAGCGATTAGTTAAAGCTTTGCCAACTAAACCTGTTCCTCCTGATATTAATATAATAGCCATGATGTATTAATTACAATTTAGCTGTAACTTTGTTTAAAGTTAATATAATTATGAACCCAATATTTGACGTACATATTTTTGTTTGCACCAATCAACGCACTGGCTCTGAAAAGTTAAGTTGCGGAGAAGCCCATGGCTTAGAATTAGTTGCTGAGTTTAAAAAGCAATTAAAAAATTTAAATGTTGGATTGAAAACACGTGCTAATAAAAGTGGCTGTTTGGGTATTTGTGATTTTGGACCAACCATTGCCATTTACCCAGAAGGCATCTTTTATGTAGGTGTAAAAAAGGAAGATGTTACTGAAATTGTACAATCACATATTGTAAATAAAGTTCCAGTTGAACGTTTACTTTTGAAAGAATGGAAATAGAACGCATACAAGATTTACAAAAACCTGATTTATTTGAGAAGTTTAAAATTCAATTATACCGCGATTTTGAGTTATGTGGCTTTGCAGATGAAGCCCCTCAATTAAAATCAAATAATTTGGAACATGTGTTTCAAGAGGTTTTGAAATCAGTGATGATTATTGAAAAAAAAGATTCTGCTTTTCTACAAAATTTATTGTATAGAATTGATGTCACTGAACTTCAAATAAAAAAGGAAGCAGTAAATCATCCAGATAAAAATTTCCAGCAAATTTTAGCAGAACTAATCGTTAAACGCATCTTGCAAAAAGTAATTTTAAAACAACAGTATTCTAAATAGCATGAACATTGAAATTAGAAAAGGGACTCAGGCCGACATACCTTCTGCTTTAAATTTAGTAAAAGAATTAGCTGCCTACGAAAAAGCGCCAAATGAAGTGGAAGTGACGATTGCCGAAATGACGGAATGGGGCTTTGGTGCTGATAAGCAATTTGATTTTTATGTCGCATTATTAGATGGTGTTATTGTGGGAATGGCATTGTATTATTTCAAATACAGTACTTGGAAAGGCAAATGTTTATTTTTGGAAGATATTATTGTGACTGAATCTCAGCGAGGCAAAGGACTCGGTAAATTGTTATTTGATAAAGTAGTTGAAGTGAGTAAAGACATGAAAGTGCGTCGTATGGAGTGGCAAGTACTAGACTGGAATAGTCCAGCAATTGAGTTTTACAAAAAGTATGACGCCACTTTGGATGGAGAATGGCTTAATTGTAAATTAACTAATTATCAGTTAGAGAAGATGTAGAATTAAAAAAGGCTTACAAAATTTGTAAGCCTTTTTTAATTTATAAACTTTTTACGCAATCAATAAAGAATTTTACTTTATTTTTATCTAAGTCTGGATACAAACCATGACCTAAATTAGCGATGTAACGTTGTTTGCCAAAGGCGTTTACCATTTTGCGAGCAGTAGCTTCAATTGTTTTTTCATCAGCATACAACATGCATGGATCCGCATTGCCTTGTAATGTTTTTTCGTGACCAATAATAATACGTGCATCTTGTGGATTAATGGTCCAGTCTAAACCAATGGTATTACAATTTAATCTTGCCATATCCGCTAGGGCAAAGTGAGCATCTTTAGCAAATACAGTAACTGGAACTAGTGGTTCAATAGCATCACAAATTTTTGAAATGTATTTCAATGAAAACTCTAAATATTGTTCATGCCCTAAAACACCTGCCCAACTATCAAAAATTTGAATCATATCAGCACCTGCTGCAATTTGACCTTTTAAATAGTTGATAGTGCTTTGTGTAATTTTTTCTAATAACTGGTGCGCTAATTCAGGTTGTTGGTATAAAAACTTTTTTGCTTGACTAAATGTTTTACTTCCACTTCCTTCTACCATATAGGCCATTAATGTCCATGGCGCACCGCCAAAACCAATTAAAGGAACACGATTATTTAAGTCTTTTTTTGTCAATTTTATAGCTTGAATCACATAATCTAAATCACCAGCATCTGCAATGCGCAAATCATCAATATCTTTTTGCGACTTAATTGTTTTTTCAAAGTTTGGACCTTTTGCCTCTATCATTTGATAAGGTAAGCCCATTGCTTCTGGAATAACTAAAATATCAGAGAAAATAATAGCCGCATCAACTCCTAATATATCAACTGGCTGTATGGTTACTTCCGCTGCTAATTCAGGGTTTTTTACAAACTCAATAAAGTTTTTGGCACGAGCGCGCGTTGCTTTGTATTCAGGCAAAATACGCCCCGCTTGGCGCATTAACCAAATAGGCACACGTTCTACTTTTTCTCCTTTTGCTGCTCTTAATATAATGTCGTTTTGATACATGTTAATTTAAAATTTCGTTTAAGTTAGTTTTTATTCTATTGCAAATATCATCCAAAGGCAAGTCGTTATCGTCTTCTCCAAAAGGATCTTCAATTTCTTCAGCAATTAACTCAATACTTGCAAATACATATAATACGATAATGGTAATAGCAACTGTTGTGTAACCAAATTCGCTCCCAAAAAATATTGGCAAACTGATGCAGTATAAAAAAATCATTTTTTTTAAAAAAATATTGTATGAGTAGGGGATTGGAGTATTTTTAATTCTCTCGCAAGCTCCGCAGCTATCTGTAAATGATTTTAACTCATCATTTAAAATAATTAATTGTTCTCCGGTTAAATCTTTGTTTGCATATAAACTATTTATTTTTGCATATAAAGATTTTGCAATTAAATTAGGCTTGTGATTTGCATCCGCAAATTGAGATAAATTGATATGGTCGGTTGGCGTAAATTCTTCTTGAATATATTTGCTTCTGAGGTGATTTTTAAATGCAAATACATAATTTGAGATTAAAAGTTTTATCTCTTGTTTGTCTTTTTCGTGAACTAACATAGCAGATAATTTAAGAGCTAAATTTCTGGAGTTATTAACCACGCTTCCCCATATTTTTCTACCTTCCCACCATCTATCATAGGCTGAGTTTGTTCTAAACACCAAAAGCATGGATAATACAAAACCCAAAATGGAATGCATCACTGTTGGGTTTTTTGAGCTTAAATGAAGAAAATGAGCTTCTGCATAAACTATAATTGCCGCATAAACCCCAATGCTAAATAAAGAGGGCAACAATATTCTAAACGTATCACTTTTGTGAAATTGTATAATTAATTTAAACCAGTCTTTAGGATTGTATGTTACCATAATTGAATTGCAAAGTTAACAGGTTTCGGCAAATTAGCACTTTAAAATATGACCAAATCTGGCAATAAATTGCTTGTTTTTAAGGAATTTAAATTGTTGTTTTTTCAGGGAATTTTCAAACTGATTCATAAACAGTTCATCCTCACAAAGAATGCCGCACTTTTTGCCTTTTAAAAATTTGATAATTGAAATTTTACCATCGTTATCTATTTCAATAAACATATCTGCATATAAACTTTCACAGTTTTTGCAATTTAGGCTTTTGACTTTAAATGTTTTCTTAATAGAGCTATAATCAAAATAATTCCAATTATTTTCAAAGGCGGTCCATTCAGCTTTTTCTTCGTTCGAAAACGATGAATACAACTGATATAAATGTAATGTGTCAGTTTGTGCGATTAGGTTGTTTTTACTTAACAAGCCAAAATAAATACAAAAAGTAAAAATCCAGAAAAATTTCATAATTGAACAAAGATTAAACAAAATTAAATATAAAAATTACCGTTCATATAGTTTTCGACTAAAGATATTGTGTTTAACAAATTTATAGTTTAGCTTAGATATTCAATGTTTATTACAAGCTATTGACGAACTTAAAAACACTAATAACATGAAAAAACTTATTACTTTTTCTTTAGCATTTTTCTCAATGTTAAATTCATTTTCTCAAACACATTATTGTGCAGAGCATAAAGCACAACGTTTTAATAAACAAGCTGCCATTAATGCATCAGTTAAAAAAACAGCACAATCAACCATAGCTCCTGCTGAAAACAAGTATGACTTAAAATTTTATCATTTAAACATTAATATCGAAAGAAACTCATTATATGTAAGTGGTAATGTGAAAAGTATTGCAAAAGTTGTTACTGCTAGTTTAGATTCATTTGCTTTTGTGTTGCACCAAAATCATACGATTGATTCGGTATATGTAAACGGAGCTAAACGTGATTTTGTGAGAAGAGATAGTTTAGTGCTTGCAACTGCAGGAACACCTATTGCACAAAATCAATTATTTGATGCTATAGTTTATTATAGAGGAACTTGTACTACTGCTGGCGGATCGGCTATTGGAAATGGATATAACATGGGTACTTCAGGCGCTTGGGGGAATCAAGTAACTTGGAGTTTAAGCGAAAGTTTATGTGCTTACCATTGGTTTCCGTGTAAACAAGATTTAAGAGATAAAATAGATTCTTCTTGGGTTTATGCGACAACAGATTCAGCAAACATGGTTGGTTCAAATGGATTATTAAAAAACATAGTGACTATTGGCAACAAAAAACGTTACGAGTGGCAATCAAAATATCCTATTGATTACTATTTAATTTCTGTAGCAACCGCAAAATATAAACCATATGTTTTATATGCAAAGCCACAGTATTTGGCTAATGATTCTATTTACATACAAAACTTTATTTATGATAATGCTATTAATAATACAGCTTGGGCCACACAAAAAACAGCACTAAATAAAATTGTGCCTACTATGAATTTTATGTGTAAAATTTTTGGGATGTATCCTTTTTATAAAGAAAAGTATGGTCACTGTATGGCACCGTTTGGTGGTGGAATGGAACATCAAACCATGACAAGTTTAGGCTTTTTTGATTTTGAATTAGATGCACATGAATTAGGACATCAATGGTGGGGTGATCATGTGACTTGTGCAGCATGGAAAGATATTTTTATTAACGAAGGTTGGGCAAGTTATTCCGAGTATTTGTGTCACCAATATATGACAGGTACAGGAACAACTGCTGCTCAAAAAATGCTAGATGTACATACTAATGTTATGTCTCAACCAGGCGGAAGCTGTTATTTTACGAATGCTGATACGATGAATGCGAATGTAATCTTTAGTTCACGTTTAACTTATGATAAAGGAAGTGCAGTAGTTCATTCGTTACGTTATGCAATAAATAATGATTCGGTATTTTTTCCTGCAATTAGAGCTTTTCAAAATACTTATGCAAATAGTACGGCTAGTGTGATTGATTTTAAAAATTTTATGGAAGCACAAAGCGGACTTAATTTTACACAGTTTTTTAATCAATGGTATTATGGACAAGGCTACCCAACCTTTAGTGCAACGTGGAACCATGTTGGTAATGTATTTTATTTAAAGGCAACTCAAACGACTTCATTTCCTAGCTCTGTTCCATTGTTTATCACAGATGTTGATTATCGAATTTCCAGAACTGCTAAACCAGATACGATAGTAAGATTATTCCATGGCCAGTCGATTGAAAATTACACCTTAGCTTTAACAGGAACGGTAACTAGTATTGGAGTTGACCCAAATAATTGGATACTTAATAAAGTTGGAACTATTGTTAAAGATGTAACAACCGGTGGAGTTGAATTAGCAAATACCGAAGTATCTGTTTTTGTTGGTCCAAATCCAACTTCTGATGTTTTAAATATTTACTTGTACAATAATGATAAAGCAAGTGTAGAAATATTTGATATAACAGGAAAATCAGTATTAACACAAAATTTTAATACGCATGTAGAGTTTGATATTTCGAAATACGCCAACGGTATTTATACTATAAATATTAAAAACAAATCAGGCGATGTGATTAAAACTTCTAAAGTTGTAAAGAACTAATTTTTTAATTTATTAAAAAGCCCTAAGAATTTCTTAGGGCTTTTTTTATTTCATTTTTCCAATCCAATGTGGAAATTGAGCTAAGTGTTTTATATCTGGCTCTTTTTCAAATAAGCCGAATACCGCACTGCCACTGCCACTCATGCAGGCGTAAACAGCGCCTAATTCATATAAATCATGTTTAGTTTTTTCAACGATAGGATATAAACTAAAAATAGATTTTTCAAAATCATTTACTAAATCGGTCTTCCATGTTGAGATGGGTTGTTTGATAATTTCCAATAAAGATTTAGCGGGTTGTTGTGGCTTTACTAAACTATAGGCTTCTTTAGTATTACTATGAACATTTGGATAAATAATAGCAATATATAAATGACTTAAATCTAATTTAATATCCGAAAACACATCTCCTTTTTGTGTAGCATACACAGGAGTATTTTTAATAAAAAACGCACAATCGCTTCCTAATTGACGAGCAATATCTATACGTTCTGCTTCAGTAAAGTTTAACTGAAATTGTTCATTTATCAAATTAATAAAAAAAGCCGCATCAGCACTTCCGCCTCCTAAGCCAGCACCCATTGGCAATGTTTTGTGTAAATATACATCAACATGAGGTAGCATTTTTGTTTGCTTGATAATTTGATAGGCTTTGTACAATAAGTTATCTTCTATATTTCCAGCAATAGCTAATCCACTTAAATGTAAATCAAATTCTTGTTGAGAATTTTTGTCATCACGCCTTGGCGTGAGAGCGGAGTCGAGAACAATCACCTCTAAAGCATCATTCCAACCAATGGGATAAAATACAGTTTCTATATTATGAAAACCATCTGCACGTTTTTCGGTAATATTTAATCCTAAGTTTATTTTGGCGTTTGGAAAACAAATCATTTTGTAAAACTATACATTTTAATGAAATTTTTTTCTCGAAAAGAATTTTTAACCACATAGATTCATAGGTTTAATTAGATTAAATGTTGCAGTCATATAATAGCCACACACAGTTAATTGAAGCAAAGCTTCAATTCTATGTTTTCTTTATTCAACCTTGCTAAACTTTTTCTATTATCTCTTTCTATGTCCCTATGTGGTTAATTTTGGTACTTATTCCAACAATCAACATTATTTAGCACTGAAAACCAGTAAGTTACAAGTGGCGTTTTTTCAAATTTTTAGTATCTTTGCCCCCTAACTAATTACCACTATACTATGATTTATCTTGATTTTGAAAAGCCAATTCAGGAGTTAGAAGAAGAATTAGAAAAATTGAAAAGCGTTGCTGAAAAAAGCAAGGTGGATATGAGCAAAGGCATTCAAGAGCTGGAAGCAAAAATACATTCTAAACGCGAAGAAATTTTCTCTAACCTAACTGCATGGCAACGCGTTCAAGTGAGCCGTCATCCCGAAAGACCCTATACCTTAGCATATATCGACGCTGTTTCTAATAGTTCATTTATTGAATTACATGGAGATAGAACTGTAGGTGATGATAAAGCAATGGTTGGTGGTTTTGGTGATGTTGATGGACAAACAGTAATGTTTATTGGTCAACAAAAAGGAATTAATACTAAGATGCGTCAAATACGTCGTTTTGGTATGGCAAATCCTGAAGGCTACCGTAAGGCATTGCGTTTAATGAAAATGGCCGAAAAATTTAATAAACCAATCGTTACCTTTATTGATACTCCAGGTGCTTATCCAGGATTAGAAGCTGAGGAGCGTGGACAAGGTGAAGCCATTGCTCGTAATTTATTAGAAATGGCTCAATTAAAAGTTCCTGTCATTTGCATCATCATTGGCGAAGGCGCAAGTGGTGGAGCTTTAGGAATTGGTATTGGTGATAAAGTATTAATGTTGGAAAACACGTGGTACTCTGTTATTTCTCCTGAATCTTGCTCATCCATTTTATGGCGTAGCTGGAGTTTTAAAGAAACTGCAGCCGAAGCATTAAAATTAACGGCTGATGACATGAGCAAAAATGGATTAATTGATGGGATTATTAAAGAACCATTAGGTGGCGCTCATAACGACCAAACTGCGATGTTTGCAACAGTGAAAGCTGAGATTTTAAAACACTTAGCAACATTAAAAAAACAAACACCCGAGGAGCGTATCAATGCTCGTATTGAAAAATTCAGTAACATGGGCGTAGTTCATGAATTAGAAAACTAGAAGAAAATATATAACACAATAAAATTTAGAACAAATGGCAGATACAGGCGATATTAACGTAGGATCGATTATTAGATTTAACAATGAATTAGTAGTGATTACAGAATGGCAACACCGCACACCAGGTAACTTACGTGCGTTTTACCAAGCAAAAATGCGTAACTTATTAAACGGTAAACAAACTGAAAACCGTTTCAGAAGTGGAGAAAGTGTAGATGTTGTTCGTGTTGATTTTAAACAAATGCAATACATTTACCAAGAAGGTGAATTTGCTGTGTGTATGGATAAAGAAACATTTGAGCAAGTGTATGTGCCAGTAAAATTATTTGGAGACAGTTTCCAATTCTTAAAAGAAGAAATGGAAGTAAAAATTTCTTTTGAAGGCGACACCGTAATTTTAGCAGAAGCACCAACATTTGTAGTTTGTGAAATTACTTATGCAGAGCCAGGAATTAAAGGAGATACTGCTACTAACACGTTAAAACCAGCGACTTTAGATTCAGGAGCAACAGTAAGCGTTCCTTTATTTTGTAACGAAGGCGATTTAGTAAAAGTAGATACACGTACCGCTACTTATGTAGAAAGAGTTAAGAAATAAGAATTTCCTTTATAATATTAAAAAAGTCCCAATCGGTTTCGGTTGGGACTTTTTTTATTTTATACTAATGGAGTTGTTTTCCGCCATCATCACCGACTTATTAATATAAGTCTTCATCAATTCCAAATCATGAGAGGAGACGATGATGAGTTTACCTTGCTCTGCACACAATTGCTTTAGGGTTGCAAATAAATGATGTTTGGATGTGTGATCTAAAAAGGCCGTTGGTTCGTCTAATACAATAATTGGTGTTTGTTGCGCTAAAGATTTTGCAATCATTACTTTTTGGCGTTGCCCGTCGCTGAGTTCATCAATTAATTTATCTTTTAAAGGCAATAGGTTTAATTGCTCTAATGCTTTTGTAATAATGGTTTCATCTTCTGGTGTTAGTTTACCAAAAATATTAATGTAAGGTGTGCGGCCTGTAGCCACTACATCCCATACAGTTAAATTAAATCCACCAATTTTTTCGGTAACAACAATCGATAATAATTGAGATAATTGTTGTGATGTATAATGCGTAATGCTTTTAGAATTGATTTTTATTTCTCCCGATAGTGGCACTAAATTCCCTGTAATGGTTTTTAAAAAAGTAGATTTCCCAACTCCGTTATCTCCCATTAAGCCCACTAAATCACCAGCATTTAAAGTCAGATTAATATCTTTAAACACAGAGTTGTATTGGCGTTTGTTTTGGTAGCCTATTTCTAACTGTTTAATATCTATCATCCTATACTTAATTTAGATTTGAATAATAAATAAATGACTACTGGTGAACCAATTAAGGTGGTGACAGTATTAATAGGCAACATAAACTGACTGCTTAACACTTGACAAATCACATCAGCCGTTAAAACCACACAAGCGCCTAATAATAAACAAAAGGTCATTTGATGTAAATGATGTGAGGTTTTAAAAAACAAACGCGAAGCAATTGGTACAGAAATCCCTACAAAAGCAATTGGCCCACAAAAAGCGGTAATAATACCTACTAAAACAGCAGAAAGAATAATAACTGATAATCGTAAAGCATTGACATTAACCCCTAAATTTTGAGCGTATTGTTCGTTTAATAAAATGGCATTAAGCGGTTTAATAAAAAAGAAACTCGCGATGATGGTTATTGTGTAGATAGGAATCACAAAATATAAATCTTGTAAGGTGGTGCTTCCAACACTTCCCATGCCCCACATCACAAAAGTTTTTAAATTATCAGCATTACTCATGTATTCTATCAATCCTTGAAAGGCACTTAATATTTGTCCTAACATTAAACCCACTAACAAAACAGTAACATTGCTTTTGTTTTTACGAGAAACTAATAAAATAATGAGCGTTACAAAAAATGCACCCATGATAGAGAATAAAGTCACGATGCTTTTTCCCATAATAAAAAATCCAGAAACATGTATCGATGAAATCATCATAGTGGCAATGGCTACAAACAAACTAGAACCGCTACTCACACCTAATACATAAGGACCAGCTAAGGGATTACGAAATAAGCTTTGCATCAGTAAACCACATAAAGCTAACCCTGAACCTGCAATAATAGAGGTTAATGTTTTTGGTAAACGAATATCATATAAGATAGAAGAAAACATCGGGTTTGATGACTCCACATTAAACAAATTGGTACTTCCAAAACATAAATCACAAATAGTAAGCACTGCTAAAATAAGCAGTAGCATTAGGGTGGTGAATATGAATTTAGATTTTGACATCTTTCAAATTTACATTTCTTTTTGAATACTGGAACATGGATAAAGATGATTGTTTATGAGTCACCCTGAAATCGTTTCAGGGTCTCATGAGATGCTGAATCAAGTTCAGCATGACTTAAAATCCGTTTAATCCGTGTTCTATAATTATTCTAATTTCTTATAAAATATAAATTCATGATTAGGCATTAAAGTAGGAGAGAAGATGGCAATTAAATCTGCTAATACATCTTCGGGATGTGTGATGCCTGTTTCCCAATAATTACTATATCCCAAAGTGTTTTGTGTTTTGTTATTATTATACAATTGATTGTCTTTACAAGCTTTAAATAAACCATAACGCTCATCATAGCTTAATAATTCTTTTTTAGAATTGAGGTTATATAAGTTAATCCAAATGTCGCAGTCTTTTGCTTTTGCATACACCGTTTCAAATGATTGCGCAGAACTTCCTGTTTTTGTGTCTTCTTTCCAAAAATAATCACCTCCTGCGTCTTCAATTAAATGAGCTATAAAACTTTTTCCAGCTGGTATATACCAAGCATCTCCATATTTAATTTCAGTTAACACACTTGGTTTTTTAGTTGTTTTTAATGCTATTGTTTTTAAATCATTGTATTTCTTTTCTGTGATTTTAAATAACGAATCCGCTAAATTTTCTTTATTAAAAAAATAAGCAAAAAACTTAATCCATTCGGCACGCGCAAGCGGTGTTTCTTCTAAATGATCAATACTAATGGCAATGGGAATAGTTGATTGAGCCAATTTTTTATCGACATCGTCTTTTGGGCTTCCCATGCCAAAAGTTAAAAATAAATCAGGATTTAAGGCAATCGTTTTTTCAATATCTAATTGAGGTCCTTTTGATAATTCTATGATGGCTTCTTTTTTGGTTTGTTGTTGAATAAAAAGATTGTTATAATAATCTACATTATCAATCGCTACAATTTTATCTTCACAATTTAGAGCTGCTATCATCGTAGTATATATCGAGCTCATAGATGCAACGCGTGTTACAGGAGTTTTTATATAATAGGCATCTTTTGAATAATCAGGCTTTTGATTTTTATATAAAACAAAAGAGGCCGTTACGTCGCTATCGTTTTTGTTTCCATGTAATTCTAAGATTGAAAAATCAGTCGAGGTTTTAATGGTAAAACGTTTAGCGTAGGAAAGAGGAACAGATGTTAATGTATTGTCTTTTTTTGTTTCTACACTTGGTGAACAGGAATAAAGAATAATAGAAATTAAAAATAGAATGTATTTATTGAACATAATTGTTAGTGGTTTAAGCGCTTCGTCCCGATAGATGTTGGGACGCTCAGCGTGACAAAATTAAAATTGAATTTGAAAAACACTTCCTTTTGGTTGATTATTAATTATTTTTATAGTGATTTGATGTAAATCACAAATGCTTTTTACAATAAACAAACCAATGCCTGTGCCTTTTGTTTTACGAGTATTTTCGCTGCCACTTCTAAAAAACTTTTGAAACACGGTTTCTTTTTCTTTATCAGAAATGCCGCAGCCTTGATCTTTAATTTCTAATAATGGTTTATTATTTAAATTTTTTAAAACAACTTCTATCGCTATTGTTTCAAACGAATATTTGATGGCGTTTTCAATAAGGTTAATAAAGATAGAAGGCAATAATTCTTTATCACCAGAGTAAAAGATATTTGGCTCTATGCTTAA
Organism: Sphingobacteriaceae bacterium; assembly: GCA_013823565.1. Lineage (GTDB taxonomy): Bacteria > Bacteroidota > Bacteroidia > B-17B0 > Aurantibacillaceae > UBA4416. Next base: position 138,739 of record PNMI01000003.1, on the reverse strand, counting down.
AGAAATATGTTTCTTTTCTAATGATTCTGAAAAATAGCGTTTAATAGTATTTTCAAGCAACTCACTTAAGTTCAAATTTTCTTTTTGTATGCTTAAGTTATTGTTTTCAATTTGATTGGCCATCAAAACATTATCCACTAATTTATGCAAACGATTGTTTTCGGTTAAAGCATTATTCAATAACTCTTTTTGTTTATCACGTTCTAAATCATGTTTTATAAGAGTTTGTAATTGTAATTTGGTGGCAGCAATGGGTGTTTTTAATTCGTGCGACACGCTTAAAATAAAATTACTTTTTTGATTAGCCAATTCACTTTCTCTTTTAATAGATTTACGTACTTGGTACACACCAAATAATAGTATTAAAAGAAACACAGTGCCTTCGCCAACAATCATATAAACTCTGGCGTTTTTCTTTTTTTGTAAATCGGCAACATCTCTAAATATAATTTTATCGTCACTGGAAGATAGCGCCGCAATATTTTGTTTTAAAGAAATGATGTTATCTGATTGGCGCACCAATAAAATTTCCCACCATAAAAATTGAAGGACAATGTATCCTACTAAAATCGAAAATATAAGAGTTGTTCGTTTCGACACAATATTAACTACTTGTGGAATATTTGCAGGAAGCCTTTCAAGTCTCTTGATACAATTCCCTTAACCCTAATTTCATTAACCTGACACACATAGAAGTAAGTTCCTTCGGTACACAATAGTTTAGATTGAATTACTTTGCCATCCCACATAATAGCAGGGTCGGTAGTTTCAAAAACAAGTGTGCCCCAACGATTATACACCTTTAAATCAATGTCTTTAATAAATTTATTTTTTATTGGTTTAAAGAAATCATTGATGCCATCGCCATTTACTGTAATCACATTTGGTAATTCGTATTCAGGGCAATTATCTACACATAACTTCGCACTTAATGCACTTTCATTACCAAATGAATCAACGGCGCTAATGGCATAGCAACCAGCAATAGATACTAAATTATCAAAAGCTAAAATGGTGTCGTTTACAGTTTTAATTGAGTCAACCAAAACTAGTGGTTCATCTTCCGTTTCAGAAAAATAAATATTGTATTTCACCACATCATCACTACAAGTATGATTAGGATTATTCCATGTTAAAATAACATTTGGAATTAAACAATCTGATTGAATGCCTAAAGTTGGCGCACATGGAGGTGTAGAGTCTTTAGGTTTTTCACATAATTCTTGAGAGAAATTTAATAACGGTCTCAAGATACTAGGGTCAGAATATTGACCTTTTGATTGAACTTTGTAACAATAATCAACACCATTTACTAACCCAGTATCTGTGTAAGTTAATAAATTAGTACTATCTCTTAGTGTGAACACAGCTTGAGAAGGACCTTTTCTGTAGATGTAGTACAAGTAATTTGTCCATGGTGTTTGATGTTGCCACGTAAGTGTCATTTTATTATCACTAGGAGTTAATGACAAAAACACAGAAGAAGCTTTTTGTCCGTTACCTATAAATTGTCCATTTGCATAAAATTCTATTTTATATGTGTGGGCAATTGTTTTTGTATTTAATGGAGTTCCTGATGTTCCCACATGAAGGAAAGTAGTATCGGTTAATTGATCTAAAGCTTTAAAATAGGGTTTGGTTACAGAGTAAACCGTACTAAAAGTTCCGGTAAATCCATCGTGATGAACCAATTTAAATTCGTAAGGTCCAGTAACTGAAAGAGTATCTAGTGCATTTGCGCCTAATAATGGTTTTATCCATCTCACAAATACAGCTCCAGTTGTTACATCCGTAGATTGCACATCTACATTTACTAAAATAGGCACATCACGTTTTAATTGAACGCAAACTTGATTTGACGCATAACTTAATGAACCATCAGTGTAAACAGCTTCAATAATATAGCTATAGTTGGTGCCTTGTGATAGTCCATTTCCGTTATTGGTATCTAAAAAAGTGGTGTCATTTAAACTGGTAGTACAACCAATTCTAACAAAACCTGTGTACGCAGGAACTCCAACTTCACAAATAGAAGGTGTCCAAGGTGAGCAATTATCTTTTCTGTAAACACAATATCGTTCAATTTTATTTCCAGTAGTTAAATGACAAACGGGTTTTTGCCAAGTTAGTTTAATATTACTTCCCATTGGAACCGCCGTTAAGTTTAATGGAGGAGGAGCAATAACCGTAATATTAAAGGTTTTAAAATCTACTAAATTTACTGTTGGATCATTATCCTTTACTTTGATAGTAACTTGGTAGGGCGCTTTTCTAATATGAGCGCAACTCGTTTGCCAAGTAAATAATCCATTAATAGGTGTTAATCCAGCAGGTGCCGAAAATGTAGCAATAGGAGCAGTTACTCCAAATGGACCACCATTGGCTTCCATGGTTAAAATGTCATTATCAGGATCAGTTGCTGTGATGGTTTTAGTGATGATACTTCCAGCCAAAACACAAGTATCTGTAATTGGTTTTATAATTGGTTGATTATTATTACAAGCAATAATATCTACCTGTAAATCTCTTAAAATATAACCTATTAAAAAATAATCTCCATCATCATTCTTTCTCCATTCTTTAATAATCATGGCCAAGTTAAATTCATCTTGCAGCTGAGGAGTACACCAAGTTAAAGTTCCTGTAATGGCATTTACATTGTAAGTTCCACCACCATCTGCTGGATATGAATAACCAGGACACATTGCGCCTGCATGTCCTCTGCAATAAGTGAGCTCATAAGATAAACTATCGCCATCCACATCATAAGCTCCAGGATTATGTAAAAAACATTTGCCTACACATCCATTATCAATAGGAGGAAAGGTTAAAACTGGAGAGCTGTTTTTTCCAGTTCCAAACAAAGGAATTACTAAAAACGATTCGATGTAAAACACTTGATTCACTGAATTTGGAATATTGTTAATCCCAGCATTTCTGTTGGGGTCTTCCATACTCATTTTATAATTTCCTGGACCTGGATAAGTATGTGTTGTAATGTATTCGTTTAGTTTAATATCAGAATTAATAGGAACTCCCTCATGTGCAGGAGCACAGCCTCCAATTGGGCCATTACTTCTTAAAACAACGGCTCTAGTGCCATCGCCAAAATACAAAGTGTCTTCGCATCTATCGGCTGGCATTTGTCCTCCAATAATAGCAATGTTAGTATAGGTTGTTATTTTTATTTGATACGTATATCCATACAGCCATTTGTATGTAATTTCTCCTGCTCTGTTGTGAGTAGCTTTTGATGTAAGGAAAAAACCTATAACAAAAAATAGAAATAAATAGTGCTTTGCTTTAAACATGATAATGTGTTATTGTTTAATAATTTTTTTAGTGATGCTAGTATTAGAACTGTCAGTGACTTTTAAGAAGTAAATGCCTTGTGCCATATTTCCTAAATTCAGAGTATAGTTATTGTTTACTTTAATTTCGGAGATAAGAATTTTACCCATGATATCATATAACTGAATAGTGTAATTTTCTTTTTCTACTAAACCAATTTCTGCATAATTATTTGTGGGATTAGGAAATACTATAATCTTATTTTCTAATTGTTTTTCTTCATCAATGTTTGTGCAACTAGAAATATTAAATTGAGTATCTCTATGAACATAACCCACTAAATAATAACTTCCATCATCATCTTTCCTCCATTCGTTAATTTTTATAATAACATTATAGTCGCCACTTAGTTGAGGATTACACCAACTTAATAAACCAGAGATTGGGTTAATGCTAAATGTTCCGCTTGCTCCAGAAGCTGGAAGCGTTGAACCTGGATTTAAACAAGCAAAAACCTCGTAAGATAAACTGTCCCCATCACTATCAGTTGCAGCAGGATTATAATAATAACAACTATTGGTTATGCATCCATAATCTAAAGGTAAATTTCCAAATACAGACGAAGTATTTTTTCCAGAACCAAATAATGGAATGACTAAAAAACTTTCTAAAGAAAAGACTTGATTAACTGAATTTGGAATATTATTGATTCCTGCATTTCTATTTGGTTGATTAAAACAAATTATATAATTGCCTGGGCCTGGATAGGTATGTGTGGTTACATACTCATTCAGGTTAATATTTGGATTAATTGGCACTCCGTCGTGAGCTGGAGCGCATGCCCCGATAGGACCATTAATTCTTAAAAGAACAGCCGATGTTCCATCACCAAAGCATAAAGTATCTTGACAAGGGTCGTAGAAATTAGCATTGCCAATGTCTGTAAATGTTGTTAATTTAATTTGGTAGGTATATCCATACAACCAACTGTAAGTAATATTACCAGCATGGTAGCCCGCGTTCATTTTAAAAAAACTAAACGCTAGTATCAAACCAAATATGAATTTATTGAATTTCAATTTATTGTTTAATGATTTTTTTAGTGATGTTAGTATTATTATTGCCAGTAATTTTTAAGAAGTAAATGCCATTACTCACATCTTTTAAACTAAAACTAAATGTGTTTGATTTTGTTTTCACCCAATCTTTCAAAAGAATTTCTATTAATTTTCCATTGACATCGTACAATTCAAAGCTCAAGTATTCTGGTTTTTCTAAGTTAATTTCCACGCTAAATAAATCTTGTGCTGGATTAGGGAATAACAATGCTGGAGAGGAATTGTTTTTTGTTACGCTCGAAACATTAGTAATAATACTAGCATCTGTAGCTAATTGAGCAATCCAAGCACCATGTCTGTTTTTATTAAAAGCATTAATGTTATAGCCATAGTAGCCGCTCATCCAAACTTCTCCTGGTTTATTATATCTTCTTTGAGAGCCAGAATAATCACCCCATCTTTCTAAATTATCTGTTAAAACATTGACGTGAGCTGCCCCATTTTTAATTCGTAAAATATTTGAAAAATTACCCATCGCATCTGCTTTAATAGCTGATACTCCTGCGGCAATTTTATTAGAGCTATGGTCAAATGAGATAATGGCGGTATGGTCGGTTGCATTTAAACCTGCATACGAAATATTTGGATAGGCAAAATCAACGGTGTCATTGTTTATGATATATCCAGTTACTGTTGGGGTAGTGTTTTGAGGACTATCAATAACGCCATAATAAATGGTTACTTGATTATTAAGAGGGTTATTGGTATTATGTACATATTGAATTTTATTGTTTTCGTAAAAAGCACCTAAATTTCTTGAGTCATTCGTTGCTAAACTTTGTGTAGCTACTGCTTGTCGCCCACTTGGTGGAAAATAATAAGGTTGATTGCTGATTAAGGCTTTGGTTGTAACGGTGTTTGTTGGAGCACCAATAGTATCTGTTACTTCTACTAAAAACACGGTGTCGTTTTGTGAGGCTAAATTTCTGTTTGAAACAAAGTACATATTTGGCCCATATAATTGGCTACCGCCTTTTGCAGGACATAAGTTACGAATGGCCTTTCCATTAAAATTAATATTGTGATGTAAATAAGAGCCTAGAGGTAATCCCGCATATCCACTATCTTTTTTCATTTGCCAAATGATTGTTTCAACAAATCCTGTTTGCCAAGAACTGTCGTTATACAATAAATTAATGCTTAAAAATAATTCTTTGTCTGTCATGGAAATCATCGGATAATCTGACCATAAATTATTATTAAGAGGATTGCCTGGTAAAGTGTATAAATTCCAATTTCCGTTAGGGTCGTTAGTTTGCGAAAACCCTACAATAATTTTGCTAGTAGAATCAACAAATCCAACTGGGCACATCATCACAAATTTATCGGCATTAGGATCGTACATTACTTTTGGATCAAATTCTTGATGTTTATTGTTTACAGGTGTAGTAAATGCAGCTAATGATTTTACTGGAGATGCAGTTGATGTTTTGGTGTTATAAATTAAAATATTTGTATTGATAACCGAAACAATCATCCCTGAATCGGAAATGGCAATGTCATTATCTGTTGGGGTGCTATTGCCAAATGGATTCCCAAAAAAACTAGACCCCAATGCTAAATTTGGCAAAGTCGTTTGTGTTTTTTGAGTTTGTTTGCTTTTGTCCTTTGTTTCAGGATAATTATAATGTACCATTTTTCCTGACCCTGGTTTTGGCATTTCTCTCACTAAAAGAGTTGGGCTAAAATCCTGAGTAATACTCTCAAAATTTACAGTAGCTTTTTTAGTATGACTAAAATATTTTCTAGAAGTATTTGTTTGAGAAAATACGGAAGAGATGGAAAAAATAAATAATATGATGTATGCTTTGAATGCCATAGTTAATAGAGTTAAAAACAGTAAATAAAGATAGCGAAAATATTTGAAAAATTGACCTAAAGTTTAGTTTTTGCAAGTAAACAGCTTTTGATTCAAAAAGTCAAATTTTCAACCATCTTTATTTTATAATTATTATTCTAAAAAACGTTTTAGCATTAGGATTAGTAGTAATTTTACAATTCTTTAACAACTATTTAAATGAGCTCTCAAAATCATGGCCATGTTAGCAAAATTACTGCTGCTGGTTTATTAGTAACTCTCGGTATTATTTACGGAGATATTGGAACTTCACCTCTTTATGTAATGAGTGCTATTATTGGCACAAAAACTATTGAAGCCTCTGTTGTTATTGGAGCGATGTCTTTAGTGTTTTGGACCATAACACTTCAAACAACAATAAAGTATGTTGTTTTTACTTTAAGGGCTGATAATAAAGGTGAGGGTGGAATTTTTTCGCTTTATACTTTAGTGAAAAAGGCAAAAGTAAAATGGTTAGTCTTTCCTGCTATCATAGGTGGTTGTTGTATTTTAGGAGAAGGAATTATTACACCACCAATTTCAGTTGCTTCGGCAGTTGAGGGTTTAAGATTAATCCCTCGCTTTTCTGAAATTCCTACTATTCCTATTGTTATCGCTATTATTACCTTTTTGTTTTTCATTCAACAATTTGGAACAAAGTTTATTGGTAAATTTTTTGGACCAGTAATGTTAACGTGGTTCATTACTCTTGGAGTTGTTGGTGTTATGGGACTAAGCCAAAACCTAACAGTTTTAAAAGCTTTAAATCCGTATTATGGCATTGATATGTTGATTAATGTCAAAGGATCATTTTGGTTACTTGGTTCAGTATTTCTTTGCACTACAGGGGCAGAGGCGCTATATTCTGATATGGGACACTGTGGAAGAAATAACATTCGTATTTCTTGGATTTTTGTTAAAACTATGTTGGTGCTAAATTATATGGGTCAAACAGCCTGGTTAATTTCAATGGACGGAAAAACCTTGGATGGAAAAAACCCATTTTATGCTATTATGCCAGATTGGTTTTTACCTGTAGGAATTGGAATAGCAACTGTAGCAACAGTGGTTGCTTCTCAAGCTTTAATTAGTGGTTCATTTACGTTGATTAATGAGGCAATGCGCTTAAATTTTTGGCCAAAAGTGGGTATTAAATACCCTTCAGATGCTAAAGGTCAGATGTATATTCCTTCTATTAACTGGTTATTATATTTTGGGTGTGTAGCTGTTGTTTTGTTTTTTAAAGAAGCAAAAAACATGGAGGCGGCTTATGGTTTAACCATTATTTTAGGTATGATTATGTCTTCGCGTTTATTGGCATTCTTCATGAGAATTAAGAAGTATCCTAAACTATTCATTTATACTTTTATTGTGGTATATATAGTTGTTGAATCTGCGTTCTTAATTGCTTTATTAGAGAAATTCCCTAAAGGAGGTTACATTACTTTATTAATTGCTTTATTTTTAGCAGGTATTATGGCTTGTTGGTATATCGCTAAATTAATCAGACAACGCTATACAGATATTGTACCGTTAAATACATACACTCAAATGTTATGCGATTTAAGTGTAGATCCATCTATTCAAAAATACGCCACTCACTTAGTTTACATGACGAGTGCTAACGATCCATTAACGATTGAGTCAAAAGTTATTTATTCAATTTTACAAAAACGCCCTAAGAAAGCTGATATTTATTGGTTTGTACATGTGGATGTTATGGATGAACCATATCGTATGGATTATAAAGTAACACATATTGCAGCTGATGACATTATTCGTGTAGATTTTAAATTAGGATTTAAAGTGGCTCCACGTGTAAATTTAATGTTTAGAAAAGTTGTGGAAGATTTAGTGAAGAATAAAGAGGTAGATATTACAAGTCGTTACGAATCATTAAATAAAAACAACATCATTGGCGATTTTAAATTTGTTGTATTAGAGAAATTCTTGTCATACGAAAATGACTTACCTCTATTTGAAAAATTAGTATTAAACGTTTATTTCTTCTTAAAGAAATATAGTTTAAGTGAGGCAAAAGCATTTGGATTAGATAGTAGTTCGGTGAAAATTGAAAAATTCCCAATGATAATTAATCCTCCAAAAGATTGCAACTTACACCGTATCAACTAATAAAAGCTTAAGGCTAGTGATATAGTATGAGCAATTTTTTTAGAATTATTTATTTGATTTTGTGCCGTTGTTGATACACTGTAAGTAATTTCTTGTAGAAAATTTGTGCCATGAAATTCATAATTGGTAGCATATCCAATAAAGAAACCTAAGTTAAATTCATTCTGAAATCCTTTATTTAGGTAACCATTATCAAATTTTCTGAAATTCATTTTTGGACCAATTAATAAATAAGGTTGTTTGCTTGTTAAATAACAACTCATGTCTCTTGCCATACAAATTACCCCGTTCTCATTTGCTGGTGATAATGCAATAGCAAATCCATGAGACACACTAAAATTAAAACAAGTAGAGTAGATGGTTTTTTTCTGCTTTAAACAAGAGTTAGAAAAATTAACTTCTACTTGGGGTTTAAAAATGACGGTTTCGTTAAGAGGCGCCCATAAAAACATTCCTAAACCAAAGCCATATTGAATTTCAGCAACTTTTGATGAATTGTAAGTATTATCGTTGTTCTCTTGGATAGATTTTTTTACTGAATTTGATTTAAAACAAACGCTACTATAGATAGAATGCGTTAATCCAAATTGAAAATCAGGAAATACATCATCATTATTTTGTCCCAATAAATTGGAGCCAACAAAAATGGGGATGATATATTTTTGAATCTTCATCTACGCGAATAACGTAGATGTTAAAAAAAGTTACAAAAAATTATTTTTTGATTAACTCTTCCCAAAACTCAGCGCCACGGCGAGTGTGAGGAATAACAATGGTGCCACCAACAATATTTGCTACGGCAAAGATTTCGTAAATTTCTTCAGTAGTACAGCCTTGTTCGTAGCATTTTTCTAAATGATATTTGATGCAATCATCACAACGTAACACCATGCTAGCTACTAAACCCAGCATCTCTTTTGTTTTAACGTTTAAGGCGCCTTCCGAATAAGTTTGTGTATCTAGGTTAAATAAACGCTTAATCACTAAGTTATCTTTTCCTAAAATAACATCGTTCATTTTTGCACGATAGTCGTTGAACTCTTTAACTTGATTTGACATATTATACCTCTAGTTTATGTTTTTTAATCACGTAGGCACTCACAAAAATACTTACCTCGTATAATAAGTACATAGGAACTGCAACAACCATTTGCGACGTTACATCTGGTGAGGGTGTAATAACAGCAGCGGCAATTAAAATAACAACCACAGCATATTTACGGTACTTGCGCATAAAGTTTGGAGTTAGTATTCCTAAACGAGTTAAGAAATACACTAACACTGGTAACTCAAATACTAATCCTGAAACCAACACCATAGTTGAAATTAAGGATATGTAATCATCTAAAGTATTGTTTGTTTGTACAATGCCACTGTCTGATAATTGATAGTTAATTAAAAAGTTGTAGGACATTGGGAACAATAAAAAGTAACCAAAGAATATCCCAATTAAAAATAAAATTGATGCCACAATTACAAACCATTTTGCAGGCTTAGATTCAGTGTCTTTAAGGGCTGGTTTTATAAATTTCCATAATTCATATAACACATAAGGAAAGGCTAAAATAATTCCGCCCAATAAAGCAATCCACATGTGAGTAAAAAATTGCTCAGATGCTGATAGTGTTTGCAAATGGGGTTCTTTAACAATCATGCACATCACATCCCCAGCACCAATTTTATAACCTAAAGAACATAATGCTCTATATGAAATGAAATCTTGTTTTAATGGACCAAAAATGACAGTGTCGAATAAAAAATTATTAAACATAAATAGACCAACCGCAAATATAAATATGGCGATTGCACTGCGCACTAAATGCCATCTTAATGCATCTAGATGTTGCATAAACGACATTTGCATCGACATTTCTTCTGGTTGGTTATCTGCCATAATAGGGGGCAAATTTAAGCATTATTATGAGGATTTTTGAATAAAATTATATAAGATACTCTGAGGCTTCGACTCCCTGTCTTCCGACGAGGCAGGTACTAAGTCTGACAGTAATTAAATTCTAATACCAACTATCAAAATATCGTCTACTTGGTCAAGATTTCCTTGCCAATCGGTTATGGTTTTATTTAATGATGAACATTGTTCGGCAGCTGGTAATTTGGCTACTGAGGTTAACAATTCTTGTAATTGTTTGTATTTAAATTTTTTACCCTTTGGTCCTCCAAATTGATCGGCATAACCATCAGAAAATAGATAAATCATTTCGCCTTTTTCTACACTTACTGTTTTTAAAGTAAAAGGAGTCACCTCTTCTTTAAATTTACCTATAGGTTTTTTATCAGCACTAATTTGGGATAAAGACCATGGTTCTTCCCATAAATCTGTTTTAATAGCAGGTTGACTAACAATCCAGATTGGATTATTGGCAGCAGCAATGTGTAATTTCATAGTATTATAGTCAAACACACATAACACACCATCCATTCCATCGTTTACTTCGTAATCACTTTTCGAAAACGTTTCTTGCATCAATTCGTTTACTTTATCAAAAATTAAAGCAGGATTTGACAACTTAAACTCTTTAATAGCCCTATTTAATGCATTACATGCTACAATACTAACCATAGCGCCAGGGACACCATGACCAGTACAATCGCAAACGGCTAAAACAGGTTTATTGTCAATAGTTTCTGTCCAATAAAAATCGCCAGCAACAACATCTTTTGGTTTATATAAAACAAAATTATCAGGGAATAAACTATTCATTGCTTTTGCGGATGGCAACATACTTCCTTGAATGTATTTAGCGTAATGTATAGAATCCATCACGTCTTTATTTTTTATTTCAATAATTTCTTTTTGACTTTCTACTTCAATTTTTTGTTTTTGAATTAAGGCAAATAATTTTTTTGTTTTGCTGTTGTAATAGAATAAAAATATAAAAGCAATGCCAACAATAACCAAACCTGCAATAAGCATTAATGTGTTATTTTTAGAAGAGGCTAGGGCTACTTTTTCTTTTTCAAGAGATAAACTTTGTTCAGCAATTATTTTTTCTTTTTCGGTTAACTGCAGCTTATGTTCAATATCATTGATGCTTTTTATTTTCTCGATATTCAATAAAGAATCTTCAATCAACTTTAATCGCTTTAAGGTGAAAAAGGCAGAGCTATAATTTTTTTCTTTTTCATACAGATCGACAATGCCTTTTAAAGCATCTTTTTCCTCAACCAATAGATGGTTCTCAGTAGCTAATGTTAAAGCAGATTGGTAGAATTCCTGTGCCTTTTCAAGATTATTTAAGCGTTGGTAACATTCAGCGATACGCGTAATTCCAGTAATCTCACTATCCAACATTTTATATTCGTTAGCGATACTAACAGCTTTTTGAAAATGGGATAGTGCTTCAGTTATTTTGTTTTGATTAAAGTAAATTCCACCATAATTAATTTCAGTATAAAAATCTTTTCCATTTTCAGGGAGATTTAATTTTTTTAATTCTTCTAATGCGTCAAGTGCATTTTGATATTGACGACTATCAGAATAAGCATTTGATAAATTTTGTAAGGTATTTGATAAACCTTGATTGTCATTTAAAGAAATGTAAATTTCTTTAGCTTTTAATAAATAACTAAGCTCTTCTTCTCTTTTTTCTAAACGTCCTAAAGCAATTGATTTTAAAGAATAGGATTTTGCTAAACCTTTTAATTCTTTGTTTTTTTCAAAAAGGGAAATGGCTTTATTTAATTTTTCTATAGTCGTTTTTAAATCCCCTTTTAATAATAGATATCGGCATTCGCAATGAAGTGAATGCGCTAATTGAACTTCTAAATTATACTTTTTACTCAATTCCGCTGCATCTTCGCAATAACCAATAGAAGAATCAGGAATAGAATAGTAAATACTTTTGGCAATATCTACTAAAAGATTAGCTCTTTCTTTAGGAATTGTAGTTGTTTTTAATAATGCTTTTAAGCTATCAAATTTTTGTTGTTGAGATAAGGTATCTTTACTAGCAAAAAAGATAAGTATAAAAAATACTATTAAATTATTTTTGAGACAGAACCAATTCATTAAGGTTAAAAATAAACAATTATTTGAAATTATTACCTTAGTGTCTACTTTTTAAAACGTTAATTATGTCGTTTAAGCTGAAGTTTTTTGCCTGTAATAGTATTAAATAGTGAAACAATAAATCGGCTGCTTCTCCTTTAAATAAATCGTCGTTATTGTCTTTAGCCTCAATCACTACTTCTACTGCTTCTTCACCTACTTTTTGTGCTATTTTATTAATACCTTTTGCAAATAGAGATGCGGTGTATGATTTGTCTGTAGGATTGTTTTTTCTATCTCTGATAATCGTTTCTAATTCTGTTAAAAAATTAAGAGAGGAGTTTTTTTCGTTAAAACAAGTATCGGAACCTGTGTGACAAGTTGGTCCAGCAGGAGTAGCTTTAATTAAAATGGTGTCATTATCGCAATCAATTAAAAGTGAATTCACATTCAAGAAATTACCGCTTTCTTCTCCTTTGGTCCATAATCTGTTTTTTGAACGAGAAAAAAACGTCACGCGTTTTTCTTGTTGCGTTTTATCAAATGCTTCTTGATTCATATAACCAAGCATTAATACCACGTTGGTAATATTGTCTTGAATAATAACCGGTATTAATCCGTCTGATGATTTTGTAAAGTCTGGTTTCATGTTTTTTTATTTTATGCCTTTTGTTCTCGCCCTTCGACTCCGCTCAGGGTGACAGCTCGAACTGACAGGCTATAATTTATAATCTAATTTCTATATTGTTTTCTTTTAAATATGTTTTTAGTTCTGGTATACCTATTTCTTTATAGTGAAATACGCTGGCAGCTAACGCGGCATCTGCTTTGCCATTTTTAAATATGTTTTTAAAGTGTTGCATATTTCCTGCTCCACCACTTGCTATAACTGGCACATTAACTGCCTCTGAAATTTGTTTGGTAATATCAATGGCAAAACCATTTTTTGTACCATCGTTATTCATAGATGTTAGAAGTATTTCTCCTGCGCCTAAAGCAACGGCTTGCTTTGCCCAATCCATCGTTTTAAAATCTGTTTTTACTCTCCCACCGTTCAAATAAACAAACCAATCATTATCTTCAAATTTTGTATCGATAGCTAAAACGACACACTGGCTACCGAATTGATTTGCCAAATCTTTTATTAGTTGAGGATTTTTAACGGCTGAGGTATTAACCGATATTTTATCAGCACCAGAATTTAATAAGATAGATACGTCTTCAACAGAACTGATTCCACCACCAACTGTAAATGGAATATTGATGTGTTTAGCAATTCGAGTGACTAATTCTGATAATGTTTTACGTTTTTCGTTTGTGGCTGTAATATCTAAAAACACTAACTCATCAGCACCTTGTTTAGCGTATTCAATAGCTAGTTCCACTGGGTCGCCAGCATCTTTGATGTTTTCAAAGTTGATACCTTTTACAGTTCGTCCGTCTTTGATATCTAAGCAAGGAATAATTCTCTTTGTTATCATTATGAAAATGTCTTTAATTCGTTCATTGTAATTCTTCCTTCATATATTGCCTTGCCAACAATTGCTCCAGTGCAACCAATTTTCTTTAACTCCTCTAAATCGCTTAATTGAGAGACGCCGCCACTTGCCGTTAAATTTAGTTGAGGGAATTTTGCAAGCATGTTTTTATATAAATTAGTAGATGGTCCTTGTAATAATCCATCTTTTGAAATATCTGTGCAAAACACCTGTTTTACTCCTTCATTTAAATTTTCATCAATGAAATCATAGATTGAAACATTGGTTGTTTCCAACCAACCTCCTACAGCTATTTTTTCATTTTTGACATCAGCCCCTAAAAATATTTTTTCAGCACCGTATTTTTTTACCCACGAAAAAAACAGTTCTTTATTTTTAACAGCTATACTTCCAATCGTCGCTAAATCAGCACCATAATTAAAAACAGTTTCAATATCATCATCTGTTTTAATGCCACCGCCAAAATCAATAGATAGTTTAGTTTTGCTAGCGATTTTTTCTAGTACTTTGTAGTTTACTACTTTGCCAAGTTTAGCGCCATCTAAATCAACCAAATGTAAACGTGTAATCCCAATGCTTTCAAATTCTTGGGCAACTTCTAATGGATTTTCATTATAAATTGTTTTTTGAGAATAATCACCTTGCGTTAATCTCACACATTTACCATCTATGATATCTATTGCTGGAATGATTTGCATATTTATAATTTGATAAAGTTTTCTAATAGTTGTTGGCCTGCATCACTTGATTTTTCTGGATGAAATTGAGCTGCATAAAAATTATTTTTTTGTAATGAAGAACTATATTCTATTCCGTAATTTGTTTTAGCAATAGTGTATTCACTTAATTCTGCATAGTAACTATGAACAAAATACATGTATTCATTTTCCTTAATCCCTTCATATAGATTTGTTTTTAAATCATAGATAGTGTTCCATCCAATTTGAGGTACTTTAATATCACCTTTAAATAATTTAATATGATTTTCAAAAATCCCTAAGCAATTTGTATTTCCTTCTTCAGAGTATTTGCACATTAATTGCATTCCTAAGCATATTCCTAACACTGGTTGTTTTAAATTTACAATTAGCTCATCTAAGTTTTTTGATTTTAAATATTGCATTGCAGAACTCGCTTCGCCCACACCAGGAAAAATAACTTTATCAGATGTTGTTAAAACTTCTTTATCATCTGTTACAGTAGCACTAATTCCTATTCGCTCCAATGCAAAAAGAACTGATTGCACATTTCCTGCGTTATATTTTACGATTGATACTTTCATTATAAAACTCCTTTAGTACTTGGTAAACTCATGTTGTTAGCGTCTCTCTTTACTGATATCTTAATAGCTTTTGCAAAGGCCTTAAAAATAGATTCTATTTTATGATGTTCGTTTTGTCCTTCTGCTTTAATATTTAAATTGCATTTTGAAGCATCGCTAAATGATTTGAAGAAGTGATAAAACATTTCGGTTGGCATATCACCAATTTTTTCGCGTTTAAATTCTGCTTGCCATTCAATCCAGTTTCTGCCACCAAAATCAAGCGCTACCTGAGCTAAACAATCGTCCATTGGTAAACAAAAACCATATCTTTCAATGCCTCTTTTATCGCCTAATGCTTTTGCAAATGCTTCTCCTAATGTAATAGCAGTGTCTTCAATAGTGTGGTGTTCGTCAATATGTAAATCACCTTTAGCATTTATTGATAAGTCAATATTCCCGTGTTTAGCAATTTGCTCTAACATATGATCAAAGAATGAAAGACCTGTTTTAATATTTGCTTTACCACTTCCATCTAAATTAATTTCTACTGCAATGTCAGTTTCTTTTGTGGTTCTTATATGTGTGATTTTTCTTTCAGGTAGTTTGAGGTAATTATAAATTTCCTCCCATGTCTCTACAATCTTATCAATTTCATTTTCGAACCCCGTTTCTTTATCATAGTTTTTGATGAAGATGGATTTACTGCCTAAATTTTTTGCCAATTTTACATCCGTTAATCTGTCGCCGATAACAAACGAATTTGCTAAATTATAATCGCCGTTTACATATTTAGTTAGCATGCCTGTATTTGGTTTGCGAGTTGGTTGATTATCTTTTTCAAATGTTCTATCAATATATTGATCTTCAAAAGTAATGCCTTCATTGGCTAATGTGTCAACCATTAAATTATGTACAGGCCAAAACGTATTTTCCGGAAATGATTCAGTACCTAGTCCATCCTGATTGGTTACCATTACTAATTCATAATCCAACTCACGTGCAATTTTTCCAAGCCATGTAATCACACCTGGTAAAAATTTAAATTTCTCAAAACTATCAATTTGAAAATCTGTTGGTGGTTCCCAAATTAAAGTCCCGTCTCTATCTATAAATAATACTTTTTGCATGTTAATTATATTGTTTTAATAAAGTAATTAATTGTTTGTTTTCTTTTTCGGTTCCAACGCTAATTCTGATTCGGTTTTCACAATTTAGTAAACTTGAACGGTTACTGATTAAAATATTCTCTTCTAACAAATAGCTACATATTTTATTGGCATCTGTTACTTCTACTAACAAAAAGTTTGCATCACTTTCTGTTATGTTTTTGACGAATGATAATTGTAGCAATTCATTTTCTAAATATGCTTTTTGTTTTAAAATGCTTTCTACTAATGTATCTTTTATTCCGGATTTTTTCAAGGCATTTAATATCAATTCTTGTGAATTTGAATTTATATTGAACGGCGGCCTAACTTTATTTAAAATTTCAATAATCGAAGCATCTGCGTATGCCACCCCAACTCGCAAGGCTGCTAGGCCCCATGCTTTTGAAAAAGTTTGTAAAACGATGATGTTTTCAAATTCATTAATTAATTCAATAGCTGATTGTTTTTCTGAAAAGTCTATATACGCTTCATCTACTACAACAATGCCATTAAAATTTAATGCGATTGTTTTTAGTTGCTCAACTGAAATGCTTGTTCCCGTTGGATTATTTGGCGAACAAATAAAAACTAGTTTTGTAGTTGATGTTATAGTTTTTAAAATTAATTTCTCGTCAAATAAGTACGATTCTTTTACTAAAGGCGCGTTTAATACGTCAACATTATTTAATTGCGCATATACTTTAAACATTCCAAAAGTTGGTTCACAAACTAGGATGTTATCTTGTTTGGGCTCACAAAAGCAACGAATTAATAAATCAATCAGTTCGTCGCTTCCATTTCCTATAACAACCTGATTTGCTTTTAATTTTTTGAAAGTTGCAATAGCTTCTTTTACCTTACTTTGAGACGATGACGGATAACGCTCATAACCTAATCCAAGAGGAGAACCGAAATTGTTTTCGCAGTTGTCTAAAAAGATAGCTTCATTGCTATCTAAGTAATCATCCCTCCAAACTTTATAAGATTGTAGCGATTTGATATTTTCTCTAACTATTGAATTTAAATTAAACATGATTTACAAATTATTTTTTAATCTTACAGTCACTGCATTTTTGTGAGCTTGTAAACCTTCTGCTTCTGCCATTAGTTCAATTGCCGGACCGATATTATTTATTCCTTCTTTACTTAGTTTTTGATAAGTTATTTTCTTCACGAAACTATCTAGCGAAACACCACTGTATGCTTTCGCATAACCATTGGTTGGTAAGGTGTGATTGGTTCCTGAAGCATAATCACCGGCACTTTCACATGAATAATTTCCTAGGAATACAGAACCAGCATTTACAACTTGCTCTGCTAGAGCTTCATCATTTGCGCATGCAATAATTAAGTGCTCTGGAGCATATTCATTTAATAAGTTAATAGCTTCGGAATTTGTTTTCATTAAAATAGCTTTGCTGTTTTCTAATGCTTTTGAAGCTAAATCTTTTCTTGGTAATTCTGCTAATTGTTTTGTTAATTCTGTTTGAATGTTTTGTATGATAGTTTCATTTGTGGAAACTAAAATAACTTGGGAATCTGAACCATGTTCTGCTTGTGATAATAAATCTGCCGCTACAAATTCAGGAACACAAGTTTCATCAACTAATACTGCTACTTCAGATGGACCTGCAGGCATATCAATAGCAACCCCCTGTTTATTGATGAGTTGTTTTGCACAGGTCACGTACTGATTTCCTGGCCCGAATATTTTATATACTTGAGGAATGACTTCAGTTCCATAAGCCATGGCTCCAATAGCTTGTACACCACCAACTTTATAAACTTTTGAAATGCCAATTAATTTTGCCGCATACAAAATGGCTGGATTGATATTACCATTTACATCAGGAGGAGTGCATAAAATAATTTCCTCACAGCCTGCTAATTTTGCAGGTACACCTAACATTAGTATAGTTGAGAATAAAGGCGCTGTTCCACCAGGAATATACAATCCCACTTTTTGTATGGCAATTGATTTTCTCCAACATTTCACGCCAGGCATTGTTTCTATTACTTGAGTGTTTTCTTTTTGAGCTGAGTGAAAAGTTTCAATGTTCTTTTTCGCTAATTGAATCGCTTGTTTTAACTCTGTTGTAATCGATTTTTCTGCTACCGCAAATTCATCATTACTTACCAAAATGTTTTCTAAATCAACTTTATCAAACTGTAGTGTGTATTTCTTCACAGCTAATTGACCATTTGTTTTAATATCAGATAGTACAGATTGAACAGTTGCTTCTAACGATATATTATCAATGGAAGGACGTTTTACAATGTCTTTCCAGATTTCTTTTGTAGGGTATTTAATGAGTTCCATGTTTTTCATTTTTTAATTCGTCATTGCGAGGCACGAAGCAATCTCAAACAATGCTAAGTGCGAGATTACTTCTCCGCCAGATGGCGGATCGTAATGACGAGAACTATAATATCATTTTTTCGATTGGTACAACTAATATTCCTTGTGCGCCTTCGGCTTTCAGTTTTTCAATAATGTCCCAAAACTGATTTTCTTCAACAACTGAGTGAACAGAACTCCAACCTTTATTAGCTAATGGCAAAATAGTAGGACTTTTCATGCCCGGTAATATTTTGCAGATGGCTTCTAATTTATTATTTGGAGCGTTTAATAATATGTATTTTGTGTTTTTTGCTTTTCTTACCGCATTCATTCTAAACAACAATTTATCTAAAATCGTTTGCTGTTCTTTTCCTAGTTTTTTATTAGCTACTAATACTGCCTCTGATTTTAAAATAACTTCAACTTCTTTTAATCCGTTAGTAAATAATGTGCTCCCAGAACTCACCAAATCACAAATAGCATCTGCCAATCCAATGCTCGGGGCAATCTCCACAGAGCCACTAATTTCGTGAATCTCTGCTTTTACTTTTTGTGATTTTAAATACTTAGATAAAATAGTAGAGTAGGTGGTAGCAATACGCTTGCCGTTTAAATCTTTGATGGATTTGTAGTTTTGCTCTTTTGGTATTGCCAATGATAAACGGCATTTTCCAAAACCAAGTTTGTCAACTAATTTTAAATTTTTGTTTTTTTCTAGCAAAACGTTTTCTCCAACAACACCAATATCAGCCACGCCGTCTTCAACGTATTGCGGAATATCGTCATCTCTTAAGAAGAACACTTCGATTGGAAAGTTAGACGCTTCTGTTTTTAGTTTATTTAATCCATTATCGATATCGATTCCGCATTCCTTTAGAAGCTTTAATGAGTTCTCGCTTAAGCGCCCTGATTTTTGAATAGCTATTTTTAATTTGTTTTGCATTTGTTTAATTTTTGTGAATGAATTTTTCGGACAATAAAAAAAGGCTTACCGATTGGTAAGCCTTGTGAAATATTTAGTTTAGTGATTGTTTGATTTTTCTAAACACAATATCATCCCAGCCTACCTAATAGTAAGAAATGGAAATGATGCATATGTGCTGTTTGTAACATTGTGCGACAAATGTAAATCATTTTTTGATAAAACAAAATTTTAACGAAAATATTTTCTGATTTTATTTGAATCTTTATTACATTTAAATTAAAAAACAATGAAGTATATATACATGTTTTCGGCTATTTGCTTAATAAGTGTATTAACATTTTGTGCTGGCGAGAAGGAGACTAAGAAAGAAATTGTAAGTAATCCTTTAGTTTCAAAGTGTCTATCTGAAAATGCTATCTTTAATGAAGATTCTGTTAAATATGTAAAAAGTATAGCTTCAGATTTGCAAAAAGATGAAAGTAAAAAATACTTTTTACGAGCTTTGGATTTACTAATTAATAAGCAAAGAGCTAATGAAAGTGTGAAATTATTTCATGAATCAATGATGTATTTTCCAGATGACAGGTCTTATTATTTTTTAACACAAGCTTATATTTCACTAAAAGATGTTGAAAATGCCTCTAAGGCAAATGATATGGCAATGAGGTTTGGTTATGATAATTATCATGAGTTAGTATTTAATGATGCTTTAATTAGCGCTTTAAAATTTGATACTGCAAATTGTTTAGATCAATTAAATGAGGCAGTTTATATGGGATTTTTAAATAAAGATAAAATTGTAAACGAAAAGAATTTTGATTTTATAAGAGATGATGAGCGTTATATTAGTTTAATGGTAAATACATTTAATGATGATGAAAAATTAAAATCACTTTTATTCAAACGGTTTATAAATTCCTTGCCAGAATTGAATTTACCATACAGCGAATCAATTGATAGTGTAAAAAATCATAATTATAATTTTTATATCAATTATGATTTTGCTTCATTTATTCCAGGAATGGAAGATGGGCGTTTTTCTCGGGATGTAACAAATGAATATATGTATGTTGGAAAATTAAATCTCGAGAATCATTCTTACGCACTTATTTATAAAACATTTTTTGCTATTGCCGATACATTAAATCCTTTAAAAACGTATGTTATTACTTATGACTCGTTAGGAACTGTTATTGATAATGAAATGATTGGATGTTTTTGTTCTCCCACAAATTCGCAAGCATATATCGTTAATAAAGATAAAACTATTGAAACAACTAGTTATAATTATAAATGGAAAAATGATCCTATTGAAAAAGGCTATGCGGGAAATCAAATAGAATCTTTTGAAACTGAAAAAGCTTCTGTCATTCAATTGGATGTTTCTGGAAAAATAAATAGAGAAACAGTTGTAAAAAACATTCAATCCAGTTCTAAGAAAGACGGTTAGTTTTTTTGAAATAAATTAGTATTTCTACAATTAGTAAATTTACTGTCCAACTTAACCAAGCTAAAGTAGCGTATTCGTCTTTTGCAGTTAAGTGTATAAACTTTGGAAGCACTAATGCTAATAGTCTTAAAGTTATTGCCGAAAGTGTTAATGCATAACTTCTCATCATCCATTTTTCGTGCTCAATAAAATCTTTATTTAAAACTTTAATAATTGCTAATGCTGTAAATAATATCCAAAAAGAAGATAGCAATACAAAACTAGTTTTAGAAACTATATTTCCGTTGGCATAAAATGCCATAATTAATCCAGATGGTCCTGCAATACAAAGTACATCAATCACATAAACATAGCCCATCACACGATGTAGCTTTTTGTATTTAGTAAGTATATATTGTGAAAATTGAGTAAGCCCTGCAACTAATGAAAATATTGAAAATAGGATGTGAGTATTAAAAGCATATCGCCAATGCTTTACATGAATAATCTTTTGTTTAGTTAACAAAAAATCAATATCATAAGTGAAAGTTAAATAGGGTAGAGTTAAATCTATCATCAACCAACAGAACAACGAAATAAATGCTATCCAAATGACTGAACGAATTGATTTAATCATCTTACAACAAACGATTTAATATTTCTCCAAATCTGTAAATATCTTCAAATGAATTATACATAGGCACAGGAGCACAACGAATCACGTTAGGCTCTCTCCAATCTGGTATCACGCCATTTTCAATTAATTTATTGTATAACGCTTTTCCTTGACCGTGAGCCACAATACTAATTTGACAGCCTCTGTTTTCTTTTGGAGTAATAATTTCTAAGCAATTATTTTTTTGCTTATTAATTTCTCCTACGATAAACTCTAAGTAAGCGGTTAATACCTTACTCTTTTCAATTAATTTATCCATCCCCACTTCATCAAATATATCTAACGATGCTTTATATGCTGCCATTGACAGAATAGGGGCGTTACTCAATTGCCAACGTTCAACCGATTGAATAGGAACAAATTCTCTATCCATTTTAAAACGTGTCGCTTTATCATGTCCCCACCAACCTGCAAATAAAGGGAGGTCCGTGTTTTTGTGGTGACGTTCATGAACAAATGCACCTGCCACACAACCAGGACCACCATTTAAATATTTATATGAACACCAAGCTGCAAGATCAACATTCCAATCATGTAACTGCAGTTTTAAATTTCCTGCACCATGCGCTAAATCAAAACCAACAACGGCACCAACTTTATGTCCTGCTTCAACAATAGCTTTCATGTCAAATACTTGTCCACTAAAGTAATTCACGCCACCAATCATAATTAAGGCTAATGAATCTTTATTGTCTTCAATGGCCTTGTAAATATCTTCATGACGCACTTCATATTCGCCTTCACGAGGTGCAATTTCAATTAATGCATCATCAATTGAGTAACCATGAAATTTCACTTGTGATTGTAAAGCATATTGATCACTTGGAAAAGCTTTTGCTTCGCATAATATTTTGTAACGTTGTTTGGTTGGACGATAAAAGGAAACCATTAGTAAATGTAAGTTTACGGTTAGCTGATTCATCACAACAACTTCGCTAGGCAATGCTCCAACAATCTTAGCAGTTTTATCTGTTAAAATTTCATGGTAGCTCATCCAAGGATTTTTGGCTAAAAAATGACCTTCCACACCATAAGTAGCCCAATCATTTAATTCTTGTTGTAAATAATCTTTAGTTGTTTTTGGTTGTAAACCTAATGAGTTACCAGTGAAATAAACCATATCGTGTCCTTCGTGTTGAGGAATATGAAATTTACTTCTATATGAATGTAGTTTATCTTGAGAATCTAATTGTTTAGCAAATTCAAGGGTATTGGAAAAATTTGTCATAATGATGTGTAATAAAAACAGGCTAAATTTAATAATAAATTATAATCTTTATCTTTGAAATAGTGTCTTTATCTAATAACATACAATTACTGAGAAAACTCAGCTTTAAAAAGCTATTCAACGCATTTAAAGTATGGGTAAGTTATCATGTTTCAAAGAATACAAAAAAGCCATCATCTATTGGATTTCCTATTAGTATGGCTATTGAACCTACTACTAGTTGTAATTTACGTTGTCCCGAATGTCCAAGTGGGTTACGACAGTTTACCAGGCCAATAGGAATGTTGGAGCCAACTTTTTTTAAAAAAACCATTGATGAAGTTTATAAAGAGTTGATTTACCTGACATTTTATTTTCAGGGAGAGCCCTATTTAAATCCTAATTTTTTAGACATGGTAAAATATGCCTCTGTTAAAGGAATTTACACTTCTACTTCTACCAATGCTCATTATCTTACAAAAGAACAAGCACAAAAAACGGTTGAAAGTAAATTGGATCGTTTAATTATTTCGATTGATGGTACTACACAAGAAACCTATGAGCAATACCGTATAGGCGGAACTTTACAAAAAGTAATTGACGGCACAAAAAATATAATTGAGGCAAAGAAAAAATTAGGCTCTAAAACTCCTCATATTGTATTTCAATTTTTGGTAGTAAAACCAAACGAACATCAGTTGGAAGATGTTAAAAAATTAGCAAATGAATTAGAGGTAGATGAAGTTGTTTTTAAAACAGCACAAGTGTACGATTTTGAAAATGGTAATCCTTTAATTCCTGATAACATTAAATATAGTCGCTATAAAAAAAATGCGGATGGAACGTACTCTATCAAAAACAAATTGCTAAATCAATGTTGGCGTATGTGGAGTAGTTGTGTAGTAACTTGGGATGGAGTAGTGGTGCCTTGTTGTTTTGATAAAGATGCTAAACACCAGTTGGGTGATTTGAAAAAACAATCTTTTAAAGAATTATGGAAGTCTGCTAAATATCAAAATTTCAGAAAGTCTATTTTAAAATCTCGACAAGAGATAGACATTTGTAAAAATTGTAGCGAAGGGACTAAGGTTTTGGCTTAATACTATACATTATATTAATTACTAAACTTTTTTTAGTATTATTTTTAATTCTAGTCTAGACAATTTAATCAGATACTATTGTAATCCTATTTTCTTTTATATATTTTTAACCTTAAACTTTTTTAGCGTTTTATTTAAAAACACTAAAAGCATTAATGATATATATATGAATAGAAATTTTACAAAAACACTAATAGCATTATTCTTTGTTAGCTTTTCTTCTTTGAAAGCTCAACAGAGTGAAATCCATAACGGACATAATCACGAGCATATTGATGAATTTTATTTGCCTTTAGAGTTTGATAAAGATTCTTTAAAGGGGTTTAACGAAGAAGCAGCTTGGCAACAGGCTAAAATGAGTACGGATCAGGATTGGAGACAAGAAAGAATAGTTGCTGTTTTAAAGAGAAATTTTATTGATTTTAAATATGGTTTTTCTAAGCCCGCTCCACTTCCAACGGTTCAAGGACCATGCTCTAACCCTGATTTTGAAAATGGAACTTTATCTGGATGGACTGCTACACAGGGTCCAAATAATAATTCGTTAACAATGGCAGGATGTTGTCCAAATACAACGTCTCAAATTGTTGTAGTAACTCCAGGTGCTGATCCAAATGTTGCAGCTATTCCAAGAGTACCTCCTGGAGGAGGTAATTTTGCTTGTCGCTTAGGACCAACTGGTACTTCAAGTGGAGGCACATCTTATCGTATGGCACAAAGTTTTACTGTAACACCAGCGAACTCGGTATTTATTTATAAATACGCTGTTTTATTAAATAAGGCGCCACATTCTTGTTCAGAACAACCATTTTTTAATGTATCATTTAAAGATTGTAACGGAAATCCTATTCCTTGCGGACAATATAATGTTACTGCTATTGGTACATCTTGTTCAAGTGGAGATCCAACATTTGTTACTTCAGGAAGTTGGGCCTATAAAAATTGGACAACTGCTGCTTTTGATTTAACGTCATATATTGGTCAATGCGTAAATTTAGAATTTACAGTTGCTGGTTGTGTTGCTTCACAAGGCGCTCATGGTGGTTATGCATATATCGATGCATCTTGTAGCCCAATGACATTAAATTTAAATGGTACAGATATTCCAGTTGGTCAAACAAATAATTCATTTTGCGGCGCATCAACTACTAATACACTTTGTGCACCGTCTGGATTTACTTATAATTGGACAGGAACTGGCGTAACTGGTCAAACAGGACAATGTATTAATACATCGTCTACAGGAACATATTCCGTAACTTTAGGGATTGCTGGAACAACTTGTTCGTTTAGCCCAGTTCTATATTCTACTTTTAATTCCGTTCCTAATCCAACAGTAACAGCATCATTAACTCAACCTGTTTGCGCATTACCATCAGGAACGGCTACTATGAATATTTCTGGAGGGACTGGACCTTATACTTATTCTTGGACTCCAGCAGCTCCGTCAAATTCCGTTAATACTAATTTACCTGCTGGAACATCTTATACCGTATTGGTTGAAGATGATAATGGTTGTACTGGAACAACATCGTTCTCAATCGACCCATACCCGCCCGCACCTTCATACACACTAGATGTTAATCCTAGTTATAGTTTATCTTGCGCATCTCCAAGTACTACCATTACTTTTGCACCAACGGGAACTAATACAAGTGTTTCTTGGGGTGGACCATCAGGGACAATCACAGGAACCAACGTTGTAGTTACAACACCAGGTACTTACACATATTCTGCGATTAATACAGTTAGTACTTGTTCTTTAACAGGTTCAATCGTTATTACAAGCGATGTCGTATTGCCAAGCGCAACCTATTCAACAACTTGTAATACAAACACTGTAACCTTAACCGCAGCTCCTGCATCATCAACTCATACAGCAGTTTGGTTTGAACCTACAAGCCCACCTACAGCACTTGGAAATCCAGCTTCATCAACTGCCACAGGAGTGTTTACGTTGACGGTTACAGATCCTAGTAATGGATGTGTTCAGACATACACAACTTTAACTTCGCTTCCTCCAATTAGTATTGCCACTACACCTACAACCAATGTTTTAACTTGTTTAACAACTTCGGTTAATGCGAATGCTAGTTCAGGTCCAGGAGATGTCATTACATGGAATAATGGTACATCAACTGTAACAACTAACCCATTACCTATAACAACAAATGGAACGTATACTGCTATTGCAACTAACTCTTTAGGTTGTTCAAGTCAAAGTATTATTACTGTTACAACTAATACATTTGCTAATGTTAGTATTACATCACCAACAATAATTCCTTGCGCAACTGGAAGTTTATCTTTGCCTGCTACTACACCAGGATTTGATCCTTATACTTATAGTTGGTCTCCTAGTACGCCTACTTTTACTGGAAGTGTATTTACAGCTACTACACCAGGAACATATTCAGTTGTTGCTACTAACGCTGTAAATGGATGTACTACTACAGCTTCTCAAACAATTGTTTTTGATAATATTACTGCTTCATTTAACGCAAGTGTTTATAATGGATTAATGCCTCTGCCAGTTACATTTACTAATACTAGTATTTTTGGAACTAATCCAGCAGGAACAAATTATTCATGGAGTTTTGGTGATGGAAATGTTCTTGCTTCAAATGATACAACAGTTACACATGTATATAATCAAAATGGTAATTTCCCAGTTATTTTAACTGCTCAAAATGGCTTTTGTATTGATACGGCAGTGGCATATATTAAAGTAGATTTGATTTCTTATTTTGCAGTTCCAAATGTATTTACACCTAATGGAGATGGAGTAAACGATGTGTTTACTTTTGATGCACTTAATATGGGTGAAATTCATGTTCTTATCTACGACCGTTGGGGATTGAAAATGTTTGAATCAACTGCTACTGGTAATGTGAAGTGGGATGGTAAAAACAAAGGTGGAGCTACAGTAACTGATGGGACTTATTTTTATATTATTACAGCTACTGGGTTAGATAATAAAACCTATGATTTAAAAGGAACTGTGAATGTGTTTCAATAATTAAATACTAAATACAAAAAAGCCATCCGTTAGCTAGCGGATGGCTTTTTTATGAATTATGTTTTTTAAAGAATATCGGCTACAGTAAAAGTACTACCACCAACAAATATTAAATCATTTGATTTAGCCTGCTTTTTAGCTTTTTCTAAAGCCTCAGTTACTGTTTTAAAAGTTTTACCTTCTAAGCCCGCTTTTTTTGCTAATGCAGTTAACTCTTTTTCATCTAATGCTCTTGGAATAGATGCTTTGCAAAAATAGTAAGTAGCCTCTTTAGGTAATAGTTTTAAAATTTTAGAAATGTCTTTGTCATTTACAACACCTAAAACAAAATGTAGAGTTTTGTAATTGTATCTCTTCAAGTTTTCTAGTACTTCTATAATGCCATCTTCATTATGTCCAGTATCCGCTATTACTAATGGTTTTTCTTGAATGATTTGCCATCTACCTTGAAGTCCTGTTATTTTTTGAACTTGTTGTAAGGCTTTAGTAATCATATCATCTTCTATTAAAAAACCTTTTTGTCTTAAATTTTCGATGGTGTTTAAAACGCCCATTAAATTCTTTATTTGATAATTACCTTGAAGATCTAAATGATATAAATGTTTAGTGTTTGTTTTCTTATGAAGTAATTCTATATCTAGTAATTGATGTTGATGTTTGTATGAAATGACTTTATAGTTTTTGTCTGCAAATTCAATTGGTGCTTTTGCTTCTTTAGCTTTATCATTAAACACAGAGATCACTTCTAATTGAGTTTGACTGATAGTAACAGGAACTTTTGTTTTAATAATGCCTGCTTTTTCTGCTGCAATTTTAGGCAATGTATCACCTAATAAATTCATGTGATCAAAACCAATATTTGTAATTAAACAAGCTACAGGATTAACCACATTAGTTGAATCTAATCGCCCACCTAAACCAACCTCCAAAACTACAACATCTACTTCTTGTTGGGCAAAGTAATGAAAGGCTAATCCAACGGTCCATTCAAAAAAAGAAGGTTCAATCTTTTCAAACACATCTTTGTAGTCCTCAACAAATTTCACAACATCTGCTTTTGGGATCATCTTCCCGTTAATCTTGATACGTTCTCTAAAATCAACTAAGTGGGGAGATGTATATAATCCTGTTTTGTAACCTGCTTGTTGTAAAACTGCTGCTAACATATGCGAAGAAGAACCTTTACCATTTGTTCCTGCAATGTGTACACATTTCAATTTTTTTTCTGGATTACCTAAGGCATTACAAATAGCAATGGTATTATCTAAATTAGCTTTATATGCAGCTGCACCAACACGTTGATACATTGGTAATTTTGAAAATAAATAATCTAGTGTTTGAGGATAAGTCATGCCTTGAAGTATTTTAAAGGATTATGACTTCGGGTAAAAAACATGGATTTAGAAACTAAATATAATTGTGATAGTGCCTTTTTGTTCTTCAAATTCTCCAGAAACCTTAAATATTGTTGCTAATGCAGCTTGTCGTGCTTTTGCTTTTAGCATTGGGCTACTAGTAGTTGTTCCTCGTCCATTAGGGTCTGCTTTAATCACTTTTCCATTCTTATCTACTGTAATTTCAACGACTACTTTTCCTTCCTCTTTAGTGTCTTTTGATAAAGGCGGAGGTGTAATAATTGACGCTCCTGCTAAACTAAAGCCATAACCACCTTTTCCAGGTCCTTTTCCAGGCCCATCTCCAGTACCATCACCACCTCCTGTTCCGCCACCAGTTCCTCCATTACCATGAGTGTTTGGATTTCCATCAGGACGCCCATCATTTCCTTCATGTCCACTATTACCATCACCGCCGCCATTATTGCCTTTTGTTTTATTAAACTTTTCGGCTAATAATTCGGCTGCAGTTTTTTGTTTAACTGGGATTACTACAGTTGGATTGTTTGTTGGGTTTGTTGTATTGTTTTTAGTTTCGTTTTTTGTAATATTAATATCCTCTCCTTGATCTGAGGTAACTAAATTGTCAGAGCCATTTTCTTGATTTGTAGGTGGAGTTACTTCCGTGCTTTCAATAACTTGAACCGCATCACCAATGCCATTATTTTCAACATTACCAGTTCCTTCAATTAAGTTTCCAATATTAAATTCAATTCCACCGCCGCCGCCTTCGGTTACAGGAAAAGGTGGATTTGGTGTGATGATGATATATAAGAATAAGAATAATAAAAGCAAGGAAAATACTGCCAGCGAAATAACTAGAGATATAATTTTATTTTTATTTTCTTCAGCCTGAGATAAAATCATGACTATTTTCCGTTTGAAGGTTTAGTTGCCCAAACCATTTTACATTTTAATTTATCTACAATAATCATCACGTCAACTGCATCTTGTATACTTAAATCTTTATCCATTTGTAAAACAACAGTTGGTTCGGGATTTCCATTAATTGCTGCTACTAATGTTGCTTCTAATACTGAATAATCTACCTCTTTTCCTTCAACAAAATAATTTCTATTATTTGATACATCTAAGTGAATCGGTTTTTTGTTATTTTCTACAGGTTTTGTAGGTTTAGAACTAGGTAAGTTTACCTTAATAGCATTAGGACTCACCATAGTTGATAAGATAAGGAAGAATAAAAGTAAGAAGAACATAATGTCATTTAATGACTCTGTGCTTACTTCGGCGTCTCTATGTGCTTTTTTACGTAATCCCATTTTAATAGTTATAAGTGATGAGTGATAAGTGTTGAGTTATAAAATTCATAACTCATAATTCATATCTATTTTGAAGGTTCGTTTAAAATATCTAAAAAAGCTATTTGAGTTTCTTCCATGCGGTGAGCTAATTTATCAATACGTGCATTTAAAACATGATATCCAATAAATGCAATCACACCAACTACTAAACCACCACCAGACGTAATCATTTTTTGGTATAAACCCGAAGAGATGACTTCAATTTCAACTGTTTTAGCGACTGATATATCATAGAAAATTTTAATAACCCCAATAATAGTTCCAATAAATCCAAACATAGGAGCAATACGCCCCGTGATATTTAAAATACTCATGTTTTTTTCTAAACGAGATAATTCGGAAGACCCCGTTTTATCCATTGCTTCACGTATTTCTTGCATGGATTGCCCAATACGAGAAATCCCTTGTTCTAACATAATTGCTTCTGGAGTGTTTACGCTTTTACAAAGACTACGAGCATTTGCTAAATTTCCATTGTTTATCATTTCCTTAACACTAGCTAATAAAGTAGCATTCTTTTTTGCTGCTTTTGAAATAGTTAGCATTCGCTCCACCATCACATAAATAGACATTAACAGTAATATGGCTAAAGGAATCATTATAATACCGCCTTTTGCCACCATGCTAAATAATGAAATTTCGTTTGGAGGTAATTCAGGAGCGGTTTGAATCCCTGTTACAGCTGGTTGAATAGCAGACGCTGTATCGGCTACTGCAGATGCTACTGTATTTGTTATCTGAAGAATGAATGACATCATAGAGCTTAATTTTTAATTACACGAAGTTACTTTAGAAAGACGCGAGTAAATTAAATCATAAGCGATGTTTTAAACAGATTTGTGTTAGTATAATGCTAAATTTTAAAAAAAGTCACAAAACACAAAAAAGCCTTCAATTTTTGAAGGCTTTTTTGACATCTATTAGCTTAAGTAGAGTTTGCTATCTCCTTTCTGAAGATTTTGAACGATTAAATCTTCAACGATGTCTGTGCTTCTGATTAAGGTTTCTTTGTTCTTTGGAATAAACTCATAAGCTCCCTCCAGTATTGTGCAAATAGATGTTGTTATATTTTGAATTTGAGATAATACAATTACTTTACATTTAGATCCACGTCTTTTCACTAAATCAAGAATGTTTAGTGCTGAGTAACCATCATTTAAATAATAGTCGGTAATGATAATATTAATATCGTTATGAAAATTTCGAGCACATTCACTGTAAGAGGTAAAAGAAGTAATGTCGAATGTAAATCCTTTTAATATAGCAAATTGCTTAATTTGATTTTTAAGGTATTTGCTCATAAGTCTATTGTAAAAATCATTATCTTCTAAAATAACAATTTTAAAATGTGGATAATTTTTCATGGCTTATAATTTTAATGGTTTATGTCATTTATATTTGATAATGTTTTTGTTTTTATTGACAAATATTTTTTGAGTTTTGATGATAAGTACACGTCTTAATTTTCTTATTCTCATTATCATTTTTTCTGTTAAGAATAATTACTTTAGCATTTTTTCTTTCTTTATGATGGCAATTTCGTCCCACAGCAGTAGAAGTTTTCAAATAATTTTCATATAAGTTGGTCACGTCAATAACTGTTATTTCTCTTTGTAAAAGCAAAAAAAACAAACTCTCTTTATGCAAAACGTGAGTATAAGGTTTGCCATTAATAACAGTTGTTTTTAAGTTTAAAAACACTCCCAATAAAATGGTCATTTTTCGAATATCAATAGCTCTATTCATGGTTTGTGTTTAATCCATACAACCATAAACAAGTAAGATGCCATTATTTAATGCCTGTAAAATCAGGCATCAGTTAAGCATGTATAAAAAAATAATTCTATTTTTGAAAATATTTTTCTCGTTTTGAGAAATGTGAATTGAGATACTAGAATTAGTTATTTGTCGGAATTTTCTTTTAAGATTCTATAAATAGTTGATAAACCTATATCTAATTTTTGAGCAACTAGTTTCATATTTCCATCATATTTTTGGAGGTATTTTTTTATAATTTTTAAATCATATTCTCTTAATGTCATTTCTTCGGATAAGGTTTCTGCAATAATATCAGAAGAAGATAAATTGATATGATCTGAAGTAATTATATTGGAATTTGATAGCACGATTGCTAACTCTATAACAGATTTTAATTCTCGCACATTACCTGGAAAAGAATATGCCATTAATTTTTGTTGTGCATCATCACTTAGTGTTTTTTTAGGAAGTTGATTTTCTTTACAAAAAGCATCCATAAAATATTTTGCCAATATGAGTACGTCTTTCCCTCTGTCTCTTAATGGGGGTAAATCTATTATTAAGCCATACAGTCTAAAAAACAAATCCTCTCTAAATGTGCCGTTTTTAACATCTTCCTTTAAATTACGGTGAGTTGCAACAATAATGCGACAATTAATTTTAATGGGAGTATTACTACCTATTCGAGTAATTTCTTTTTCTTGAAGAACCCGTAGTAACTTTGTTTGAAGAGTTAAGCTCATTTCTCCAATTTCATCTAAAAACAAAGTTCCACCATTAGCCTCTTCAAATTTACCTAGTCTTCGAGCCACTGCTCCAGTAAAGGATCCTTTTTCGTGACCAAATAATTCACTTTCTATCAATTCGCTTGGTATGGCTGCTACATTAATGGCAACAAATGGTTTGTTTTTTCGTGAAGAGTTATAGTGTATCGCTTTTGCAATAACTTCTTTTCCAGTACCTGTTTCTCCTGTTATGGTAACGGTTATATTAACATTAAGTGCTTTTTCTACGAGACGCATAATGTTTTCCATAGCAGGGCTTGAACCAATGATGCTTTGCGAAAAATCATGTTTTTTTTGAAGCTCTAATTCAAGCAGATTAATTCTGTTTTTGAGACTTATGTTTTTATAGATATTGTTTATAATACTAAGTAATCTGTCACTAATATTTTTTTCTTTTACTAAGTAATCATAAGCGCCATTTTTTAGAAGGTTAATGGCTGTGGTGATATCGTTTTGTTCTGAAATAATAATGATTTCTGTCTCAGGGCTTAGTAATTTTATTTTCTCTAAAGCATCTGCGCCAGTTATATTTGGTAGGCGATAGTCTAAAGTTACGACATCTGGTTTTTCGTGAATGGTTTCAAAAAAATGATTAGCAGTTAAAAAACTTTTTACTTGATAATCAGGATTAAGAGAAATAGTGTGAACTAGATATTTATTATACCATTCATCATCCTCTAATACAAATATTGTAAATACTTTAGCTGACATAAAATTATTTTTAAATGTTTTTTATAAATAAGGCTGTAGTTGCTTATTAACATTGGTAATATCTTGCTTTAATTGTGTTAGGTTTGTATTTAACTCTTCAATAATAGGAGTTGTTTCTTTTAACGACTCGAAATAGTTTAATCGAACACATAAATTATTAGCCTCAAAATGTTTGCATGAAGGCATTATTTTGTGTGCAATTTCACTAACTTCTTTCCATTTTTTATTTTGACAATAGACTTCTATTTTTTTTAAACCACTATTAATAGATTTATAAAAAATCATAATCATATCTTTTTCAAATTTTTTATTACCATTTGAAATAGAGCGCAATTCGTTAAAGTTTAGTATGTCTACACTCATGTTAGCGGAATTTTTTATTTCAGAAGTATTAATTTTATTTTGTTGTAAGGTTTGATGTTTTAAAAAGTGATAAATGTTTTCCAAAAGTTTTTGTTCTGTAAAAGGCTTGTAAACAAATCCATTAAATCCAACTTCGATACATTTTTCAGTTTTTGCTTGATTTATGGCCGCTGTTGCTGCTAAAATAACTAGCTGTTTATTAAATTTTCGAATTTCAGTACAGGCCTCTATTCCATTTTTTTTAGGCATTCGAATATCCATTAAAACAATATCATAGTTGTTTTTTTGAATTAAAGATATTGCTTCATCACCATTTTCTGCTTCAGTTATAGTTGCATCAAATTTTAGTAATATTGTTTTCAGTAATAATCTATTAAATTCTTCATCATCAACAATTAAGATCCTTTTATTTACTAAAACTTCTTCAATATGATGTGATGAGACAGTAGGAGTATTACTATTTTTTTTAGAATTTTGACATATATAGTATGGTATTTTGATAGTAATTCTAGTTCCTTTTTGTTCTTCGCTTTTTAAAAAAATACAACCCCCCATTTTTTCTAAAAGTTTTTTTGTAATCACTAAACCTAAACCAGTGCCCCCATATTGTTTGTTAACATTAGAATGAGCTTGTTCATATTCGTTAAATAGTTTTGGTATTTTTTCTTTCGGAATTCCTATTCCTGTATCTATAATTTGAATATGTAAATGTTGAGAATTATGAGCTTTTATGTTTTTTACAATAACGGTAATAGTACCTTTTTCAGTAAACTTTATAGCATTACCAATAAGGTTATACATAATTTGTTTTAGTTTAGTTAAATCACTGTTTATAAAGTTTGGCACATTAGGATTTACAGTAAAAATTAATTCTAGTTGCTTATTAATACATTGTTGTGCAAATAATAAGTGAATATCATTTAATTCTTTTTCAAGGTTAAATTCAATATTTTCTATCTTGAGTTTACCTGCTTGAATTTTAGAGTAGTCTAGAATATCACTAATTAGGTTTATTAAGTGAAAGGCCGATTTCTTAACAATGTTTAATTGTTCATACTGTTCCGGATTTAAGTCGCTTTTTAGCACCTGTTCTGTAAAACCATATATAGCATTTAAAGGTGTTCGAATTTCATGACTCATGTTTGCTAAAAATGTTTCTTTAGTTTTAGCTAAATCCTCAGCATTTTGTTTAGCTTGTATGAGAGCTATTTCATATTCCTTCTTTTTCTCTACATAATTTACAATTAAAAAACTTGCTATTAATAAAAGTAATGATATAATAACAGAGATGATAATTGCTAGTGTTTTAATAACATTAACATCTTTATTTGCTATTGCTATTTTTTCATTTGTCGCGTTTTTTTCAGATTCTTCTAGTTCAGTTAGGAAAGCACGAATTTTATCGACGATAAACTTACCTTCGTTTTCTGTTTTTAACTCTAAATTTTTTTTATCAGTTAATTTTTCTAGTTGTTTATTCTGTACCTTTTTTACTATTTTTTTTAATTCATTTTTAGTGTCAGAAAATTGTTTCAGTTCAGTTTTTGAACTATTTATTTTTTCATCATTAATTAACTCCGAATGTTGTTTATTAAATAATCTTTTTAAAAAATGTTCTTTTTTTATGGAGCTATCTTTTTTAGAAATAGGTTGGGTTATTGTTTCATAATTTCTTTTCTCGTACGCTTCATCAATTTTTTTTGAAATAGTATTTAATTCGTCAGTTATTTTTGTTTCGTCGTCAGCGTATAATTGATTTCTTAATAGCTCAAACTTCCTTTTGTTTAATAAAACAATACTATCAATAATAATCGATTCCCTAGGTTTAATATTAGTCTCTTGATATATCTCATTTATTTTATCATCTATGATGACAGCGGAGGAATAAAAGGAGATTAAATAAGCTTTGTTATGAGTTAAATTATATGCTTTAACGTTATTTTCAGCTTCTCTGATTTCAATTAATATCTGACGAATATTTTGCGAATTTTTATTGTTCACATTGATGCTAGAGCTTACATTTCTTGCTATAGCTGACAAATTTTTATACAATATAATCCCCGTAATGCACACCATAAGAATTATAAGAAGTAATATGATTACAACCCTTAATTCAGATGCTTTCTTTTTTAGCCACATATCAATTTACTTTAATAGTACGATTAATGGACTTTTAGAGAAGATAAGTCTATTTAAAAAATGGACTTACTTAAATTTAGTGAATTTTTTCTTCACTTTTTACTTTTCATTAATTTATTAATCTTTTTAAAAGCAATTTTTAACATTTCTACTTTATTCTAAATAATCAGTTATATCAACAAACATGTTTTTAATATCTGTGATAGATGTAATTATTTTTAAAAGTTATGTAATCAATACACTTCTAATTTATCAATCTTTACAGCATGAAATATTCCAAGGATTTGGAATTAAAATTTAAAATAAAAACATGAACTCTTTGAAATTGATGATTATTGGCATATTATTTTTTGTTGTAAGTATTACTAAGGCACAGGTTACAGTAAATGTTAATCTTGGTAATCCACCAGAATGGGGCCCTGTTGGATACACGGAAGTACGTTATTATTATTTGCCAGATATTGAGGCGTATTATGATGTTGAAACCTCAGTATTTATTTATTTTGGAAATGGTGTTTGGATTAGAGATAGGTTTTTGCCAACACGTTACAGAAACTACGATTTGTATGGCGGATATAAAGTGGTGATGACAGATTATCGTGGTAACGCTCCCTATCATAATTTCAAAAAATATAAAGTAAAGTATAAAAAGGGATACAGAGGTCCATCCCAAAAAACAATTGGCTCTAAAGAAAAAAAAGGAAATTCAAATCCTAATAACAAAAAGAGTTCTGTTAAACAGCAAAAAAGTAAAGGAAGTGGTAATAATAAACCCACATTACATAAAAGTAGCTCTTCAAAAAATAAAGGCTCTAATCAATCTCATGGAGGAGGAAAAGGAAAAAAATAAAACAGGCATTAGCCTGTTTTATTTTTTGTATCCAGGAGGAGACTCGAACTCCCACGTCTTTCGACATACGCACCTCAAGCGTACTTGTATACCATTCCAACACCTGGACATTTCTGTCGCTTGTATTCCTCCCGATAGCTATCGAGACCAACACTTGGACAAGTATACTTTTTGGACATCAGCCAAAACAAACACTAGAGTAATTTTTGAACAAGTATCAACTATTCAAAACAACAATTGTCACAAAAGTGATAATAATTTTTAAATAGAGAATAAAAAAATCAAATTAATTATAGCCCCATATTAAACCCTATCTGAATGATAGGGTTTTGATAAGGTGACAAAGGAGTTTCGTTTATGTTGTAAAACACTGCTGCAACAAAACTTCCACGTTCCGAAAATGCTTGTCTGTATCCCCCGCCTATTAAAATGTTATCTACCCAAGCTCTACCATCAGGCATTATAGACGCATAATCAGGAACACTTAATCTATCCCAACCAACTTGCGCAAATAAGTTCTCAAATATATGATATCGAGCAAATGCATTACCTCCATAAATAGTTGAAGTGTATTTTTGTCCCATATAAGTTTGGCTATAGTAATTGTAAGTAAATCCACCGCCTAGAGAAAATTCCTTGGTTATTTTGCAACCTATTAATGGAGATAGATTAATGTAAGTAGTCGGCCCAAACCAAGCGCCAACATTACCACCAAAAAATAATCTTTCTTTAAATGTATTAAAATCTTTAGGGATGTTTGTATTTGTTATAACCGATTGATTTAGTGGCGGACTTGTTGGAGTGTTTTCTTGAGAAAAACCAAGCAAGTTTAATAGTAAAAACGTAATTATATATAGTGCAATCCTCATTTTATTTCTTCATAGTCTACATATTCACCATCATTTTCGCTAAAATGTGATTTTTGGTGAACGTTTTTTTCGATTCTTATTTCACCTTCTTTTCTTTGCTGAGAAGTATTTTTATGAATAGGTTGAGTTTTTGTTTTAGAAACTCCCTTAAACATATCGTAAATTTTCCAAACCAACCAAATAAGTATTATAGTCCAAATTATATCGCGCACAGTATATGTTTTTAAGCTTACACAAAATTACATTATTTAGTAATGTTATTTTGCAATTAACAAAAATTGAGGATTCATATTAACAAAAAACCCTCTCGTTTATGAGAGGGTTTTTTATTTTATTTTGATTCAGTTGCGTCTTCAATACTTTCTGAATTTTCTTCACCTATTACTTGTGGTTTGTAAATTGGTTTGTCAGATTTTGGAGCATTAGGATCTACATAATCCCAACTAACAATACGGAATACTGTACGACGATTCTTTTGATGTAAAGCTGTTTTTTCTTCTTTAGTTTTAGCCTTGTTAATTACCGCATCAGTAACTAGTAATTTTTTCTCACCCCATCCTTTGAACGTTAAACGCGCAGCTGGAATTTTTTTCTCGTTAATTAAGTAATCAACACAAGACTTAGCACGAGCTTCAGATAAGATTTGGTTTTTCGCATCAGAACCACGACTATCTGTGTGAGATTGTAACTCAACTACAATAGATGGATTATCAATTAATGTTTGGTATAAGAAGTTTAATGAATCCTTAGAGTTTAATGGCTTACGAGTGTCGTTTGAAGGATCAGTACCAGCTATGTCAACTAATAAATCTGCTTTACCTAAAGCGTATAATACAGCAGGGAAACGAATTTCAGCTTTAACAGGAGTTAATGCAAAATCCTTAACGAAATCTTTTGATTCATTTTCGTCAACTGTAGTAAATTTACCCATATCCTTATTAGCTAAAAAGCCTAATTTGAATGATTGAGAAACAGTAGATTTATCTGTACCAACTGTTACTTCATAAGAAGTGTTTTCTTTTAGTTTGAAGTTATATTTACCATCTGCAGCTGTTTTAAATTCAAACATGTCTCCGTTAGATCCTTTTAAATGGATGAAAGCGTTTGTTACAGGTTCATTGTTTTCATCACTAACTACAGTACCAGTTAAGTTAAAGTTTAATGGAGGTAAGATGAATGAATAAATATCATCACTTCCTTTTCCGCCTTCACGGTTTGAAGTAAAATATCCTTTGATTTTTTTACCTTCGAAAATGATACCGAAATCATCACCTGCAGAGTTCATTGGGTATTTTAAGTTTTCTGGAGCTTTAGCAAATTTCCCATCAGCACCTTTTTCAGCTTTAAAGATATCTAAGCCTCCCATACCTAAATGGTAGTTTGAAGAGAAATATAAAGTTTTATTATCTTCTGCCATGTAAGGATACATTTCATCGCCTTGAGTATTAATTGATGGCCCTAAGTTTACTGGTTGCCCCCATGCTTTTGCTTTTTTATCATAAGTACTCATCCAGATATCTTTTCCACCGTATCCACCAGGTAACTTAGATGTAAAGTATAATACATCTCCAGTTGGATTAATTGCAGGGTGACCAAAAGCAATTGAATCTACACAAAATGGTAATAATTCAGGTTCTGCCCAAGATGGACCTTGTTTTTTACAAACGTATAATTGACATTTTAATTGCTTGTTTTTTGCTTCAGGACAACGAGTCATGAACATTACATCTCCTTTTTTAGCAACAGATACTGATGCCTCATTCATTTTAGAGATAATAGTACTAGCTAAAGGTGCTGGAGTACTCCATTTACCGTTTTTATCTAATTTTGTTTCGTATAAATCCGAGTGATTTTGACCATTAGTAATATCAATTGCACCTTGTCCACCTGGACGAGTAGAAGTAAAAATTAAAGTATTTGATTTTTTATCAGCATAAGCAGGGCTAAAATCAGACTCTTTCGAGTTAATTAAAGCCATATTATCAACTTTTAAACGAGTTTCTGGAGTGTTTTTAGCATCTTTCCATTGTTTTGCTAATTCGCAAGATTTTACACCGTTTTCTCCGCGAGGATCAGAAGGCATTTCCTTTTTGTAGTTATTATATTCTACAATAGCTTCCTCATATCTTTGTTGAGCCTTCAAAACGTCAGCTAAATTTAAGATAGCAACTGGATCAGGGTATTTCGCCTTGATTGCTTTACTATAATAAGTTTCAGCGGATTTTAACTCATTAATTTCTTGGTATGATTGTGCAGTTCTATATAAAATTCTTGCCTTAGCATCTGCCTTCTTCACTTTTGTATAAGCTTGTTTATAAAGCTCAATTGCATTGAAATACTGATGATTTTCGAATGCTACATCAGCATCTTTTAAATAATTTTTCTGTGCACTTACAGAAAATACAAACGCTATGATAGCGATAGTGGATAGAGCTAGTTTTTTTAAGTTTTTCATAGGTAATTTAAACTTTATAAGGTGCTAATATATATATTATTTTAAAACTTCAAAAATTTATTCACAAAAAAACCCCAAACTCATCGGGGTTTTTTTAGGTTTTATCTTAAATAAAGCATTTCTCGGTATTTTGGAAGCGGCCAAGTGGCATCGTCCACAATCCCTTCTAATTTATCTACATTATATCGAATTGATTCAAAATATGGCTTTACTTTTTCGCAATATGCATGAGCTTGTTTTTTACCAGAATCTAAATTATTGGCTTTTTTGCGTTCTTCAGTCATTAAATGAGCCTCATTTTTGATGATAGTTACTCTTTCAGAAATTTCTTTAATTAACTCTAGTTGAGTTTTAGCTACCGTTTTAAATTCAGCAGGAGTCATAATATCTTTCATGCCTCTTACTGACTCTACCAATCCTTTTTGATAATTTAAAGCTGCTGGAATAATTTGGTTATTTACCATATCTGCGATAATACGAGACTCAATTTGAATTTTCTTAGTATATGTTTCTAAACTAATTTCATAACGAGCCTCTTGCTCTCTGTGATTTAAAATTCCTTGAGATTCGAACATGTTCAATGATTTTTTAGAAATCATTGCTTCTAATGCTCCCGGAGTAGTTGGAATATTATTTAAACCACGTTTTTTAGCTTCTGCTTTCCAAGCGTCACCATATCCATTCCCTTCGAAACGAATTTTTTTACTTTCGATGATGTATTTTTTTAATACTTGAAAAATAGCTTCGTCTTTTTCTACTTTCTTGTTTATTAAAGCATCTACATCTTTTTTGAAAGTAGTTAACTGTTCGGCTACAATAGCATTTAACACTGTCATTGGTCCTCCACAGTTTGCAGAAGAACCAACTGCACGGAATTCGAATTTATTTCCAGTAAATGCAAATGGCGATGTTCTATTTCTGTCAGTATTATCTAATAAAATATCTGGAATACGACCAATATTCATCTTTAAAGCTGTTTTTTCTTCTGGACTCATTTTGCCAGAGTGAACAGATTTCTCTAATTCATCTAAAACATTTGATAATTGCTCTCCTAAGAAAACAGACATAATCGCAGGAGGAGCTTCATTAGCACCCAAACGGTGATCGTTATTAGCAGATGCAATAGAAGCACGTAATAAATCAGCATGTTCGTAAACTGCTTTAACGGTATTAATGAAGAATGTTAAGAATTGTAAGTTAGTTTTAGGAGTTTTACCAGGAGATAATAAGTTTTTACCAGTATTTGTAGCTAAACTCCAATTGTTGTGTTTCCCGCTTCCGTTAACACCAGCATATGGTTTTTCATGCATTAATACGCGGAAATTATGACGAATAGCCACTTTTTCCATTACATCCATTAATAACAAGTTGTGGTCAACAGCTAAGTTTGTTTCTTCAAAAACAGGAGCGCACTCAAATTGAGCTGGAGCAACCTCATTATGACGAGTACGTACTGGAATACCTAATAAATGAGATTCGTATTCAAAATCACGCATATAAGCAGAAACTCTTTCTGGAATTGAACCCCAGTAATGATCTTCTAACTGCTGGCCTTTAGCTGGAGCGTGTCCAAATAAAGTACGACCAGTTTGTTGTAAATCGTAACGGATATTATATAATGCGGAGTCAATTAAAAAATATTCTTGCTCCCATCCTAAAGTTGCAATAACTTTAGTCACGTTTTTATCAAAATATTGACAAACCTCAGTAGCTGCTTTATCTACAGCATGTAATGATTTTAATAAAGGTGTTTTAAAATCTAATGATTCCCCAGTGTAAGAAATAAAGATAGTAGGAATACAA
Source organism: Sphingobacteriaceae bacterium (assembly GCA_013823565.1). Taxonomy (GTDB): domain Bacteria; phylum Bacteroidota; class Bacteroidia; order B-17B0; family Aurantibacillaceae; genus UBA4416. Next base: position 97,294 of record PNMI01000003.1, on the reverse strand, counting down.
AGTGTTTCACCCCAAATAAATGCAGGAGATGTTGGATCCCAAGCTGTGTAACCACGAGCCTCAAATGTATTACGAATTCCTCCATTAGGGAAAGATGATGCGTCTGGTTCTTGCTGCACTAAAGCATTTCCACTAAAACGCTCAATAGCTCTTCCTCCTTCAATTGGCTCAAAAAAACCATCATGTTTTTCGGCAGTAGCACCAGATAATGGTTGAAACCAGTGTGTAAAGTGAGTTACACCTTTACTTTGAGCCCAAGCTTTCATACAAGCTGCCACTTGATCAGCCATTTTACGTTCAACAATAGTTCCTTGGTGCATAGAGTTTTGGATACTATTAAATGCTTCTTCTGATAAGAATTCACGCATGGCATCTAATCCAAATACATTTGAACCGTAGTATTGTGAAACTTGTTGATTGTTGTTGTTAAACTCTACTGGAGTTCTTTTTACAACATCTTGCATGGCTAAAACGCGTCTTGTACTCATAATTTTTGGTTTTTATAGGGGTGTGAAATGAAAAATTCTAATTTTTTGTCAAAATTATATCAAAAAAAGGGGGGGTGCAAGAAAAAAAGTGAGTTTTTTTGAAAATATTTTCAAAAAATAGGGGGGTGGCAGTAAATTTAGATACAAAATGTGATTTTTGGATTTTTATCAATCACTTTATTTAATATAATAACTAAAAACAGAAGATTTTCTTATTTTTACGTTCGATGAATTTTTTGTTTCCTACATTTTTAATTGGTTTAGCTGCAATTGCCATACCTATTATTATTCATCTTTTCAATTTCAGGAAATACAAAAAAGTGTATTTCACTAATGTTCAGTTTCTAAAAGAATTAAAGCAAGAAAGTGATAGTAAATCCAAACTGAAAGAATGGTTGATTTTAGCGATGCGTATTTTAGCCATTGCTTGCTTGGTATTTGCATTTGCTCAACCATTTATTCCTGGAAAATCAAAAGCCGTGCAAGGTGAAAAAGCCATCAGTATTTATATTGACAATAGCTTTAGTATGGAAAGCACTAACAAAAAAGGAACGCTTTTAGAGAACGCTAAAGAGTATGCTACAGAGATAGTCAATACATTTAATGCGAGTGATAAATTTCAATTGTTAACCAATGATTTTGAGGGGAAACATCAACGTTTTGTTTCTAAAGAAGACTTCATAGAACAATTAAACGAAGTGAAAATTTCTTCAGCTACAAAAAGTTTAAATGATGTATTAAAACGCCAACAAGATTTCTTACAAAATAGTTCTTCAAAAAATAAACGTATTTTTTTACTGAGTGATTTCCAAAAAAACACCTCTAATTTTAATAAATCAGATGTCGACACTTCAATAGTAGTGAGTTGTATTCCAATTGCTTCATCCGAAGTAAGCAATGTATACATTGATAGTGTGTGGTTTGAAACGCCAATTCAGCAATTTGGAACACAACAAATAGTTCATGCTATCATTATTAATAAAAGCGCTAAGGATATTGAGAATGGAACCTTAAAATTATTTATCAATAATACACAAGTATCTTTAAGTTCATTTAATGTCAGTGCAGGTAATAAAAAAGATGCTAGCATTTCATTTACTGTTAAAACAAAAGGGATTAATAAAGGTGTTTTAAAAATTGAGGATTATCCAATAACTTATGATGATGATTTTTATTTTAGTTTCAACGCGCAAACAACGATTAATGCTTTAGTAATAAATGGTAAAGAAAGTAAGACGGCGGGTAACTTTAAATCCTTAATGCAAAATGATAGTTTGTTTGTGTACCAAGAAAATAACGAATCATCCATTGATTACAGTGTGTTTTCAAAAACAAACATTATCGTATTAAATGAGTTAAGTACGTTAACTTCTGGTTTAACATCTGAACTTCAAAAGTTTGTGAGTATTGGTGGAAGCCTAGTTGTTTTCCCAAATAAAAAAGCAGATTTAGATTCATATAATACAGCTTTTCAAAATTTACAATTACCTCAAATCACAAAATTGGATACAGTTAATACGAAGACACAAAGCATTAATTTTGAACAAGGACTATATGAAGGTGTGTTTGATAAAATTGATCAGCGTATGGATTTGCCAAAAGTGTTTGAGCATTTTGAATTGACTAAAACAACCAATAGTAATTCGCAAAGCTTAGTGTTATTGCAAAATGGACAATTCTTAATTTCTTTAAATACATTAGGTAGCGGAAAGATTTATTTGTTTTCTATTCCATCTGATGAAAGCTGCTCTAATTTGTTGAAACACGCATTGTTTGTTCCCACTTTAATTAAAATGTCTATTTTGAGTTTAAAACCTTCGCCAGTGTATTATAAAACGGCTGTTAACGAAGCTATTGTTTTAAATACAACTTCTAATTTTTCAGACAAGCCATTACACATTATTAAAGATGACAAAAAAAGTGATGTAATTCCTGAGCACCGATTAGTAAATAATGCCACAAGCATTTTTACTCAAAATCAAATGACAGAAGCCGGACATTATGAAGTTTTTGAAAACGCAAGTTCAGTTAAAGATTTAGCCTTCAATTTTGACAGGAAAGAATCGGATATGAATTTTATGACTAAAGAGGATTTGCAAAAACAAATTGACGAAAAAGTATTAAAAAACTTCCAAATTATTGAACCAAATGAAAAAACGTTAACAAATGCCCTACAAGAAGTTAACGATGGCAAAAAATTATGGAAATTGTTTTTAATTTTAGCCCTGATCTTTTTAGCCGCCGAAATATTAATTATACGATTATTTAAAAATTAGTGAATACGAATCAATACGAATATACAAATCCGAGCTGTTTAGTCTTTGCATACACAGATTCGTATATTCGTAAGTATTTCGTAATCAGTAAGTATAGAACCACTACAATAAGATGAATATATTAATTAAACAAGCCACGATAGTAGATTCTAATAGCAGCCATAATGGTAAAGTTGTAGATATCTTAATTGAAAAAGGAGTAATTACCCAAATTAAAAAAAGTATTACACCCGAAAAAGGCATTAAAACAATTGAAGGGGATAATTTACATGTATCAGCTGGCTGGTTAGATATGCAGGTTAATTTTTGTGATCCAGGAAACGAGCACAAAGAAACACTAGAAAGAGGTCTAAAAGCAGCTGCAAAAGGAGGATTTACAGGTGTAGCAGTCATGAGCGGTACAAATCCTCCACTACATAATAAAGCGCAAATTGATTATGTGGTTAATAAAGCAAAATCAAATGCTGTGGATGTTTATCCTGTGGGAACTTTAAGCTACAATCAGGAAGGAAAGGATTTATCCGAAATGTATGACATGCAATTATCGGGTGCCGTAGCTTTTAGTGATTATAAAAAACCAATTAAAGATGCTGGTTTAATTTTAAGAGCACTTCAGTATTCAAACAACATTAATAGTTTTATTATTACACATTGTGACGACAAAACGATTTCCCATGGTGGATTAATGAATGAGGGAGTAACCTCTACACGCCTTGGTTTAAAAGGTATGCCAGCATTAGCCGAAGAAATTATGTTGCAACGTAATATTCAAATTTTAGAATATACAGGAGGTAAAATGCACATTCCAACAATTAGTACTAAAGGTAGTGTTGACTTAATCAAAAAAGCAAAAGCAAAAAAACTAAATATTACTTGTGGTGTAGCGGCTTATAATTTATTATTAGACGAAACAGAAGTGGAAGGCTTTGACACTAATTTTAAAGTAAACCCTCCATTAAGAACTAAAGAAGATGTGGAAGCTTTGAAAAAAGGCGTTGCAGACGGAATTATTGATGTGATTGTGAGTGATCATAATCCGCAAGATATTGAAAGCAAAGATTTAGAATTTGATTTGGCAGATAATGGTATGGTTGGTTTAGAAAGTTGTTTTGGTGTAGCAAATGCAGCTCTTTCATCAAAATTGTCTTTAGAAACTTTGGTTGATACACTAACAAAAAACCCTCGCGCCATTTTAGGCTTAAAAGAAGTAAGTATAAAAGAAGGCGAAGAGGCTAACATAACCATTTTTAATCCTGGAACAAAATACGTGTTTGAAAAATCACATATTGTTTCTTCTAATAAAAACTCAGGATTTATTGGTAAGGAATTAAAAGGCGAAGCGATTGCAGTGATTAATAAAGATAAATATTTGTCTTAAAAACTCATCCCAAAACTAACTCCTGCCCAAAATTGGAAGTAGTTTGAATGAAAACCTTCTGCATCATTACTCATTACTACGGGTGTTAATCCTGCTCTAAAAAAGAATCCATCATCTTGGCGTTGAAATCGATAGCCGCATCGCCAAACGCTAAATAAAATATTCTCCCAAAAATAGTTGTCAAATTGCCCTGGTCTTTCGTTATATCTTCTTTGTAAAGTTGCACCAATTCCCAATTCTAAATGATGAGGGTTTGTAAATAGTATAAAATTGTTTTCTAAAACATACTCTTGTTCTATATAAATACCATTAAAATGAGGCGCGAAACCAACTCTAGCACTTAATTTCAATTTATCTTTATAATAGTAAATTCTATCAAAATTTAAGGAATATAGTCCTGCATTGCCACCTAACTCTATAAATCCAGCATTTTTTGCAGGATGTTTACTATAATCTCTAGGTGTTGGGCTCGCATAATCATCTTGAGCCCAGTATAAAAAGGGAATTAGTGTTAAAATTAGAGAGGTGAGTATGTTTTTTTTGAAATCCAATACTCAAACTTACAAATTAAAACAAAACCACAATTATTAATTAAATGTTAAAATCTTAATAGAGTAAAAGTCTATCAAAGCACTATCTTTACCAAGTTTGTTTTTTTGTTTTTTAATACCAAAAAACTTGAATCAAACTCCTAAAAATAAATATGAAAGATACATCTATAAAATCCGTTTTAATTATTGGTTCTGGTCCCATTATTATTGGACAAGCATGTGAGTTTGATTATTCAGGCTCTCAATCTGCAAAAAGCCTTCGTGAAGAAGGGATTGAGGTGACGTTGATTAACTCAAACCCTGCAACGATCATGACAGATAAGGTAACTGCAGATCACATTTACTTATTGCCATTAGAAGTTAAATCAATTGTCAAAATATTAGAAGAGCGTAAAATTGATGCGGTATTACCAACCATGGGTGGACAAACAGCATTAAACTTAGCTTTGAAATGTGATGATTTAGGCATTTGGGAAAAGTATGGCGTAAAAATGATTGGTGTTGATATAAATGCCATTAAAGTAACGGAGGATAGAGATTTATTTAGAATAAGAATGAATGAAATTGGAGTGAGTATGGCTCCATCAAAAATTGCCAAATCATTTTTAGAAGGGAAATCCATTGCGCAAGAATTTGGTTTCCCTTTAGTGATTCGTCCTTCGTTTACCCTTGGTGGAAGCGGTGGTTCTGTAGTATACAAAAAAGAAGATTATGATCATTTATTAAATAGAGGGTTACAAACATCACCAATACACGAAGTATTAATTGATAAAGCGGTATTAGGATGGAAAGAGTATGAATTAGAATTGTTGCGTGATAAAAACGATAACGTAGCCATTATTTGTTCTATTGAAAACTTTGACCCAATGGGTGTGCATACAGGAGATAGTATTACTGTAGCACCAGCGCAAACATTAAGCGATAGCACGTATCAAAAGATGCGTACGATGGCTATCAAAATGATGCGTAGTATTGGTAATTTCTCGGGTGGCTGTAATGTGCAATTTGCAGTAAGTGATGATGAAAAAGAAGAAATCATCGCAATTGAAATTAATCCACGTGTATCTCGCTCATCAGCACTAGCAAGTAAAGCAACAGGTTATCCTATTGCTCGTATTGCAAGTAAACTAGCTATTGGTTATACATTAGATGAGTTGCAAAATCAAATTACTAAACAAACATCTGCTTACTTTGAACCTACTTTAGATTATGTGATTGTAAAAATCCCTCGTTGGAACTTCGATAAATTTAAAGGTTGTAATCGTGAGTTAGGTTTCCAAATGAAATCGGTTGGAGAGGTCATGGCGATTGGTCGTTCTTTCCAGGAAGCTTTACAAAAAGCTTGTCAATCATTAGAAATTAAACGTAATGGTTTAGGAGCTGATGGAAAAGAAAATACCAATCAGGCAGAATTATTAGCCGGTTTAGAGCGCCCAAGTTGGAATCGTTTGTTTATGATTTATGATGCGATGAAATTAGGTATCTCTATCAAAACGATTCAAAAGTTAACTCGTATTGATATGTGGTTCTTAGAGCAAATTGAACAAATGATTGCTTTAGAACATGAAGTGTCAAAATACCGTTTAGCAGATATTCCAAGAGATTTATTATATGAGGTAAAACAAATGGGTTATGCGGATAGACAAGTGGCGCATTTATTACGTTGTTTAGAAAGTGAAGTATACACTAAGCGTAAGGAAATGAGTATCAATCGTGTGTTTAAAATGGTTGATACTTGTGCAGCTGAGTTTGAAGCAAAAACGCCTTATTACTATTCAACTTTTGAAGACGAAAACGAAAGCATCAGAACAGATAAAAAGAAAGTTATTATTTTAGGCTCTGGTCCTAATCGTATTGGTCAAGGTATTGAGTTTGATTACAGTTGTGTGCATGGCGTGTTAGCCGCTAAAGAAATGGGTTATGAAACCATTATGATTAACTGTAACCCTGAAACCGTTAGTACAGATTTTAGTACGGCTGATAAATTATATTTTGAACCAGTTTTCTGGGAACATATTTACGATATCATCTTGCACGAAAAACCTGAAGGTGTTATTGTTCAATTAGGCGGACAAACAGCATTAAAACTAGCTGAGAAATTAGAGCGTTACGGAATCAAAATTATCGGTACTGATTTTAAATCGTTGGATTTAGCTGAAGACAGAGGAAGATTTTCTAACTTATTAAAAGAGAACAATATTCCTTATCCAAAATTTGGTGTGATAACAGATGCTGAAGAGGCGATTACTTTATCTAAAGAATTAGGTTTCCCATTATTAGTTCGTCCTAGTTATGTATTGGGTGGACAATCGATGAAGATTGTGATTAACGAAGAAGAGTTGGAACAACATGTGGTGAAATTATTACATGATTTGCCAGGAAATCAAGTGTTATTAGATCACTTCTTACAAGGCGCTATTGAAGCAGAATCTGATTCCATTTGCGATGGTAAAGATGTTTACACGATTGGTATGATGGAACATATTGAGCCTGCAGGAATTCATAGTGGAGATAGTTACGCAGTATTACCAACATTTGATTTATCGGAAAATGTATTGAAACAAATGGAACAGTATACGAAGACTATTGCCGTTGCATTAAACACCGTTGGATTATTAAATATTCAATTTGCTATTAAAGATGAGGTGGTTTATATTATCGAGGCAAATCCTCGTGCATCACGTACGGTGCCATTTATTGCTAAGGCTTATGATGAACCGTATGTGAACTATGCAACAAAAGTGATGTTAGGCGCTAAAGTAAAAGACTTTGATTTTAAACCTAAGAAAAAAGGTTATGCAATTAAAATCCCTGTATTTAGTTATGAAAAATTTCCTGAGATTCAAAAAGAATTAGGCCCTGAAATGAAATCAACAGGCGAAGCGATTTACTTTATCGACAGCTTACAAGATGAATATTTCCAAAATATTTATAGCGAGAGAAATTTATATTTAAGTAAATAAAGAATAAAAGGGATGAAAGATCAACTTAGAAATAGTATATGGATTCTTTCATTTGTTTTTATAGCATTAGTAACAAAAGCACAGCTTTATCCAACGGATAAAGCTGTGCTGCGTTATACTCAAATTATGTTTGAGTATCCTCAGGTTCCAAATGCTGAGTTTTATAAAATTGAAATAGCTAAAAATGTTTCTGGTTCTTTTGATAAAAATAAAGTGTATTCAGCTACTGATAGTTCAATAGCACATTTAGTAAGTGGTTGTTTATCTTTTGGAAATTCCTATAAATGGCATTATTCAGCTTATTCAGTTGGTAAAAAGATATTTACTTCAAAGGATTTTTCGTTTGAAATTTTCAAAACAAATTTAGTGACAGATTTCAGAGCTAATGTTACTGTATATGATAGTTCTAAATATGATGCTGGATTAATTTTATTAGATAACGGAGTAGTTATTGATAGAGCAGGAAATTTAGTTTTAGTAACCGACTCATTTGGGATAGAAAAAAGAGATTTTTCACTGACTTCAAATGGAACTTTAACTTATCTTCAAACGGTTTCTGCTTATGAAAGGACATTAAACGGAGATTTGATTTGGAAAACAAAAGAGCTAAAAACCGAAAAAGAAATCATCAATGGATATCATCACGATTTGATAAAATTGAATAATGGAAATTATTTAGTGATGTGTAAGATTGTGGAATTTAATAACCCATCTTTTAGAAAGAATTTAGATGAAGCAATAGTGGAATTAGACGCTTATAACAATATTGTCTGGTTATGGAAAGAATGCGTTGAAATTAGTGACACTTCTCATATTAAGAAAACACATTTAAATTCTATTTTTTTAAATGAAGAAAGAGAAAAGTTATTTGTAAGTGCAAGAGATATTAATACAATATTTAGAATTGACAGAAAAACATCTAAAATAGAATCTTGCATAGGTACTTTATTAAATCAAGATTCAGAACATTATCCTCAAAAAATATTTTATGGGCAGCATGCAGCGCAATTACTTGATAATGGCAATATTTTATTGTTTAATAATAATACTAAACTAGGAAAGAATAATACATCTAGTATTATGGAAATTAATCAACCTAGTTCGAAGAAAAAATCAGTTATAGATGAGTTTATTTATTTGTATGAATTTGATAATGCTGATGAAAATTATTGCGCAAAAGGTGGAGACGTCAATAAGTTAAGAAATGGAAATTATTTAATTAGTTCTAGCGCAAATAATAGAAATTTTGAAATATCTTCCTCTAGAAAAATTGTTTGGCAATGTCGCCCTGAGAAACTAGATACAATAAACAAAAGATGGGTTCCTGCAGGAAGCTATCGAATTAATTATGTAAAAAATTTATATCCATTTTATTATACTGTGGAATTTATTTACTCAAAAAATAAAGCCGTAGGATTTAAAATTGCCAATAAAGGATTTAATGATACAGAGTATATGATAGTTTTTAAAAGTAAATCGGGAGAAATTATAAAACAGATAGAGCAAGCGGTTGATGCTAATCAAGTATTTAAAATGCCATTTGACCTTAGTGTAATGCCTGGCACTACTATTTCTATTCAATCAAAAGACAATGTCAGCTCTATTAAAACATTGATTGTTAAATAAAATCCTTCATTTTAGGGCACAAAAAAAGGGTAAGCTACTTTCATCGCACCGCTCAACCATCTACCCTTGCTATGTTCCCATCCTGGGGGATTTGACAGGAGCTGGTCGTGAAAGACTTACCCGCGACAAAAGTATATAATTTATTCCATTATTTACATAATTTTGATAAAAATTATATCTTAGCTATATTTAGGCTTTCATTAACCTCACCTTATGAACATTTCAGTTGTCATCCCTTTATTTAACGAAGAAGAATCTTTGCCTGAACTTCACGACTGGATTAAGCGTGTGATGGATGAAAATAAGTTCACCTACGAAATTTTATTTGTAGATGATGGGAGTAAAGACAAATCATGGCAAGTGATTGAAACTTTAGCAGCTAAAAATCATTGTGTAAAAGCTATTAAGTTTCGTCGTAACTACGGAAAATCACCTGGTTTACATGTTGGTTTTGAAGCCGCTCAAGGAGATGTGGTAATTACAATGGATGCCGATTTGCAAGATTCACCTGACGAAATTCCTGAATTATATAAGATGATCACCACAGGTAATTATGATTTGGTGAGTGGTTGGAAACAAAAACGTTTTGATAATACATTTACTAAAAACATTCCTTCTAAATTATACAACTGGACCAACCGAAAAATATCAGGTATTAAATTACATGATATGAATTGTGGTTTAAAAGCTTATCGTAAGGAAGTAGTAAAGAGTATAGAAATATACGGAGAGATGCATCGCTTTATCCCTGTATTAGCTAAAAATGCTGGATTTTATAATATAGGAGAGAAGGTAGTTCAACACCAAGCACGTAAATATGGAGTTAGTAAATTTGGTTGGGATCGTTTTATCAATGGTTTCTTAGATTTATTAACGATTACGTTTTTATCTAAATTTGGGAAACGTCCCATGCATTTTTTTGGATTAATTGGAACGTTAATGTTTGTAGTTGGTTTCTGCGCAACTATTTATTTAGGTTTAGATAAATTATACCATGCGTTTATCATTCATGTGCCTGCTCGTTTATTAACTCAACGCCCTTCTTTTTATATTGCTTTAACATCTATGGTTTTAGGAACTATGTTGTTTTTAGCTGGTTTTATTGGGGAACTGATTTTAAGAAATTCTCCTGATAGAAATAATTATTTGTTAGAGAAAAAAATTAATCTTTAGTTTTTTATTTTGATGCAAGAAGAACAACCTAAGAGAAAGCCTCGTATTCCTCTCTCTAAAGAAGAGTTGTTTTATGTCAAAGAAATTAAAAAACTAAAAGAACTAAAACGGATAGCTGATTTTAAGGCCACTACATTTTATAAAGTATTAAATCGCACAAATATAGTTTTTGCTGGTTTTTTATCTTATTGCGTTTTAAGTGTTTTAACTTGTTGTTATTGGGAATCTAGTGTAATATCCAAAGTACATTGTTCTTATGGAGATTATAATTCTTTATATAATAAACGGACGATTGATGAAATTGAAATAACAACTACTTCTGGAGATTTTGTAACCATTAAAACTGATGAACTATTTCAAATACCTCAAGAAAATGAACTATTTTATCTAGGAAAAGATTTTATTTTTGGAAAAATCATTAAAGCTAAATTTGCATTTGACGACAGATCATTTTGGCAAATCTACACCTATCCAGCTTTCACTGTTACTATATTTGCTTTGTGTATGGGCTTTTTTGTTTACAAAGTCAATAAGCATTTAAGCATCAACGGATTGTTAACTGTGTTTGGATTATTTGCTTTAGCAAGCTTGTATTTTATACTAATATAGAAGATTTAATTCGAATCAAATTTCTAATCCTTATAGATAAAGCAATCGCTACAAATCCAAGTCCAATGCTTAATGCTAACCACACACCATATACTTTGTATCCTAAAGTAAATGCAAATATATAACATAAAGGCAAGGCAATAATCCAATAGCCGATAAAAGCAATATAGGTTGGGTATTTGTAATCTTCTAAGCCTCTTAAGGCACCAATAGCAACTACTTGTGTGCCATCAAATAATTGAAACAAAGCAGCAAATAAAAGTAGTTTAGATGCAATTTGAATAATTTCCTTATCGCTACTAAATACCGCAGGTAAAATTGTATTAAAGCTTATAAATACCAATGCCATAAATCCCATCGTCACAATCACTGATTTATAAGAGGTTTTAATGGCTAGTTTTAAGTTCACTAAATCATTTTTAGCATAAAAATTCCCCACTCTAATGGTAGTAGCACTTCCAATGCCGCTAGCAAACATATACGTAAATGCAGCTAAACTCAAAGCAATACCATGCGCATCAATTTGTTCTTTACCAAACACTCCTGCTAGTAACCCTGCAATAGCAAAGGCTGCTACTTCAAAAGTAAATTGTAAAGCAGAGGCTAATCCATCTTTTAATAATGGCCAAAAATGTTGAGCATTAATCTTTGCTTCTTTGTAATATTTAGCAAATGAATTAACGGTAGGGTTTTTAAATACGAAAATTAAAAATCCAATTCCCATAAAAACTCTGGCAATAAAAGTTGCCCAGCAAGAACCCATATAACCTAATTCTGGCAATCCCGCCTTGCCATAAATTAATAAATAGTTTAAAATAATATTTAGCAAATTACCTATAACGCTAATGTACATGGCGGCTTTGGTATTACTCAAACCCTCGGTATATTGCTTACAAACAAAAAATAGGGCTACAGGAATAATTGAAAAAATCAATACGTCAAAAAATGGAATAGCCAATTTTACCACATCTTCTGGCTGTTGCATGTGTCCTAATAAGGGCGAAGAAAAAAACAAAACAATAAATAATGCAACGGCCACCAACATATTGATGAATAGTGAGTTTTTAAATAAAGAGGCTTTTTCTTTTTCGTTGTGATTGACGTGTGCATCAGTAATGGCTGGAGTTAATACATAACTCATGCCTATGCTAAACACCAATAAAATCACAAATAAATTATTAGATAAAATACCTGCCGCCTGTTCAGTATTTCCTAATCTGCCCAAAAAAATATTATCTACCATACCCGTGATGATATGCCCAATTTGGGTTAATACCAAAGGAATTGATAAAGAAACTGTTTCTTTTAGATGCTTATGTTGGAAAGTGGTTTTCACAGCGGGCGTAAAGGTAATGGATTTTATGTGTTGCAACCTAAAATATTACTGTCATTTTGCCTTAAAACATAGATATAAAGGCTTTTTTCAACCAAATTGTTATTATATTTGTGCTTTTACAAAACCTTCGTGATGCAACGTGTTACTTTAAAAGATAAAACTTTTGTCCCATATATTACTTCTGATAAAATTTCAGAAAGCGTAAAACAATTGGCGCAAAAAATCAACACCGATTTGGTAAATGATATGCCCTTGTTTTTAGTGGTATTAAATGGTTCGTTTATGTTTGCAGCCGATTTATTGAAAGAGGTAACGATTCCTTGTGAAATTTCTTTTATCAAATTAGCATCTTATCATGGAACTAGCAGTACTGGTACCGTTACTGAGATGATTGGTTTAACCGAAGAAATTAAAGGAAGAACGGTTGTTGTTGTTGAAGATATTGTTGATACTGGAGTAACACTTGAAAAATTAGTAGCTCTTTTAACTAAAAAAGAAGTCAAGCAAATTAAGGTAGCTTCGTTTTTATTAAAGCCAGAAGCTTATAAAAAAGATATAGCTGTTGATTATGTAGGAATGGAAATTCCAAATGATTTTGTAGTGGGGTATGGATTAGATTATGATGGATTAGGAAGAAACATGAAAGAAATTTATGTTTTAGATAAATAAAAAATTAAGATTCAAAAAATAATAAACAATAAAAACATCAACTATGAGCAACATGTTAAACATCGTTTTATTTGGACCTCCAGGTGCTGGTAAGGGCACTCAATCTGAGAAGTTAATTGCAAAATACGGTTTAGTACATTTATCTACTGGCGATATTTTACGTAGTGAAATTGCAAGAGGAACAGCTCTTGGAATGGAAGCAAAACAAATCATGGATCGTGGTGATTTAGTAAGTGATGATATTGTGATTGGAATGATTGAAGCTAAATTAGATGCAAACCCACATGCAAATGGTTTTATTTTTGATGGTTTTCCTCGCACACAAGCTCAAGCAGTGGCTTTAGATGATTTGTTGCAAAAAAAGGGAACGGCTATTAGTGCCATGTTAGCATTAGAAGTAGATAATGAAGAATTGGTAAAACGTTTATTATTACGCGGTAAAGAATCAGGAAGACCTGATGATGCGAATGAAGAAATTATTAGAAATCGCGTAAACGAATACAATAACAAAACTTTACCATTAAAGAAATATTATTCAGAGCAAGCTAAATTTCATTCAATTAATGGAATTGGTTCTATTGACTCTATTTTTAATCAATTAACAGAGCGTATTACTTTTGTTACAGCTGAGATTGAATTAACAATGTTAGAAAATGATATTGAACATTTAGATTTAACGATTAATGATTTTGAAGTAGCAACTGAAATTTCCGATGAATTGAAAAAAGACATCGAAGAAGTGAGAAGCACTGAGTCTGTTAAAAAAGCAGTGATTGCTCCAGTTAAAAAAGAGGCAATGGCTAAACCAGTAGAGAAGAAGGCTGCAGCAAAACCTGCAACTAAAAAACCAGTTAAAAAGGCGGTAGTTAAAAAAGCTGCACCTAAAAAAGTGACTTCGAGAGCCTCAGTCATCAAAAAAGTTGCTCCGAAAAAAGTTGTAAAAAAGACTATTAAAAAATCTGCTCCCAAGAAAAAGGTAGTTGCAAAAAAGGCTGCTCCAAAAAAAGTAGTAAAGAAAGTTGCAGCTAAGAAAGTGGTAAAGAAAACAGCGCCAAAGAAAATAGTAAAAAAGGCTGTTAAAAAAGCAGTTGCAAAAAAGCCAATTAAGAAAGTTGTTGCTAAAAAAACTGCACCTAAGAAAATAGTAAAAAAAGCGACTAAAAAAATAGTTAAGAAAGCAGCTCCAAAAAAAGCGGCTAAAAAAACTACTAAAAAGAAAAAATAAATAACATTTTTGAGATTTGATTATGAAGAACAACTCATAACTCATAACTCATAACTCATAACTAAAAAGAGTGGATACTAATTTTGTTGATTACGTAAGAATTTGTTGCCGAAGTGGCAAAGGTGGTAAAGGCTCTACGCATTTGCATCGCGATAAGCTAACTGCTTTTGGAGGACCAGATGGTGGAGATGGTGGTCGTGGTGGACATATCATCTTGCGTGGTAACAAACAATTTTGGACATTAATCCATTTAAAATACCGTAAACATATTATTGCCAAACAAGGTGGTGATGGAGGTTCATCTCACAAATCTGGAAAAGAAGGTGAGGATGAAATACTAGATGTTCCTTTAGGTACCATTGCTCGTGATTTAGAAACTGGTGAATTTATTTGTGAGATTACTGAAGATGGGCAGGAGATAATTTTATTACCAGGTGGAATGGGGGGCAGGGGAAATGCACATTTCAAATCTCCAACTAATCAAACACCACGTTATTCTCAACCAGGCGAAGAAGGAAAAGAAGAGTGGAAGATTTTAGAATTAAAAGTATTGGCAGATGTTGGTTTAGTTGGTTTTCCTAATGCAGGTAAATCTACTTTGTTGTCAGTTGTCTCTGCAGCTAAACCAGAAATTGCCAATTATCCTTTTACAACTTTGGTTCCTAATTTAGGAATTGTTCCATATCGCGATTACAAAAGTTTCGTCATGGCTGATATTCCTGGAATTATTGAAGGGGCTAGTGAAGGCAAAGGTTTAGGCGTTCGTTTCTTACGTCACATCGAACGCAACTCTACTTTATTATTTATGGTAAGTTGCCAAAGCGATAATATTTATGAAGAATACAAAATTCTTTTAAACGAATTAAAACAATACAATCCTGAGTTAGTTGATAAACAACGCATTTTGGCAATTACGAAATGCGATACCATTGACGAAGAGTTGATAGATGAATTAGAAAAAGATTTGAAGAAACGCATGAAAGGTAAATTTAAAATACCTTATATTTTTATTTCTGCACAATCTGGCTTCAACATACAAGAGTTAAAAGATATGTTGTGGGAACAGTTGAATTAATTCCCCTACATTTTTCATAACACCCCAATTTAGTAGATTTCTTATTATATATAGTTCTATATATGATATATCTGTTTTTTATATCCTAGTACCTGAGTGTGAATTATATAATTCTTAGTGCAAATTATATAAAGTACCTCGTGTTTCCTCAAGTAACTTTACAAATAATTGGTAGCTCAAAAATTACCATTATATACATTTAAAATAAAAAACGATGGAAACACTAACTAAAGGATGCGATTTAACTATTTCAGTAAATAATTTTAATCTATCTTATGATGACGTTGGAGAAGGAGGCGTTCCAATTATTTTTTTACACGGTTATCCTTTCGATAAAACGATGTGGAAACTTCAACTTGATTTTTTAAAATCTTCTCATCGTTTAATCTCTTGTGATATTAGAGGATTTGGAAAATCA
This sequence comes from Sphingobacteriaceae bacterium, assembly GCA_013823565.1. Lineage (GTDB taxonomy): Bacteria > Bacteroidota > Bacteroidia > B-17B0 > Aurantibacillaceae > UBA4416. The sequence continues at coordinate 81,507 of PNMI01000003.1, read as the reverse complement.
ACAGATGAAAAATCATCATTAAGTATTGACATGTTTGGTGAGGATTTAATTGCTTTTATGGATAAATTAAACATTGATAAAGCAATTATCTGTGGATTATCTATGGGAGGTTTTATTGCTTTGAATGCCCTAGATAAATTTCCTAATCGCTTTGAAGCATTGATTTTATGCGACACGCAATGTATTGCTGATACAGCTGAAGTAAAAGAAAAACGCTATAAAATTATTGATGAAATAGAAATTGATGGCGCGAAAAATTTCAATAATGGATTTATTAAAAGTGTGTTTCATAAAGATTCAATCACAAATAAAAAGGAATTGGTAGAGAGATTAAGTAGTGTTGTGTTTTCTAATTCAAAACATATAATCATGCAGGGATTAGTAGCGCTTGCCGAGCGATCAGAAACTTGCTCAACCTTAAAAAATATTGTTATTCCAACCTTAATTATTTGTGGCAGAGAAGATGAAGTAACTCCCTTAGCTCAATCTGAATTTATGAATGAAACCATAAAAGGCTCAACACTTAAGGTTATTGATAATGCAGGTCATGTATCTAATTTGGAGCATCCAGATGAATTTAATAAATACCTTCTCGATTTCTTAACTACTCTTAGTAAATAAAAAGTATTTTTCAAATCCTAACTCCGTAGGAGTCAAATATTAATAGAAGATAATAATGCATAATTGCACCTGTGTCGTAGGTACAGAATGTCAAAAATTATTGAGCTAGGACAATAAATTAATTGTTTATGCTTTATATTATATTTTTGGTAAGAGAGAAATAGCAATATTAATTAATATTTTAAACTATCACTCACTACTGTCCTACAACTTATAAATATTGTATCGTAATGAGTGTCAAAAAGACCATTTCCATATATGTATGATTTTAAGTAGTTTTTTTCGCCGCCTTTTAAACTTGTAATGCTTAAATTCGTAATATTTGAATAAAGAAAATGTCTAAATGTTTCTGTCCCATTTGAATTTGTTATATCGATTCTAATTGAATCAAAACTAATTGAAGTCTGATTAGTAATTACTCTGTTTAAAATAACAGGACAAGTGATTATAAAATCATGTTGAACATTTTTTCCTACCGTAATAAAATGGTCTATATCATGATTCAAACTATTCTGTTCTTCAATATTTAGTTGAAGTCTAGCTTTAAATCCTGTATTTTTATTTTTAGTTGTGATTTTATAATAACCACTTTGGTCAACTGCACAACTTCCTAACTCATCGTAATAACCATAACTTTGATCTACAACTAATCTTATAGATGCGTTGTTATATGGATTAAAATGATTTCCAGTTTTTTCATCAACTAAATAACCTTCAACAGATATTTCTTCTTTTTTACAAGAAAAAAATGTTAAAACTGAAAATAATAGAATCAATATTTTTTTCATGATTTAACTATGAATGTTTCTATTTTAAAAACTACATCGTTTACTTAGCCAACTCAATCGTCATTCCAAAATCCAAAATTAAAGGTAATGGGTTGGTGCGCATGCCTTGCTCAAAACTAAAAGTGTATTTACCAGCTTGAGGGAAAATTAAATTTTGTTTCAAGGGGATTTTATTATCCCATAAATCGCCAGCACCATCTCCTTGCCACTCGCCTTTTTTGTTTGCTAAAATACATTCCAAAGTATCCACACTTATTTTACCATCAGGGTAGGTAGTGGTTAAAAACACAAATAAGTTACTGTAAGGATATGAATCGGCATGACGCACATTTAAAAACACATTATGGTAAGGTTTATTGTCTTTAATATCCACCTCAAACTTTAATTTGTTTTCAGTTTTCCAACCTTCTTCGGGCAATTTTGTGTACTCGCTAAATATTATATTTTTATTACATGATGTAAACATCATGCTTAATACAAATATACAAACCGTTAGTAGGTTTATCTTATTCTTTAGGAGGATTATCATTTTTAGGTTTTGGTTTATGGTTGTGAACCGGTTTTTTATGGTTTGGGTTATGTGGTTTATTTTGGTTAGGATTATTTGGTTTGTTACCAGCGTTATCTCCTGCACCAGCATTTTGTGGTTTAGGTCCTTGATTTGGGTTTTTAGGTTTATGATTGTGAACCGGCTTTTTTGGACCAGTTCCAGCCGAATTGTTGGCTGAGCCTACCGAAGCCTGATTGGGATTAGCCTGTTTGCTTTGATTTGGTTTATTATGGTGTGGCTTATGTTGCTGAATAGGTCTTTCTTTATTAGGAGTTCCTTCTCCCGTATTCTTAACATCTGAACCTGCCTGATTTGGTTTGCGATTATTGTTATGGTGTTTTGGTTTGTTATTTTTCTTTTTCAAACTATCAAAACGCGTTAACGAATCTTGACCAACTACGTTTTCGTAATCTGGTTGTTTTACTACTTCTAATTCTTTGTATTGCTTTGGTTCTAATAAATCAGCAGGCTTTTGTCCTTCTGCATTTAACTTAAAAATTTCTTTGGTACGAGCAATAGATAATGGAACAAATACATCTGGTTCGCTTGTATAACTCCACCAAATAATGCGTTTAAAAATATCTGTCTTTTGATGAAAAGCAAAGCCTTTTTCAGTTGCTAAACGTCTGTTATCAATTTCTGGAAATTCTTTTAAGGCATCTTGGTAGCTATCCAACTCGTAGTTTAAACAGCATTTTAATTTACCACATTGTCCAGCTAATTTTAAGGGATTTAAAGATAATTGTTGGTAACGAGCCGCAGAGGTTGAAACTGTTCTAAAATCATTTAACCAAGTAGAACAACATAATTCTCTTCCACAAGATCCAATGGCGCCTAAACGAGCTGCCTCTTGTCGTGCTCCAATTTGGCGCATTTCAATTCGCACTTTAAACTCATCTGCCATTACTTTAATTAATTCTCTAAAGTCAACACGTCCATCAGCGGTATAATAAAAAATAGCCTTGCTTTTGTCTCCTTGAAACTCTACATCACTAATTTTCATTTGCAAACCTAATTTTAAAGCTAGTGTTCTAGATTTAAACATGGTTTCCACTTCTAAAGCTTGAGCTTCTTTCCATTTATCAATGTCTTGTTGCTTAGCTTTACGATATATTTTTTTAATCTCTTCGCTATTATAATTTACGTTTTTCTTTTTTAATTGAAGACGCACTAATTCGCCAGTGATAGAAACCACCCCAATATCATGACCTGGAGAAGATTCTGTTGCTACAATATCCCCAACATTCAAGGTTAAATTATTAACGTTACGGTAAAATTCTTTTCGTGAATTTTTAAATCTAATTTCCACAACATCGCAGGGAGCTTGTCCTTCAGGCAAACTCATGTTTCCTAACCAATCAAATACGTTTAATTTATTACATCCACCACCAGTTCCACAAGAACCGTTGTTGTTGCATCCTGCGGGGATTCCGCTATTTTTATCTTGCCCAGTTGAGCAACTACCACATGCCATATTTATATATATTTAGATGTATTTCTTCCGCTAAGACTTCAATTGTCACTTCGAGCGTAGTCGAGAAGCAAATACAGAACATTAAAATAACTCTAAAAAAGAGTTGCATAAATATACTTATAAATTTTAAATCAATTTTTTACCCATTTAAATTTTATAAACGATGAATGTTTTATATTTAGGCTTTATTGTTTTAAGCTTATGATCGCATTAATTACAGGAGCCACTTCAGGCATTGGAAAATCAACAGCAATTGAATTTGCCAAACATGGATATGATTTAATCATTACGGGTCGCCGACAAGAACGATTAGAGGAGTTAAACGCATTTTTAACAAAACAATATTCGGTAAAAGTATTGAATTTATGCTTTGACGTGAGAGATGAAAAACAAGTGGAAGCGGCAATCAATTCAATTCCCTCAGAATTTAAAAAGATAGATGTATTAGTTAATAATGCTGGTTTAGCAGCAGGATTAGCACCTATACAAGACGGTAAATTGGCACATTGGGAACAAATGATTGATACTAATATCAAAGGTTTGCTGTATGTTACTAAACATATTTCAAAAATCTTGATTGAAAACAAAAACGGAGGGCATATCATTAATTTGGGTTCTATTGCAGGTAAAGAAGTGTATGCCAACGGAAATATATATTGTGCCACCAAGCACGCAGTTGATGCTTTAAATAAGGGAATGCGTATTGATTTATTACCTCATGGTATTAAAGTTTCTGCCGTAAACCCAGGAATGGTTGAAACAGAGTTTAGCATTGTGCGTTTTGATGGTGATGAAGAAAGAGCTAGAAAAGTATATGAAAATATTCAGCCTTTAAAACCAGAAGATATTGCCGAAACTATTTATTGGATGGCATCTCGCCCAGCTCACGTAAATATTAATGATGTGATTATTATGCCAACTATTCAGGCAAATGCAACCACAGTGTTGAGGTAAATCGGCACTTCGTGAATCATTTGTTGCTCTGAGTGGAGTCGAAGAGCGACAAAGAAATCACTTCTCAATCCACTTCGTAATTTTAGAAGAAAGAGGGCTTTTAAAAGACATAGCATAATCCACTAAAAATCCATTTTCATCAATCATGTATTTTTGAAAGTTCCATTTTACAGAACTGTTCATTACGCCGTTTTGCTCTTTATTGGTTAGCCATTTATAAATATCAGAAATACTATCACCTTTTACATTTACTTTTTCCATCATTAAAAAAGTAACGCCATAATTTTTGGTGCAAAAATCATGTATTTCATCATTACTTCCAGGCTCCTGACCACCAAATTGATTACAAGGAAATCCTATAATAGTAAAATTTTGATCTTTATATTTTTGATATAAAGTTTCTAGTTCTTTGTATTGAGGAGTAAATCCACATTTGCTAGCTGTGTTGACGATTAATACTTTTTTACCCTTTAATTGAGCGAAATCAAAATCATCACCTTCAAGTGTTTTTGCTTTAAATTGATGAATAGATGATGTTGGTTTGCCCTTTTTACTGATAAAAGCATAAAGAAATATAATAGATGCAATTAAAAAAAGGACTATAAATAGTTTATTCATGATACGGGATTAATTATTGAATAAATTGGATTTGCGTTGAATAAACATTATGTTTGGTATTCTATAAAAACCATTGTACAATGAAAAAGTTTAATTTATTATTTATTCTATTAGTTTCAGTAATTTTTACTCAAGCACAAACCATTTTTATTACTGAACAAAATTACCAAAATTTAAAAGCAAGCGGAAAGTTAATTTCTAATGCTAATTATAAATTCATAAACGGACCAAATAGTTCTCTTCAATCAATTAGTAAGCAGGCAGATGTGAATCCTAGTGTTAGTATGCAATCTGCAAAAACATCTAGTACAGGAGCTTGTCAATGTATGTTACCTGTTGATCCCACTTTTTCAATCGTTCCAATTACCTCTGGAGTAGCCCCTCAGTACAGAAATGATGATGGGTCTACGGCATTAATTCCCTTAGGATTTAACTTCTGTTTTTATGGAACAACTTATACTTCTTGTTATATTAATAATAATGGAAACATTTCATTTGGAAGCCCATATTCTACATTTAGTTCAAATCCTTTTCCAGATCCAGGTTTTGTAATGGTTGCACCATTTTGGGGCGATGTTGATACAAGAAATGCAGGAAGTGGGCTGCCATATTTTAAAAAGACAGCTACGGCTTTAATTGTAAAATGGAGTAATGTAGGTTATTATAGTTCAATGGCGGATAAATTAAATGATTTTCAGTTGATTATCACTGACGGTACTGATCCGATTTTGCCAAATGGCAATAACGTAGCTTTTTGTTATGGAGATATGCAATGGACAACTGGTTCTGCTTCTGGTGGAACTGGTGGATTTGGGGGAACACCTTCTACAGTGGGTGTAAATAAAGGAGATGGAACTAATTTTATTCAAATTGGACGTTTTGATCAAGCTGGTGGTTCTTATGATGGACCTTATGGTTTAAATGATGGAGTTTCTTTTTTAGATAACAAATCTTATTTTTTTAATACTTGCGGTACAAATAATAATTTGCCTCCAATTATTCAAGATGCAACTGGTGGTGGGTCTGCTTGTGGAGATACAATCAGAATATGCGCCTTAGGAGATACTTTAGTTTACACAACTACTTTCTTAGCTCCAGAAAACACACAATCTATATCAATTAACGGTAGTGCCCCATCTTTAGGAGGTAGCTTTCAGCCTTTAGGAGTTACTGCAAGTGCAGGTGGTACTACAACTTATGCATGGATGGTAGTTGCTAGTCCATCAGTAACAGGAGTTCATACAGTTGTGATTACTGGTACTGATAATGGCACACCTCCATTATCCTCATCAGCTACTTATTTTATTAAAATAGAAAACTTGGTCGTTCCTCAACCTACGTTGGCTACTTCGCCAGCAGGTACTGTTTGTGCTACACCAGGCGCCACCTTAACTTTAACAAATTGTGCAGCATATGATAATGTGTATTGGAGTAACGGAGCAAGTGGTTGTTCTACTACAGCTAATGCAACAGGAGTTTATTATGTTACGGTTAAAAAAACAGGTTGTTTTAAATCATCTTCAGATACCATTCAGGTATTCCCTAATCCAGTTCCAGTGGTATTTGGTCCATTAAATTATTGTTCGCCAGCTACTAGTACTACTTTATCTTTAAATGCACCTTTAGCAGGCATGCCCGCTTATTCAACTTATACTTGGAGTCCAGGCCCTATTAATACACCAACTGCTGCTCTTACTGGAGGTGTAAAAACGGTTACGGTAACAGATGTAAATGGTTGTACAGGATCAACAACATTTACTATATCTACAGCTTCACCAACCGTTGGTATTACATCTAATCCTGTATCTATTTGCGGTACTGGCACATCAACATTAACTGCTTCAATTTCTGGGGCTACTAGTTATAGTTGGTCAAATGGAGGCACAGCACAAACAACCACTGTAAATGTTGGAGGTGTTTATTCTGTAACAGTGGATGCAAATAACTGTATTGCAACACAAACTATCAATGTTAACATTAATCCTACACCAACTGTTGTTATTCCAACGTCAGTGGGTATGTGTTCTGGTTCATCAGCAACAGTGGGAGTTACATCTTTTTCTCCAACAGGTGCTTATACTTATACTTGGAGCAATGGTTCAAATGCTAGCTCGTTAACAATTACTAGCCCAACAGTGCTCACACTTCAAGTTACAAATAATGCATCAGGTTGTGTAAGTACTATATCTAATTCATGTACAGTTGTGGCTGCTGCTAATCCAACAGTAACTATGTCGAGCACACCAATCATATTCTGTAATGGATTTAATGCAACATTAACACCAACAGTAACTGGTGGCACACCAGCATATACGTATTCTTGGACACCTTCAGCCTTGGGAACTTCATCAACTGCTACGACACCAAATCAAGGTATTTATACAGTTTTAGTAACCGATCAAAATTTATGTACAGGAACTACAACGGTTGCAACTGTTAAATCTAGTCCTTCGGTATCAGTATCTTCACCAGATTATACAATTTGTCCAAGTGAATGCTCTGAAATTACTGCTATAGGAACATCTTCATTTACTCCTTTCACATATAGTTGGTCAAATAGTACTTCATTTATTGGAGATTCTACAATAGTTTGTAATTCGGGAGTTGTTACAGTAACAATGACTGATTCGCAAGGATGTATTGCAGTTAGTTCCGCTACGGTTGTTGATGATATTGTTCCAGTGGCAAGTTTCACGGCAACTCCTCCATCTCCTGTTATTCCCGGACAATTAATAAATTTCACTAGCACTTCTACAATTGCTTCAGGGACTATTACAACTACAGTTTGGACTTTTGGAGATGGAAATGGAGCAAGTGGTAATCCAGTAACTCATGCTTATTCAACAGCAGGAACTTTTCCAGTTGTTTTAATTGTAACTGGTTCAAATGGATGTATGGATACTGCGGTTGTAAATTATGTGGTTGATGCTCTTATTGAGGTTCCAAATGTATTTACACCGAATGGAGATAACGTGAATGATTTTTTAAAGTTTAAAAATTTAGAAGTGTTTGGAAATAATAACTTAACAATTTTTAACCGTTGGGGTAAGAAGATTTTTGAGCAGGATAATTACAAGAATGATTGGAATGGCGGCGGATTCAATGACGGCACCTATTTCTTTATTTTAAGTGTTCCTGAAGCAACTCCTAACACTTACAAAGGCTATGTTCAATTAATGCGATAAAATTGGGATTTTCAGTTATAGAGCGTAAATTTGCGCTCTCATGAATAGCCAATTATTATCTCAATTAATTAAGAAAGAATTTTTACTAGAATTCCGGCAAAAGTCAACTCTTGCCGGAATTTTAGTTTATATAGTGGCTACAGTTTTTATTTCGGCTTTATCTTTCAAAAAAATCATTCATCCTACTGTTTGGAATGCGTTATTTTGGACGATTTTCATGTTTATATCGGTTAATGTGTCTAGCAAAAGCTTTATGCAAGAAACTAAAGGCAAGGGATTGTATAACTATTTATACTATCATCCACGCCAATTTATTTTAAGCAAAATCATGTACAATATGATTTTGATGGCAGTTTTAAGCTTATTGACCTTTTTCTTTTACTCTTGGTTTGTGGGTAGTATGGTGCAAGATATGGGAATGTTTTTGTTGGCTCTAATTTTTAGCTCTTCTGCATTTTCAGGTATATTAAGTTTAATGAGCGCTATTGCCTCAAAAGCTAATAATAATATTAGTTTAATGACTATTTTAAGTTTCCCTGTGTTAATGCCGTTATTGTTAGTTTCTGTGAAATTGAGCAAACACGCAATTGATGGTTTAGCATGGAGTGTGAGTTGTAAGTATTTATTAATCCTAATAATGCTAAATTTTGTAGTGGTTGCTTTGGCAACGCTATTATTTAATTACCTTTGGAAAGAATAAAATTGATATGATAAAATGGTGGAAAATACTCTCGGCTCTTTTAATTCTTTACACTTTAGTGTTGGGAATGTTAGGTCCTGTTCCTCATTTAGATATTTTAAATGAAACGATTCGTAATTTATTTTATCATGTTCCTATTTGGTTTGCGATGCTATTTCAAATGGGATATTCTGTCGTATACGCTATAAAACAATTATCTAAAAACGATTTGCAGTCAGATATCATCAGTAATCAAGCTGCTCAAACAGGCTTGTTTTTTGCTTTGCCAGGTTTGTTAACTGGTTGCATGTGGGCTAAATTTACATGGGGCACTTGGTGGACTTTTCAAGATCCAAAATTAAATGGAGTTGCGATAGCGGTATTAATTTACTTAGCATATTTTATTTTACGAAGTTCTATCGATGATGAACAAAAACGTGCGCGTATTGCCGCAGTGTATAATATTTTTGCTTTTGTGATGATGTTTGTATTCATAATGATTTTACCAAGATTAACAGATTCATTACATCCTGGAAATGGAGGAAATCCTGCTTTTGGAAAATATGATTTAGATAGCAATATGCGATTAGTATTTTATCCAGCGGTTATTGGTTGGGTATTATTAAGTCTGTGGATTTTAGATGTAAAAAAACGATTAGCCATTTTAACACATAAAGAAAATGAACAATAGAATAATAATATTTTTAGCAAGTTTATTAATGCCTTTTTTAGGAAAAGCTCAGGAAGTAGTAGGGCCAGAAATGGCAGACACTTTTAGAAGTGAAGGAAAAATTTATGTTGTCATTACTGTGATATCAATCATCTTTATGTGTTTGATTAGTTATTTGGTTTATATCGATTTGAAATTAAGAAAACTAGAAAATAAGAAATAAAATTCTCTGAATTCTCTGCGCGATAGCTTTGCTCTCTTTGCGGTTAAACACAAAACAAAAACAATGAAAAAGATTCACATATTAGGAATAGTAGTTATTGCTGTAGCAATAGGTGTTATTTTCACATCACTTCAAAGTAGTTCAACCTATTCTGATTTTGCAGAAGCGGCTGCAAATCCAGATACAGAATATCACGTAGTGGGTAAGTTAAATAAAACGGTTCCTGTGCAATACGATCCAAAAATTAACGCAGACGAGTGTTCTTTTATGATGTTTGATAATAAAGGTATTGAAAAGAGAGTAGTGCTTCATAAAAGCGTTCCGCAAGATTTTCAAAAATCCGAACAAATTGTATTAATTGGAAAAATGCAAGGAGATGAATTTCATGCCAATGAAATTTTAATGAAATGCCCAAGTAAATACAACGACGGAAAACCACAAGTTTAATTCTATTACCACTAACTCGCTACTCATTGAAGAATATTAACTATATCGGAGAACATTTATTAATTGGAAACATTGGTCATGCATTTATTGTATTGTCGTTGGTTGCAGCCTTAGTTTCGGTTGTTAGTTATTATTTTTATTCAAAAGAGCAATTAACCTCTGATTGGAAAAAAATAGCGAACTATAGTTTTACCATTCATTCTATTTCTGTTATTGGTATTGCAGCAACTTTATTTTTTATGTTGTTCAATCATTACTATGAATATTCATACGTGTGGCAACATAGTAATAATGAAATGCCGTTAGAATATATCATGTCTTGTTTTTGGGAAGGACAAGAGGGCAGCTTTTTATTATGGTCGTTTTGGAATGTTGTACTGGGAAATATTTTACGTAAAACAATTGATGCTAAATGGGAAGCACCAACCATGGCTATTTTCGCTTTAGTACAAGTGTTTTTAGCTAGTATGCTTCTTGGAATTTATTTTGGAGATTATAAATTAGGGTCTAATCCATTTATTTTATTGCGAGAAAACCCTCAATTTGCTGATATGCCATTTGTGCAAATGGAAAATTATTTGGAGAAATTAGACGGAAGAGGATTAAATCCATTATTGATGAATTATTGGATGACGATTCATCCTCCAACTTTGTTTTTAGGATTTTCTTCAACCTTAATTCCATTTGTGTATGCTATTGCAGGTTTGTGGAAACGAGATTTTACAACTTGGCAAAAACCAGCTCTAACATGGACCTTCTTTAGTATTATGATTTTGGGTACTGGTATTTTAATGGGCGGTGCTTGGGCTTATGAGGCATTAAGTTTTGGTGGTTTTTGGGCATGGGATCCAGTAGAGAATTCATCGTTAGTTCCTTGGTTAGTAATGGTAGGAGCGGGACATGTGATGATTATCAATAAAAATAAAGGCGGTTCTTTATTCATGACTCACTTGCTGGCGATTGCCTCTTTCTTGTTAGTATTATATTCTACATTCTTAACACGTAGTGGTATTTTAGGAAAAAATTCAGTGCATGCATTTACTGATTTAGGTATGCAAGGGCAGTTAGTTATTTACGTGCTTACTTTTATTTTGATTTGTGTGATATTATTAATTCATGATAAACTTATCAGAATATCTTATATCATAGTGTCTTTATTAATGTTGTTTTTCGGAATCACTTTCGGGCACAAAGTAGCTTTATTATTAGGATGGATGCTTATTAGTTTAGTGCTAACTATTTATTCTTACATGAAATTTTTTCCCAAAGAAGAGGAAGAAGAGAGTTTATATTCTCGAGAGTTTTGGATGTTTGTGGGCTCTCTAGTGTTTTTATTATCAGCCCTTGTTATTACTTATTTCACGTCTATACCAGTTATGAATAAATTATTTCAAGGTTGGTTATATGAAAGTGAGAAAGCTGGAATTAAAGTAGCTGATTATAATATGTGGCAAACACCATTTGCAATTATTGCATTATTATTAGTGGCTATTACACAATATTTTAAATACAAAAAAACAGATCCAAAACAGTTTTTAAAACACATTACATTGTCAGGAATCTTAGCTGTAGTATTTGGAGCATCTGCAGTTATTCCTTTATACTTTTTAAAAGATTATTCTTCATCAAGCACAACCGAAAAATGGAATTTAATTTCTTATGCCTTATTATTCATTTCTGCTCTATTTGCTGTATTCTGTAATTTAGGTTATTGGATGCGCATCTTAAAAGGCAATGTCCGTCATGCAGGCGCATCAATTGCTCATATAGGATTTGCATTAATATTATTGGGAGCTTTAGTTTCTACATCTAAAAAACAAACTATTTCTCAAAATACGTCGCAAAAAAATGTAGCGAGTTTAGGAGATAATTTTAGTGCTAAAAAAAGCTTAGTGCTAACTAAAGGCGATACATTGCCAATGGGTAATTATTTAGTAACCTATACAGGAAAAGAGCGTAAGGGAATCGATGTATTTTTTCATATGGATTATTTCAAAAAAGATAAAGACGGAAAATTAGTAAAAGCGTTTCATTTGAGCCCAATGGTACAAGATAACCCTCGAATGGGTCAAGCATCTAATCCTGATACAAAACATTTTATTGGTAGTGATATTTATACACATATTACTTATGCTGATTTGTCTGATAATAAAGAAGTGAAAGCAGATGCATACAAGGAGCCAACAAATTTTGTGGGGCATATGCGTGATACAATTTTTGCTGATAATGCCATTATTTTAATTGATAGTATTACCACTAATTTAACCGAAGAACAATATTCTCAAAACGACAGTTTGTTAGTAGTAACAGCGGTTTTAAAAGCAACAGACATTAATGGTAATATTTATAGAGCAGCTCCAAAATATATTTTAAAAAATAATATGGTGTTGCCAGATGAGTTTGAGTTAAATGAATTAGGTTTGAAATTTATTTTTTGGAAAATAAATCCTAATGAAGGAAGTATTGAAATTCAAATGAGCGAAAAAGTAAATAACACCAAAGAGTTTGTTGTTTTGGAAGCTTATATGTTTCCCTTCATTAATGTATTATGGTTGGGATGCTTAGTGATGATAATTGGAACTATTATTGCTATTATTGAAAGACGAAGAGTCAATAAATTAAAAGCCCAATAAGCTTTGACAAAGGCTTTAAACATAGTTATTATTGGTGTTGGTAATGTAGCTTATCATGTTGCCGATTCATTTCGATTATCTCAAAACATAAAACTACTTCAAGTTTTTAATCATCGAAATTCCAAAGAAGCGAAACAATTTTCGAAACAGTTTCATTGCAATTTAGTGACGGATTATTCGGCAATTAATCAGAACGCAGACATTTATATTATTGCTGTTAAAGATGATGTGATTGCTGAGGTTGCAAAAAACGTATCGCTTTTAAAATTAAAAGGAATAGTAGCACATACTTCTGGCAGTGTTGATATGTCTGTTTTAAAAAGTGTTTCTCAAAACTTCGGTGTGTATTACCCATTACAAACATTTTATAAAGGAGCAAGCATTAATTGGCAAACCACACCTTTATTAATTGAAGGAAATTCAAAAGGAGTAGAAGTTAAATTAAAATATTTAGCAAAATTAGTTTCTAAAAAAGTAAAAGTAATTGATTCAAAAAACAGATTGCAAATTCACTTAGCTGCTGTATTTGCTTGTAATTTCACGAATGCTATGTATGTGGTTGCATACCAAATTATTGAAAATAATTTAACTAAAAAAGATACCGATTTGTTGTTGCCAATTATGCAGCAGTCATTTCAAAAACTTAAAGCAGTGCATCCTAAACAAGCACAAACAGGCCCTGCTATGCGAAGTGATATGTTGGTAATGAAAAAACATTTAGCTTTAATTAAAAACAATAAACAATTAACTCAAGTGTATAAAACACTTTCTGATTTAATTATTACTCAACAACACTTAAAATAGTTCATGGAAAATTTCAAACAAAAATTAACTCGTATTAAAACTTTTTTATTTGATGTAGATGGTGTTTTAACTAATGGACAAGTGTTTTTAATGGAAAGCGGAGAGTTTGTTCGAAATATGAATTCTAAAGATGGTTATGCTTTGCAATTAGCGGTGAAAAAAGGATATAGAATCGGCATCATAACTGGAGGAAATAGTCAAACCGTTAAAAAAGCATTGGAGAGTTTAGGAATTGAGGATATATTTTTAGCACAACATGATAAATTACAATGTTATAAAGATTATATCAATGAGTATAGTTTGAATGAAGAGGAAATTTTATTCATGGGCGATGATTTACCTGATTATGAAGTCATGAAAAGAGTTGGGTTAGCTACCTGTCCTAATAATGCAGCGCACGAAATAAAAGATATCTGTTTATATATCTCTAATAGAAATGGGGGTGAGGCTTGTGTAAGAGATATTATTGAGCAAGTAATGCGCTCGCAAGGAACTTGGGAAATTACTGGTTGGTAGTATTTGTCAGTTCGAGCGCCTGCCTTGTCGGTAGACAGGTAGTCGAGAACTATTTTAAGATATTTTCAATTCTCCTTTATCAATTAAATACTTAACTTTAAAAATAGCAGCCACGCTAATCCCATCTGTTATTTCACCATTCATCACCATGTTAAAAGCTTCATTGATATGAATTTTTTTAACTTTTAAATCTTCACTTTCTTCGGGTTCAGCTTCTTCAAATGTTAAATCTGTTGCTAAAAATACAAAAGCATGCTCATCGGTTGCTGAATTACTTAAATGCAATTGCATAATTTCCTCAAACTTTTTAGCCACAATGCCAGTTTCTTCTTTCAATTCTCTTACGGCTGTATCAATAGGCTTTTCTCCTAATGGGCCGCCTCCTTCTGGAATCTCCCAACTGTAAGCATTTAAGGGGTATCTCCATTGTCCAACAAGCCATGTGTATCCGTCATCGCTTAAAGGTAAAATGCCAATGGCTTTGTTTTTAAAATTAACAACACTATAAATGGCAGGGTTGCCAGCGGGATTTATGGTCTGATGTTTGTTCACTCCAATCCAGGCAGATTCGTAAACTAGTTCTGATGATAGAGTTTGCCATGTATTTAATGGGTCTTTTGTATTCATATTTGTATTGTTTTGTGTGTTTTAATCAAAAAATAGTGGGTTTCACACAGTTAAATTGTTAATATTAGGGTTATTTTCTTAAATTTATAAGCCTAAACTATTTTAAATTCGTAAAAGTTAAAAATTGTTATGTTGAGAAAACTGCTACTATTTATTATCCCTTTCATTACTAGCGTTTTATCTGCTCAAACACTGTATTGGGTTGGAGGTTCTGGAAATTTTAATGATGTTCATCATTGGTCGTTGACTTCTGGAGGAGTAGCTTCAAATATAACTCCAAATCCAAGTTCGGATTTAATTTTTGATAATAATTCTAGCGCTAATGATTTGGTGATTAATATCACAGGTTTAAATCACATTAAATCTTTAAAAGTTCAAAACAGCAATAATAATTATCATTTTACTGGAAGCAATTTATCTACAATACACTGTAGCGGAGATTTTATTTTAAATGAAAAATCTTTTTTCAGCGCTAACACCAAATTAATTTTTTCTAGTAATTCTTCGAATTACTCTAAAGTAAATTTTTGGAAGAATATTGTTAATGCAGACGTTTTATTTGAAGATGGTAATTGGGATTTACAAGTTTTAAAAATTGCTGATAACAATCTATTAAAGATAAATAAAGGAAATTACAAAGTGTCTAATGCCTCTGTAGTTGCTGGTAATCTGGAGTCAGTAGCTGATAATGTTGTTTTTCAATCAACACATTCTACTTTTTATATTAAGAATCGAGTTATATTAGGAAATAAAGTGTCTTTTAACTCGAATGACTTAGTTTTTATTGGTCAAAAAAACAATCCTACTTTATTTAATATTAATTCAGCCGTTAGTTTAGGCCAAAATTCTAAAATTTATAATACAAATCCAACACCTCAAGCTTGTACGATAACATATAGCTTCACAAGTCCTTCTTGTAATGGTGCATGCGATGCTTCTATAACAATTGGTTTTGATGTAGGTTGTAATACAGGTCCTTATGATTTACTTTTCAATAATGGCTCAGGTTGTTTTCCTCCTGGCGCAAATGGAGTAATGCCACCAATATATAGTCTAGATTCTTTATGTTCATGCGGAGGTTTATTAGATATTTTTGTTTTTGATGGAATAAGCGGCTTAGCAGCAACTTTATTTAATTTAAGTACTCCACAAGATCCAACGCCTTTAAATATGAGTTTTTCTGGCATAAAACAACCGAGATGCTTTAATTTATGTGACGGTTCGGTAAATATTTTCAATAGTGGTGGATCGCCTCCCTACGATATTACAATACTTTCATCTCCTTCAGGATCAGTTGTTGCAACGTATACAAATATTCCAGCTGTTACTACAACGACTATAACAAATTTATGCGCTGGTACCTTTTCATTTGTTGTTACTGATGATAATGGATGTAACAGAACGTTTACAACTACTATGGTACAGCCTACTCCTGTAGCTCCAAACGGATCAGTAACTAACGTGAGTTGTAATGGTTTTTGTAATGGATCGGGAACTGTAGCTCCAACAGGAGGCGTTGGCCCTTATACTTACTCGTGGATTTCATCTGCTTCAACGCCATCAACTTCTACTTCATCAACAATTGGAACTTTGTGTCCTGGTGTTGTAACGATGACAGTAACCGATTCTAAAACATGTACAGCAACCTATTCAGCAAACATCACACAACCTCCTATTATTACATTAACCATAACACATACTGATTTAAATTGTGGTAATGTTTGTAATGGAACGGCATCAGTTACAGCTACTGGTGGAACTGGACCATTTGCTTATTCTTGGTCGCCAAGTGGCGGAACTGGCGCGCAAGCAACTGGATTATGTGCAGGAGATTACACTTGTACAGTTACCAATAATGGAGATTGTGTTAAAACCATAACGGTTACTGTTTTAGCGCCACCTATATTGTCTGTAACTCCAACTCAATCTAACATATTATGTAATGCCTCTTGTACAGGTTCAGTAAATTTGAACACTTCTGGTGGAACTCCTGCGTATTCGTATTCTTGGTCGCCACCTGCGGTTTCAAGTACTGTAACCGCAACTAATTTATGTGCTGGAGCTTATACATATACGGTAACAGATGCATTGGGTTGTGTCACATCAAATACAATTACAATTACTGAACCGTCTGCAACAACATTAACTATTGTGAAAACAGATGTAACGTGTAATGGCGCTTGTGATGGAACAGCAACAGCTAATATGTCAGGAGGAACTGGTCCTTATACTTACACTTGGTCTCCAGGAAATCCTGCAGGGCAAGGAACAGCAACAATTACAGGATTATGTCCTGGTGCTTATACAGTCATTTCTAGAGACGCAAATAATTGCCAAAAAACAGAAACAGTTTCTATTACACAACCAGTTGCTATTTCCGCAGGAATAACTTCTGGTTCTTTAACTTGTAATGCGGTTTGCAATGGTTCAATTAATTCAGTACCATCAGGCGGAACGGGACCATATACTTTTACACTCCAATCATCTGGCGCACCAGTTACTGCTAATCCTCCTTATACTAATTTATGCGCAGGCACTTATACTTTATTGATAGAAGATGCTTTAGGTTGCATCAGAACTCAAACTGTAAACATCGCACAACCAAATCCTATTACCTTAGCATTAACATCCACTACTATTAATTGCTTTAATCAATGTAATGCTTCAGTGTCTTCTGTTGTAAATGGTGGAAGTCCAGTTTATACGTATTCATGGAGCGCATCCACATCTACATTGTCTTCTCTTACAAATCAATGCGCAGGCGTTGTTACTGGAACCGTTACGGATGCTAACGGGTGTATGGCGTCATCTTCTGTTACAATTACATCTGTTCCTGATTTAACAATTAGTGTTGTTCCTACAAATCCAAATTGTAACGGACAGTGCACTGGTGTTGCAACTACTTCAGTAAGTGGAGGAACGCCAAATTATACAGTTAATTTAAATGGAAGTATCGGAAATATTATTTCAAATTTATGTACTGGAACCTATACTGCGACCGTAACTGATTTTAATGGCTGTATTAAAACTCAAACAGTTGCAATAACGGCGCCACCGGCAATTACCTTAACTACTACAAATGGTACAGTTAGTTGTGCAGGTTCTTGTGATGGAACAGTTTCGGTTACTCCTACAGGCGGAACTGCTGGATATTTTTATAGTTGGAATTCAGTACCTACTCAATCTACACAAACAGCTAGCGGGTTATGTGTTGGAAGTTATATCGCCAATGTAACAGATGCCTTAGGTTGTATTGCTTCAGCTACAGCTAACGTTTCTCAGCCTCCAGTTTTAACAGCGTCAGTAAGTAATGTGCAACCAAGTTGTAATGTTTGTGTTGGCTCTGCTACGGCTAATGGTATTGGTGGAACAGGACCTTATACGTATTCATGGTCTCCTGGTGGGCAAACGACTCAAACTGCTAATAATTTATGTGTAGGTGTTCAAACGGTTACAGTAACTGATAGCAAGGGTTGTACAACTACTCAAACAGTTCAAATTGTACAAACAGTTATTATTTTAGCAACAACTAATGGAGGTTCGTTAACATGTAATAATGTTTGTTCAGGTATTGCAACTGCTAATCCTTCGGGAGGAACGGGTCCTGGTACTTATTCATTTACTTGGACACCAAGTCTTCAAAGTACTCAAACAGCTACAGCTTTATGTGCTGGTATGCATACTGTTATAGTATCAGATGGAAACGGCTGTACAAATACTAGCACTGTCAATTTTGTTAATCCTCCAGCAATTACATTAACGGTTAATAAAACAAATGTAACATGTAATAGCTTGTGTAATGGAACAGCAAGTGCTGTAGCTACTGGTGGAACAGGCGCTTTAAGTTATTTATGGCAACCAGGTAACTTAACCACTTCGTCAATTAATGGATTATGTCCTGGAGATTACACACTTACTGTATCAGATATTAATAATTGTTCTCAAACACAATCAGTTACAATTACAGAAACAAATTCATTAACAGCTACATTTACATTTACAAATCCAAGCACTTGTACTTCATCTGATGGCGCTATTGATGCAACAATAAGTGGAGGCACACCAACTTATACTCTTACTTGGTCTCCAGGAGGATCAACTGCTAATCCTCATACAAATCTAGCTGCTGGCACTTATTCTTTAAATATTATTGATGCCGCAGGTTGTACTCAAACAGTTGTTACAACCTTAAGTAATCCTACTGGACCAACAGTAACAGCGACTTCAAATTCAGTGTCTTGTTTTGGTGCATGCACAGGTTCTGCAACTTTAAATATAGTTGGAATACCTCCAATTAGTGTTAGTTGGCCAGCGCCAGTTTCATCAACAAATACATCAGTAAGTAATTTATGTGCTGGATTATATATTCCAGTAATTACAGATGGAAATAATTGTGTAACTAATCAAACCGTAAATATTACTCAGCCAACCCAGTTTACAGCTTCTGGTATATCAACTAACGCTACTTGTAATACAGCTTGCACAGGTTCTATTAATTTAACACCAACAGGCGGAACTCCAAATTATACATATTCATGGTCTCCTGCAGGAGGAACCGTTCAAGACCCTACAGGTTTATGTGCAGGAAACTATACAGTTAATATTACAGATGCAAATAATTGTGCAATCACTAATACATTTGTTGTTACACAGCCAACAACATTAACACTTAGCTTTAATAAAAAAGATGTTTTATGTAATGCTAACTGCACAGGAGGTGTGAGAGCAGTTGTTGGAGGCGGAACGAGTCCTTATTCTTATACATGGACTCCAGTTGGAACGTTTGTTGGAGCCAACATAGATACCATTGTGAACCTATGTTCTGGTATCTATTCAGTTTCAGTAAATGATATAAATGGTTGTACTATTTCAGGAACTGTTAGTATTAATGAGCCAGTCGCTTTAACATCTACTATTACTTCTGTGAATGTAAAATGTAATGGATTATGTAACGGCTCGGCAACTATCACTGCTAGTGGAGGAACTACTCCTTATACTTACGATTACAATACAACACCTGTTACACCTACTCAAACAATTGGAGGCTTATGTGTGGGTAGTTATACTGGAACTGTAACAGATGCAAACGGCTGTTCTAGTTCAAATAATTTTAATATCACAGAGCCATTGCCAATTGTTATTACAACAACTATTAGTAATCCTAAATGTAATGCAGTTTGCGACGGAAGTGTTGCTACAACTGTTACGGGTGGAAATCCTAATTATAGTTATAATTGGTTGCCAAATGGAGGTCCAGTTCCTAATCCAACAGGATTATGTGCAGGAAATTATACAGTTGAAGTTACGGATGATAGTTTATGTACAGGACAAGCTATTGTTGTTTTAACAAATCCTATTGCATTAATAGCAAACACAACATTTACCAATCCAACTTGTAATGCAGGATGTAATGGAATAATTGCAGCAAATCCAATTGGTGGAACAGCACCTTTCTCTTATTCGTGGCAACTACCAGCAATTAATACCAATACAACTGTTACAAATTTATGTGCAGGAACTTATACTCTCACATTAACCGACGCTAATTCATGTCAAGATATTCAAACAGTAACCTTAACTGATCCAACTGCCATTACTGTAAATCCAGCTTTAGCACCAGCTACTTGTAGTTTATCAAACGGATCAATAAATGCTATTGCTTCTAATGGTTTAGCGCCATATACTTATAACTGGTTGCCGCCAGTGTCTGGGGCTCAAGCTACTAATACATTAGTGACTGGTTTAGCAGCAGGTGTTTATACTGTTATTGTAACCGATGCTAGTGCTTGTTCCGCAACAATTACAATTCCGTTGAGTAATTCAAACGGAGCTTCTGGAGTAACCATCACTTCTACAAATGTTGCTTGTTTTGGTCAATGTAATGGAGCTGCCGCAGTTTCAAACCCAGTGGGAGGAACGCCTTCTTATACATTAGGTTGGGTAAATTTAGCGCCGTCAACAAATACATTAAATCCTAATTTATGTGTTGGCTCTTATACTGCACAGGTAACGGATGCTAATAATTGCTTGTACTTTCAATCAGTAATAATAACGCAACCTCAATTAATTGATGACAATGAGGTAATGGTAAGCGCAGCTTGTTCGGGTAATTGTAATGGGTCTATAGCTTTAAATCCAACTGGTGGAAATGGTGGCTATACGTATTCTTGGACACCGACAGCTAATACAGGTACTATTTCAAATATTTGTCCTGGAGTTTATACAGCAACAATTACTGATGCTTTAGGATGTACCTTAACTGCAAATTACACGCTGCCAAGTATTACCACAATCACTAGTAGTACTTTTGCTACAAATAATTTATGTTCAGGAGATTGTAATGGAAGTATTTTGGCAACTAATGTCGCTGGAGGAGTTCCACAGTACATATTTGTTTGGTCAGATGGGCAAACCTCATCAACAGCAAATGGTTTATGTAATGGAAATTATTCGGTAACTATTACTGATGCGAATGGTTGTTTTAATGTTATACCAGCAAGTATGACATCTCCTGCTCCAATAACATTTACTCCAAATATTACTCAGCCTAGTTGTAATTTATGTAATGGTTCTGCGATTGTTAATCCAGTTGGTGGGACGGCTCCGTACACTTATTTATGGAGTGCTAATAACCAAACAACAAGTACTGCTACTAATTTATGTTCAGGGGTTTATGATATTCAAATTACAGATGGAAATGGTTGTGTGAATTCAACAACTGTTGTTGTTAATAATTCAACTGGTATTACTGGAGAAACAATAGTTTCAACAGATGTAACTTGTTCAGGAAATTGCGATGGAACTATTAATATTACAGCAGTTGGTGGCACAGCTCCAATAACTTACAATTGGGTATCTCCAGTTTCTAATAGTCAGTCTCTAACTAATTTATGTGCCGGGACATATTTCTGTAATATGATCGATGCAACAGGTTGCTCAAGAACAGCTAGTGTTGTAATTGGAGCAACAACTACTTTAAGTGTTTCTCCTCAAATTTCTCAATCTTCTTGTTCTTCTCCTACAGGCTCTATTACTGTTAATGTAACTGGTGGAACTGGTGGACCATACACATATACATGGTTGCCTTCTGGAAGTACACCAACGGTTACGAACTTAGCTCCTGGAAATTATACATTAACCGTGAGCGATGGTGGTTGTGCTCAAACCCAAGTGTATTCTGTTAATTCATATAGTGCTCCAGTAATTACATCAACAGAAAATAATATTTCTTGTGGAGCTTTATGTGATGGAAATATATCTATTACACTTTCTGGCGGAACTCCAACTTACACTCCTCAATGGTCAACAGGAGTGACAGGAACTACAAGTATTAATGGGTTGTGTGCAGGAATTTATTCAGTAATAGTGACTGATGCGGCAGGTTGTTCGGCAGTTAAAAATTATACATTAACAACAGTGCCTACAATTGCATTTAGCTCTCCTGATTTAAATAACCCTCAGTGTCATGATGATTGTAATGGATCGTTAACTGTTATTCCAGTGGGGGGTACAATGCCATATACTTTTAGTTGGACTCCTACGAATGTAAATTCTGCAACAACAAATAGTTTATGTGCAGGTAATTATTCTATTATAGTAACAGACGCCAATGGTTGTGCTGCTTCTGATACCTATTCATTAATTAATCCACCAACTTTAAGTTTAACGGCAGTGGTAACCGATGCAAGTTGCAATACAGTTTCAGATGGTGCTATAGATATTACCGTAACAGGCGGTAGCGCTCCTATAAACTACAACTGGACACCTGGGAATATTGGAACAGAAGATTTAACAAATGTTTTTGCTGGACCTTATACAATCACAGCTACAGATAATTTTGGTTGTGTCATTGATTCTAATTTAGTGATTAATTCAACTATTACTGTAATTGCCTTAGCAGGAAATGATACTGTATTCTGTCAGAACGGAACCTTATTATTAGATGGCTCGAATTCTAGTGGAGGCATTACGTATGAATGGTTTGAGTCTCCATTAGTTACGCCAATTGCAAGCACGCTAATAACTTCTGTGTCGCCAGCTGTTGGTACAACCACTTATGTTTTAGTTGCTACTAATGGTGCATGTGTTGATAATGATACAATTGTAGTTTCTTCAAATGCATTACCAATTGTAGATGCTGGGCCAATGGTGAGTATGCCAGTTTTATCTTCTGCTACAATTGGCGGAAGCCCTACAGGTCCTGCGGGAAGTACATTTAGCTGGAGTCCTAGTTCTGCATTAAATAATTCAACTAGTGCAAATCCTGTAACAGGAACAACTATTACAACGATTTATACGGTTAGTGTTGTTGATGTTAATGGTTGTACAAATTCAGATACAGTTACCGTATTTGTATATCCTGAAATCAGAATCCCTAATGGTTTCTCTCCAAATGGAGATGGTAAAAATGATGTATGGGAAATCGATTTTATTTATCAATTCCCAGACTGTGAAGTGGAAGTTTATAACCGTTGGGGCGAACAATTATTCTATTCAAAAGGATACTCTGTTCCGTTTAATGGACAGTATAAAGGTAAAGATTTACCAGTAGGTACTTATTATTATATCATCAACTTAAATCATCCGGCTTATCCAGATGCATACACAAGCCCATTAACCATATTTAGATAACATGAAAAAATTATTATACATAACGGTTATCGTTTTGCTAGCAAGTGTATTGCAAGCTCAGCAGTTGCCTCAGTATACGCAATATATGCTGAATGAAATGGCAATTAACCCGGCTGTTTCTGGGAAAGATAATTTTGCTGATGTACGTTCAAATAATAGATATCAGTGGTTAGGAATTACGGATGCACCAAGAACTTATATGCTAACTCTTCATAGCCCTTTAAAAAATCGTCATATGGGGCTAGGAACACATATTTATACAGATATAGTTGGCCCAACAAGACGAGTAGGAATTAAATTAGCGTATGCTTATCATATTAAGGTTGCTCAAAAAACAAGAGTGTCTTTAGGAATTAGTGCTGGAATTCAACAATGGGGAATAGATGGACATAAATTACATCTACATGATGCAGGAGATGATAATTTATTAACTCAGTATCAAACGAAGATACTTCCTGATTTTGGCGCAGGTATTTATGTGCATAATGAAAAATGGTATATAGGTTTTAGTGCTCCTCAATTATATCAAAGCCCAATAAAATTATATGAGAGTGGCGACGATAAAGGAACTTTAGTAACTCATTTTTTATTAAACGGAGCCTATAAGTTTAATTTAAATGATGATTTTAAATTAGAGCCATCTTTTTTAGTGAAGTATGCAAATCCTGCTCCAGTAAAATTAGATGTTGGTGCGCGAGTTATTTATAAAGAACAAGTTTGGTTAGGCGGTGGATACAGACATAATGATGCTTTTACGGCATTATTAGGATTTATGTATAAAAACTATTTAATGATTGGTTATTCGTATGATTTTACGACAACTAATTTGAAAAAATATTCTACTGGTACTCATGAATTAATGTTAGGTCTCCGTTTTTCAAAACAACAATCAAAGCATTGGCCAGAGGATGAAGTAGCTAAATAGTGAATATAATTAATTTAAAAAGCTGGCCACTACTTTTTTAATTTATTTTACTTTTCTGAAATCCAAAAAATTAAACTTTTCGTAAATGATTTAAACTTTAAAACATTTAATCATGAAAAATTTAATTTTAGTAGCCGCAATTTTATCATTAGGCTTAAGTCTGCAAGCAAAACAAACATCATCCGTAATTATTTTATCTTCCGTGAATGATCCAATGTGGAAAAAATCAGAAGCAGGAACTTGGATGGGTGCAAACAAAACATGGTACAAATTAAATCCTAAAGACGCATCAATTTGGATGTCGAAAGATGGAAAAAAATGGGATGCGGTAAAAGATGGGATGTGGCAAGATAAAGAAGGAAAGTGGCTTAAAATTGTTGACAAAAAAGAATTAAAGTGGTCGGCTGATGGCGGAAAAACATGGGCTGATGTGCCAGAATGGAAATGGGAAGGAGCTGATGGAAAGTGGTACAAATTTGATGCAAGCTGGAATCTTTGGGTTGCTTAATTAAAATTTAAAATTATTATTAAAACAGCTAAAAACATTTTAGCTGTTTTTTTGTTTACCTATAATATCTTATCTTCACAATTAATATTGGAAACAAAACAAGTATATAATCAAGATCAATTAATTGTTTTAATAAAACAACGTAATCAAAAAGCGTTCGCTTTTTTATATGATAATTATTCTCAGTCTCTATTTGGAGTCATTAATCGTATAGTAAATGATCAAGAAGAATCAGAAGATGTATTACAAAATACATTTTTAAAAATCTGGAATAATTTTGATTCTTACGATGTAAACAAAGGCCGGTTGTATACTTGGATGCTCAATATTGCAAGAAATTTGGCGATAGATAGTGTGCGTTCAAAACAAGGAAAAATTAAAAGTAAAATCCAAGAAACATCAGAATTCGTATATCATAAAAATAATTTATATGTTGAAGACAATACACATGAAACAATAGGATTAAAAAAAATAGTAGATGAATTAAAAGTCGACCAAAGAGAAATAATTGATTTAGCTTATTATCAAGGATATACACAAGAAGAAGTTTCTAAAAAATTAAATATGCCTTTAGGAACTGTTAAAACTAAAGTACGACAGGCGCTTTTAACACTAAGGGGCTTGACAAAAGATGCAACAACATCGATCACCGATTTGAAACCAAAACAATGAATGAAATTGATAAATATATAAACTCAGGAATTCTTGAAATGTACGTTTTAGGAATGACAAGTCTTGAGGAAACAAAGGAAGTTAACGAAATGGCTACTTTGCATGAACAAGTTCGTAATGAAATAGAAGAGATTAGTAAAACATTACAAATCAGTTCGGCAAACACAGATAAAAAACCAAATCCTAGCATAAAGCCATTTATATTAGCAGTGATAGATTATACAGAAAGGTTAAAAGCAGGTGAAGAACCCACTTCTCCGCCATTATTAAATTCAGACTCTAAAATTGTAGACTTTAAAGAATGGATAAACAGAGAAGATATGGTGTTGCCAGATGATTTTGAAGATATGTATGCTAAAATAATTGGTTTTACCCCTCAAGCAACAACTGCTATTGCATGGATAAAAAAAATGACCCCATTTGAAATTCACCATAATGAATTAGAGCGGTTTTTGATAATTGAAGGATCTTGTGATATTTCTATCGGAGAAGAAGTTTATCATATGGTAGCTGGAGATTTTATTGCTATTCCACTTTATGTTGGGCATAGTTTAGAGGTAACTTCTGATATTCCTTGCAAGGTTATTTTACAAAGAGTAGCTGCATAATAGCAATTTTAAAGGTTATTAAGTATCATCTTTTAGTAACCTTCTTTACTTTAAAGTTTATTTTATTAAAAATATCTTATTTTTACTTCATAGAAATAAGAATTAAACTATGAAATTTCATAAAGAAGGTTATCCTACATTATTAGTTACTATTTTATTTAGTACAATTATTATAAGTATAGCAAAATTGATTTTCCCTGAACATGCTATTGCCCATTGGTTTGCTTATGTGTTATCTGGTTTTTTATTAATCGTAGTTCTTCAATTTTTCCGTCATCCTTCTCGTGTTCATACTATTAATGACAATGCTATTATTGCTCCAGCTGATGGAGAAGTTGTGGTAATTGAAGAAACAGAAGAAGTAGAATATTTTAAAGACAAACGCATACAGGTATCGATTTTTATGTCACCGATTAATGTGCATGTTAATCGTTATCCAATTGCTGGAGATGTAACTTATGCAAAATACCACCCAGGAAAATTTTTAGTAGCTTCTTTACCTAAAGCAAGTACGGAAAATGAACGTACATCTATTGTTGTGAAACATTCTTCAAACGGTAAATCTGTTTTATTTAGGCAAGTGGCAGGTGCTTTAGCTCGTCGTATTGTAATGTATAGTAAAGAAGGTGATAAAGCAACTCAATGCGGAGAAATGGGCTTTATTAAGTTTGGTTCTCGAGTAGATTTATACTTACCACTTGATGTTAAATTAAAAGTAAAGATTGGTGATGTTGTGAAAGGATCTCAATCAGTAATTGCTGAATTTTAACAAAACGCAGAACGATTTACTTCTTTAAAAAGAGGAATAGAATTATTTTTATTTTTTTAAATCCAAACGTAATTATTTATCGTAAATGGCTTATAAACCATATAAATAAATAATTATGAAAAACTTTACTCAAAAAATCTTAGTGTTTGTTTTAACACTTTCAAGTTTTAGTGCTTTTTCTTCGCATCTAAAAAGTCACATGTTGCTTTCTGCTAAAATGGAAGGTTCTCAAGAGGTTCCATCAGTTTCTGGCTCTGGAATTGGTGTAGCCAGTTTATTATTAAATCCTACACGTGACACATTGTGTATCAATATTACTTTTAGTGGCATGACTTCTACACCTTCTGGATTACACATTCATCAAGGTGCAATGGGTGTTAATGGAGGAGTATTATTAGACTTAAGTTCTTATATTAATGGTAATAGGCTAGTTGCAACTATTACAGGAACTACGTTAACCACCGCTCTTAAGTCAAATTTATTAAAAGGACTTACGTATTTAAATGCTCATACAGCAGCTAATCCTAATGGAGAAATAAGAGGTCAAATCACTTTAGAATCTGATATGGCTTATACAGGTGTTATTAATGGAAGTCAGCAGGTGCCAGCTGTTACTACTTCGGCAAATGGTTGGGCTATATTTAATTTGGCTAAACATCAAGGTGAAGTTAAGTTTTACGTAGTTGCTGATGGTTTAAGTGGAGCAATTACTTCCGCTCATTTACATTCTGGAGCTGTTGGTGTAAATGGCGGTGTTGTTCAAGATTTGTCAGCCTATATTAATGGTAATACCATTTCGGGAGCTTTTACTCCTTCGGCAGGAGTTGTGGCAGGCTTAATGGCTGGTACCGTTTATTTAAACATACATACTATGGCTAATCCTGGAGGCGAAATTAGAGCTCAATTGATGGGTGGAGATAAAATTGCTTTTGATGCATGGATTGATGGTGCTCAACAAACACCTGCTGTTACTACCTCAGCAAAAGGTATAGCAAGTATTAAAGTAAACACAACATTTGATACCTTAATGTATCATGTTGTAACTAATGGATTAAGTGGTGCTATTTCAGCCGCTCATTTACATGCAGGAGCTTATGGAGCAAGTGGAGGTGTTTTAGCTGATTTAAGCTCAAATATTGTTGGAAATAATATTATAGGAATGATAACGGGAACAGCTGTTACCACATCACTAGTAAATAGTATGATAAGTGGAGGTGTTTATTTAAATATTCATACAGCTGCTAATCCAAACGGAGAAATTCGCGGACAGGTTTATAGAGTTATGCGAGAAGGGTATACATTCTCTATGGATGGGTCTCAGCAAGTGCCCTCAGTTTTATCAATGGGGCAAGGTTCTGGAATGGTTTCAATTAATCGTGATCAGGATAATGCACATTTTATGTTAGTAACATCAGGAGTGACATCAGCAGGTATTCATATTCATAAAGGCTTAACTGGTCAAACAGGCCCTGTAGCTTATGACCTTACTCCTTTTTATTCAAATAACGGAGCCTTTGGATATTGGAAAAGTACAGATGCAACCCCTTTCTTAATGTCTAATTCTGCTCAGTTTAATAAAGATAGTATGTATGTTAATCTTCATACTTCTGTTAATGCAAACGGAGAAATAAGAGGTCAGGTAAAAAGAGGATTTAATTGTTATAATATTACTACTGGAATTGAATCTTTAGGGGATGTTTCGGAAAATACTATTTCGGTTTATCCTAATCCTGCAACTTCTGGGAAGTTTAATATTCATTTAATCGCTGATTCTAAAAACATAATTACATTAAATGTTTTCGATGTTTTAGGAAAGCAAGTGTATAGTTTAGATTATATGACTCAAGAAGGGAACAATATCATTAATGTAAACTTACAGGAGAATGTTAGAGGAATGTATTTTATTAAACTTAGTAATGGAGACAATTTCATCACTAAAAAACTAATTATTGAGTAATAGAAAAATAAAAAAGAGAGGAAATTTTTCCTCTCTTTTTTATTTAACATAATCCATATGAGCTATTTGCTAAAATATATAATTATTTGTTCATTTTTTATATCCTGCACTAATGATATAGGTGAAATAGAGCCAGTAAAAGAATTGTCGTTAGGGCAATCGGATACTTGTGCGCAGAATATTAGTTACTCAAATGACATTGTGCCGATTATCAATACTTCTTGTGCTTTGCCAACATGTCATGTATCGTCTGGATATAAAGATTTTTCGAATTATAATTTATTAAAAACATCTATAGATGCAGGAAGTAATTATTTTATATCTCGCATAAAACCTGGAGGAGGAATGCCCCCTAGCTACTCTACAAATCCAAATCCTTTGAGTGCTTGTGAGAAAAGTAAAATAGAGTCTTGGATTAAAAATGGGTATTTAAACAATTAAAACTAATAAATAAATTCTTTTATTTCTGGAGGCATTACATAAGAACTATTCTTAGCATAAAAATCCTGTAATTCTTTGTTGAATTTTTTTACGAACTCACCATATTTTTTGATAGAATATCCTTGCTGATAAAAAGGAAAAGGCTTGTGTAGTTGAATGAAATATCTGTTTTTTACTATAATGGCTACTTCTTTTGATGACGTGCCCTTTTCAACTGCTTTTGGAGCTTGTGATTCAGATACAATTCCTAATGATGAATCGTAAACAGAGCCTTGTTCGGCTATTAAATAAAAAGTTGCGGAACAAACAATTGATGAATTTATTGATAATGTAGAGTCAACAAAAATATTGTCTAATCTTTTATGTTTAACAGAGTCTGAATAATCCGAATAAAAAAAGTAAACAGGGCAAAATTTAAATTCCTTATTGTACGCTCTAATTATTGCTTTGTTATTTAATTGAGTTTCTCTTTCTACCTGAGTCGCTAAATCAATATTGCCAACCGTTTTTAAGCGGTTAATCGTATTAACATTTGTTTTAAGTCTTACTAACAAAGCTCCTTCCTTTTTTAATAAATTAATTTGCGCTTTAGCCACACTAAAACGCAGTTTATTAAAATCATTAAATGAAGAGTCAGCTTTATAATTATTTACTTTAGGAGGTTTAGTGTCATCTTCTTGAGATAAACCAACCATATTGCAAATTAAAGCAATTATAAAAATAAATTTATTTAATCTCAGACCCATTATTAAAACCAGTTTTGGTAGCACTAATAAAACTTAATTCGTCAGCAGAGTTTGATGCCATTAAAATCATTCCTTGGCTTTCAATACCTTTAATTTTTCGAGGGGCTAGGTTTACTAAAATACTTACTTGTTGCCCAATAATATCTTCAGGTTTATACCATTCTGCAATGCCGCTTACAACAGTACGAACATCTATACCTGTGTCAATTTTTAATTTTAATAATTTATCTGTTTTTGGAACTCGCTCGGCTTCTAAAATAGTTCCAGTTCTGATATCCATTTTACTAAAATCATCAAAACTCGTTTCGGGTTTGCTAGGAGCAATTGCGGTTACTGAGCCTACCGAAGAAGTATTAGCCGCTTTACTAGAAGATAATTTATCTATTTGTGCTTGAATTTCTGCATCTTCAATTTTAGCAAATAACAATTCATCTTTATTGATGACGTGACCAGCAGCCATGTTAGATGTTTGTTTTGCCGCATGCCATTTTAAAATTGGCATATTTAACATATTGAATAATTTAACGGAAGTAAATGGGATAAATGGTTCGCAAACTACTGCTAAGTTGCAAGTAATTTGTAAAGCAATATTCATAATTGTTTTTACTCGTTGCTCATCTGTTTTAATTAATTTCCAAGGCTCTGTTTCGGCTAAGTATTTATTACCTAAACGAGCTAAGTTCATCATCTCCGCTAAGGCTTCTCTGAACTTAAATTGTTCAATAGCCGCCGAAATTTTATCAGGGAATGCAGATAGCTGTTCTAAGATTAATAAATCTTCTTTTGTGTAAGTGTCAGCCGAAGGAACAGCGCCATTGTAATATTTGTGAGTTAATACTAAAGTACGGTTTACGAAATTTCCTAAAATAGCAACTAACTCGCTGTTGTTTTTTGTTTGAAAATCAGCCCATGTAAAATCGTTATCTTTTGTTTCGGGGGCATTTGAACATAAAGTATAACGTAATACGTCTTGCTTATCTTTAAAGTCAATTAAATACTCATGTAACCAAACTGCCCAATTACGAGAAGTAGAAATTTTATCCCCTTCTAAATTCAAGAATTCATTTGCAGGAACATTATCAGCTAAGATAAAATCGCCATGTTCCATTAGCATCGCTGGAAAAATAATACAGTGAAATACAATGTTATCTTTTCCAATAAAATGAATTAGACGCGTTTCTTTATCTTTCCAATACAATTCCCAATCAGTTGGTCTTAATTCTTTAGTAGCAGATATATAACCAATTGGTGCATCAAACCAAACATACAACACTTTTCCTTCTGCACCTTTTACAGGAACTGGAACACCCCAATCTAAATCACGAGTCATGGCACGTGGTTGTAAGCCATCACCGCTATCCAACCAACTTTTACATTGTCCGTAAACATTAGTTTTCCAGTCTTTATGTTGATCTAAATATGCTTGTATTTTTGGTTGTAATTTATCTAAAGGTAAAAACCAGTTTTTTGTTTCTTTTAGAACAGGCTTACTTCCGCTTAAGGTTGATTTTGGTTCAATTAATTCTGTTGCATTTAATGTACTACCACATTTCTCACATTGGTCGCCATAAGCATTTGGATTAGCACATTTAGGACAAGTTCCAGTAATATAACGGTCGGCTAAAAACTGTTTGGCTTCTTCGTCATAGTATTGTTCGGTTACTTCTTCCGTAAAAACACCTTTATCATATAATGTTTTAAAGAAATCAGAAGCAGTTTCGTGATGCGTTTTGCTAGATGTGCGGGAGTAAACATCAAAAGAAATTCCAAATTCTTTAAAAGAATCACCCATCATTTTATGGTATTTATTTACCACATCCTGAGGTGTTACACCTTCTTTTTTAGCTTTAATCGTAATAGGAACGCCATGCTCATCGCTACCGCAGATAAATAAAATGTCTTCGCCTTTGCTTCTTTTGTATCTCACAAAAATATCAGAGGGCAAATAGCAACCAGCTAAATGTCCAATATGAACTGGACCATTAGCATAAGGTAAAGCGGAAGTAACAAGGGTGCGTTTATAAGTAGCTGACATAGTGTTTATTAAATAGCTAAAATGTTGTAAAATTGTGTAAAGATAACATTAAACTTTATTCATTAAAAATCAAATCTTATGGCAGCAAATGACAAAGAAATTTGGAAACCGGTTACTCACTTAAAAGTATCAACAAGTAAAAGATATGCGGTGTCTAACAAGGCTCGTTTAGCTTCTTATGATAACAAAATTGATGAGAGATATGTCTTAAAACAGCACTTAAATGGAGGTTTCCCAATGGTTACTATCCATGTTGGTGATAAAACCAAGGCTTTATTTGCTCACCATGCTGTAGCCTATGGATTTGTTAAAAAACCTAGCCCAAAACATAAATATGTATTGCATTTAGATTATAATAAGGCAAATAATGCACCATCTAATCTTAAATGGGCTACACGTGCCGAGCAAATTGAGCACAGTAAAAAAAGTCCTTATGTATTAGCAGCAGCGGCTCATAAAGTATATACAGGAGCTACTTCTAAAAAATTGAATGAGAAAAAAGTAATTCAATTAAAAAACGAAATTTGGAACCCGAAACGTAAGTTAACGTTCAAGCAATTAGCGGCTAAATACGGAATTGCTGAAATGAATTTATACCGTATTAAAAATGGTGAACTATGGTTTCATGTGCATGTGGAAGGTGAACCTATTTTTCCTAAATACAAGGCTCAATTAAAAAACATTGAGTTTCATGCTAAAATAGAAGCAAAAGAAAAAGCTGCAGTTGCTAAGAAATCTGCATCCAAAAAAGCTTCTAAGAAAGTGGCTGTTAAAAAAGCTGCTCCTAAAAAAGCTGTAGTTAAAAAAGTGGCAGCTAAAAAAACAGTTACTAAGAAAAAGAAAAAATAATGATACTACCTTCTTATTTGAAAAAGGGAGATACTGTGGCTATTATTGCTACAGCTAGAAAAGTCAGTGAAGAAGAAATACAACCAGCCGTAGCTTTTTTTGAGAGCTACGGCCTTTCTGTTTTATTGGGCAAAAATTTATTTGAATCTAGTAATCAATATGCAGGAACGGATGCTCAAAGAGCAGAGGATTTGCAATGGGCTTTAAATGATAAAAATATTAAAGCTGTTATTGTGGCACGTGGTGGTTATGGTACAATAAGATTAATGGAACACGTTGATTTTACTGAATTTAAAAAACATCCCAAGTGGGTGATTGGTTATAGTGATATAACTGTTTTGCATAGTGCTATTCATAATATTGGAATTGCAACAATGCATGCCACCATGCCTTTAAACTTTTCTAAAAACCAAGAAGCGACGAGAAGTTTGATAAAAGCCTTGTTAGGAAAATTAACGGAAATAGAAACAGAAGAGAATTATTCAAATATATCTGGAACTACAAATGGACAATTAGTTGGCGGGAATTTATCTTTACTATATGCTTTATCTGGCACGCCATACGATATTGATACCAGAGACAAGATTTTATTTATTGAAGATTTAGATGAGTATTTATATCATCTAGATAGAATGATGATGCAATTGAAATTATCAGGAAAGTTAAGTTGTTTAAAAGGGCTTGTTATTGGCGGAATGACAGACATGAAAGATAATGCCATTCCTTTTGGAAAGTTTCCCGAAGAAATTATTTTAGATGCTGTGAAAGATTATGACTATCCTGTGTGTTTTGATTTTCCTGCAGGGCATATCGATAGAAATCTAGCTATGTATTTTGGAAGAGAAGTGGAATTGACCGTTAATGATTCTGCCACATTAAAATTCTTATAATATGTTTTGTAAAACATCAGATAATTTAAACATCTACTTTGAAGTACAAGGTAATGAGAATGCTAAAGAAACTTTAGTGTTTTTAAACGGCTTGTCGCAATCAACCGTTTCGTGGATTTTAACAACGCCTTACTTTAAAAGCGATTATCGCATTGTATTGATTGATTTTATTTTCCAGGGGCAAAGTGATAAAATAGGAGAATGGAGAAGTTTTGATACCCATGCTCGTGATGTAGTAAGTGTATTAGATTATTTAAAAATTGATAAAGCAATTGTTGCAGGCTTATCTTATGGCAGTTTAGTAGCACAGCATTTAGCAATTAATCACGGAAATAGGATTTCTAAATTATTATTGATTTCTACGTTTGCTCATAAAACACCGTACTATGATGCTATTGAATTATCATGGTGGAGAGCCTTAGAATTTGGCGGATATAATTTGATGTTGGATATCATGTTGCCAAGTGTGTTGAGCGAAAACTATTTTTTAAATCCATTAATTCCAATTGATTTAATGAAGCAAACTCGTCAGGAGGCAAATGAAGATAAGCAAGCTTTATTTAAATTAATGAGAGCCACCAAGGAAAGAATTGACTATAGACCAGAGTTGAAAAAAATCACAGTTCCAACTATTGTTATCCAAGGTGAAAAAGATTTGTTGTTGCCTGTTCATATGGCAGGCGAAGTGGCTAAAGCTATTCCTAACAGTCAGTTTAAAGTTATTCCTCATGTGGGACATACCCTTAATTTAGAGGCAGTTCCTCAGATGGTTGCCATCATCAAGGATTTCTTAAAACAGTAAGAAATAATCCACAATTATTTCTAATTTTGAAACTCAAATTATGAAGACAAATTTTATAGAAGAATTAAAATGGCGCGGTATCTTGCATGATGTAATGCCTGGTACGGAGGAATTATTAAATAAGGAAGTTGTTACAGGATATATTGGATTTGATCCAACGGCTGATAGTTTACATGTAGGTAGTTTAGCCCAAATTATGACTTTATTACGTTTTCAGTTAGCAGGCCATAAGCCTTTGGCTTTGGTTGGTGGGGCAACTGGTATGGTTGGAGACCCAAGTGGAAAATCAGCAGAACGTAATTTATTAGACGCAGATACATTAAATAAAAACGTTGAAGGGATTAAAAAGCAATTAAGTCAATTTTTAGATTTTAATTGTGGGGCAAATAGCGCAGAGTTAGTAAACAATTACGATTGGTTTAAAAATTATTCATTTTTGGATTTCATCCGTGACGCTGGAAAACATATTACAGTAAATTACATGATGGCGAAAGATTCTGTAAAGAACCGTATTAATGGCGATACAGGGATGTCGTTTACTGAATTTAGTTATCAATTAATTCAAGGTTACGATTTTTACCATTTATGGAAAGAAAAGAACTGTAAAGTTCAAATGGGAGGTAGCGATCAGTGGGGAAATATTACAACAGGTACAGAATTTATCCGCCGTAAAGCAAGTGGAGAAGCCTTTGCCTTAACTACTCAATTAATTAAAAAATCAGACGGTACTAAATTCGGAAAATCTGAAGGCGGTAATATTTGGTTAGATAGAGAGAAAACATCTCCTTATAAATTTTATCAGTTTTGGTTAAATGTGAGCGATGATGATGCGAAATCTTATGTGCGTATTTTCACTTTATTAAATCAAACAGAAGTCGAAGAGTTAGAAGCAAAACATGCTACAGCTCCTCACGAACGTCATTTACAAAAAGCATTAGCAAAAGAAGTAACTACAAGAGTGCATAGCGAAGCTGATTACTTACAAGCCATTGAAACTGCTGAATTTCTATTCAAATCAAAAGCAGAAGATGTGGCTAATTTAAATCCAGATGCTTTCGAAAAAATGTTAGGTGGCATTGATACCTTTGAAGTAAACAAAACAGATGTTGTTAATGGAATTAATGTAGTTGACTTATTAGTAGATAAAGCGTCTGTGTTTCCTAGCAAAACAGAAGCTCGTAAAATGGTTACAGGAAACGCAGTGAGTATTAATAAAACTAAAGTAACGGATGCGAATGCAACGATTAATTTAGAGGCTTTTAACGGAGGTAAATATTTATTAGTAAGCAAAGGCAAAAAAGAAAATTATTTAATTAAGTTAGTTTAGAACATTCAACACAGAGTTTTGGAGAAGAAGAGAGCGCTGAGTTTTGATTATAATTAAAACTTCTCTCTGTGAACTCTAAAAACTCTTGATCTCTGTGTTGAAAAATAAATCAATCAATGATAAAGGATATTGTCATCCCCGAAGTATATGATGTAGCAATTGCTATTGTTCAAGAATTTGAAGGCTTAGATGAATACAATGCTTATATTTTTAATTTTAAAGAAGAGAGCATTAAAAATGTATTGATCACTTCTACAGGTTATGGAGTGATTAATGATGTAAAGAAAAAAACAAGCACATTGCGTCATTTTTTCGAAGAAATTGAAACCTTAGATTATAAATTAATTGAACCAGTATCAAAAGAAGTATTTGGCTTAAGTAACGAATATTGGATAAGCTTTACTTTAAATGGTCAATTATTTGATAAACAATTTATTTTTTTACCAGAATCTATTATAGAAGATAATTTTCAAATGATTCCTTTTATAGATAAAATGGGAGTTATCATCAAATAATCCCTAATTCATTCAATCAAATCCTATATTTTTACTAAAAATTAGACAAACATCCCATTTTTTGGGATGTTTTTTTATGCGGAATACAGTAAATTTTATACATTTAGTACTTTAAGTACATAATTTTTAAATGGCAACTACAATATTAGACCCTAAGTCAGTGAAAGAGAAAATTTCTGTTGAAACGCTTAAAAAAGCATACACCTTAATGTGTACTGCTAAAAGTATGGCGGAGTTATACGAAGCTAATAAAGAAATAACAGCAAAGTATGTTCATGCTACATCTCGTGGACATGAGGCGATTCAATTAGCAATGGGTTTGCAGTTATTGCCGCAAGATTTTGTGAGTCCGTATTACCGTGATGACAGTATGCTGTTAGGTATTGGCATGTCTCCATTTGAATTAATGTTACAATTATTAGCAAAACGTAACGATCCATTTTCTGGTGGAAGAACTTACTATGCACATCCAAGTTTACGTAGAGATGATATGCCTAAAATTCCTCACCAATCAAGTGCTACAGGAATGCAGGCAATACCTACAACAGGTGTGGCAATGGGCTTACAGTATTTAGAATTAAATAATTTACAACAAGATTTTAAAGGAAAAAATCCAGTAGCGGTTTGTTCTTTAGGTGATGCGTGTATCACTGAAGGCGAGGTGGCTGAGGCTTTTCAAATGGCAACTTTAAAAAAGTTACCAATATTATATTTAGTGCAAGATAATGAGTGGGATATTTCAGCACATGCTCGAGAAATTCGTTCTCAGGATGCAACAGATTATGCTAAAGGATTTAAAGGATTAGAAACGCGTACCATTGATGGAACTGATTTTATAACATCATACAATACGATTAATGAGTGTTTAGAAATCATCCGTAAAGAGCGTCGCCCAATGTTGATTCATGCAAAGGTTCCTTTGTTAAACCATCATACATCAGGTGTTCGTAAAGAATGGTACAGAGATGATTTGGAAGAATGTGCAAAAAGAGATCCATTGCCTCGTTTACGTAATCAATTAATTATTGCGGGAGTAGATGCTTCAGATATTAAAAAGATTGAAGAAGAAGCTGCAACTTTTGTAGAATCTGAATATCAAAAAGCTTTATTAGAAGAAGATCCTCGCCCTGAAGATTTATTATTGCATGATTTTGCTCCAACGCCAATTACAGAAGAAAAAGGTAATAGAGCACCAAGCGGTAAAGAGAAAACTGTTATGGTGGATAGCGCTTTATTCGCTATTCGTGAAATCATGGAGAAGCATCCAAATGCTTTACTTTACGGACAAGACGTTGGTAAACGTTTAGGAGGTGTATTTAGAGAAGCCGCAACTTTAGCACAAACATTTGGAGATAATAGAGTGTTTAATACACCAATTCAAGAAGCATTTATTATTGGTAGCACCGTTGGTATGAGCGCCGTTGGATTAAAACCAATTGTAGAAGTTCAGTTTGCCGATTATATTTGGCCGGGCTTAAATCAATTGTTTACAGAAGTAAGTCGTTCTTGTTATTTAAGTAACGGTAAATGGCCAGTAAGTTGTATTGTGCGTGTGCCAATTGGCGCTTACGGTAGCGGCGGACCATATCATTCAAGTTCTGTAGAAAGTGTTTTAGCAAATATCAAAGGAATTAAAATTGCGTATCCAAGTACGGGCGCCGATTTAAAAGGCTTAATGAAATCAGCTTTTTATGATCCAAATCCTGTTGTGATGTTAGAACATAAAGGGTTGTATTGGAGTAAAATTAAAGGAACTGAAGATGCAAAAACCATTGAACCAGATGAGGATTATGTAATCCCTTTTGGTAAAGGTAGAGTAGTGCAAGAAGCTTCTGAAGAAAATATTTCTAAAGGAAAATCTTTAACTGTTATTACTTATGGTATGGGAGTTTATTGGGCTAAGAGCGCTGCTAAAAAATTCGAAGGTCAAGTAGAAATTATTGATTTAAGAACGATTGCTCCTGTTGATGAAGAGTTAATGTTTGCAAGTGCGAGTAAGCATGGTAAATGTTTAGTATTAACGGAAGAGCCAGTGTTTAATGGTTTTGCTCAAAGTATCGCAGCACGTATTTCTGAAAACTGTTTCAAGAAATTAGATGCACCAGTCAGAGTAATTGGTTCCGAAAATTTACCAGCTATTCCATTAAATTCTACATTAGAACGCACGATGCTACCTAATGCTGATAAAGTAGAAAAAGCAATAGAAGATTTATTGAATTATTAATTATTTTTGTCACACTATGTGTAATTGCGCGAGTTTTAATAGTTTCTATTTAGTCTAGTTCTCGACTACGCTCGAACTGACAAATATTAAAAAAGGCTTTACAATTTGTAAAGCCTTTTATTATAATCATAGTTTGTTATTTTACTTTTACCCAAAAGGTTGTTCTTCCCAGCATCGATACTCCAATGTATCCTCTCACATTTAAATTACCTTTCTCATCACGAGTAATTTTGCAGCTGTAGGTTTTTCCATTTTTTGGATCGTAAATAGTTCCATTGTGCCACAGGTCTTTTCCGTCAAATGCAAAGTCTTTCAAAATTTCTTTCCCAGCTAATTTTTCCGTTTTCTGTTTATCGTCAGGATTATTAGAATCTAATTTACCTGGAGTTTTTGTCCAAATAAGTTTTCCAAAATATTTGTTGTCTCTTTTGGTAATCTCTACCATGCCTTCATTTTTATCAGTCATGTAGGTTCCAATAAGTAAATCTCCACTTTGTGCAAAAAACGAAAAGGAGAATAATAATAAAATAATTGTAATTATGTTTTTCATAGTTTTTTTATTTCAAATATATAAGATTTTATTAATAAACAGTTAATGACTCTAAATGTTCAGTTTCTAATAAATACCTATTTTTAGAAAAAATAAAAATCTATGCGTCATATAATTATTTTCTGTTTAATTAGTATTCATTTTTTTACTACAGCTCAATCTGTAAATGAGCAATGGGTAAGAGATAATTACACCAAAAAAGAGTATACCATTGCGATGCGTGACGGTGTAAAATTGTTTACAGCTGTTTATGCTCCCAAAGATAACAAGGAGAAACATCCTTTCTTAATGATACGAACACCTTATTCATGTGCGCCCTATGGCGAAGATAAATTTCAATCCCGTTTATGGAATTTTCATTGGAGAGAATATTTAAAAGAAGGATATATTATAGTTATTCAGGATGTGCGTGGACGATGGATGAGTGAAGGAACCTTTATGGATGTGCGACCATTTAACCCAAATAAAAAAACAAAAAAAGACATTGATGAAGCAAGTGATACTTACGATGCGGTTGATTGGTTAGTGAAAAATATTCCAAATAATAATGGAAATGTGGGTGTGTTTGGAACTTCTTATCCAGGTTTTTATTCAACGATGGCTGCATTAAGCGGACATCCAGCAATAAAAGCGGTTAGTCCACAAGCGCCAGTAACAGAGTGGTTCAAGGGAGATGATTTTCATCACAATGGTGCATTTATGTTATGCGACGCATTTAATTTTTATTCTGGTTTTGGTCAGCCACGTCCTAAGCCAACTACAGTGGGTCCTAAAGAGTTTAAACATTATACCAATGATATTTATAAATATTATTTAGAGGTAGGAGCAATTAAAAACTTCTCAAAATTAATGGGTGATAGTATTTTGTTTTGGAACGATTTAATGAATCATCCTAATTATGATGATTGGTGGAAAGTTCGTGATGCACGTGTTGGTTGTAAAAACATAAAACCTGCGATGTTAACAGTTGGAGGTTTGTTTGATGCAGAGGATTGTTACGGTGCTTGGCGCTTATATGAAGCTATTGAAAAACAAAGCCCAACTACCAATAATAAAATTGTGATGGGGCCTTGGTTTCATGGAGGTTGGAGCAAAGGAGACGGAAGCTTTTTAGGAAATGTGCGTTTTGGAAGTAAAACCTCAAATTATTTTCAAGAGAATATTGAAATTCCATTTTTTAATTACCATTTAAAAGGGAAAGGTAATTTGGATAATTTACCAGAAGCTTCTATCTTTTTTACAGGAGAAAACAAATGGAAGAGCCTTGCTGCTTGGCCTCCAAAAGAAATGACTCCAACGCCAATTTATTTTAATGATAATGCGTCATTATCTTTCAATAAATCCAATTCACAAAATAGTTCTACAAGTTATGTGAGCGATCCATCAAAACCAGTTCCTTTTACGGAAGATGTTTTAGATGGAAGAACAAGAGAATATATGACAGATGACCAACGCTTTGCTAGTCGACGCCCAGATGTGATTACATTTAAAACTGCTGTCTTAGAAAATGATTTAACTTTAGCAGGAACGGTCATAGCCGATTTAAAAGTTGCTATTTCAACGACTGATGCAGATTTTGTGATAAAAGTAATTGATGTATTCCCTGATGGGTTTGTGTATGATACTTTGGTTTATACATCAGATAAAGAAAATGAGTATTTAATGGACGGTTATGAAATGTTAGTACGTGGTGAAATCATGCGTGGACGTTATAGAAATAGTTTTGAAAAACCTGAAGCCTTTGAGCCAAATAAAATGACTACTGTAAAATTTGAATTACCTGACATAGCACATACATTTAAAAAAGGACATCGTTTAATGATTCAAGTTCAAAGCACTTGGTTTCCTTTAGCAGATAGAAATCCTCAGCAGTTTGTAGATATTTATCATTGTGAGGATAAAGATTTTATCAAATCAGAAATTAAATTATTTCATGATGCAACTAATGCGTCTAACATTATTTTACCAATTTTGAAATAATAGTATGTTATACTTAAAATTGCACGCAATTTCAGGAGTGCTTTTTTGTTTATATTCAGACTAAAGTGTTGTATATTTGATATGAATAAATAAATTCTATGAACTTTTTAGCGAAGCTTTTTATTTCAACTTTTGCCGTATTAATTACAGCCTATTTTTTAAATGGAGTGACTATTGGTCAAAACCAATTTTTTAGTGTTGATTCTCCAGAAATTAATAAATTCTTTACTGCGTTTTTAGTGGCAGTTGTTTTGGCATTTTTAAATACAATAGTTAAACCTATACTCACTATTTTATCATTGCCTATTACATTTTTTACGCTCGGTTTATTTTTACTAGCGATTAATGCTGTTATTATTTTGTTTACGGATAAGTTAGTGGATGGATTTAAAGTAGATGGATTTTGGACAGCACTTTGGTTTAGTTTAGTGTTATCTTTAGTAAGTGGTATTTTGGAAATGTTTAGTGGGAATAAAAAAGAACCACGCGATGAGTAAAATAATTAGAACATATTTTTTTATAGCCTCTTTACTTTTTGTTTTAAAAGGAAGTGCTCAAACTTCTATACAGGATTCTTTACTGATTATAAATTACACAGATAAGTCTCATGAATTCGAACAGACTAATTCAGACTCATCGCTGTATTATGCACATCTTGCCAATAAATTAGCTAAAGAAACAAAGAGCGATTTTTTAAAGTGTCGAACAACAATTTTATTAGGTGTTGTCTATCAAAATATATCTGATTATAAAAAAGCAACTGCCTATTTCAAAGAGGGTATAGTTATGTCCGAAAAGGGTTCAAATAAAGAATTACGCTCATTAGCATACACTGGTTTTGCAAATATGTTTGCCCTGCAAGGTCAGTTTACACAAGCAGCCGAATACTTTAATAAATCGTTGGATATTGCAAAAGAGATTAAGGACAGCAGGAAGATTGCCGTTATAACGATGAATCTTGCTAATATAGAGTATAATAACGCCTATTATAGTAATGATTACAGGAAGTGTAATCAGCTTTATAAAGAAGCCTATGATTGGGCGTTAATTTCAAAAGATACAGGTCAAATTATAAGCTGTTTAGGAAACTGGGGCTTGTCATACAGTGATGAAGGCAAATATGATTTATCATTAGAAAAACTAAATAGAGCGGTTGAATTAGCAACTATTACCAATAGTAATTCGGATTTAATTTTTTTAAAACACTACTTGGCAAGAACCTATGGTTATACTAAAGACTATCAAAAAGCAATTAATTCGTTTAATGAAAGCTTAGAATTGGCAATTCAATTTAAGGATATTGATTACCAATCTGAAAATTATGCAGGCTTGGCTAATACCAATTATGCTATGGGGAATTATAAAGAGGCCTATGATTTATTTCAACAGTATAAAATTATTAACGACACTATTGCCAATAAAGAAATTATTGGAGAATTAAATACAATTAAAACAAAGTATGATACAGAGAAAAAACAAAAAGAAATTGAGCTATTAAAAGTAAGTGCTAACAAAGATCGAATTGTGAAGTTTGGTTTAACGGGAGGCGCTTTACTATTATTAGTTTTAGCATTTTTAATGTTTAATAGATATAGATTAAAAGAAAAAACTAACAAATTACTAGAGGAACAAAACGCTATTATTTCAGAAAA
Source organism: Sphingobacteriaceae bacterium (assembly GCA_013823565.1). GTDB lineage: Bacteria > Bacteroidota > Bacteroidia > B-17B0 > Aurantibacillaceae > UBA4416. The sequence goes on along the minus strand of PNMI01000003.1, from coordinate 38,637 downwards.
AAATAAGGATATTTCAGATAGTATCAATTACGCTAAAAAAATTCAAGAAGCTATTTTTCCAAGCGATGCAGAAATAGCAAAGGTATTTCCTGAACATTTTATTTTATCATTACCTAAAGATGTAGTGAGTGGAGATTTTTATTGGTTTACCCAAGCTGATAATTTAAAAATATTTGTAGTGGCAGATTGCACTGGCCATGGTGTACCGGGTGCTTTTATGAGTATGATAGGTAATACCTTATTAAATCAAATTGTTGTAGAACGTAAAATTCTCCGTCCCGATTTAATTTTAAACGAATTAAGAAAAGAAATCATCAAGTCTTTAAAACAAGGAGAAGACTCCAAATCTAGAGATGGTATGGATTTATCCTTGATCTGTTTAAATTCAGAAACTAATGTGTTGCAAGTTGCTTGTGCTAATAATCCAGTTTGGATTATTAAAGAAGATGGCGCTTTATTGGAAATTAAACCTGATAAACAACCCATTGGATATGTTTCTTCGACTCCACAAGATTTTAGTTTAAATACGATTCAACTTCAAAAAGGAGATATTGTTTATCAGTTTTCTGATGGCTACGCCGATCAATTTGGAGGAGAAAAAGGAAAGAAATTTAAGTATAATCAATTAAAAGAACTCTTACTAAACATGAAGGGTTTTGAAATGGCTCAGCAATTAGAAACACTTGGTACTTCTTTCGAAAAATGGAGGGGTGCACTAGTGCAAATTGATGATGTATTGGTTACCGGCATAAAAATTTAAGCCCGTTAAAAAACGTTAACACTCCAGATTTTCAACAGTTTACTTTATTACATTTGTTAAAATGAATAAGCATAATTTAGGTATTATTTCGGTATTGGTAGGTATAGCACTTTGTGCATTAATTGCTGTACAAATTTATTGGATTAAGAGTTCTATTAAATTAAAAGAAGAAGAGTTTGAACGTTCAGTGAAGGAGGCCTTAAAGTCAACTTCAAACAAGCTCGAAAAAATAGGAACCGCCAATAAAATTGCTAAAAAAATTAAGTTACGTAAACAAGGGGTTCGTATTACTAAACCAGGCATGGTTACTGTTGGCAATCCTAGCGGTAGCGATGTGCAAGTTCGTATTTTCGAAGAATTAAGTACAGATTCTTCGGGAGTTATTACTAGTAAAATGTCTCAAAAAGAATTTATTGGTGACTCTGCGAATTCTCATAACCACTTTTTACCCTATGAATTATTAAACGCTTCGCAATCTACTTCAAAAAATATTGAAAGTTTAAGAGACGAATTGTTTCAAACTAAAACCGAAATTGTAAACGACCTGTTTGATGAACTAATCAGTATCAACGTTTATAAGGATTATAAGCCAAAAGTAGACTCGTTGATGCTAGACACGATTCTACGTCAAGAACTATTAGCAGAAGGTATTACTACTAATTTTGTGTATTCAGTGTCTAGTCGTTTATCTGATTCAAGAATTAATGGAAATTATAAGGAAGCGCAAAAAAATTGTGATTCAACAGGTTGTTCTATCAAAATAAACCTATCGCCAAATAACGTATTTGTGACCCCACAATATTTAAGTGTTCAATTTCCTAATCAAAAAAATTACCTTTTAAAAACCATGTGGATGATGCTTGGCGTTTCGGGTATGGTTATTTTAATACTCATTTTTGCCTTTTATTATACCATTGCCACCATTTCAAGGCAAAAGAAATTGTCTGTTATCAAAAACGATTTTATCAGTAATATGACGCATGAGTTTAAAACGCCAATTAGTACCATTTCTCTGGCAGCTGAGATGTTGAATGACGACACTGTAACAAAGACTCCCGAAAAACAACAACGTTTTGTAAAGATGATTAGGGACGAGAATAAGCGTTTAAGTATTTTGGTGGAAAGTATCCTACAAACTTCTATTTTGGATAAGGGGGAGTTTAAGCTTAAACGAAGTGATATTGACGTTCATGAAATCATTAATCAGGCTATTCAAAATACCCAACTTTTAATTGATCAAAGACAGGGAACTATTACTAAACAATTAGACGCCCTTAAGTGTTTAATCAATGCCGATAAAGTGCATTTGACAAACATTATATTTAATTTGATAGATAACGCTATAAAATACACAAAGGACAGCCCAAACATACTAATTACCACTAAAGATACGTTAGAAGGGATAGAAATTAAGGTAAAAGATAACGGAATTGGTATTAGTAAGGAGAATCAACGTAAAATTTTCGATAAATTTTATAGGGTTCCAACGGGTAATGTTCACAATGTAAAAGGCTTTGGCTTAGGGCTTAGTTACGTTCTGGCTGTAGTAGAAAAGCACAATGGCACAATTAATGTAGAGAGTGAGTTAGGAAAAGGCAGTACCTTTAAAATTGTAATGCCCTATAAAAACACAGATTAAAACATAAATAGATATAATTAATTATGGAAAATGTAAAGACACAAATATTGTTAGTGGAAGATGACCCAAATTTAGGGACATTATTACAAGAATATTTAGAAGCAAAAGGGTTTGAAACAAAATTAGCAACCGACGGAAAAAAAGGCTTTGATGCATTTTGCAAGCAGGAATTCGATTTATTATTACTAGATGTGATGATGCCTGTTAAGGATGGTTTAACCTTAGCAAAAGAAATCAGAGTAACGGATAAAAACGTGCCTATTATCTTCTTAACTGCTAAAAGCATGAAAGAAGATACTATTGAAGGATTTAATGCTGGGGCTGATGATTATATCACAAAACCTTTTAGTATGGACGAGTTATTGGCTCGTGTAACAGCTGTTTTACGTAGAAGTAATAAGCAACGTGTTCATAATACAGAAGACGTTAATTTTACTATTGGAAACTATACATTTAATTCAGATACTCAAGTATTAATTCATAATGGAGCAGAGCAAAAATTAACCACTAAAGAAAGTCAGTTAATGCGTTTGTTATGCGTTCATAAAAATGACGTGTTAGATAGAAATTTTGCCTTAAAAACCATTTGGCATGATGATAATTACTTTAATGGTCGTAGTATGGATGTTTACATTGCTAAACTTCGTAAATACTTAAAAGACGATTCTAAAGTAGAAATCGTGAACATTCACGGTAAAGGATTTAAATTATTAGTTAATTCATAATAGATTAGCTATTTCACTAAAAAGTGGTTTATTTTGTATAAAATAAACCACTTTTTTATTTTGTACACTCCTCAACATATTTCTAAAATAATCAATGCTAATTTGGTTGGAGAATCAAATCACTCCGTTCAGCATTTATTAATAGACAGCAGGCAATTAACTGAGCCAGCTCATAGTGTATTTGTGGCTTTAAAGTCTGATAGAAATGATGGGCATCAATATATTTTAGGTTTAATACACAAAGGAGTTAAAACATTTATCGTTCATCATATCCCTGATAGTTGCGTTGGATTAAAAGAGGATGTTTGTTTTTTAATTGTTACGGATACATTAAAAGCTTTACAACAATTAGCTAGTAATCATCGTGCACAATTTAATTTGCCTGTGATTGGCGTTACTGGTAGTAATGGTAAAACCATCGTGAAAGAGTGGTTGTATCAATTATTAAAATCAGATTATAACATTGCGCGAAGTCCTAAAAGTTACAACTCTCAAGTGGGAGTTCCTTTATCAGTTTGGCAATTAAACAATAAACATACCTTAGGAATTTTTGAAGCGGGCATTTCTGAAGTGGGTGAAATGGATTTATTAAGAGAAATTATTAAACCAACCATTGGCGTATTTACTTCTTTAGGAACCGCGCATGATGAAGGATTTAAAAACATCTCCGAAAAATTAAAAGAAAAAATGCAACTGTTTGCTCAATGCCAAACAGTTATTGTAAATGCCTTATCTTTTACTCAAGAACATACTGAGTTATTAAATCAATATACCTTTTTAATTTCTAGAAGCGAACAGGCAACACTACAAATTATTGAGATTGAAAATTTATTTACTCATACAATTATTATAGCCAAATACAGAGGCGAACAAATTAGTATTAATATTCCATTTACCGATTCGGCAAGTGTAGATAATGCCATTACTTGTTGGGCTACATTACTGCATTTAAATATTCCTCAACAAGATATTGAAAAACGTATGTTGTTGCTACAAGCAGTGGCCATGCGTTTAGAATTAAAATTGGGAAATAACAATTGTGTTTTAATCAACGACTTTTATAATTCAGATATCAACGCCTTAGAAATTGCCTTGCATCATCAAAAGCAACAACATCGTGGCGGAAAAAAAGTAGTAATACTTTCGGATATTGAACAAAGCGGTAAGTTAAGTTGGGAATTGTATGAGCATGTTTCTAAATTGATGGCACAATTTCATATTGATACCGTGATTGGAATTGGTAAAGAAATTTCTTCACAAAAAGAATTGTTCGAAAAAGATGCACACTTTTTTAATGATACCGAAAGCTTTATTAAAGAAAGTAAAACAAATCCATCACTACAATTTCATAATGCCATTATCTTATTAAAAGGCGCTCGCAGTTATGGTTTTGAACGCATTAGTAAATTATTGCAACAAAAAAGCCACGATACGGTTTTAGAAATTAACTTAAATCGTTTGGTACATAATTTAAACTTTTATCGTTCACAAACTACGAAAGACACTTTGTTGATGTGCATGGTAAAAGCTACTGGTTATGGCAGTGGAAGCACAGAAATCGCTTTTACATTGCAACATCATCATGCCGATTATTTGGCGGTGGCTTATGCTGATGAAGGTGTAGAATTAAGAAAAGCAGGTATTCATTTGCCAATTATGGTAATGAGCCCCGAAGAATCATCCTATGATGATATGATTGATTATCGTTTAGAGCCAGAAATTTATTCGTTTAAAGTCGCGAAGGAATTTTTGCAAGCCCTACAACAAAAAGCCATTTCAGAACCCTATCCAGTACATATTAAATTAGATACTGGCATGAAACGTTTAGGTTTTGAAGCGAACCAAATAGATGAATTATGTGAGTTTTTGAATGCAGAAAATTTACTAAGAGTAAAAAGTATTTTCTCTCATTTAGTAGCAAGCGATGATAAAGCCTTTGATGACTTTACGAGTACTCAAATTACTTTATTCGAAACATTAGCTACTCAAATTGAAAAATCAATTGGTTATCATGCATTAAAACATATCTGTAATTCTGGCGCTATTACTCGTTGGAAAAATGCTCACTATAATATGGTACGTTTAGGAATTGGCATGTATGGCGTTGGCTTTAATGATATTGAAAAACATCATTTAGAAAATATTAGTTCATTAAAAACACGTATTTCTCAAATCAAACAATTAGAAGTTGGCGAAACAGTTGGTTACAATCGCAAAGGTGTAGCTAGTAAAAAAACAGTGATTGCTACTATTCCAATTGGATATGCCGATGGCTTTAGTAGAAAGTTAGGTAATGGAAACGGAACTGTTTTCATTAATCAAATAGCATGTAAAACCATTGGTAATATTTGTATGGATATGTGTATGGTGGATGTGACTAACATTGATTGCAAAGAAGGTGATGAGGTCATTGTGTTTGAAACGAACGAGCAATTAATGGAATTATCAAAAGCAATGGAGACTATTCCCTACGAAGTATTAACTAGTATTTCTTCACGCGTAAAAAGAGTGTATGTTCAGGAATAAAAACTATCATGCTGTCAGTTCGAGTAATTTTTTTGCTTGTATCCTGCAAAAAAATTGTATCGAGAACTTTGTTAATAAATATCACTTCTCGATACAGCTTTCGTCCCTCAAGCTTACTCGAAGTGACAAGTTTTCTTTTTGCCTTCTTATTTTAATTTCTTTCATTTTTTCTTCTTGTCAAGAAAATTCAAACAACTTACTTCAAACAACTACGAACTCGAATCCCACTTTCGAAGATATCGCCCCCATCATTTACAAAAACTGTACCCCCTGTCATAGAGCAGGGGAGAGTGGACCAATAGAATTTATGACCTATGATGACGTGAAGAAAAACGTCAACAAAATAAAATTCGTGACACAAAGTGGATACATGCCGCCTTGGCCAGCAGACGATAGTTACACGCATTTTATTGGTGAACGTAAATTATCCAAAGAAGAATTAGAACTGATTAAAATATGGGTAGAAAACGGCGCTCCAAAAGGCGACGAATCAAAAATACCATCTCCTCCTGTTTTTTATGCTGGTTCGTTTTTAGGAAAACCCGACACTGTTATTAAATTCCTTAAGCCAGTTCCAATTAAAGGCAATGGTGCGGATCATTTTTATATTGTAAAATTACCTTTGCAATTGGCTAAAGATACGTTTGTGCGTTACTTCGAGTTTGTGCCTAATCATCGAAAACTAGCACACCATATCAACGGGCATTTAATTAGTTATGATGCTGGGAAGAAAAAAGAGGTTGTGAGCGGACTTACTCACTCATTAGATGAATTTTCTGATTATAAAGATTTGTTTAAACAAATGAATATTTTAAATGATGATGGATCTTTTCCTGTTTTAAATCCTAATACAGTATATTATTTGCCTGGTTATATGCCCGTTAATTATCCTGATGGTATTGGTGGTTACAAAACAAATAAAACGTCGGTAGTATTGCTTAAAAACATTCATTACGGACCAAGTAATATAGACGTGTTAGATAGTTCTTACATTAATGTATTTTACGGGCCAAAACCTAAGCGACCTATTATTGAAACACAATTAGGAACTTTTGGGATTTCGAAAATTGAACCCGAATTGATTTTACAACCTAATCAAATTCAAACCTTTCATACACAAGCTTCATTGCCAGGAGATATTTCGTTACTTTCAGTAAATCCACATTTGCATTTATTAGGTAAATCGTTTTGGGCTTTTGCGGTTCAACAAAATGGAGATACCATTCCTTTAATTAAAATTAAAAAATGGGATTTTAGATGGCAGTATTATTACACATACAAGAACCCAATTATTATTAAAGCAGGAACGGTGATTCATGCGTATGCCACCTTTGATAACACCGATAAAAATCCCTTTAATCCAAATCATCCACCAAAAGTAGTGACTCAAGGCGAAGGTGTGAGAAGTATGCAAACGACTGAAGAAATGTTTCAATTTATTTTTTCATACTTACCTTATCAACCTGGTGATGAGAAAATGGATTTGAGTAAGTAAGTTGTTTAACCACATAGATTCATAGTGATAAATTTTTCACTAAGATTTATATAGAGGCTTCGCTTATTCATAGATGCTATGTGTAAAACATGTTTTCTATCACCTTCTTTTACCATTTAAATTTTCTCTGTGTCTATGTGGTTATTTATTATCTTTATCAAGATAAAATATCAGCAAATCTGATTATGTTTTTTTATCACATTTAAGCATGACACCAAAACTTTACATAGTACCAACACCGATAGGTAATTTAGAAGACATGACGTTTAGAGCCATTAAGGTTTTAAACTCTGTGGATTTAATTTTAGCAGAAGACACTCGTAATACCATTCATTTATTACGTCATTTTAAAATTGAAAAACCTTTACGTTCTTATCACGCGCACAATGAACATGCTACTGTAGAGCAAATTGTAGAAATGATTGAATCTAATAAATCAGTAGCTTTAGTTTCGGATGCAGGAACACCTGCTATTTCTGATCCTGGTTTTTTATTAGTGCGCGAATGTATTAAACACGGTGTAGCGGTTGAAACATTACCGGGTGCTACTGCGTTTGTGCCTGCATTAGTTAATAGTGGCTTACCTTGTGATAGTTTTGTGTTTTATGGATTCTTACCACAAAAAAAAGGAAGACATACTAAATTACTGTCTTTAAAAGAAGAAACACGCACCATGATATTTTATGAATCACCATTTAGATTAGTGAAATTGTTGGAAGAGTTTAAGGAATATTTAAGTGGCGACAGACAAGTATCTGTATCTAGAGAACTCTCAAAGCTATTTGAAGAAAATGCACGCGGCACTGTTGACGAATTGATTGCGCATTTTAAAGCTAAGACCGTGAAGGGTGAAATTGTGGTGGTGTTAGCTGGAAAAGAAGATTAACTCAAATATGCTCGCACCCTGAACTTGTTTCAGGGTCTTAGAGATGCTGAAACAAGTTCAGCATGACTACTACGATAGACACCTAGCGGATTGAGCAAGGGAAAGAGCTTACGTTTGCATTAATTTCTATCTGCTATATTTTTTTTCTTTGAAAAGAATACAAAGTGTTTCTAATTCAAAAATTATTTTTTCGAGTTCGGCTTTTACAAAACGGGTTTGTTCGCTAACCAAAAACACATCAGAATTTATACTTTCTTTTACTTTACTAAAATCGGGTAAGGCTTCTTTTATATATGGTTGCGTTAAGTGTGATGATAGCCAATTTATTATTTTTTCGACTTGCAAAAAATAATCTGATAGTTGTGGAATTACTACTGGACGTTCTTTTTCGTTTATAGTTAAAGCTATCGATGTTATTTCGCGTGATAAACGAATAGTGACACCCGCCATTGCAAAACTCAAATCAACATTGCTTTGAATATGTTCTGGCTCTTGTACCATACGCTGCACAGACGCAAACACATCATTGTTGGATGCTTCCGCAATTCTACGAAATTTGTTCCACGATTCACCTAATGTATTTTCGTTATTATAGTATTGAAGCACACGTTGCAAATAATTTTTGTTTTGCAATAACGCATACTCCATCAATGGTGGAAATCGCTTTTTTTCCCACACGGGCCAAAACACATAGCTAGCAACTACTGCCAATAACGCACCTATTAAGGTAGATAAAACTCTCCAACCAATTAATTCCCATGAGGCTTGTTGCGAAATCTGCATCAAAATAACCATCATGATGGTTACAAAAAACACACCCACCTTATAGTTGTTTCGTAAAAAATATGCTACAAAAAAAGACACGATAATTAATAGCCCAACAAACACATCATGCGGCAATGGCAATAACATAATGGCTCCTCCTAAAACAATACCCGCAATAGTTCCAACAATTCGTTCTATTCCTTTTTTTCGGGTAGCACCAAAATAGGGTTGTATTACAATTAGCATGGTTAAAGAAATCCAATGACCATGATCTATTTTAAAAAATTTATATACAAATACACCAATAGATAATCCCAAGGCCACACGCAAGGCATAGATAAAGTGTTGTGAATTGACGTTAAAAGCTTCGCGAACTAATTCCATAATAGCGCGAGGTTTTAATCCAACTAAAAAGTTATTAAATGTGAGTTTATAATTCTCTAAATAATCACTCTTCTTTAAATTTAATTTTTGCTCAATTTGTAAAATGGTCTGTTGTAAATAGCCATACGATTTATGAAGTGTATTAATAAAATGTTGTATAGCCAATTTCTCTTTATGCGTTAAGGTTAATTCTTTACTTGCTTCTTCAAATAATTGAATAGCAATTTCGCAACGTTTTAATCGTATTTTAGTCAGACTCAAATCTTCAGACCTAAAAGTAAAAATGACGATTGATAAACGAGCGCTTGTTTGTGCAAAAGCCGACAATGTTTTATAGAGAACGGTGTTTCTTATTTTTTGAAAATCAGGATGATCCAGTATTTCCAATTCTTCATGCATCGTATTTAATGTTGCTCCAAATAATGATGACGTTTTACGAATCTCCATCATCATGTCGTAATGTTGTGTTTTTAAACTTGATTTTTTGTTATCTCTCCGTGCAAATAAATTGATAGAATGATTAACAGCATCTCTAATAGCTGTTTCTTTTTCAGTAACATCTATATTATCAATTATAGTATCTGAAGCATGTTTTTGAATTAAAATATCTAAAAATTCGGTGTTTGTTTTCCAAATTTTTGCTACCGAACGTCTAATAGGATTTGAAGGACGAAACGGAAAAGCAAGGATAGTAATAACAACCGACCAAGCAGCGCCTGCAAAAATATACATTCCATAATTTACAGATTCGGAAAAAGAAACAGGATTTGATAATCCAAACAAAAAGAAAAAACCAACCGCTACGCCAATGCTTGCACCATAATCGCTCCAATTACGAATTAAAGCAGCAAACATTCCCACAACAAACATGGCCACTACCGACACTTGCCAGGAGTTAGCTGTATTCATACCAACAATAGCAGCTAAGGTCATTAGTATGGCTTCGAGCGATTGAATGACTATTTTTTTATAATGTAACCCGCGATAATCAATCAACGCTAACATATAAGCACCAAAAGCCATCCACACAACCTCATAAGAAAAATGACCTTGATATAATGGCACAACAATTAACGGAACATTTAATGCCAACACAACTCTAAAAGCCCAAGTAATAGTAGGCTCAAAATACTCCTGTTTTAAAACGGTTTGTAATTGTTGAATGGGTTGAAAACGCATGCTTGCTAATAAAGTGTAAAGATAGACATTTTAAAAAACCAAAAAGCCACTTATGATAAGCGGCTCTTTGATTTAAATCGGACGTCTATCCCGTATCCCATTTGTTGCTCATGCTAAAATGTCGGGTGATGGTTACTGATACAAATTTACGGCATTAATTCTTCTCTAATGTTATACAATTGCTACCCCAACATTTTTTAACAGGATTACTTTTCAACTTTTGTGCTTTTCGGTTTATGGTTGTTAACCGCGATTGTTAAATAGTTTATAACGTTTGTTATTGATGCCACTGTTGGTGTTTTCGCCAACAGTATATGTTATACAATTGTACTTGTTGGTGATAACACCAACAAGGGCTGAAAAAAAATCTTTGCTTAAATAGTTTAAGCCATTTCCGAATAGTATTGTTTTCATTTAATCTATATCTAATAAGTTTTCATGTTCGCCAATAAACCAATCCCATTTTATTTCTCGAGCTAATCCCTCTAAATCAGGATAAAGAGTTGTTTCCTTTATTCCAGATGTTCTTAATTCTTCGATGATATGGCCTGCACAAGAATCATCAATTACTATTTGATATAAAAAATCCTTACTTTTTTTGTAAAACTCTTCTAAGCCATTAATAGCTTTACCATGAATTGTAAAACAACTTCGTTGGGCAATCATTCTGCCGTCAAGTAGTTCTGGTATTATACCTATAGGGTATTTCGGAGAGGTATTTAAATCTAAATAAGATTTAAATAGTTTGTCGTCTATATTTGAGTAAAGATCTAAATATCTGCCCTTTGAATCTTGATTTAGATCATAAAAATCAATCACCCAAACGCATGGTTCTTCTATCTCACTGAGCATTCTAAGCGAGAAATAAAGGCTAATTAAACTGCTTTCTGTCCAATCTAGAAGTCTTGTTGGCAATCCATAATGTTGCATTGTTTGATACCAGTTCCACTTATTCAAATTTCGCATATTGGGATAAAGGCCAATTGCTTTTCTTTGAAATTCTGACAGTGTCTCGTACTCATAACTATCATACGCTAAATCCGAAAGGACACCATCTCTATACATTCCTGGAACTAATTTGTATTTAGATTTTGCGGAACCCCGAAACCATAATTCTCCTGTGTCGCTTATATTGTAAACGTATTTTATAATGTTTATGTATTCGGCTAAATTTTTTATGGGTATTTTATTTTTTCGAATACATCCATCTATTTCAATAAATTCTACTTCCATGTCCTAGGTATATTATTTTGTTACTCAAAAAAAACGCCCCAAATTACTTCGGAGCGTTTTTATAAATTATATTTTTTCGGTGTTCGTTCTTTTGTTCTCGCTTCTCGACTTCGCTCGAAGTGACATGCTCGAACTGACAGAACTAAACGATTGTTGTCTGAGCTTGCCGAAGACTACATCATTCCACCCATTCCGCCCATGCCTGGGTTACCCATTGGCATTGCTGGAGCATCTTCTTTTTTCTCTGCTAATACACAGTCAGTAGTCAATAACATGGCTGCTACAGATGCTGCGTTTTCTAAAGCAACACGGCTTACTTTAGCTGGGTCAATAACACCTGCTTTTAATAAGTTTTCGTATTTCTCAGTACGAGCATTGAAACCGTAATCATCTTTTCCTTCTTTTACTTTTTGTACAACAATAGAACCTTCGATTCCACAGTTAGCACAAATTTGGCGTAAAGGCTCTTCAATAGCACGACGTACAATTTGAATACCTGTGTTCTCGTCTTCGTTTACACCTTTTAATTTATCTAAAGAGGCAATAGCACGAATGTAAGCCACACCACCACCTGGTACAATTCCTTCTTCAACTGCTGCACGAGTAGCTGCTAAAGCATCGTCCACACGGTCTTTTTTCTCTTTCATTTCAACCTCAGTAGCTGCACCAACATAAAGTACGGCAACACCACCAGCTAATTTAGCTAAACGCTCTTGTAATTTTTCTTTATCGTAATCAGAAGTTGTAGATTCGATTTGAGCTTTAATTTGATTTACACGAGCAGTGATATCAGCTTTTTTACCAGCACCACCAACGATTGTTGTATTGTCTTTGTCAACTGTTACTTTTTCTGCTTTTCCTAAGAAAGTTAAGTCAGCGTTTTCTAATAAGAAACCTCTGTCTTCAGCAATAAAAATACCACCAGTTAAAATGGCTAAATCTTCTAACATTGCTTTTCTTCTATCACCAAATCCTGGAGCTTTTACTGCACAGATTTTTAAGTTAGAACGTAAACGGTTTACAACTAAAGTTTGTAAAGCTTCACCGTCAACATCTTCAGCAATAATTAAAATTGGTTTACCTGTTTGTACTGCTTTTTCTAATACAGGTAATAATTCTTTCATTGCAGAAATTTTCTTCTCGTAAATTAAGATTAATGGATTGTCTAAAACAGCTTCCATTTTATCTACGTCAGTAATAAAGTAAGGAGAGATATAACCTCTGTCAAACTCCATACCTTCTACTACTTCAACAGTAGTATCAGTGCCTTTAGCTTCTTCAACAGTAATTACACCTTCTTTTTTAACTTTAGCCATTGCTTCAGCAATTAACTTACCAATAACGTTATCGTTGTTAGCAGAAATCGTTGCAACTTGTTCAATTTTTTTATTGTCGTTACCAACGTTTTGAGATTGTCTTTTTAAATCAGCTACAATTGTTTCAACTGCTTTGTCGATACCGCGTTTTAAATCCATTGGATTAGCGCCAGCAGCCACATTTTTTAAACCAGCAGTTACAATAGCTTGAGCTAATACTGTAGCAGTCGTTGTTCCATCACCAGCTGCATCAGCTGTTTTAGAAGCTACTTCTTTTAATAATTGCGCACCCATGTTTTCTACTGGGTTTGATAATTCGATTTCTTTAGCCACAGTAACACCATCTTTAGTGATTGCTGGTGAGCCAAATTTTTTATCGATAATCACGTTACGTCCTTTAGGACCTAAAGTTACTTTTACTGCATTTGCTAATGCATCAACTCCGCGCTTTAAAGCGTCGCGAGCTTCTATGTTAAATGTGATGTCTTTTGCCATTTTTATAAATGTTTAGTTGTTTAAATGTTTGGTTGTTTATTGTTTTTATGTTTAAGTGTTTGTTGTTGTAGTGTTTGATTGTTTTATATTTCATCAAACAATTAAACACTCAAACAATTAAACATTAAATTATTGCGTAGATATCGCTTTCGCGCATAATTAATAAATCTTTTCCGTCTACTTGGATTTCAGTTCCTGCGTATTTTCCGTATAAAACAGTATCGCCAACTTTTACAGTCATTGGTTCATCTACTTTACCGTTTCCTACAGCTAATACTTTACCTTTCATTGGTTTTTCTTTTGCTGTGTCAGGGATAATTAATCCACCAGCTGTTTTTGTTTCTGCTGGAGCCGCTTCAACTAATACTCTATCAGCTAAGGGCTTTACATTTACACTTGTACTTGATTTTGCCATAATTATGTGATTTTAATAATTTAAATTTTTACGGTGGCTAATTGTCCAAAAACATGCCAATAGCCGTTTTTTAGCATTAAGGCGACAATATTACCGTTTTTGACTGGTATGAAATAAAAAATGTCAGTATATGCCAAAAACTGACATTTTGATTCGAATTTTATTAGATTCTAATACCGATAATACATACATCATCCACTTGTTCTAAATCGCCTACCCAATTATTAAAAGATAGTTCAAGTTCCTGTTGTTGTTGTTGAATTGGTAAATGCACATTTTTAAGCAATAATTCTTTTAAATTTTTACTCATAAACTTTTTGCCTTTAGGACCACCAAATTGATCTGGGAATCCATCTGTTAATGTGTAGATACAATCGCCAGAAACTACTTCGATAGTTTGCATGGTAAAAGGTAAATGGTCTTTATCGCTTCTGCCCACAGGTATTTTGTCAGGTTTTATCTCAATTATGGTATTATTTCTAATAATCCACACTGGATTATTGGCAGCGGCTATATGAAGTTGTTTATTAGCAAAATCAAATACGATTAAACTACAATCCATTCCATCCTTCCCGCCATCAGAACTTCCGTCTTTTTTTAAACGATTGATAATGGTTTGGCGTGTATGGTTTAATATATCAGCAGGATTATGATAATGTTCTATAGCTTTCTCCAAACTAGTAACATTTAATAAACTCATAATTGCGCCAGGCACTCCATGTCCAGTACTATCAGCTGTTACAAGGGCAAACTGACCATTATTTAATTTTCCCGCCCAATAAAAATCGCCACTTACTACATCTTTTGGTTTAAAAAAGATAAAATAATTTTGTTCATTTTTATCTTGATAATCTTCGTTTGTTTTAGCATCAGTAAGGGTAGACAAATTAGCATCTAATAACTCTTTACTTGCTAAAAAAGTTCTTTGAATGCGTTCAGCGTAATTTATACTATCCGTAATTTCTTTATGTTTTTCCTCAATGATATTTTTTTGTATCTGAGTTTCTTTTTCTTTTAATTCAATAATGTTTTTTTGGTTTTGAGTAACCTTAAAACGATTAAACATAAAAACCGCAAATAAGGCAACTAAAGCTAAACCGCCGTACAATGCAAATCGTTGTGTTTTTTCTTGTTTCAACTGCACAGCTACAATCTTTTTTTCTTCAGCTACTTTAACGCTGTCGGCGGCAGCTTTCTTTTCGTATTGGTATTGAAATTGTTTTTGAATGCTACTTTTTCTGGTGTTTTCATTAAAAATACTGTCACGCATTTGCATTTCTACCTCATACATTTTAAAGGCCTCTTTATACTTATTTTGCTTTATGTATATTTTTTTGAGAATATTGGCTGCTTCTACCACATTTTCTGGGAAGCCCATCTCCTTTGATAATTCTAAGCTACGGGAAGTATATTGCAATGATTCATTAGTTTTCCCTAGTTTGTAAAGCGTTTCACCAATATTGAGTAATGATTGCGAAATGGCATCCTTATCCATTATTTCCTCTCTAAGCTTTAAACTTTTTTGATGGTATTCCAAAGCTTTTTCAAAATCACCTTGATTGTTGTAAACGCATCCAATGTAATTTAGTGAAGAAGCTACGCCATCTTTCATTTTTAGCGACTCCATAATTTTTAAACTTTGATTATAGTAATCTAAAGCAGTGCGCGTATCTTTTCGCATCTCATAAATACCACCAATTGCATTTAAAGAATGTGCAATTCCTTCCAGATCTTTATTTTTTTTACATAAATTTAAACACTTAGTGTAAAGCTCTAAAGCTTTGGAAATATCTTTTTGGTCTTCGTAAATAAGCCCAAGGTTATTTAATGTATTTGCAATGCCAATATTGTCTTTTATCTCCTCTCTTATTTTTAAGGCTTTGTAATTATATTCTAAAGCCTTTTGAATATCACCTTGTTTCTGATAGATTCCAGCAATATTCATTAGAGCATGTGCAACCACACTTTCGTTTTTGGTTTCCCCCATTATTTTTAAGGCGTTAAAATAGTATTCCATTGCTTGTGAAATCTCACCTTGATCTTCGTATATGCCACCTATATTAACTAAAGAAGCTGCAATTCCTTCTGGGTTTTTAATTTCTTTTTCAATAACCAAACCTTGATTATAATAATCCAATGCTTTTTTATTGTCGCCCATTTGATCGGCCAGAAACCCTACATTATTAAGGTATATTGCTAGATATCTCTTGTAAAATAGTTTTTGTGATGAATTGTTTTTAAAGTTTTTATCTACAATCGTTTTTATTTGTTCGTTATAAATTGGCCATACAGCGTCATCTATTTCGTTTTCGATTAATTGATTTAAAATTTTGCAACGGATGGAATCATGATGCGCATTTTTTAACGCATCTTTCAGAGAGTCTGTAAAATTATCCTGAGGGAATAAGTTTGTGAAAAAAGTTAAAATAATACACAGAACGAATACTTCTTTTAGTTTAATTTTCATCTTGTAATTTATTTTAAAAAGTTTTTTTAATTCCTTACATCATTAAGTTAATAAAAACAAAAATGTCAGTTTGTAGCAAACTGACATTTAGTTTATTTTTTGATATGAATTACTTTCCTACTTTACTTCCATCATAAGCCCATTTAATCCAAATAGAGCCCCAAGTAAAACCACCACCAAAAGCAGATAAAATTAAATTATCGCCTTTTTTAAATAGCTTTTCATAATCCCATAATAATAAGGGGATAGTACCAGCCGTTGTGTTTCCGTAACGTTCAATGTTCATTAACATTTTATCTGGGCTCAATCCCATGCGATTAGCAGTAGCTTCGCAAATACGCTTATTAGCTTGATGTGGCAATAAGTAAGTAACATCATCTGATGTTAAATTATTTTTTGCCATAATCTCTGCACTTACTTCTGCCATGTTTACTACAGCATGTTTAAATACAGTTTGTCCTTCTTGATGAACGTAGTGTAATTTTTTCTCAACGCTTTCTTTTGAAGGAGGCATAAATGAACCACCAGCTACTTGGTATAAATAATTACGACCAGCGCCGTCCGCCTTCAAAATAAAATCTTGAACACCGCAATCGTCCTCAGATGGTTCTAATAACACAGCGCCACCACCATCACCAAAAATCACACAGGTTGCGCGATCTTCGTAATTTAAAATAGCACTCATTTTGTCTACACCAACTACCACTACTTTTTTGTAACGACCAGTTTCGATAAATTGTGTGCCTGTTGCTAATGCATAAATAAAGCCTGAGCAAGCAGCAGATAAATCGTAACCCCAAGCATTTTTAGCGCCAATTTTATCGCAAATAACATTTGATGTACTAGGGAAAATATAATCCCCCGTGATAGTACCAACAATCAATAAATCGATATCTAAGGCTGTAATGCCACGTTTTTTTAATAATTCTTCAATAGCGAACACCATCATATCTGATGTAGCTTTGCCTGGGATATTTAAAACACGTCTTTCTTTAATTCCTGTTCTTGATGTAATCCATTCGTCGTTAGTATCTACAAATTTTGCTAACTCATCATTAGTCATTACAAAATCAGGAACGTAGCCACCAACGGCAGTAATTGCTGCTCTTTTCATTATTGAAATACAGTTTTAATTTTTTCGTTTAAGTTTGCGTCAACGATGTCTTTACTTAACACCATCATATTTTTAAAAGCTAGTGGTGTTGACTTACCATGAGCAATCATAACATTAGAGTTGATTCCTAAAATAGGAGTGCCTCCATATAATTCGTAATTAAATTTATCAAAAAACTCATCACTGCGATTACGTTTTTTGATTAAAGAATAAAATGCTTCGGCTGTTTTCAGTAAAACGTTTCCAGTAAAACCTTCGCAAACAATCACATCTGCTTTGTCTTCAAAAACTTCTAAGCCTTCCACATTTCCAACAAAATTAAAATCTTTACTGTCCTTCATTAACGCGTGAGCTGCTTGAGCTACTAAGTTTCCTTTTTCTGGTTCTTCGCCAATGTTTAATAAACCAACTTTAGGGTTATTAATTTTATAAACTTCTTTAGCAAATACAGAACCTAAAATAGCAAATTGATACAATACATCTGGTTTGCAATCGGCATTAGTACCAACGTCTAATACAATTCCAAAGCCACCATTTTCTTTTGGTAAAATAGAAGTAATACATGGGCGAATAACACCTGGTACTGCTTTTACAGAAAACATAGATCCAACTAACATAGCGCCTGTATTACCAGCACTTGCAAAACATTGAATATCGTTTTCTTTTAATAATTTAAAACCAACCGCAATGCTGCTTTGTGGTTTTTGTGCCAATGCTTTTGTTGGGTGTTCACCCATTTCAATCACATCAGTAGCGTGAACAAATTCAAATTTATCTTCGGCTACACCTTTAGCTTTTAAATGACTTTTAGCTTTTTCGCTATCGCCAATTAATACCATTTTCACATCAGACGGTAATGAGTCTAAAGCTAAAATAGCACCATCTATGCAGTTTGCAGGGGCATAATCTCCCCCCATAATATCTAATCCAATCTTCATACTTGTATTATATTGTATTTAGCTCAATGATGTAATCTATTGCGCTGAAATCAAGCGACTAAGCAACTAATTTATGAGTAAATATGCAATAATTAGGGGGCAAAGTTATTAACCTTAAATAGATAATAGTGTTTAAACTTATAAAATAATTGTTCTTTCAGTCTAATTTCTTGACAATGTGAAAGATAAAACTGTATTGGAAACCTGTTTTTATCGAAATTGATTGTACTTTTGCCGCCATGAAATAGTCATGTTTCTATCAGTGCAAACACGAGTGAAGATAACATGATTATACCATATGGCCTGTAAAAACAATAAATATCTGCATATGACAATTGCTGAAATAGAAAACGAAATTATTGATGAATTTGAACTGTTTGGTGATGATTGGGAAGGTAAGTACGAACACTTAATTGAGCTAGGAAAATCATTACCTAAAATCGAAGAAAGTTTAAAAACAGAAGATAGAATTATTAAAGGCTGTCAAAGTAAAGTATGGCTTCATTCCGAAAAAAAGGATGGAGTAATTATTTATACGGCTGATAGCGATGCTATTATTACCAAAGGGATGGTGGCTTTAATGGTAAGAGTTTTATCTCATCAAAAACCTCATGATATTGTGAATGCTAATTTGGATTTTATTAATAAAATTGGATTAACAGAGCATTTATCTCCAACACGTGCTAATGGTTTGGTAAGCATGATTAAACAAATGAAATTAGATGCCATGGCATTAAGCTAGGCTATACTTATGAATAACAAAGCTATCTCTTGGATTATATTAATAGTGCTTTCATTAGTTTGGGGTAGCTCATTTATGTTGATGAAACAAGGCTTGCGAGCTTTTACCAGCGACGAGGTGGCTGGTTTGCGAATAACCATTGCGTCAGCATTTATGCTGCCATTTTTAATTAGACATTATAAAATTGATTTAAAAAAGAATTTATTAGGATTGTTGTTAATGGGTGTTTTTGGAAACTTAATCCCAGCTTTTTTATTTACAAAAGCCGAAACTCAAATTAGCAGTAGTTTAACAGGTATGTTAAATGCCTTAACTCCTATGTTTACTATCATTATTGGAATGATAGCTTTTAACCACAAAATTTCTAAACATCAAATTATTGGCGTATTGATTGGTTTTGTTGGGGCTATTGCATTAGTAGCTTTAGGAGATAATGAAAACGATCAAACTAAAAACATTATGTATAGCTTATTAGTAGCAGCAGCTACTTTATGCTATGCGATTAGTGTAAATGGCATTAAAGCTTATTTGGGCCATGTGAATTCATTAACAGCAACCGTTTGGTCGTTTAGCTTAATTGGGCCAGTGGCAGCTATTTATTTATTTGGATTTACAGATGTGGTAGCACATGCTACGCAACATCCCGAAGGAATGAGGTCTTTAGGTTTTGTGAGTATTTTGGCTATTGTTGGTTCTGCGCTTTCGGTGGTGGTTTATAATACCTTAATTAAATTATCGGGAACAGTGTTTGCGGCAAGTTGTACCTACTTAATTCCGATTGTAGCTATTGGTTGGGGTTTATTTGATGGAGAAGTGATTAATTTGATTCAATTATTGGCTGTAATCGTCATTATTGGAGGTATTTGGATGATTAATTCTTCAGGAAAGGCTAAAAATACTTAAATTGATAAATAGTTGATTTTCAGCAATTTATTAATTGTGAATTTGTTAAAAGCTCTAAAAACCTAAAAATAACGGGCATTTTAGCCAAAATAGTGCTCAAAATCTTTGGCAAATACAAAAAACCACCTATCTTTGCCGTCCTTAAAAAAATTATTAACAATAAAAATTAACACTCATGTATGCAATTGTAGAAATAGCAGGGCAACAATTTAAAGTGGAACGTGGAAACAAAATTTACGTTCACCGCCTAGATGCTAACGAAGGTGCTAAAGTGGAATTTGACAAAGTTTTCTTAATTGATAACGGCGGAAAAATCACTGTTGGTGCACCAACTGTTGATGGCGCAAAAGTTGCTGCCACAGTAATTGAACACTTAAAAGGCGATAAAGTTATCGTATTTAAGAAATTACGTCGTAAAGGTTACCAAAAATGGAATAACCACCGTCAACACTTAACACAACTTTTAATTCAAGGTGTCTTGACTAAAGGTGAGACTGTAAAAGACGAATTAAAAGCTGAAAAATCAGTACGCATGCACTTATCTCCAAGTCAAAGAAATCCTGTGGCTAAAGTTGAGGTTGTTGCTGAGAAAAAAGCTCCAGCTAAAAAAGCTGCTGCTAAGAAAGCGCCTGCAAAAAAAGCAGCTAAAAAAACTGAAGAATAATTAAACATTAACCATTAAATTTTTAAACAATGGCACATAAAAAAGGAGCCGGCTCCACAAACAACGGTCGTGAATCACACAGTAAACGTTTAGGCGTTAAAATTTTCGGTGGTCAAGCTTGTATCTCTGGGAACATTATTGTTCGTCAACGTGGTACAAAACATAATCCAGGAGTAAATGTAGGAATGGGAAAAGACCATACTTTATTTGCTTTAGTAGATGGTAAAGTTGTTTTCAAAAAGAAAAAAGACGACAGATCTTACGTTTCGGTTGTTCCTGCATAAGGGATAATAGAAGCTTAATTTATTAAGTACTTGAAGCCCTTCCGCCAGCTGGCGGATGGGCTTCTTATGTTTAGTGAGGTTTGAATGGAACGCAGATGACGCTGATCACGCCATGGCGTGATGATAAATTAGGTATGATTTTTAAGTATTAAATTAAAATAATTTAAGCAATCTTGATCATAATCATTCTATAAAATAAAAACAAAAAATCTTAAACAATCATCAGCAATCTGCGCAATCCGCGTTCTATTAATTAAATAAAAGATTAAATTTATCCTTTCAAATAAACCATTATGTTACAACTTAGTTATATCAGAGATAACAAAGAAGACGTTTTAAAACGTTTAGCGATTAAAAATTTTAAAGACGCTGAAAGTATTATCAATTCAATTATCGAATTAGATAATAACAGAAAATCAGCTCAACGTTTAGCTGACGATGTAAAAGCAGAAGCGAATGGTTTAGCCAAGCAAATTGGTGAGTTAATGAAATCGGGGAAGAAAGAAGAAGCAGAAATATTAAAAGCTAAAACAGCCGATTTAAAAACAAAAGAAAAAGAGTTTGATGAAACATTAAAAAACATCGAACAAGATATTCATAAAATTTTAGTAACGGTTCCTAACTTGCCTAATGTAACAGTGCCAGTTGGTAAAACTCCTGAAGATAACGAAGTTGTGAATGAACATGGTACGATTCCTACATTATATGCGGGTGCAACTCCACATTGGGAATTAACCACTAAGTATGATTTAATTGATTTTGAATTAGGTGTTAAGTTAACAGGTGCTGGTTTCCCTGTTTACAAAGGCAAAGGAGCAAGATTACAACGTGCTTTAATTAATTATTTTTTAGATAAAGCAACAGCTAAAGGTTATAACGAAGTACAGCCTCCTATTTTAGTAAATGCAGATAGTGGTTATGGTACAGGCCAATTACCTGATAAAGAAGGACAAATGTATCACTGTCAAGTTGACGATTTATATTTAATTCCAACAGCTGAGGTGCCTATTACAAATATGTACCGTGATGTAATTTTAAAAGAAAGTGATTTGCCAATTAAAAATTGCGGTTACACACCTTGTTTTAGAAGAGAAGCAGGAAGCTATGGAAAAGATGTACGTGGTTTAAATCGTTTACACCAATTTGATAAAGTAGAGATTGTACAAATTGCACATCCTGAAAAATCTTATGAGATTTTAGAAAACATGCGTGAGTTTGTGAGTAGCCTTTTACAAGAATTAGAATTGCCATACCGTACCTTAAAATTATGTGGTGGTGATATGAGTTTTGGTTCGGCGTTAACATACGACTTAGAAGTGTGGAGTGCTGCTCAAGGTCGTTGGTTAGAAGTGAGTTCTGTTTCTAACTTCGAAACGTTTCAAACAAATCGTTTAAAATGCCGTTACAAAGATGCGAATGGAAAAACTCAATTTACACACAGCTTAAATGGTAGTGCCTTAGCATTACCTCGTATTGTGGCTTCTTTATTAGAGAATAACCAAACAGAAGCTGGCATTAAAATCCCTAAAGTATTGGTACCATACACAGGCTTTGATATAATTAGCTAATATTTTTCGCTACAAAGAAACTGAAAAGCACAGAGTTTAATTACTTCTGTGCTTTTTGTTTTATCGTCATTGCGAACGAAGTGAAGCAATCTCATATTTAGTTATGTTTGAGATTGCTTCGTCGTTCCTCCTCGCAATGACGAATTATCAAATCTTTCTTTCTCTGTGCCCCCGTGGTGAACGAAATTTAAAACAATATCTCACTTGCAATAGCGTTATATAATTTATACTTTAGTATCAATGAATATTTACTCTCGAAAACAACAATGGAAATGGGCTTTATTTATAGTGGCTATTATCATTGTGTTTACATCCTTATGGTACACTAATAAATTAGTAAATAGTATCAAATCGGATGAAGAGAAAAAAGTAAGATTATGGGCAGAGGCTGTTCAAAAAAAAGCAGGATTGGTGAAATTCACCAACGACTTATTTCAAAAACTACAATCCGAAGAGCGTAAAAAAGCAGAGCTTTACGCTTTAGCCACTAAGCAATTAAGTTCAGATGTGTTTACGGTTTCTGAATTTGTGTTGAAAGTATTACAAGATAATACTACAGTGCCAGTTATTTTAACGGATGACAATGATAATATTACAGCCAGTAGAAATTTAGATTCGGCCATTGAACATAATAACGACGCACTTAAAAAAGAATTAGCAAACATGAAAGCCATGTATGAGCCCGTGGTGATTGATGTTTATAGAGGTAAGAAAAATTATTTATATCACAAAGACAGTCGTTTGTTTTCGGATATTAAAGTAGTGTTTGATAGTTTAATTAAATCTTTTATTTCGGATGTAGCGATTAATAGCGCCGCCGTGCCTGTTATCTATACGGATTCAACCAAGACTAATGTATTAGCGGTTGGTAATATTGACACCCTGAAAATTAGTACACCCGAAAAATTAAGCAATACTATTAAAGAAATGGAATTGCAAAACACTCCCATTCCTGTTGATTTAGGCGAAGGGTTTAAAAATTATATTTTTTATGAGCAATCACCATTATTGACACAATTGCAATACTATCCTTATGTGCAGTTTGGTGTGATTGGTATCTTTTTATTAATTGCGTATATTTTATTTAGCGTATCACGTAAGGCAGAGCAAGATCAGGTGTGGGTTGGTATGAGTAAAGAAACAGCGCATCAATTAGGAACACCTTTATCATCTTTAATGGCATGGACAGATTATTTACGAGCTAATGGAACTGATGAAAGCATTGTGAATGAAATGAATCGTGATGTGATGCGTTTAAATATGATTACAGAGCGTTTCTCTAAAATTGGCTCACAGCCAACCTTGCAAGACGAGGATGTTTGTTTGGTGGTTAAAAATGCGATGGATTATTTAAAACAACGTACTTCTAAAAATGTAAATTATGTTTTAGAAATACCAGACACTGAAATTCATGCGCAACTCTCTGTGCCATTATTTGAATGGGTGATTGAAAACCTATGTAAAAATGCTGTGGATGCGATGGACGGTAAAGGTGAATTTAAAGTGACGATTATTGACATACCAGAAGGCGTCGCTATTGATTTAGCCGATACTGGAAAAGGCATTCCAAAATCAAAACACAAATCTGTTTTTAAACCAGGTTACACCACCAAAAAACGTGGTTGGGGCTTAGGCTTATCTTTATGTAAACGTATTATCGAAAATTACCATAACGGTAAAATATTTGTACTGAATAGCGAAGAAGGAAAAGGCACAACCTTTAGGATTGTGTTGAAGAGAGGGTAAGAGGACAGTCTTAGCCCTTGTTGGTGTTATCACCAACAAGTAGATATGTCTCATTTTATTGTTTTGATATTGTTGGGGCTTTTTTGCCCTTGTAGTGTTATCACCAACAAGTCGATTTATTTCCAGATGAAGTTAATGCTACAAAAGATAGCAATAGTACATTTTAAAAAGCACTAGTTTTGTATTGCAAGCCATTGTTGGTGTTGTCACCAACAATGGATATTAACGATAACAAAATGCCAAAGTTAAATCACACAGATAATCCTGTTCAGTTTTTTACTGCTACTATTTTAGAGTGGAAAAAACTTTTAGCATCTGATAAATACAAGCAGATAATCATAGATAGTTTGACTTTTTTAGTAAAAGAAGAACGTGTGAAAATTTATAGCTTTGTGATTATGGATAATCATATTCATTTAATATGGCAAGGAACTAATATGTATTCTCTTAAACATACACAATTGAGTTTTATGAAATACACTGCACAACAAATTAAATTTGATTTGGAGAAAAATAGCCCTGAACTATTATATGATTTTTATGTAGAAGCCGCTGATAGAAAATTTCAGTTTTGGGAGCGTAATGCTTTGGCAATAGATATTATGAGTCACAATGTTTTTTTACAGAAGCTAAATTATATTCATCGTAATCCAGTGAGGGCTAATTTATGTGAAACGGAATTAGATTACGAGTTTTCTTCTGCTAAGCATTATTATGAAGTTGAACATCCTTTTTCATTTTTAGAAACTTACGACAAGGGTTTTTGGTAATTCATACGCCCTTGTTGGTGATAACACCAACAAGGGCGTAAATTCCCCAACAAAAAACCCTCAGCTAGCTGAGGGTTTTGATATTAAGATTGTTTTCTGTTATTTATCTCGTCTCGTATTTTTGAGGCTAGTTCGTATTGCTCATCATCTAAAGCGGTTTGCAACAAGTTTTTTAATTCCTCTGTTGACTTAGATTGGTATTCGCCTTCAGGATTTGATGAAACAGTTTCTTCTGTTGGTGCAGCTGCTATTGTATTTTCGTTAGATGGCAAAGTTTCATCATCTAATACAATACCTGCTGATTTTAAAATAAACTCATAAGTATAAATCGGGCAATTAAAACGAACTGCTAATGCAATGGCATCACTTGTACGAGCATCAATTTCTACTTCACGAGTGCCATCTGTGCAAACTAACTTTGCATAAAAAATACCTTCTACTAAATTGTAAATTAAAATCTCTGTAACTTCAATTGAGAATGTTTCAGAAAAAGCTTTAAATAAATCGTGCGTTAATGGGCGAGTAGGAGTCATTTTTTCTAACTCAATAGCAATAGCTTGAGCTTCAAAACCTCCAATAATAATTGGTAAACGGCGACTACCTGTACTTTCGCCTAAAACAAGGGCATAAGCGCCACTTTGTGTTTGACTGTAAGATAAACCAACAATTTCTAATCTAACTTTCTTCATACCCATTTTAACGAGAATCTAATATACAAAAAATGGTTGAATTTAGTTTTGATTTGCTTTGAATTTTTTTACTGCTTCTATCAACTTCGGAACAATTGTAAAGGCATCACCAACTACACCATAATCAGCTGATTTAAAGAAAGGTGCCTCTTTGTCGCTATTAATAACTACAATTGTTTTACTTCCGTTAACACCCGCTAAATGCTGGATAGCTCCTGAAATACCAATCGCGAAATATAAGTTAGGACGAATAGCAACACCTGTTTGTCCAACATGCTCATGATGTGGTCTCCAGTGCATATCAGCTACTGGACGAGAACAAGCTGTTGTTGCTTTTAATTCTTTTGCTAATTCTTCAATCATTCCCCAGTTCTCAGGGCCTTTCATTCCACGACCTGCAGATACTACTAATTCAGCTTCAGGTAATGGAACCATTCCACCAACATCCGTTGATTTTTTCTCTTTCACCACAATTTTAGAAGCAGGTAATTCAACAGCGAAATCAGATACTGTTGCTGCGTTATCTCCTAATTTTACAGGGAATGAATTTGGTAATAATGAAATAATTTTGATATCGCTATTGATAGAATAAACAGCTGTTGCTTTTCCTGAGAAAACGTTTTTCTTAACTTCTAAGCTAGCACCATTTACAGTTGGATAATCAACTGCACCTGCAACAAAACCTGCTTTTAAACGAGCTGCTAAACGAGGAGCTGCTGCTTTACCTGTAATGTCAAAAGAGAAGATGATAATTTTTGAGCCTTCTGCTTTAGCTGCTTGCTCAACAGTTGAAGAGATTAACATACTGTCTAAAGATGCTAAAGCATCATTTTTAACAGATAATATTTTTTTAGCACCTGCTTTTCCAATTTCTTCTAATTGAGCAGCATCTGCATTAATAGCCACAGCAGTAGCGCTAGAGCCTGTTAATTCAGCAATTTTAGCAGCGTAGTTTACTGCCTCTAAAGATGCTTTTTTTACTTTTCCTTTATTGATTTCTGTATATACTAATACTGACATAATCGTAATTTTAATGTGGTTAAATTTGAATGATTAAATAACTTTTGCTTCTGTATGTAATAAGTTTACTAACTCATCCATGTTATTTTCATCAATCATTTTGCAAGTTGTTCTTCCTGCAGATAATGTATATGATTTTACATTCGTTAATTTATCAGAACCCGAAGCTGCAACAACTGTTAAAGGTTTTGTACGAGCTCCCATGATACCTTTCATGTTTGGAATACGTTGTTCTGCCATTCCTTTAGCACAAGAAATAACTAATGGTAATTCACATTCAACCACTTGAGTTCCACCATCTACATCGTGTTCAACGGTTGCTTTGTTTCCTTCTAAATCAAACTTAGTAGCTAATGAAATTAAAGGTAAATCCATAAATCCAGCAATCATGCCACCAACAGATGAACCATTAAAGCTAATCGTTTCTTTACCTGTCATAATTAAATCATAACCGTTAGCTTTTGCATAGTTTGCAATTTGCTCTGCTACGAAGTAAGCATCAGGTCCTTCTGCATCAATACGAACACCGTCATCAGCACCTAAAGCAAATCCTTTACGAATGGTTGCATCGCTATCTGCTAAACCAACGTGAATTAATGTTACTTTTTCAGCTTTACCAGCTTCTTTTAATTCTAACGCACGAACTAGAGCATACCACTCATCGTAAGGGTTAATAATAAATTGCACACCAGCAGCGTTAAATTCTGTATCGCCGTTAGTAAAAGCTATTTTAGTAGTTGTATCTGGAACATTACTAATTGGAACTAATATCTTCATATTGTGTTTTTTTTAAAGGTGAGCAAATTTATAAAAATATGGTTGTAAATCAAGTGATAAACAACCATATTTTTACTTTGTTTCGACCAAATTATAAAACTCTGTAAGCGAGTGTTTTACAGCTTTGGCTACCAATAATCTAAAATCAGATAATTGCCCTTTTACATGAGCTTTTTCTAATGCTTCGTAGTATTTTAAGCGGCTAGCCAAGCTTCCTTTAATATTAGCAATATAATACCCGTTTTTTAATAAAATCATATTCATTAATAAGCGAGAGGTTCTACCATTACCATCAATAAAAGGGTGAATGCCTACTAAAATTTGATGCATATCTGCAGCTAACACAACTGGGTGTAATTGAGATTCGTTTCTGTTGTAGTAATTGATTAGATTTTCCATTTTTAATGGCACATCAAAAAACACAGGCGGTTCATGCTTACTTCCTGTAATTCGCACATCGGTGTTTCTGTATTTGCCAGCATCATTGTTTAAAATCCCTTTTAAAACTAAGTAGTGCAACTCTTTAATACTTCTTTCGTTTAAAGTAACATGATTGTTTGCTAAGTCATTCACAAAATCGATTGCCTCTTTATGATTGATAGCTTCTAGATGCTCTCTAACACTCTTACCACCAATGGTAACACCTTCTTTAATTACCATAGCTGTTTCCTGTAAGGTAAGGGTATTGCCTTCTATTTTATTACTTTCATAGGTATAATCTGTAAAAAAATAATCGTTGAGTTTGTGCAATTGTGTTTTATTAAGAGGCTTTAAGGCATCAATTTTTTGTTTTAAAATATCTATGTCGTTTAATAATTTCATTAGAGGTTTTGGTGAAACCTGTTGAGTTGTTTTGTTTAATAATTTTTGATAACCAGCAATGCTATCACTTACTATGCTTAGTACTTCATCAGCATATGCGTAACCTTTGATATCTTCCAAAATTTTATCAGACAGCCAAGTGTTCATTAAATCATTAGGTTTTGCCCCTAAAATATCGGCTAATTTTAAAACTTGTTCTTTGGTAGGTTTGCGTAATTCTGTTTCAAATTTGCTAATCAAAGATTGATCAATGCCCATTTTATGGGCAAGTTCCTGAGTTTTTAGCTTATTTTGAACCCGAAGTTCTTTTAATTTAATCCCTAACATAATTACATTATTTGTCATGACAAAATTAGTCATATTTTTATGGTTTTCAAATTATTTTTCCATCTTTTTTAGTTTTTATTTCCCCACTCTTTTACATACATTTGGACTTTAATAATTTATATGAGAACTATAGAATTTAGAGAAGCCCTACGCGAAGCAATGAACGAAGAAATGCGTCGTGATGAAACCATTTTTTTAATGGGAGAAGAAGTGGCTGAATATAATGGAGCTTACAAAGTAAGTAAAGGCATGTTGGCTGAATTTGGCCCTAAACGTATTATTGATACACCAATTGCAGAGCTTGGTTTTGCGGGTATTGGAGTAGGAGCGGCAGTAAATGGATTACGTCCAATTATTGAATTCATGACCTTTAACTTCTCTTTAGTAGCTATTGATCAAGTAATTAATGCAGCAGCTAAATTTTTAAGTATGAGTGGTGGTCAATATAATTGCCCAATTGTATTTAGAGGCCCAACAGCTAGTGCTGGGATGTTAAGTTCACAACATTCACAAGCTTTTGAAAACTGGTATGCAAACTGTCCAGGTTTAAAAGTAGTTGTCCCATCTAATGGATATGATGCTAAAGGTTTATTAAAAGCTTCGATTCGTGATAATGACCCTGTTATTTTTATGGAAAGTGAGCAGATGTATGGAGATAAATGTGAGATTCCTGATGGAGAATATATTATTCCTATTGGAGTAGCTGATATTAAAAGACAAGGAACTGATGTAACAATTGTTTCTTTTGGTAAAATTATGAAAGTGGCTTTGGCTGCTGCAGCCGAATTAGAAAAAGAAGGCATTAGCGCTGAGGTAGTTGATTTAAGAACTGTTCGTCCAATTGATTACGATACAGTAATTAATTCAGTTAAGAAAACAAATCGTTTAGTAATTGTTGAAGAGGCTTGGCCTTTGGCTAGTATTTCTTCTGAGATAACTTTCCGAGTTCAAAAAGATGCATTTGATTATTTAGATGCTCCTATTCGTCGTATTACAGCAGCAGACGTTCCATTGCCTTATGCTCCAACTTTAATTGAAGCCTCTTTGCCAAATGTTGCGCGTACTGTTAAAGCAGTAAAAGAAGTAATGTACGCTACTAAATAAAAAGTAACATCTAATATAAAAAAAGAAGCTATCAAATTTGATAGCTTCTTTTTTTGTGTCAGTTCGAGCGTAGTCGAGAACTTTATATTTACATTCGACTACGCTCGATGTGAAAATAATTAAAGTGATTACTGTATTAGTTTTTTAACTTCACAATAATAAATTCTGTTCTTCTGTTTTTCGCATGTTCATCTTCCGAACAAGATGGTTTTACTTTTCCTTCGCATGCGCAAGAGTTAAGTAATTTACTCTCACCATAACCTTTACCAGAAATACGAGACTTATCAATTCCTTGTTTTACAATGTAGGCAGCAGCAGCAACGGCTCTTGCTCCCGATAATTTTAAATTAGCAACAGCGCTTCCTCTACAATCGGTATGTGCTCCTAATTCAATAATCATATTTGGATATTCTTTCATAATAGCTACTACTTTATTTAATTCAATCGCAGCATCTGGTCTGATTTTAGATTTACCTAAGTCAAAATAAATTGGTTTGATGTCAATCATTTTTGCTAAGTCCATACCAACTTCCACTTTACCAATAGTTAAGGACAATAATTCATTCATTTGAATTTCACCTTCTTTTTTGATATCATATGTGAAATTTAATGTCTTAGTAATAAATCCTTCTTTTTCAATAGTAACAAAGAAAAGTAATTTGTCTCCAATTTTTTTGCCTTTTAATGGCATTTTGTATTCTCCGTTTTTTTCTGTTTTCAATAATTCAAAATCATTACTTACAGCTAAGTCTTTAATTTTAATTTTCACACCTTCAATGCCGGCACCTGTTTTAGCATCATATATACCAGCTAATAGTGTTAAGTTAGGGTCTTTTTCTAATTCAATGGTTTTAGTAAATTCATCTTCTTCAGTTGAAGATTTAGTGGAAATAGAATCTTCGATATCAAAGTATTTTTCTTTTTTCACCGCTAATTTATAATTTACTTCATCTTCTAATATAAATTGAAATTCACCCTTTTCGTTAGTGGTAAATGAATCTGTATTTAATTTAATAGTAGTTAAAGGAAGGGCTTCCTGTGTTTCTTTATTTTTAATAATAAAGTTTACCGTTTTTCCTCTCGAAACTTTTCTTAATACTTCAACACTATAAATGTCATCATTCATTCCGCCAGTTTTTCTGTTAGAACTTAAAAATCCTTTTTTAGCATCTGCATTTAAGTTATAAGCAAAGTCATCATGTTCACTATTAACAGGCCTTCCCATGTTGTATACTTTCCCAGCTTTGTCATCTTTAATTTTAGATTCGTAAATGTCTAATCCTCCTAATCCTTCATGGCCATTTGAAGCGAAGTACAAAATATTATCTGCAGTTATAGAAGGGAAAATTTCGTTTCCTTTTGTGTTTACTTTATCACCCATATTTACTGGAGTTCCCCAAGCGCCACTGGCATCTAATTTGCAATACCAAATATCCATGCCGCCTTGTCCGCCACCCATATCAGATGAAAAGTATAATGTTTTACCATCTGCACTAATAGCTGGATGAGCACAGTTATATTCGTTACTGTTAAATTTCAAGTCCATTAAGGATTGAATATCTTCTTTTATAATAGTTGCTTGAAAGATTCTTAACTTTTGAGAACCATCTAAACTTTTTGTTTTTTTGGAAGTTGAGTTTCTAGTAAAGAAAATAGTTTGTCCGTCTTTAGTTGCGCAAAATGGACCATCATTAAATTTAGTAGAGAAATCTTCTAAAAAGATTGCAGGCTTTTCATATTTACCATTGGCATCTTTTTCTGTCATATACATATGACAATAATTGTTACCTGTCCATCCATGTCTTCTTGTAATCCAAGTTGTTTTGGTTTTAGAAGATGCAAATACAACTTTGTTTTCTAAGAATGTAATGGCAGAGAAATCATCAAAATTTGAATTGAAAGAAACTGTATCTATTTTATAAGCATCTGCATCTTTCGAAAATTTTTGAAGATTAGTAATTGCTTTTGCGAATTTTTCGCCACGACTATCCGCTTTAAAATCTTCTACATATTTTTTTGCTTCATCATATCTGCCAGCTTCCATTAATGCTTGGCCATAATATAATTTATGAATGTCTTCCGCTTTTCCGCTTCTTACTAGTTTTCCGTATGAGTTTAATTGACCTTTATTGTTGTTAGTTAAACGATAACAATCACCTAAATTCATTAATACATCAGCATTAGAACTATCCTTTTTTAATACGCTTTCGTATTTTGGAATAGCTTCCATGTAAAGTTTTTTGAAAAACAATTTATTAGCCGAATTAATAGTAGCGGTTTGAGCATTACTATTTAATGCAAATAAGCTAATGATGGATAAAAGAAAAATTGACTTATTCATAAAATTAGAAATATCTTGGAGTTACTACTTTACGTTGTTTGTATGAGAATAAATATCCTAAGGTAATCTCATGAGAGCCTTGAGAATATTTTTGAATTTTAGTTAATGAATAATCATAAGAATAATTAACTAAAAATTGAGGCGTTACTTGTAGCCCTAATAAAGCAGATATGTCGGCATCACTTCTGTATGATAATCCTGCCCAAATTTTATTTTTAATTAAAGCACTAACATTGATGTCGTATTGTAATGGAGCATTTTGAACCATCTTCACCATAGCTTGTGGTTTAAGCTTTAAATCATCATTTACCTCATACACATAGCCTACGGTTAAGTAATAATGAAATTTCTCAGCATCCAGTTTGTTTGATTTGATAATGCCTCCTGATTGATCAAACATATAACTGTCATCTACCATTCTAGGAATGGAAATACCAGCATAAAATTTATTAGTGTAGTAATAAATACCAGCGCCAAAGTTAGGAGCAATTAAACTAGGTGTATTACTAGCTACTTGAATATCTCCTGTTTCTGTTGCTTTTAACTCTGATAATTTATTTACTTGATTATGAATCCCACCCATTAAACCAAACGACAAATGACCAGTTTCCCCAGTTTTAATTCTATAAGAATAGTTTAAATATACTAGGTTGCGGTTTAATTTTCCGATTTGCTCATTTAGTAAACTCAAACCAAGCCCCATTTTATTATTGGCTAATGGACCATGTAATGTAAATGAAGTTGTAATTGGTCTTCCTGGAAAACTAACCCATTGTTGTCTATGAGTTAAATTAACAGCCATCGCATCTTTCGATCCAGTATACCCTGGATTGATAAACATCTCATTAAACATGTATTGCGTAAACATTGCATCATACTGTGCATTGGCACGAGTGATACAAAATAGTGTTACGATGATGATTAAAATTGATTTTTTCATTGTCTTTATTTTCAAGTTTTAAAAAATGCTTCTTATAAATTAATATTGTAATACCACATAACCATTAATCGGTTTGTCTTCTCCATCTTCAAATTCTACAATATAGTAGTATGTTCCTTGTGGTAATTTGTTATTTCCAATAATTAATCCGTTTACGTTAGGTGTACCATTCCATGTGTTATCGTAAGCATTGTTTTCATATACTTTGTTACCCCAACGATTAAATACAGTTAAGGTTACAACTCTTCCACTGATGCCTTTCATAACAAAGAAATCATTTTTGCCATCACCATCTGGAGTAAACACTTCAGGGATAAATAAATCTACATCAGGTAATTCTAATACAGTAGGATTATTTTCACCTGGCTCTGTAGCATCGCCATTTCCATTAGGGTCAGGGTTGCTACCAGTTTGCGAAGTATCTCTTACAATTCCACCATCTGCACCAAATCCAACGGCAATAGCACTATTGGTAATTGATTTTACTTCGTTTGGAGTAACATTCAATACTAATGTAATTGTTTCAACAGCTCCTGGAGCTAATTTGCTTGCATTGGCAACTAATAATCCTATATCGCTACCGCCATTATAGTTACTGTTTGCGGTTAAACTTCCAGATGCAGTTGGTCCAGATTTGATAGTAAATAGTGCTGGAGATGGAATAGTTAAACTATCAAGTACTTGAACAAAATTTATGGTATCACTGCCTAAATTTTTAACAGTAAAGATATAAGTCACATCTATCGTTTGATCTGCTAATACTTCTGATAAGCTTCCACTCTTAGCAATACCAATTTTTGAATAAGGATTTAATGTCACAACAGTAGCCGTATCATTATTTGTTGGATCTCCATCATTATCTGGATCCCAAGCAAATCCTGTATTAGAACTATCTGCAAGAACAATTCCGCCGTTATCTGTTCCTGATCCTATTGCTGAGTTGTAGAATGGACCAAAGAATCCATTAGGATTGATTTGAACAGTAAATACAATAGTATCTTTTCTTCCAGCTGTTAATGTGCTTGATGCAGGAATTAACATATCGGTTTGTGTAGTACCATTAAATAAAGGATTAATTGTTAAGCTACTATTTAATGATGTAATTGTAGGCGAAGAAATTATTCCATAAGATGATGGTAAAGGAAATGTATTACTTAAATTATCAATGATACTGAAATTCGTTAAATCTGAAGTTGATGGATTTGTAGCAACAATTGTATAAGTAACATTATATACATTATTGGTAACGAAAGAAGGTGTACTTACTGCTTTTGTCATACCCAATACATTAGGTGTAATGGTTGCACAGTTTGTAGGCACTAAAATAAGCGTAGTATCTTTAAAACATCCATTTGCGCTAAACACTCTAATGGTGTATGGAGTATTCACTGCTGGATTATTTAATGTATTAGTAACAATACCTGTAGTAGGAATTGGTGTTGCACTTGTATAAGTTGCGCTTCCTGTATATGTTGCCGCTTGTGTTAAGTCGTAGCTATCAGAAGAACCAAATCCAGTTAATGTAATTGTACCATCATTATTAGATACTGTTCCTGTACATGTAGCAGGTGTTATTGTAGCGGTAAATGTTGGAGCCACCGTACTTGATCCCACAGTAACAGTTGATGTGCCTGAACAACCAGTTACAGCGTCTGATACAGTTACGGTATAATCACCAGCTACACTTGTTGTTGGGCTTTGAATAGCAGCAGTGAAACTTGACGGACCTGACCAACTATAGTTAAGTGTATTTGTACTAGTTGATGTTGCGGTAATAGTGACACTTGTATTACAACCTAAACTTCCAGATGAAGTAGCTATTAAGCCAGCGACTACTGTATTACTTAATACGGTTGCAGTTGCAGTTGTTGTACAGCCAGATAATGGATCTGTAACGGTTAATGTATAATCGCCAGCAGTAACAACATCTGTCGGATTTTGTGTAGTAGATGTATATGAACTTGGACCAGACCAAGAATAATTAACACCCGCTGTTGTAGAGTTGCCTGTTAATCCTACTGTTGCTGTATTACATGTGATATCGCCATTTGCACTAGCAGTAACACTAGCCGGACCAGGAGTTACATTTACATCTATTGTAGTTGTAGCAACACAGCCTCCATTATCACCTAATAATGTATATGTAGTGTTTGTTGTTGGCGTCACAACTACGGAAGTTCCAGAAACACTCATTGGCATCCATGTATAAGTTGTAGCTCCACTTGCTGTTAAAGTAGACGAAGAGCCAGAACATACAAGTGTTGGATTAGCCATAGCTGTTACTGTTGGACCTGGAGTTACTGTAATTGTAACTGTTTGAGATGAAACGCAACCAGAACCATTATCTCCATCTACTGTATAAGTAGTGGTTGTTGTTGGAGTTACTGCTATGTTAGTTCCAGTTAAAGCACCAGGATTCCAAGTATAAGTACTTGCGCCGCTAGCAGTTAAGTTTGCAGTAGAGCCTTCACACAATAAAGTTGGAGTGGCTACTATTGTTATCGTTGGATTTCCAACACTAATAGTTATTGTTTGAGTTGAAGAACATCCCGCAATATCAGACCCTATTACTGTATACGTAGTAGTTACAGTAGGATTGTCAATAGCACTAGCAGTTGTAGCTACAATTGGGCTCCAAGTATATGAACTTGCACCACTAGCTGTTAATGTTACCGAACCTGGAGAACATAATATAGTTGGTGTTGCTGCAATTGAAATAGAAGGAGCTGCATTTACATTAATTGTAATTGTTTGTGAAGCTACACATCCAGAACCATTGTCACCATCTACTGTATATGTAGTTGTTGCTATTGGAGTAACAGTTGTTGTTGTGCCAGTTAAAGCTCCAGGATTCCAAGTATAAGTTGTAGCGCCACTTGCTGTTAATGTAGCGCTTGTCCCTGCACAAATAGTATTAGATGATGCAGAAGCAGTAACTGTAGGAGTTGGACTTACAACTAAAGTAATAGTTTGTGTTCCAGTACAAGTTCCATTGTCACCATCTACTGTATAAGTTGTTGTTGCAGTTGGAGTAACAACTGTTGTTGTGCCAGTTAAAGCGCCTGGATTCCAAGTATAAGTTGTAGCACCACTAGCAGTTAATGTTGCCGAAGCGCCTGTGCATAAAGCAGTTGGAGTGCTTACGATACTAATAGTAGGAGTTGCAATATTAACTGTAATAGTTTGAGTAGCTGTACATCCAATAGCATCCGAACCTATTACCGTATATGTTGTGTTTACGGTTGGCGAATCAAATACGGTTGATGAAACAGCGGCTAAAGGCATCCAAGTATATGTAGTTGCGCCACTAGCTGTTAATGTAACTGTTCCTCCTGAACATAACACAGTTGTTGTTGCAGCAATAGAAATAGATGGAGCAGCATTTACGTTAATTGTAATTGATTGTGAAGCTATACATCCAGAACCATTATCGCCGTCAACGGTATAAGTTGTAGTAGCAGTTGGAGTAACAACTGTTGTTGTTCCAGTTAATGCGCCTGGGTTCCAAGTATAAGTAGTTGCGCCATTTGCAGTTAATGTAGCGCTGGTACCAGCGCAAATAGTATTAGATGATGCCGTTGCATTAACTGTAGGACTTGGACTTACTACTAAAGTAATTGTTTGAGTATTCGTACAAGTTCCATTATCACCAGTAACAGTATATGTTGTATTTACTGTTGGAGATACAATAGCAGTTGTTCCTGTTAAAGCTCCTGGATTCCAAGTATATGAAGTAGCACCGTTGGCAGTTAATGTAGCACTAGAGCCAACACAAATAGAGTTAGAAGATGCGCTTAATGTGATTGTTGGGATTGGATTTACAACTAAAGAAATAGTTTGAGTTCCGCTACAAGTTCCATTATCACCAGTAACTGTATAAACAGTAGTTGCTGTTGGCGTAACAACAGTATTGGTTCCAGTTAAAGCACCAGGGTTCCAAGTGTAAGTTGTAGCTCCACTTGCTGTTAATGTAGCCGAACTTCCAGCGCATATCACAGTTGGTGTTGCAGTAATAGATATTGATGGACTACTATTAACATTGATAGTTACTGTTTGTGTTCCAATACAACCAGTTCCATTATCACCGCTAACGGTATAAGTAGTTGTCGTCGTTGGGCTAACAACTGTTGTTACTCCAGTTAAAGCACCAGGATTCCAAGTATATGTTGATGCTCCACCAGCTGTTAATGTTGCGCTAGCGCCAGAACAAATTGTATTTGAAGATGCAGTAGCTGTTACCATTGGATTAGTACCAACAATTAAGTTTAATGTCACAGTATTACTACAAGCACCAGTAACGCCGGTTACAGTGTAAGTTGTTGTAACAGTTGGAGTCACAACAACGCTTGATCCAATAACAGCACCAGGATTCCAAATATAACTATTTGCTCCAGTTGCTGTTAAAGTTGCAGATCCTCCACTGCATAAATTTGTTGGAGTACTAGTTGCTACAACTGTAGGAGTTGCATTTACATTTACTTGAATAGTCGCTGTTCCTGTACATTGACCACCATTACTTCCTGTTAAAGTATATGTTGTAGTAACTGTAGGAGAAACAATCACTAAAGATCCATTTAAGTTTCCTGGCATCCAAGTATATGTTGTAGCTCCAGAACCTGATAGCACAACTGAATTTCCACTACATATTAACGTGCTAGTACTAGTTGCTGTTACAGCCACGGATGGAGAAACGGCAACGTTTACTGTATTTGAAGATGAACAACCTACTGCATCAGAACCTGTTACAGTATAATTTGTTGTTGTTGTTGGAGTAACTACAACACTTGTTCCAGTTAAGTTTCCTGGATTCCATGTATATGACGCCGCTCCTGTTCCTGTTAATGTTGAGCTTGATCCTGCACAAATACTCGTTGGAGAAGATGTTGCAGTAACTGTTGGATTAGTACTTACTTTTAAATTCACAGTTGCTGTTCCAGTACAACCTAAAGTACTTGTTCCTGTAACAGAATATGTAGAAGTTACAGTAGGAGTTACAACAATGGTTGATCCTGTTAAAGCTCCTGGACTCCATGTATATGTAGAGCCTCCAGTAGCTGTTAATGTTGCAGAAGTTCCATTACAGATAAGCGTAGGATTGGTTGTAGCTGAAATTGTTGGATTAGGACTTACAGTCAAAGTAACAGTTTGAGTGCTTGTACATCCAAGAGTTGTAGTTCCTATAACAGAATATGTAGTTGTAGTTGTAGGAGTAACGACAACGCTAGTTCCTGTTAAAGCGCCAGGATTCCAAGTATAAGATGATGCGCCACTAGCTGTTAATGTAGAGCTACTTCCTGAACAAATAATTGTTGGTGAGGCTGAAGCTATGACGGTTGGCGAAGCTGTAACATTTATTGTAATTGTATTTGTAGAAGAACAACCTGCCGCATTAGATCCTGTTACTGTATACGTGGTGTTTGCAGTTGGTGTCACTACTGCTGAAGTTCCAGTTAAAGCTCCTGGATTCCAAGTATAAGAAGTAGCACCAGCACCTGTTAATGTTGCAGAAGCACCAGCACAAATATTTGTAGATGATGCAGATGCCGTTACAGTTGTATTTGGACTTACTGTTAACGATAAAGTTGTGGTATTAGTACATCCCG
>PNMI01000002.1 GCA_013823565.1 Sphingobacteriaceae bacterium | reverse complement strand
AATAATAAGAATAATCTTTTACTTTTCTAAAGCTTCTTTCACCAATTGATTAGCCATTTTAGGATCGGCTTTGCCTTTTCCCATCTTCATTACTTCACCAACAAATAACCCTAATAAATTAGTTTTACCGCTTTTGTATTCAGTAATTTTTTCAGGGTACTTAGCTAGCGCTTGATCAACTAGTTCTTGTAGAGCACCTGTATCATTGCTTTGTATAATGTCTAAACGTTGTGCGATACTTAATGGGGCTTCATCCACGTGTAGCATTAACTCTGGAAATAATTTTTGTGTAGCCGCTGCATTACTAATTTTTCCTTCGTCAATCAAAGCAATTAAATCAGCAATGGTTTTTGGTTTTACTTTAAATTGTTCAATATCCAAAGCATTTTCATTCAAATAGGATTTAATGCTTCCCATCATCCAGTTTGCTGCTGCTTTGTAATTTTTTGTATGAGTGATAATTTCATTGTAATACAAAGCAATACCTTTTAAGTCAGTTAAATTGTAAGCATCGTATTCCGATAAGCCAAACTCTTTAGTGAATTTGTTAAATAAATCACTTGGTAATTCAGGCATTTGAGCTTTTACTGTGTCAATGTATTCTTCGGTAACATAAACAGGTTGCAAATCAGGTTCAGGAAAATAACGATAATCATTGGCATTTTCTTTACTACGTAATGAAAATGTTGAGCCATTTACTGCATCAAAACTGCGAGTTTCTCCAGCAATATCTTCACCTGCTTCTAATAAATCAATCTGACGTTTAATTTCAAAGTCAATGGCACGTTGTACGTTACGGAAAGAGTTCATGTTTTTAACCTCTACTTTTTTTCCGTATTCTTTTGCATCTTTCAACATCACGGATACGTTGGCGTCGCAACGAAGAGAGCCTTCTTCCATGTTTCCATCACAAATATCTAAGTAACGCACTAATTTTTTTACTTCGGTTAAATACACATAAGCTTCGTCGCTTGTTGTGAAATCTGGCTCAGTTACAATTTCTAATAAAGGAGTTCCTGCACGATTTAAATCAATTAATGATTCAAATGGATCAATATCATGCATACTTTTACCAGCATCTTCTTCCATGTGAATACGAGTTAAATGAATGCGTTTTTCTGTTCCATCTTTTAATTTCACATCTACATAACCGCCAGTACAAATAGGTGTTTTGTCCTGTGTGATTTGATAGCCTTTCGGTAAATCGGCATAAAAATAGTTTTTACGAGCAAATTGATTTTCTTCACGAATATTTGAATGTGTTGCAATGCCTAATTTCACTGCAAATTCAATCGCGCTTTTATTTACTTTTGGTAAAGTGCCAGGATGACCTAATGTAATCACACTGACGTTGGTGTTTGGTATAGCCCCATATTCAGCTATGTCATTACTGTACATTTTGGTTTTGGTTAATAATTGAATGTGACATTCTAAACCAATCACTGCTTTATATTTATCGTAAACGGACATGTTGTTATTTAAGAATTAAGATTTAAGAATTTAGAAGTGTGTTCACTTGAAAATTCAGAGTTTAAAGATAATAAATTTATATGAAGCCGCGTTAGGGATTGTCGCGGAAATCCTTTTGCCTGTCTCTTGCAAAAGATTGTAGCAAAAGCCCGACCGCTTTTCGCGGGAACGCCCTGATATTCATAACATTAATTATCGTCAAAATATACTGGCTAAAAGCTACATTTTACTATATTTACTAACCCAAATCACATTTTTTTGATACCTAAATTAACCATAGATAAAATTATTGACGCCGCTCGAGTAGAGGATGTGATTGGTGATTTTATTACCTTAAAAAAGCGGGGTGCTAATTTATTGGGGCTTTGCCCTTTTCATGGGGAGAAATCACCGTCGTTTACGGTATCTCCAGCTAAAGGGATTTACAAATGTTTTGGGTGCGGTAAATCAGGCACAGCGGTAAATTTCATCATGGATTTGGAGAGTTTATCTTATCCAGAGGCCTTACGTTATTTGGCTAATAAATATGGCATTGAAGTTATTGAGAAAGAAGTTAGTGTAGAAGAAAAAGCACAACAAAACGAAAAAGAGAGTTTATACATTGTAATGCAATACGCACAAAAGTATTACTCTGATTTGTTGATGAACGATGATTTAGGTCGTTCTATTGGTTTAGGCTATTTTAAAGAGAGAGGTTTTTCGCAAGCTACGATAGATAAATTTAATTTAGGATACAGTTCGGAAGAAAGAAGACGATTTTCGGAAACAGCGGTTAAGAATGGTTACAAGCCAGAGTATTTGGTAAAGACTGGCATGTCGATTTTATCAAATAATCACGTAGAGGGAACTCCGATTACTGAGAAAGATATTTTTGATAGATACACAGGGCGTGTGATGTTCCCTATTCATAATATTTCTGGAAAGGTCATTGGTTTTGGTGGGCGAATTTTAACGAGCGATAAAAAATTAGCGAAGTATATTAATTCGCCACAAACTGATATTTACGATAAGAGTAAAACCTTGTATGGTTTGTTTCAGGCAAAAAAAACAATTATACAAGATGATAACTGTTATTTAGTAGAAGGTTACACGGATGTGATTTCGATGCATCAATCTGGAATTGAAAACGTGGTAGCTTCTTCAGGTACATCATTAACTGTTGAGCAAATCAAATTAATCCATCGTTTTACTAAAAACATTACTATTTTATATGATGGTGATGTAGCGGGGATTAAAGCCAGTTTTAGGGGAATTGATTTGATTTTGGAAGAGGGGATGAATGTAAGAGTATTGTTATTCCCTGATGGAGACGACCCAGATTCTTACAGTAAAAAAGTAACCAACGAAGAGTTTAAAGAATTCATTAAAAACAATAGTAAAGATTTTATTGCTTTTAAAACGAGTTTGCTTTATAAAGAAGTTGAGCACGACCCTATTAAACGTGCCGAATTAATTAAAGATATTGTTGAGAGTATTTCTGTCATTCCTGATGCGATTAATCGTTCGGTATACGTGAAAGAATGTTCCCGAATTATGGATATTAGCGAGCAAGTTTTGCAAATCGAGATTAATAAACTCATTCGTAAAAAAACTGGTAAAGCTAGTTCAAATACACCCTTCGACTCCGCTCAGGGTGACAAAAAGGGAGGGAACTATTCAGATGAAATTCCTCACGAGGCTTATTTAGAAGAAGAGGCGCCAAAAGATTTAATTTTAGATAGCGAAGAAAAAGAATTACTGCGTATGATGATGCAATACGGAAACGTGTTGGTGGATGTGGAAGCGGAAGATACGGACAATACAGAGCAATCTTTTCAACTAACAGTTTGTGAGTTTGTGATATTTGAATTATGGAGAGATGAATTGCAATTTATTAATCCTATTCATCAAATGGTATTAGATGAGTTTCATCACGAATTAGAAAAAGGAAATATCCCAACATTACAAACGTTTATTCATCATACTAATCCCGCAGTTGCGCAAGTAGCCATTGATTTTGCTTCTTTTTCAGATTCAGTGAGTTATAAGTGGGAAAAATTTGGCGTCAATGTTCCCCAAGAAATTCATTTTATTAAAAAAGGAATTGAACATCAATTATTTAGTTTAAAAGAAAAGAGATTAAACCAAATTTTAAAAGATGCTAAGGAATTGATTAAAACGGCAGATCCCTTTGAAAATAAAAATGTTTATGAATTTGTGATCATGCTCGAAAATCAAAAAAAACGCGTCAATAAAATTTTAGGAAGAACAATCATTAAGTAGGAATGAGTGAGCAATTTGCAACTAAGAAGTGTAAAGCTTAAATTTATATTCCTTGAAACCATTACACTACATAGTTATATTTATTATTTGCTTGTCGGCTCGCTGCTATTGCCAAGTAGACGTTAAGTTTTTAGAAGCCTATAATGTTCAAATTAGTGATTTAATTGATAACGGTAATTATGAATTAGCAGAAAAGAAATCAGATAGTTTGTTTATTTTATCCAAGCAAATTAATTACACGGAAGGTGTTGCGGAATCTTATAATTTAAAAGGCGTTATTAATAGAGATCAATCTAATTTAAAAGATGCTCTTGATAATTACTTAAGTGCTTTAAAACTGTTTGAAGAACTCAAAATGCCAGTAAAAGTGGCTGGTATTCAAAATAACATTGGATTAATTTACGCTGAGATTAAAGAGTACAGAACAGCATTAGCTTATTATTTTAAGGCAGAAAAAATTAATATTTCTAACAAAGAAAAATCTCGATTAGCAATTAACTATAATAATATTGCTACTTGTTATCAAAAATTGAATCAGTTTTCATCAGCGCAAACGTATTTACAAAAATCTCTTTTACTAAGACAGGAAGTAGCCGATACTATTGGTATGGCTATGTCATATCATAATATTGGAATTAATCATCAGCTAACAAACGATAAAGACTCCGCCATTATATTTTTTAATAAGTCGCTCAGCTATTTGTCTAATATGAGTGAAAACATTGGGCACGCTTATAACTATTTGGAACTTGGAAACACATTATTGCAACAAGGTAAATTAAAGGAGGCTGAGAAATATTTACTAAGCTCTTTGCGGATTACGCAGAATAGTGAATTAGAAGGATTGAAAGTAGAAGTCTACAAGTATTTGAGTATGCTATATGAAAAACAAAACGATTTTAAAAAAGCATTTATGTATCAAAATTTGTATTTAGCATCAAAAGATAATGTTGAAAGTGATGAGAGTAAAAACGAAATTTTAAAAAAGGAATTAGAATATGATTTTGCAAAGCGACAAGAACTACAAAGAAAAGATGCAGAAAATAGACAAGCAGTTGCTGCAGCAGAAATTAAAAGTCAGAAAAAATTAACAACAGGGGCGGTTATCGCTTTAGTAGTTTTATCAGGCTTAATTTTAATTGTATTTAGAAGCTATACCCAAAAGAGAAAAGCAAATGAGATAATTTCTAAACAAAAAGAAATTGTAGAGCATAAAAACAAAGAGATTTTAGATTCGATTAATTATGCAAAGTATATTCAAAATGCATTATTACCTTCTGAAAAATCAATCAGTTCTTTAGATATTGATTGTTTTATACTGTTTAAACCTAAAGACATTGTGAGCGGAGATTTTTATTGGATTCATAACAATCCATATACAACGTCTGGCGAAAACGAAACATACATTGCCGCTGTGGATTGCACAGGTCATGGTGTGCCTGGCGCCTTGGTGAGTGTAGTTGGAAACAACGGATTAAATAGATGCGTTAAAGAATTTGGTATTCATAATACTGGTGAGATTTTAGATAAATTATCAGAGTTAGTAGAAGAAACATTTGAAAAAAGTGAAAATGAATTAAAAGACGGGATGGATATTTCGTTGCTTAAAATTTCTCATTTTAATAACGACTATCAGAGTTTAGATAATAAAGTTAAGATTCAATGGAGCGGAGCAAATAATCCTTTATGGGTTATTAAAAATTCTGTCAGTTCGAGCGGAGTCGAGAACAAAGAAATAATTGAAATAAAAGCAGATAAGCAGCCGGTTGGAAAATACACCGAGCGTAAAAAATTCACAGAACATAATTTAGTTTTAGAAAAAGGCGATAAATTATACTTGTTTACCGATGGTTACGCTGATCAATTTGGTGGACCTAAAGGTAAGAAGTTTAAATAC
The DNA here is from genome assembly GCA_013823565.1 of Sphingobacteriaceae bacterium. Taxonomy (GTDB): domain Bacteria; phylum Bacteroidota; class Bacteroidia; order B-17B0; family Aurantibacillaceae; genus UBA4416. Next base: position 291,365 of record PNMI01000002.1, on the reverse strand, counting down.
AAACAGCTTGAGGAGTTGTTAATTTCCTCTTCTAAATTATCCTTAGAGCAGCAGAAAATAAATCTGGAAAATGCCTTTTTTGAATGGAAGGGCGACTTAGAACAAGTTGATGATGTTTGTTTGATTTGCATTAATCTTTAAAACTTTTATCGTTTTAGTCATTTGTTTTTAATCTTCGTTTTTTAGTAGATGTTTCTACAAAAATCCTACATTGATTCTACAGAATTTTTACAGAATCTCTTTATTTTAGGCTTAATAGCGAGTGAATGTAGATTTCTGGTTATTAAAAAAAGTACTCAATATTTTAAACTTATCATATCTTTGGCGCGAAAAAATAACGCGTAAAACCACTATGAAAAAACTAACAATTCTTATTATTCTTACATTATTTAGTGTAATAAGCAGACTTAACGCTCAATCAGTTAAAACCTTACCAAACAGTTTTGAAATTGTTCAAAACACACTTATTTCAAAAGAAGATTTTTATAAACACTCTATTTTAGAAGCTAATCTCGAAAATTACAGATTAAAAACTCAAAGAGTTTTATTGTCTTTTGAAAATGGGTTTGTTGTAGAGTTGCTTTCTGCAGAAGAGCTTCACTCTAAAAACAATTCTATTGATGTAAATTCTTATCAATCAGAATTCCCAAAAAACTATTTATTGCCAGTTTTCACAGTTTTACCAAACGGAAGTTTAGTAGCTACATACCATAAATGGAATAAAAACTAATCCTAAAACTAACTCGACTAAGAATACCACTATATTATGAAGAAGTATATTTTATTAAATTTTTTATTTTTTATTGCATTTAGTTTATTTGCACAAGTACCAGCAAATGATAATTGTGCAACCGCTCAAAGCTTAGGCACATTGGCTTCCCCTGGAGCTTGTGGTTCAGGTTTATTATCTGGAGCATCAACTACCGTAAACACTACCAATGTAAATTCGACACCTGAAAATCCCTATTTAACTTTAACTGGATGTGGAATGGCAAGTCCAGCAAATTCGGTTTGGTACTCTTTTGTAGCGCCAACTAATGGATATGGAGTTAATATAGTTGTTTCTAATGGAGGAGCAGCTTTGGCAAATCCAAATATTGCGCTTTGGGGAGGAACTTGTTCGGCATTAGTAGGTCAGGGATGTTCGGTTGGGGCAAGCGGTTCGGCTACTTTAAATGTGGCTGCGGGAATAGTTGCCGGCCAAACATATTATATTCAAATTAGTGGAAATACGGGGCAATCTGGAACTTTTAAATTATCAGTAAATGCATTTCAAGATTGTTCAGACTGTTTAAATGCATCGAGTATGACTGTTACTCCATTGCCTGTTAATGGATCTTATGATCCAGGTCAATCTGTAACTTTTTGTTATCATATTGATAAATGGACAAATTCGAATACAAATTGGCTACATGGAGTTCAATTAAATTTTGGAAATGGATGGGATTTGCCAACATTGGCAACTACTTCTCCAACATCGGGATGTGGAGCAGGTAATTGGGGATATTATCCATCAGGTATTACAGGATTTGCACAGCCAGGATTTTATTTTGATGGAAATTGTGCGGCTGGCCCAGGAAGTACAAATGGTAACCCCGCTGATAATTTTGGAGATTTACCTTCTGGTACTGGTGCAGCTGGATCTGTTATTACTGTTGCGGCTAATGATTGGAAGTTTTGTTGGACTATAAATGTGAAACCAGGTTGTAATCCAGGCCAAAGCTTAGCAGTGGTTGTTAATACAAGTGGAGATGGGGAGTCTGGAAGTTGGAATGATATTGGTTGTGCAGATGATCCAGCAACATCTTTTAATGCAATCATCGCTTGTTGTCCACCAACAGTTGCAGGAACTTCTGTGACTTGTAATGGCGGAGCTACTGGATCGGCAACCGCTACTCCAGTTGGTGCCGCTGGTCCTTACACATACAGTTGGTCTCCATCAGGCGGAACGAGTCAAGTGGCTACGGGCTTAGTAGCTGGTATTTATACGGTTACTGTAACTGATGTGAATTTATGTGCAAAATCAGCAACTGTTAGTATTGCTCAACCACCAGCGATAACAGTTACACCTACATTTACTAATGCAACATGTTCAAGTTTAGGGTCTATTAATGCTAATGCAACAGGTGGCACTGCTCCGTTAACTTATAACTGGTCTCCTTCTGGAGGTACGGGCGCATCAGCTACTGGTTTAAATTCAGGCACATATACTGTTACAGTAACAGATGCAAAACTTTGTGTTAAAACAGCCACAGCCACAATAACATCGTCAGGAACTGTAACTTCTACTTTCACAGGAGCAGGTACACAATGTTTAAATGGTAACTCTTTTACATTTAACAATACTGGTTCCACTGGCGCTGGAATAACACATGCTTATACTTTTTCTCCCACCACTGGAGCCCCTGCCGCATCTCCAACAAATACAGTTGGAACATATGGACCTGTTAGTTTCACAGCGCCAGGAACTTATACGGTAACTCAAACGGTAGTTAATGGAGTTTGTGTAAATACTACGACAGCTGTTGTAACAATTAATCCAAATCCTTTAGCAACTTTAACTTCTACAAACCCAACTTGCGGCAATAATAATGGTCAGGTATTTATAAATAATACATCTTGTTGCGCTCAAACTATTTCATCTTTTGCAAGTAGCTTAGGTTCTGTTTCTGGTCAAACGGTAACGGGTCTAGGTGCAGGAACCCCGGTTATTACTTTAACTAATAGTTTTGGTTGTACGTTTACGGTATCAGCTACTTTAACGATGACGCCAGGGCCTACTGCTATTACAACACCAACAACCAGTGCAACTTGTGGTTTAAGTAATGGAAGTTTTTCTATAACAGGTGTTACTGGAGGCACAGCGGCTTACACATATTCATTAAATGGAGTTTCCACTCCAACTTTAGCAACGGGTTTGGCAGCAGGAACTTATACATTATTGGTAAGAGACGCTAACGGCTGTACGTTTACTAAAAATGTTATTATTATTAACACTCCTGGTCCAACTGCAATTGCAGGAACTGCAAGTCCAGCTACATGTGCTGGTGCAACAGGTTCTTATACAGTAACGGGGGTAACAGGTGGAACTCCAACATATAGTTATTCTTTAGATGGCGGAGTTTTTGCAACAACATCCACTTTTGGAGGCTTAGCAACAGGCACACATTCAATCACAGTAAAAGATGCTAATGGATGTACGTTTCCAACAACATTTAATGTTGGCTTAATAGCAGGTATTACATCCGCAACAGTAAATGCATCAACAGCTAGTTGTGGTACATCAAATGGAACAGCTACAGTATCCGCTGTAACTGGAGGAGTACCAACTTATAGTTACTCATATGATGGAGGCGCATTTACAGCAAGCTCAACAACTACTGGTTTAGCTGCAGGAACCCATACAGTTATTATTAAAGATGTTAATACCTGTACATTAGCAGTAACCTATAATGTGATTAGCTTAGGAAGTCCTACAACATCTATTGCTAGTTTTTCAAACGTTACATGTTTTGGATTATCAAATGGATCATGTACGGTAGCTATCCCAACAGGAGGAGCAGGAGCACCTTTTACATATTCACTTACTGCACCTTTGCAAACAAATGGTACAGGACAATTTTCAGGCTTACCAGCAGGAACATATAATATTTCAGTGAAGGATGTAGCAGGTTGTATTGCAACAACAACAGTTACAATTACTCAACCAACTCAAGTAGTTATTACACCTACATCTCAACCAGTAAAATGCTTTGGCACAGCAACAGGAACTATCAATGTTGCTGGATCGGGAGGTACCCCTACTTATTCATATAATTTAAATGGAAGCGCTACTTATCAATCATCAACGGTGTTTGCGAATCAATCAGCAGGAACATATTTAATGGGAATAAAAGATGCAAATGGATGTATTGCTACTCAAACCGTAACAGTTACACAGCCAACGGCATTAACTATTTCTGTAACAACACAAAATGCAAACTGTACTGCATCTAATGGTTTTGGAACAGCTAGTGTTTCTGGAGGAACAGGAACAATTACTTATAGTTGGACTCCAACTGGAGGTGCAGCTGCAACATCTAATAGTGTAGCAACAGGTAATTATACTGTTACAGCAACAGATGCAAATGGTTGTATTATTTCTAGCCCAGTGGCAATTGGTGTAACGTTAGGAGGTACTGCTTCTATAACAGGTTCAACAAATGTAACATGTAATGGATTGTGCAATGGTAGTTTAACTGCTGGCATGACTGGTGGAACAGCGCCATTCACCTATTCATGGTCTCCAGGAACTCAAACAAATGCTACGGCTATAAATTTATGTCCAGGAACTTATTCTTGTACAATTACAGATTTTTACGGATGTAAATCAACAGCAGTTGGAACAATTACTCAACCTCCAGTTCTTACTTCTATCATGAATTCGAATAATGTGAAATGTTTTAATACCCCAACTGGAACAGTTTCAGCTTCAGGAACAGGGGGCACAGGACCTTATACTTATTTATGGCCAACTTTAGCAAGTACTTTATCTACAGTTCCAAATGTGGCTATTGGCACTTATTCTTGTGTAATTACTGATGCAAATAACTGCTCTATTACATCTACTATATCTGTAACGCAACCAACATCAATTACATTAACATCATCTGTAACTGCTGCAAATTGTGGACAAGCAAATGGTTCTGCTACGATAAGTATTTCGGGAGGTACACCAGTTTATACACAAACATGGAGTGCAGGATCAACATCTACTGTTCAGGGAGGTGTTGTGGCAAATACATATACAGTTGAAGTAAAAGATGCAAATAACTGTTTACAAACTTTAGCTGTCACTATTCCAAACACAGCAGGTCCAAGTATTAGCGTCACAAGTCAAATAAATGTGAGTTGTTTTAATGGAAATAATGGAGCAGCAACTACTTCCGTTTCTGGTGGTGTAACTCCATATATTTATTCTTGGAGCAATGGTCAAGTAACCTCAAACGCAACAAATTTAACAGCAGGTTTATATACAGTTTCTGCAACAGATGCGGCTGGCTGTGTTACATCAACAAGTGTAAACATTTCTCAACCAACAGCGTTAACTGTTACTATATCACCAACTAATCCAAAATGTTTTGGTGCAACTAATGGTTTTGGGATTGCAGCAGCATTGGGAGGAACTCCTAGTTACTCTTATGCTTGGACATCTGGAGGAAACTCTGCTACAACAACTCCTTTAGGCGCAGGTAATTATGGTTTAACAGTTACTGATGGTAACGGTTGTGTAATTACCTCTAGTATGGTTTTAACAAATCCTCCAGCGATGGCTGCTAGTATCACATCAACTAATGTAACATGTTTTAATGCTTGTAATGGTTTAGCAATAGCATCTACTACAAATGCAGTTGGAGCCGTGAGTTATGTTTGGACAGGTGGAGCAAGTGCAATTACATCTCAAACATTAACTGGTGCGTGTGCAACAACTTATACAATGCTTGCTACAGATCAAAATAGCTGTACGGCAACAGCGCAGGTAATTATTACTCAACCAACACAAGTCACTGCTAATATCACATCAACAGGAAGTGTAACATGTTTTGGCGGAAACAATGGTTTTGCAGTTGTAACACCTTCAGGAGGAACAGGAACCCATACTTATACATGGTCTCCAAACGGAGGCAATTCGGCAACAGCTAGTTCATTAACAGCAGGGACTTATATTGCAACAGTAGCAGATGCAAATGGATGTACTGCTTCAGCTACAGCAACAATTATTCAACCATCAGCATTTACAACAACATTAACAACCACTAATGTGAAGTGTAATGGAGCTTGTGATGGAACAGGAAATGTTGCTTTTGCTGGTGGTGTAGGTATACCTACATTTTTATGGCAACCAGGTTTACAATCGGGTAACTCTGTTAATAATTTATGCGTAGGAATTCAAACGGTTACTATTACATCAAATGGTTCATGTACAACCGCTATTACATTTACATTAACTGAGCCAGCTGCTTTAACTGCTGTAACAACAGCAACAAATTCAAACTGTGGTCAGGCAAATGGAAAAGTTTGTGTAACTATTGGTGGAGGAACAACTCCATATAATAATTTATGGAGTAATGGAACCACGTCTTTATGTTCAAGTAATTTATTGGCTGGAGCATATACATCAACTGTAACCGATGCTAATGGATGTGTAATAAATGCAAGTGCTTTAGTAAATGATATAGCTGGACCAGTTGTTTCAATCACTAGTTCAACAAATGTCAGTTGTTTTGCAGGAAATAATGGAGCAGCTACAACCAATGTAACAGGTGGTGTAACCCCTTATTCTTTCTTATGGTCTGGAACATCTTATACAACACAAAATGTTTCTAACTTCGCAGCAGGCTTACAAAATATCACGGTAACAGATGCTGCTGGATGCGTAGGTTCTGCATCAGTAACTATTACTCAGCCAGCTCAATTAGTAAGTGCTATTGGAAGTTCAACTAATGTTGCTTGTTTCGGGCAAACCAATGGAGGAGCTACTATTTTAGTAAATGGAGGTACTCCAAATTATTCATATACTTGGACGCCAGGAGTTCAAACATCTTCAGTAATGGTTGGTGTTGGTGCAAATACATATACATGTAATGTTATTGATGGAAACGGTTGTTCAACATCACAACAAGTTACTATTACTCAACCTCAAGCTTTAGTTATATCTGCTTCAAGTTTTACGAATGTATCTTGTTTCGGAGGCAATAACGGACAAATATCTACTACAATCCAAGGAGGAACTCCTGTTTACAGCTATACTTGGACACCAGCTCAAGCTAACCCTGGTCCTTTTTTAAGTGGCTTAACAGCAGGAGGATATTCCTTATCCTTAACAGATGCGAATAATTGTCCTGCGAATATTAACTTCACCATATTAGAGCCATCTGCATTAACATCTACATACACATCGTTGCCTGCAACTTGTGGAAACGCTAACGGTTCGGCCACTGTTTCAGTAGGAGGAGGTACACCTACTTATTCTGTAAGTTGGAATACGGCGCCGGCACAAAATGGATTAATAGCTACTAATATGTCTCCAGGAAATAACTGGCTGGCTGTTATTACAGATGCAAAAGGATGTTCGATTACGCAAACAGTATCAGTTGCTAATCCTGTCCCAGTTAGTATTTCAGGATTTAGTGTAAACCCTCCAACATGTTTTGGGTTATCAAATGGAACAGTTACAGTAAATTATTCTCCTGGAACAGCGCCTTATACAGTTAATTGGTCAAATCCTATTTCACAAACAGTTACAACATCAGTATTAACGCAAAGTGTTTCTGGTGTGGCAGGAGGTTTATATAATGTAACAGTAGTAGATAATTATGGATGTTCTTCTACAATGCCAATAAATGTGGTTCAACCTAGCCCTCTAGCGCTAGTGCCATCAGCTAACGTAACTATTTGTTATGGACAATCCACGCAAATTAGTGCTTCAGGAAATGGCGGCACACCAGGTTACACGTATTCTTGGACACCAAATACATTAACAGGAGGAGGTCCAATTACGGTTAACCCAACAACATCTACGTCTTATAACGTTTTTGCAACTGATGCTAATGGATGCACAACGTCTTCTCAAGTAATTACGGTGGCTGTAACCCCACAGTTAACGATGAGTGGATTAGCGATTACTAAATGTGTTGGAGAAACAGCAGTTTTAACCCCTACAATGACTAGTGCTGGTAATGGAGGTCCTTATAATTTTGTTTGGAGTAATGGAGTAACAGCAATTGCAGCAACTACAAGTAGTGTTTTAGTTACTGCTACATTACCATCGCCAAATCAATATACTGTAACAGTAGATGATGGATGTACAATTCCTTCTGGAACAGCTGTGTTTACAGTAAATGTGAATCCACTGCCTGTTATTAGTTTTACAGCAAACCCTTTATCAGGATGCGCTCCTTTAACAGTTACTTTAACAGGAACTTCTGATGGAGCAAATGATATGTTCACTTGGACAAGCGATAAAGGACCCTTAGGACAAGGTAATCCCTATGCAGGAACTTTTGTAGACGAAGGGTTCTATTCTATTACTTTAGTAGTTAGTAATCCAAACACGGGTTGTTCAAATACTTTAACGAAAGCAAATTACATTGAAGTATTTGCTCAACCAGTTGCATCTTTTTATGCAGATCCTGCAAAAACATCTATTCTAGATCCTAATATTAATTTTATAAATACATCACAAGGTGCTAATAATTATTATTGGGATTTTGGAGATCCTGCCTCAATAAATGGTTCTAATAATTCCACTGCTGTAAATCCTAGTCATGCTTATACATATGTTGGCCCTTATTCAGTGCATTTAATTGCCACTTCTATAAAAGGATGTAAGGATACTGCAAATATTGTGGTTGAGATAACTCCAGACTTTGCGATTTATATACCTAATACTTTTACACCAGATGGTAATGGATTAAATGATGTTTTTCAACCTTTAGGAGTAGGGATTGATGAAGAGAATTACAGAATGGATATTTTTGACAGATGGGGCGAAAATATTTTCACAAGCAATGACTTTAGAAAGGGCTGGGATGGATCAGTTAAGGGAAATTCTAAGTTAGCTCCTCAAGGTGTTTATACTTATAAAATTTCTGTTAGAGATTTGCAAGGAGGTAAACATCCTTTTGTTGGACACGTAACAGTGATTAGAGAAAATAACAACTAAAACACCACTTTTTCTATTTAAAGCTCTACTAACAGTCTTAGTAGAGCTTTTTTATTTATATGATTTTTGTAAAATTTAGGTTATGGATTAATTTCTTAGCATAACATATTAATCAGACGTCGTCTAAACTAGTTTAGGTGTTTTGTGTGTTCTAAAAAGACCTATTGGACGAGTGAAATACAACTTTAAATTATTAAAAAAATGTTAATTTTTTAACATTTGCCATATATTTATAATAAATATTATCCCTTTTTTATGAAAAATACTTTTTATAGTTTTTTGACGGTTTTGGTTGTGTGTTTCGCAAACATTAATAATTCTTTTAGTCAACAGATTAATCCTAAAATAACAGAAGTTTATGGTGAAAAAACCCAAGAAATTTTCCAAAATGATCCTGAAAGATTAAGTCTATTAACAGATTTATTAGATAATAGAATTAAGTTAATTGAATCTCCAATAGTTGGAGAAGATAAATATATTAAACTGTCTTCAGTTCCATTATTAAATAAGTACAATCCAAATTTAACAAGAGATGCAGTGTTTGATATTAATACGTTTAATCCTTTAAAATATAGTTTGAATTTTTTTACCACAGAGATTCAGATCTATAGAATTGATAACACAGATTATTTGATAGTTATTGATTCTCAAAAACAAAAATAGATCTCTTTTACATTAGATATTAAAAAACACTCATAACAATGAAGAACATTTTTACATTTTTATTTTTAATTTTCGCTGTCGTAATATCAGCACAAACTTATTCTCCTTCAGCAAATACATCAATCACTACTTGTTCTGGAACCTTTTATGATTCGGGGGGTAATGCTGGAACGTATGGTGCGAGTCAATCTTATACGGTAACAATTTGTCCTGGAACTCCTGGGACAAAGTTAAATTTATTATTTACGTCTTTTACCGTAGAAAATAATTATGATTTCATGTATATTTATGATGGACCTACGACTGCAGCTCCAACATTAGGAACCTATTCAGGAACCTTAACCCCAATTGGTAACGTTCAGGCCACTGCAACTAATACTTCGGGTTGTATTACTATTCGTTTTACATCAGATGGAAGCGTTAATCAAGCTGGTTGGGCTGCAACTATTTCTTGTATTACACCTTGTGAAACTATTAATGCTGTATTTAATAGCTCAACACCAGCTCCTGTAGGAGGAGTCATAAAAGTTTGTCAAGGAGCTTCAGTTACGTTTAATGGTAGCGGTACATTTTCTTCAGGTAGTAGTGTAGGTGCAACATATTCATGGAATTTTGATAACGGACAAACTGGTTCAGGTGCTTCGGCAACAACTACTTATGCAAACCCTGGTGTTTATGCTGTTAATTTAAATATCAATAAAGCAGGTTGTATAAATTATAATAAAATTAATCAAATAGTTCAAGTAGCAACAACGCCTTCATTTTCTGCAACCACAACTAGTACAACATCTATATGTTTAGGTCAGTCAGCAACATTAATAGGTTCTGTTACACCAACCCCTTTTGTTGCTAACTGTACACCACCCATCGCAGGGACAACATTTTTACCTGATGGTTCAGGTACTTCTTATAACACTTGTATTACAGTAGATTGTTATAGTTCTGGACAGACTGTAACCTCAATAAATGATATAGCAAATATTTGTATTAACATGGAGCATTCCTTTTTGGGAGATTTGCAATTAGAAATTATTTGTCCCAACGGTCAAACGGTTCCTTTAAAAACGTATGCTCAAGGTGGAGGTGGCACTTATTTAGGAAACCCAATTGATAATACAACTGGTGGTCCTGGTACAGGATCTAATTATTGCTTTGCAATGTCTGGCACTTCTTTATTAACAGCGGGCTCTACTGTCACTTCTGGTAGTCCAGCAGGACCTTCAATTGCTGCTGGGACTTATTCTCCAGCTGGTAGTTTTTCAGGTTTAATTGGCTGCCCTTTAAATGGAGGGTGGTGTATTAAAGTAACAGATAACTTAGCAGCAGATGATGGATATATTTTTGGCTGGGATGTTAACTTTACAGCGGCCGTTCCAGCATCGCAATCATTTACTCCATCAATAGTTTCTCAAACTTGGTCAGGAGCAAATATTACTTCAACTTCTGGAAACAATGCAGTCATTACTCCAACGTCTACAGGTACAAAATGTTATACGTTAACCGCAGTAGATAATTTTGGATGTAGTTATACAACTGTAAGATGTGTAACTGTAACCCCTGGTCCTTATGCAGGTGTGAGTAATACTCTAGCAGTTTGTAATTCGGTAGGATCTACAAATTTATTTGGGTTGTTGGGAGCTGGAGTTTCAACAACAGGAACTTGGACTGGGCCGGCACCAGCTTTAACAGGTGGTAATTTAGGTACTTTTAATCCAGCGGGTTTGGCAGCGGGGTCTTATAATTATACATATACAGTGCCTGGTTCAGGGGGTTGTCCTCCAGCGACTGCAGTTGTAAGTGTTACGGTTCGTCCTAATCCATCCGCTACTCTTTCGTTTACAAACCCTACATGTGGAAATAATAATGGTGTTGTTGTGATTAATAATACATCAAGTGGAGGGCAAACAATTTCTAGTTTTGCAAGTAGTTTAGGTTCGGTTTCTGGTCAAACAGTTACAGGGCTTGGAGCAGGAACGCCAGTTATTACATTAACAAATAACTTTGGTTGTACGTTTACTGTTTCTGCTACTTTAACAATGACTCCTGGCCCAACTGCAATTACAACGCCAACTACAAGTGCAACTTGTGGTTTAAGTAATGGAAGCTTTTCGATAACCGGTGTTACTGGAGGAACAGCGGCTTACACATATTCATTAAATGGAGTTTCTACTCCAACTTTAGCAACTGGACTAGCTGCAGGAACTTATACATTATTGGTAAGAGATGCAAACGGTTGTACGTTTACTAAAAATGTTGTTATTATTAATACTTCTGGGCCAACTGCTATAGCTGGAACAACTACTCAAGCAAGTTGTAATACTAATAACGGAACATTTAATGTTACTGGAGTTACAGGCGGTACACCAGCTTATACATATAGTGTTAATGGAGTTGCTACAGGGAGTTTAACTTCTGGATTGGCTGCAGGAACGCATTCTATTACCGTGAGAGATATCAATGGATGTGTATTTACAAGAACTTTTGCTATTGGTTCGGCTAACGGTCCAACTAGTTTTTCTGTAACAACAACAAATGCTAGTTGTGGATCCTCAAACGGAACGTCAACAGTTTCGGCAATTGTGGGCGGTACCCCAACTTATAGTTTTTCATTCGATGGTAGTGCTTTTGGAACAACGTCGAATACTACAGGGTTGTCAGCAGGAACCCATACTGTAGTAGTTAGAGATGCAAATTCTTGTACGATTACTGCTACATATAATGTTTTAAGTAATGCTGCTCCTACAACTGCTGTTACAAGTTCTTTAAATATTCTATGTAATGGAGCATCAACAGGAAGTTTGGCTATTACTCCGTCAGGAGGAACAGCACCATTTACCTATACTTTAACATCTCCAACCCAAACAAATACTACAGGTTCTTTTACAGGACTCCCCGCAGGAACATTTAGTGTAACGGTTAGAGATAATGCTGGCTGTACAGCAACAGTAACAGCAACATTAACACAGCCTACACCAGTTACAGGAACAGTTACATCACTTCCAGTAAATTGTTTTGGCAATTCAACAGGAACAGTTTCTGCTGGCGGATCTGGCGGAGTTGGTCCTTATACATATTTATGGCCTGCTTTAGGTAGTAGCACGTTAGCAACTGTGGGAGGAGTGACAGCTGGTACTTATACTGTAACAATTAGAGATGCTAATTTGTGTCCAATTAATCAAACAGTTACAGTGACTCAACCAACGTCATTAACATTAACTTCTACATTAACTCCTGCAACTTGCGGTAATGCAAATGGTTCAGGAACAGTTACGGTTTCAGGAGGAACATCTCCTTACAATTATAACTGGAGCAATAGCGGATTAACAAATGTTTTATCAGGCGCATCAGCAGGAACATATACGTTAACAGTAACCGACTTTAACGGATGTGTGTTAACAAGAACGGTTGCCATTACAAATATTCCAGGTCCAACTGCTATTACAGGAACAACAACTTTAGCTGGTTGTAATTTAAGTAATGGTACTTATAATATTACAGGTGTAACTGGTGGAACTCCAGCTTATTCATATAGTGTAGATGCAGTTGCAACATCTAGTTTAACTACTGGCTTATCAGCTGGCACACATACTATAACCGTAAGAGATGTAAACGGTTGTTTATTTAGTACAACATTTGTTATTAATACAGCAAATGGTCCAACATCAGCTAATATTGTTACGGCAAATGCAAGCTGTGGTAGCGCTAATGGATCTGCAACAGTAACTTCGGTTACTGGTGGATTACCACCATATCAATATTCGTTTAATGGAGGTGCATTTGGAGCTGGAACGACAGCTTCCGGAATGGTTGCAGGCACATACTCTGTAACTATTAGAGATGCAAACTCTTGTACTTTAACGGTAACATACAATGTATTAAATAATAGTGGACCAACTGCTTCTGTTACAAATTCTATCAACGTCAATTGTTTTGGAGGAAGTACAGGTAGTTTTACTGTAACTCCATCTGGAGGTACATCTCCATATACATACTCGTTAACATCTCCAGCTCAAACAAATGGAACGGGTGTTTTTACAGGATTGCCAGCAGGTTCATATAATGTGACGATTGGCGATAATTTAGGTTGTACAACAACTGCATCTGTAATATTAACTCAACCTCCTGTTGTTACCCTAACAGTTTCTTCATTGCCAGCTAATTGTTTTGGTGCTTCAACAGGAACTGTTTCTGCTTCTGGTGGAGGTGGAGTAGGCCCTTATACTTATTCATGGCCAGCTTTATCGGCGTCAACAGCAACAGTAAATAACGTAGCTGCAGGTACATACTCGGTTACTCAAACAGATTTTAATGGTTGCTCAATTACACAAAGTGTTACAGTGACTCAACCAACGTCATTAACATTAACATCTACTTTAACTCCGGCAACTTGTGGTAATGCTAATGGTTCAGGCACGGTTACAGTAGCAGGCGGAACTCCAGCTTATACTTACAACTGGAGTAGTGGTTCTATATCTAGTGTTTTAAGTGCAGTTTCTGCAGGAACTTATACATTAAATGTTACTGATTTTAATGGATGTGTATTAACAAGAACATTAACAATTACAAATATACCAGGGCCAACTGCCATTACAGGAACAACAACCTTAGCGGGTTGCGGTTTATCAAATGGAACTTATAATGTTACTGGTGTTACAGGTGGAACAGCGGCTTATTCTTTTAGTGTGGATGCCGTTTCAACAAGTAGTTTAACTGGAGGTTTAGCAGCAGGTACACATACAGTAACTGTTAGTGATTTTAATGGTTGTTTATTTTCTACAACATTTAATATAGGTACAACTACTGGTCCAGCTACAGCAACGGTTACAACAAGTAATGCAAGTTGTGGATCAGCAAATGGAACTTCAACAGTTACAGGTGTAACTGGTGGTACGGCTCCATATCAATATTCATTTGATGGAGGAGCTACCTTTGTAACGGGAGCTTCAACAACTGGATTAACGGCAGGAACGCATACAGTAACAATTAAAGATGCAAATTCTTGTACTTTAACGGTTACATACAATGTGTTAAATAACGGTAGTCCAACAGCATCAATCCCAAGTACAACTAATACATCTTGTTTTGGTGGATCTAATGGAGGATTTACAATTGTTGGTGCTGCAGGAAGTGGGGCTCCTTACACATATACATTAACTGCTCCTTTTCAAAGTAATGGAACTGGAATATTTACTGGTTTAATAGCAGGTACATATACAGTTATTACAAAAGATAATGCAGGATGTACTGTAACAACAACAGTTATAATTACAGAACCAACACAGGTAGCATTAACTCCAACATCAATTCCAGCTAAATGTTTCGGTGCTTCAACTGGAACAATTAACATAGCTGGTTCTGGCGGGACAAGCCCTTATCAATATTCTTTAAACGGTGCTCCATATCAAGCTTCAAGTAGTTATACTGCGGTTGGAGCTAACATATATAATGTTTCTATTCAGGATTTCAATGGCTGTATCGCCACTCAAACTGTTCAGGTAAATCAACCAACAGCTTTAGCAATTCAAATAGCAACTCAAAACGCTAATTGTACTGCTGCAAATGGTGTAGCTACAACTACAGTAACAGGAGGAACGCCAATATACACATATACATGGACAGGTGGAGGCGGAGCTTCTGCGACGTCAAATAGTGTTGTAGCAGGAACATATTCTGTTACAGCAACAGATGTAAATGGTTGTTCTATTACTGGTCAAGCAGTTATAGGAACCACACCTGGTGGAGCTGCAACAATTACAGCTTTATCTAACGTAACATGTAATGGCGCTAATGATGGAAGTTTAACCGCAAGTATGATTGGTGGTTCAGCTCCATTTACGTATTCTTGGACTCCAAGTGGACAAACAGTTGCAACAGCAATTAATTTAGCGCCAACAGTTTATACTTGTGAAATTACTGATACTTATGGTTGTAAGGCATATATTTCAGGAACTGTTACTCAGCCATCTACATTAACAGCCATTATGAATTCTAATAACGTGAAATGTTATGGAACTTCAACAGGAACTGTTTCTGCTGCGGGTACTGGCGGAACAGCACCTTATACGTATTTATGGGCAAGTATTCCAAGTACTTTATCTACTGTTGCAAATGTGGCCATAGGAACTTATACTTGTGATATTACCGATGCAAATGGTTGTACGATTTCTCCAACGATTTCTGTAACACAACCTACATCTATTACTTTAACATCAACGGTTACTTCTGCAAATTGTAATCAAGCTAATGGTTCAGCAACTGTTATTGCTTCTGGTGGTGCGCCAGGCGCATATACTTATACATGGAGTTCTGGAGCTAACTCTCCATCTCAAGGCTCTTTATTAGCAGGAACTTATACTATTCAGGTTCAGGATGCAAATAACTGTATTGAAGTTGTATCCGCAACTATTCCTAATACAGCGGGACCTGTTATTAGTGTAACAAGTCAAACAAATGTAAGTTGTTTTGGCGGAAATAACGGTGTGGCAACTACTTCTGTATCTGGAGGCGTGAGTCCTTATATTTATTCTTGGAGTAATGGTAACGTTTCTTCTATTGCCCCCAACTTATCAGCTCAAATATATACAGTATCGGTAACCGACCAAGCAGGTTGCGTTTCATCTACTAGCGTTAGTATCACAGAGCCAACTCAATTAACAGTTTCTATTATTCCAACTGATCCTAAATGTTTTGGTGCAGCTAATGGTTTTGGTATTGCAGCAGCTTTAGGAGGAACACCAACCTATACTTATACATGGACTGGTTTAGGAGGAAACAATCCTACTAGTAATCCTATTGCGGCTGGAAACTATGGCTTAACAGTTATTGATGGAAACGGTTGTGTTGCAACATCTAGTATGACTTTAGTAAATCCGCCAGCAATGGCAGCCAGTATTACATCTACTAATGTTTCTTGTTTTGGCGCATGTAATGGATTAGCAGTTGCCACTAGTACAAATGGAGTAGGTGTTGTTGATTATTTCTGGGTAGGAGGTTCAAGTCCTATTTCTGCTCAAACAGCTACTGGTTTATGTGCTGGTACTTATACAATGATTGCAACTGATCAAAATACATGTACGGCAAGCGCGATAGTTACAATCACAGAACCTCCAGTATTAACAGCAAGTATTTCTTCTACAGGAAGTGTAACATGTAATGGAGGTAATAATGGTTTTGCTGTTGTTGCCCCAGCGGGAGGTACTCCTTCATATTCGTATGTTTGGACTGGTGCTGCTGCAACAAATGGTAATAGTGCCAATGCAAATAATTTACCGGCAGGTGTTTATTCTGTTACAGTATCTGATGCATTAGGCTGTTCGGTAACTACTAATGCAACCATTTTAGAGCCAGCACCTTTAGCAACAACATTAACTACTGCTGATGTTAAATGTAATGGAGCTTGTGATGGAACTGCGAATATTGCATTTTCGGGAGGAGCTGGAACAACTACATTCTTATGGCAGCCAGGCTTACAATCAGGTAACTCAGTTAATAATTTATGTGCAGGTGGTCAAACTGTAACTATCACTTCAAATGGTGCTTGTCCTACAGTATTAACATTTACTTTAACAGAGCCAGCATTATTAACGGCTGTTACTTCTGCTACAAATTCAAACTGTGGACAAAGTAATGGTAAAACTTGTGCGGTAGTTGGAGGTGGTACATCGCCATTAACTTATTTATGGAGTAATGCAGTAAATACATTGTGTAATAATAATGTTATTTCAGGTGCGTATTCATTTACTGTTACTGATGCAAATGGTTGTGTTGCTTCAGCAAGTGGATTAGTAAATGACGTAGCAGGACCAGTTGTTACGGTGACTAGTCAAACTAATGTAAGTTGTTTTAACGGTAACAATGGAGCGGCTACAACTAATATTACAGGTGGTGTTCCTAGTTATTCTGTTTCTTGGTCATCAGGACAAACAACTCAAAACGTGTCTAACTTTAATGCAGGAACTCATAACATTACAGTATTAGATGCTGCGGGTTGTGTAGGAACTGCTTCGGTAACAATTACAGAGCCAACACAATTAGTAAGTGCTATTGGTAGTTTCTCAAATGTAACTTGTAATGGATTAAGTAATGGAGAAGCAACTATGTTGGTTAATGGTGGAACAACTCCTTATAGTTATTCTTGGACACCGAGTGGGCAAACATCATCTATATTAGTGAGTGTTCCTTCTAATACTTATACAGGTGTTGTAACGGATGGTAATGGATGTGTAACATCTTCTTCTGTTGTTATTGCTCAACCTCAAGCATTAGTAATGTCTGCATCTAGCTTTACAAACATCTCTTGTTTTGGAGGAAGTAATGGTCAAATATCAACAACTGTTCAAGGCGGAACGCCAGGATATACTTATTCTTGGAATCCTGCTCAATCTGGAAACAGTGGAGTTATAGGAAGCTTACCAGCAGGTGGCTACTCTTTAACCGTTGTAGATTCTAGAACATGTTCAATAACAGCAAACTTTACAATTTTAGAACCATCTGCCTTAACTTCAACGTATACTTCATTGCCAGCTAAGTGCGGCATAGCTAATGGTTCTGCAACTGTAACAGTTGGTGGCGGTACTCCAACTTATACATTAAACTGGAATACAGCTCCTGCGCAACAAGGTGTAGTTGCTACAAATATGGCTCCGGGTAGTAACTGGCAATGTGTAATTACAGATTTAAATGGTTGCTCTATTACTCAAACAGTAAGTGTAGTTGATGCACCAAGTCCAATTTTCTCAAGTCCAGTTGTTACAAAACCAACTTGTTTTGGATTGTCAAATGGTGACATTACATTAAATTATTCATCTGGTACAGCTCCTTATACAGTAGTATGGTCAAGTCCAATATCACAAACAATAACTACTGCAGCGTTAACGCAAAGTGTTGCGGGTATTGCTCAAGGTGCTTATACCGCTACATTAACAGATAGTTATGGTTGTGCAACATCTCAACAAATAAATGTGACACAGCCTGGATTACTTGTATTAATTGTGAGCCCTGACCCAACTATTTGTTATGGACAAAGCACTCAATTAAATGCATCTGGACAAAGTGGTTCTCCTGCATATTCATATACATGGACACCAAATCCATTTACTGGAGGTGGACCTCATACGGTAAATCCAACGGTTACAACTTCATATACAGTTGCCGTAAGTGATGTGAATGGATGTTCTCCTGCTCCAAAAGTAATTACGGTGAATGTAACACCTCAATTAATTGTGACAGGGCACTCTGTTGAAATATGTCATGGTAAAGCAGGCATATTAATTCCAACAATGACAAGTGCAGGTAATGGCGGCCCTTATAATTATGTATGGAATCCAGTTGCAGCTAATACAAATTCAACCATGGTAATTGGTAATGCACCAACTGTTCAAACAACAAATACAGTAGCGCTTACAGTAAGCGATGGTTGTACGATTCCTAATGCAACAGCTATATTTACAGTGATTGCTAATCCATTACCTACAGTAACTTTTACAGCTAATGTGCTTGAAGCTTGTGCGCCTGCTTCAATTTGTTTTACAGCTACAGCAGGAGCAGCAGGTAGTTATAATTATGATTGGATAAGTGACAATAAAGATGCAATGGGAACAGGAAATCCAATATGCTATAATTACATAACTGCAGATTCATTAGATGTGACTGTAAACATTACAAATACGGTAACAGGTTGTGTGAATTCGTTGACAAAAACGGATTATATTATTATTCATAAACAGCCTATTGCATCCTTCTTCGCTACACCTCAAACGACTAGTATTTTAGATCCGAATATTGATTTTACAAATACGTCGCAAGGTGCAGCTGGTTATTATTGGGATTTTGGAGATCCATCAGCTCCATCAGGTTTAAATAACTCAATGGTTGTTAATCCAAGTCATTACTATAATAATGCTGGTGTTTATAATGTGAATTTAATTGCAACTTCTTCATACGGCTGTAAAGACACTGCTACGGTAATTATAGAAATTACTCCAGATTTCGCTCTTTACATTCCTAATGCATTCACTCCAGATGCAAATGGCAAGAATGATATGTTCCAACCTATGGGAGTTGGTATTAATGAAGATGATTACCGTATGGATATTTTTGACAGATGGGGAGAGAATATCTTTACAAGTAACAACTTCAGAAAAGGTTGGGATGGCTCTGTAAAAGGTGGCTCTAAACCAGCTCCGCAAGGTGTTTATATTTACAAATTAATGGTCACTGATTTACAAGGAAATAAACATCCTTATGTAGGACATGTTACTGTTATTAGACAAACTAATACAAATTAAAGTAACAAACTAAATTAAAGCCCTACTAAGTAATTAGTAGGGCTTTTTTGTTTTTATAAAAAGTGTATTTTCGCATCAATGAAATAGCTTTGTTTGCAACAACGTCAAAACACTAAAATTAAACAGGCTATACCATACGACCACAAAAACACTAAACTATACGTATGAAAAACATAGCCATATTTGCTTCAGGGGAAGGTACTAATGCTGAAAATCTTTTTAATTATTTTAATAATGATAAAAGAGTGAAATTTAAATTAGTTGTTACTAATTCCGATACAGCCGGTATTATTGAACGAGCAGAGAAGTATAAAAAAAATGTTCAGATTATTAGCAAAACAGCATTAAACGAGTATACAGATAAAATCATTGAATTTTTAAAAACAGAAAATATTGATTTGATTGTTTTAGCTGGCTTTCTTTTAAAAATTCCTGAAGCATTTGTTAAAGCCTTTCCAAATCAAATTATCAATATTCATCCTTCTTTATTGCCTAAGTATGGAGGAAAAGGGATGCATGGCATGAATGTGCATAAAGCGGTTATTGAAAATAAAGAAATAGAAAGTGGCATTACCATTCATTATGTAAATGAAGAGTATGATAAAGGAGAAGTTATTTTGCAAGCAAAGTGTGAAGTTTCGTCAGAGGATACGCCAGAAACTTTATCTGCTAAAATTAGAAACTTAGAGTTTGAATATTTTCCAAAAGCAATTGAGAAAATAATTTAAAATTATCTCTTCTCTTCTTTCCATCTATAATAGCAATCCATTACACGGTCGTATAATTCATAGCCGTTATGATTGATAATATAGTCGTTGCTTAAATAGTAACAGTATTTTCTAAATCTTTCAAAATCAATAGTTTCATCTCCAGTTAATTTTCTCAAAGTTTCAGCGTTAAATTTTTTAGCGACTTCTTCTTGTTCAAATATATCTTCAAATATTTTTGCGAGTTTACGTTGCTCTTTTCCTTTTTGGCTATACTGCATGTATAAAGCTGAAATTGGACTTTCCATCGCATTGACAACTCTTGTTTTTGAGCCATCAATCACTCGCTTCATATAGTCTTTTTCGTAAGGTTTTAATTTAAAATCGCTTACAATTACTTGGTTAAGTTTGTAGGCCATTTCCTGCATTACCACTTTACATTCTTTGTAAATACCCTTGTAAAGTTTACTTGCAGGTACTTTTAATCGAACATAGCCAACAAACGAAAAAATAATGGAATCTTTTTCGCTAGCAATTACGGTAAATTTTCCATTGCCATCACTCATCTGTCCTTGACCAGTTTGAGAATTAATAACATACACAAATGGCATTGGAGTTATGCTGTCGGGTTCTGTGACGATTCCTTTTATGATGTTTTGACTAAGTCCTTTAAGAGATAAAAGAAAAAGGAAAAATAGAAATATGTGATTGTTTTTTTTCAGAATCAAACTAAATTAAGATTCAACCAAATATATCGACTTATTCACAAACAGTTAATAATTTAACCTTTTTTATGGGGATATAAAGCTTAAATTTACCTCAATTATGGATGATTTTATAGTATCGGCCCGAAAATATCGCCCCCAACACTTTAACACAGTGGTTGGTCAAAGCCATATTACCAATACTTTAAAACAAGCGATAAAAAACGGAAAAATTGCACAAGCATATTTATTCTGTGGTCCTCGTGGAGTTGGTAAAACAACTTGTGCCCGTATTTTTGCTAAAACAATTAACTGTACTAATTTAACTCCAGAAGGAGAAGCTTGTGACGCTTGCGAATCATGCTTGTCATTTAATTCAGGAGCCTCGTTAAATGTTTACGAATTAGATGCGGCTTCCAATAACTCAGTGGAGGATATTAGAAACTTAGTAGATCAAGTTCGTTTTGCCCCACAATTAGGCGATTATAAAGTATATGTGATTGATGAGGTTCACATGTTATCTAATGCAGCTTTTAATGCATTTTTAAAAACATTAGAAGAGCCACCAAAACATGCTAAGTTTATTTTAGCAACTACCGAAAAACATAAAATTATTCCAACGATTTTATCTCGTTGTCAGGTATTTAGTTTTAACCGAATTAAAGCCGAAGATATTACAGAGCAATTAGAATACATTGCTAATACAGAACATATAACCTTTGAGCCAGAAGCTTTGCAAATTATTGCTCAAAAAGCAGATGGCGGTTTGCGTGACGCTTGTTCAATTTTTGATCAAATGGTAACCTTTACTGGAAACCATTTAACCTATAAATCAGTTGTAGAAAACCTACACGTTCTTGATTACGAATATTATTTTAAGTTAACCGACGCAGCTTTAAATGGTCGTTTACCAGAAGTCATGGTAACTTTTGATGAGATTTTGAAAAAGGGTTTTGACGGACATAATTTTATTATTGGCTTTGGAGAACATTTAAGAAATTTATTAGTTAGTAAAGATCAATATACGGTTCAATTGCTTGAAGCAAGCGAAGCCTTAAAAAAACGATTTGCCGAACAAGCTCAATTGTGTCCAACGCCGTTTTTATTAAAATCTTTAGCAGTTATTAATAAATGCGACATCCACTACAAATCGGCTAAAAACCAGCGATTGCAGGTAGAAATGGCCCTAATGCAAATTAGCTATTTAAATGCCGCACCGCAAGATGCGGAAAAAAAAAATGAGTTAAACTCGGGTTTCGAAATTCAGAGTCCTCAACCTAAAGCTATTGAACAAGCACAACCAGTAGCTAAATTTACCGGACAACCAACCGTTCAAACAAGCTCTAAACCTGTTGTTGGTTTTAGTGAGTTAAAAATAAAATCTCAATTCTTATTACAAGATAATGCACAAAAAACGCAAACCATTGCTGTAGAAGCTAATATTGTTGCCGAACCTCAAGCTACCATTGATGTTGAATTGACAGAAGAAAGAGTGTTAAATTGCGTAAAGCAATTTGCAGATGAAAAAGCAAAGAGTGGTAATAAGCAATTGTATGCTACGTTAACATCAAGTAAAATAAGTTTAATGGATAAAACTATTTTGATTGAATTGAATAACGAGGTACAAAAAGAAATGTTGGTTGGCATCAAGCAAGATATGTTGGATGAGTTGAGAAGATTAGTAAATAATAAACAAACTCAATTAGAAATAAAAGTTTCTGAAATTGTTGGTGAGGTGAAAGCGTATAAGCCAGCAGATAAATTTAAGTTAATGGCCGAAAAAAATCCTGCGCTATTAGAACTTAAAAAACGTTTCGATTTAGATATCGAATACTAAATCTAAATGCATAAAACCCTTAGTTTTATTATTTTCTTTTTTGTAAATAGCTTATAGAAATAATTTCTATTACTTTTTTATGTAAGTTTGAAATAGGTTTGTGTACTAAAAAAAGAATTATGACTAAGGTAAAAAAAATTGATCTAGCTCTTCAAGGCGGAGGCGCTCATGGAGCATATACATGGGGAGTAATAGATAGATTGTTGGATGATGAACGCATAGAAATTGACGGTATTTGCGGAACAAGTGCAGGAGCTATGAACGGAGTGTGTACTGTTTATGGATTAAAAAAAGGTGGAAAAAATTTAGCGAAGCATACACTTGTAAAATTTTGGCATAAAATATCAGAGGCTGGTAAATTGTCTCCATTGCAGCCAAGCTGGATAGATAAAATGATGAGTCCTGGTAATATGGATTTTTCTCCTAGTTACAAATTGTTTAGCATGAGTACCGAGAATTTTACCCCTAAGCAGTTAAATCCATTACAATACAATCCGCTTGAAAAAATTTTAAATGAAGTAATTAATTTTGACGAACTACATAAATTAAATCCTCCAAAATTATTTGTGTGCGCTACTAACGTTAAAACTTGCGAAGCACGAATTTTTGGTCATGAAGAAATTACAGCAAAGGCTATTTTGGCTTCAGCCTGTTTACCTTATATGTATGATGCTGTTGAAATTGACGGGCAATATTATTGGGATGGAGGTTATAGTGGTAACCCATTGATTCAGCCATTAATAGATCATACAGAAGATACAGATGATATTTTATTAATTCAGATCAACCCAAAAAACATTAAAGAAGTTCCTGGAAAAATAGAAGAAATTAGAGATAGAGTGAATGAACTAAGTTTTAATTCATCTTTATTGTTAGAGTTAAGATTAATTCAATTCAAGCAAGAGTTAGTGGAAAAAGGAATAACCTTAGATGGTGTTTTAAAGCCAGTATACTTACATAATATCAGTGCCGATAATGAGTTGAGCGAATTAAATTTATCGTCTAAATTAAATACAAGCTGGGATTTTATGATGTATTTAAAAGATTTAGGTTATAAAGCATGCGACGCTTGGATTGCTGAGAACTTTGAACATATTGGCAAAAAGAATACCTTAAAATTGGTGTAAAAAATAACCTAATTATATTTAGCTACAATTTGTAGCAATCAATAGCTACTAAATGCTGTAATTTTGATAAATCAAATTACACAGCATGTCAAAAACAAAAACATCTTATTTCTGTCAAAGTTGCGGAGCGCAAGCGGCCAAATGGGCTGGTAAATGCAATAGTTGTGGCGAGTGGAATACCCTTGTTGAAGAAGTTATTCATAAAGAAACTAAAAACGACAGATTGCAATTATTTTCGGCAAATAAAAGCGAGAATCATCGTTCAAATCAATCTGTGTTATTACAAGAAATTGGATTGGCAGAATATCCTCGTATTCAGGTACCTGGACAAGAATTGCCAAGAGTGTTGGGCGGTGGAGTGGTTCCCGGAAGTTTAGTGTTGTTTGGTGGAGAACCAGGGATTGGTAAATCCACTTTGATGTTGCAATTGGCTTTGCGCTTAAAAAATTTACGAGTGCTATATGTAAGCGGAGAGGAAAGTGAACAGCAAATTAAAATGCGTGCAGAGAGAATTGGTATGACTACTGAGAGCTGCTTCATTTTACAAGAAACAAACACTCAAAATATTTTCACGCAAATCGAAAAAATTGAGCCTCAATTAGTCATCATCGATTCTATTCAAACTATTCATACAAGTTATATAGATAGTAGTCCAGGGAGTGTAAGTCAAGTTCGTGAATGCGCCGCTGAATTTTTACGTTTTGCTAAAGAGACCAATGTACCAGTATTTATGATTGGACATATTACTAAAGAAGGAAGTTTGGCTGGACCAAAAGTATTGGAACACATGGTAGATACGGTGTTGCAATTTGAAGGAGACAGAAATCATATTTACCGTTTGTTACGTGCTACTAAAAATCGTTTTGGAAGCACCAATGAAATGGGTATTTATGAAATGAGTGGAGATGGATTAAAGGAAGTGTTAAATCCTTCAGAGATATTAATTACCAATCGAGATCAACCAACAAGTGGAGTAGCTATCGCTGCTACATTAGAGGGCAATCGTCCATTATTAATTGAAACACAAGCTTTGGTAAGTAGTGCTGCTTATGGGACTCCGCAGCGTTCATCTACTGGTTTTGATTTAAGACGATTGTCGATGTTGTTGGCAGTACTTGAAAAACGTTGCGGATTTAGATTAGGTGCTAAAGATGTATTTATAAATATAGCAGGAGGTATTAAAGTAGAAGACCCAGGAATTGATTTAGCATTGGTATGCGCAGTACTTTCAAGTAATGAAGATTTGCCGATTGCACAAAATGTTTGTTTTGCAGCTGAGGTAGGTTTAACAGGCGAAATTCGTCCAGTAAACAGAATTGAACAGAGAATTTCGGAAGCGCAAAAGTTAGGTTTTGAAAAAATTTACATATCTTCATATAACCTAAAGGGCTTGGATATTCGCCAATTTAAAATTGATGTGATAGCAGTTGCAAAAATGGAAGATGTGTTTGCCAAGCTGTTTGGATGATTTAATGTAATATGAAATTAAAAACAGCGATAATTTTAATATTTTCTTTGTGTGTTTTTTCTAAAACCACGCTAAGTCAAAATTTACGATATTTAGATAGCTTAATTCATCTATCTAAATCACTTAAAGATACTGCAAAAGCTAATGTCTATGAGGAAATATGCAAAAGTGCTTTTAATGTAGATCCTAAAATTTCCTTGGAATACGCCAATAAATTAATTCAAATTGCTAGTACTGGTTCTACTCAAAGATATGAGGTTAGAGGATATGAAGTGATAGGGATATATCATTTTATAAATTCTCAATTAGATTCTTCCTTATTTTATTTTGAAAAGGCAAAAGATATTGCGCATCAAAATAAGTTATATCAAAAGGAAGCTAGATTATATTTTAGAATGTCTTTTGTATATGTAGCAAAAAACAATAGTGAAAAATCTATTAAATCTATCTTGAAAGCCATTGAAATAGAGGAATCATTACCCGCTAAAACATTTTTATCAGAATACAAGAATAAACTCGGTGGTATCTTTTTAGAGAAAAAAGATTACGCAAATGCTTTAAAATATTGTAATGAAGCGTTAGAGGATGATAAATATACGGAGGTTAAGGCAATCGGATATATTTATCAAAATTTAGGTTTTATAGCAAAGGAAACACGTGATTTTCAAAAATCACTTCAATATTTTCGTGAGTCAAATGTTCATTTGATAAAAAGAATGGAGTATAGGGCTGTAGCAGGAAATTATAATATGCTGTATTTAAATTTTACGGCCTTAAATCAATTTGATTCTGCAAATTACTATAATCACCTTTTTTACAAGTACGCAAAAATAACAAGTACCCCTTTTAATATATTTGCCGCACAATTAAATAGTTCAGTTTTGAATTTAATGTATTTCAAAAATTACAAACTATCTAAACTCTATTTGGATTCAGTGTCATTTGATACACTTACTATGCAAATGCCAGAGTATCGATTGGGTTTTTTAGAACAAACCTTTCTTTATGAAATTGCAAGAGGAGATTTAATGAAAGGTTATAAGTATTATAATCTCTTCATTAGTTTAAAAGATTCATTGTTCTCCAATGAAAATTTAAGTATTGCTCAAAATTTAAATGTTCAATACGAAACCGAAAAGCGAGAATTGCAAATCAAAAATCAATCCTTTGAAATTGAAGCACAAGAAAAACAAAACAAACAAAAAAATCTGATTATTTTATTTGGAACACTTGCTTTAGTTGGCACCGGATTTTTTGCAGCTATGGCTTTTATTAATTTCAAAAAAGCCAAAAAAGCCAACGTCATCATCGAAAACCAAAAGATGGAAGTGGAGTTGAAAAACGAAGAAATTACCCATCAAAAAGAATTGGTTGAAGAAAAACAAAAAGAAATTATTGATAGTATTAATTATGCCAAACGCATACAACAGGCTGTATTAACAGGCGAAGACGTTTGGAAAAAAGTATCTAAAGAACATTTTATTTTATTTAAACCAAAAGATATTGTGAGCGGCGATTTTTATTGGGCCTACAATACACCAAATAACCGTTCTATCTTTGCTTTGGCTGATTGCACTGGGCATGGTGTGCCAGGAGGTTTTATGAGTATGCTAGGCAATAGTTTTTTAAATGAAATTGTAGTAGAAAACAAAATATTTAAAGCCGATGAAATTTTAAATAAACTTCGCGCTAAAATTATAAACGCTCTCGAGCAAAAAGGCGGTACTCAGCAAAAAGACGGGATGGATATTAGTTTATGTGTATGGAACAAAATAGATAACACTCTTGAATTTGCAGGTGCTAATAATCCACTATGGTTACTGAAAAATTCTGCCAGTTCGAGTGTCACCCTGAGCGGAGTCGAAGGGCAAGTCGAGAACAGAGAATTACAAGAGTACAAAGCTGATAAAATGCCTATTGGAACTTATTTAGAAAATGTAGTACCTTTTTCGAGTGTGACAATTCAGTTACAAAAAGGGGATATTATATTTTTAAGTACGGATGGATATGCCGATCAGTTTGGCGGACCAAAAGGAAAAAAATATAAATACAAGCCATTAATGGATACTTTAATAAAAAATTCTAATCTATCCATGGAAGAACAAAAAGCTGCGTTAGAAATTGCTTTTAATGATTGGAAACATCATCACGATCAAGTAGATGATGTGGCGGTGATTGGTATTCGTGTGTAAGAGTAGGTTTGTTACACTAATCGCTTTTGTTGTTCGCTAGCTTTTATTAATTTCTCTAGTCGCGCTAATTTTGTTTTCTCTTGTTTAGCATTCGTCATCCAATGAGTGATTGTTTTTTTGTAGGATGGTGCCTGAGAATTAAAAAAATCCCACGCCATTTTATTTTTTTTGAGTAATTGTTCGAAATGAGATTCAAGTGCTTTTACTTCTTTTTCGTGCGAATAAATTTCCGACTTATCGTCTTTCCGTAAACTAAAAGCCTTTTGACCTTCTGGAGTCATGAGCCCAGCTTTAGTGAGTGCTTTCACTTTTTTGATATTAATGGCACTCCAAATACTTGTTGGTTTTCGAGGCGTAAATCTAATGCAATAACTTTCGGCATCAATGGATTTTCTAACGCTATCTATCCAGCCAAAACAAAGAGCTTGGTCAACCGATTCGGACCAAGTGATGGAAGGCTTGCCAGTACCTACTTTATAAAAACCAACTATTAATTCTTTTTCGGTTTTATAATGCTTTTCCAGCCACTTTCTAAAATCTGTTGGAGTTGCAAAAAAAGTAGCTTTCATGTGATGATTTAATAAATGGGAAAAATATGATTGGATGTTATTGGTTTATTAAATGATTTTTTGTTTTATGAAGCTTCATTTTTTTACTAATGTTTATTTCTAGAGACTCATCTTTTTTTTAATACGAAAATATGGCAGAGCCAATTAATAACAAATAAAAAATACTACAGTACATCAAGGAAATTAACCAAAACCCAACAAAACTAAAAATGAATGCATCTGTTGGCTCATCTGTTTTATAAATCACGGTTACTTTATCACCATATTTAATGTCCATGTTTGTTTCGCCTTGAAACGTCACTTCGTTTGTTTCGGTATTAAATTTAACAACAGGTGCCGAGTAGCTTCCTGGATAACGCCCGCGTGTTGACCAAGATTTTATGCCAACAACTTCGCCAGTGGTTGTTTCACTTCCAATAATAAAACTAAGTTTATATATTAATAAACCTAATAACATGATACCAAGACTTGTGTAAAACACTTGAATTCGTGTGAGTTTAATAATCATGTCATTAGTAATTAAACTGATTTAAGAAATTTATGTGAACCGTCGCAATTAGGCATTTTTTTGGAGAGGCCACACACACAATCATGTATGCCTTTGCCTTTCATAATACGAGATATGTATTTTTCTATTCGAGCCTCACGTGTTTTAGATTGTTTGGAGTCTGAAAAATAAAGTAAATAACCACGTTGTCTTCCAGGAGTTAAAGTATCAAAGGCTTTTTTAAAGTCAGGTTTTAGTTTAAATTGATGTTGCAACTCTTCGGGAATAGTGTATTCCGACTGTTTTTTAGGTTCTACTTTTAAACCTGCTTTTTCTATTTCTACGGCTTCAAAAATGTAAGTTTTTAAAATGGCTTGTAATTTTTTTATTTCTTTTACCGAAGTAAATTTCACAACACGAGCGGCTTGAGTGTTTTCGCCCATTTTAGTTAAAATATTTTCTGTATCGCTTAATAAAGCGCCTTTCAAAAAACTGATGATACAAAAATCTTTAAAAGCACCCAATAAGATGATATTGCTTTTTTGAAACATGTAGCAAGGTGTTCCCCATTTTAATTCTTCTATGAGCCCACAATCCAAAACAATCTCTCTTAACTGTTCTAACTCTTGTTTCCATTTTTGGAGCTCACTTAAATACGTATCAACCTTTGAATTCATCTGATATTAATTGCAATCTTTGATTAAAGATAAAATTTTAGAAGGGATTTTCAAAAAATTAAAATTAGTCGTCTTTAGTTTTTGAATTTAGATAGCTGTTAGGGATTTTGCCGTCATCACGGATAAACAAAGTTAAAATTAGCCATTGTTTTTTCGTTTAAAAAATATCAATTTTAGTTTTAGTCCATCTAGCATGACTCCAAGAAGTAATGTTGCGCCAGCTATGGTTAATACATAAAGTCCAATCTTCGTATAAAAAACACCGCCAATAATGCCACCAATAAAGAAAAAACTTATGATGGTTAAACGTAATTTGATGGATGAAAAAAGTTTATCTTTTTGTTCTTTGTGTTTATAAAAGAAGAGTTGTGAGAGTTCAATTCCTAAATCTGTAAACAAGCCTGTTAAATGAGTTGTACGTACTGTAGCATTTGAAATAGTTGTTACTAAAGAGTTTTGAAGACCCATTGCAAACAGAAGACAAAAAGCTAAAAGATCTGGATTTTTAGACATAAAAAAATGCCCAGCAAATGCGGCAAAAAATAAAATGAGACTTTCAATAATTGTTGGAATAATGTAAACATAGTTTTCATTTTTTCTTGAAATGATTTCAACGAGGAGGTTGGAGACAAATGATCCTAAAAAGAAAAAAAAGATATATAAAAAATAAATAAACCCTCTCCAAAAATCTAACTTAAATATTTCGTCAACAAAAAAGGCAAAGTGCCCAGTTACATTTGTGGTTAGACGTTGGATAGCTAAAAATCCTGTAACGTTTACAATGCCTGCAACAAAAGATAATAGAGAAGCAATTCTTAAATTATGTTTTAAAGTTCTAGTTTTACCTTGGTGTCTAAACATAATGATGTTTTAAAGAGTATTTTTTGTGTTAGGGATTTTTTGATAGAACCAGAATAAACAAATATCTACCAAAAAAACTATAACAAAGGTAAATGATTAACAGACTTTTTGCAAATGCCGAAGCCCAATGCCCGCATTTTTGGTAGGTGCTGTTAGCAGCTGCAATTATTCTTTCGTCACTTTTAGGGCGTCCAATATTCTATATGCAATTTCAATTCTTGCTCTTGCAAAGTCTGAATTGTCAAGGTCAGTAGATTGAATGCAATTCGCAAAGTAGTAGACGTTATTGTTTTTTTCTACGTAACCAATATACCAACCAACAATTCTTTTTTCCTCATCTGACCAACCAGTTTTAGCTCTTACGACATAGCCTAAAGTATCTTTCGCGATCATTATATTTTTTACAATATCAACGGTCCGTTTTGAAAATGGGAGTTTATTGTCATGAAGGCGTTTTAAAAAGTCAATTTGTTGCTCGGGTGTCACACGAAGACCTCCTTTTAACCAAAACAGGTCTACACCTCCTGACGTGTCTGCGTTACCGTATTGTGCTTTATCAAGCCAAAACTTCATTTTTTCGCCGCCTACACGTCTAGCAAGTTCTCTGTAATACCAAACAGTCGAATTTTTAAAAGCTAACTTCAAGTCGTGGTCTTTGTTCCATTTAGGATTGGAACGTACAACACTGTCCCAAGGAATAACGTAATTCTCGTCTTTAATTACTCCTGTCTCAAGACCAATTAGAGAGTTGCATATTTTGAAAGTGGAAGCTGGTGAATATTGCTCATTAAATTGTTGCTGATTATAAAAAATCAACTTATTATTATTTTGGTCGTAGAGCACAAATGAGCCTTCTACTTTGAACTGATCATAGTATTTTTTAAAGTCATCCCGAGTTTCGGTGCTTTGTTTTTGACAATAGCTTGACAGGCTGTAAAATGCCAGAGTCAAATATAAAAATGTCTGTTTCATAGTCTCTCAATTGTTGCTGCTAACGGTTTGCGGCTACAACTTGTGCGTTTGAAACACTCGTCTGCCGAAATGTTTGTTTAAAGATAAATGTTTGGTAGCCATTTGCAAAATGAAAATAATTTTTCTGCCTTGAACTTTTGCAAATGCTTTGGTGTCGGCACGCATAAGTTGTAGGTGCTGTTAGCAGCTGGTGTTTTTTATTTTCGATGTCAGACTGTTTTTCGTATTGTTGCTTTCCCTTTGTATGCTTTGTATTCAAACCTTTGATTGTTTTTCGAACTCAAATTTTGTTCTAATACAGTGAAATGTCTTGATAATTGTCTTCTTATAGATTCTGAATTCATTCCAGGCTTTTCCTGATTTTGGCTGTTTTTATAAAATTCCTTTGAAGCATTTTGGGCATAAGTTAGAAAGTTCCGTTGTCCGAGATGTGAATACCTTTCAAATATTTGTCTTTTCCATATTTTGTTGTCTTTTCCATTATCACTATACGCCATTACAACTGTCTTAATGATTCGTCCAGCCATTTTTCTAAAGTATCTAGATAAACTACTTGAACGGATATAGATGTTTTGCCCGTTGTATTCAAAACCTAAGTATTGAAGAGATTTATAAAATAGTTTTTCGTTGCTTGAATTTGTCGAATTCAATCCTATTTTAATTTGTTTCTTCTTGTTAAATGCTCTGATCTGTCCTTTTGAATTTGGACGAAATTCCGTTAGTTCAACTTTCTTGTCTTGAATTTCCAAATGATATTCCTCGTCAATCTTTTTTATAATTTCTTTTTGCAAACTCGCCGCTTTACCGCTATCACAAACAATTAAAATATCATCACAATATCTACGGTAAAAAAAGCCCTCTTGCGCTGCTTTTTCATTCAAATCTTTATCGAAGTCAATAAGGTATATGTTAGATAACAAAGCACTCATGCCTGAACCTTGCGGAATCCCAAATTTTCTTTTAGTTGTTTTATCGGGTTTATCGTTTGTAACGATTAGTCTATCTTCTCTGAGTTTCTGAAATTTTTCGTAATTCTTATTCCCTGGAATAAGTTCAAGAAGTGTGTTTAGTTGATGATTTTCTTTCTTTAGTCTATTAAGGTCAACGTTGTATTTTTTTAGAATGCTATTTTTGCTTACATAGCTATACTCTGTCAATGCTTTATAAAGTTTAAATTGGTCTGGGGGCAATTTGCCTCCAATAATTTTCATCCACTTGTCTTTTAAAATTTCATGGTCAATATGGTCGAAATAACCTTTAATGTCTAGTGCAATTGCGGAACAACTCCCCCTATGTTTTATTTCGTCAAATACTTCCTTGGAAAATTGTATGTTGCATTTTCCGTCTAAATTTGAACGGTACGCAAGAGAACAATCATTAAATCCTTCCCTATCAATATACTCCTCATATTTTTTTGTCAGAGCGTAAGCGTAAAAACCAAAAATTAAGCCGTCAATATGTGAAGCGAAGCAGATAGGGCGAATTTTAGTTTCCAAGTCATAATGACCTTCAGCCTGCTGATATTTGTATCGGGGAGTTTTGAGTAGAATTTTCAAAAAAGGACTGAAAGCCCACCATTCTTCTCTTTTATGATATTTGTTATATTGTTTTAATCCTTTTCTAAGAATTTCTTTTACTTCATCTTTTCGTTCAGGAAACCAAAATTTATTGTCGAAATGTATATAACCTTTCTTTAGATACTTTTTAGTTTCTTTTCCTGATTTGTTCTTGATTGTCTTGTAATTGGCTTCTTCTTGTTCAGACCAGCCGTTCCAGTATTTTTCAAATTCTTCGTCTGTGAACATAAGCAAGTTTTTAATGGGACACTGTCCAGAGAGAAATACCAGTCTTAACTCAACTGGACAGTGTGCACTTTTTTTCAAATGCGTAGCTGAAAGTCTGCCTCCAACTTTCTGAGGATTTACACCTCATAAGCTTTTTATCCACCCTTAGCCAATCAAGAGCCGAGTAACTCGGATTGTGGCACTTCAGATTGCAACCTTTTCACAACCTTTTCAGGATTACCGCCAAGAGGACTGTCTCCTGGTTTAGTTTTACCCCTGAAACCTTGAAGCTAATAATAACTTCTCGAGCATTTCCAGTTTTTACACTAGAGAGGACTTTTTTAACAATAATAAGATGAAAGAAGTCTTTAATATATTTGTATTCAACCTTGTAAGTGCTGTGCTTTATGCGTTAGCAGCTTATTCAGCAGAAACTTTGACAGATATTCTTGCTTTACTGGCAGGAATGGTTCAAAGTTTGTTATATATTATTAACTTAAACAACTCACCATCGGTCTATTTCAACCTTTGCGATTATTGTTAGTCATTAATTATGCCAATCAAAATAAAATGACACAATGTCTCTTTTCGATGTTTTTGGAGTCAATATAAATGACATGTAACGTGTCAGTTTACACTTGCAGCTAACGGTTTCGGGGTTTACGTCAGCGCGGTTTTGAAACCGATTCGCCGTCTACACCCTAAAACCTTATTATAAAGATACAAATGTTTTTCTTTTTGCTTTAAACAAATTAAAAGTCCCGAAGGGGCAGAAGCAAAGCAAAAAAACTACCGCGTCCCCCGCGTTGAGTAAACCCCGTGTTAGTGGGTCGTAGCTGCCACACAGTTTGTCCAACTACAAGTGAATTAACTCTAAGTCAAGCGTCTTTGTCAATGTGTCTACTGAAAGATAAATTGGCTCGGGATTAAATTGTCTTGGCTTTTGAACAAACTTAAAGAGAGTTGAGTCTGAATGCCAAACACCTTTTATTTTAGCGGTATCTACAGAGGTCCAATTTTTATCATACTCGTGCGTCACAGAATTATAATTTACTGACGTCTTAATTACTTGTTTAATATTCTCAAAATAATTGTTGTCGAACCGAATGTTAACATACCAAGTGTAGTCAAGGTCAAACGCTCCTTCAGTATTATGAATAGAGTCAACCAAAACTGTAAACTTTGTTGTGTCGAGATTAATGCCGGTTAATTTACCTATGTCGTATTGAATGCAAAGTTTTGAATTATATGGCTTTTTTGTCTTTGTTGAACAGGCCGTCAACGCAACAATTATTAGAAATGTAAGTATTAATTTTGAAGTCATTGTCTCGATGTCTTGTCCTGCAGCTATGCCCACTAACGGATGGCAGCTAGAACTTGTGCGGCTTTGGAACACTCGTCTACCGAAACGTTTAAATAAATATACTATGTTTCTATGCATTTGCAAAATGAAAATACGTTTCGCGGAGCGACCTTGAATTTGCAAATGCTTTGATGTCGCCCGCATAAGTTTTAGGTGCTGTTAGGCCTAGTTTTTTATTTTTTTTAGTCTCTTTATTTGCATTTAAATTGTAATATAGAAATTTCTATTTTCTAACTTTAGCCATATTAAATATTATTGTTTTCATACGATTAAAAAAAATATTACCGAAGGCTTATTTGCTTATATAAGTTAAATATGTTACTTTTGATGTCATAATTAACACATTTAACATGAAACTAGAGAAGCCGCCAATTACTGAACAGTTTGATATTGAAGTAGTTAAAATGACTGTGCAAGATGAATACAAGGAGTTTTTACAAACAGCAGAATCAAGATATTTGTATTGGGATGAAGTTAAACACAGAAAAGATTTACCTTTTGACGCTGAAAAATCATGGAAATTAATTAAAACAAATAGAGCACTTAATTATAAAAGTGTAAATATTGGAAAACATTATTTTAAGTATTATTTGACATATCAAATTCAAAAGGATTTGCATGAATTTGATTTAAAAATGATCGGCGGTCTATATCAGAATCCAATAACGGATTTTGAAAAAGCGGAGTATCTTAAAAATTCATTGATGGAAGAGGCAATCGCCTCCTCTCAAATTGAAGGGGCTGCAACTACAACTAAAATTGCTTGGGATATGCTGAAAACAGGAAGGAAGCCAAGAAATGAGTCGGAGCAGATGATATTTAATAATATGCGTGCAATTAGATATATAGATGAAAGTCAAGAAAAAGATATCAACAAAGAATTTATCATTGAGTTGCATAAAATTATGACTGTAAAAACTTCAGCTGAAGAATGTGCTGGAGATTACAGAAAGGATGAAATTTTTGTGCAAGACCATGTAGATGGTGAGATTGCACATATACCTCCTGATTGGAATGAGTTGGAAAGTTTAATGGACAGTCTATGTAATTTTGCTAATTCTGACAAGGAATTTATTCACCCTATTATAAAGGCTGCTATGCTTCATTTTTTAATTGGATATATACATCCATTTAAAGATGGCAATGGAAGAACAGCAAGAGCGTTGTTTTATTGGTATTTGTCAAAGAAAGGATATATTTTAATTAAAAACATTTCAATATCAAGAGCAATATTAGAGTCAAGAATTCAGTATGATAAAGCATTTCTGAAAACTGAATATGACCAAAATGATTTGAACTATTTCATTACATATTCTATTAAAAGTCTTCGGGTAGCATTTGAAAGTCTTGTTAGATATAGAGATAAGAAGAAAGCAGATAAAGATCAAGCATCCTTAATAGCATACCGATTAATTGAAAAAGGGATGTCGAAGAGACAAGCAGATTTGTTAGGTTATTTATACTCAAAAGAAGAGTCGTCCGTGTCTCTGCAACAATATGCTAAAAAACATGATATCGTTCGTCAAACGGCAAGAAAGGACTTGTCAGAATTGGTAAAACTTGATTTAATAATTGAAGAGAAAAAAGGAAAGACTATTGTATTTAAAGTTAAATCAAAGTCTAGCGTCGAAAAGTATATAGGTAAATAAGTTTTTGATACCCGTCTATACAATTAGGCCTAACGTTTTCGCGGTTTGCAATCGGCGGCATTTGAAACCGTTTCTTGCCGAAACGCTTATAACAAAGATAAATTTTTGGTAGACTTTTGCAAAGCGAAAATAATTTCCGCTGTCAGCGGGCAAAAGCCTTAGCAAAAGCTTTGGTTTCTGTGCCGATGTTGCAAACCGTGTGTTATGTGTTAGGCCGTTTCATTTAGCTTATATTTCGATTGTCGTGTCTGTTTTAGTCTGAATAATTTTTGCTTTTTCTATGTAGGTGTATAGTTGTGTAATGCTAGCAACATTTGAGTCTAAACTAATAAAAAGGTCATAGTGTGGTACGTTTGAGTAAGATTTGTACTTAGGGTTAAACAAATCCATTGTGTCAAGTAGTACCGTTTTATAGCCATATTCACTAGCTTTTGTTTTTATGTCTACAAACATTGGTGAGCAGTCAACATATTTTATGGGATCATTGCCGCAGAATGAAAAAGGTTTGAGTCTAACAACTAATGTGTCTTTGTTTAATTTGTCAAAAAAGTTCACCTGTCTTAGTATAATATGATTCAGCCTGTCTTTTTCTTTTTCGATGAAATTATTTTGGTCTGTTTTGGAACAACTTGTCAAGGCAATTATAAATATTAATATTATTCTTTTCATGTTGTTTGTCAAACGGCTTACACATAACGTTATCGCAATTTGCGTCAGGCGTGCTTGAAACAGAGACCTGCCGAAATGCTTATAACAAAACTAACTGTTTATTAGACATTTGCAAAATGAAAAAATTGTCTGCCTTGATTTTTTGCAAATGCCTTAGATGTCTGCCACGCTGGCGCAAATTGTGGGTTAGGTGCTGTGGTTTCTTTTGAGTGTTTAGTTTTTTATAAATAAGTGGTCAGTCGAGCTATGTGGGTTTGGAATTCTAAGAATTAGATATTTTTCGTCTAGGTATATTATTTCATCAGTTCTAAGTCTAGCTGATTTAAGTCTATTTGTATAAGTTATTTTACAATACTCTTGACTTAAAACGTATGCTGTTTTGGGTCTACCTTTTCGATTATAAACAAATGAAGAGTCAAATGATAAAGTCCAGCTTGGTGCTTTTGTTGAGTCTATTGAGCAATTATTGATTTTTTCTCTTGTCCAATTGGTCTTTTGGTCTAGTGAAGTTAAATGCGACCATTTACCTTTTAAATTGTCAACAGTACAATTAGTCTGAGCATTAATATTTTCAAAAACAAACAGGAGTATAATGGAAGTCAATAATTTCATGTAATTCGATATGAGTTGTTGTCTAACCATTGCACCTAACGGTTTGCGGCTAGGCGCAGGGCGGCTATTGAAACCGCTCTATTGTCTAAACGCCGAAATGTTTGTTTAAAGATACAAAAGTTTTTGTTTCCTATTCCGCCCGCCTTGCGCTTAGCCGCTGTTATGTTTAGTGCGCCCTACACAGTTTAAACCCAGGTACGTGTCCGCTGTATTTTTTGAAACACTAGTGAGCTTGCCGGATGTTTATTTTGGAACACGGTTTTTAGTTTTTACTGCGCGATAGGGAAGGCAATTTGGAAAATTGCTTGTTCTATAGCACCCACAGGCGGGGAGGGAATTTTGAAAGCTTATTTGCTGCCGAATGGCTTTATTCATTTTTAAAATGAGGCAGCGAATGTGCTTGCAAAATGTGCGGCTGCTTACACACAGGTGAACACACTTAGGTCTATGCACACAGGTCGGTACGCTACGCTTGTTTAGTGATCTATGTGGTTAGGTCGACCCGCCCTAAAGAAAAAAGCGGCTGGCTTTACTTTTGCACCCACGAGTTTTATTGTTGCACCTGCAAGTTCTATTATTACACCTGCGAGTTCTAAGATTGCAGCAGCAAGAACTACTTTTACACCTCCGAGTTCTAAAGTTGCACCCAGGAGTTCTAAGGTTGCACCTACGAGTTCTAAAGTTGCAGCAGCTAGTTCTAAGATTACACCTCCGGGTTTTATAAATCGGGAAGCGTGTTTTACTTTTTAGGCTGGGTTCTGATATCTATTTTGGAATTTCCCGGTTAATTTTCAAGCTTTAGATCTTTGCAGATCTCTTTCATCACTTCACCCGGATCAACATCAATGGCTAAACAAATTAAGTAAAATTCGTCAAGCCTCAGCTTCGTATTTGGATTATTGGTCAGCTCACTTAAACGTGTTTTGCTGATTCCTGTCCTTCTTGATACTTCGGAACGGTTAATTGATTTGCGTGAAAGAAAAAGCCCTAACTCGGTCATTTTATCTGATTTTAAGAACATTAAATTAGCTAATAGGGTAATCTATTCCGACTTTCTAAACATTTTGTTTGAATTTTGTCCGAATATCAGTACATTTGTTCCGAAATACGGATAATATTACGCTGTTTAAATTCTTAAAATGAAAAAGATGAACAAGAAAAAACTCGTTCTTTCCCTGATTAAAGATGATTTAATCCATGCAAAATTGATATACGGGCTGAATGAAGTAGGATTGAATGCAAGCAATTATTTCCTGCATTTGAGTGATACTATTTTTGATCTCCTGGGATATGAGGACAACGAGGAAACCGAACGAATTTTCCGACAGTATATAAAATTGTCAAAGTCTGCTTTGTTTTTAGATATTACAAAATCCCATAAGGCGTTAGATAATTTGGTTTTAAAAATTTATCGTGAATTGTCAGCCCAAAAACCCCACGATTAATAATTTTTGAGCGTTGTCGTATCTGTTATCCCGGCCTGTTCTATAAACTATGTA
Source organism: Sphingobacteriaceae bacterium (assembly GCA_013823565.1). Lineage (GTDB taxonomy): Bacteria > Bacteroidota > Bacteroidia > B-17B0 > Aurantibacillaceae > UBA4416. Next base: position 252,535 of record PNMI01000002.1, on the reverse strand, counting down.
AACAAAAGAAAGGGTAGCCGTTGGGCTACCCTTATCCGTTTTAGAAATTTTGAAAGCTTATTTCTTAACGACCTTCACAAACTTTATTGCACTTACTTGACCGTATTCCGGGCTTGTTGCTCCGAACTTACCTTTGATATACGCTTTAACCGCTTTGGCTAATATGATTAGCGCATCAGGATTGTCGTAAAGGATTTTGTTTCGCGCAATTCTTGCGTTACTGACTTTAGCATAACTTGTGTAAGCAGCCGTATTCAACGTTTTTAAGCTGGTTAAAGTAGTTTGCAAGGTTGCAACCTTTAAGGCTGTTTCTGTTGGGTTATAAGCCGGAACAGAAGCGAGTAATTTAATGATCTTATCGTAATGCTCAATTAAGTTGTCAAAGCTTTGCTGAGATACCGAAATGGTTTTCTTTACAGGTAGGGTTGTTTTGTTGGCAATGTTCTCATCAGGATCGGCAACAATACCGGCATCCGCTTTGGTTAATTTAGAGCCTTGTACTTTTGCGTTTAAGGATTTATAGTCCTTAATGGTTTGCTCATTTGCGCCAACTGCTATTAAGGTATTTAATAAACGGGTTGACAAACCTTTTAAAGGCTCAAAGGCAATCTCCCGGCCATTGGTGGCATTTTTCCAACTGTTGTATTCATTTTTAACGGTGGTTAATGCTGTTTGTGCATTGGTAAGAACGGTTTGTAAATTGGTAATTGCTAAACCCGGGCTAGATGGTGTATAGTTTGTACCATAGGTTTGTAATAAAGCAATCAGGTGATCGAAATTAGCGGTGTTCTTTGCATGACCGCTTTCTATGAAAGTTGACATAATTTTAAAATTTAAATTGTGAATTGATTTTTATCGGTGTTCTGCTTTGCTTTAAGAAAGCGAGCAAGGAAGAGAAAGAGTTCGGGTGATTCTTTTTTCTTTTTGTGTCTTCAATAGATCCGATTTTTAAGATTTAGGATATATAACGAAGTATTGTGCCGAACAATACGCCAGCACTCTAAAGTTTTGTTAAAACAGGGAAGGGACTTAGTAAGTGGTTGGAATTTTAGAATAAGTGGTAATGCCCTTTCCGTTAGGGATAGAACGGATATCCTTTTTATAGCTCAGGAACCGCGCGAAGAATAAAAAGATAGGAGTGAAAGCCCGGCCCGGTAGGGAACGGCTAACTATTCAATTTGAGGTATTCGTAAAATCAAAAAACAAATGCTTCAGTGTTCCAATGTCCGAATGGGTAGATTCATAATAGGTTTTTATTAGCTTGTTGGATTTTAAAATTAAAGTTTCTGTATTCCTTTCGTCTTTTTCTAATAAGGAATTAATCCCTTTTATTGTTTCGCTTATTTTTCCCTCAAGTAAGTAACCTAACATACATCCTATTGGATATTTTGCAGAAATGAATCTATCCATTCCTTCCTTAATGTATGCTCTTTTTAGCTTTGAATCTGACTCTTTAATTCGTTTGGCTTCACAAAAGTATTTGAATTCTAACTTGCCAGAGATATTAGACATTTTTAAGTCAATCCTTGGTAATTTATTTGCGAAGCCTTTTTCTTTCTTTGTATTCTGCGGTAAATAAAATTCTCTAAATGGTGTTATGTTCCATTGTAGTCTTTTGGGATTTACATCTATTTTCTCATACAATTCTTGTGAAATATCGTTTTCTTCCCAATTTAATTGTATAACCTTATCTGTCAATGACGCTTGGTATGCTTCAACGATTAATCGACAACATTTTTGCTCAAAAGCATTTTTGAATTTTTCATAAATTATAGTATTCAGCGCCATCATTAATTCCCGTTTAAGATTTCAAGAATTAATTCTGAAGCATCTTCTAATGCCATTGACTGTGACCAAAACCTACGTTGGTTTGGCCGTATAATATAGATATCGTCTCCTGTTTTATAATTTAGTTTTTTTCTGAAATAGATATTGCTTGATTTTTCTTCCCATAAATGTTTATCTATTTTTTTTAGTTCATCCTCAACAAATTCTTTAGAGGAAACAATTTCTTTTTGTTTTTTAGTAAAAGAAAGTTTAATCATCATCAGAGGTGAAAACCTACTTATGTTATAGACTGTTGCATTTGCAAATAAATCCTGACCGTCAAGAAAATCGTTGAGTTCAGTACTGATTGTATTAGCGTATTTTATTGTTTGTTCTTGTAGTATAGGATATAGTGCTTTGGATTTCTCCTGATTTTCAAACAAATCTAAACTATATTCCAAACAGTCGTTGACTGTTGTTTTTCCATTATTAGAAAACATAAGAATATCATCAATTATAGTAGAATTAATTCTATTTTCAATACTTTGTAATGTTGATTTATTAAAAGGATTATTAGATTTTTTATTTGATAATATATTTTCAAATAGATCAACAACCTTTTTCAAGGTATCATCTTGTAATAAAGGCAATAAAGCTGGACTTTCCAATATTTCATCCATAAAAACCTGTTCACGCTCAATGCCCCAAGAAGAACTTGTTAAAAATAGAAGGTAAGTTGTTAATCTTGAATTGAGTATACTCACCAATCCCTTTTTTAGATTAGGTTCAACATTACCATTAAATATATAACAAGCAGTTGTGCAATAAGAAAAATAGTCAACGTAAGAAGCGGCTAATAGCTTTTTGTGTTGTCCTTTCTTCATTATTACGAATGGTGGTTGGAAAACATTTTTGTCTATATTTCTATACGTTTTAGTGTTTATTTCTGAAGCACTTTCCGGGGTATAATACCTTTCGATAAACTTCGGATTTATAACTTGATTTGGAGTAAAATCAGGTTTTGCAGAATCGCCATTTAAACCTACTGTCGGTTTCCCCCAACTATTTTCCTCATTCTTAAAATATTCTTTTAAGGAAATAGAACGTTCAAGAATATTCATTATCAACCCCCAATCATTCATTCCACCCCACATTGCAATTTTCCAAATTTTTGTATCGGGTTTTTGACATTCTCCTCTCGGCAGAAATTTTAAATCCGTATAATCAATATTCAATCCATCAATTATATTTGATTTGATAAAGGTTTTTGGAGCATAGTATGCAATTTTATCGGTGGGCTTTTCAGGTTGATTTTTTTGATAAAACAGAATGCTTATCGGTCCCGTTGCATCGCCAAATAATTGTCCGCCAAAATTCTTCTTTGCATTACGAAGAATAGAAAAATTGAAAACCTTTTCTACATAACAATCATTGAACAACCATTTTCTGAAATTTTGATAAGTTCCACTTGTGTTGGTTAAAACTTTAGTGTTGAATATCAATGCTATTGAACCATTCGGGGCAAACTTCGTTGCTTTGTGCAGAAACGGTAAAACCATTTCTTTGGCAAAACCATATTCATCACAATAATCACGTACAGATTCTAATAAGTCAGTTGTTCCGAATGGTGGATTTCCAACTACCAAATTGAACTCAATATTTTCAATTTCTTTATTTTGAAGAATAGTATCTCTACAGAACAGATTTTTGCCCTGTTCTTTTAATGATTTATCATTTGGATTATTGATAAGATTGGGCAAACGATGTTTTTTCTTTTGCCATAAATTTTTAGGATCTAATTTATCAACCAATGCCAAATATAAACTAAATGCCGCTACTTTTATGGCTTGTGGATGTAGTTCAATACCAAAGATGTTATCAGTTAATAATTTGTTTAGCTTAGCAAAATCAGTTAGTTTTTCTTTGTGTTGGTTCTCGTAGCGTTTTACCAATCGCTTAAAGCTTTCTACTAAAAAAATCCCTGAACCGCAACTTGGGTCTAAAATTTTGACATTGTAATTTTGGGCTGTTTTATTGATTGGTAGTTTCTCATTCAGAATAAACTCCACTAATGCAGGAGGAGTATAGTATGTTCCTGTTTTTTTCTTTAAATCAGGGTCGGTTTTGAATAAGAAGTTTTCGTAAATTTCACTCAATAATTCTATCTGTATAATGCTAAAATCAAATAATCTCCAATCTTCAAACAATTTTGCTTGAGGCGTGTTATCATTACCACTGATGAAACATTTTTTTATGAGTTGAAGTTGTTCTGCAGATATTTTTTCGCCCTTTTCTAAAGTAAAAACATTGCCATTAAAATCTTCTTCCAATCGTTCAAATAATTGGTAAGTGGCGTTCGTGTCATTTAAAATATCAAAATAAGATTTAGTTCCTTTTTTTATTTGGGAATATAATTTTTCGTCTGTAGCCCCCCTATCTTCAAGATATAATAAGAATAAAGAACGAAGTATGATTTTATGAATAAAGTCAACTTTAAGCCCTTGCTGCTCCAGCTGTTGAGCGGTGTTGACTAAACTTTCTACCAAATATTTATCAACTCTACGTTGTAGATTTATTTTATCTCGGATAAATTGAGCTTCTTCTAAAGACCAAAGAATACCGGTGTCAATGGCAATCCTTGAAAATAGTTTATTAAGTTCCTGAAGTTGTTTTTTGTCTGAAAAAATATAGGTTTCTAGTTCAACATTTTTCAGCTCTTTATCATAGTCAAAATTTTCCTTAGTTTTAATAAGTGGTTTTTCAGAACAATTATAAATACGTATTTCTGTTTCAGAATAAACGTATAAGAATAATACTTTTTTGTAATTCCAGATTTTTCGATGAACCTCCGCTATTGCTTGCAGCTCTTCTAAATTAAAAGTTTTTATCTTTTTTAAAAACACAGCAGGAAAACTATTCCCGTTTTCATCAGTATTGAAATAAATCGAATCAACTCCAAATTCATGAACTTGGTCAAATATAATAGACTCGCTTTCTAAGAGTTTTTTACCCTTAGAATTTATAGATTTAGCTCTATCTAAACCAATTAATTCTATTACTTCTTGTCCTGTCATTGGTAAGTTTGTGTGTATACGAACTTTTGTCTAAAATACAAATTTTAGTTTGCAAAGCTACCCTTTTTCCGCGAAATTTGAGGGTAAATTAAAACTTAAATTAGGTTTATTTTAAGTATAAATGCTCTAATTTCGTACCACTAAATTATAATAAAATGTAGCTTTTGATTGCTATATTTTGTAGCATTATTTTTTTACTATTATTTTCATTAAAGAATCTGCATTCAACGATATGTTATAAAACAGTTCTAAATAAAATTGAAGTTGATTTATACTAGAAATTTCAAGTGTGTTTGAAAGTTCTCGATTCTGATTTTTAATAGAATATTTAAAATTAAGTCTAAAAGATTTATGTTTATTATCATAAATTATTCTTGCAATAGAATCACCAATATCAAAATAAACATCTTTATTTATAGGATTAGTGCTTTTATAAAAGCCGATTTTGTCAAATAATTCGACAGTAATAATGTAAGGCGTGTAGGAGTCTACATTTTGAATAATATCGATTAGAATTTCCTTCGTAACAACTGTTGGAATATTGTTTTTTAAAACAATATAACCTACATTAAGTTGTTTGTAACTTAAAACATCATCTTGTTTTGTCTCCATAATTATTGTTGTTAAAATTTAAATAAAGTTAGCTATTAACTCGCTTCTGTTTCTCTTTTTCGAGTCTTCCCATTGTTTTCTGCTTTCTCCAAAATCAATAGCTTCTAATTCAAATTATATCTCAATTCCTCTTAAATTTCTATATAGTTTTAAAGCAAAAACATCGGTCATTCCAGATATAAAGTCAATAATATGCATAACTTTTACATACGGACTACTAGAGTCATCAAATGTAAATTGTTTAGGTAATAGTTCAAGGATTTTTTTCTGTTCTTTATCGCGCTCTTTTTGAGGTGTTAATGCTGAAGAAACAAAATCTTCAACTAAACCTGACATAATTCTAAAACCAGCAATTTCCAATTCAACTACTTTTCTAGCATTATAAATTTTTTGAATGGATTTTTTTTCAATCTCTTTCATTACCGATTGTAATTCAGGAATGTCATCAATTAAACTCTTTTCATAATTTCCTTTTAAAATTTCGTTTTTATTTTTCCAAAACACATCCGCACATTTATAGATAAGTGTATTAATAGATTTAGCCCTTAGGTAAGCTATTGATTCATTTGGGTCACCTTTTAATATTTCTGCTTGTTCAGTAACCCATTTTATATCATCCTTTGGATTTTGACTAATAATTTCAAGGAATTTTGAACTAACCTCTTCATAACTTAATATGCCTAATCTATGAGCATCTTCAAAATCAATAATATTATAAGAAATATCATCAGCTGCTTCAACAAGATATACAAAAGGGTGTCTTTTATATGCAATTCTAGATTCTACGTTGTCAGGCACCATGTTAAGCTCCTTAGCAATATCTAGGAAAACTTCTTCGTCAATTTTAAAAAATCCATATTTTTTTCTGTGTATTATTTTTTTATCTGAAGCAAGAGATTCACAAGGGTACTTTAATATTGAACCAATTGTACTATATGTTAGTCTGAATCCTCCCTTATTTCGATCGTGTTGTTGCATTGTTAAAACTCTTAGTGCATTTGCGTTGCCTTCAAAGGTTATTAGGTCTTCCCATTCTGCATTAGAAAAATTCTTTTTAAACTCAACATCATCTGGCTTCTTAGTATCTCTTTTTTTGAAATATTTAGAAATCGCTTCTTCGCCAGAATGTCCAAAAGCAGGATTACCTAAATCATGTGCTAAACAAGCAGACGATAAAACATTTTTAAGACTATTTCTATAAAAAGGACGAGCGTTATCATCACTTTTGACCTCTGGTAGTTCGGCAATTTTTTTTCCAACTATTTTCCCCAAAGATCTACCAACACTAGACACTTCTAGCGAATGCGTTAACCTGTTATGAACAAATACTTCTTCCGGAAGTGGGAAAACTTGAGTTTTGTTTTGAAGTCTACGAAATGGGCTAGAAAAAATGATGCGATCCCAATCCCTTTCGTATTGAGTTCTTATATCATCTTCGCCGTTTTGCATACCAAATCTTTTCGGAGAAAAACAATTATTCCAGGTCATTTCCATTTTATTGTTGTTTAAGTTGTTATGAGATGCAACGTTTTGCCTAAATTTTGGTTTGGGTTGCCGGAGCCGAACCCAAATTGAATTTAGATCCTGTTACATGCTGTTATTTTCTTCTTTCGGGATTAAATTTTTTGTAATAGAACTGTATGGAAAATACTTAGGCATCTTACTGTAAATAAATTCGTCTTCAAAAAAGCATTGTGCAACTCTATCATCGAACATTGCTGGATTGAGTGGATATTTGGCCTTCGGATTATGAAACACAATAATTCCTTCTGACCAGGTCTCATTGCTTGATTGGTCAACTTGATATGAAATCAAATTTGGTTTGTTTGCATTTGGGTCATGATTATAAAATGCTCCCATTCTTACTAACGTTACTTTCTGACTACCGAGGTCCGCTTGTTTTCCCATTCTATTAAATTTAGACAAGGTTCCACATGACGAAAAAATTATTGCACTTACATTTTCTGTATCTGGTAAAAAGAAAAAGCCACTTGGTATAGCAGTTCCATTTTCCTTCACGTAATTGCCAATCTTAACTGGTTTAACAACAAGTTTTCCCTTTTCGTCAAATGAGTGATCATATTTATAGCCATATAAATAATCGGATAAAGCTGTGAAAGTCCATGTCATTGACATGGTGTCGTGAAAATCAGCTATCGCAATCATAAAAGGTTTACCTTTTACATGCTCCTTTTCCCAATACTTTTTTTTCATTTTATCGAATAAAGCATTACCAAAAAGTAAAGGAACTTCATTATTAAGTTTCTCTTGAATTTCCTCGAGACTGCTCATATTAGTTACCCCCAATTCAGTTTTTCTACTAACAATAACAGCTTCAATGGCAATTTCACGATTGAACTTTTCAATCATGTAATCTGGTGCGTTGAAATTTCTTTTGAAAGAAAAAAACTGTTCTCTAAAGAAGCAAAATAAAAATAGTTCCCAAACTCTTGAGTCAAATCCATTTTTTGATTGAAATTGGTCAATAAAATTTCCGTCAATATCTTTGTAGTGGTATGAGATTTCTTTTGTAACTTCTTTTGCAGAGGATAAGCTTATATGTTCTTTGAGTAGAATGTAATTAGGATGTAGTTGATTTTTATTGTTTAAGTCCTGAAAGAGATCAAAAAAACCATGCTTATTATCGTGGAAAACGATAGAATTGCTACTCATTTTTTCATCTATCCAAAGTCTAGCTTCTTCAATGGTCGGAATACTTGCTTTTATCACTTCTGCACGATATTGTTTTGAATCATCTCTTGATAAAATGCAGCCGTAATAATCGTTGTCTGTTAAGTCTAAGCTAATCAGTCCTAATAGTCCACCGTTGCCATTAGAATAAAATTCTAGTTCTTTTGTAAAATATTCCACAAATGGTTCTCTAGTAAAGAGAAGGAATATGTCGAAAAGTTTTTTATTTATTAGGACTGCTGTTTTCATTATAACTGATATGGCTACCGCTCTTATCAAAGATAAATGTTTAATGCAATTTTGCAAAGGTATTATAACTATATAATACCTTACGCCTGTGGCTCTGCGCCTTTGACTGAGCGGACGCGAGATGCGCAAACCTGCGCTGAAAGCGCACCTATGTGGAAAGGGCAGGAATTTAGCTTATTTGGTTTTTTGCCTGTCTTTTGCAAAAAACAAATGTGCTAAATTAGCGACAGCCAAAACGGGTTTGGAAAACCCGCAAAAGAGGGGAAGGAGAAGTAAAAACTAAAAACTCTGTCTATACCCTAAAATGTTTCTATGGAACCATTGTCGGCACGTACCTGTTGAAAGTTAAAAGTTTATTGTCTGCGAAAAATTGTCAAAGGATGAGTCTACCGGGCGCATTGAACATAACTAGCTTATATGACTCATTTTCTCCCTCTTATTTGGTAGAATATACCAAATAAGATTGGTTTTTGTAATATTAGCTGTTTATCAAAATTAATCATTTTTATAAATTATCAAAGGGTGAAATAACTTTTCTTATACTTAAATCACTTACATGTGTGTAGATTTCTGTTGTGCTACTTCTACTATGTCCCAATATTTCCTGTATGTATCTTAAATCAGTTCCGTTTTCAAGTAAGTGAGTAGCATAACTATGTCTTAACCAATGTAATGTAACGGGCTTTTTTATTTTACTTTTTTCTAAGGCTTGTTTTAATACATTTGCTAAACTGCTCTCATCATAAGCACTTTTCTTATCTTGTCCTTCAAACAACCAAAGTTTGGGTTTATAAGCTATATAATATTCTCGTAATAATTCCAGTATTTTTTCTGACAAAGGAACAATACGGTCTTTTTTTCCTTTCGATTGTCTAATAACTATTAAGTGTCTTTTTGAGTCTATATCAGTCAGCTTCAAAGTTAATAACTCACTTCGTCTTAAACCGCAACTATATAATAAGCTTAACATTGCTTTATGTTTAACATTTCCTAAGGTGTTTAATATTAGTTTAATCTCTTCTTTGCTCAATACATTAGGAAGTAGTTTTTGTGTTTTCGGACGATGTATAAATTCAGGGTCTATTTGTCTATTTACAACACTTCTAAAAAATAATTTTACGGCATTTACAACCTGATTTTGTAGTGAAGCAGATAATTGATTTGCTAAAATATATTGGTTATTAAATACTATCAAATCATCGTTTGTAATTTCTTCAATAGTTTTTGTCTGATAATACCTTAAAAATGTTTGTAGTGAATCGGAATAAGTATTTATAGTACTTGAACTATAACGTTTGCTTTGCATCCAGTTTTTAAATTCTGTTATTTTTTCTTTTTGTACTTTATTTAAATCGGGTAGGGCATCACTTGGCTTTCTTATCTCTATGGGCCTAGGTTTCACCACATCGTTAACGTCGTTTAAAGTTTGTATATATACCCCAGTGTTTTTAAATGTATTTTTAATACTGTTTAAAGCTTCAGGATGATACCCAATATGCCACTTCTTTTCTGTTTGACTCCATTTAACACCTGGCAATGTCTTCACCAACTCAATAGCTTTGGTATCATAATCAAATTTCATGAATAGCTTCATACGGTTGTTATGTAAGCCATGTTCAATATATAATTCTTTAATCATAAAATAAATTTACGGCAAATGATAGCATCATGTTGCTATAAATTGTAGCAAATAAGTTGAGGCACAAAAAAAGGCGAGAAATTTTCCCCGCCTTTTTAAAATTATAATAGTTTGGTTTTTATTTCTTAGCTGCCGGTTGTGCTGGTGTTGTTGGTACCGTTACTGTAACAATGGTTGCTAAACCAGCTTTTGCTTGTGCATGGTCTGGCTTAATTTTTAAGCATTGCTCCCAATACAATTTAGCTTTGTCGTATTGCTTGTTTTGGTAATACGCTCCACCTAAATTATAAAAACCTTCTGGATTTAATTTATCCAAAATAATGGTTTTTCTTAGTTCGTAAATAGCGCTATCCAATTGGCCACGTTGTGCTTTTTGGTATCCTCTATTTAATAAATCGTTATAAAAAACAATGTAGTAGTTTCTTAAGTACGGGTTGTTTGGATATAAATATTCGGCTTGTTTCCAGTAAAATAAAGCATCTCTATCTCGCTTTAATTTATAGCTACCTAAACCTAAATTTAAATATCCGTTTACGTAACGTGGATGTAACTCAATAGCATGTTTTAAATATTTAATACCTTTTTCTAAAGATTCTTCGCGATGAGCCACAAAGTTTTTCGTATCCGATAAATCAATATAACGTGCTCCTGCATTTCCTAAAACTAATACTGAATTCGGAACAGTTTCTACATCTTTTAAGAATAAGGTGATATCGTTTTTCCAATCCCAGTTACGCTCCCAAGTTTTGCAGCCATATAAAAAGGTCATAGTTCCTAATAATAAAAAGAACACAGCTCTCTTCGCCATTAGTGATCCAGGTATTTTATCAACTCCTTTTAAAATTAACCAAGCAAAGGCAATCACAAATCCAATGGTTGAATGGAACAATAAACGTTCGCCCATGGTTGCTCCAATGTCCATTAAGATGTTGCCAATCATTAATAAAAAGGCAAAGTACACGGCAATAGCAAATCCTAAAAGGTGTTTTCTTAAAATTAATTTAACTCCTACATATACTAATCCTAAGTGCAGGAATAATGATACCAAAGTATCCCAACTTGCAAATGTTCTAAATTGAATGGTATTAAAAGAGTAATCGGATGATAATGGGTGAGGGAACCAACATAATGTAAAGTATTTTAATAATACATATACTTTAGTAGCCCATTGCTCATGTTGTGTGGCTAATAAATAAGGATTATTTAAAATCTCTGTATCTGGTACACCTGGTTTTAATTTTACGGCTACTAAACGCATTCCTAAATAAAACAACATGATAAAGAAATGCCAACTCATTAAAGTAGCAAACTTTGTTTTGATTTTTGTGCCAATTAAAAACACACCAACAATTAAATACACAAATGGGAATAACCAATAAGAAGTTGTTGGTTTTTGTCCTGGTAAAATGTGCATATCGGAGTTACGTTTTACCATTAACATTAAAATAGCGCAGGCAAAGAATGTTCCAAATAAATACAAGGCTTGCTTAAATTCTTTTGATTTAATAAATGTTTTTGGGTCAAAATCAATTTCTTTAAATACATAAAATGCAATAGGAATTAACATTACTAAAACCACCGCATATTCCTTAGATAATAAGGCTAATAAGAAGTTAAAAGCGGCCCAAAATAAAGTTTTATTGCTTTTTTCATGCATGTATTTAAACGAGAAGAAAAAAGTAAGGGAAATAAATATCAACGAAAAAATCTCATCTCTACTCTTTACGTTGGCAATAGCTTCGGAGTGAATTGGATGCATTAAAAAGATGAGGGCTGCTAAAAAGGCTAAATCATGCCACTCTTTAAATATGTAGTTTCTGAAAAACAAATACAATAACATCACGCCAATAATTAAGGAGATGATATTTACAAAGTGTCTTAATGAGGCACCTTTTACCTGACAATCTACTTCATTAAATACACCATCATCATTGGTATCTTCTTCTACATCATTTACTTTATTACCATTAGTATCCCAACATTGTGCAGGATATAAACCGTCTTTTGGATAAGCGCCAATAAATTCTTGTTCAATGGCAAAACTCACAACTGATAAAGGACGGTAACGACCTCCAGCTAACTGATCGGTAGCATTCATTCTACGATAAAAACTCTCGTAGGCATCCTTGGTCATAATGTCTTTTATACCTTTCACCCCTTTAATAACGTGGTCGTTTTGGTGAATAATAATACCGTCGTCCAACGCATATTCGTTATGCAAAGAGGTTAAGTTAAAAATCAAGCCTAGTAATATAATTACTATAAAAGGAGCTGTTTGATTTTTAAACGGAAAAAAGTGAAACGTATTCTTTAACTCTTTAAAAACAGGTTGTTTTGCACTTGTAGTTTGTTTTGCCATAAAAAATAAGGTGTTATTATACAAATATACTTAAATCTTCAAAAAAATGATTTTTAGTCACAAAAAATTAGTTAAAAAACAGTAAATTGCCCTATAATACAAATGGAAAAACGCCCTTTTAAATTATATGCTATTTTTATTTGTGGCATTTTTTGCGCCTTGTTTTCCTATTTCCTTTCGCAGCGTAATAATTACACCACCCAAGAGCTTGTAAACGTTGCCGAAACTCAATTGCATCAAAAGGAAACTATTGCAAAAACTCACTTGGATTTAGTATCCCAAGCCTTAAAAACCATTAAACCTAAAGAGCTTTTTGCTAAATATAATGGAGTGGTTTCTGATTTATATAAAAACGAAGGAATTGCTATTTATGTGTATCAACAAGATAGTTTACGTTTTTGGACAGATAATCAGCCAGCTGTAGATTTATTTGAATATACCAATGAAACGAATGTGCAGCTCATTAAAATCAGAAATGGTTGGTACGAATACATTAAACAAAAAAATAATCCAAATGATGATTATACCCTAGTAGCTTTAATTGCCATTAAACCTGAGTATGATTTCGAAAACCGTTACCTCAATAATAATTTTAGTGCATGGCTCAAATTGCCAGAAAATACCAAACTATTAACGCCTGTTAATTATCTTAATCATGCGGTTAAGTCTCAATATGGACCTCCTTTGTTTGAAGTTTACAGAAATGATGGTCTTTATAAAAACAAAACCATGGATGGTTATGCTAGTGTTTTAGCAGCAATGGCTTGTTTGTTGTTTTTGTTAACGATTTACTTATTCTTAAAAACTAAAATAAAACATCATGCATGGTTTATGGTAGTGTTTGCAGCCATTTGTTTAATCATACGTTCGCTGATGTTATATTTTAAAATACCAAGTGTGTTTTATAATAGTAGTTTGTATGATGCTAAATTATTTGCCGATGCCTCATCGTTTTATTTCTCATACTTGGGAGATGTTTTAATTAATAGCGCTTTAATATTTATTGTCTCTATTTTGGTTTACAAAATTGATTTCAAAATGGATCTTAATAGCAGATTAAAAAATAGTGTTATTATTTTAAGTTTATTAGCCGTCATTGTTTTTTTCTCTATTCAAATTCGATTATTGATTTATAGTTTGGTTAATAATTCCACAATTTCATACAATATCAACGAGTTATTTAGCTTTAGTGCATTTAGTTTATTAGGCTTGTTATCCATCGGTTTATTAATTTTTGCTTTTTATTTATTTGCCGAAAAATTAATTATTTCACTATTGCAATTAAAATTTTTCACACCTTTCATTTCTGTATTAACAATTGGTTTAATTGGTGCCTTGCTTATCATTTGTCAGTTTAAACAGCAAAGTTGTTTAGACTATTTATGGCCCATTTTATTAATGATGATTTCATTTTTTTTAAGAAAATTTAAAGCTTCTTATAATTTTATTAATGTTGGTTTAATTGTATTAGTCACCACCTTTATTGTTTCATCTCTTTTTAGTAAGTACGAACAGGTTAATAAAAAACAAACCTTCGATGCTATTTCCTTAAGCTTAACAGATAGGCAAGATGTGGTAGCTGAAAATGAGTTTAATAAAATTAGTGATGCTATTAAGAAAGATGTGCAATTAAAAAACTTATTGTCTTTATTACCATTAAGTAGCGAACAAATTGAGCAAAGTTTACGACAAAGAAATTTTACGGGCTATTTCGAACGATATGAAATTATCATGTCTTTATTTAAAAATGATTGCACGCCAGTGTTTGTGCACCTAAATCCAATTTACTTAAATGAGGATTATTTTAAAGAGCAAATAGAAAAAGATGGATTTCAAACCATTTGCGATGATTTATATTTTATTGATAAAGAAAAAAAATCGATTAGATATATTGCCAAAATTGAAATTGAAGATTTAAATAAAAATCCTGATAAAGCCTTTCATCTATATTTACAACTAGAACCCAAATTGGCGGTAAATTTAGGGGCTTTCCCAGATTTGTTACTAGATAAATCTTTAGAGAATAAATTAGAATCAAAACATATCTCCTATGCTGTTTATGAATCCAATAAACTACTAAACACGTTTGGCGAATATCAGTATCCCTTATTTATAAATAACCATACGTTTAAAGTGCCCACAAATGATGGATACGAACACTTTGTAAATACACACAAAAAAAATGTCACCATAGTAATTACAGATAAAGAGTTTGGCATGTGGGGAAGATTTACTTCCAATTCTTATCTATTTATTTTCTTTTCTATTTTAGTATTGTTTAGTGTTTGGTTCAACTCACTAGTGATTAAGCGAAGTCCACGATTTAGTTCCTTAAATAATCGTATTCAATTTATTTTAGTGTCTATCGTTGTTTTATCGTTGGCCGGTGTTGTTATTGGAACCATTTGGGTAGTAAACACTCAGTTTGAATTAAAAAATGAAAAAGATTTAATTTTAAAATCACATTCGGTTTTAAAAGAGTTGCATCAAAATATTGCTCAACAAGAATCCTTAGAGCCAAGTTATAAAGATGTGACCTCCTACCGATTAAAACGCTTATCGCAATTGTTTGGTAGTGATATTTCTTTATTTAATAAACAAGGAATGTTGTATGCCACTTCCCAACCAGCTATTTACGAGCAGGGTCTTGTGTCTAAGTTTATGAATCCATTAGCTTTTACTAGCTTTACAAAAGGCATTAGGGCTAATTATTCTCAAAAAGAAAATATTGGAACCTTAAAATATTTATCGGCATACATCCCTTTTTATAGCAAAAATGATAGACTTTTAGGTTATATCAACTTACCTTATTTCTCACGCCAAAAAGATTTAGAAAAAGAACTAACTGCTTATTTAACCACCCTAATTAATATCTACACGATATTATTTGCCATCACTACCTTAATTGCCCTATTGGTTTCTAATTTATTAACCAAGCCTTTGCGAATTATTAAGCAACAAATTTCTAATATTCAGTTTGGTAAATTTAACGAAGCGCTTCAATGGAAATCAAACGATGAGATTGGTAATTTAGTGGCAGAGTATAATAACATGTTAGTGAAACTCGAAAAAAGTTCGGAGTTATTGGCGCAATCAGAAAGAGAAAGTGCGTGGAAAGAAATGGCAAAACAAGTCGCGCATGAAATTAAAAATCCATTAACGCCCATGAAACTTAATATTCAACACTTACAAAGAGTGGTTGAAACGCATCCTGATGATATTAACGAACGCGTGAATAAAGTGTCTCAAATGTTGATTGAACAAATTGATACCTTATCACATATAGCGACAGAGTTTTCAAACTTCGCCAAATTACCTAATACAAATTTAGAAGTGGTTAATTTGCATGATGTGTTACAAAATGTAACGCACTTGTTTCAGCAAAACACAGCCTGCGAAATTAGTTTGACGGCTTCAGAGCCTTTATTGGTGATGGCTGATAAAGAACAGTGTTTAAGGATATTTACAAATCTTTTAAAAAATGCCGAACAATCGATTCCTGAAAACAGAAAAGGTAAGATTGAAATAATGGCTTATTCATCGGACAAAAATGTAACGATTAAAGTAAAAGATAATGGCTGCGGAATTTCGGAGGATGTGAAGCATAAATTGTTTACTCCAAATTTTACAACAAAATCTACTGGAACAGGTTTAGGCTTAGCGATGGTTAAAAATTCAGTGGTGTCGTTTAATGGAACAATCACATTTGATACGGTGATTAATCAAGGAACGATTTTCACTATCGTATTTCCTGCAATTAAAAAATAGCTTATAGTTTCTTTAATACTTCCGTGTTCGAATTAAATAAAAAAAGTTCGTTATTTTTTGTGCCAATAAAAAGTCCGTTATAAATCTCGTCAATGGTTTCAAATTCAAGGTTTAAAATAACGGTACCATTGTGATCGATTAAGCCGATTAGATTATCAAATTTTACTAAATATAAATTCTGAGGATAGTTTTTTATCTCTCCATTTTTAATAGAGTAGAGTGCTTTACCTGATTTGTCAATAAGCATCGCATTATTTGATTTTATGACGATAGCAAGATTGTTTTCAAAATCAGAGGCTTTATCAAATTCTATGGTGGTGATAGGTTTTAATTTTCTGTCTACAAAACCAAACTTATTTTTTTTCTGAATTCTGATGATATCACATTTTGCGAAAAATAAATTGGTATAAGTTCCAAAATTTATACTGTATCTGCCATTGGCATCTATTAAAGCCACTTCATCATCTTTAATGAGTTTGAAATATTTTCCATTGGTATAATAGTTTGGCTCAAAAGAAGGATTGTAATTGTATTCAACAGAAGTGACAAAACATTTTTCTTGAGAATTAAAAAAACCATATAAATTATTTTTCACAACTAGGTATATATCGTCTTTGCAATAAGAAACATAATCATATTCGCTAGGTAAAATAATTTGCCCATTCACATTCATTAATCCAAATTGATTTTTCTTTTTTACGATAGCAATAAAGTTAGAGTCCACATCTGATATCCAATCCCATTGCGCTTCTAAAGCTCGGTTATTAATATCAACTAAGCCATATTGGGCTGACATGTAGTAAGCGAATTTGTTTTTAAAATTACCTAGTTTATTGTATGAAAAGGGAATCACAATTTCGCCTTTCAAATTTATGGCGCCATATAAATTATTTTGTTTACATACATAAAGTTTGCTAAACGATTCGTTAATATCCTGATACCCTTTTGATATAAATTGTCCTGAACGATTAATTAAAAAATAGATATTATCTTTTTTTACGATAGCAATGCCGTCTTTGTAGCTCTCTGCTTCGTCAAACACATAGCCAGAGGTTTTGATTCCTTCTTTATTGATGTAAAAGCAACTGTCGTTTTTACATACAGAGGCAAATCCTTCGCTAAAATTAGAAGCATCATCGTATTGAGGCTTTATCACCCAGTTTCCTAATGTGTCTATAAAACCATATTTATCGTTTGTGTTTTTCAAAGGAATTAAAATGTTTTGAGACAAGGCTATTTCCTTTATAACAGTTTCATTGTATGGATAATCAGGATATTTATTTAAAAAATTAGTTAATTCATCTTTGCTGTATTTTTTTACTGAGAGACTATACAACAGTTTCCAGCCAGCTTCCAATGTTAAAGCAGTGCTGTATTTTTTTATAAAATTATAAACGCTATCAGCAGAGTGTAGCTGTTGTGTTAAATTAAACAAGGCTATTTCTGCATCTGAAACGTTTGGATTTAAAGAATGTTGCTTAATAAATAATTGAAGTTCTTGTAGTGATTTTGTTGGTGTTTTTTCTTTGTATTGAAAGTCGTAAAAAGTTTGCTGCCCTTGTTTGTATAATATACTCTCTGGATGTTTCAATAAAAACTCTGTGATGCTATCGCTAGATTGATATTTTGTAGCACTTTCTAATAAAATAGCATCTCTTGTAAAATATACTTTTGATAATATACTTTCATTTGAAAAATAAAAATGAGATAAAAAATAATTCAAATCTTTTATTGAATTAGTATTACAATACGTTTCAAAGCCTTTTGCGCTTATTTTATTCCTAAGAATTTGAATGCTTTCTGAATTGATATGATAAAGTGAATAGGTGATTGTGTCTTTAAATTGATTTTGACAAATGGAAATGTATTTAGCGGCGCTATCAATATTTGAAAAAGGATTATCGGTTCTGTAATAAATGGTTGCTAATCCAAAGGATGATTCGCAAGGAAATTTAGCTTGGGTTTTATAAAATAATTGCTTGGCTTTAAAATAATCAAAAATAGAAAGTGCCTCAAAAGCGTCTGAAATTTTGCTTGCAGATGCATTGAGGGTAAAAGAAATTATAAAAAGTGCAACTATTTTTCTCATCTATTGCCGGTAAAATTATAAATTGCACTCAAATTTAAATGAAAAGATGTTGACAACTGGAAAATTGATATTTGCAGCCGTTTTTTTGGTGGTTTTTGTAGTAGCTATGTTTTGGTCTTATAAAAAAGACAGTTTTATTAACAAAATTCACTTTAAAGGAGCTTCAAAAATCCTTGTGATTACAATTTTAGCGCTCTTATTACTGTTTTTATATGTTAAAATGCGTCATCTCATGTAATTTGTGGCACTTTTTTTCATAATTTTACTCAGCAATTCGTAAGTTTCACTCAATAATAGTATTTAAAATCAATTTTTAACTCAATGAAAAACCTAATTTTTGTTTTTTTCCTTATCCTTTCCTCTTTCAAAATTAATGCAGGAGTATTGATAGTAGAGGGTAAATTTCAAAATAAGAATATTTATATTCAAAACTCTTTTGGTGGAAATGGAGTAGGTTTTTGCGCTACAGAAATTAAAGTAAATGGCAAAATTACGACAGATGAGGTTAACTCTTCTGCTTTTGAAATTGATTTAGCCGCTATGAATATTAAACCAGGGCAAAAAGTGATTATTGAAATTAGTCACAAAAGCGATTGCATGCCTGTAGTTTTAAATCCAGAAGTATTAAAGCCTCGTCCTACATTTGAAGTGGTAAGTATGAATATTAATTCTACTGGTGTATTAAAATGGACTGCTAAAAACGAAAGTGGTTCTTTACCTTATGTGATTGAACAATTTAAATGGAACAAATGGGTGTATGTTGGTGAAGTGCAAGGGGTAGGAAGTCCAGAAAATCATGATTATTCTTTTCAGGTTTCAACTCATAGCGGAGAAAATAAATTTAGAATTAAACAAGTTGGTTTAGGTTCTACTCCAAAATTATCTTCGGCAGTTATTTTAAATTCAAATATTGATAAGCCTAGCTTTATGATTACAAAAGATAACAAAGCGATTCAGTATACAAACGAAACAGCTTTCGAAATTTATGATGCTTTTGGGTCTATTGTTAAGAAAGGTTTTGGTAAAGAAATTAATATTGAAAATCTTGCAAAAGGAAAATATTATTTATGTTATGATAATCAAGTAACAGAATTTGATAAGAAAAAATAGTCTATCCTTAAAATATTTAAAAAGGCTGCATAATCTATGCAGCCTTTTTAATTTAATGAATTTAAAATCTTAATCCCATTCCAAATTCAAGCCAGTTATGGTATAGTCTTATTCTCGATTCTTTAATGGGAATACTATTAAATTCGGTTACATATACCAGGTTCGCAAAAAAGTGATCGCCATTGTAGCCTAATTGTCCTTTTAATGTAGCATAGGTTGGCATGTTTATCCAAAAACGTTTTTTATCAGTTTGCTCGTAAATTTGAATTTGAAATCCTGTGCCTGCTAAAAGCACTGGTGTAAAATGCACTTTTTTTATCACAAACTGATAGCCATATCCAACATAAATAATTGTACTAATAAAGTTTCCAAATTTTAGTTTATTTAAATTGGGATATAGATCTCCTTGGGTAGGAGGTACAAAACTAGTATCAGCTTCAATGTATTGCCAGCGTTCTGACCATCCCATTAAAAAAGAACCAGCACCTTTTTTTTGTCTTTCCCCTTGAGCAAAGGCAGCGTTCATAGAGAAGTTTTTATTAAAATTGAAACCCATATTCAAACCACCTTCAATAATGCGCAAGCCAGGCGATTTAGGGTAACCTAACGAATCTTTGTTCCAGTTTGGATAATAGTTCTCATAATCTTTTAAATAAAAGCCTTTATAGTCTCTATAAAATATACTCCATAAAACGGTGCGCCCTTGAATATTGATATTAATGTTTCTAAATTTAGTTTCCCCGTACTTCTTTTTTAATTGTTCACTTGCAGGGAGTTGTATTGCAGCCGACACATATACTTTTTTGATTTTAATGGATAAGCCAACAACACCAGGCATTGCAGGTTTGTATTTAAACTTTTCGCCCTTTCCAAACATACGGTTACTTACATTTAGCGATACTTCGGGATACACAAAGCGAGGTCGGATTAAAAAATTTTTCGGGAAAGCTTCTATATTTTCAGGAAGTTCTTTCTTTTTCCTTTTCTTTTCCTCTTTTTTTCTTTCCTTTTCTAGTCTAGCTTGCTCTTTTTTTGCTTGCTTTTCGAGTTTAGCTTGTTCTTTTTTTGTTTGAGAAAAGACGGGTACATTACTCATAAGAGCCAGTACAAGAACTAAATATGTTAAACTTCTCAACATGTACACAAACTTAAAAAAATAAATAAGAATCTGAATTCAATTATTACGACTATTATTTTTTATTTTTACCAATCTTAATTATGACCGATACACAAGATCACATGTTGCATACAAAACAAAAGTTTAAACAGCTTAAGTGTTGTGTGCTGATTCCTACTTATAATAATGCAAAAACAATTGAAGGAGTTATTCAATCCACTTTGCAATATTGTGATGAGGTTATTATTGTAAATGATGGTTGTACAGATAACACGGCCGATATTATTGCAAAGTATCCTCAATTAATTGTTATTACTCACGAAGTTAATAAAGGAAAAGGAGTAGGGTTGAGAAATGGTTTTGCAAAAGCGGCTGAGCTAGGGTTTGATTATGCCATCAGTATTGATAGCGATGGGCAACATTTCCCAAAAGATTTTATTGTGTTTTTAGATAAAGTAGAAAAAAAACCGGGAAGCTTAATTATTGGTGCTAGAAATATGGATGTAGCAAACGTTCCTACAAAAAGTAATTTCGGAAAAAAATTTAGCAACTTTTGGTTTTGGGCCGAAACAGGCATTTCATTACCAGATACCCAAAGTGGTTTTAGGTTATACCCAGTTCAACGACTAAAAAAGATATGGTTGTTTACTACTAAGTTTGAATTAGAAATTGAAGTCATTGTAAAAGCAGCATGGAGAGGAATTCCTGTTACTTCTGTGCCTGTAAGTGTGTATTATGCGCCAGAAGGTGAACGTGTGTCGCATTTTATGCCTGGGAAAGATAGTACTCGCATCAGTTTTTTAAATACTTATTTAGTCACCTTGGCTTTATTGTTTTGGAGGCCAGTCATGTTACTCAGAAAATTAAGTTTTAGAAATTTTAAAAAAGTTTGGAAAGAAGAGGTTATTGCATCGCATGAAAGTGCTGAGAAAAAAGCATTATCAGTTGGAGTAGGATTGTTTTTTGGCATCGTACCTATTTGGGGTTTTCAGTTTGCATTGGCCATTTTTACAGCTATCTTTTTTAAATTAAATAAAATCATAGTTGGTTTATCTGCTCAAATTTCTGTTCCACCAATGATTCCTCTTGTTTTGTACGCTAGTGTAAAAACAGGAGAATATGTATTGAATGAAAACGTTAATTTGGATTTTAATAAATTGCTTTCGTTTGATGCCTTAAATAATTTGTATGTCTATTATATTGGAGCAACTGTTTTATCTGTTGTTGCTGGTATTATTGGATTTATTGTTACTTGGCTATTGTTAAAAATATTTGGCTATAAACCTTCCGCTAATGGACGAAAGCACTAATCGTTATTTTATTGTCAATAAACCATACAAAATGGTGTCACAATTTGTGAGTCCCGATAAGGTTAACTTGCTTGGAGATATTGATTTTGATTGGCCCGAAGGTACTCATGCTATAGGACGCTTAGATAATAATTCTGAAGGCTTGTTAATTTTAACTACAAATAAGCGCGTCACTAAATTATTATTTGAAAGTGATACACCACACAAACGTACTTATTTAGTACATGTAGAAAAAGTAGTTACTCCAGAACGATTACTTCAATTACAAACTGGTATTACCATTAGAGTTAAAGGTGGAGGATATTATACCACATCACCCTGTGAGGTAGAAATAGTTGAAAAACCTAAAGATTTACCAAAGCGTGCGCATGAATTTAGAGAAGACTTACCAAGTTCTTGGTTAATGATTACTTTGACTGAAGGTAAATATCATCAAATACGAAAAATGGTTTCTTCGGTGTATCATCATTGCAAACGCTTAATTCGCGTATCAATCGAAGATTTAGAATTAGGAGATTTACAACCTGGTTGCGTGCGAGAAATTGAAGAAGAAGAATTTTTTAGAAAATTGAAGATTGAGAATTGGAGAGAGTAATTATTTACTCTTCAAAAATTTCTTTAAAGCGGAAATAATTTTATTGGCATCCTCATCATCTAACTGCATTCCAAACTTCATCACCTTTGATTGACAAGTAAATTCAATTCGCTCGCCACCTTTTACCCAAAAGGTTTGACTAAATGTATCAGCAATACTTCCTTTCGTTAGAGCAATTAAATCAAAATCAGAAACTAAATTCACGTCAAACTCTTTTATTTTTCCTTTGCCATTAATGTCTTGTTGGTAAAATAAAGTGCCATTTTTAATCCATAATTTTTCTTTACCAAAACGTTTCCACATATATACCCGAACAATTTTAAATTCGAAGTATGCCCAAAATGCTAACCAAACAATAATAAATAGTTTAGCGCTCTCTTGTTGCAAGGTGAAATAATTTGCAATCACAATAACTCCACTTACGCTCCAAGCCAGTAACCATAAAAACATTAAGTTTACTTTCTTTTTATCGTCGGTTGGTAAAATAACTAAACTAAAAACTTGATCTTTAATTAAAATCGAACTGCGTTTCCCTATTGTTTGAATGTTTTCCATTGTTTATTAAATTTTAACCACATAGAAATATAGATTTATTTTTGTGAAAGAAATCATAGAAGCTTTGCTTTTAGGATAGTTACTATGTTTAAAACAAAGTTTCCTGTCTATAACTGCAATTTAGGCGTGATAGTATCTATGTGTCTATGTGGTTTATCTCTTTTACATTTTAACTAAATATTTCCCTTCCATGACTGGAATAACAGGACATTGATTTGGAGTTAAACAATATTTAATATCGCGCTCTAAATCTAATTTCGCTAAACGATTACGATGAGAAGAGTTTGATAAAAATTCATACAAATCTCCTTTTGCAATATTATATAGGTGTTTAGAAGCAATGGCAGAGTCACAAGTAATTTCAAATTCTGATTCGGTGGTTAATTTTTCTACTACTGCGCCAGCAAAAATGGTATCCTCTAAATTGAATTTATTTTTCCAGCCAGCACATACTAAAATCACATCTTTTTTTTGCGCGGCTAAATATTCACATAATACATCTAAATTTAAAAAACTACCTACTAAAATTTTTGATGCCTTACGACTCGCTTCAATCGCTTGAGTTCCGTTAGTAGTTGAAATAGCAATGGTTTTTCCTTTCACTTTATTATTCATATAGCCAAAAGGACTGTTACCTAATTCAAAACCTTCAATCATTTCACCATTACGTTCTGCAGCTGCTAAGAATCCATTACGTTGATATTCTTTTGCTTCTTCAACCGTTGCCACAGGAATCATTTTACTAACGCCATTATAAAAAGCTGTGACGATAGCTGAGGTAGCCCTAAAAACATCTATTACAACCACTATAGCCTCGTCCTTATGGAAAAGATTGTAGGCTTGTGGGGTATAACAAACTTCTATGTTCATGTTTCTGTTTTTTGTCAGTCTGAGCGGAGTCGAAGACTTTTTACCTGTCGCACTTCGACTCCGCTCAGTGTGACAGGTTTTGTTTACTTATTTTTTTAAGAAAGGAATTTTACAAACTTTAGCTTTAATAGCTTTGTCTCTAATCATGATGAAAATTTCCGTATCTGCTTTTGCAAAATCTTTATTTACGTAACCCATTCCAATAGCTTTATTTAATGTTGGTGATTGAGTTCCTGAAGTTACTTTACCAATGATGTTTCCATTTGCATCCGCAATTTGGTAATCATGACGAGGAATACCTCTGTCAATCATTTCAAAGCCAACTAATTTTTTAGTAACGCCATCTGTTTTTTGTTTTTCAATCGCCGCACGGTTTGTGAAATCTTTTGTGAATTTTGTAATCCATCCTAAACCAGCTTCAATTGGAGATGTCGTATCATCAATATCATTTCCGTATAAGCAGAAGCCCATTTCTAAACGTAATGTATCACGAGCTCCTAAGCCAATTGGTTTAATACCAAATTCAGCTCCAGCTGCAAAAATTCCATCCCACATTTTCTCTGCAAATTCATTTTCAAAATAAATTTCAAATCCACCAGCACCTGTGTAACCTGTATTAGAAATTACCACATTATCCACTCCATTAAATTTTCCTTTTGCAAAAGAGTAATAAGGAATGTCAGCTAATTTTACATCCGTTAATTTTTGCAATGTATCCATTGCTTTAGGACCTTGAATAGCCAGTAAAGATGTTTTTTCAGAAATGTTATGCATTTCAACATTTTTAGTATTGTGCTTGCTAATCCAATTCCAATCCTTATCAATATTAGAAGCATTAACTACTAACATGTATGTTTTTTCATCGATACGGTAAACAATTAGATCATCTACAATACCGCCATCATTATTTGGTAAACAAGAATATTGAGCTTTGCCGTCAGTTAAAACCGAAGCATCATTACTTGTTACTCTTTGAATTAAGTCTAGAGCATTTTCTCCTTTTAAAATAAATTCACCCATGTGACTTACATCAAATACTCCCACAGCATTTCTAACAGTTGCATGCTCATCGTTTAATCCGCTATATGAAACAGGCATATTGTATCCTGCAAATGGAACCATTTTAGCTCCTAAAGAAATGTGTTTTTGTGTAAGTGCTGTGTTTTTCATAAGAATAAAATTATAAAGGTATTGTTCTAAATTAAGTGGGAGTAAATCTACTATTTTATTAGTGATTTTAAAACCTCCAAATACTTAACTTTATTAGCATTTACAGAGTAGTTTTTAACCACAGTCTCTCTGCCTGAATTACCCAATTTATGACGTAAATCAGGGTTTTCGATTAATTCACTTAGATAATTCACCCAATCTTGCTGATTTGTGGCTAAAAAACCATTTTCACCATGCTCAATAATTTCGGAGTTTACACCAACATGACTCATGATCGTTGCTACTCCACATGCCATATAGGACAATCCTTTTAATCCGCATTTGCCTTTTACCCATTCATCATTGGGCAATGGCATAATGCCAATATCAAAACTATTTAAATCATCTACCTCTGTTTTGGCACTCCAGTTTTTACTAATCACATTAATTTCGGGATGAGAATAAGAACCTTGTCCAATAACATGTATTTCAATTTGATTAGGATATTTTTTTTGAATTTCTTTTAAAGCAGGAATAACAATTTCAAAATGTTTAATGGTACTGATGCTCCCGCTCCAGCCAATTACTATTTTTTTGTCAGTTCGAGCGGAGTCGAGAACCTTGTTTCTTAACTCAGGTTTTGGAATATGAAAATCACTATCAATGGTTGTTGGAATAATAACGGTATTCTGATTAAACTGTCTAGCGTAGTTTGCTAAAAATGAATTTCCTGCAATGACGTAATGAGCGTGCGCGATATTGATTTTAGTTTTATTGGGATTTTTTAAAAATTCAAATTTTTTATTTTCAGGTGAAGTATCTAATAACCAAATGCTATCATCAAAATCAAAAACTACTTTATTTTTTTTGAAGAATTTTTTTTCAAAATAGGATGAACCTAGTAATAATGCTTCACGTTGAATAAAAATGACATCAAAATTCTTCGCTCGTCTTAAATCATTGAAGCGAATGAAAATGGATTTTAAAAGAATGAACGCTTTTTTGAAATAATTTCCTGGATGGTAAAATAGTTTATCGTCTTTTTCAGAAATAATTTCGGACAACTCCCAATCAAATCCTTCTGATTTAAAATAATTTAAATACTGTTCAAATCGGTATCTCTGACTCGGAGAACGATTTAAACGATGATCGACTATGATTAATAGTTTTGGCAAAAAACAAAGGTTAATTATGCCAAATTACAAAAATATTTAATAGCAGAGAATGAATAATGAGATAGTTCATTATTCGTCTTTGTTATTTTTCTTGTTATTTGTTAATACAAGATATAGCAAGAAAGTAACCATCGCTAGTCCAAAATAAACAGCCCAATCAGGAAATTCAGAGGCATAAAAATTTACTCCTGGATTGTATTTTGAACGAAACGACATTTTCTGAATTACTCAATAATTAATTTCTTAGTTATTTCTTTTCCAGAAGATGTTAGTTTTATGAAATAGATACCTTTACTTAATTGTAATTGCTTACTGTTTATTTCTAAAGTATTAATTCCAGAAGTAATCAATAATTCTTTTTGCTCTATTTGTTTTCCTAAAGCATCATATAATACATAATGTAATGTTTCATTTGAATTACTGATTAAACTAATAATTGCCTTGTCGGTAGTTGGATTTGGATAAATACTTAACTCATTTAATGCATTTGATTCTGTCAATCCCGTTGGCATTAAATAAATAACACCATCACTTACTACACTGTCACTCACTAATCCCGCATTATTGACAGACTTAACCATGATAAAATATTTTTGGTTGTTAGTTAATGATAATCCTGTTTTAGTTGCATTTAAATTTAAGGCATTGTTTGTCCAGGAAACAATGTTCTGAGAACCTGCTGTTGTTCCAATGGCATAATAATAGGTTGAAACTCCAGAGTTGGTGTCTTTTGCCATTGTATAATTTAAGTCTAATTGCGTGCCTATAAAAGTTGTATCGATATCATTTGCAGTTCCATCTTTGATGATAGAAGAGGCGATTGGTTTAGTCCAATCGATATCAATGTATTGATTACTGATAAGAGAAAGATTATTAGCGTTATCTTTTGTGATACTACTGATGTTTCCACCATATATGTTTGGTGAAATATTTTCATTTCGTAAGTCATTTGTATTGGCGGCACCAACTAAAATTGTATGAGATGCGGCTCTTGAACGAAATATTTTAAAATCATCAATTTTAAATGTACTGTTCCCTGTTCTAAAGGATATCGCTGTTCCTGTGGCGTGTGGAGTTGTATCTGTCCATGATCCTATAAATACATTGTTTTGCCATACTTTTATCTCGCCGCTAATTCTATCGTAAGATATTTTGTAATCATAGGTTGTTCCAGGAGTAATTGTACAACTTACTGAATGTGTTGGCAAACCAATTGAATTTGCTACTGATTTATAAAACTCTATAGAGCTTTGATCAGGTCTAAACCAAATCATGTAACTATTACCACGTTGTGTTTGAGATGGATTATCACAAGCTATATAAATGCCCGCTCTACGATTTGTGTTTGCTCCAGTTATGGTTCCTTTAAAACAATACAAATAACGGTTTGATAAACTTTGTGTGACTGTAGCATAAATATTAGTGTTGGCATTAGTTTCATCTGTTTGAATTAAAGCTCCTGATGAGATACTCCAAGTTCCTACAGAGCTTGTCCAGTCGGGGTGAATAGCAGTCCCGTTAAAATCATCATTAAAAAAACCTCTAGCTCCATTTGCTCTCCATTCAATACCATTATAATAACTTGGTTGGTAAAAACTTTTTTCAATACCTGTTCCGCCAACATTATCAACGTCTGTATAGGTTGCTGTAAAATTTTGAGTAATCCATCCGTTTGGTGTTGTAATTTGTGTTGTTGGAATGATATTGTCTTGTATGCAAGTCCAAACGGCTTTAAATCCGCTTTTCACGGTTGCATTATCTGATTTAAATTTTACAGTAATCGCATTTCCAGTTGATGTAATTACTCCAGGAATAATAGTACCAGTATACGCCCCCAAAACAGGAGCAGATGTTGATGTACCATCAAATAAATATAAAGAATCATAACCTTGCTCTAAATCCATCTTACTAAAGTTTAATTGTACTTTGTTAGAGCCAGTGGGAGAAATGGTATACACATATGATTCATTATCAAAGTGATTTCTATTTGGCCCACCCATATCAAAAATACTATCAGTACAAGGTACCGTTGCACAGTTTGAAAATTTATCTTTAATTAAATTCCATAAATCGCTATAACCATCATCATAGCCTAAAGCCCAAATTCCAATACCACCAATGCCACGTTGATTTACTAAATCAAACTTTCTACTATAACTATAATTATCATCAATCCAACACTGACGCCATGCACCACTTACTTGGTATGAATAAAATGGATTAAAGCTATTGCTATCCCAGTTTTTATTGACAGCAGAATAAGTTGTTGAATTGTTTCGTACATAGTTATATAAGCGAGAAGAGGTAAAACCACCAGTGGTATTAGAGGGTGCTGTTGCTGCTACGGTTTCCCATTCTCTTCCGTACCAAGGTAAACCTAATAATAATTTGTTTTTACTAACTCCTTTGTTTAAATAATGAGTAATGGATTTTGCTAATGTATAATTATACGTTGTTTGAAAATTATATAAGGGATCTCCAGGGCCAGCAGTTGTGGAGCCTGAATAATAATAATCATAGCCCATAATAATAAAATCATCCACAATAGGATTAAGTGCAGCTATATCAAAAGTGTTATTTCCCCATTCAACAGCATACAAGGCCATAGTTACTTCGTAGTTTGGATTAGCTGCATGAACCTGATTACAAAGATTAGTCATAAATGTTGTAAATGGAACTTTATCAGCTGATCCCATTCCTTCAAAGTCAATATTAATACCGTTACTACCTGGACGGGAATTCAATAAATTGATGGCGTTAGTGATGAATGTTTGTTGAGCTGTTGAACTTGCCCAAAATGTAGAGTGACTTCCAAATAAGGTCGCACAAAAATGTACGTTTACACTGTTGCTAATTGCAGCTGTAACGGCCGCACTGCTTGCCCATGCAAAAGAGGTATTTGTATTGTTTCCAGTAGTTGGACTAACTGCATAATCAAAGTAGCAGAAATCACTTAACATACTCCAATCATAGTTAGTATAAACAGAGCCTACCCAATATGGATGCCATCCGTAAACTTTTTTATTAAGTGTGCAAGGAAGAGTGCTTGATTTAGATTGAATAGGATTAGCTTGATAAACTGTTCCATTTTCTATGGTATTTAAACTATCCCATTGAGTATCTTTTGAAAAAGAATAGTTTTTATAATGATTACTTTGCTCTTGAATAGTAGACTGTTGTTGAGCTAAAATGTTTAGAGATAATAGTAATAATAACGGTAGTAATTTTTTCATAGTTGCAATTTAGGCTAGTAAATATAATAAAAAAGCCGCCCGTTACTACAGGCAGCTTTGTTAAAAAGGTACTAAATTGCTTTAGAAAAGCTATTATTTATGCGTTTTCTCGCTTGATACAGTTAATTTTTTACGACCTTTAGCTCTACGAGAAGCTAAAACTCTACGGCCATTTGCAGAAGCCATACGCTCACGAAATCCGTGTTTGTTTCTTCTTTTACGTTGCGATGGTTGGAAAGTGCGTTTCATGGTATTAGTATTTAAATGTTATAAGTTTTTCAAAATTGGACTGCAAATATAATGGATTTTTATTATGTGGCAAATTTTTTACGAATTTTAACCTTAAAATACCTACTTTTTTAATTTATAGCCACCTTAAAACAGTACATTTGTACCCTAAATTTCCTCAAAATGGCAAAAGCTACTGGCGTTAAACATAAGGCTAAAGACGATATACCTAAAGCAAAACTTTCTAAAGCAAATTTTAAAAGATCATTTCGTTTATTTAAATACCTAGGTAAAAGTAAGTGGTTATTTATGCTTGGGATGTTATTTGTGGCTGGAACCGCAGCTGTGGGTCTTTATTTTCCAGTAGCTGCAGGTAAAATGTTTGGTTATTTGGGTAATACTGGAATGGATTCTTCGGCTTTTAGTAGTATGGTATCTGGTACGGGCATAGAATTATTGATTTTGCTAGTAATTCAAGGCTTAGTGTCATTTGGTAGAGTTTATACTTTTTCTATTGTAACTGAAAATATTTTAAAAGGCTTACGAACCGATACTTTCAATAAATTGGTTCAAATGCCTATGAGTTTTTTCTCTAAAAATCAAGTAGCCGATTTGAGCAGTAGAGTGGCAACAGATATTAATGTGATTTCTGAAGCTTTTACAATAAATATAGCAGAAGTTATCCGTCAAACTATTGTTGGTGTGGGAGGCTTAGTATTATTAGTGTATTTCACATCTTGGGATGTGGCAAAATGGTTTATTGTAATCATTCCTCCAATCACAGTGGTAGCTATCCTATATGGCCGAAAAATCAGAGGTTATTCAAAAGCTTTGCAAGATAAAATTTCTGAATCTAGTATTATTGTGTCAGAAGCCTTGACTGGGATTACTAGTGTAAAAGCTTTTACGAATGAACAATTAGAAATTGGAAAGTATGATAAAGTAACTAATGAAATTAGAAAATTTGGGATTAAGTACGGAATTATGCGCGGAGCATTCTTTGCTTTTATCATCATGTGTGTGTTTGGTTCTATCTTTTTTATTTTATATAAAATGTTATTACTGATTAATACAGGAGAATTAACTACTGAAAACTTTGGGAAATTTATGATGTTATCATTGTTTGTAGCAGGTTCGTTAGGAGGCTTGCCCGAGCAATTAGCATCTATACAACGTGCCTTAGGAGCAACGGATAGAGTGTTTGAAATTATTGATGATAGAAATGAAGAAATAAATTTAGCACATCGTAATAATTTAAATTTAAGTAGAGTGAAAGGTGATTTAGAATTTAAGAACATTAAATTTACGTATCCAACACGACCAGATTTTGAAGTATTAAAAGATGTTTCGTTTAGTGCCAAAGCAGGTCAAACAGTTGCTTTAGTTGGTAGTAGTGGAAGTGGTAAATCAACTTTAGCATCAATGACCTTGCGGTTTTACGAACCTAATGCGGGAGAATATTTAATTGATGGAAAAAAATCAACGGATTATGAATTAACAGAATTACGTGATCAAATGGCTATCGTACCTCAAGATGTATTATTATTTGGTGGAACCATCAGAGATAATATTTTATACGGTAAACCAAATGCTACAGAAGCAGAAGTGATTGAAGCTGCTAAACAAGCAAATGCTTATGATTTTATTATGAGTTTCCCTGATCAATTTGAAACATTAGTAGGGGATAGAGGTATTCAATTATCTGGCGGGCAACGTCAGCGTGTGGCTATTGCTAGAGCCGTATTAAAAAACCCTTCTATTTTAATTTTAGATGAAGCTACTTCATCTTTAGACAGCGAAAGCGAACGCTTAGTGCAAGAAGCATTAGATAAATTAATGATAGGAAGAACATCTATTGTGATTGCTCATCGTTTATCAACGATTCGTAATGCTGATAAAATTGTGGTATTACAAAAAGGTGAAGTCGTAGAAATGGGAACACATCAAGAATTGATGAATAGTACTAGTGGCTTATATCAAAAGCTAAGTAAGTTGCAGTATGAGTTGAATTAAGATTTTAATAGCAACTTCAAAGCTGCATTTTCTTTCTTTCTCATTAATTCAGCATCTGCTTTGCTTTTATCTTTATATCCGCATAGGTGCAAGATGCCATGAATCATGACGCGATGAAATTCTTCATCAAAGGTTACTTTAAATTTTTCGGCGTTTTCTAAAACTCTTTCGATGCTGATAAAAATATCGCTATTGATGGTTTTGCCTTCGGTATAATCAAACGTAATAATGTCGGTGAGTGTATTATGATTTAAATGCTTGACGTTTATTTCAAGCAATTCATCATCTGTGCAAAAAATATAATTAATAGTACCGACTTTGTGTTTCTCTTTTTCGGTAATGGTTTTAATCCATTGCTTTAATTTTGTTTTTTCTTTAAACTTAAATGCAATGCTTTGGTTATGGAAAGAAATCATTAATTCAAATTAAAGGTCAGTAACACTTCTTGTCCATTATTATTAAACTCTACTTTATCAGCTAAGTTTTTCATTAAAAAAACACCTCTGCCGTTTGGTTTGTCAATATTTACAGGATCGGTTGGATCTGGTAAACTATTATAATCAAATCCCTTGCCTTCATCCGCTACCGAAAATTTGATATTTTTTTCTCCAGATTCAAATCCTATTTTGATATGTTTGTCTGGATTTCCTTGATTGCCATGATACATGGCGTTATTTACTGCTTCTGTTACAGCAATTAAAATATTACCGTAATTATCTTCGTTTACATTAAACACATCGCATACATCTTCTACTAAACGCTCTACTAATCTTATATTTTCAGATGTAGAAGTAATATCTAATTTTTCTCCCTTAGCTGGTATCATTATCATTTATTTACGCTATTAAAATATTCGTTAACTTTTTGCTTGTAGTAAGGTGTTAAACTTGGCGAAACCGTATTTAACAACTCCAGTTCTTTTTCTCTAAGTCTTTTATACTCTAAAAATTGCGTAGGGTTACTTAAAATCTCATTTTTTGCTTCATTACTCTTTCTTTTTTCGTCTTGTTCACGTTCTCGCTCAGCTTTTTCGCTTTCTAAAAGTTTAGTTATGATATCTTGCTGGCGCTTCATCGTTTCCTGAGTAATTTGTCGGTTAACAATATCTTTTTCAGTCTGTTCCATCATTTCTGCAATATTTCCGCCAGGGTTTGAACCACCTTCTTTTTTAATTTTATCCAACATTTGTTGCATTTGACGTCTTAAAGCCTCTTGTTGCGCTGCCATTTTTGCTAATTGCTCGCTCATTCCTTGTCCCTGAACTCCAGGCATCATTCCATTTTGACCACCTTGCTGTCCCATGCCTCCTTGGCCACCAGGTTTTTGTCCACCAGGCTTTTCTCCAGGTTTGTTCCCCGGTTTTTGCCCACCTGGTTTATTACCTTGTTGTTCTAATGCTTTTTTCAACTCTTCTAATTGTTTATTAAGTTGTTGTTGCATTTGTTTCATATTTGCCATGCTAGGTTTGCCATCACCAGGTTTTGAACTTGGTTTTTGCCCTTTTCCAGGTTTTTTGCAGCTGCCACTTCCAGGTTTTCCTTCCTTGGCTTGTTTTTGCATTTGTTCTAAATTTTCGTTTAGTAATAAAGCTAAATTATTGATGGAGGTCATGGAGTATTGCATACGCATTTGCGCATTAGATTGCATGCGTTCTGCTAATTCAGATACGGCTTTACCCATATTCATATTGATAGATGAAATTTCTCTATTTACAAGTGCACTTATGGAAGGCACTCTTTTACTTAATGCCAATAAACTATCTTCAATGATTTTAGAATCGTCTTGTAATTTTTTTTGTGTTTGAGTGATTTTTAAATATTGTGGATTATCAGAACGTAATTTAGATAACTGAGCCATTAAATCTTCTTGAGCAAATGATAAGTTCAATAGATTTTCTAAAATTTGACGAAGTGTTTGCATGTCTTCTTCTTGTTCTTCTTTCTCCATGCTATCCATGGCTTTTTGCATTTGCTCTTTCATCTCCTGCATTTTATCAGAGGCTTCTTTTTGAGACTTAGACGCATTTTTTTTATTGTTCTGATTTAGTTGTTCAGAACTTTTTTCCATCTCTTTACTAATTTCGTTTTGCTTTTCTTCGGTTTTAGGTAATTCGTTAGGTTGTTCAAGAGCAGCATTTTTTTCTTGCATCTCTTTCAAATCTTTTTTCAAATCTTCAAACTGCTTGTTTAAGTCATCTTGTTTTTTTTCTAATTCTTTCGAATCAGTTTTATCTTTATTGTCAGTTTTCGAATCTTTATTATCGTTCTTTTTATCCTGATTCTCTTTATTGCCGTCAGTCTCTTGTTTTAAAGCATCTTGTTTGTCTTTTAATTCATCTAACTTGTCAATAGCTTGTTGTAGTTTTTGTTCTACTTCCATTTGTTTAAAAGCTTCTAGAGTTCTATCTAACTCCTTTTCCATATCTTTATTAGAGAGTTTTAATTCTTCCAATTTTTGTTGTACTTGATTTTTGTCCAACTTCTCCATCAATTTATTTAACTCATCAAATAATTTTTTCATTTCAGGAGTCATAATGTTTTCAAACAATTGTTCTAATTGTTTTTGTTTTTCCAATAAAGATTCATCAAGCTGTTGGTTTTCTTGTTGCTGTTGATTATTGAGTTGGTTTTCTTGTTTCGTTTCTTCTATTTTGTTTTTTAATTCATTTTGTTTTTTGAGGATGTCTTCTAGTTTTTTCTTTTCCTCATAACCCATTTGTTTTTTCTCAGTTAATTTTTTACTGAGTTCGTTGATGTCTTTTTGTAAATCTTTTGCTTTTTTAATACCATCATCTAAATCTTTTTTAATTTCCGAATTGTTTTTATCAGTTGCTTGATTTAACTCGTCAATAGTTGGCGCTTTAAACAGCATAGTTTGTGTTTTAGCGGATTTAGAGCCAGTAACACCATCATTATCCCACACTTCAAAATAATATTCAATTTTATCTCCTGGCAATACATCAAAACGAGAAGCATCTAAAAAATAATAATAAGGTTGAGTGATTTGTTGTTTATTAAGACCCATTATTTGTTCTCCATTTTTTACAATGGTTTTACCAGTTGAGTCTTGAGTGTAATGAACATATTTAAATGCTAAGCGAGTAAAACCATAATCATCTTTAATAGTGCCAGAGAAATAAATATTTTTAGGATTCAGCGAATCTGTTTTTTCGCTCACGTCAATTAATGGAACTTGATCAGGAACAACGTTAATGGTATAGTTAACAGAATCAGGATTTTGTTTTAAAAAATGATTCATGGTTTTGATGCTGTAACTAGTACTTTGCATCATACGTTTTGAAAAAGCAAACTCATCTTCTGATGAACGAGAAATATCGACTAAAGTATCAACAAAATTTAAAAAGATATTATCTGTGTTTTTAGTATGAAATACCCATTGCATTTTAGTGCCTTGTGGCAATTGCATATCACCAACATTTGAAACAGTTTCATTTTTTTTGTTGAGGTAAGCGGGATACGTTAATTGAATATCAAACTTCATTAACATTGGTTTGGGCAATACACTTAATTCATATGATTTAGAGTTAAAGCCTGCAGCATTAAAAACAAAGTCTGCATTTTTTTGAACGTTTTTAAATGTGTAAGTAAAATTAACATTGTCCACCTTTTCCATTTTATGATCAACGCCATCTACATTGATAAATACTTCATTGGGAATTTCGTTGCCATTTAATTTTAATTCCAATACATAATCCTGTTGCTGAATAGCTTCTAAAGATTTATTATTAATGGCAAATTGAAATGGTGCTGCTTTTTCAAAATAAGTTTGGTGAAACACAATACGTTCCGTTCCGTCTTTAATAATGCTTGGTTTAATTACTAGTAGCAATAACATTAATATCATTGGAGGTAAGGCAAATTTTAAATATTTTTTATTTTCGCCTATATCAATGGCTGATGTAAATGGAATAGGTTTTAACTCTTCCATTTTTTGATTGATACTAGCCGTTAATAAATCAGGAGATAAAATGGAGCCAGAATTACGTTGTAACTGAAGAGTGTTTAATAACTTATCATTGATATTATTGAAATGAGTTCCTACAATATTTGCTGCTTCGTCATAAGAAATAACTTCGCCAAGTTTGTTTAATTTTAAAACAGGAATAGCAATGTATTTAAATAACACAAAACCACTAGTTGCTAAAAACGAGTAGAATAAAATAGTTCTAGTAGTTATTCCAAACTCTGCAAAATATTCTGCTACTACCAAAAACAAAAAGGCAGCTACTAATAATCCGCTCGTATACAACAAACCTTTAATGAGTTGGTTTTTGTAATACTTGCGAATAAACTCATCGAGTTTATAAATTAATATATTTTGTTCTGAAGCCAATTTATTGGTATTTACACAAATTTAACGAAAACAAGGGAGGATTAAAATAAAATTTGTGTTAAATAAAAAAGCGACTTAATTTTTGGTTAAGTCGCTTTAAATAAGTGTTATAAATAAAAATTAACCTGCTACTTTAGTTGCTTTTTTCTCTTTTAAAATTTCTAAAACTTCATTGTGAATTTGTTCTACAGAGAATCCGCACTCTTGGTATAATTCGTTTGGTTCGCCATGTTCAATAAATTTATCAGGAATACCTAAACGTTTTACTTGTGCGCTGTAATTATTTTCGGCCATGAATTCTAAAATAGCACTACCAACACCGCCAACAATAGTTCCATCTTCGATGGTAATTATTTTTTTGTAGCGAGCAAATACTTCGTGTAACATGGCTTCATCTAATGGTTTAGCAAAACGTAAATCGTAATGAGCAGGAGTAATACCTTCTGCTTCTAATTTTTCGATTGCTTTAACTGCAAAGTTTCCAGGATGTCCAAGTGATAAAATCGCAACCTCTTTTCCATCTTTTAATTTGCGTCCTTTTCCAACTTCTAATTTTTTGAAAGGAGTTTTCCAGTTCACCATCACACCGTTTCCACGAGGGTAGCGGATACTAAACGCCCCTTTTACTTCATCTAATTGAGCCGTGTACATTAAGTTACGTAATTCTTCTTCATTCATTGGAGCACTCACAATCATATTGGGAATGCAACGGAAATAAGCAATGTCAAAAGCTCCATGGTGTGTTGGTCCATCAGCACCAGCAATTCCACCTCTATCTAAACATAATACTACTTTTAAATTCTGTAAAGCTACATCATGTACCACTTGGTCATAAGCACGTTGCATAAACGAAGAGTAAATGTTGCAATAAGGAATCATGCCTTGTGTTGCTAAACCAGCACTGAAAGTAACTGCATGTTGTTCGGCAATGCCTACGTCAAATGCTCTGTCAGGCATAGCTTTCATCATAATATTTAATGAGCAACCACTTGGCATAGCTGGCGTGATACCCATTATTTTTTTATTTTGTTCAGCTAATTCTACAATGGTATGTCCAAATACATCTTGATATTTTGGAGGTTGAGGTTCTTTTGGAACTACTTTAATAATTTCTCCAGTTTCTTTATTAAACAACCCTGGTGAGTGCCAAACGGTTTCATTTCCTTCTTCTGAGAATTTATAACCTTTCCCTTTTTTAGTTAAAACGTGTAATATTTTTGGACCAGGAATATCTTTTAAATCGGCCATGATTTTGGTTAAACGAACCACATCATGCCCATCAACTGGACCAAAATAACGAAACTTCAAAGACTCAAATAAATTACTTTGCTTCAATAAAGAAGTCTTAACTGCATTTTCTAATTTACTTGCAATTTCTTGAGCATTTGGTCCAAACTTGCTAATCTTACCCAATAAATCCCAAACTTTATCTTTTGTTTTATTGTAAGTATGAGACGTTGTAATGTCTGTTAAATAATCTCTTAAAGCACCAACGTTAGGGTCGATGCTCATGCAGTTATCGTTTAACACTACTAATAAATTACTATTTGAAATACCTGCGTGGTTTAATGCTTCAAAAGCCTGACCAGCAGTCATAGAACCATCTCCAATAACAGCAATATGTTGTTTATCTTTTAATCCTAAGTACTGACTAGCAACAGCCATTCCTAAAGCACCGCCAATAGAAGTAGAAGAGTGACCAACACCAAATGTATCATATTCACTTTCTGAACGTTTTGGGAAACCGCTAATACCT
This sequence comes from Sphingobacteriaceae bacterium, assembly GCA_013823565.1. Taxonomy (GTDB): domain Bacteria; phylum Bacteroidota; class Bacteroidia; order B-17B0; family Aurantibacillaceae; genus UBA4416. Next base: position 214,823 of record PNMI01000002.1, on the reverse strand, counting down.
TTGTAAATACGGTTTGTGTGAAATACATCACGACGACCAGTAATAATTTTATGTCCGTATGCTTGATGACCTACGTCCCAAACTAATTGATCGTAGGGCGTATTAAATACATAATGTAAAGCAGTTGTAAGTTCAACAACCCCTAATGAAGCGCCAAAATGGCCACCTTTTACAGAAACGATGTCGATGATGAATTGACGCAGTTCTGCACAAAACTGCTCTAATTCTTCTTCTTTTAATTTTTTTAAATCGGCTGGGGAATTCACCTTTGCCAATAATTCACCAGGAATAACTCCTGAACCTTTAACAATTTCCATTACAACAAAGATAAACTATTTTATTAATTGTAAAAACGTGATTTTAAATGCTTTATTAGTGCTTTAATGGTTAACAAACGTTAAACAAAATAGTTTAAAATGGAGATTCTGGTGTATTCTGCTAACTTAGTCAAATGAACTTTTTAAATCATAATTTTTACCAAATAATAGGATTTGTCAACCAAATACGACTTATTTCGGATAGTGAAGAGGAACAATTTAACATATTGTTAAAAGAATTAATTAGTCAAAAATCAATTGACGAAGATTTTAAAAAGGAGTTAACCGATTTTTGTTATTTGACTTTAGACAATGCTTTCTTTGTAAATGTATTTTCGGAATATGGTATAAATTCTAATCGTGGTTTTTTTCCAGAAATAGCGAGACGATTAAAACATAAAATTTTACCAGCTAATGTGCCAGAAAACGAATTAAGTCATTTCATCAATTTTGTTTTTAATAAGACTAACGATTATGAGTGGCTTGAGAAAATAAATTATTCGAGTTGGGAAGCCATGACTAAATTGATAGACGCTCGCCAGCTTATCACTCATTCTCAAAAATTAGCACATCAAATCCATAATGCCATTATTATTTTATGTCATCGTTTGGCAACTATTGGAATTGACCCATACTTAGTGAGTAAATTACCAGAAATAGATGATAGTAACTCGCCTTTTTTTGAATTAAATCATCAGGTGAATTTATTTGTAAAAAAACATTTAGAGAATAAAACGCTAGAAATTGATTATGAAGAATTAGAATCTATATGGCAAAGTATTAATCGTGCAGAAAGCATGTTTAGTTCTATTCAAGAAAAGAAAGATGAGATAGGAACGAGTTTGCATTCAACGTATTTGTTACAGCGCGCACATCAGCATATTTGTAGAATTAGATTGTTGTTGAATTTATTTGTGACGAAGCAAAAGAGTAATAAAGTATTAACTATTTCTCAATTAATTACCGAATTGGTAAAAGCAGAGCAAACTAAAAACAGGGTTCGAAGATTTATTAAGGAAAATACAAATTTACTAGCTCATCGTATAGTGAGTCATACTTCTCAAAAGGGCGAACACTATATTGGGTTTTCAAAAAAAGAAAATCTCAAATTATTTAAATCTGCTATGGGCGGAGGATTAGTGATTGTATTATTAGTTTATATTAAACATTTTATTCATGATTTACATGCGCCTTTATTTATTGAAGGTTTTTTATTTGGTTTAAATTATAGCGCTGGTTTTGTGTTTATGTATTTAACTCATTTAACCTTAGCAACTAAGCAACCAGCCATGACCGCCGCTTTTATTGCAGATAGTATTGATAGTGGAAATAATTCTGGCAGCAAACCTTGGATGATGTTTAAACAAGTAATCCGAAGTCAGTTTGTATCCTTACTTGGTAATTTAGTAACTGTTTTACCATTATGTTTTTTATCAGCTTGGTTTATTGATTACTATTTTCATTATTCAGTATTTAATTATACAGAATCAAAAGCTCAGATGTATTCTAATCACCCAGTTTATAGCGCTTCATTAATCTATGCGACTATTACAGGTGTGTTTTTGTCTTTATCAGGAATAGTGATTGGTTATTTTGATAATAAGGTTGTGTATTCTGAAATAGCTCAGCGTATTATAAAACATCCTAAATTGATTCGTAACTATAGTTTAGAGAAAAGACAAAAGTTAGCAGTGTTTGTCGAAAAAAATTTAGGCGGTATTGTAGGAAATGTATTTTTAGGATTTTGTCTAGGAATGGCTGGAAATATTGGAAAATTTTTAGGAATTCCATTTGATATCAGACATGTAACTATTTCTTCAGGCAACTTTGCTATTGCGCTAGGCAGCGATCATTGCTATGAGTTAGATTTAATTATTAGCGTGTTTTTAGGTGTGATTTATATTGGTTTAATAAATATTGCATCAAGCTTTTTAATATCATTTATTGTGGCGTGCCGTTCACGAAGTTTGTCGTGGAAACAATCTTTAAAAGTGTTGGTTGGATTATGATTTTTTTAATGGGAACGCGGATGCAACTGATTAAGCTGATAGACACAGATTTTAAGATTGTTTATTTTTTATCAGAAACGCAAATGAAAATAAAATACGCAGATTTGAACAGATTTAAAAAATCCAATTAATCTGCACTATCCGTAAATCTGTGTTCCAATTATTTTTTGTTTTTTTAAGAGAAAAGCAGAAGAAATTGGCGTACATAAATTAGAAAATAATAAAAAATCTGTGTTAATCTGCACTATCCGTTAAATCTGTGTTTCAATTATTCTAAATAAACTTAATTTCTTTTTCTTGCTTAGCTGTAATCGTTCCAACTTTAGCAAAGTATTGATGATTCAAATTTAGTAATTCATCCATTTCTTTTTCGTGTGAAGAAGAAACACTAAATAATAAACCACCTGAGGTTTGAGGGTCGCAATAAAAAATAAAATCTAAATCTGTCATGCCAGCAATGTGTTTAGATTGTGCATTATAGTTGCGCGTGGTATTATCTGGAAACACAAATTGTTTGGCGTATTCTTTTGCTGCTTCCATAATAGGAAGTGATTCTTTTTTGATAGACGCTGAAAGATTCGTGTCTGCTAACATTTCTAATAAATGCCCCGCAAAACCAAATCCAGTTACATCTGTAATAGCATTAACGTATGACAAAGCTCCTAATTTTTCGCCAATTGAATTTAAAGCAGTGGTTTGTTCTAATAGTAATTGATAATGAGCTTCGTTTAATAAACCTCTTTTTAAAGCGGTACTTAACACTCCAACACCTAAAGGTTTTGTGACGTAAAGAATATCATTTTCTTTAATAGTATTGTTTTTTTTGATGTGTTCTTTTTTTACTAAACCTGTTACAGCTAAGCCAAATAGTGGCTCTTGTGTATCTACGCTATGCCCTCCAGCTAAAGGAATCCCCGCTTTGGTACAAATTTCTTGTGCTCCTTTTATTACTTGTTGTGCTACATCGGCTGGTATTTTATCCACGGGCCATCCTAAAATTGCCACAGCCATTAATGGTTTTCCGCCCATGGCATACACATCACTAATCGCATTGCAGGCCGAAATTTTTCCAAAATCAAAAGCATTATCTACAATGGGAGTAAAAAAATCTGTGGTACTAATAATACAATTGCCATCTTCCAATTCGTAAACAGCCGCATCGTCTTTGGTTTCGTTACCTACTAATAGGTTTTTAAAAACAACATCTTGTTTGCAACCGCTTAATATTTCTTCTAATACGGCTGGTGCAATTTTACATCCGCAACCAGAGGCTTTACTAAATTGTGTGAGTTTTACTGACATGTTAGTTTAATGTATCTATCATCTGTTTTACTTTTTGAGCATTAATAGTAGCATCAATCGTATCAGAGTTTAAATGTATAATAGGTTGTTTTTTATTTTTGTAATTGAATTCATAAGCTCTATCATAATACAATAATGATAAACGAGCCACATCGGATAAATTTTTATCATCCAAATATTGTAAACATAATTTTGTATTTAAAGTTCCCAATTGTTGCGCGATTTTTCCAACACAGGCTTTTAATGCATTGATGTCAACAGTAGTGTAATCTTCTACTAATTTTTGAACTCGTAATTCAAATGGGATTTCAATTTTTACAATAGGAGCTTGTTTCATTTGTTGCCACAAACTATGAGGTAATTTATTAAACCCAATAGTTTGAGATTCATCTTCTAATATAACATATTGAGAACGGTCGAGTTCAGACAGTTGGTGGTACAATTGGTGTTCAAATACTTGTTGAGGATTTTGTTTTTGTTCGTTTATGGCACCAAAAGCAGAGCCTTTGTGATGAGCGATGCCTTCTAAATCAACTATTTGTAAATTTTGTTCATTTAATTTTTTTAAAATATCTGTTTTTCCGCTACCTGTTTTTCCTCCCAATAAAATTATTTTTCGTTCTTGCTCAAAATAATCTAATACATAATTTCTGAAAGCTTTGTAACCGCCTTTCATAATCACCGCATCCAATCCAGATGTGTTCATGAGCCAAGCAAAACTATTACTTCGCATGCCTCCTCTAAAACAATACACAAACACTTTTTTGTTTTTAGATAATGCTTTTACTTTGTTTACAAAGCTTGTCATTTTTGGAGAAACAATCTCCAAACCTCTATTAACTGCTGTATCCTTTCCTTGTTGTTTATATAAGGTTCCTATCTCGGCTCTTTCGCTATCTTCAAACAAGGGAATATTGATGGCATAAGGAACATGACCCTTGAAAAATTCAATAGGCGCTCGCACATCAACGATTAACTCATGTTTGCTTTTATTTAAAAAGTCAGCAACTTCTAGGGCACTTACAGTCATTAATGCGAAACTACATATTTTAAATGTAGGATATCAGAATTCTGCCAAAATGCTGTCTTTTTAAATTCTGTAGATTTTATGGATTTTTAACTTATTAGTGATGTATTGTTAAAATCTTGTGAGATATTTCGACAAATAACAGAAAAAGCGTTGGATTTTATCAAATTTTTTGTATAATATTGTATAAATGAAACTGACCAGACTTTTTGCCCTTGTATTTTTGCTTTTAGCTATAGGAGTTACTACCCCTATGATGTCTCAAGTGAGAGGTGGCAGAAAGAAAGAACACCGTAATCAACGCGGTGGAGGTAAAAAGCTATTTGGTAGTAAATCTAAAGGAAACGCCAACGCTTTTGCTAAAGGAGGACAGAAAAAAGGCTTTATAGCTCGTATTTTTAAAGGAAAAAAGAGCAATGGTCCTTGGGTTTATAGAAAAACAAATCCTGGTATTAAACAAAAGAAAGAGCAACCTAAGTTATTTACACGTAATCGCACTAAAGGAAAACGTTTTACTGACGGAGTTATTGCTCAACAAAATAAGAAACGTTCATCTTCTCGTGTGAGAGGAAACTCAAGTTTCAGCAAACGAAAACATTAAAATAGTTTTTAAAACTTTTTAATCAATCCCATCTATTAAGGTGGGATTTTTTATTTTTACACTTTATTCAAACTTATGAACGTATTAATTTTAGGATCAGGTGGTAGAGAACATGCTTTTGCATGGAAATTAGCTCAAAGCAAACAATTAGAAAACTTATATATCGCTCCAGGTAATGCAGGAACGGCACAATGTGGCACTAATGTTAATATATCAGCCACAGATTTTGACGCTATTAAAAATTTAGTGTGGGAAAAGAGCATTGATATGGTATTGGTTGGCCCTGAAGATCCATTAGTAAAAGGCGTACATGATTATTTTTTAGCCGACGAAGTGTTGAAAGAAATTCCTGTGATTGGTCCTAAAAAAGATGGTGCTCAATTAGAAGGGAGCAAAGACTTTAGTAAACAATTTATGTTTAAGCATGGCGTGCCAACTGCTAAATACAAAAGCTTTACCAAAGATAATATTACAGAAGGCGCTGCTTTTATAGATTCATTAACTCCTCCTTATGTTTTAAAAGCAGATGGTTTAGCCGCAGGAAAAGGTGTGTTAATTATTGACGATGCTGCCGAAGCGAAAGCTGAATTACAAAACATGATTTTAAATGCTAAGTTTGGAAATGCAGGAAATACCGTTGTGATTGAAGAATTTTTGAAAGGAATAGAGTTATCGGTGTTTGTGTTGACGGATGGAAAATCCTATAAAATATTACCAGCAGCTAAAGATTATAAACGTATTGGAGTAGGTGATACTGGCTTAAACACTGGTGGAATGGGAGCGGTGAGTCCAGTGCCATTTGCTGATGAAGCTTTTATTAAAAAAGTAGAAGAAAAAATTGTGAAACCAACTATTAATGGTTTAGTAAAAGATGGCATTGATTACCGTGGATTTATTTTTATTGGTTTAATGAATTGTGATGGAGAGCCAAGTGTGATTGAATATAATTGCCGCATGGGAGATCCAGAAACAGAAGTGGTGATACCACGTATTGAATCGGATTTGTTAGATTTATTACAAGGTGTGGCAACACAAACTTTGCACGAAAAACAATTTAGTGTCACCAAAGATATTGCTACAACCGTTGTATTAGTAAGCGGGGGTTATCCCGAAGATTACGAAAAAAACAAAGTAGTAACAGGCTTAAACAATATAACCAACAGTCAAGTGTTTCACTCAGGAACGGCTTTTAAAAATGAAGACGTAGTGACTAATGGCGGACGAGTATTTGCTATTACATCCTTTGGAAAAACCATAGAAGACGCTATTGCTAAAAGTTTTGCAGCAGCCGAAACGGTTAATTACGAAGGTAAATATTACCGAAGCGATATTGGAAAAGATTTAATGAATTTGGGGAAGTGATTTGAGGCTGTGAAGTAGGGCGTGCTAGGTGCTGCTTTTATTTATTACGATCGCGAAAAAACTTAAATATATCAATCATTTCAACGGTCAATCTTTCTATTTTGTCAACCAGAATAGAAGTTGTCTTCAAATTATAAGTATCCTCTTCTTTGTCACCGTTAATGTTTATAAAACTAATTCTATTGCTTTTTTTCAATCGTTCTAAAGCGATTTTACTTGTGTTCACAGGCCAATGGGCTAAATGATTTCTTTTGTCCACAATATTATTAAAGTGTCCGCTAATTATGTCAACATTTTTTGTTGTCAAATTTTGGTATTTTTTAAGGCATATTTTTAGAAGCTTCTTTCTCTCTTTCATATTTAGGTCTACTGTATTCCTAGGAATATTCATTCCATCGAAGTCAGCTGGAAATTGAGAGTGCACCAAAATAATAATTGTATCAACACATGTTTCTAGGAGACAGAATGTATTTAAAATTTTACCTCTAAAAGTCACCGCGTAACTATTAATGTTTTTAATACTTAAGGAGTCACCAATTGCTACAGCAAATTTTTTACAACAAATATTGTTTACTACTGCTGTCCCATTTATAATTTTGAATTCAGCTTTTAATTTACAATCAGGGCATAATTTAGCATCAATTCTCGCTTTTAAGAAATCAATGTCTTCTTGACTTAACTGCCCAAATTGGAGTTGTTGTTTCGGATTATAATTAAGCATTCATTGTCAGGTCTTTTAAAATGGCTTATAACGTTTTGCAGCTACCAGTAGTGCGGCTCAAGGCCGTTTTCTACCGAATGCTTCCTAACAAAGATAACTGTTCCTAGGTATTTGCAAAGCAAAAATGAAAAACTTGTCTACCGCTTTTGCAAATGCTTTGTTGTCTGCCCGCATTACTGGTAGGTGCTGTTATGCGTTTTAGCTGCCATTTAGTTGATAATTGAGTGTCCGCCTACTTTGCCCAATAATAATTTGAACTGCCAGGAAAGGTCCCTGGTTTATTAATTTGTCCTAATTGAGTCAGCTTGTCAAGTTCGATTTGAACGGCTTTTTCAGTAACGAAGTTTGGGTATATACTTTTTTTACTTTCTGCGAAATGTTTTAAACGCCAAGCGTCAAAACCATCAACTCTGTTATTGTCGCCAAAATCAAAATCTATTTCTACACCATTTAGTTCAGCGTATAGTCCGCAACCGTGAAAACTATAATCCTTAATTATACCTAAAGATCCTTGTCGTGGGATTGTCTTGTCGCTATTAACAGCTAAAAGAAGTTCCTTTGTCCCATATTTTTCATAGAATTTCTCCGCTACGATTTTTGCCGTATTTTGAAAGTCGATTATTAAGTCTGTAATTGTCACAATATTTTTCTGTTAGTCTAAGCAGCTATTACGCATAACTACCTTATAAGCTTAATTTTATAAGCATATCTTGTTGTTTTTGCAAGATATGCTTAGGTTTTATAATCTTATTAGTTTATCAAATATAATATATTAAAAAGAAATTTCCTTTAGTTAAGCAGCCAACAATTTATCTATTCACACAAACTTAAAATATTATTTTTTATCTTTTTCATCAGCCTTCTTTTTCTTCTTAAAATAACCTCTTAGTAAAACATTATTACTAGCAGCGTTCATGTTTTGTTTAAAACCGCCTGCGCCTTGTTTTATATTGGTAAGTGCTTGATCAACTTCTTTAGCCATAGCGGTATCCATTAATAATTTGCCAATGGTTCCTTTGCCTTCGCGTATGTTAGTCATAACAACTGCTAAATCACTAGTTATGGTTGCCGCATTATCACCAGTTACTTTTAGTTTTATTAAAATGTCATCCATGGTTACAGGTTGTTCTGTAGCAATCACATCATTATCGGCTAAGGTTTTTTGTCCGTTAGTCCCAGGTGTAATGATGACTATTTTATTTCCCATTAAACCATCCGAGCCAATAATGGCTTTGGCATTTTTTTTCATAAACTTTCTGGTGTCATCATTAATCATCATATCCACTTTTACAGTCGTATCTGTTAATTGTTCAATATTGTCAACAATACCTACATTAATTCCCGAAAACCGAACATTGTTCCCGATTTGTAATCCGCTAATGTTTTTAAATATGCCACTCACTTGGAATGTATTACTAAACAATTGTTGTCTTTCTCCTATTAAGTATATACATGCAATTAACAATGCAAAACCTATTGAAACAAATATTCCTAATCTTATTTTATTACCCGATGCTTTTTTCATGACTTGGTTTTATATTAAAAAATGAGCGTACAAATTCATCTTTTGATTGTGATAATTCTTCAAATGTTCCTTCAGCTATTGAAGTTCCATCTTTAATCATAATGATTCTATTAGCAGCTATTCGCGCACATTCTATATCATGCGTAATAATAATAGAAGCGGTATTATATTTTTTTTGAATATCTAAAATAAGTTGACTAATTTCTTGTGATGTAATAGGATCAAGGCCCGTAGTGGGCTCGTCATACAAAATAATTTCTGGTTTTAAAATTAAGGTGCGAGCTAAACCAACACGTTTCCTCATTCCCCCCGAAAGTTCCGAAGGCATTTTATCAATAGCTTCTGCAAGTCCTACATTGGTTAAGGCTTCTAAAACCAATTCATCAATTTCTTGTTGAGGTTTTGATTTTAAATCTCGTAACGGAAATTCTAAATTTTCCCTTACCGTCATCGAATCATATAAGGCAGCACTTTGAAATAAAAATCCAATTTTTTTCCTTAGCACATTTAATTCATCATAGTTTAATTTGGAAACATCAGAATCTAATAGTACTACTTTGCCATCATCTGGTTCTATTAAACCAACCAAGCATTTAATTAATACTGATTTTCCACTTCCTGATTTGCCAAACACAGCCAAGTTTTCGCCTTGTTTAATTTTAAAGCTTATGTCTTTTAAAATGTCATTATCACCAAACGACTTTTTTAGATGTGATATATCTGCAACAATAATTTCTTCCATTATTTTATGCTTAAATAAATAAACTGGTTATTTGAACGGCAATCATATCTAAAATAAAAATCATTAATGACGCATAAACTACAGATGTGTTGGCAGCTACAGCCACTCCTTCTGTTCCTTTGCTAGAATTATAACCTTTATAACATCCTAATAAGGCAACTACAAATCCAAAAAAGAATGTTTTAATGACTGCAGGAAAAATATCTGTGAACACGAGTTTATCAAAAATCTTCACAATAAATAAATTAAAACTAACATCACCCTGTAAATTCACTCCAATATAGGCGCCATATAATGAAATCACATCGCTCATAATAACAAGTATGGGCAGCATTAATGTGGCGGATAAAATTCGTGTCACTACTAAATACTTGAAGGGATTGATTCCTGAAACCTCCATCGCATCAATTTGCTCTGTTACTTTCATAGATGCTAATTCTGCACCAATACCCGAACCTACTTTTCCTGCAAATATTAAAGCAGTAACTACTGGACCAATCTCTCGAATAATAGATACTGCCACCATGGCTGGTAACCACGACTCTGCCCCAAATTGTGCTAAGGTTGGTCTTGATTGTATCGTTAACACAAGTCCCATAATAAAACCTGTAATGGCAATTAATGGTAATGATTTATAACCGATTAAATAAGATTGTTTTAAAAACTCATTAAACTCATAAGGTGGTTTGATGAGTTCTCTGAAAAACCGCATCGTAAAACGAGTTAATAGAGTCACCTCTTCAAAAAAATCCATTAATGATTTACTAAAGGAGTTTTCTGAAGAAGGACTAACTTTTTTTGAATCTATTTTGTTAGATGTTTTTGAATTGGCTAACATTTCAAATTTGATATTTGTAACATGCTGGTTTAATAAGAGTGATGGTTGTAACACATTATACCTATTTTTATAGCTTTACTTTTTTAATTAATTAATAAGAAGTTTTTAATTCAACTCTTCTGTTTTTCGCTTTTCCAGCTGCTTTTTTATTGTCAGCTACTGGTTTAGTTTCCCCGTATCCAATAGCAGTTAAACGAGATGCTGGAATTCCTTTAGAAATTAAGTAATCTCTTACCGATTCTGTTCTTTGTTGAGAAAGTGTCATGTTATATGCATCATCACCAACATTATCAGTATGTCCTTCAATAGATAAATTAACAGCGTCATTACGTTTCAAAATTTCGGCTAGGTCATCTAATTGCGAATTTGAAATCAATTTTAGTTTCGCGCTACCTGTTTCAAAATAAATTTTACTTGCAATAACAGTAATTCTTTGAATATCTACTTTAGGAATTTCTGGGCATCCTTTGTTTTCAATAGTTCCTTTTACATTAGGACAACGATCTGTTAAGTTAGAAACACCATCGCCATCCGTATCAGGGCAGCCCTTAAATGCTAAAATACCAGCAGCATCAGGACACAAATCTTCTTCGTTCACTAACCCGTCTTTATCATTATCTAATGGACAACCTGTTTCATCAATTTTGTAACCTGTTTTAGTGCCGGGACATTTGTCATCAATATCTGCTACACCATCTAAATCTGAATCATTACAACCTTTTAGCGCTGCTGTTCCAAAAACATCAGGACAACGATCTTCTTTATCAGTAATGCCATCCATATCTTTATCAGGACAACCTTTTAATGACGCCAATCCAGCAATGTCCACACAAGCATCTTGATAATCAGCAATTCCATCTGCATCGCGATCTAAAGGACATCCTTTAGTATCAACTGCTACACCTGTGGGTGTGTTTGGGCATTTATCGTTTTTATCAGCAATACCATCTTTATCAGCATCTTTCTTTTTGCCTAAGTTAAAAGTTAAACCAACTGTATGAAATAAATAGCCATCATTATATCCGCCATCTTCTGCAAAATCAATATTATCAGCGGTAGTATACATAAATGATTCTTGCAATTGCAAAGAAATAACATTTGTAATACGAATGTTTAATCCACCACCAAAAGATGGAAGCGCATAGTCATAACGCTCATCACGTATTGTTTGATATGCTTCATGCATAATAACTCCTGCGCCTGCATACAAGTATGGACGTATGATATATTTTGAACTTAATAAATTGTAACGTATTACAAGATTTGCCGTATTCATACGAATTAAAAAACGATTTTTATCTCCGCTTGGAGTCCATGCTGTTTTTGCTTCAATGTTTCCTAGTTCTCCTCTTGTTATAAATAGTGAAGCATCAAAATGTTTACCTAAATATCTTGAAAGTGATAAACTTGCAAATGCATAAGATGCTTGTGTTGTGGAATAGAATTCCTGTCCGCGATCCCCATTATATTGTGTTAATCCTCCGTGGAATCCAATGTTCCATTTTTTATCTTCTGTTTGAGACGATACTGCAATAGTAAATAAACAAGATGCGCAAAGTAGTAGTATTTTTTTCATTATTTTTTGTTGTTGTATAAATGTATTTTTCAGATTTTTTAAATACATTGTTAATTGATTTATAATACAGCAAAGATTCGTTTAGTTTTGCTCATATAGATTACATAATCTTTTTGATAAGTTATACTATTCACATATGTCTTACATCTTTATTTATCTTTTAGCAGAATTTATAATAGACTAGATTTTTTAGTCGATAAACAGAATGATATAATGTTTATATATAATATACTTAATTAAGCTGTTTGTTTTTATCACGCACTTTTTTATATTTATCTCGTGGCGCCTCATTGTTTAGTTCATTTATTCTTTCATAAGCCTTTTCCAAAGATTTTGGAACTTCGCCTTTATAATCTATTTTAAAATAGGAGAAACCATTAAAAGGGATGTTATTTTTGATAGGATTAATTTTTACTCTTTTACTTATTTCAACATCTTTAAAAAAGGATTTAAATACTTTTTTTCGAGAAGCATTGAGTTCGTCTAATTTTTTATTAACGAAATCGTTTCCTAATACATTCAAACATTTGTCTTGCACCGTAAATACGAGTTTAGAACCAAGTTTAGAATTTAAGTACCTTACAAAAAGCGAATCTTTATTCGACATTTTATCTATTGCTACCGTGTCATCCTCGCAAAGTGTTTTAGCGTTACGGTTTTGGCTTGCTAAATAGTATTGTTTTTTTGCTTCAAAAAATAAGACGTATTCACGTTCCTTATCTGTATAGGGCATTGGGTGAATAGAGATTGATAATTTAGGATCCTCTTTTAATAAATCAGCCATGTTTTCTAAAAAATGTTCCTGACTAGATGATAAGTCGCTTTTTCGCATGTCCCATTTCAAAAACATCGATTTCTCTATTTCATATTCTGTATTTTTAACTTCTGTTCTATATGATGTTGTAGCTGGTTTTACAAAAATATTTTCTAAGGCATCAAAAATGGCATCTCTGTAAATAAAATTTGGCTTGTTTAAGTTGCCTGTAATTGGGATTTCGTAATCAATAATATTTCCCCTTTCTCGCACAAAAAACATAATTAATCTCAATGGAATCCATTTGATGTTTTTGTTTTTAATTCGCTTGTTCACTCTTGGGTCAATTACCAGTAAGTGATTATTACTATTGATTATTCCGTTTTTAACATGCCATGTTCCTTTTAATTCAATGGAGCCTCTGTCTAATGGAAAAGAGGTGTATTTGATTAAGTAAGGATTAAATAAACTAATGGGTAATTTGGTGATGTTATAGTTCAAATCAAAATCAGAACTATCTTTTGGATTGATACTTAAATTAACGATAGCATTGCCAAAAGGTTTTAAGCCCGAATTAAAAAGCAATTTTACTCGACTGTTATTTTTATCAATAGAATCGGCAATGATATCAATAGGTGAGGCACTAATCGAAAATTTTTCGTTTAAGGTATAATCATTGTAAGTAAAATCACCTTTGTAAATTGCTAAACGATTGACTTTATAATTACTCTTAAAAAAGTTTTTTGCTAAGGCTTTGATATAGTCGCCAATTTCTAAAATTAAGTTAAACTCTTGTTTGTTGTTTAAAGCACCCGCTACTACTGTGCCTTTCTTTCCAAACATCATTTGCACATTATCTAAATAATCATACCTCTCAAATTTAAAATAGGGTTTACTCAGCGACACAGAATCAAGTAAGTATTTTTTGTTTTTTGGGTTCAAATCTTTTATCTGTAAAATAAATTTATCGAAGGACGCAAAATCTTTAGTGGCTGTTTCCCCAAAATGAAAATTGATAAGAGTAACCATTCCTTTAGCATTTATATTTTGGGCATCCTTAAAATTTCCTGTTGTTTTAAGATTGGCATCCAGTATGGCTTCAAAACTCCCATAATTCGACATTTTTTTAAAGTATTGTTCTAAAAATTGGAGTTGTAATTTGTTAATAATAGCATCTAATTTGTAGTTTAAGTTTTTTAAGTTGATAGTGATATTTCCATCAATACCACCTGGGCCGTTACCTGATAATAGAGATACTTTGGCATTTAATGTATCCATATCCCATTTTAAACCTTTGCTTTCTATATTTACTTTTATCACCGATAAGTTAATAGGAAATGTGTTTTCACGATAATAAATAACACCATCGTTTATTTTCATATTAAGCATATTAAAATGAAGGGGAGTTTTTTTAAATAAGGTTTTCTTAGGTTTGAATTTTTGAATTAAATCATCAAAATTTAAATCTTTATTGGTTTGACTAATGACTATGATAGGTTGATTTAGTGTAATATGACTTATTTCGTATGTTTTAGCAAATAACTTAAACATGTTAAATCGAGCACTCAATCCTTTTGAAGATATAAAAACACTGTCGCTTTTAAGTTCGTTTATTTTTACATTTTTCATGTAAACATATCCCGTAAAAGGATTGACATAAGCATAATCCATAGTAATTTCTCTTCCAGTATATTTTACATCATATTTCTCTACAAGGTATTTAGCTATAGGAGAAATAAAAATGATGACAAGAGTTACAGAAACTGCAATTATTAGAACAACTGTTAATATTGTTTTTTTGACTTTGGTATTAATTAAATTCATTTATTATTTTTTGTTGTCTGCGCATTAGTTTGTATTCTTTTTACATATAAATTACTATTAATAAGTGTTCGCCTATTAATAATTAGTTGAAATAAAAGAATGGTTAATTTCAATGGATGAGAAATAGATTTGTTAATTGCTATTTTCTCGGTTGTTTGTTTAGAATTGTCAGCGCATTTTTTATGAATTTACTATCATGCAGTTTTGATAGTAATGCACTAATAATTTGTAATAGTTAAATCTACGTATTATAAACCAGTCATCGGGACATTAAAACGCGTTTTAAACTAAATACCAATAAATATGTAAGTAATAGTATTTATTGTGTAACAAAGCCGTTTTAAAAGCTTTGCTTTTTTGTATGTCCCACGAGTAGCTAGTTGGAAGTCAACCAGCAATTAAATAGATTGGCATTATTAAAAGACACTCAGAAAGTCATAAATACAAAAAACACTGATTTTCTATCAGTGTTTTTTATATAATCTCTATTTATTTATTCTTTCCCTTTCCTCCACCTTTTCCGTGTGAATTTCCTCCTCGATGTTTTTGATGTTGTTTGTTCTCTTTATTCATTTGTTTATTGAAATTCCCTTTACCAGGCCCTTGACCAATTGTTTTTTGAGGACCGCCACGGTACCCTTTTGCATATTTTAGTTTATGATTTTTAAAATAAATATAAGGAGCATTTCCACGGTAATTTGTGATTACTACTTTATAGCCGTTGTATAAATCATAATTTCTGTAAGCTCTTGGTAAGTAAATACTTCTAATCCACACGCCATTTCCAAAGTAAATAAATTTAGAAGTTTGAATATCGTAATAAGCTTCTATGTCTGGCAAGTAATAGTAACGCTCTGTTGTATATCCTACAGGTCCCCAAAGTGGAGGAGATCCTACATTTACATTAACCGACACCTGTGCTTTTATGCTTAATGAAAGTAAAATGATTACCCCCATAGCGATTATTTTTATAGTTTTCATATCCTATATTTTAGAGGTTAATTATAATTTTAAATTGTTTTTTTGCCTTCTATTATCCTTAAGATTACTGAAATGACTGCTATTATTAATAATATATGAATAATTCCTCCAATATTATACCCTATAAAGCCTATAGCCCATCCAATTATTAGAATAACTGCCGTGATATATAATAAATTTCCCATGACACTTTTTTATATTTAATTAAAAATGAACAGCTAAACCAAATGTTGATACACCACTAGATAAATCTAAAAATAAGCCTGTTTTTTTTGTCATGTGATATTCAGCACCTATATGAGCATCTAAGTATAAAGGACTTGCCGTTTTAGCAACAATCCTGTCGCCATAATATCCATTTTCCCAAACAGAATTTCTAAAAGCAAAACCTAGAGAACCTGCTGCATAAAAATCCCATTTTGAGTTGGCTTTAAATAATTCATCAAAATAGTAGCTTCCTTTTACACCAACTGGAACTACAACTGTTTTGTGGTAATAATATCGGTAGGGCGTATCTTTATCACCCCAATAATAGTTTCGTTGGTATTGGTAGGCCCCAATGAATGGCGCTAAGGTAAAATTTTTAAATACATCAAACTCATAATTGATAATTCCTACAGGAAGAGCTTGACCGACGTAGCCATAATAACCAATGCCTGCACCTAAATTTAATGTGTTTCCATATTTTTCAGGATAGGTAATTTCTTGTGCAGATGAAGTAAATCCTAATGTCATTAGAAATATTACTAAAGTTGTTGTTACATTTTTCATAATTTCTATTTTTTAATGGTTAATATTTATTTCTTACACAAATGTATTGCGCATTAGAATTGTATATTTCACTATTCGGTAAAAACAGATTTTGAATAGCCGAAATGGCAAAATATTATTTTAGAATAACTTTAATAATGACAAAAGCCTTATTTTATTAATAAAATAAGGCTTTAATGAAAATTATTGAAAATAAAGATTTGGCTAAGAAGGATGTTCTATTTCATATTTCTTAAGTAAATCCGTTAACGAATTATAGTATTCTTTTAAAGCTTTTAAATTTAATTGAGGATTGTTTTCATCAGGTATAGTTACCGGCATTTCGTCTATAAACTGCATCAATTCAGGATGTTTTTCTTTAATCAACGAAGTAATGGACATGATTTTTTCTATTAATATAATCTCTGTTTTCATAATTAAATAGTTTAATGTTTTAATTCGTCGTAAGATTTTTCGCAAATGGTTTTCACATTTTCAAACAAGATTTTTATATGATCAAGTCCAGTTTTTTCAGCAGCTAATTTTTCTATATCCAATAAATCTTTTCCAATTAATAAATCAATACCCACAAATGGTATAGTAGATTTCATGTGATGTGAGATTGACTTGATATCTTCAAATTGATTTTCTTGTATTGCAGCTTCGAGTGTTTTTATTTCTTCTGGATTTTCTTCTAAAAAAATAGTAATCATTTCCGCGATAAAAGCTGTATCGCCTTTTGCCAGTTCATTTAAATAGGCAAGATTAGTTACTTTGTCATAATGTACCATGATTTCTGGGTTTAAATTTTTATAAATCAATATTTATGTACGTGCTTATTAGATTTTTTAAATCAATTGCTTTGATAGGTTTTGATATATAATCTGTCATCCCAAAACTTATGCACTTTTCTTTTTCGCCTGGTAGGGCATCTGCAGTCATAGCAATAATTGGTATTGTTAATTTTAGCTGATTTCTAATATACTCAGTAGCTTCATAGCCATTCATTTCTGGCATTTGTATATCCATTAAAATAAGATTATATTTTTTTGATTTTAATTTTTCTACAGCTAGTTTGCCATTATCACAAATATCAAAATCAATATTCCAATCCTTTAACATAAAACTAGCTAGCTTTTGATTTAAGATATTATCTTCTACCACTAGTATTTTTAAGTTACCTGTTATTTCTATTTTTTTCTCGTTGTCGTTATTTTTTTTCAAATCATTATCTTCACCCTCGGCAATTATGTATGGAATATTAAAAGAAAATTCAGAACCTTTACCTTGAATGCTTTCTACTTGTATGGTTCCTGATTGCAATTCGACCAATTTTTTTGCAATAGATAAACCTAGGCCTGTTCCTCCAAAAATTCGAGATGTATCTGATTTAGCTTGAGTAAACCGCTCAAAGATTTCTGGCATTTTTTCAGTAGGAATTCCAATTCCAGTATCGATTACTTTAAATATAATAGTCACATTTTTGTCATGTATCGAAATCAAATCTACTTCAACACAAACAGAACCTTGGTTTGTAAACTTTAAAGCATTGCCGATTAAATTAATTAATATTTGTGTTAGTCGTGTTGGGTCGCCTAAGATAAATTGAGGTACATTTTGTGAAATTTTTAATTCTAAATTTACTTGTTTTTCTTTTGCCTGTCCTACAAACATTGTTATTAGTGATTGTAAGAGGTTTGGCAAATTAAATCGAATTTTTTCAATTCGCACCATTCCTGCTTCAATTTTTGAGAAATCTAAAATATCATTTACTATAGCTAATAAATTTTCACCCGAGCTCTGAACAGCTTCCGCATATTCTTTTTGTTCTGCATCTAGTTTGGTTTTGTTTAAGCGAGCATTAAATCCTATAATGGCATTAAGCGGTGTTCGTATTTCATGACTCATATTAGCCATAAACTGCTCTTTAATCGCAGCTGCATGTTCTGCTTTTTTCTGGGTTATGATTAATTCTTTTTCAAGCCTCTCTCGTTTACTAATGTCTCTAAATAAAACCCAAACACAAAGGGTTATTAATAAAAATGCAAACACATAAGCTGAGGCGTCCATTTGTTTTACAAGCTCACTGTCTTTTTTATTTCTAGATAAAATTTCTTTGTATTTAACCTCCTCTATATCATGAATTTTTTGAAATTCTTTTAAAATGTTGGTTAGTAATACTCTTCCCCTATCAGATTTAATTAGTTCAATAGAATTGTTAGGATTAATTTGGTATTGAAACATGATTTCATCCGTAAGTGCAATTTCATCATTTAATAAGCCTACTAATTTATCTATAGCAACAATTTGTTCAGGGTTAGGTGCTAACTTTTTTAAATCACTAAATTTTGAAACAATGTCGTTTAAATATTTTTCATTGTTTTCTAAAAGACTATCATTTCCAGTAAGCACATAGCCTTTTACTTTACTTTCAAAGAAACAAACCGATGACTTAATAGATTCTATTTCGGTAGATAATTTAGTGCTTTTTAGAAGTTCTTCTTGTGAGGCAATAACATTACTAATACTTTTGTTTAGACCATACTGCACACTAATTAATACAATTAATATAAAAGTAAAACCTACAGTTATTTTTACTTTAATCCCTATGTTCCAAATTTTTTTCATTGCATAATGGATGAAGACGAAATTTTCATTTGTAAATTCTCTTAAATTTAATTTTTAATTTAATAACATCAAAGTCTTTGTTAATACGAACTACTAACAAAGACTTTGCTGCTGCTGTTAACGAGCCATGCTCTGTAATGCAAAAAACACAACAGCCCCCATTGTTAAAAATGTTAAAAGAAATATGGCCATAAACTTTGACACGCCAAATTCTCTAACAATTATTCTAATAGGTGCGCTAATAACATGATTTACTAGCTTAGTTAGTTGTTTCCAAGAACTTGGACCTTTTATCACATAATCTTTTGCTCCTGATCTGAAGGATTGAATGGCTAATGCAATATCCTCATTGCTACTTAACATTATCACCTCCGTTTTTGGATTTATTTCTTTTATCTCTTTTAAAACTTCTAAACCGTTTTTGCCATTTAGATGATGATCTAAAATAACCATATCTGTATATTGATTAATTTTAGCTAAACAACTTTCTCCATCATAAAAAGTGGTAATGTTAATGTTAGCCCCAAATTTATTTTGTAGAAATTGTTTTAATGCAGCAACCATTGATTTGTTGTCGTCTACAATAAATAGATTTAATCTTTGCGTTTCCATTTGGTCCTCCTTTTTTATTGGTTAAACTTTATAGTATAATAGTATACCACAAAGTTAATTTTGTGAGGAGGGTGTTTTTTTTAAATTCGGTAAAGAGGAAAAAAGTATAGTTATTCGCCCTGAAAATATAGGTGATATTATATCAAGTTAATTTTTCTCAATAATTCTTTTTTATATTGCTCTCCTATTGGCACTGGATGCTTGCCAATAAATGCAGTTCCTTCTTCTACTTTGTCGATATGATCTAAAGCAATTAAATAAGAACGGTGTAAACGATAAAATTTATCTTGTGGCAATTTTTCTTCCATGCCCTTTAAGGTAATATGAACAGTATGGCGATTGTCTAAGGTGTAAATATTTACATAATCGCCTAAGGCTTGAATATATGTAATGTCTTTCACTTTTATTTTTGTTAATATAGAATTTGAGCGAACAAACATATACTCTTTGTCTTTTTCGTTTAACTCTATTTTTTGACCTTTAATTTCGAATAATTCTTTTGCCTTTGATACAGCCGCCATAAAACGGGATAGTGTAACAGGCTTAATAATATAATCGGCTACATTTAATTCAAATGCTTCTACAGCGTAATCTGTTTTTGAAGTTATTAAAATAATAATGGGGCGTTTTTCTAAATTCCTAACTAGTTCAATACCTGTCATACCAGGCATTTCTACATCTAAAAATACTAAATCAACAGTTTCTTTTATAAGATAGTTGTATGCGTCTACTGGGTTAGCACATTCTTCCTGTAATTCTAAAAAAGAGACTTGTTCAATTAATTTTTTTAAGGCTGTGCGTGCCATTTTATTATCGTCAACTATAATACAATTCATGCTTTTAGGTTTTTGATAGTGATGGTTCGCTTTTTATTGTCAATGTATTTTTGACTTCAGTTAAACAAATAGTTATCTAGCGTTAAACAGCCAGCCACTTGGATCCATGGTTTTTTGTCCCTTCCAAATCTGAAGGTTCATACTTGTTTTGCCATCTTCATCTAAGATGGTTCCTATAGTTTGTTTAATGCTAACCTTGTCGCCTTGTTTTACAAACACCTCTCCAATATTGCTATATACGCTCAGGTATTCACCATGACGGATGATGATTAATTTACCACCTGTTGGAGAAATGGCAATGCTGGTTACTTCACCTTCAAAAACAGAACGAGCTTGAGTGCCTTTGTTAACACAAATTTCTACACCATTGTTATTCATCATAAATCCTTTAATGGCAGGGTGCTCATATTCGCCATAAGGTTGACAAATAACGCCTTTTACTACCGGCCAAGGCAATTTTCCTCTACTACTCGAGAAATCTGCTCCCACAGCTTCTGCCTCTTCTGTTAATTCGGGAGCTGTTGCTTTAGCTTCAGGTGTTTTAGTTTTTGACTCGGTTTTACCTTTGTTTGCTTTATTTTTTTTAGCAATTTCAGCTTTAGCTGCCTTGGCTGCCTTGGCTGCAGCAATCTTAGCCGATTCTTCTAATTTACGTTTAATTTCTGCTTCAATTAAGCGTTTAATGGCAATTTGTAAATTCTCAGCATCACGCTTTTTCTTTTCTAATTCTTCTTTTAATTCTTTTTCTTGTTGTTGCAATTCGCTTAATACAATTTCTTGTTGTTGTTTCTCTCCGTCTAATTGTAATTTTTCATCTTGCTCATTTCCTAACAATACATTTTTTTCATGACGCTGGGCCTCTAATTCGTTTAATTTTTCGGTTAGTACTAATTGTGTAGCAACAATTTCGTTAGCTTGTTTTTTTCTAAAAGCAGAGTATTGCTGAAAGTATTTCATTCGCATATACGCCTGGTTGAAGTTGCCTGACGAAAATAAAAACATAATTTTAGTATACGAGTCTTGATTGCGTTGCGCAAAATAAATCATCTTAGCATATTCGCTTTTTAGTTTATCAAGGCTTGCTTTTAATGAATTTACTTCGGCTACGTTTTTTTTAATGTTAGCGTTAATTTGAGCCAATTCGCTATTAATAGTGCTAATAAGCTCTTCACGAACTTTAATCTTCGTATTAATAATAACGATGTTATTTATTTGTGATTTCTTCTTATCCTTCGTTTTACTAATTTGAGAGTTGAGTTGTTTGATGTCATCATTCAACTTGTTTTTTTTACTCTGTAATTCTTTTTGAGAAAGATGTGATTTGGTTTGAGAAAGTAGAGGACTAGAAACGCTAATAAAAAATAAGACAAAGCATATTATGATGCTATTGCTTTTCTTTTTTAATAGGAATTGGATCATAGTTTTTTGGTATATTCAGCGTTAATTTTTGTGGCTGATTTATTTCTATGCGAACATAGTTAATTTTAAGCTCTATTTTCTTCTCTGCCCTTATCTCAATATTAACATTGTGTGGTGCAAAAACAGAGTCTTGGGCTAAAAAATTATCATACTTGGCATAAAAGCTTCTATTTGTAGATACATCTTCAAAATTATTATTGATGATTTTAAAAGTTGAAGGATTAAGCCTCATGGTTTGCAAAGAACGTTTTAGTGAATCTTGTCCGCTGTTTATACGTCTTAATTTGCGTTTTCGTTCAGTACTTAACAAATAATGGCAGTTTTCTCTATCTATCACAGGTTTCATTTTGCTATCATCGTCATCAAAATCAGCGCTATTTCCAAATAAAGCAGCTTGTATCAAATCAAAATCTAAGTCAGCATTTAATAGTTGGTTGATATAATTAAAATCTCCTTTGAAATATTGTTTTTTAACATATACCACCATTTTTACAGAATCTCTGGTGATTAATAATTTAGCAATATCAATCAATCCAACTGCTTGAATAGAAATCCAAATCGCGCTATCTTTTTTTCCTTTTATTCTAATATCTAAATTATGATCTTCTCCATCAATTAAAGTCTCTACATCTGCCTTGGCGTAAATCCAGTTATAGGCTAATTCACTTTCTTTAATATGTTTAGACAAAACTTTTGCCGTTTTAAATCCTAAACGGCATTTGCCAGTAGTGTCTTCTGTTTGTAAAGGATTAGTATTGGTTTGCTGAAGATTTTTTTTGGATTTACAAGACAGCATAAAAAACAACATAATAGATATGCTGATGAATGACAGTGATATAGATTGTTTTTTAATCATTTAATTTTTTGTCTGCTATTTTTTTGTCCAAGTATTCCGAACCACCTCCAATAGCTTTAGCTTCTTTCCAGTTAGTTAATGCTTCCTCTTTTTTATCTAATTTGTATAATACATCGCCGTAGTGCTCTATCAAAACAGCATTTTTTGCACCCATTTTAGCAGCTCTCGACAACCAAACTTCTGCTTCTGAATATTTACCTAATTGAAATAAAATCCATCCATAAGTGTCGATATACGATCTGTTATTTGGAGAAAGTTCATTGCTTCGTCTCGAAAATTTTTCTGCTTTTTCTAATTTTTCTTTTCGTAGAGATAAAAAATAAGCGTAGTTATTTAAAACAGAAGCATCATCAGGATTTACTTTTAAAGCATCATCAAATGCCTTGTCTGATTTTGTATAATTTTTAATGGCATTATAAGCATTTCCTAAGTTCGAATAATACTCAAGTAATAATGGCTTGTTGTCAAAAACAAACTCAATCCCATCTTCTAAAGATTCAATTCCTTTTTCGTATTTTTTTAATTGGATATTAGCAACACCATTAAAGAAGTAAGGAATAGGATTATTTGGAAATAAGTCCATCGCTTCCGAACTATTTACTTCTAAAGAAGCATAGTCGTTTAACTCAGATTCAACATACATCAGTTGACTCCAAATAGAAAATTGGTTTTTGTCAATTTTAGTAGCTTTTAAATATTCATCTCTTGCTTCTTGTGTTTTTTTCTCTTTTAAAAGAAAGTCTGCATAAATACTATGAACATCAGCAGAGGTAGAGTGGAGTTTTATGGCGATTTCACAAAGTTCAAAGGCTTGTTGTTTGTAGGTTTCGTTTACATCAGATAATTCGTAGTAAGATGCTAGAATTTTTACTTTGGTATCAACTTCTAAATCTGGATTTTCAAAAGCTATTTTAACTTCTTTATAAAAATTCTCTTTATCGTTCTGACTTTTATAATAATCAGCTAATGCTAAATGAACCATAGGATTTTTTGGATCTACTTTTAAAATTTCTTTATAAGTATCCATGGCTTTTTCATTCTGACCAGTTTCCTGATAAAATTCTGCTAAGTAAGTGTAATATCTTGCCTCTGTTTTGTTTAACTGAATTAATTTTTTCAATTCAAGTTCTACTTCATCATTTTTCTTTAGTTGTTTTAGTAATTTAACTTTGTTAAGAGTAAAGGCTTCGTTTTGTCCGAATTTTTTCTCTAAATCATCATATGTTTTGTATGATTTTTCGTAGTTGCCACCGTACATGTATTCAGCTGCTAAGCCTTCATAAAATTCGGGACGATTAGGATAGTTTTTTACTAAACGAGCATAAACTTCTGCCGCTTGCAAGTATTGACGTTTATTATGAAGACATTCGATGTATAATAATTGATACCATTCGTTTTTAGGTTCATCATTAGCGCATTCTTTTCCATATTTTAAAGCGTTATCGTATAATCCATTAAAGCGATAAATGTTTCCTAATTCATATTTTACAGCTGCTGATGTAGGATCAATTCTCAAACATTCTTTAAATCTATTTTCAGCAATTTCGATATTGCCTTTCATTCTTTCTTTACAACCTTCAATAAAATTAAAGGTAAAGTTTACTTGAGCTTCTTCGGGTAAACCCTTTGCATTGGATTTTGACTCTTCTGTTTTGCTAGTTTGCTTATTTGTTTTACACGACAGAGTAAACATTACCAATAAAGGCAAAATCAAAACATGAAAAAATATGTAGGGTTTAAATTTCAATAATTATTTTTCAGATTATAAAGAAAGAGTAGTGTAATCACTCATGCTTAAGTCTAAGGACTTTCCTTTTACTTCTGCTCCTTCGCCAATCATACTGTTTGAAATAACTGTATTGCTTAGTTTTGTACTAGCTTGAACGATACTGTTATGAATAACACCACTATTAATTGAACTATTTGCACCAAGAGAAACGTGTGGACCAACAATTGAATTTTTGATAATAACATTATCACCAATAAAACAAGGTTCAATAATCACAGAGTTTTCTGTCACAATATTTTTTCCTTTTAATTCAGCGCTTCCTTTAATGAACTCTAGCACACGTTGATTGGTATAAACAGTGGCATCTTTATTTCCGCAATCTAACCATTCAGTCACTTTACCTGGAGTAAAAGCAATGCCTTTTTGCTTCATGTTTTCTAAAGCATTGGTTAATTGAAATTCTCCTTTTTCAGTAATGTTGTTGTCTAATAAATACTGCAATTCTTTTTTCAAATTATCACCATCCTTAAAATAGTAGATGCCAATTATCGCCAAATTACTGACAAAGGTTTCTGGTTTTTCAACAAAATCTGTAATAACACCAGCTTCGTTTACTTTCACAACCCCAAATTGGCGTGGGTCTTCAATACCTTGAACCCAAATAACGCCTTCTTGATTGGTATCCATTACAAAATCAGCTTTGAATAATGTATCTGCAAAAGCGACTACTGTTTTGCCAGTAATGCTTTCTTTAGCACACATAATGGCATGAGCTGTTCCTAATGCTTTTTCTTGATAGCAAATAGTTCCTTTAGCGCCTTGCGATTGAGCAATCTTTACTAAGTTTTCTTCAACTTCTTTTCCGAAGTCTGGGCCTATGATAAAAGCAATTTCATCTACTTTTTCACCACAAACTTTAGTGATATCTTCAACTAATCTTTGTACAATTGGTTTTCCAGCTACGTTAATTAATGGTTTAGGAACTGTAAGCGTGTGTGGACGCATACGTTTTCCTTTTCCAGCCATTGGTATAATAATCTTCATAATTTCAGTCTAATCAGGTAATAAATGGAAACAAATATAATATTAAAAAGTTGAGAAATAGGCAAGGTTTTGCCTATTAATCCTGTTAAATTACCACAAAGAATTAACTATAAAAAGTTGATTATTTATTAAGAAAGGAGGCTTATAAGCAACCTGTTCTTCCTCCGTCCACTGGTAAATTAATGCCATTGATGTATGATGCCGCTGGCGATGCTAAAAAAGCCACTGCATTTGCTATTTCTGAAGCCTCTGCAAAACGACCCATGGGAATTTCAGAAATCATTTCGTTGGTAACTGCATCTAAGGCATGACCAGTTTTAGTGGATTTATTTTCGATAATTGATTTTAAACGAACCGTTGAAGTTGCCCCAGGTAATACATTATTAACGGTAATATTAAATTTCCCTAATTCACCCGCTAAGGTTTTAGCCCAATTAGCAACAGCAGCTCGAATGGTATTTGATACTCCTAAGTTTGCTAAAGGTTGCTTAACAGATGTGGAAATAATATTAATGATACGACCGTATTTTGCATTCTTCATACCTTCAATACAAGCTTGTGCCAAAATATGATTACAAATTAGATGATTATTAAATGCTGATAAAAACTCATCTGTTTTTGCTAAATGAGCTGGTCCTGCAGGAGGTCCGCCAGTATTGTTTACTAAAATATGAACGATTGGTTGGCGTTGTAAATACGCTTCAACAATTTGTTTCAATTCTTCAGGCTTACTAAAGTCAACACATAAATAAGAATGTAATTGTCCAGCCGCTGTACTCAACTCTTGTTTAGTTGTTTTTAAAGCTTCTTCGTTACGAGCAATTAAAGTGACGCTGGCGCCTAAGTTTGCTAGTTCTAAAGCAATAGCTTTTCCAATTCCTTGTGTGCTTCCGCATACAATCGCTTGTTTATGTTTTAAATCTAAATTCATTTTATTTTCTTTTAGTTTGAAAAAAATCTTTTAATATCGTTGAGCACTCTTGTTCTAATACTCCTTTAACAACAGTAGTTTTAGGATGTAATACGGTTTGATTGATTTTACTATATCCTTTTTTTTCATCGTTTGCCCCAAATACAATTTTAGAAATATGGCTCCAATGCAAAGCTCCAGCACACATTAAACAAGGCTCTAAAGTTACATACAATGTGCAATCATTTAAATATTTCCCTCCAATGGCGTTAGCTGCTGATGTAATAGCTTGCATTTCGGCATGAGCAGTCACATCATTTAATCGTTCAGTATAATTATGTGCTCTGGCAATTATTTTATTGTCGGCAACGATGACGGCACCTACAGGAACTTCATCGGCATCATAAGCCTTGCGAGCTTCTTTCAGCGCCTCATTCATAAAATATTCGTCAGAGTATAATTCCATTTTATTTGCTGTCAGTTCGAGCGTAGTCGAGAACTATTTAATGCATCTCTCTTTCGCAAAATCCTCGCTCAAAAGTTCATTGAACTTTTGCCGTGCTCGATGTGACATTATTTTTGTAAACTTAAAGCATTATTTAATCTAGCAATCGTTTCTTCTTTACCTAATAATGCTAACATGTCAAATAATTGTGCTCCACCAGCTACACCTGTTGTTAGTACACGAACTACTTGCATATCAATTTTTCCTAATTCAGGTTCAGCAGCAGCAAATAAATCATGTATGCTAGTTGTTGTCCAATTATCTAAAGCGGCTAATTTCTCAGTTAATTTAGTATAAGTCGTTTTTGAATTATCATTCCATTTTTTAGCCATTACTTTTTCATCGTAGCTTGTTGGTGCTGAAAAAAAGTAAGAACCTAAATCATAAAATTCAGTTACAAAATGCGCTTTCTCTTTTACTAAACGGCAAAATTCAGTTACAAAAGCTTTATCTTTTTTAATCCCTTTAGCTTCTAGTAGTGGCATCACAGAATTTGCTAATTGCTCATCCGTTTGCATTCTTAAATATTGTTGATTAAACCATTTTGTTTTTTCGGGATCAAATTTAGCTCCTGATTTATTTACGCGTTCAAAGGAGAAGTTAGCAATTAACTCTTCTTTACTCATAATTTCTCGGTTATCACCAGGATTCCATCCTAATAACGCTAACATATTAATAAAAGCATCTGGTGTAAAACCTGATTCTCTGTACCCAACATATTTTTCTCCAGTACGTTCATCATACCAATCTAATGGAAACATTGGCAATCCTGATTTATCACGTTTAGATAATTTTCCGTTTCCATCTGGTTTTAAAATCAAAGGTAAGTGAGCCAGTTTTGGCATATCTTCTTCTAAACCTAAATAACGGTAAATTAAAATATGAGATGGAGCACTTGGCAACCATTCTTCACCACGCACAGCATGAGAAATTTTCATTTCAATATCATCTACAATATGCGCTAAATGATATGTTGGCATCCCATCCGATTTTAACAATACTTTGTCATCAACTTGACTTGAGTTTACAGTTACCCATCCACGAATGATATCATGAAAACGAATTTCTTCGTTGCGAGGAACTTTTAAACGAACGACATAAGGCGCTCCGCTATCCATTAATTTTTTCACTTCGTCTTCAGGTAACGTTAGTGAGTTACGCATATTTTGACGAGTAATGGCATTATATTGAGGCGCCACTACTTTAGCAGCCTCTAAACGCTTACGCATTTCATCTAATTCTTCAGATGTATCAAAAGCAACATAGGCATGACCAGATGCAATTAATTGGTCAGAATATTTTTTGTAAATACCTAATTCTTTTCTTTCGCTTTGGCGATAAGGCGCATAAGGACCATCGCCAAAACCAACACCTTCGTTTGGTTCAATGCCACACCATTTTAAGGCATTGATAATATATTCTTCAGCACCATTTACATAACGAGTTTGGTCGGTATCTTCAATACGTAATACGAAATCACCGCCATGTTTTTTGGCAAATAAATAACTAAATAAAGCGGTACGAACACCGCCCATGTGTAACCCGCCAGTTGGACTTGGCGCAAAACGTAATCTTACTCTTTTTTCCATAGGGGGCAAAGATACTAAAAAACCCAAAACAGGAAGGCTTGTGGAATGGTATTTTTTTGCTAGCTTTAATGTATAAGGAAGCTTGTTTTTAGTGATTATTCTTTTCGCTTTTAGGCTTCTGATATTATAGCATTACCCATTATTATAAAATTATGACATCAAAAGATTTTAATCCATTTTTATTTTATAGTGCTCAATTGCAAGGCTTATTGCTTAAGTCTTCTAAACAAAAAAATCCAGCTTTATGGTTGTATAATAATAATGCAAGAACCACATTATTTATGTTAGAAGCTTTAACTAGACTTCATGACAATGCTTTTAATGAAAAATTATTTGGGAAATGGAATAAACGATTTAAAAAGCTTGAGGATTTATTTGGCGAAATAGACCAATATGCTACTCTTGAAAATGAGCTCAAACTCAATAAAAAAATTACTAAAGAGGTCGTGAAATATTTTACGATTCATGCTGCTAATTATCTTGAAAAATGCAATTGTCGGTTAACTGAAAAAGAATGGTTTAATGATAAGTTACATTCGTTTGATTATAAATTAAGTGAATTTGATGTGGAGTACAACCAAGGTTATTTAGATGATTTGAAATATTCTATGCTTGATGAAATAGATGCTATTTTACAATTTGCGAAAAAATCTAATTATCAATTCACAAAAATTGAAGAAGAAATCCATGAATTGAGACGTAAATTGAGATGGTTAAGCATTTATGCGCAAGCGTTAAATGGTTTAGTTCAGTTAAAAAAGTCAACTAAAAAAACGAAATTTCAAATAAATTATTTGACAAAGGATATTCTGAAATCTCCCTATAATGTATTGCCATCAAGACCTAAAAACACCTCTATCATTGAATTTGATCACGATTCGTTTTTTGCTTTAAGTTGGATAATAAAAGAACTTGGAACTCTGAAAGATAAGGGATTGAAAATTCAAAAATTAAGTGATGCTCTTTTTATTTCGGAAGATATAACGAAAGAACAAGCTTATGAAAAAGCTGAAAAATTGTTAGGATTTGATTTGAAGACACAGGAAACTATTTTAAAACAATCTTCTAAAATAGTAGAAACATTTTTGGTAAAAGATGAAATTTTAGAAAAGTTAATTATCGAATAATCACCATTTTTCCAAAACCTTTTTTAAAGAAAGAGTCTGCTTCAGTTTGATTTTTTTCTACTGATTCGTTATTATGTCGGGTAATAACCTTATATAAATACACTCCATTTGCAAGCTTGTCGCCAAACTCATCTTTCCCATCCCAAGCATACTCTGTTATATTTCTTCCAATATGTAAATTACCTAATTCGGTTTTAGTTATTTCTCTGACAACTTTTCCTGTAATGGTCATTATTTGAATGGTAAATACATCAGGTATTTCGTTACCAGTTAAAGTGAATACAAATCGGGTTGATGTACTAAATGGGTTAGGGTAGTTTAAAACTTCTGTTACAGTTTGTTTGTTCACAATTTCAAACTGTATATTATAATCTACAGCCCCAGAAACGTTTCTACTTCTATCCGTGGCTTGAACTATCAATTTGTATTTCCCATCTTCGGCAAATTCTGGTTTCCATTCTATCTTACATGAATTGCTTGGTAATTGAGCTGGTGTAAATTGTAACGCGTTACTAAAATACAATCGCTTTTCTGTGGATTGATTGGGATATTTTATAAAAACATTAAAGTTTGAAGTATCGTTTAATGCTAAATATTTGTTTTCGTCTTTTAATGTAACTAGGATATGTGGTTTTGAAGAAACGATATCACCATTTAAAATATGAGTCCCATCAAATGTTACATCTAGTAAAGGGTTAATATTGTCTTTATTAACGTTAAATCCTATACGAGCAATATTATTAAAATGATATTGTTCTAACTGATACTTAGAGTTGAATTCAGGATTTACGTCTATCCATAAATAATTAAAACCAGGATAATTGTGGCTATTAAATTTAATGGTATCAATAATGACTTGACCTGAAACAAACGGATTAGCTTTTAATTTTTGAGGAATTGTATGTGTAATTCTATTGGCATCTTCCAGCCAATAAGTTACAACTAAACTATCATTAAAGGGCTCTGTACCTATGTTTTCAATAGGTAAGTGAACTATTAAATTATCTCCTTCCTGAATAGCCTGTAAGCTTGAATTATTGGTGAATCCTTTTTTAGGATTAATAGCACATTCAGGAATAGGATCGTAAATTACTTGCCATTTTTTTAATTGCGGAGTAATATGTAGTGTGTTATCACTCATAAATGCTACTAATTTTATTTTTGGATAAATAGAAGCATCTATGTAATTATATAAGTCTAAAACATCAAAATTATTTTTGTAGAAAACAGTTGGTAATGTATCTATACTGCCGTTAAATTTAATTCTCACAATTTTTAGAGCTAAGCTATCATTGGTAGTGTTTTGTGTAGTGTATTTCCAATGCAAACTATTCCATTTTGTGGTTGGCCCAATAATTTCAGATTCAATATATCCATTATCCCATTTAGTAGTAATGCTATCTGTTAATGTGATAGTAGTACTTGGAGATGCTGCAATCACTTCAGAAGCACTTCCTATTAATGGTGTACTTCGTTTTTTTCCAAAAATAATCATTGGCAAAGAATCTGATACGGTACGAATATTAGCGCTACCAAAACTTTCAAAAGCTTGGTATAAGGAATTGTTATAAGTGCTTGCGTAATGGGCATCGCTACTATAGGCTAGGATATAATTATTTACATCAACTCCATTTAAAAAATTTAAAAGATCTGATTGCCAATTTGGAGCCGCTCCGCAATAAGTGGATTGACCAAAATCAAAAGAAGCACGATTTTCATTAGCAAATGCTAAACAGTTTGAATATGTAGGAGTAAAGCCTGGGGAAGTAACAGATGATGTCCATGGTTTTATGGAAATAGAATCAAAAACGGCAATGGACCAGCCATTAAATGCAAAGTGCCAATTTGATTCAAGGGTTGTATTAAGAGAATATTGTATGCCATATAAATCTGAACTGGAATATCCATTTTTACAACTAACGCTAATTGTGTTGTTAATGAAACCAAATTTTCGTTGCGGCTTCATGTAATTCACAAATTGATATTTGTCGTTTTTAAATTGATGGAAGTGAGCCTGAGCCCAACCATGTTTTCCAGTAATTGTTTGAAAAGAGCTTTCTCTCCATTTCAAATTATCAGTTGGTAAAATGGAATCCTTTGTAATTCTCCAAAAATAAACAGTGCTATCAGCATAAGGTAAATTCACTGTCCATTCTATAACGCCACCTGAGCTAGTAACAATAGTAGAATTAATTGGATTTGTGAAAGTATCGTTAGTGTCAAGTTGTATTCTGTAATTTGTACTCACTGCAAAAGGATCGGCTGTTGATGCCTTTAATGTAATTTGTGGAACACTAGGTATAATGGCGTATTGGCTTGGATACACAGGAATAACATCTCCGCCAGAAATAAATAAATCAACAGTTCCAGTAGTTGAATTATTAGTTTCAGATAATTCATCTATTTCGTTATAATGATCAATCTTTATTTTAAAGTGGTTTAATCCAACACCATTTTCAAAATCTTTTAAGATAAAAAATTTGAGCGTGCTATTATTATTTGGAGCCTTAACTTTATGATAGTATGTGATAGAATCTCCGTTAGGAAAATAACGTTCAGTTTTCACAACAAATGAATCTAAAATTGCTTTACCATTATTTTTTATATTAATAATAACTCCAATAGAGTCAACATAAGTAATTGGATCTAATGAAACGTAAGTGTTTTTGATTTCGTAATCAGGTTTTGCAAAGGCATTTATTTTTATGGATGGGTCTCCTTCTAAAGTCATTTCTAAACTAGTGATTTCTTGAAGTTGGCCGCCAGTAAGTGAGCCTTTGTATGAAGTGTTTTTAACAGCATCACCAACACCTTTATAATAGGTTTCATATCCTAAGGATTTGTACATATTGTGAGAATAATTATTTAAGGTACTTACAAGTCCTGTTGAAGAAGAAGCTATAAATCCTATACTTCCTTTTTCATTTATTAACGTAAATTTTTCACTAGTACTATTTCCGCCAGGAAGATGGATATCTCCAGAGTAACATGAATTAGCTAAAAACAATGGGTATTTATCTTTATTGTTGTATGCATTTGGATCATCAATAGCTTGGTCAAATCCTGTTACAGAGCCATGCCCAAAAAATGTAATTAATGATGTGCCATAATTAATTAATTGCGCAACAGAATCACTGACTGTAATTTGAATGGGAGCTGTTGTAGTTTTTTGAAAATTAAAAACTTTGGCACCATATAAAGTGTCTTTTATAATATTGGCATAATTTTGAAGATATTGTTGAAATTGATTTTGTTGAAAAGCATCAGCTCCACCGCTAAAATGTAATACGTGTTTGTGCCAATCTTCAGGTTGAGATGCAGATAAACTAGTTTCGTGAGACTTTACTTTATTTAAATAATTTGTAACATCATTATCATTATTTGCAGAAATACGACCTATTGGAATAAATGGTGTACTTGAGTTGGAGCCATGTATGTCAGATGTTAAAATATTATCAGATGGTGGAACTCCCATTGTTGGTATTTTACAAGCATTCCAATTAGAGGAGCTACTTCCTACTAAAGTTTGTTTAATAGACTTACCAATTAACAATAAATATTTTGGAGGAGCAGGTAAACTATCACTTAAGTATCTACAGAAATTTTTGATAGATAATGGGTTCTTAATATTTCCATAAGCAAACTGATCGTAAAGGTCGCTAATTTCAGCTAAGATAACATGATGAGAACCTCCTGAAAGACTTTGTCTATATGTTTTATAGTCGTTTGCGGGCGTTAATAAACTTTGATGAGTGATAATTACAAAAGCAGAATCTGAATTGGTTGTTTTATAATTTACAAAAAAACCTGTTTGATTAACTGGTGATAAAGAAGTTACATTGTGAACATTTGCACTTGTGGTAAGGAAACATTCTTTTTGAGAAAGAGAATTAGGAATTAAACATTTTACGTTATTTCCCGAAACAACTGTAGATATATATTTATGATTAGTTAAATCATATAATAAAACTTGAGAAGAACCAATATTTACATTTTGTATATCTAAAAAACTTTTGGAAGCAGAAGGATTATTATCTACAAAAAAACGTTGTTCGGAGGAGTTTGAAAAATCAGGTATTTGAGGGTATTTTATAGTGATGTAATGGATGTTTGTTGAATTATTAATGGTAATAAGAGGATTATTAAAACTATTGACTCTTACCGAAGATGAGTTCTGTAATTGATCAGAAGTAATTTGCTTGTCTACATATATCTGATTAATACCGTAGAATGTTGTATCGTGAATTGTAATAAAGTTACCTGTGTTGTTTTGATATTCTAATTTTATGTGATGATCGTAGCTAATGCCAGGATTGTATTCGGCACTAGAACCAGAGTAGTGAGTTTTAATAAAAACGGGTAGAGTTGAAGATTGGTAAATGTTTAAGTTTCCAAAATTTGTTTGAGCCGTATTACCTTTATATATGGTTTTACCATATCCTTCTGCTTTAATATATCTTGGGTCATAAATTCCGTCATAGTCAGTTCTTCCTTGGGAATAATTACTAGTGTAAGCTTCTACTTTTTCCGAATAAAAATAATTAGCCGGAGTATAACCTAAAAAATTAATGTCTGTTTCTGGAGTTACTCTTTTATTACTAATAGAATTGTTCCAAGTTAAAAAAGCCGCATTAGTATCGTTAAATAAAGCGATGTAAGGATTAGGGAGTCGGCTGATATTAGTATAAGCTAAAGAGTCAAATACCCCATCATTTTTTTTTGCGTAAAATTCTATATAATCACTTGGGTTAAATACATCATCACTTTCTCCGTTTATATGAATGTATTGCTCTTCGCCCTTAATAAATAACTGAAAGTTTTTGGGATTAATAGATGCTAAAGGGATACCTGCATTAATTAGTGTTGAATAATTTATTCTGTATAATCCAGTAGTGGGAATACTGATGCGATAGTGTTTTTGAGTATAATTTATCCATTCATTGCCATACTTTTGTGCAGCCAAATTAGCTGTGATTGATATCAAAAAATATAAAGCGAATAAACGTTTTATCATTTAACTATCTTTTTATTAATGTCAATTTTTACAGTGAAAATATGAGAGTAAAGAGATGTTGATACATTTCCGATATTTGTCATAGCATAATCTAATGCAAATATTTTGTATTTAATTCCTACACCAATGTTTGGCTGAACAGTTGTAACATCTGTACCTACAACATTTTTAGATTTTTGAATATTACCAATTCCGCCTCTTAAAAAGATGAAATTTTTGTAACCTAATTCTAATCCTAAAGCAGGCTCCATACTCCATGCATTTGTTTTAATAACCGTATTACGTTTTCCATCAAAGGTGTTTATGAAATTTAATTCGCCACCAATTGAAATGCGGTCACTCCAAACGTACCAAGTTCTTGTAACTCCTAAAATCAATCGAGGAACCGTTACTTCAACAGAGTTAGCAGGAATCTCATTACCTGTTACTGCAAAAGTTTGTTTCATATCATCAGATAAATTATAACTCCATGCGTTAAAGGTTCCAGTAATATCTCTTGCCATTGCTGCAAAACGCCATTTTTTGTAATCATACATAGCACCAGCGTCTAATCCAAATCCCCAAGCACCCGCAAAATCTCCTATTTTACGACGAATAATTTTAGCATTAACTCCAATTTTCAAACCTTTAATTTTTGCCATATCACGGGCATAGGATAATAATAATGCCACATCCACTGCATTAAAAGATTTTAAGCGAGAATAATCTACATTTCCATTAGCGTCAATTAATTCGGTAGTGTTTGGGATATTATCTACACCAAATCTGATAAAGGTAATTCCAGCTACGCTATTACTATCCAAACGTTTAGAGCCTCCAATAAAATCATATTTAGCAATACCAGCAAAATATTCGGCATGCATTAATCCAACTTGTAAATTACTTTTTTGAAGATTTAAACCTGCCGGATTCCAATAGCCCGCCGTCACATCATTTACAGATGCCACATTAGCATTAGCCATTGATAAAGCACGAGCACCTACGCCCACACTTAAGAACTCATTACTATACTTGGCAACTTGTGCTTTAAATGAAAAAGTAGTACCTAATAGGATGAATAGAATAATTAGAACTTTATTTGAAAGAATACGCATACGTTAATTGACCTTTAAAAATAATGAATTTATTTGTTAAATAACGTGTTTTGAGCCATAATATTATGGAACACACCAGAAAAACTTGTGCTAAATTTTTTAGCACCCGCAAAGTTAAGATGTTCATTGTCAAAAAATAAGGCAGAATCGCTAAATTTTAAAGAATCGGTATAGTCAAAATACGGGATATGGTTAATGAAAGCAATGTTTTGTAGTTGATTGACAAGATTGGATTTATTTACCACTTGATGGTAACCTCCACCGTAAATAGGCGTGGTTACTAATGTGAGGCTTATATCATTGTTTTTAGAAAAGGCAATAAATGAGTCGAGATAGTTTCTGTTTTTTTTGCTTATAAACGAATAAATTGGGGTTACTTCAGTAAGTTGTCCTCGTTCATTTGCTGGAGCCGTTTGAAATCCTTTATACATTAATGTGTCGTATTTCCCAGAGACATTTAACCAACCATGCAATGAGGTGCTTAAATATTCTATTTGAGTATATGGTAATGAATGAAATGGATTGTAGTAAAATGAATTAAATCTGGAATCTATGTTGTTGAGTTCTGTTCTTAGGTATTTATTTTTTAGATAAGGAAAGTACCGAGGGAAATCATTCAGCATGTCGATATCGCTTTTCAGTGAAAAGTAATCTATGTTTAAAATTACATGCTTAGGTTTTTGATGTTGATGGCAATATGTTTTTAATAATGTATAGTTTACCCTTAAAGAAGCTCCGCTTACACCAAGGTTAAAACTATTTAAATATGTAATGCTGTCAAATGTTTTGGGTTCAAAGTGCATTTCAGTTCTCGAAGATCCTAAAAATAACACATCGTATGCATTGCCTTGTTTTAAAAATAATTCATTGTATTTATTGAAAATACCTTGCTTGTTTTTTTTAATACCAGTATACAAAAATGCCCTGTAAACAAAAAGTATACAAACTATCGCGATTACATATATGACTATTTTTTTAATCAAAATTGAAAATAAATAAAGCTGTTAGAATTAAAATTACCCAAACAAAAAATAAGGCAAAGTATGATGATGTAAAAAGTAGGTGCTAAATAATTTTCTTTAAAATCAGATAGTTTTAAGAGCGTATATTCTTCTTGAATTTCCTTCATAAATAGCATTACCAATACAAGTGCTAGTACAACAAAAAATAGTCTATCCTTCAATGCTAATAAGTGGTCTAGCCCATCTGTTATATTAAAGTGAATGAAAATTTCTTGATAGATAAATGCTAAATCATGAATATTATTTGCTCTGAACGCAATAAAGAAAATAGACACAAAAAATAGAGTGTACAGCCATTTTAAGAGGCTAGGTATTTTAATATGTTGTTTAGTTGGAATATGTTCTAATAAATAAAATAAACCATTCAATAAACCCCAAATGATGAAAGTAAAATTAGCACCATGCCATAGTCCACTTAATAAAAAAACCATTAAAATATTGAGCACCCACTTTGGTGCACTTAGTCTATTACCACCCATGGAGATGTAAACATATTCTTTAAACCAACTGGTTAAACTGATATGATGTCTTTGCCAGTATTCGGTAATTGATTTGGATAATAAAGGTCGTTTCCAGTTAATATTTAAATTGATTTTGAAGAGTTTGGCTACTCCAATGGCTATGTCGGAATAGCCTGAAAAATCGGCATACAATTGAATTAAAAATAAAATCCCGATGATGATAAATTCAATGGAGTTAAAATCGTTTGGTAAGTTGTTAAACACAGGATTGACTAAATAGGCAATATTGTCAGCAATTACCATTTTTTTAAAGAAACCCCAGATGATTAGTTTAGACGCATTGCCCCATTCAATATCCCTAAAAAAATGAGTGGTTTTTAATTGGGGCATTAAGGTATGATGCCTTACAATTGGGCCAGCTACCATATGTGGAAAAAAGGACACGTATAATAAAAAATCGTTTAAGGTATCATCGGCTTTATATTTATTGCGATATACATCAATAGTGTAACTAATGGATTGAAAAGTGTAAAAAGAAAGTCCCGCTGGAATGATAAAGTTGGAAAGTAATTGTGGATTATTTGAGAATAAAGAAAGACCTGAATTATAAAAAAAGACAAAGTATTTAAAAGCAAATAATACACCGATGTTACTAATGATACTTAAAACTAAAAGTGTTTTGCGTTTAGCTTGATTTTGGGAATTGGAAATAGCTTTTGCTAAATAGAAATCCAGACCTGATGTGCCAATTAACAATAGCAGAAACCAAGGATTATAAGAAAAATAAAAATAATAAGAGGCTATTAATAAAAATAGATTTCGATGTTTTGCAGGAATTAGCCAATATGCAGTAAACACGATTGGCAAAAACACTAAAAATATGAGTGAATTGAATAACATCTTTTGTAAATATACAAACGATTTAATTTATATATATTTACACCGTAAAATGAATATTAAAAAACATATCCCAAATGCTATCACCTGCTGTAATTTATTGTGTGGTTGTTTAGCTATTGTTCAGGCTTTTGAAGGCAATTTAGTATACTCGGCTTATTTAGTTGGTTTAGCAGCTATCTTCGATTTTTTTGATGGTTTTGCTGCTCGTTTATTAAGAGTAGCATCTCCCATTGGTAAAGATTTAGATAGTTTAGCGGATATGGTAACTTTTGGAGTAGTGCCTGGGTTTGTAATGTTTAAGTTAATTTTCATGGGACTTTTAGTTTATGGTATTGATGGATTATCTTCTGAAGGATGGACCATCTATCCGCCTTTATCAGTAAATGGAGCAACGAATGAAAGAATGATTTTGCCTGAATATGTGATTTATTCAGCTTTTTTAATTCCAGTATTTTCTGCTATTCGTTTAGCGAAATTTAATAATGATAATCGTCAATCGGATTCTTTTATAGGTGTTCCAACTCCTGCTAATGCTATCTTTATTTGTTCAATTCCTTTGATTTTCGAACATAATGATATCAGTTTTGTATTAAATCCTTATGTTTTGATTATTGCAACAATTATTTTCAGTTTACTTTTAATATCCGAAATCCCATTATTCGCCCTAAAATTCCGTAATTTCTCTTGGCGAGGAAACAGAATTCGTTATACTTTTTTAGGATTAAGTTTATTACTTCTTATTACTTTGCAATACGTTGGTATCCCTCTAATCATTATACTTTATATTTTGATGAGTTTAGTAACCAATTTTTATTTGAAGAGAAGGGTTGTTTAAGTTTTTCGGGTTTAATTCTATTTTCTTGCGCTCTCTGCGAAAAAAACTTTGCCCTCTTTGCGGTTAAACAAATCCATAAACGACTGTTTTTCGTCATAAGCGGTAGCCTTACTATTGCTTTATATCACTATTTTTAGTTCGTGATAAAACTAGAACAAATACGCAAAGCTTATAAATTAAATAATACGTCTTTTGAGGTATTAAAAGGAATTGATATGCATATCAAAGAAGGGGAGTTTGTGTCTATTATGGGATCTTCGGGTTCAGGAAAATCAACCTTATTAAATATTTTGGGAATTTTAGATAATTATGATTCTGGAACCTACATGCTTAATAATACTTTGATTAAAGATTTGTCGCAAACTAAGGCGGCTCAGTTACGAAATCAGTTTATAGGTTTTGTATTTCAATCTTTCAATTTACTGTCATTTAAAAATGCTATGGAAAATGTGGCTTTACCTTTATATTATCAAAAAGTATCTCGCAAAGAACGTAATGTAAAAGCTTTAGAATATCTAGATAGAGTTGGCTTAAAAGATTGGGCACATCATTTACCAAGCGAAATGAGTGGTGGACAAAAACAACGTGTAGCCATTGCTCGTGCATTAATTGGAAATCCAAAAGTTATTTTTGCTGATGAACCTACAGGAGCTCTAGATTCTCAAACGTCTATCGAAGTGATGGATATTTTTAAAGATATTCATCAGCAAGGTAAAACCATTGTTTTAGTAACCCATGAAAACGATATTGCAGCTTTAACAGACAGAACTATTAGACTAAAAGACGGACTTATCATTTAAAATTATGTTTGATTTAGATAAGTGGCAAGAAATATTAGGGACAATTAATAAAAACAAACTTCGTACTTTTTTAACGGCGTTTAGTGTGGCGTGGGGAATTTTTATTTTAATTGTTTTACTAGCTGCTGGTCAAGGACTAAGAAACGGTGCTCAATCGCAATTTGGTAATGATGCTGCTAATAGTATTTGGATTGATGGAGGACAAACTAGTATGGCATATGAAGGCTATAAACCTGGAAAAAATATTCAATTAACAAATTCAGATTATTACTATGTTAAATATGCCGTAGATGGCGTAGATCATGCATCGGCAGTTTATGATGGAAGAGCTGGAAAGATTTTGTCTTATAAAAATGAACATGCTGGTTTTACAGTGCGTTCTTGCGCCCCTGATCATAATTTATTAGAAAAAGCAAAAATCATATCCGGACGTTTTATCAATCAAAATGATTTTAATGATTTTAGAAAAGTCTGTGTTATTGGAATTCCAGTGAGAGATGCTTTATTTAAAACGGAAGATCCTATTGATAAATTTATTGATGTATCAGGAACTAAATATAAAGTAGTAGGTGTATTCAACGACCCTGGTAAGGGTGACAATGATCGAATTTATATCCCTTTATTAACGGCTCAAAGAATATATAATGGAAAGGATAATGTAAATGTAATTTGGGCAAGTACAGGAACAGTTAGTACAGAATACAGTAATCAAATGGTTACAACTATTAGAAATGCTTTAGCTAAAAAATACCATTTTAATCCTTTGGATATGAATGCGGTTGGTGTGTTTAATAATAATGTAGAGTATAAACGTATAATGGGGATGTTGGATGGTATAAAAATATTTGTATTTATTATTGGTGTATTTACTTTAATAGCAGGTGTTGTAGGGGTGAGTAATATTATGATGATTGTTGTGAAAGAGCGCACAAAAGAAATTGGTGTTCGTAAAGCTTTAGGCGCTTCGCCTTGGTCTATCGTATCTTTAATTATTCAAGAA
This sequence comes from Sphingobacteriaceae bacterium, assembly GCA_013823565.1. Lineage (GTDB taxonomy): Bacteria > Bacteroidota > Bacteroidia > B-17B0 > Aurantibacillaceae > UBA4416. The sequence continues at coordinate 174,113 of PNMI01000002.1, read as the reverse complement.
TCTATTTTTATAACTTCTATAGCTGGTTATATTGGACTGATGTTAGGTATTGGTTTGGTTGAGTTAATAAAATATTTTGGATTAGAAGGTGATTTTTTTAAGAACCCAGATGTCGATTTATCTATTGCAATTACGGCAGTAGTATTAATAGTTGTAGCTGGAGCATTAGCAGGTTTATTCCCTGCAATCAAGGCAGCAAAAGTTGAACCCATAACCGCATTAAGAGAAAGTTAATTTGATATTTGAACGAGATAATTGGCAAGAGATTTTTGCAACCATTCGCAAAAATAAACTCAGAACATTTTTAACGATGTTAGGTGTGTTTTGGGGTATTTTTATGTTGGTAATTATGCTTGGTTCTGGTAATGGGTTACGTAATGGTATTTTAAAAGAATTTGCAGGCACAGCAACTAATAGTTTTTTTGTATGGGCTCAACAAACTACAAAGGCCTATAAAGGCATGAAGCCTAATCGTGGATTTAATTACACAACGTCTGATGCAGAAGCATTAAAACAGTTGCCCGAATTAGATGTTGTTTCTCCTTTAAATCAATTAGGTGGTTATGAAGGCTCAAATAATGTATTAAGAGGACTTAAAACTGCAGCCTGTGAGATTCAAGCCTGCTACCCAAACATTACAGGGATTTCTGATATTAAATTAGGTCAAGGGAGATTTATTAATGATTTAGATATTATCGAAAAAAGAAAAATTTGTGTGATAGGTCCACGTGTAGTAGAAATGCTTTTTAAAAAAGATGAAAAAGTTATTGGTGAATACATTCGTGTGAATGGAGTTTACTTTAGAGTAGTAGGAGTTACTTCTCCATCTGCTGGAGGAAATGAAGGAAGGCAGCAAGCTCAAAGAATAAATATTCCTTTTAGTACGTTTCAGAATGCTTTTAATTATGGAGATGTAGTAGGTTGGTTTGCGATTAAATCAAAAGATAATATTCCGGCTGAGCAATCAGAAGAAAAAGTAATGGCAATTTTAAAAGAACGTCATAAAATTGCACCCGACGATATGAAAGCTATTGGTCATTGGAATATGGCTGTAGAATATAATAAGTTAAGTGGCTTGTTTATGGGAATAGAAATTTTAGTTTGGATAGTTGGTATTGGTACTTTATTAGCAGGAGTTATTGGTATTAGTAATATCATGCTAATAGTAGTGAAAGAACGTACAAAAGAAATTGGCGTAAAACGAGCGTTAGGAGCAGTGCCATCGCAAATTATTGGACAAATAATAATAGAAGCAGTTTTTTTAACGGCAATTTCTGGGTACTTTGGTTTAGTGATTGGTATAGGACTGTTAGAAGGATTAAACGCTGCTATTGGAGATTCGGGTGAAATGTTTACAAATCCAACTGTAGATTTAACAGTAGCACTAAAAGCATTAACAGTATTAATTTTAAGCGGCGCTTTTGCAGGATTAATTCCAGCAAGTAAAGCAGTTGCTATTAAGCCAGTAGAAGCATTAAGAACAGAATAAACAATTTGGTAATTTGAAAATGAGTCAATTAGATAATTAAAAATATAAACTTATATAAATTGCAAACTCTGCGATCCGCCAGCTGGCGGATGCGTATTTGCGCCTGCCTGTCGGTAGACAGGGTTAAATAAAAATAAAACCATGATAAAAAAAATAATTAAAATCACTTTGCTAGTTGCCTTTGTTGGCTTAATTTTTTGGACATTTTATTTCCTATATAATAAATCTCAAAAACCACCTGAGGTTTTTAAAACAGTCATGCCATTTGATACTTCTATTGTAAAAAAGACTGTGGCCACTGGTTCTGTTACACCTCGTAAAGAAGTGAATATGAAGTCACAAGTAAGCGGTATTATTGAGAAATTATATATAGTTGCTGGTCAGCAGGTAAAACAAGGAGATGTGATTGCTAAAATAAAAATCATTCCTAATATGCTAAATCTTGCAAATGCTGAGAATAGAATTAGTTCGGCTCAAGTAAATTATGATAATGCAAAAATGGATTACGATAGAAATAAAGCTTTATTTGACCAAAGCATTATTGCAAAAGCAGATATGCAAGCATTTGAATTGCGTTTAAATTCTAGTAAAGTAGAATTAGATGCAGCGATTAATCAATTGCAAATTATTAAAGAAGGAGCTTCTAAAACATCTGGTTCATCAAGTAATACATTTGTGAAAGCAACTATTACAGGTATGGTACTAGATGTTCCTGTTAAAGAAGGTGGACAAGTTATAGAAAGTAACACGTTTAATGAAGGGACTACTCTTGCTTCTGTTGCTAATATGGGCGAAATGATTTTTGAAGGTAAATTGGATGAGAGTGAAGTAGGGAAGGTGCAAGAAAATATGGATATTGTTTTAACTATAGGTGCTATTGATAAAGAAAGCTTTAAAGCAAAATTAGAATATATTGCTCCAAAAGGTATTACAGAAAATGGAGCTATTCAATTTTTAATTCGTGCATCTATTTCTAAAGAAAATAGTTCGTTTTTGCGTGCTGGTTATAGCGCTAATGCAGATATTATTTTATCTAAGAAAGATAAAGTAATGGCAATCCCCGAAAGTGTTTTACAATTTGATAAAGAAAAACCATTTGTAGAAGTTGAAACAGCTAATCAGGTATTTGAAAAACGTTTTATTAAGACTGGATTATCAGATGGTATTAATATTGAAGTACTAGAGGGAATTAAAAAAACTGATAAACTAAAATTACCACAGTTAGTTGAAGCTTCAAATTAAAATAATACACCAAGCATTAAATTAAATCCTGAATCATATTTTTTCAAAAAACCAAAATAACTTGCTGTTACAGTCATTTCAATGGTTTTAACTGGGAAACTTTGTATGATTCCTATTGTAGAGTAGGCGTGATAGCTCACTTCTGGCTTGTCTTTTATGGTGTAATACTGAGTCACACCTGTATTTAAATTTGTAATACTTATCTTGTTAGTAACAGTTGGACTGCTGCTGGTTAAATTAAATCCAGCTAAAAAACGAGTAGACTTATATTTAAAGTAAGGTAATATTTCTAAAAACACATTATTGTTTAAATATTCATAAGCACTTACTCTATATACATAATTGTTATTTGAAGTGTTCCCATTATTAGAGCTGTAGTTTGTTGTGTATTTTTGTAAGGTTTGGTGAAATCCTAAATTAAAATGAAAGCCAAGTTTTTCCGAAAACTGAGCTTCTAATCCAACACTAAAATAAGGGTTTACAAATAAAGTGGAAGGATTATCAGGTACATATAACTCTTGTTTTAAGCCTTCATTTAATATTTTGTATAATTCTTTATTTAAAAAATTAACAGTAGTTCCTGCTTTTATTAAAACGTTAACTTCTTTTTTAAATTTAGGTTTTGCAAGAGTATCTATTATTGGAATTACATCAGGCTTTTGAGCATACGTTAAAAATGAAATAATAGATAGTGATAAAAGTATTAAATGTTTCATAAATAATAAATTAAACTAATTGTTGATTTATTATTTCACATTCAAATAATGCACTGAAATGTTTTTTTAGTTTTTCTTTTATAGCATCCATATCAACATCATGACCTAATTCTTTATTTAAGCTAGTAACCGCTTTGTCTTGTATACCACAAGGAACAATATTTGAAAAATAATCTAAATTTGAATTCACATTAAAGCCCCAGCCATGCATGGTTACCCAACGGCTGCATCTAACTCCCATGGCACAAATTTTACGGGCTTTAAAAATATTATCTTCATCCAACCACACTCCTGTTTCTCCTTTACTTCTTCCTGCTTTGATGCCGTATTCGTCAAGTGTTAAGATGATGGTTTCCTCTAATAAACGAAGGTATTTGTGTATGTCTGTAAAAAAATGATCTAAATCTAAAATAGGATAACCTACTAGTTGCCCTGGACCATGATATGTAATGTCACCACCTCTATTGATTTTGTAATAAGTTGCTTGTTTTTCTAAAAGTTGATTGTCGTTAATTAATAGGTGCGATGCGTCTCCACTTTTTCCTAAAGTATATACATGAGGATGTTCTACAAACAATAAATGATTTTTGGTTTCTATTTGTTGCTCAGGCGCTAAATTTCTATTCGCTATCTTTAGGGTAATCGTTTCATTAAATAAGCTTTCTTGGTAATCCCAACAGACTTTATAGTCCATAAGTCCAAGATCTTGAAACAATACTTGCTTATTCAAAGTGAAGAAAATTAAGGATTAATTTAGCTTTGCTAATTCGTTTTTTAAATGAGTAATCACATTTACTTCAACGGCATCAATATTTTTTAAATCTGCAATGTAACATGAAATCCAATCTCCAATATTAATGAGGTAGAAAAATTGCTCTACTTTAGAAATGCCTTTTGCAGAAATATCAGTAACAGAATGACTATATTTAGTAAACAACTCTTTGCAAAGTTCGTAACGTTTGATTGTTCTCTCGTAATCAAAAGATGTTCTAAAAGTTACAACAACTAATGAATCGTTTTTCTCTGTCCAGCCAACTAATTCGTTATGATTCATTTCCGGCAAGGTATGATGCCAACATAACATTTTACTATTTTCATTAATTTGTTGTCTGAAACGAACTGCCGCACCTTCGCAAGAACCCAATGAATAAATCACAGGAATTTTATTTACCAATTTTTTAGCAATAATTGAGGCTTCAACTTTGATAGCTTCCTTTTCTTTATCTAATAAAGCAATGGTAGCTTTAACTTGGTTTAATAAATCAGTTTTTACAAATCCATTAAATTGAATGATTTTTAATAATTGAACTAAAGAATAGCCGATGCATGAACGCGGAGGATTACCACCTGGAATAATAATTGTATCGTAGCTATATTTTTCAGCAATGATTTTAACTTCTCCGCCGCTTGTAATGCAAACTATTTGAGCATTTTTATCAATAGCTTGCTTCATAGCAGAAAGAGTTTCTTCTGTATTTCCACTATATGAAGAAATAATGACCAGTGAGTTTGAATTTACAAAATCAGGTAAAAAATAGTCTTTATTCACAATAATAGGAACAGGACATTCTGATTGCACTAATTCCGACAAAATAGTGCCTCCAATTCCAGAACCACCTAATCCTGTAACTACAATATTTTGAACGTTATGTTTTTGAGTTAGAACTGCAGAGTTTGCAATATCTAATGCTTCTTGTAATTGTTTGGTAAAACCTTCTACTAAATTCTTCATAAAAATATCAATAGAGTAAAAGTAAGGAAAAAAATACAAATTTTAAGCTTTAGCGAGGAATTAAACTAAACTTAATCTACATTGATTTTTCGAATGATTTAACAGAATCTACCCACTTTTGAGGCACATCAATGGTTTCTTTAGTATCGTAGTTTATGCACACTAAAGTGCTTTTCCCAAAGGCACAAAGGTATTTATTGTGCTCGTCTTCAATAGTTAACACATTTTCTATTTCGAAACTTTTAGTGCCAAAGCGAGTTATTTTTGTATAACAATAAACTTCGTCTTCTAATAAAATAGGTCGCTTGTAGGTGATTTCTGTATTGGCTAAAATCATCCCTGTTTTTATCCAATCAATGCTGTTTCTAAAAACATCCTTAAAATACTCTACTCGTGCTGTTTCAAAATAAGTGATGTGATTGGCATTATTTACATGACCTTGTTTGTCAATATCCTTAAATCGAACTTGTATTTTGATTTTATGTACGTATGATGAAAGTAATTCGTGTAGTTCCATAATATTTATACTTCTCTATTTAATAAATGAAGTGCGAACTCTTTTAAATCTTTTTTCTTAGATGGATTTGCCTTTAATTCTTCTAAATGTTTAAGAGCTATATCCGTGTGTTTGTTAGCTTCTTTAATAGCTAATTCTCTCACGCCTAAAGTATTGTAAAGGGCAGTTACTTGTTTTACTTTATCATTACTTGAAATTTCTTTAGAGTATAGTAAATGATTTAATTCTTTAGTTTGCTCTTCATTAGCCAATTCAAAAGCATCTAATAACATAAATGTTTTTTTGTTGGAGATAATATCGCCTCCCACTTGTTTACCAAATTTCTCATCATCGGCATACACATCCAATACATCATCTAAAATTTGAAAGGCGATGCCAACATGTTCTCCAAATTCATATAAATGTTTTTGGTTTTCTTCTGATGCATTAGCGCAAATAGCCCCCATCTGTAAGCTACAACCTAATAATACAGCAGTTTTATAAGTAATCATATGAATATAATCCTGTACGCTAACATGTTCTTGAGTTTCAAAATTCATGTCGTATTGTTGTCCTTCACAAACTTCTAATCCTGTTTTTGCAAATAACTTTAAAAGTTTAGCTACATGTTCGGGGTTTGATTTTCCTAATACATCAAAGGCTTTCACCATCATACCATCGCCACTTAATAAAGCAATATTATGATTCCATTTTTCGTGAACTGTTGTATTTCCTCTGCGCAATGGAGCATTATCTAAAATATCATCGTGTATTAATGAGAAATTATGAAATAACTCAACCGCCAATGCAGCATGAATGGCGTCGTTAGGATTAGTATCAAAAATATCGCAGCCTACTAATGTTAATAGTGGACGAACACGTTTGCCGCCTAAACCCACAATGTAGCTCATTGGTTCATACATCTCTTTTGGAGATGAACTATTTAACGAGTTTTGTTGTTCCTCGATAGCTTTATTTAAAATTTGAAAAAGAGAAGAGTATGCCTGCACGAGAATATATTATTTAGCTTCAGCCATTTTTAATAAATAAGTACCATATCCACTTTTGGTTAAAGGCGTTGCTATTTTAATTAATTGTTCTTTTGTAATAAAGCCCATTTTAAAAGCAACCTCTTCAATACAACCAATTTTCAATCCCTGACGTTCTTCAATGACTTGAACAAATTGTCCGGCTTGCATTAACGAAGCAAATGTGCCAGTATCTAACCAAGCAGTTCCTCTGTCTAAAATGGATACTTTTAATTGTTTACGTTTTAAATATTCTTTATTTACATCAGTAATTTCATATTCTCCTCGTGGAGACGGTTTTAATGTTTTAGCAATTTCAACTACTGAATTATCGTAAAAATATAAACCTGGTACGGCATAGTTAGATTTTGGTTGCGCAGGTTTTTCTTCAATAGATAAAACATTATGATTATCATCAAAATCAACTACTCCATATCTTTCAGGATCACTCACATGGTAAGCAAATACAACACCTCCTTCTGGATTATTGATTTTTTGTAACATTCTACCTAAACCAACACCGTAAAATATATTATCACCTAATACTAAGGCTACTTTATCTTTTCCAATAAATTTTTCTCCAATGACGAATGCTTGCGCTAAACCATTGGGCACTTCTTGTACGGCATAAGTAAACTTACAACCCAATTGTTCCCCACTACCTAGTAAACGCTCAAAATTTGGTAAATCTTGAGGTGTTGAAATGATTAAAATTTCATTGATACCAGCCATCATCAACACTGATAATGGATAATAAATCATTGGTTTATCATAGATAGGCATCATCTGTTTACTCATTGCCAATGTTAATGGATGTAAACGAGTTCCTGAGCCTCCAGCTAATATAATTCCCTTCATGTTTGGTATATTTTAATAGGTTTAAAAATAGGATTTTTATTTTAAAACAATTGCTTTTTTAAAGTGTTTTTATTTAAATATTAGCTAAATGCTTAGTAAGTTTGTATCCAAATTCATTCCTCATGATTTCTAAGAATCCTCATAAAGCAGTTATTTATTGGTTATTAACTGGTTGCGCTTTAGTATATATAATGGTAGTTGTAGGTTGTATTACCAGATTAACTCATTCGGGCTTATCAATTACAGATTGGAGTTTTATGGGTTCTATGCCACCACTGTCTGAAGAAGCTTGGCTGGAGCGTTTTGCTAAATACCAGCAAAGCCCAGAATTTATTAAAGTAAACTCTACTATGAAATTAGAAGAGTTTAAACACATCTTTTTTTGGGAATATATTCATCGAATGATTGGAAGAATAATGATGTATGTGTTTTCAATAGGGTTAGTAGTTTTAATTATTCGTAAAAAAATAGATAAAAAGATGCTGCCATCTTTAATTCTTTTATTTTTTATGGGTGCCATGCAAGCAGTTATTGGTTGGTGGATGGTATATAGCGGATTGCAAAAGCAACCTGCAGTAAGCCATTTCAGATTAGCAACTCATTTAATGAGCGCATTTACATTATTTGCTTTTACATTTTGGTTTGCTTTAAAATTATTAAACCCAAAAGAGGAGATTAAAGAAAACGAAGGAGCTAAATTAAAATGGTGGTCACTATCATTTTTTGCGATATTAATTTTGCAAATTGTGTATGGTGCTTTTACAGCAGGATATGTAGAAGGCGATGCTTCTAAAATTCGTCCAGGGCATATTTTTAATTCTTGGCCAAAAATGGGCGACGAATGGATGCCTGAACAAGTGACAATGAAAGATAGTTTTTATCTAAACTTTTTTGAAAATGCAAGTGGAATTCAATTTGTACATCGCACATTGGCAATTGTTGTAGTGATTGTTCTTTGTATTATTTGGTATAAATCGGATAAATTAAAACTCACTTCTTCACAATATAGAGGAGTTACCTTTTTGGTTTACGGTGTAACCATACAGTTTATTTTAGGTGTATTAACGCTGTTATATCAAGTGCCCGTAGTGTTAGGAGTGTTGCATCAAACAGGAGCTTTCTTTTTATTTGCAACTAGTGTGTATTTAATTTTTCATACGTTCACTAAAGGGAATAAACTGGCTTAATTTTTTTAACGCATACGCATTTACACGAAGAATATGTGATTTGTGTAATCTATTCATTTAAATCTGTAATAGTTTTAGGCTCAATATCATATACTTTAGTTCTATGTTTATAGAATATGTATATGAAATGTAATTTTTTTAGAAAATACATTTTATTACTAGCAGTTAATTTATTTTTAGTACAAGAGGGTAGTGCTCAATTAGATAGTATTGCTAAAACATTGTCAGATACAATTATTAGTAAATTAATTGTAGACGATATTCCTAAAAAAACGTTTAAAGATAAATTCATGTATCCTCATAGATGGTACGTAAAACAATTGCTGCGAAAAAGAACAAGCGATTTTGATACAACTTATATTGTTAATAATAAAAGAAAATTAACAATCACGATTCCTATTAGTAAAAAATTTTACGGAGTTAATCTCAATGATTTAACCACAAGGAGGAAACTCAAATTTTCGCCAAACAATTACTATCACGTTGGATTTAATTTTAGTAATATTATTTTAACTTTTGGATTTGTTCCCGCCATACGATTTGGTGCTTGGCCAAACAGGGGAAATACAAAAAGCATAGATATTCAGTTAACCTTGATTGGAAGAAGGGTAACCACTGACATTAATTATCAAAATTACAAAGGATTTTATATTCGTAATACAAATGAATTTAGCCCTTATAATACGGCACTTGATATCATTGTAAGGCCAGATGTAAATGTTGTTTCATATGGTGTTAATACAATGTTTGTGTATAACCATAAAAAATATTCTCTTAGGGGCGCCTTCTCATTTACGGATGTTCAGCGTAAAAGTTCGGCTTCGTTTATGACAGGGGTGTATCATTCAAACATTGATTTCACTTCTAACGATTCTTCTTTCGTTAAACAGCCTTTTAATAATTTCTTTTCTTCCCCTCTAAAAACAGTAAATAAGATTTCATTACTTACCATTGGTGTTAGTGGCGGTTACGGCTATACATACGTTTATAAAAAAATTATTTTTAGCAATGCTCTTAATATTGGTTTTGGAGGTCAAAAAACAAAGTATGAAACAGTTGACAAGAGTAGTCATAGTTTACCATTAAGTTTAACATCACATGTAAATGCTAAAGCGGCTTTACGTTATGATAATTCAACTTTTTTCACAGGTGTATTAGCAACGTATGACAGTGATTTTTCTCTTTTATCTGAACAGTTTACAGTTGAAAATTACATCAGTAGAGTCGTACTTTTTTTTGGTTATCGATTCAACATCAAGCAAAACGGCAGAAAAGTTTTAAAAGCAATGGGTTTAGTAGATTACGCTACAAAGTAATTTAAAAAGAGTATAGGCCATTTTTTTTCTAATTACCCTACTATATCATCAGTGATTTCTATAAGTGTTTTCAATAATTATATAACACTTCATGTATGATTATTATCATACTTTACATATTACTAATCAATTTTAAAAATAGGAGAACTGATTTATGACAAAGCAAGGAATGAATTTATTTATAGTGGATGACGACAAACTAGTTATTTCTGATTTAAAAATTTATTTAAATTATAGATTTGGAGATGATCTTAATATTTCAACATTTTGTGATGGCGAAAGTTGCTTGGAAAAAGTAGATAAGGATACAGATATTGTTATTTTAGACTATTTTTTGAATGGAGAAAATGGCGTAGAAATATTGAAAAAAATAAAAGACATTAATCCTAAAGTAGAAGTGATAATTATGTCTAGTCATGAAGATATTTCATTGGCAATACAATCTTTTAGAAATGGCGCTTCAGATTATGTGATTAAAGGAGAGGGTGCTTTAAAGAAAATTAAAAAAATTGTGTATCATATTATTACTGAGCCTATTCGAATAATTATTAAAGAATTTGGTGTGTCTAAGTATATGGCTATTTTCTTTTTAACATTTGCTACAATGGGAATAGTTGTGGGTTACACACTGTTTTTAATGAAATAGAACGGTTTTATTGCTTTATCCATTTTATCCTATCTGTGAATTGTGTAACTAATTTCCGAATAAATATAACTCTTTATGGTATTTTCAACTTCATTTTTGTGGTATAATAAATATTATACTACAAATGAAGTTATATATAAAATACATGGTTAGCCATTGCTGTAAATTAATGGTTAAAGAAGAGTTTAATAAATTAAAAATAAAAATATCGAGCATAGAATTAGGTGAATTAGAAGTTCAACAAAAAATATCTATCCGACAATTTGATAAAATTAGAGCCGCTTTATTAAAAAATGGCCATGAATTATTAGAAGATAAGAAAGCCATTCAAATAGAAAAAGTAAAGAATGCAATTATTGAAATGATTCATTATTCTGAACAACCGCCAGAAGAAAAGTATTCAGAGTATTTAAGTAAAAAATTAGAATGTGATTATACCTCCTTATCAAGTTTATTCTCTGAAGTAACGGGTTCAACCCTTCAACAATTTATTATTATTAATAAAATCGAAAGAGCAAAAGAACTTATTATCTATAATGAATTAAGTTTAAAAGAAATTTGTTTTAGGCTCCACTATAGTAGCGTTCCACACTTTTCAAATCAGTTCAAAAAAATTACAGGTCTTTCTCCAGTTTACTTTAAATCTCTTAAAGTTAGGAGACGTGTTGCATTAGAGCATTTAATGGACGAACAGGAAATAAAGACGAAAAAATGACATAATGTGTGATTTATGTAACAAATACATCATATTATACAAAATACATAAGATATATTATGCCATCTTTGGGTAATATACACAAGTCATTAAAAAACGGTTAGCCTTTAGAGGTAAAAATTAATTTATGAAAACTTATAATGATAGTGCGGAACTCGAAAAATCTAAAGCTCATGTTGTTGTTCAAATTATTGAATATATGCCAAAAGCCGTTGTAAGTAAAACAATTATTAAAAAAATAACTGGAAACGTTACTGTTTTATCATTTGATGCTGGGGAGGAATTAGCTGAAAAGTTATCACCTTTTGACACATATATACAAATCATAGATGGTGCGGCTGAATTGTTTATTAATGACAAACAATTTCTATTGAAATTGGGTGATGGAATTATCATTCCAGCTCACGCCAAACATTACTTTAATGCCAATGAACAATTCAAAATGCTATCAACTGTTATTAAGAGTGGTTATGAAGATTAATCTTTAATGATTTTATTATAAAAACATGAAGTTATATATCAAATACATGGTTAGCACTCGCTGTAAAATGGTGGTGAAAGAGGAGTTGAGAAAAATGGGCTTACATTTTATTGTTGTTGATTTAGGAGAGGTAGATATCATGGAAAATCTTAATTCTGAACAACGAGAACAATTAAAAAAAGAATTGCTTGTTTCTGGTTTAGAATTAATGGATGATAAAAGAGCCGTTTTAATTGAAAAAATTAAAAATGTGATTATCGAAATGGTTCATTATTCTACTGAACTACCCAAGGTTAATTACTCGGATTACATCAGCGAAAAATTAAATCATGATTACACTTATTTATCAAATATTTTTTCTGAAGTAAAAGGTACTACCATTCAACAATTTATTATTGTTCATAAAATTGAAAGAGCTAAAGAACTGCTTTTATATGATGAACTAAACTTAACTGAAATTTCCTATAAATTAAACTACAGTAGTGTCGCGCATTTATCTAATCAATTTAAAAAAGTTACGGGATTATCTCCTTCTCATTTTAAACAATTAAAAGATAAACGTAGAAGTCCTATTGAGGATATAGGAAATTAGTATAATAAAAAACAATAATATGTCAAAAAAAACAATTTCAGACAGCGAAGAGAATAATATTTTAAGGCATGAAATCGATTCTCTAAAATTGATAAATGATAAACTTATTAATGATTTATTGGTTGCAAATAAAGTCTTAACTTTTAAAGAAGAACAACGAAAACGCGCAGAAGAACTTGGCATTGCAAATAAAGAAAATAAAAATCAAGAAATTATAAATAAAGAGCTAGAGAAGCTCAGTAAATCGGCAAAATTAGCCTCCCAATATTCCTTAAGTTTAATTGAAGCCAGTCGCGATCCATTAATAACGATTAGCCCAGAAGGCAAAATTACTGATATGAATGAGGCTATGGTAAAAGTAACTGATACTAGCCGTGAAAACATAAAGGGAACAAATTTTAAAGATTATTTTACAGATCCTCTCAAAGCAAGCGAAGTTTATAAAGAAGTATTTGAAAAGGGGTTTGTAGTAGATTATCCTTTAACCATAAAAGATAATAAATTAACTGATGTTTTGTTTAATGGGTCAACTTATAAGGATGATAAAGGTAATATTTTAGGAGCGGTAATTGTCGCTAGAGATATTACAGAACAAAAAAAGAACGAAAAAGAACTAATAGAAGCGAGAGTATTTGCTGAATTAGCAACAGAACTCGCAGAAGTTGCGAAAGCTAAGGCTGAGGAAGCAGTTAAATCTAAGCAACAATTTTTATCCAATATGAGCCACGAAATTCGTACTCCTATGAATGCTATTATTGGGTTCACAAAAGTTGTGCTTAAAACAGATTTAACGGATAAACAAAGAGAATACTTAAATGCTATTAAAACCAGCGGTGACGCATTAATTGTATTAATCAATGACATTTTAGATTTAGCGAAGGTAGATGCTGGAAAAATGACTTTTGAAAAAACGCCTTTCAAATTGGCTACCTCTATTTCGTCTATGCTTCATTTATTTGAAATTAAAATTCAAGAAAAAAATCTACAATTAATTAAAAACTTCGATAAAAATATTCCTGAAGTTTTAGTAGGAGACCCTGTTAGATTACATCAAATTATTTTAAACTTAGTAAGTAACGCTTTAAAGTTTACAAACGAAGGAAGTATCACTGTTGAGGTTAAATTAATAAAACAAAATGAAGAGAAGGTAAATATAGAATTTTCTGTAAAGGATACAGGGATTGGGATTGAAGGTTATAAATTAGAGAAAATATTTGAAAATTTTCAACAAGCTTCAAGCGGTACTTCAAGAATTTATGGAGGAACAGGACTTGGACTAGCGATTGTAAAACAACTAGTTGAATCTCAAGGAGGAAGTATTGAAGTAACAAGTGAGCCCATGGTTGGGTCTACATTTAAATTCTCATTAGAATTCCAAAAAACCAAAGAAGTTACGTTAAAAGAAGTCGATCAAATAGAAATTAGTTATCAAAATAAAAACATTAAAGTATTAGTTGTAGAAGATATTGCTTTAAATCAATTATTAATGAAAACGTTGTTAGATGATTTTGGGTTTGAAAGAGACATTGCATCTAATGGTAAAATAGCTATTGAAAAAATACAAGATAATAATTATGATGTTATTTTAATGGATTTACAAATGCCTGAAATGAATGGTTTTGATGCAACTGATTATATTCGAAATGAATTGAAATCAAACATTCCAATTATTGCTTTAACAGCTGATGTTACAACGGTTGATTTAGAAAAATGTACTGCCGTTGGTATGAATGATTATATAGCAAAGCCAGTTGATGAAAGGGTATTGTACAGTAAAATTATCAAACATGTGCAAAGGGCAAGGTTGTTTGATGTTGCTAAAAAGGAAAATTCGTTGAACAAACAGATTAGGCAAACCAATCTAACCTACTTACTAAGTAAAACTAAAGCAAATCCAGATACAATGATGGAAATGATATCACTTTACTTAGAGCAAACTCCACCATTAATTCTTTCGATGAAGGAAAGTTTAGTTAATCAAGATTGGAATTTATTACATTCGTCTGTTCACAAAATGATCCCTTCTTTTTCAATTGTTGGAATAGATAAAAGCTTTGAAGAAATGGCTAAAAAAATACAAGCTTACGCCACATCTTCCGAACAAACAGATGCCATACATGACATGGTATTAACCTTAGATGAAGTTTGTACTCAAGCATGCAAGGAATTAAAAGAAGAGTACCTGAAATTAAAAAACAATAAATAATGAATACTACTCAGAAAATTAAACTTTTTTTAGTTGATGACGATGCACTATTGTTAAAATCTATGGAATTAGATTTTAAAGAGCATACTGATTTTGAGATTGAAACATACGCTACAGGTGAATTATGTATTAATAACATTGCAAAAAAACCTGATGCTATTATTTTAGATTACCATTTAGATGGTATTGAAAAAAATGCCATGAATGGGATTGATACTCTGGATAAAATTAAATCCATCAATCCAGAAATTCCAGTTATTATGCATTCATCTCAAGACCGAATTGAAATTGCTATCAATTGTATGCACCACAAGGCATTTGATTATGTTATAAAAAGTGAAACTTCTTTCATTCGTTTACAAAAAAACATAGAAAATATATTCAAAATAAGAAAAATGAAACACGAGTTAAATTGGTATATGGATAGAATGTAATATTAAAATAAATATTGGAATTGATTATAAAATGAAAAAAATAAACCATTCAATATAATCAACATCAAGTATTCATGTTACTAAATGCAATCTAGCTTAGCTGAAGTAGTCATAGATAACAAAAATAAATTATAACGTGTATTGTGTCAGGACCACTTAATATAATAATACCTACAATGAAAAATAGTATTGACGAGTTAGAAAAAGCAAATGCACATGTTATAGTTCAAATTATTGAATATATGCCAAAGGCTGTGGTTAGCAAAACCATTATTAAAAAGACAACAGGTAATATTACGGTATTATCATTTGATGCCGGTGAAGAATTAGCTGAAAAATTGTCGCCGTATGATACTTATATTCAGATTATTGATGGTGCTGCCGAGCTTATTATTAATGGAAAAATATTTTTGCTTAAGTTGGGCGATGGAATTATTATTCCAGCGCACGCAAGGCATAATTTCAATGCTTACGAGCAATTCAAAATGCTTTCTACAGTTATTAAAAGCGGATATGAGGATTAGTTTCCTTTAGTTATTAAAATTGATTTGTAGTATGAGATTGTATATTAAATATATGGTTAGTCTTCGCTGTAAAATGGTGGTTAAAGAAGAGTTAAATAAACTTGGATTAAACTATTCATTTATTGATTATGGAATAGCTGAGATTGTAGATGATATTTCAGTAGATCAAAGAGAAGTATTAAAAAAAAACCTACATGATTGTGGGTTTAGATTATTAGATGATGAAAACAGTCGTCTGATTGAAAAAATAAGAAATGTTGTTATTGAAATGGTTCATTATGCAGATGAATTACCGAGTGTTAGTTATTCAGAATATATTAGTGGAAAACTGAAATTAGATTATAAAGATCTCTCTAATGTTTTTTCTGAAGTAAAAGGAATTACTATTAAACAATACATTACTATTCATAAAATGGAAAAGCTAAAAGAATTGTTATTATATAATGAACATACATTAAAAGTAATTGCTCATAAACTTCACTACAAAAGCCCTTCGCATCTTTCTAAGGAGTTCAAAAAAATATATGGATTATCACCCACTTTTTATAAAGAGTTGAAGTTGAAACGTTCCAGCGTTTTGTAATTTTAAATTTTTCTGCTTTTTGAAGATGTGAATTATATAACTCTTCATTTAAATTATGTAATTAGTTAGTTTTTTTATTCGGCATCTTCGCTCTGTATAAACCCCCAACTAACTAATTAATAATGCCTTATGCTTAAAAAAATATTTATTGTATTTCTACTTATAAATCTAACTAAATTATTTTCACAAACTAATGCTGATTTTAAAACAGTATTCGAAAATGCCCAAACATTAAGTAAGGAGGGAAATTATTATGCGGCTCTACCTATGTATTTTCAATTACATAAAATGGATACAGCCAATGCTAATATTTATTATTTAATTGGTGATTGTTATCTGCGAGCTAGGAGAGGAAAAGCTTCGGCACTTCCTTATTTAGAAAGATCTTTGTTGTCAATTTCCTCAAAATATAACGAAGATTCGTATGAGGAAAGAAACGCCCCAATATTAGCCTATAAACTCTTAGGAGACGCTTATCATATTCATTCCATGTTTCAAAATGCAATTCTTTCTTATGAGCGCTATAAAAAAGAACTTATACTTTATAAACGTAAAGATGATATTAATTTGAAGGATGCGAATCGTAAAATTGAAATGTGTAAAAATGGCATAGACTTAATGTCAAAGCCTATCAATGTGAAGATTGAGAATATGGGTAAAAATGTTAATTCACCTTATGGTGACTATTCACCTGTATTAACAGCCGATCAGTCAACGATGATTTTTACTACTCGAAGAAGTCAAAGTACAGGTGGTGAGATGCTTGATGATGGAAAATATTTCGAAGATATTTATTTGTCTAACTATGATGGAAAAAATTGGACTGTGGCACAAAGTATTGGGAAACCGATTAATACAGATGGAAACGAAGCTTCTGTTGGTATTTCACCAGATGGACAAGAGATTTTAATTTATAAAGATGATAATGGAGATGGAAATATTTATTCAACTTCATTAAATGGAGATGTATGGTCGGAGCCGATAAAATTAAACTCAAATATTAATAGTAAGCATTGGGAACCAAGCGCATTTATTTCGGCAGATGGGCAGACTATTTATTTTACCAGCGACCGTCCAGGTGGTTTTGGTGGAAGAGATATTTATGAAAGTAAAAAAAATCCTAAAGGAGAGTGGGGCAAGGCAGTTAATATGGGAGCTTTGATTAACACAGAATTTGATGAAGATGCACCGTTTATTCATCCCGATGGAATTACTTTATTTTTTAGTTCTAATGGACATAATACCATGGGAGGCTTTGATATTTTTTATAGTAGTTTATCAGATAATGGGATAAAATGGCAAAATCCAATCAATGTTGGTTATCCAATCAATTCACCTGATGATGATGTGTTTTACGTTGTTTCGCCTGATAAAACTAAAGCATATTATTCTTCTTTTAAAGAAGGTGGCTTAGGAGAGAAAGATAATTATAGCATTACATTTTTAGATCAGAAACAAGCCGCTCTTACACTTTTAAAAGGATTAGTGAAAGATGCTTATGGAGCAGTTGCAAAGGATGTTGTTATTACAGTTACTGATAATGAAACGGGACAAGTAGTTGGCGTTTACAGACCCAATAGTAAAACAGGACAATATTTATTTATATTAACTCCAGGGAAAAATTATAATATTTCTTACGAAGCCGAAGGGTTTATGTTTTATTCTGAAAATCGAGAAATCTCTAAAAAAACGAATTATTATGAAATCTATAAACCTATTCAGTTACCGCCAATTACAGTTGGTTCTAAAATTGTATTAAATAATATTTTCTTTGATTTTGATAAAGCTTCTTTACGTAAGACATCAAATGTGGAATTAAAAAATATTTTAAAATTCTTAAATAAGTATCCTAATTTAGATGTTGAAATCTCTGGATATACTGATTCTAAAGGATCTCATGAATATAACTTGAATTTATCTAATGATAGAGCATCGGCTGTTGTTAATTATTTAATAGCCAATAAGATTTCTAAAGATAGATTATCAGCCAAAGGATACGGAGAATTATTGCCTGATGCTTTGAATCAAAATTCAGACGGTACAGATAATCCAGAAGGTCGTCAATTAAATAGGCGTGTTGAACTGAAAATTATTCATGTAAAATAATTTTTGAGTGCACTTTGAAATTATAAAGCCTCTATCATTAATTTGATAGAGGTTTTGTTTTATCTAGATTTCTCTTTCGGTAAGACCTCTATTCTTTTTTAATGCTAGGCTCAATTCCACTAAGAATACTCTGCATTGAGTAGAATAAAAAGTAGCGATAAGGATTATGTTTTACATGTAGTTTTGAGATTCTTGTCTTTTTGTTTTGTAAAGGATTGCTTTTTTCTATTTTAAATTTATTCAATAAAAAAGTACTAACATCCGACTTTATACTATTACTATTTTTTTGATTTAATACTTCAATTCTAAGATCATGATATTTAAAAGTCATTGTGCCATTCGAATAGTTTTCTTCTGCTTTAAACGAAAAACTCATGGTGTCTATTTCACCAGACTTGAATTTTAATTGTCTTGAAGAAGCAATGATTGAATTAAAAGAAGAAAGAGGCATGGATGACACGCTTCCTGAACAATAAAATAATTCAGTATTTGCTTTTAATGGAAATATATATGATTCGGTAAAGTTTCCCTTGTTTAATATATATCCATTAATGGTTGCTTCAACAGATTGGTTTTCGGTAAAATTGACAGAATCATTTGTGATGCCATATACTGATACTTTGATTTTATCTAGTGATATGGTTCCAATAGTATTCGTTTTTGGATTTAGTGCTTCAAAGTTTAGTTTCCCATTTTTTACTTCAATGGTATCGAGAGAACATAAAATTGGAATCTGTTTAATTATTGTTTGCAGTGAGGGACGATTTTCCTGTTTTAATGGACGAGTATTGTCACGATAGATATCTATAAAACAATCGCTCATTTCAATTTTTTTGATATCAATAATTTTACTTTTTATAAGAAGATTATAATCAAAATGTTTTACTTCTAAATGAGCAGCATAAAATTCGGTTCTACTAGTTTGATAGATTGATTTGTCTGCAAACGTTATCTTATTGTAAATTGGTATCAATTTTAATGAATCAATATGTATTGATGAATTTGAAAATGACGCTAATATTTTTTTAGAGTATATAGCATATAAACTGCCCTCAATATCATATTTAAAATTATTTAATGTAACATCTAATTGATCGGCTAACATAAAGCTGTCTTTATGTATATTTTTTAAATTTAAATTAATATTATCTGAAACAAT
Source organism: Sphingobacteriaceae bacterium (assembly GCA_013823565.1). Taxonomy (GTDB): domain Bacteria; phylum Bacteroidota; class Bacteroidia; order B-17B0; family Aurantibacillaceae; genus UBA4416. The sequence goes on along the minus strand of PNMI01000002.1, from coordinate 154,603 downwards.
ACTGTTTTCGTAAGATTCAAAAATGGGAAACGAATCGATTACATTTTTATAAATGCTAAATTTTACATTTATGATATCCATTTTTTTAATGGAAATTGCATTGAGTGATTTGGTAATATTTCTTTTAGATGTTATTTTTTTTAAAGAACTAGTATCATTTGAATTTATATAATATAACACAACAGGTTCAATACATTCAATTCTTTCTATGCTGAGTTTTTTATCTCTCAGATAAGGTAGTATAGAAAGATTAATGAATTTTAAATGCTTTATTTCTATGCTATAAGTTTTAGATAAGTTTTGTTTACCATGTTTAGGTACTATGCTTATATCACTTACAGATATTGTTTTTGAAAGTAAACTAATGGAAAGTTTATCAAAAGATAAGTTATATATAGAGTCTGTTGACTCTGAAAATTTGTTTTTAATTAAATGCTCCATTTTTTGAGGCAGCCAATAATTGGCTAAAACATCTAAAATCAAAAAAATTAAGATGAACCCAAAAAGAAAATAACTTATAGACTTAATAATATTTTTCGCTTTCATGTCATTGTAAATTATGCGAAAAGATTATACCGCCTCACAAAAATACAATAATTTAAAAACGAATAATTCTATTTATTGAATTTATGTGATTCGTGTAATTAATAGTTTTTCTTTTGCAAATTTCACGAATAATGTTTTTTATAAAGTTGAATTTGGCTAATCTGTGAATTGTGTAACTTATATTAATTTTTCTGTAATACACTTTGTATCGAGTTCGCCACCTTTGTCTTGTGGAAAACATTCACATCTGTTCGCCAGTAGCGAAAACTCAAAATCAAATTATGAAAATATTAAATATTTTAAAAACATTTACTTTTATATCAATCGTGCTAGTTACTAGTTGTAAAAAGAAAACAACAACAAATCCTTCATCAGGTTCAACTTCACCTCTTGTTGTAATTCCTACACAAACAACAACTCAATCTTCTGTGTCAATGGCTGGTTCAGCTAATCTAGCTGTCTTAGCAGGATCTTCTATAAGTAACACTGGCGCAACTAATATCACAGGTGATATGGGATTAAGTCCTGGAACATCTGTAGGTGGTTTTCCTCCAGGGATTTTAGTTGGAACACTTCATGTTAATAATACTATTGCAAATCAAGCTAAGTTGGATTTAACCGCAGCGTATAATGATGCAGCAGGAAGAACTGCTACAGATATTGTAACTTTATCTGGAAATATCGGAGGGTTGACTTTAACACCAGGACTTTATAAATCTACGTCATCTTTAGCAATTTCTTCAGGTGATTTAACATTTGATGCAAAAGGAAATGCAAATGCTGTATTTATTATTCAAATAGCATCTGCATTTACAACAACATCTGGTCGTAAAGTATATTTAACAGGCGGCGCTCAAGCTTCTAATATTTTTTGGCAAGTAGGTAGTTCTGCAACGTTTGGTACAACTTCTGTAATGAAAGGAACATTTTTGGTAATGCAGTCTATTTCATTTAATACGGGAGCAACACTTGATGGTAGAGCCTTAACAAGAACAGGTGCAGTTACTATGGCAGGAAACACGATAGTTAAATATTAAATAGTTTATAAATTTATAAAAAGAGTGTTGCTTAATAGCAACACTCTTTTTTTTGTGATATTTAATTTTCAGTGACTGTGAATTATGTAACAATTTAAAATAGTTGTGTAATACTATTTCTTCTTTTGAGTCGCATTTTTGTTAAGTGAAAATTTATTCACGAATTAAATATATTACAATGAAAAAACAATTACTACATATTGTAACAGCTGTTACTTTATTATCTTTTCCAAATGCGATTTCTGCTCAAGCACCTAATTTAGGTACTGCAGCCGATTTCGTTTTATTTTCAACTAATGGTTCATTAACAAATTCAGGCATTTCTCAACTAACAGGAAATGTAGGAACTAACAATGGTTCAAGTACTGCATTTGGAAATGTAAATGGCGTAATGAATGATAATAATGGAGCAAGTGCACTTTGTGCTTCAGATTTATTAACAGCCTATAATCAATTAAATGCTACAACACCATCAGCTTTTCCTGCACCTGCTTTAGGTAATGGTCAAACATTAACTGCAGGTGTGTATTCTATTTCTGGTGCAGCAACTTTAAATTTAGATCTTATTTTAGATGGTTTAGGGAATTCTAATTCAGTTTTTATTTTTCAAATTCAAGGCCCCCTTTCTACCAACACTAATTCAAAAGTAAAATTGTTGAATGGTGCTAAAGCATGTAATGTGTTTTGGAAAGTAGAAGGCTTAGTGGATATGGCTGCTGGAACTTCTATGAAAGGCACTATCATTGCTAATAATTCAGCTATTAATATGAATACTGGTGATACGCTAGAAGGAAGAGCTCTTTCTACAGCAGGAGCTATTACTATTAATGGAGTACTAGCATATACACCAGTTGGTTGTAACAGCCCAATACTTAATGGCCCTTCTTACCCTAATTTAGGTTCCGCTGCTTGTTATGGAGTTTTTTCAGGTAATGGCGCAGTAACTAATACTGGTAATACATATGTAACAGGTGGTGATGTTGGAACCAATGTGGGTTTAACTACAGGCTTTAATGCATTAAACGTTACAGGAGCTATACATCCTATTCCGGATGGTTCAACGGCTGCTTGTGCAGCTGATTTGTTAAATGCTTACACGTATTTAAATACTTTACCTTATGATATTGAATTATTATATCCAGCACAATTCGGTAATGGTTTAGTATTAACTCCTCATGCTTATATTATGAATGCTGCTACTTTTTTAAATGATACAGTTTATTTAAATGCTATGGGTAACGCTAATGGTGTATTTGTTATTAATATTAATGGAGCACTTTCTACAAGTACTTATGCTAAAGTTGCTTTAATTAATGGAGCACAAGCTAAAAATGTGTTTTGGAATATTGATGGAGCTGCAAGCATTAATAAATTTGCTGATTTTAAAGGAACAATTATTTGTAATAATGGTGCCGTAAGTTTAAATAAAGGTGTTAAACTTAGTGGGCGAGTTTTAACAACAGATGGTAATTTGACAACAGATTCTATTCATGTTACTATTCCTCCAACAACTTGTGGTTCTGTTGGAATTAATGATTTAGATAATAAAACTATAAATGAGGTTGTTACTTTTTATCCTAATCCAATGAGTTCTTCTTTATCTGTTTTAATTGATAATGCATCAGAATCAAACAGTAGCGAATTACGTTTTTATAATACTTTAGGTACTTTAGTTTTAACTAAAACAATTACAGAACAATCAACCATTATAGAAACTAATTTTCCTAACGGAATTTATTTTTATAAAGTAATCACTAAAAACAATGTTGTTCAATCAGGTAAGTTGATATCACAACAATAATATATTAATCTTTATACTAAGTCCTCTATCTGTTATATCAGATAGGGGATTTTTTTTGTTTAACCTCAAAGTGTGAATGATGTAACTAATCACATTAGTAGTGTAACACACAAGGAGCTAAATATAACCTTCTTTGTATCGTGAAAATTAATTCACCAGTTAAATATAATAGAATATGAAAAGCAAATTTTTACTCATAATAACAATTGTTATTTTATCTTTTCCAAAAGTATATTTTGGACAAGCGCCCAATTTAGGAACTGCTGCAAACTTTGTGCTTTTTACAACAGTTGGTGGAGTTAGTAATGTTGGTATTACACATCTTACAGGAAATGTAGGAACAAATAGCGGTTTAAGTACTGGTTTTGGAAACGTAGATGGACAAATGCATGATAATGATGGTGTAAGTGCTCAGTGTGCTGCCGATTTATTAATCGCATACAATCAATTAAATGCTACAATTCCAACTTTTTTCCCTGCTCCTTTATTAGGAAATGGACAAACGTTGGTTGCAGGTGTTTATTCGATTGCTACACCAGCAACATTAAATTTAGATCTTACGTTGGATGGTTTAGGAGATCCTAATGCAGTATTTATCTTTCAAATACAGGGTTCTTTTTCAACCAATGCTTCAGCTAAAGTTAAGTTAATTAACGGCGCTCAAGCATGTAACGTGTTTTGGAAAGTAGAAGGACTTGTTGATATGTCAGTTGGAACCACCATGCGTGGAACTATCATTGCTAATAATGCAGCCATTAATATGACGGCTGGAGATACATTGGAAGGAAGAGCTTTATCAACTACTGGAGCAATTACTGTTTCGGGTATATTAGGATATAAACCAAATGGTTGTGGAAGTCTTGTATTAACTGGACCTACTGCACCTGTTTTGGCTTCGGTAGATTGTTATGCTTTATTTTCTTCAAACGGTCCAGTTACTAATGTTGGGGTAACAAATGTTACAGGAGATATTGGAACCAATAATGGTTCTGTAACTGGTTTTAATCCTTTAAATGTTGTTGGTGTGATACACGGTGTTCCGGATGGTTCAACTGCTGCTTGTGCAACAGATTTAAATAATGTATTTCTTTATTTAAATACATTACCTTTTGATATAGAATTACTTTATCCAGCACAGTTTGGTAATAATTTAGTTTTAACTCCACACACATACCTTATGAATAGTGCAGCATCATTTACTGATTCATTGTACTTAAATGCTGAAGGCAATGCTAATGCAGTTTTTGTGATTAGAATAAATGGAGCACTTTCTACAAGTGTTAACTCAAGAGTAATTTTGTTAAACGGAGCTCAATCTAAAAATGTGTACTGGCTTGTAAACGGCGCAGTAACTATTAATGACAATTCTATTTTTAGAGGAACTATTATTTGTAATAATGGAGCTGTTAGTTTAAATACAGGAGTGATGTTAGATGGTAGAGTATTAACAACAACAGGAGCATTAAATACGGCCGCTGTAACTGTTATATTTCCATTAGGAAGTTGTGGCACGTCAGTTCCGCCATCAATAACCTCACAACCAGCTAACCAAGTTGTGTGTGAAGGCAATTCAGCAATTTTTTCTGTATCAGCAAGTGGTACTGCTTTAACTTTTCAATGGAGAAAAGGTTTAGTTAATTTAGTAAATGGTGGTAATATTTCTGGAGCAACAACTGCTACTTTAACTATTAATCCAGCAAGCAGTGCAGATGCAGCAGCTAATTATAATGTTGTAGTGAGTGGATCTGCTACTCCAACTGTTTCATCAGTTAATGCTTCATTAGTTGTTAATACAGCTCCATTAATTGTTTCTGAGCCTTCAGATCAAATTACTTGTTTAGGAAATGTTGTCACATTTACAGTTTCTGCAACAGGAACCGCTTTAACATATCAATGGAGAAAAGGTTTGGTTAACTTATTGAATGGTGGAAATATTTCTGGAGCAACAACCGCTTCATTAACTATTAATCCTGTGAGTATAACTGATGTCGCTTTAAATTATAATGTAGTGATTAGTGGTACTTGTTTACCAAATGCTACGTCAATTGACGCCGCTTTATCAATTAGTACATCACCTACTATTACATCAGAACCTTCTAATCAAACAGTTTGTTTAGGAAACTCAGTAACATTCACAGTTGCTGCCATCGGTGGAAATTTATCATATCAATGGAGAAAAGGTTTAGTTAATTTAATTAATGGCGGAAGTATTTCAGGTGCAACTACTGCTTCTTTAACAATCAATCCTACTTCATTATCTGACGCCGCTTTAGATTATAATGTTGTTGTATCAGGCGCATGTTTGCCAAATGATATTTCTAACAATGCTTCACTTGCTTTCAATACATCGCCAATAGCGAATGCTAGCAGTAATTCTCCTGTATGTTCAGGTAGTTCAATTAATTTATCTTCAGCATTAGTTGCAGGTGGAACTTATTCTTGGACAAGTTCTACTGGATTTACATCATCCTTACAAAACCCAATTATTGTTTCTTCTTCAACTTTAGATGCAGGAACATATTCTTTAACTGTTTCAGATGGCACTTGTACATCTTCTGTATCTTCTGTTTTGGTAGTAGTGAATGATTGTGATTTTGATTTAAGTGTTGTTAAAACAGTTAATGTAGTTAATCCTGTAGTTGGTAATACAGTTGTTTTTACAATTGCAGCGACTAATAATGGTTCTTTAAATGCTACTGGAGTAATTGTTATTGATTTATTAGAAAGTGGTTATAGTTATGTGTCTTCAACAACAACAGTTGGATCTTATGATGCTTTAACGGGTGTTTGGACAATTGGTAATTTAAATAGTGGTGTAACAGAAGTATTAACTATTACAGCTACCGTTTTATCCTCTGGAAATTATGTGAATACCGCAATTATTTCGGGTAATGATGCAGAAGCAAACATGGCTAATAATAGTTCAAGTGTTGAAACGTTTCCATCAGATTTTAATATACCTGAAGGCTTTTCTCCAAATGGAGATGGTATTAATGATTTATTTGTAATTAGAGGAATTCAAAACTTCCCAAGTAATAATTTCACGATTTTTAATCGTTGGGGTGATAAAGTTTTTGAGGCAAGTCCTTATAAAAACACATGGGATGGATCAAATTCAAAAGGTCTGACAATAGGAGGCAATGCCTTACCAACTGGTACTTACTTCTACGTAATTGACTTAGGAGATGGTTCAAAAGTAATCAAAGGAACTATTTATTTAAACAGATAGATTCTTTATAAAACAAATTAACATTCAAATAAAATAATAATGAAAACATATAAAAAAATAATAATTCCTCTGATTTTAATTTTAAACTTTGGTTTTATAAAAGCACAGCAAGATCCCATGTATACACATTACATGTATAACACCTTGGTTATTAATCCTGCTTATGCAGGTAGTCGAGATGCTTTAACAGTAACAGCCTTACACCGTTCTCAATGGGTAAATTTCAAAGGGGCTCCCATGGTGCAAACGTTAAGTTTACATTCGCCGCTTAGAAATGAACATATAGGTATTGGCTTATCTGTTTCTAACGATAAAATAGGTCCTACTAATAATACTTCAGCAGTTCTTGATTTTGCTTATATCATGAAGCTTAATAAAAAATCGAAATTAGCATTAGGGTTAAGTGCAGGCGCAAATATGTTTCAGGCAAATTTAAGTTCTGTACAATTAGACCAACAGGCAGATCCTTCGTTTCAAAATGATGTAAATAACCGTTTCACACCTAATTTTGGTTTTGGAGCTTATTACTCAAGAGAGCGTTTTTATGCAGGTGTATCAGTCCCTAAAATTCTAGAAAATAAATATTCTGATTTAAATCTAAGCGCTGGTAATAATCCAGCTGGTATGGAACAACGACATTATTATTTTATAGCTGGTTCCATGATAAAAATCTCTGATAATTTAGATTTTAAACCAACTACTTTTGTTAAAGTAACTCCAGCGGCACCAATTCAAGCAGATGTTACAGCAGCTTTTGTTATTAAGAAGAAAGTGTTGTTAGGTGTCATGTATAGAACAGGAGACGCTGTTGGCGCTTTAATTGGATTAGATTTAACAGAGCAATTTCATATAGGTTATTCTTATGATTATTCTTATGGTCTTCAAACATTTAAGTATCATCAAGGAAGTCATGAAATTATGTTGAGATATGATTTTATATTTTCAAGTAAGAAACAAATACGTACCCCAAGATTCTTTTAATCAAAATTATATTAAAACAAAATGAAAAAAATAATTATACCCATTATATTATATATAGGCTTTAGTTTAAATTCTTTAGCTCAGGAAAAATCAAGACAAGAAATAAAAGGCGATAAGTATGCATTCAAATATTCCTTTGATAAAGCTATAGATGCATATAAACAGGCTGATAACTTAACAATTGGAGGACAAAGAAATTTAGCCGATGCTTATCATCAATTAGATCAAGATATTGATTCTGAAATAGCCTACGCTAAATTAGTAAGTTTAAAAGAAGGCGTCTTACCTGAAGATTATTTTAATTATTCAAAAATCTTGAAGGCAAATGGTAAATACGAGGAAGCTTTTGTTTGTATGGACAAGTTTTCGGAATTAAAGCCAAACGATTTACGCGTCAAAGATTATAAAGCCCATAAAGCTGATTTTCAAGATATGCTAAAAGACGATGGCAAGTATAAACTTGTGAATATGAATGTAAATACTGATGCGCAAGATTTTGGAACGTGTTATTACAAAACAAGTGTCGTATTTGCTTCAACCAGAGCAGTAGCCAAAATGATTAAATGTACATCAAATTGGAATGGTAAACCCTATTTAAATATGTATGTTTCAGAAGTAGCAGATAATCAATTAAAAAAACCTGAGATATTTGATAAAGGCTTAGATGGAAAATTACATGATGGTCCAGCTTCTTTTAATAAAGAAGGTACTTATATTGCATTTACTAGAAATAATTATGATGATAAAAGTAAAGATAAGGTTGTTGAACTTCAGATTTACTTTAGCAGTTATTTAGATGGTAATTGGTCGAAGCCAATTCCATTTTTATTTAACAACGAAAAATATTCTGTTGGCCACCCTCATTTAACGGCAGATGGTAACACCATGTATTTTACAAGTGACATGCCTGGTGGTTTAGGTGGAGCAGATATTTACAGAACAACAAAAAATGAAAAAGGAGAATGGAATCAACCAGAGAATTTAGGTAATAAATTAAATACAGAAGGTGATGAAACGTTCCCGTTTTTTGAAGAAGTAAACGGAAGATTATTTTTTGTTTCAGATGGTAGATTTGGTTTAGGTGGTACTGATATTTTTATTGCCACAATGAGTGGTTCTAGTTTTGATAATGTTCAAAATGCAGGAGCGCCTTTAAATACAAGATATGATGATTTTTCAGTGATTGCAGATGGCAAAACTAATAAAGGCTATTTTTCATCTAATAGAGTAGGTGGTAGTGGAGATGATGATATTTATTCTGTTGATTTTTTAAAATGGATAGAAGCTGGAAAAAAACTAAAAGGAATTGCTAAAGATGTTAATGGTAATAGAATTCCAAACACATTCATCACATTATTAGATGAAAAAGGTAAAATGATGGATACTTTAACTACCAAAAATGATGCGGCTTATATTTTTACCGTGCCTACTAATAAACAATTTAAATTAATTGGTATGCACCAAGGCTATTCAAATGGCGAAAGCGAAGCTAACACATTAGGTAAAGAATTAGTTGTTATATCGGATGTTATTCTTCTTAAAACAGAAGAAGAGCCAGTTGTAACTAAAACTAAAGAAGAACCTATTGCTGATAAAATTAAAGAGGGCGCTGATTTGAGTAAAATCATCGAATTTAAGGTTATTTATTTTGATTTAGATAAACATAAAATTCGCCCAGATGCAGAAATTGAATTGAAAAAAATTATTAAGTTGATGAATGAGTATCCTAAAATGATTGTTGAATTAGGAGCCCATACTGATTGTAGAGAAACAAAAACATATAATCAATTATTGTCAGACAGAAGAGCAAAAGCTTCAGTAGATTATATTCGTAAGGGTATTACTAATCCAAATCGAATTACTGGAAAAGGATACGGAAAATCCAAATTGATTAATAATTGTTCTTGCGATGGAGAAGTTGTTTCTGATTGTTCAGAAGAAGAACATCAAAAAAATAGAAGAACAGAATTTATCGTTATAAAAAAATAAAATCAAAGAGTGTTTGTTGATTGTAAAAGCCTCTATCATAGTTTTGATAGAGGCTTTTATGAATAATACAAAGTGTGAATGATGTAACTTATCATTACCGTAGTGTAACAAATTCGACCCAGGTATGCTCACCTTTGTGACGTGGAAATTTATTCACAGTTAATAAAGTAATCATGACAAATATAGATCAACTAAAAGGAAATTGGAACGAAACAAAAGGCAAATTGAAACAAAAATTTGCTATACTAACTGATAGCGATGTGTTATTAGTAGAAGGCAAACAAGATGAGTTATTAGGCAGACTTCAAATTAAGTTAGGCAAAACAAAGGAAGAAGTTCAAAAACTTATTTCTGAATTATAGAATAAAAAATCAAATTATAAATTAATCATAAAAAAACTAAAAAATGAAAAAATCAATATTCGCAATAGCAATTACAGCATTAGTAGCAGGAACAAGTATAACAAGTTGCGATTCGTCAACTAAAAAAGTTGAAGAAGCAGCAGTTAAAGTAGATGAAGCTTCAGCAGATTTAACAGATGCTAAAAAAGAATTTAATGAAGAGTATATTAAATTTCAATTAGAATCTGAGGAAAGAATGATTGAAAATGATAGACAAATTGCAGAGTTAAAAGCAAACAAAACCCAACTAAAAAAAGAGGCAAAGGCTGATTATGATAAAGCAATTAAAGACATAGAAGAAAAAAATTCTGCTTTAAGAGTTAAAATGAATGAATATAAAGAAGAAGGAAATGATAAATGGGAATCATTCAAACGTGAATTTAATCATGATATGGATGAATTAGGAAAATCATTAAAAGATTTAACAACAAATAATGCAAAATAATATTCTAAAAAATTATAAAATGAAAAAAATATTAATTATAGCTAGCTTATTCTCAATTACTACCACAATAGCTGTGGCTCAAGATAGTTCTAATGAGACAGATAATCGTGAAAAATTTCAATTTGGTTTAAAAGCTGGATTAAATTATTCCAATGTGTATGATGAACAAGGAGAGGATTTTGAAGCGGATGCAAAATTTGGTTTTGTAGGAGGTTTATTTATGGCAATACCTATTGGAAAATACTTAGGAGTTCAACCAGAAATTTTAATATCTCAAAAAGGCTTCAGAGGTCATGGAGTTATATTAGGAAATCCTTACAGTTTTAACAGAACAACAACGTACATTGATGTACCATTGCAGTTTATGTTGAAGCCAAGTGAATTTTTTACAATTTTGGTTGGCCCTCAATTTTCTTACTTAATGAATCAACGTGATGTTTTTACTAGCTCATCAAATAGCTATGCACAAGAGCAAGAATTTAAACAGGATAACATTCGAAAAAATGTTTTTGGTGTTGTGGGAGGCTTTGATATTAATTTAAGACATATCACACTTGGTGCAAGAGCCGCTTGTGATCTTCAAACAAATGCAGGAGATGGAACATCTTCAACTCCTCGCTACAAAAATGTTTGGTTACAAGGAACAGTTGGTTATAAATTTTATAAATAATCTTATCTATTAAAAAATTATTATGAAAAAATATATCATTGTACTTATTGTATTAGCCTTTTATATGAAAAGTGCTAACGCACAGGAATCAAACTCATCACAAACAACTTCTCCTGAAAAATATGGTAAAACATTAAACCTAGGTGTTGGCGTTGGATACTACGGACATATAGGAAATATGCTACCTGTAGGGTCATTAAATTATGAATTTGATATTGCTAAAAATTTCACATTGGCCCCATTTTTAGGTGTTTATTCTTACAGTCGTTATTACTATTGGGGAAATCCTAATAAGCCATACGATGACCCTTCTTATCGTCGGTATTCATACCGTGTTATTGCAGTTCCAGTTGGCGTAAAAGGAACCTATTATTTTGATCAGTTGTTTCGTGCAAATTCTAAATGGGATTTTTATGCAGCAGGTTCTGCCGGGTTTGTTTTTAGAAGTGTAGTATGGGATAATGATTATTATGGAGATAAACAAGTTTACAAAAGTGCTACTCCTTTGTATTTAGACGCTCATATTGGAGCGGAATATCATTTAAATCAAAAGGCTGGATTGTTTCTTGATTTATCAACTGGAGTATCAACATTTGGTTTAGCTATTCATTTTTAAACAAATTATGATGCAAAATATAGATAATAAAAACAAAGAAAAAAATCCTGAAATTAAAAATGATTCTGATTGTACAGGATTGGATAATGACGCTGATAAAACAGGAACAGATAAAAACGCTGATAAAACGGAAATCATTAAAACTCCTCAAAAAGTTGGGACTGATAAATTTGATAAGCCTAAAAGAGAAGTCAATCCTGATAGAACTGGCATCGATACGAATTCAGATAAAACAAAAAAAGAAAAATAATAAAAATCTAAAATCAATATTATGGGAAACATACTATACACAATTGCAATTGTATTAATTATTTTATGGGGAATAGGATTCTTAGGGTATCATGCTGGTGGAATCATTCATATCCTCCTTGTAATAGCAATTATTGCTATTATATTAAGAGTAATACAAGGTAAAAGACCAATTTAAAAAATCAATATAAATCATTAATCAATTAAAATTTAAAATTATGAGTAAAGGAAATGTAGTAATCGGAGTATTGGCAGGTGTTGCCGTTGGAGCATTAATAGGAGTTTTATTTGCTCCAGATAAAGGTTCAGAAACAAGAAGAAAAATTTCTAAAAAGAGTTCAGATACAATCGATGATTTAAAAGAAAACTTTGATAAGTTATTAAATAATGCTTCTGATAAATTAGAAACAATCAAAGAAGAAGCTGTTGATTTATATGAAAAAGGAAAACGTCAAATGTCTTAATTGACATTAATCTTTAAGTTCTAAAAATGTACACAACTAGTAATACGCTATATTTCATCGCCATTTTAATGGGCGCTATATGGGCAACAGGTTTTTTTATCTATAATGCAGGTAATATAATTCATGTTTTTCTTATTGTAGCAGTCGTAGCACTTTTGTTGCGAATTTTAAGAGGAAAAGATTCTAAAGAATAAATAATATTTAATCATTTATAAAAATAAATACAATGGAAAATTCAAAAGATACTGGAAAATTAATAGGAGCACTTGTTATTGGCGCATTAGTAGGTGCTGCATTAGGCGTGTTATTTGCTCCAGATAAAGGAAGCGTAACTCGTAAAAAATTAATGGGAGGTGCTAAAGATTTAGCGGATGATATTAAACAAAAAATGATGGACGAGGCTACTGCTTTTCGTAATAGAGCAGAAGAATTAGAAAACATGGCTGAAGGCAAAATTGCTGAGGCTTCTGAGAACTTGAAACAAAGAGTGGAATCTTTAAAAAACCATAGTTAATGAAATGAGTCAATCAATCGTTTATATTGATTGACTCATTTTTTTTGAATAATTACTAAACCTTTACCAATGATTGAACAAGATAGATTAGAAGAGTTAACGGAAAATTTAAACAAGTATGTAAAAACTAATTTTGAATTAATAAAATTGGAAGCGACAGAACGGGCTTGTGTTGTCGGATCTAAACTAATAGTTAGCTTAATAGTTCTAATAGTGAGTTGTTTGTTTATTTTATTTTTAAGTTTTGGCGCAAGTTTTTATTTGTCAGATTATTTTAATAATAACTCAATCGGTTTTGTTATTGTAGCTGGTTTTTATTTTTTTATTGGTTTGATTTTAATTATAGGTAAAAGAACCCTTGTGGAAAAACCATTACGTGATAAAATCATACGCAAAATATTTAGTGAAAATTAGTACACACTTTAAACAGAAATTATGGAAAATATTAAAATAACTAATCATGCTCAATTGCAATTACATATTATGCATTTGAAGTCGAAAAAATTAAGTCAAGAAATTGAGCTCAAACATTCTGTAAAAGAGTTTATATATTCTATTAGTCCTCTTGCAATAGTTAAGGATTCATTGCACTCACTTGTTCAAGATAAGGAAGTGAGAATGGATATGGCAAAAGTGGGATTAAATATAGGTGCAAATTTTTTGATAGATAAAGTAGTTGGTAGAAGTCGAAGTATCAAAGGTTTTTTAAGTTCTATTTTAATTGAAAAAATGTCTTCATCATTTATTAATGGTAACGCTTCATCTATCATTTCAGGAATTAGTAAATTGATTCATTCAGGTTCAAAATCATCTTAAGAGCATGAATACTGAATTTAAAATGCCTTTTTACGCTAAAGCAGCCTTAATTATTATAGGTTTGTTTACTTTGTTTAGTATTTTATACATTGCTCAATCTATTTTAGTTCCAATTGTTTACTCAGTCATTATAGCTATTTTGTTGAATCCCTTAGTTCGTTTTTTTGTCAAAAGAAAATTGAATCGAATTCTGGCTATCTCTATTGTTTTAACGTCTATCTCTCTTCTCATTATCGGATGTTTTGCTATTTTATCAACTCAATTAAACGAGTTTACTGATGCTTTACCTTTTATATTAGATAAGTTCTATGAGATTTTAAATGGTTTTATTGATTGGGTTTCTGACAATTTTAATATTAGTACTCGAAAAATTAATAAATATATTTCTGATTCTAAAGCACAGGCATTAAGCAGTAGTGGGTCATCAATTGCATTAACGGTTAGCTCGGTAGGGAGTGCTTTAGTGATGCTGGTAGTAATTCCAGTTTATGTTTTTATGATTTTGTTTTACCAATCCCATTTAGTTGATTTTATTTACAAATTATTTGGTGAAAATAACCGCAAAGAAGTTGGAGAAGTTTTTACTTCCTCTAAAAGTATTATTCAAAATTATTTAGTGGCTTTGTTAATAGAGGCAGGAATTATTGCAATTTTAAATTCAATAGGTTTATTTGTTCTTGGTATCGAATACGCTATTGTGTTAGGAATATTAGGCGCTCTTCTAAATATTATACCTTATTTAGGTGGACTTATTGCTATGGCAATATACATGTTGATTGCTATAGTCACCAAAGAATCACATTCTTATGCTTTGTATGTGTTATTGCTTTATAGTTTTATTCAATTGATTGATAATAATTTGATTATGCCTAAGCTCGTTGGCTCAAAAGTTAAGATTAATGCCTTAATTGCCATTATTGCTGTTATTGTAGGAGGAGCTATTTGGGGAGTATCAGGGATGTTTATATCACTTCCAATTATTGCTATTTTAAAAATAATTTTTGATCATATACCATCATTAAAGCCATGGGGATTTTTATTGGGAGATACGATTCCAACTCCATCATTATTCAAATTTAAAACAACTAAAAAACAATAAAATAAACATATGAAACCAAACATAGGAATTTCCGACAAAAAATTAAGTGCCATTACCGAGTTATTATCAGTGGTATTATCAAATCAAGTAACATTATATACAAAAACTAGAAAATTCCATTGGAATGTTTGTGGTGACAGTTTTATGGAACTGCATAAATTATTTGAAGCTCAATATAAAACAATTGAAGAGTCAATTGACCTTGTTGCTGAGCGTATTAGTAAATTAGGCAGTAAAACTATTGGTACAATGAATGAATTTTCTAAAATGAGTTCAATTAAAGAGCATCCCAATAAATATGGTTCTTCCAAAGAAATGATAAAGGAACTTTTAGAAGATCATGAGTTGGTGATTAGAACTCTTCGTAAAGATGTAGATTGTTGTTCTGAAAATTACAAGGACGCTGGAACAGCAGATTTTTTAACTGGTTTGATGGAAGAACATGAGACGATTGCATGGACCTTAAGAAGATATTTGAACTAAATTATTTAAAAAAATTCTATTTATTAATTATATAACAATCAAAAATGACAACACAAAAAAAAGTAGGTATTTGGATGGATCATGCAAGTGCTCATGTTATCGAATTTTCAAATGATACTTCTGAAGTAAAAATAATTGAATCTAAATTTACTCACCAAGAAAAAGAGCATACTTTAAGTAAAAATGAAAATTTAATGCATAATAAGGAGCAACATCTGCAATCGAGTTATTATAAGAACTTGGGAGATGTTGTTTTAAATTACGACGAGGTTATTCTTTTTGGACCAACAGATGCAAAGTCAGAACTACACAATCTTTTAAAAGATAATCATCGCTTTGATAAAATTAAGATCGTCATTCGACAAGCTGATAAAATGTCGGATAATGAACGATTAGTATTTGTTAAAGATCATTTTAAAAACCGATTTCATTCTATTTAATAAAATCTGACCCAGCAGGTGAGACTGTAGTTTAGTTGCAGGTTTCGAAATCTATCTAGATAGTGAAACAGTTGAAATATTAAAAGTCACGAATAAAAAATGTAAGTATTTTTAATTACCTCACTCCAATAATTGTATTTTTCTTTTTGGGTTTAAATAAGGCATTGAATTTATATTCAATTCCCTCGCTTGGCATTAGTGCTGGAGATTGAGCCAATTGCATTTGTGGGCTAATGAAGAAAAATCCTGACAATGATTTAATATGATAAGCTTGTTTTGCTGTGCAATTTTTTGCTTGATGTAAAATTATCCAATCTTGTTTAGGATTAGCTTTTAAGTATGCTTTGTATGTTTTGACGCTATCATCTAAACACACGCTTATAAAAGTTACTTTATCATTAAACTTCTTTTTTAAATCAATAATTTTTTGCATTTCCTTTTCACTGGTTTCGCTTTCGGTAGAAAAGAAATTTAAATAAATATGTCTGCCTTTGTAATTATATAAATTAATGGATGCCCCAGTTTTATCATTTGCTATAAAATCAGGAGCCTGTGCTCCTGCTTGCAATTGATTAATCGTTTGCAACATATTAAAAGCAATTTTTTTATGTTCTTGAACATTGGTTTCTCGGTATAATTGCTCAATCACACTCTGCACTTGTTTTTTGTCAAAATCAGGACTGTAGTAAAAATCAATTAAGCCTTTAAGTATTAATAATTCTCGCAAGGTATCATTCGTAATACTTTTATCCCCTCTAAATTGTGTTTGTAAATCTTTATAGTCAGCAAAGCTGTTAATGCTATTATAAATATTGCCACCATTTTTTGTCGACGCATATGCTTTCAAATATCCTTTAAAATGAGCGTTAAAAAACTGCATATATTCAAAGTTATTATATTGAATAGGCTTTTTGTCGATAAACTGTTTGTACAAGAAAAGTTTGTTTCTGGAAGTGTTGGAGAAAAAATTAGCGAACGAATATTCTAAATAATTTTTGAAATAAGGGTTTTTAATATGCTCGTATCTTTTTTTAGATGAAATTAAGAATGTATCTAGCAGGCTGTTTATTTTAGCAGGAGATAAATATTTGTCAGTAGAGTTTATAAAAAGATTGTTGTATTGAGTATTGAAATCAATAATTAAGGCGTTTAATTCGGTGCTATCTTTTCCATACACACTAATGTCAACTGTAGTTTCGGTGCCTTCTTGATGATTAGCGGTTGAATCTTCTGCTGGAAAGTAAATCCCATACACGAAATTTGGTTGCACGTATATTTTGCCAACTAAATTATTAATGCTGATTAAAATTGGTTTTGTGTTTTTTGATTGTAGCTTCAGTTCAAAGTAGCCATCTTTATCAACTGTGTCAGCACTTTCTTTATTTAAGGTGTAAGTGATATAGTCAGTAAAGTCGTTTAATACAACTTCTTTGCCTATGTGAGATGAATGGGCTTTACCTTTTATGGTAATATTTTGTGCCTGAGATATAAAGGCTGTAAATATGAAAAAAATGATAAATCGCATACGTTTTTATAATACCAAATATACTATAAGTTACAGGATATTTTTTGATGTATCTTATTAAGATATGTTAATCTTGGGCTTGGTTAAAAAAACTAAAATGAACATTTCCGTATTTACGAGTCTCCATATAGTTTTTCTTTGAGCTTAAATCTGTTTTTTGCCCATGTTCAATAATTAAAAATCCATCAGGATTTAACAAATTATTTTTAAACACTAATTCATGAATCATTTCAATGTTTTCTAATTCATATGGAGGGTCTGCAAATATTAAATCAAAAGATGTGGTAGATTTTTCTAAGTATTTAAACACATCGGCTCTATCAGTAAAAATAGTATTCATTTTTAAAGATTTTGCAGTGTCTTTCAAAAAGTAAAGACAAGGAGTATGTTTATCTACAGAGTATATTTTTTTAGCACCACGAGAAGCAAATTCAAGACTGATATTACCAGTTCCGCAAAATAAATCAAGTACAGTTAAATCTTCAAAATCTATCTTGTGATTAAGAATATTAAATAAACCTTCTTTTGCAAAATCGGTGGTGGGCCTAACGGGTAAATTTTTAGGTGCAATTATTTGTTTGCCTTTATATGTTCCTCCAATTATTCGCAAAACAATCTATTTAATAATGTGTAATTAAAATGTTGAGGCATGCCTTTAAGATTTGACCAATTGATGGTTTTGTGACCCATTCCTAAATTAATATTTTTAATATATTTTTTTAGAGAATTGATTAAAGAGGAAGAACTATCAATATTTCCAATAATTTTAATATTTGTTGTGAGTGGATTTAAATGGTATTGTTCCAAAATAAATAACACATAATACAAAACATCTTCTTGTGTTTTAATGGAATATTGATTTGCTAATACTAATTTTTGTTCTTGTTTCACAACAACTTCTATGTAATTAGAATGAATAGATAAAACAATATGTTCTTTTACCAGTTCTTCAGAAGATAACATCATTTTAGATAATACAGTTAATGTATGCTTTAATAAATGATTTGGAAACAATTGGTCAAGAGTTGATTTCAGTTGTTCATCAATAGCATAAATTAATTTGATATCTGTATTAATGTCGTCTGTTAAAATTAAGTTGTTGCCGATTGTCCCAGAATTAAATTCTAAAAGAGATCTGTTATTCTCCATTTTATAAAATGCACTAGGGCATAAAGTAAATTGAGGAGTATAATAATTAATATAAACGTGCTTGTATGTTTTTTTAGAGAATTGAAAATGTTTTACTGCATTAATTAAGTGGTCGCTTAAAGAATATTGTAAGGTATTTTCGATGGGATAGTGGCAAATGTATAGCGGATTGTTCTCGTTTAATTGAAATTCGCAAAATTTAATTAGGTTATCAGATAATTCAATAGCTAAACCATCAGCTAATTCTGATAGTTGACCAAATGAATTATGATTGGTTTCTAAAGACATTTTATTACAAAACTAAACTATTAATGCGATTACAAAAATAATATTTAATGCGATTAATAAGTTAATTGCCTGTGGAATTCTGAGCAAATAATAGCGCAGGCATTGGCTGCATTTAATGATTCGCTGCCGTTGCTATTAGCGGCTGGTATAGTAATACGGTGCGAAATATGCTTTAAGACTTCGTTTGATATTCCATTAGCTTCGTTGCCAATAACCAATAATCCATGTTTTAAAGAAGTGGTGTAAATATTCTCACCTTCTAACACAGCCCCATAAATAGGCAGTTTATTAGTTTTAGCAAGAAGTTCTTCAAAACTCATAGTAATCACATTTACTCGCAATACAGCGCCCATACTTGCTTGTAGTGTTTTGGGATTATATAATTCAGTAGAATTTGGAGAACAAATGACTTGTTTGATACCAAACCAATCCGCAATTCTAATAATAGTCCCTAAATTGCCTGGATCTCTAATATCATCTAAAAAAAGGCTATTTGAAGTGTTTAAAAGCGTAATATCCAATTTTTGCTCGGTAGATTTTACAACAGCTAGTACTTGATTTGGGCTTGTTAAATGACTTATTTTTTTAAGTTCATCTTCAGTTATTTCGGTAAACGAAATAGCATTACCAATTAAGTCTGACTTGTGATTATCAATGAAATCAAAGGTTGCAAATACTTCTTTAATAACAAATTTTTGGTGATTGATGAATTCTGTCACCAATTTAATGCCTTCAATAATAAATAAGCCTTCCTCTTCTCTATTTTTTTTAGAGTGAAGCGATTGAATATGTTTTATCTGATTTTTACTAATCATTTTTTAAACTTAAATTAGTAGGCTATAAATGTAAGTAAACCAATTGACCTTTCTACAGTATATAAAAAGTTTTTTAAATCATTCGTTTAAAACGGGCAGGTTTTTCTTTTTAATATTGATAGTATCAGTTAGTTCCTGTAACATCAATAAACATTTGAAAGAGAATGAATTTTTGTTAACTAAAAATTCATTAAAAGAAAACGGAACAGATATAGATGAAAATGAAATAGAAGCTTTTATTCGGCAAAAGCCAAATAGAAAGGTTTTGAAACTCGTTCGATTTAATTTATGGTTATACAATCAGGTGGACAAGCAAAAAATGCTTGATAAAAAAGAAAAAAGAGATGCCAGATTTGATAGGATTAATGCAAAGCGTTTAGCAAAAAATGCGAAAAGAAATAATAAAAGAACGGCTAAAGGTAAACCAACAAAACTCCCTAATCTTAAAAATAAGGAAAAACCTACCTTTAGAGAAAGTATTATGGAGGCAGGTGAACCGCCTGTTGTTTTAGATACATTTCTAACTAAAATCACAAAAAATCAACTCCAAAAATTTATATTTTCTAAAGGCTATTTTGATTCTAAGGTAAGAGATAGTTTATTTTTGGATATTAAAAATAAACGAGCTAAAACGTATTATTTTATAAGTAAATCAAAACGTTATAGCATTCAAAATATCACGTATAAAATTGAAGATCCATTAATTGAATATTTTATTTTAAACGATAGCATGTCTTCTTTAATTAAGCATAATGATTATTATGATGAAGAAATCCTTCAAAAAGAAAGAGAGAGAATAACAGAGAGCCAATTAAATAATGGTTTCTTTTATTTTGCTCCCGAGTATGTAAATTATTTAGTGGATACAAATTTAGTAGGGCAAAAAGTAGATGTAACGATTGGAGTGAAAATGTTTTCTAAATCATACAGCGAAACTAATGATTCGTTAGTTTATATTAATCATCCTCGTTTTTATATAGAAAATGTGTATGTAATTCCAGAAAATATAGTTGATTTTAAAGGTCGTGCCAATGAAGCGTATATGAAAGATACATTGGAGTATAATGGAATCAAAATTTTACATAATAACAAGTTACTTTTTCATAAAAAAGATTTAACACGTGACATTTCTATTTCTCCTAGTCAGTTGTATCAACAAAATTTAGCAGAAGAAACATATAAAGGATTAAGTAATTTAAAAGTATTTAAGAGTGTTTATATACAGTATATTAAAAATCCGTATTACTCTGATAAATTAGATTGTTACATCGTTTGTCAACCTGTAGTAAAACAAGCAGTAACTATCGAAACAGAAGGCACAAACACCTCAGGTAACTTGGGTATTGCTGGTAGTTTAGTATTTCAAAATAAAAATGCCTTTAAAGGCGCAGAGTTAGTAGAATTAAAGTTGAAAGGTTCGCTGACTGCTCAAAAACAATTTAATACTACTGAAAGCACAGGTATTAATAATGTTCAAAGCACATTCAATACCATTCAATTTGGACCAGAATTAAATTTCACATTTCCAAGACCATTATTCCCATTTACTTTATTTTATTATAAAAGAAATTTAAATGAAAAACGATATTTTGTTCAACCAAAAACAATTGTTAATCTTTCAGTCAATTATCAATCTCGTCCTGAGTTTAATAGAACGATTTCTAATATCTCCTATGGTTTTAAATTTAAAAATAGTAAGGGCTTGTTTTCTTATGATGTTATTCCATTAGAAGCCTATATTGTGAAAGCAAAATTATTTGGGAGTTTTCAAAGTGATTTATTAAAATTAAATGATTTTTATCTTTTAAATTCTTTTCAGGATCACATTACTACTCTATCAAAAATATCTGCAACCTTTAATAATCAGGGTTTAGCAAAAAAAAGAAATTTGATGTATTTGAGAATGAGTATTAGTTCTTCGGGTAATATTTTAAGAGGACTTTATTCAATAACTGATCAGCCACAAGATTCTCAAGGACGTTATTTAATTCAAGATATTCCATTTTCTCAATTTGTAAAATTAGATGTTGATTATCGATTTTATTTTCAAATCCGAAAACTTGGTAAATTAGTGTATCGTTTGGCGGGAGGAGTAGGTAAGCCTCTTAAAAATTTAACATCATTGCCCTATGAACAAAGTTTTTTTGGTGGAGGTCCCAATAGTAATCGTGCTTGGCGAGCAAGAACTTTAGGTCCTGGAAGTTATTCTCAACCTGATTCTGTTACTTCTAGGTACGATAAAATTGGAGATATTCAAATTGAAACGAATCTTGAATATCGCTTTCATATATTTAAATCCTTCTATGGCGCTTGGTTTGCCGATGCAGGTAATATTTGGTTGTCCTATAACGACCCTAATAAACCTAATGGAGAATTTAAATTGGATAAGTTTTATAAAGAAATTGCCATTGGTTCGGGTTTTGGTTTGCGTTATGACTTTAGTTTCTTCGTATTAAGACTTGATGCTGCTATGAGAGTTCATGATCCACAATATGCCGAAGGAAAACGTTGGGTGTTTGGTAAACAAACGCTTCGCGAATCAGCTATTTTAAATTTTGGTATCGGTTATCCGTTCTAAAAACTGAGATTCTGTATCTCTTAAAAAAGGTTATCTTTATACCCTTATTTAAGAATTAATGAGTTTTATAGAAGAATTACATAAAAGAAAAACATTTGCCATTATTGCCCATCCCGATGCTGGTAAAACTACTTTAACTGAAAAATTATTATTATTTGGTGGCGCCATTCAATCTGCAGGTGCTGTTAAATCTAATAAAATTAAAAAATCAACCACTTCCGATTTCATGGAAATTGAGAAGCAACGTGGTATTTCGGTTTCAACTTCCGTTATGGCTTTTGATTACCGTGATTTTAAAGTGAATATTTTAGATACTCCTGGTCACGAGGACTTTGCTGAAGATACTTATCGTACTTTATCTGCTGTGGATAGCGTAATTATGGTGATTGATTGCGTGAAAGGAGTTGAGCCTCAAACACGAAAATTATTAGAAGTGTGTCGTATGCGAAACACACCAGTGATTGTGTTTGTAAACAAGATGG
This sequence comes from Sphingobacteriaceae bacterium, assembly GCA_013823565.1. GTDB lineage: Bacteria > Bacteroidota > Bacteroidia > B-17B0 > Aurantibacillaceae > UBA4416. The sequence continues at coordinate 131,986 of PNMI01000002.1, read as the reverse complement.
ACCGTGAAGGACAAAATGCCTTTGATCTATTAGATGAAATCGAAAAGGAATTAAAAATCAGAGTGCGTCCTTTAACATGGCCAATTGGTATTGGAAAATCATTTAAAGGAGTTTATAATTTATACGAGAAAAAATTATCTCTTTTTCAGGGGGATAGTAAAACAACGGTTGAAGAAAGTGTTGTTTTGGATAATGTAAATGATAGTGAAATTGAAAAATACATTAGCGAAGATTTTGCTAATCAATTACGAGATGATATTACCTTGATTGATGGAGTATATGATGATTTTGATAAACAAGAGTATTTAAAAGCAAATGTAAGCCCTGTGTTTTTTGGAAGTGCGGTCAATAATTTTGGTATTAAAGAATTATTAGATTGTTTTGTGGAGATTGCTCCAACACCTCAAGGTAGAGATACAGATTTAGCTGGACATATCGAACCAGATTCGCCAAAATTTAGTGGATTTATTTTTAAAATACATGCTAACTTAGATCCTAAGCATAGAGATAGAATTGCTTTCTTACGAATTGTATCAGGTAAATTTGAACGTAATAAATACTACTACAATGTTCGCGAAGGAAAAGACATGCGCTTTAGTAATCCAACGGCATTTATGGCGCAGCAAAAATCTGTGATTGATGAATCATTTCCTGGTGATGTGATTGGTTTGTATGATGCAGGTAATTTTAAAATTGGAGATACATTAACTGAAGGGGCTAAGTTTCATTTTAAAGGAATTCCTAGTTTCTCTCCAGAATTATTTAAATACGTTACCAATTTAGATCCGATGAAAACTAAGCAATTACAAAAAGGCTTAGAGCAATTAACAGATGAGGGAGTTGCACAGTTATTTACTAAAAAAGCAGATGGAAGAAAAGTGGTTGGTACTGTGGGAGCCTTACAGTTTGAAGTGATTCAACATCGTTTAAAATCCGAGTATAATGCCTCATGCGGATATGATTCTATTAACTTATATAAAGCACTTTGGATTGAATGTTCTGATAAGAAAAAACTAGATGAGTTTTTAATAGATAAAGCAAATCATATTGCTTACGATAAAGAAAATCGTTTAGTGTTTTTAGCAGAGTCTGCTTGGTTATTAGAAATGGCTCAAACAAAATTTCCAGAAATTAAGTTTCATCTGAAAAGTGAATTTTAGGAGTATTAAATTGTATTTCTTTTTTTTGTTATATTTAGATTGTACAACATGAAAAAAATACTTGATACGCCATTTGCATTTTTAACTTTTGAAGATGAAATCTTATTTGTTAAAATGAAAGAAGGAGTGAATTTAGGTCAATCTGAAATGGAAGATTTATTGAAGCAAGCTGTTGAATTAACAACTCCAAATAAATATTTTGCGATTATAGATACTACGACTCCTTATGATTCTTCTGCTGAAGCTAGAAATTTTTATGCTGAAAGCGAGTATTCAAAATACCGTTATGCAGATGCATTTATAGTGAATTCTTTACCTATGCGTTTATTAGTTAATTTTTTTATAACATTTAATAAGCCAAAAATTCCTTCAAAAATGTTTAATAATTCAGAAAGTGCACATGAATGGATTAATACTTTAAAACAAGAAATGCTTAAAAAAGCGTAATAATAACTTAAAAAAATTATGGCAAATATTTTCGAATTCAATGGGTACAAACCAGTAATAGATAAAAGTTCTTTTGTTCATCCAAACGCTACCGTAACTGGTAATGTGATTATTGGAAAAAATGTATACATCGGACCTGGTGCGGCTATCCGTGGTGATTGGGGACAAATTATCATTGAAGATGGTTGTAATGTTCAAGAAAATTGCACGATACATATGTTTCCAGGAACAACTGTTTTATTAAAAGAAGCTGCTCATATTGGTCATGGTGCTATTATACATGGTGGAACGATTGGCAAAAATGTATTGGTAGGAATGAATTCTGTAGTAATGGATAATTGTGTGATTGGTGATAATTGTATTATCGGTGCATTATGCTTTGTGCCTGCAGATACTGTTATTGAAGATAGAAAAGTTGTAGTTGGAAATCCAGCAAAGGTGGTTAAAGATGTAAGTGATGATATGATTGCTTGGAAAACAAAAGGAACTGCGTTGTATCAACAATTACCTGCCGATTGTTATGCAACTTTAAAACCTTGTGAGCCTTTAAGAAGAATGCCAGCTTTTAGACCAGAACAACAAAACGAATACAAAACCTGGAATGAGTCTAAAGAAAAAAACAAGAAGAAATAATTTTAATGATCGTAAGCATGACATGGTGGAGCTTTCATGTTCAGCTTAATGTTTAATGTAATTCCAAAAAAGAAATACCAATCTTTAGTTCTAGGATTCCCTCTTTGTTCATTTATATTACTTCCTGCATTCTTTGATCTGTCAGACATTTTAATGGCAGTAGCAGAGTTGAGTGGAGCTGTGCTTGGGTCAGGATAAGTGCCACTTACATCATCTAAATAATCGGTAAATGTTTTTCTAGGTCCCCATTCTAATCCAATACCTACTTGTTTAGATACATTCATTTTAGCGCCAATTCCAAATGGAATTGAAACTTGAGTTAAATTGTATCCTTTCGATTGTCCTTCTGTTTTTAAGGGTTGTAAATCAATCCATGAATTTCCTAATTGACCTCTTGGTTTAAATGTAAACACATCAATTCCTAAAAATAAATAGCTTGTGAATTTGTATTTATCATTACTGATTCGATATTCTAAAAAGTTAAATTCAGCGATGGCATTAAACTCAATAATACGAGATTTGAAATTTAAATTACGTTGTAATTGATCAGCATCATCACTTTGAGAATCATCGCCCATAATATTTCCCCAGTTAATACCACCTCTAAAAGCGTAACGGTAATTTGGGGTAAATCTATAAAAGGCACCAGCAGCAGGTTGCGTTAAAGCAAATTGTCTTCTTGGATTTAAATCTCCAATGTAATAAGCGCCACCAATAAAAATACCAACTTCATGTTGACGAAAATTTCTTTTTTTTGTTTGAGAAAATAACGTCGACGTTGCTATCAAAAAAGTGACTAGTATGTAAAGGCAAAATCTCATTACTGCTTTATATAACGTATATAAATTTAAATTAGTATTTAAAGGACTACAAAATAATGATTTTAATTTTATATGTCACGCTTTTATCTTCGCTAATTAACAAATATAATCCAGCGGCTAAATTATTGCGTTTCAAATGATAGCTTTCAGATTCACAGAAATCTTCTAAAACTATTTGCCCCGAAGCATTGTACAAAGTAATTTTTTTGAATTTTGAATCTGGAAACAAAACCTGTGTATCATCTGATAGTGGATTTGGAAAAACCTGTATACCATTTTGATTAGCTAGAGTTTTAATATTTTGAAAAATTTCGCCGCAAGTCATAGCCGCAAATCCATCTAGTTTACCATAACCCCAATTATTGTTTGGTAATGTTGAGCCCGTATAAAAATCTTGATAAGCACAATTAGTAATAGCTGTTTTTAATTGTTGGTTCGTAGCAGTTGGATGTTTTTGAAAATATAATGCGGCTAAACCAGCAACTACAGGGCTTGCTGCAGAGGTTCCTCCAGCAGCAACATGAAATCCACCTTGTGCCACATACGAGGGCGCATTTACCTTTAAATTTAAAATATGAGCCAAGGGAGAGCTAGCAAGTATAATGGCTCCAGTAGCAGTGATGTCTGGTTTTATTCTATTATCTCTCGTGGGACCAGAGCTACTACTGATATGAAGTTGTTTTGGAATTTCAGGAAATGTTTGAAGTGTGTTATTTACATCAATATATTGATTCCTGTTCACATAATTTCCAACTGCAATGACCTCGCTGCTGCATTGAAACCCACTAACAATAGTTTGTAGAGTATCGGCCATTTTGTATTTAGTAATTTTTGGATATTGACTTGTTGTTGGAATGGAAGTAGTTACATAATCAAAATTCCATGAATCTATTCTACCTGTTCCTGTATGCGAAATGCCCCATAAATAGCCAATGCTGTCGGCTTTTATGGTTAGAGATAATTCATATACACCAAACGTATTAATGTCAGCTACGCTCTCTACAATTCCTATTCTGTTTGAATTATAATAAATGGTATCTCTTTTAATAGTATTAAGAGCGTAATTATAATTTTTAAAGGATATATTTCCTAAGTCTGTAAATGCTGGATTAGTGACATTTACACTGTATTTTACATTTTTAATTTGATTGGTATCAGCAAATTCAGAAACATAAATGCGATTACCATTATTTTTAATCCATGTAAAGTTTGTGTCGGTACTTGTGATATTATAACCAACATGAAATTTAACAGGACCAGCATTTCCAGCTGCAGCTACTAATGCCCGTCCAGGAATATTTGCAATCATGTTATTAATTATTTGAGATTCTAAATCCGTACCGTCATGACTTCCATAGTAGTCGCCAACACTAGCATTAACTACTAAAGGTTTATTTAATAATTGAGCTTTTGATACAATATATTGTAAGGCATCTGAAATAGTAAATCCAGGTCTATTGAAATCTAAAGCTACTACAATAATATCTGCCTTGGGAGCCATTCCCTCATATTTATTTACTGAATATCCATTACCAGCTGCTATTCCCGAACTATTGGTACCATGCCCGAAGTGCGCTAAATCGTCGTGAGTGCATTGCCCTAAATCAATTTGGGTATTGGTCCACTCTTGGCCATATCCAAAAGGAGTAGGAGTGTTTGCCGCAGTTGGCTTATTCATATCCCACAAATACTTAATTCTCGATTTTCCATTGATATCTTTGAAATCAGGATGATTAAAATCAGTTCCTGAATCAATAATACCAATGATGACTCCATCACCATCATATGGTTGTGATAGAGGAGGAGTTCCTAATTTGATATCCTTAATCCTGTTTCTCACAACACAAGTATCGCCCATTAACTGAATTTTACGTTCTGTATATTCAATTCTGCAAACGTTTTTTAATTTCGAAATCTCTTGTATAGTTTCAATGCTACTTGTGATTGAATGAATATTTCCTGCTTGATAATTTAATTTAACATCAGAAAATTGAGAATAGTTTATTTCAGTATTTGGCTTTACTAGAATTAAAACCTGAATTTTATCAGCTGGTAAACTGTATTCTATTTTTTTAATTAAATCAGCATTAAAAACAGACTGTGCGCTTGTTTTAAAAAAAATCGATACCATAAAAAATGCAAAATACAGCCTCATTCCAGAAAAATTATACGATTAAGTTACAAATTATTTAGATATTTACAATATGCGATACGTATTGTTTTTGTCTTTTTTTTGTTTCTTGCAAATCCAGCTAAGAGCTCAAGATTCTGTCGCTTATGCCAAAGATTTTCGCTTATACGAAGGCTTGTATCTTAGTTATCAAGATTTTAGATATAATTGGCCCATTCCAAAAGAAAAAATTAACACCAAAATTAATAAAGATCAACTCGATTTCTATTCAAAATTACTGGAAGAACAAGAAATGATTGATTATGTTGAAAGGGACGGTGCTGAGGCAAAAGTAAAAACAGAAAAGGTTTGGGGTTATTGTCAAAATAATATCATCTATATCAATCAGGATAATAATTTTTTCAGAATTCCTGTATTTGGTGCCATTAGCAACTTTATTGGCACGGTTGAAGTAGTTGGATATTCTCCAGGTTACGATCCTTTTATGAATGCGCCTATGAATAGTACTGCTGCAAAAACAAGAGAAATTAGGCAGTATTTATTTGATTTTTACAGTGGAGAAATTGTTCAGTTTAGTGTCGAAAAACTAGAAGAATATCTGAAAAGAGATGAAGCTATTTATAAAGAATTTAGCACGCTGAATAAAAAAAAGAAAAAAGAATTTGCGACAAAATATATAAGAATGTACAACGAAAAACATGTTGTTTATTTTCCAAAAGGCTGATTTATGTCACTTGAATTTTAGTTAACAAGCATTAACTTCGTGTATCAATATTTTATTATAAACAGATTATGAAAAAAATAATTTTAAGCTTATTACTTGCAGTTTCCTTTGGTGTTTTTTCTCAAAACACTGCCAAGGAAGTTTTCACGTCTAATACCATTGTATGGTATGGTTTAAACTTTTCAAAGGCTAAAATGATTGGACAGTTCGATCAAGCTATGGGCGCAGGAGCTGCTTCTGGTGCCGATTTGAAAAATAAATGGATTCCAGCTTGGAACTCAATTATTTTGACCGAGCCTAAAAATTTTAAAATTAAGGAGGCTTTTCATAAAGATGACGTGTTTTATGATGTAGTTGCTACAGAAAAATTAAATGCTAATATCAATTCCGAAGAGTTGATGACGTTTAACTCATATAAGTTTGATGATGCTCAAAAAACAGTGAAAGATATAATCGCAAAACTAAAAGGTGGAGAAAAAACAGAAGGTATTGGGGTGACTTTTATAGTTGAAAGTTTCAATAAGTCATTAGATGAAGCTGTATTTTATGTTACCATTTTTGATATCAAAACTAAAAATGTTTTAATTATGGAGCGTATAGTTGGTAAACCAGTTGGTATTGGTTTACGTAATTTCTGGGCTGGAGCTGTAAAACACGTTCTTAAGCAAATTACAACAGATTACTATAAAATCTGGAAATTAAAAAGTTAGGTAATACAATGGTGTTTTTAATAATTTAAAAGGTGTAATATTTTACACCTTTTTTCAGTTATGTCCTTTATTTATTGGCTTTTTCTACTAACTTTATAGCCTCAAATTTTTTATCATGTCAGAAGTAGGAAGACAAATTATTTACAGTATGGTAAATGTATCTAAGATACATCCACCACAAAAACAAGTATTAAAAGATATCTATATCTCCTTTTATTATGGAGCTAAAATTGGTGTTTTAGGTTTAAACGGTTCAGGTAAATCATCATTATTGCGCATTATGGCGGGTATTGATAAAGATTACTTAGGAGAAATTCACCAATCACCTGGATATAGCATTGGTTTACTAGAGCAAGAACCAAACTTAGATGAAAGTAAAACAGTTATTGAAGTAGTTCGTGAAGGGGCTCAAAAACATGTGGATATATTAAATGAGTTTGAAGAGGTTAACAACAAATTCATGGACGAAGAAATTTTAAACGATCCAGATAAAATGGACAAGTTAATTAATCGTCAAGCGCAATTACAAGAGTTAATCGACCAGCATGATTTATGGAACTTAGATTCTCGATTAGAGCGCGCTATGGATGCATTACGTTGTGCAGAGAGCAACACGCCAATTAAAATTTTATCTGGTGGTGAGCGTCGTCGTGTGGCTTTATGTCGTTTATTATTACAAGAACCAGATATTTTATTATTAGATGAGCCTACCAACCACTTAGATGCTGAATCGGTTGATTGGTTAGAGCAACATTTACAACAATACAAAGGAACTGTTATTGCAGTAACCCATGATCGTTATTTCTTGGATAACGTAGCTGGTTGGATTTTAGAATTAGACCGTGGCGAAGGTATTCCTTGGAAAGGAAACTACTCATCTTGGTTAGAGCAAAAAGGAAATCGTTTAAAACAAGAAGAGAAAACCGAATCTAAGCGTCAAAAAACATTAGCGCGTGAGTTAGATTGGGTTCGCCAGGGAGTGAAAGGACGTGGTGTGAAACAAAAAGCCCGTTTAAATAACTACGATAAAATGATGAACGAAGATATTAAGGATAAAGAAGAAAAATTAGAAATCTTCATTCCTAATGGCCCACGTTTAGGGAATGAAGTGATTGAAGCTATTGATGTATCAAAAGGATTTGGAGATAGATTATTATACGAACACTTAAACTTTAAATTGCCCCCTGCAGGAATAGTTGGTATTATTGGGCCAAACGGTGCTGGTAAAACAACCTTGTTCCGTATGATTATGGGCGAAGAAAAACCAAACTCAGGTGAATTTAAAGTAGGACCAACCGTGAAAATTTCTTATGTCGATCAAAATCACAAAGAGTTAGACCCAAATAAAACAGTATATGATGTTTTAAGCGGTGGTTTAGATAACATTACTTTAGGCGGCAAACCAATGAATGCCAGAGCTTATATTTCTCGTTTCAATTTTGGTGGAAGCGATCAAGGAAAAAAAGTAGGAGTATTGTCAGGTGGAGAACGTAATCGTTTACATTTAGCGATGGCTTTAAAAAATGAAGGTAACGTGTTGTTATTAGATGAGCCTACCAATGATTTAGATGTAAATACATTACGTGCTTTAGAAGAAGGTTTAGAAAACTTTGCAGGTTGTGCTGTAATCATTAGTCACGATAGATGGTTTTTAGATCGTGTGTGTACACATATTTTAGCATTTGAAGGAGATAGTTCAGTTTACTGGTTCGAAGGCGGTTATTCAGAATATGAAGAGAATCGAAAAAAACGTTTAGGTAATGTGGAGCCAAAACGCCCTCGTTACAAGAAGCTAGTAGTTTAACAAAAAGCCCCCGCCAATTGGCGGGGGCTTTTTATTTTAAATTTAGTATTATCAATTTTGTCAGTTCGAGCGCCTGCCTTGTCGGCAGACAGGGAGTCGAGAACTATAAAAGGACTGAGCATAATTTAAAAGTATTAAACCACATAGGCACATAGTTTAACATCCAGGTGAAAGGAGGCAAAAGACAGCTTTGCTGTTTCATAGGGTTCTATGTCAAAACAAAGTTTTCTATCCCGAACTTATCCTTGTTTTATTACTATGTTTCCCTGTCTGCCGACAGGCAGGTATGTGGTTAATTTTAACTACAAGTTCATTTTTGTAATACTATTTATTACTTTTATGAAGCGTGTCAAAAATACTCAGCATATTTATTCTCTTCACTTTAGTGTCCTGCACTAAAGACCCTGCTACGTTTAATTTAGAAAACTTAAACAATAATGAAATTGGATGTTTTGGACATGCAGGCATGGGCTCTCAATCTATTTATCCAGTTAATACACTCGAAAGTTTTCAATCTTGTTTAGATAGAGGTGCTGATGGCACCGAAATGGATGTTCAAGTAACAAAGGATAGTGTGTTAGTTATTTATCATGATGAAAACTTAAACAGTCTTTCATCTTGTAGCGGTTATATCAGAGATTTAAATTGGTCGGATATAAATAACTGTAAAATGAACTCTACGCTGTTTAATAATTTGGAAGTTCTCTCCTTTGATGAGTTTATGGATAAAATAGCTTACCCGCATAATTATGTGTTTACGTTGGATTGTAAATCGCATGTAGATGAGGCGGAAAAAGAAGCGTATTACAAATTATTTGGCAGAGCACTTGTGAGAGCCATTGAAAAATATGCGATGGTACATAATATTTTTATTGAGCATCCAGAAGTTAATTTTTTAAACTATATCAAAAGCATCAACCCAGATATTAAATTGTTTTTACTGAATAACGAATTTGATTATAGTTTAAAAACAGCCCGCCAAAACGGCTATTTTGGTTTATCCATGCAGTATGAAAGTGTAACGGCTCAGCAAATAAAAATGGCACATGATAGCAGTACTCGAGTAACACTTTGGGGAGTAACAACAGATAAAGAAAATTATGCAGCCGTTGAAAAATGCCCTGATTTTATGCAAACCGATGACATAGAATATCTCCTAAAAATATTTGGAAAATATAACCGTAATAAAGGGTATGTGTATTCTATAACAAAATAAGGTAAAAATAAATTAAGCAATAACTTAATTCTCATTCGCTAATTTTTCCAACACTAATTGCGCTACTTTTTGTTCGGCTACTTTTTTCGATTTGTGTTCAAACACTCCTTGCTCCACACCATCTATAGATAATTGAATGGTATAGGTTTTTTCTTTACCATTATGCTCTTCTTTCAAAATGCTGTATTCAAATTGCTTTTTTTGTCGCTGCATCAAAATCTGAAATTGCGATTTGTAGTCCGTGTCATTTTGCAACAATTCATTAATGTCGAGATGTGCTTTAATAATTCTATTCAAAATAAATTTACGGGTCACATCAAATCCTTTATCTAAAAATACAGCGCCAATAAAGGCTTCAAATACATCGCCATAAGCGCTAGAACTTACTTTTTCTTTTTTGGTTAAGCGTGAGTTGAGCAATATATCAAAGCCAAATTTTTTGGAGAGCATAAATAAATTTTGCCCGTTCACAATGCGGCTTCGCATTTGTGTTAAAAAACCTTCGTCTTTTTTGGGGAAGAGTTTAAATAAATATTCGGCAACTACAGCACCAAGTATAGCATCACCTAAAAACTCAAGGCGCTCATTACTTTGCAAATGTTCGGTAATTTCTTTAGAGGAAGAGCTGTGTCTAAACGCTTGTTTATACAAAGCAATATTGTTAGGACTAAATCCTAAAATATTTTTGAGTTTACGTTTAAACTCTTTATCTTGTTTTGAGAGTGGTGTTAAAGCTGATAAAAGTTTTATCAAAGCAATAAATTAAATTAAGCGGTGTATTTTTTAACAACAACCGCAGCATTATGTCCACCAAAACCAAACGTGTTACTAATTGCATAATTAATAGTACGTTTTTGAGCTTTGTTAAACGTTAAGTTTAAACGTGGGTCTAAACCTGGATCTGGGTTTGTATTGTTAATAGTTGGTGGGGCAATATCATTTTGAACCGCTAACACCGTAGCCATAGCTTCAATAGCACCAGCTGCACCTAATAAATGGCCAGTCATTGATTTTGTTGAGCTAATATTCATTTTAAATGCTTGTTCACCAAATACTGTAGTGATTGCTTTTAATTCAGCTAAATCACCTAATGGAGTACTTGTTCCGTGAGTGTTGATGTAATCTACAACCTCAGGACCTATTCCAGCATCTTTTAAAGCACGTTGCATTACTAAAGTTGCACCTAAACCTTCTGGATGTGGAGCAGTAATATGGTGTGCATCTGCACTCATACCACCACCAATAATTTCGGCATAAATTTTCGCACCTCTTGCAAGGGCATGATCTAAATCTTCTAAAATTAAAGCAACACCACCTTCGCCTAATACAAAACCATCACGGTCTACATCATAAGGTCGAGAAGCAGTTTCGGGACTTTCGTTTCTAGTACTCATAGCTTGGCAAGCGTTAAAACCACCAATACCACTTTCGTTAATAGCAGCTTCAGAACCGCCAGCTACAATAGCATTAGCTTTACCTAATTTAATATAAGTAAAAGCGTCAATTAAAGCGGATGTTGATGAAGCACAAGCAGAAACTGTTGTGAAGTTAGGACCTCTAAATCCAAAACGCATGGATATATGTCCTGAACAAATATCAGCAATCATTTTTGGAATAAAGAAAGGGTTAAAACGAGGATTACCATCACCTTTTGCAAAGTTAAATGTTTCAGTTTGGAAAGTGTCTAAACCACCAATACCTGATCCCCAAATAACACCAATTTCGTTTTTATCAATACCTTCTGCATCTAATCCAGCATCTGCCACTGCTTGTACAGAAGCAGCAATACCGTAATGAGAGAAAGCATCTAAACGTTGAGCCTCTTTTCTGTCAAAATAATCTTCTATTTTAAAACCTTTCACTTCGCAAGCAAAGCGGGTTTTAAATTTAGATGCATCAAAACGAGTAATAGGTCCGGCACCGCTTACGCCATTAATTAGATTTGTCCAATAATCGTTAACATTACTGCCCAAAGGTGTAACAGCACCAAGTCCCGTAACTACTACGCGCTTAAATTGCATAAAGAATAATTTTTTAAAGTGAGTTCTTAGTTTTTTGCGTTTGCTTCGATATAAGAGATAGCATCTCCTACAGTAGCAATTTTTTCAGCTTGATCGTCTGGAATAGCGATATTAAATTCTTTTTCAAATTCCATGATTAATTCAACTGTATCTAAAGAATCTGCTCCTAAGTCGTTAGTGAAACTTGCTGCTGGAGTTACTTCTTTTTCTTCTACACCTAATTTATCAACGATGATAGATGTTACTTTTGATGAAATGTCTGACATTGTGTTTTAGTTTTAAAATTCGGGACAAAGATAGTTGTATGAATTAAAAAACAAAAAAAAAAGCCGTTAAGTAATTAACTGTTTATCAAACATTTAATCAAATAATGGCTTTTTTGTAATAAAATATATCACAATTTGAGCTCAAAAACACCCTCTTCTCAGTTTTACTAAGCTGATTTTTTTACTACCTTATTATGATGGTGATGATGGCGATGAGAAAAAGTTCTAGTAATTTTTCTGTTTGTGTCCTCCTCTTTTGAGTATTTGGCTACAATTTTAGAGATAAGAAAAATTAAAATTCCAAAAATAGCGACTCCGCCAATAATATACCCACTCACAATTAAGTCTTCGGGTTTTTCGTTTAGGAATTTGCTTTTTTCTTGCGAAAAGGCCAAGCTAGAGGCAAAAAGTGATAAAATTGTAAGTAAAGTACCGCAGCTGTTTGTTTTTTCTATTGTTTTCATGATTCTTAATGTTATGTCCTTTATCTCTAATTGTGGGACGGTAAGAAATAAAAAACGGTTAAACGTATCTGTTCAGGGACTGCTTGTCTAATTTAACGACAAAAATCATATTTTGTTGTATTAATATTATTTGGTTTTTAAGAAAGATATGCTTACATTTGTATCCGCAAAATAGAAGATAGAAAAGATGAGGGACCGATAAGTCCCTTTTTTATTTTACTTAATTATGATAAACAAACAAACAATAATAGATTTAGTGAACGAGCATTTTGCTGGTACTGATAAGTTTTTGGTGGAAGTTAAGATATTAAAAGGAAGTGTCATTGAAATTTATATTGATGCTCCTAATCATATTTTAATTGCTGATTGTGTGGCGTTAAGTAGATTTGTGGAAGGTCGTTTAGATAGAGAAAAAGAAGATTTTGAATTACAAGTTTCTTCACCAGGGGCAACAGAATCGTTTAAAGTATTGCAACAGTATCAAAAATATATTGGAACTAAAGTAAAAGTAGTAACAAAAGAGGGTGCTAAGCACGAAGGAATTTTAAAAAGTGCCAATGAAAATGAATTTGTACTTGAAGAAACTAGAAGAGAGAAAAAACCTGTTGGAAAAGGAAATCATACCGTAGTAGAAGACATAACATTAACATATAATCAAACAAAAGAAACAAAATCAGTATTACCATTTTAAAAAAACAAAACAATGGAAAGTGTAAATTTAATTGAATCATTCTCGTTATTTAAAGAAGACAAAAACATTGATCGCGCAACGTTAATGAGCATCATCGAAGATGTATTTCGTACTATGTTAATCAAAAAATATGGTTCAGATAAAAACTTCGATATTATCGTAAACCCTGATAAAGGAGATATCGAGATTTATAAAAACAGAACAATTGTAGATGATGAGTTTGCTGAGGATTCTTTTGATTATGATCCAAACAAACATATTAGTTTAACAGATGCTCATAAGATTGAGCCTGATTTTGAAATTGGTGAAGAGGTAACTGAATTAGTAAAGTTAGATGAGATTGGTCGTCGTAATGTATTATCAGTGCGTCAAAACTTAGTTCAAAAAATTCTCGAATTAGAAAAAACTGGTATTTACAATAAATACAAAGAGCGTGTTGGAGATATTATCAACGCTGAGGTTTACCAAGTTTGGAAAAAAGAAATTATGTTATTGGATGATGAAGGGAATGAGTTATTATTACCTAAAACAGAACAAATTCCTTCTGATTTCTTCAAAAAAGGAGATTCAGTAAAAGCTGTTGTGTATAAAGTAGAATTAAAAAATGGAACACCTTCAGTTATCATGTCTCGTACAGCGCCAACTTTTTTAGAGCGTTTATTTGAGATGGAAGTTCCTGAAGTTTTTGATGGTTTAATCACGATTAAGAAAATTGTTCGCGAACCAGGAGAGAGAGCTAAAGTTGCTGTTGAATCGTATGACGACAGAATTGACCCAGTTGGAGCTTGTGTTGGTATGAAAGGTTCTCGTATTCACGGCATTGTTCGTGAGTTAAAAAATGAAAATATTGATGTGATTAACTACACATCTAACGCTCAATTATTAATTCAAAGAGCATTAAGCCCTGCAAAAGTTACTTCAGTTAAATTAAATGAAGATACTAAGCGTGCTGAAGTTTTCTTAAAACCTGATCAAATTTCATTAGCAATTGGTAAAGGTGGATACAATATTAAATTAGCTGGTAAATTAACTGGATACGAAATTGATGTATTCCGTGATAATGAAGATACTGCTACAGATGTTGAAGATGTTGACTTAATTGAATTCTCTGATGAGATTGAGGAATCTGTAATTAATGCTTTACAAGCTATCGGTTGTGATACAGCTAAATCTGTATTAGAATTAGATGTGGCAGATTTAGTTCGTAGAACAGGATTAACAGAAGATGTAATCGAAGATGTTAAGCAAGTATTACAATCTGAGTTCGAAGATTAATAGTTACATTAACTTATAGTTAAGTTTAAAAGTTAGCTTTCTTTTAAAAAATAAAAAGGCAAATTTTGATACATAAAAGACGAGGAAATAAATAATATGTCAGACGCAAAAACAATGCGATTAAGTAAAGTAGCAAAGGAATTTAATCTATCTCTAGGAAAGATTACAGAATTTCTTGCTGCAAAAGGTCGCCCAGTAGAAAATAACCCTAATGCTAAAATTGGTGATGAAGAATATTCTTTGTTATCAAAAGAATTTTCTGGGGATAAATCTGCTAAAGAAGAAGCTCAACACGTTGGCTTAAATCTTAATAAATTAAAACGCGAGTCGATTGTTGTTGAAGATACTAAAGCTGCCAAAGCTAAAGAATTGGAAGAACAACGTGAACGTGAAATATTAGCTGCTGCTGCTGCAAAAGCAGCCGAAGAAAAGAAAAAAGCAGAAGAAGCAGCAGCAAAATTAAAGGCTGCTCAAGAAGCTACAGTAAAAGTAGAAAAGGTTGCAGAAACACCTGCAGTTGAAGTTACAGAAGGCTCTAATGTTATTTCTGGTCCAAAAGTTTTAGGTAAGTTAGATTTAAGTTCATTAAATCAAAAAACTAAACCAGACAAAAAGACTAAAAAAGAAAAAGAAGAGGAAAAAGCTGCTGAGGAAAAAGCGACTAAAGCTACAAAGGCTAAGAAGAAAAAAGAAGATGAAGTTGTTGCCGAAGAAGGAAAACCAGTTGTAGTTGAAACACCTCAAGTGGAAGTAGTTCCTGAAGCTGAAGAGCAAAAAGAAGTTTTTCATGAAACGGTTTATCAAAAATTAGAAGGTCCAAAAATTATGGGTAAAATCGAATTACCTGTAATTAAGGAAGTTAAAAAAGGTGGCGCACCAAATACAGCTGCTGGAAATGCGGCCGATAAGAAAAAACGTAAGCGTATTCGTAAGGGCGGCATGAGCCAAGAGGAAATTAAAAAAGTTGGCACAGAGCAAGCTCAAATTGCTAAGGACAGAGCCAAAGAAAAATATGGTGATCCTCGTGCAAAAAAACCAGCTGCTCGTGAAGCTCGTCCTGCATTAACGGATGTTGAAATTCAAGCTCAAATTAAAGAAACTTTAGCTCGTTTAAGTAGCAAAGGTTCTAAATCTAAAACATCAAAATACCGTAGAGATAAGCGTGATGATGTGAGAGAGAAAATGGCTGATGAACAAGAAGCATCAGACTTAGAAAAGAAAACATTAAAAGTAACTGAATTCGTTTCGGCTAATCAATTAGCGCAAATGATGAATGTGTCAGTAACGCAAATTATTTCTACATGTATGAGCTTAGGTTTATTCGTGTCGATTAACCAACGTTTAGATGCTGAAACTTTAGCGATTGTAGCCGAAGAGTTTGGTTATAAAACAGAGTTTGTAAGTGTTGAGGTTCAAGAAGCAATTGAAGAACAAGAAGCTGAAAACCCAGAAGATTTAGTAGAGCGTCCACCAATCGTTACCATCATGGGTCACGTTGATCACGGTAAAACATCTTTATTAGATTATATCCGTAAATCTAACGTTATAGCTGGTGAAGCGGGTGGAATCACTCAACACATTGGTAGTTATAACGTAAAAATGGAAAGTGGTAAATCAATTACGTTCTTAGATACTCCAGGTCACGAGGCCTTCACTGCAATGCGTGCTCGTGGAGCTAAAGTAACCGATGTTGTTATTATTGTGGTTGCAGCCGATGATAGTGTGATGCCTCAAACAAAAGAAGCAATTAATCACGCTCAGGCAGCAGGTTCGCCAATGATTATTGCTATTAATAAAATCGATAAGCCAGGTGCAAATCCAGATAAAATTCGTGAAGCATTAGCTGCTATGAATATTTTGGTGGAAGAGTGGGGTGGAAAAGTTCAGTGTCAAGAGATTTCGGCTAAAATGGGTAAAAATATTGATCTATTATTAGAGAAAGTAGTTTTAGAAGCAGAAATTTTAGAATTAAAAGCGAATCCTAAAACTAAAGCGTCTGGTACAGTAATCGAAGCGAAATTAGATAAAGGTCGTGGTCACGTAGTAGATATTATTGTTCAAAAAGGAACAATGAGAGTTGGAGATATTGTTGTAGCAGGATGTTATAGTGGTAGAGTAAAAGCGATGACTAATGAGCATGGATTAAATGTAAAAGAAGCAGGTCCTTCCATGCCAGTTCAATTATTAGGTTTAAATGGAGCACCTACTGCAGGTGATAAATTTAACGTGATGAGTGATGAGCGTGAAGCACGTGAATTAGCTAATAAGCGTTTACAATTACAGCGTGAGCAAGGTATTCGTACTCAAAAACATATTACATTGGATGAGATTGGCCGTCGTTTAGCGATAGGTGATTTCAAGGAATTAAATGTGATTGTTAAAGGTGATGTGGATGGTTCTATTGAGGCTTTATCTGATTCATTATTAAAATTGTCTACTGAGAAAATTCAAGTTAATATCATTCATAAGTCAGTTGGTGCAATTAGCGAAACTGACGTTATGTTAGCAAGTGCATCAAATGCTATTATCGTTGGTTTCCAAGTTCGTCCATCTGTAACTGCTCGTAAATTAGCTGAAACAGAAGAAATTGATATCCGTTTATATTCAATTATTTACGATGCTATCAACGAAGTGAAAGCTGCGATGGAAGGAATGTTAGCTCCTGAATTCGAAGAGAAAATCGTATGTAACATCGTTGTTCGTGAAGTATTTAATATCACTAAAGTTGGTACCATTGCTGGTGCTTACGTTCTTGATGGAAAAGTAATGCGTAACACTAAAGTTCGCGTGATTCGTGACGGTATTGTAATTCATACAGGTTCTTTAGGTTCGTTAAAACGTTTCAAAGACGATGTGAAAGAAGTGACTGCTAACTACGAGTGTGGTTTAAATATTGATGGATTTAATGATATTAAAGTGGATGATATCATTGAAGGCTATGATATGGTTGAGATTAAAGCAAAACTATAATACCAATTTCATTAAAAAACGCCAGATAATCATCTGGCGTTTTTTGTTTAATTAAGGGGTTAATCCATTTAACACCTTTTAAGACTAAAACCATCTAATATTTGTGCTATTTCAGGTAAAAGTGTAAATTCGTGGTTCTGAAATAAATGAGCCTAATAGAACAAATAGATAAACAAAAAGTTCCACAACACATTGCCATCATTATGGATGGAAATGGTCGTTGGGCTAAACAACAAGGCGAGAACCGAATCTATGGTCATTATGAAGGTGTAAACTCTGTAAGATCCGTTGTAGAAGCAGCTGGTGAGGTAGGTGTAAAATATATTACTCTCTACGCATTTAGTACAGAAAACTGGAACCGCCCGAAAGAAGAAGTGGATGCTTTAATGGAATTATTAGTATCTACCATTAGTGCCGAAACACCTCAGTTAAACAAAAAAAATGTACGTCTTCAAGCAATAGGTAATTTAAATTCACTACCACCTGCATGTTTACAAGAATTAAACGAATCTATTGAAGTAACTTCTAAAAATACTGGTTTAACATTAGTGCTTGCATTAAGTTATTCTTCTAAATGGGAATTAATAGACGCTATCAAACATATTTCATCTGACGTTAAGAATGGAAATTTAAATTCAGAGGATATTACCGAAAAACATATTGAACAATACTTGTGTACCAAAAATATTCCTGACCCAGAATTAATGATACGTACTAGTGGCGAACACCGTATCAGTAATTTCTTGTTATGGCAATTGGCATACGCAGAATTTTATTTTACAGAAAAGTTGTGGCCAGATTTTCGTAAAGACGATTTGTATGAAGCTATTTTAAATTATCAAAACCGCGAACGCCGCTTCGGAAAAATAAGTGAGCAAATAACTCAAACTAAATAAATGACATTTTTAAAATATCCCACTTTATTTTTCCTTTTAATACTTTGCAAATTAAATTTTGCTCAAGTGGTTCCTATGGAACCAATTTCAGCTGATCCTTTGGATTGGTCAAAGCCTAAAGAATATACAATCGCAGGTATTGAGGTGGAGTGTTCAGAATTTACAGATAAAAATATTGTTCGCTTATTGTCTGGGATTAACTACGGAGATAAAGTGCAAATACCTGGAGATAAAATTTCGGAAGCTTTAAAAAATTTATGGAAACAAAGTTTATTTGAAGATGTAAAAATTTATTTGGTAAAAACAATTGGTAACGATGCGTTCTTAAAAATATCAGTTGTTGAGAAACCACGCTTATCAAAATTTTCGTTCAGAGGTAAAGTAAAGAAAAATGATGCAGACGAAATCAGAGGAAAAATTAGATTAGTAAGAGAAAAGGTTGTTACAGATTACACATTAGGATATATTAAAAATGTGGTTAGAGATTTTTATGTGAACAAAGGATTTTATCATGCAAAAGTAGATATAACTACTGAGGCTGATAAAACAGCTAAAACACCTCATGTGATAGTTTACATAAATGTTACAAAGGGTAAAAAAGTTCGCATCAAAAATTTAAACATAGAAGGAAACACTGTTGTTAAAGATTGGAAGTTACGCAACAAAATGAAAGATAGTAAACCATTTAGGTTATATACATTTTGGAATTCAGGAAAATATTTAGAAGAAAATTTAGAAAAAGATTTACCCGCTGTTATCGAAAAATATAATAGTAAAGGTTATAGAGATGCTAGAATTAGTAAAGACACTGTTTACTTTGTGAAAAAGAACAGAGTAAATATTGATATTACTATTGATGAAGGGCATAAATACTATTTTGGAGATATTAAGTGGTTTGGAAATGCTAAATATCGCAGCGGTCAACTAGATACTATTTTAAACATTAAGAAAGGCGAAGTTTTTGACCAATCCTTATTGGATCAAAAATTATTTATGAATCCAAATGGTTATGATATTTCGTCGTTATACATGGATGATGGTTATTTGTTTTTTAATGTTCAACCTCAAGAAGTTAATATTCATAATGATACTATTGATTTAGAAATTCATATGTATGAGGGTAAACAGGCTACTATCAATAAAGTAACTGTTATGGGGAATACGAAAACTAATGACCATGTGATTTATAGAGAAATTAGAACTCGTCCAGGACAATTATTTCGTCGTTCAGATATCATTCGTACTCAACGTGAGTTAAGTCAGTTAGGTTACTTTGATCCTGAAAAATTAGGAGTTACTCCAACACCTAACCCAGCTGATGGAACTGTTGATATTGAATATAAAGTAGAAGAAAAACCATCAGATCAGGTAGAGTTATCTGGAGGCTGGGGTGGTGGCCGTGTTGTGGGAACTTTAGGTTTATCATTCAATAATTTCTCTATGAGAAATATTTTCAAGCCATCTGCTTGGAGTCCACTTCCAACGGGTGATGGACAGAAATTTAGTATTAGAGCTCAAACGAATGGTGTTTACTATCAGTCTTATAACTTATCTTTTACTGAGCCTTGGTTAGGAGGTAAAAAGCCTAATTCATTAAGTATTTCTGCATTCTATTCTTTATTTAATTCAACTGGAGAAAAAAAATACACTAAAGATTCAGAAGGAAATAAAATCATAAATCCAAAACGTAGTACGATGACTATTATTGGAGGATCTGTTGGATTTGGTAAACGTTTAAAGAAGCCAGATGACTTTTTCTCTATTTATACAGAAATGAGTTATAACTATTACGAATTACAAAATTACCCATATTTTATTTTAGCTAATGGTTATGCGAATGATTTTAATGGTAAAATAAATATTTCTAGAAATAGTATTGATGGACCTATCTTTCCAAAAAACGGATCTAATTTTTCCTTACTAGGTCAATTCACTCCTCCATATTCTCTTTTCAACGGTAAGGATTATTCATCGTTACCTGTCAATGAAAAATATAAATTTATTGAATATCAAAAATATAAATTTACTGCTGAGTGGTATACGCAATTAACTAACAAGAAAGCTGCTGAAGGAAAAGAAGCAAGGAATTTAGTTTTAAGAACGAAAATTGGATATGGTATTTTAGGTACTTACAACAAGGCAGTTGGTGTGTCTCCTTTCGAGCGTTACTATATGGGAGGAAGTGGATTAAGTGGATATCAAAACTTTGTTGCTCGTGAGATTATTGCATTGAGAGGTTATTCTGATAACTCATTATCTAGTACTAGTGGAGATCCTTTATGCGCTAGATACACGATGGAATTACGTTACCCTATTTCATTAAACCCACAGGCTA
The DNA here is from genome assembly GCA_013823565.1 of Sphingobacteriaceae bacterium. Classification (GTDB taxonomy): domain Bacteria; phylum Bacteroidota; class Bacteroidia; order B-17B0; family Aurantibacillaceae; genus UBA4416. The sequence goes on along the minus strand of PNMI01000002.1, from coordinate 111,422 downwards.
CCATATTTATTTTAGGTTTTGCTGAGGCAGGAAATACATGGGCTAAGTATAAAGATTTTAATCCTTTCCAAGTTAAGCGAAGCGCTGGTTTTGGATTGAGAGTATTTTTACCAATGTTTGGATTGTTAGGGTTAGATTATGGTTGGGGCTTTGATAACATTCCTGGTAATCCTGGGTCTGGTAACGGAAAAGGACAGTTCCATTTTACGTTAGGAGCTCAGTTAGGAGAATTGTAGTCTAAAAAATGTTAATTACCAAAATAAATGTATCTTGGCACACGTTATGTTTAATCAATAAAAAAATAATAACAGTATGAAAAAATTAATTTTATCATTAATAGCAATTATCTCTATCTCAACGTATTCTTTTGCTCAAAAAATGGGTTATGTAGATACAGATTATATTCTTTCAAATATTCCTGAGTATAAAGCAGCTCAAGCCGAATTAGATAAAATATCAGTGGATTGGCAAAAAGAAATTGAAGCTAAATATGCAGAAATAGATAAGCTTTATAAAATCTATCAAGCTGAGTCAGTTTTATTGACGGATGATATGAAGAAAAAGCGTGAAAACGAAATCATTAACAAAGAAAAAGAAGTAAAAGATCTTCAAAAACAAAGATTTGGAGTTGATGGCGAATTATTCACTAAACGTATGGAATTAGTAAAACCTATTCAAGACAAAGTATATAATGCGGTTAAACAGGTTGCAGAGAAAAGCGGTTTAGCTTTTATATTTGATAAGGCTGGTCAAGTTTCTCTTTTGTACTCAAATAGTAAGTATGATAAAAGCGAAGACGTATTAAATTTCTTAGGATATAACAAATCAAAAAAATAACAATAAAAGCAAATAAATAAAAAACAATGAAAACTTTAGTAAAATCAATTGCAATTGTTGCCTTCACTGTAGGAACGATCACATTAGCAAAGGCTCAAAAAATTGCACACATTAGTTTAGATTCTTTAATTACAACAATGCCTGAAAGTAAAACTGCTCAGGAAGTTGCTCAAAAATATTTGAAAGATTTAGAAAATCAAGTAGCAACAATGGATAATGAATTGCAAACGAAATATGCGGATTACATGAAGAATAAAGATACATATTCTGCATTAGTAGCTAGTACAAAAGAAACTGAGTTACAAGATTTAAACAAGAGAATTGAAGATTTCAAAGGTCAAGCGCAACAAGATTACCAACGTAAATATGGTGAATTATCAAAACCAATTTATGAAAAAGCTAAAAAAGCAATTGATTTAGTTGCTAAAGAAAATGGCTATAAGTATGTTTTAGATACAAGTACAGGCAGTGTTTTATACACAGAGCCAGCGGATGATATTTTACCATTAGTGAAGAAAAAAATGGATACTATGCCAGCAGCTCAAATACCAGGCGCTGCAAATAATACTACAAAACCAGCTCCTGGAACTACAAAACCAGCGGGAACAGGTAAACCAGCAGGGAAATAATTAAAATTCTTGTTGCAAAACATTAAAAGCCGAACACTAAGTGTTTGGCTTTTTTGCTTTTAACGATAGCTTGTTAATAATCAATTTGTTTTACCGAATAAAAATTCAATAAAAATGTAAACTTTGGTTTATCCATAGGGTGTAATTATAGTAAATCCAAAAAGTCAAAATTATGAGAAGAATAAAATGCCTACTATCAATTTTAATTTGCTTTGTTTCAGCTACAATAGTGGCTCAAAATAAAGATGTGAAAGCGGAAGCAGCTTATTATTTTGATCAAAAAGATTTTAAAACGGCTTATGAGCTTTATGATAAACTGTATACTCAGGTTCCAAAAAATCTTGAATATAAGTTCCGACTTGGATATTCAGCGTTATTTTATCCCGAGAAAAAAGCTAGAGCTATAGAGTTGTTTGAGGATATCAAAAGAACAGATAAATCGCCGGATATTGACTATTATTTAGCAAAGTCATACCATGTAAATTATAAATTTGATGAAGCAATAGCATCTTATGAGACTTTTATCGCAGCTAAGGGAGATAAAATTGATGAAGAGGATGTTGCTTTTATAGAGGACTCCAAATTAGGGATTCAAAATTGTAATAATGGAAAAGAACTAATTTCTAAAAAGGTTGTAGCGGATATTCAAAACATAAGTTCGCCTATAAATACAGCTGAAACAGAAGGTGTGCCTGTTATTTCGGCAGATGAGTCTATTATGATTTACACATACATTGGCACCAAAAGTACGGGTGGATTACTAAACGATTTTTTAAAGCCAGATAAAGAAGAAGGTACTTATCATGAAGATATTTTTATTTCTACAAGAGGTAACGATTCTACTTGGAATGTGCCTGTTGGCATTTCTTCGTTGAATTCTGATGCTAATGATGCTGCTGTGGCCTTATCTCCTGATGGTCAAATATTATTCACTTTTGTAAGTGATGTTAAAAATCCAGGTGATTTATACATGAGTACCTATAATGGTGCAGAATGGAGTAAGCCCGAGAAATTAAATTCAAATGTTAACTCTGAGTATTGGGAAGGAAGTTGTTCTATTACATCTGATGGAAGATATTTATATTTTGCTTCTGAGCGTCCAGGAGGTTTAGGCGAAAGAGATTTATATGTATCCGAAAAAGTAAATGGAGATTGGGGGCCAGCAGTAAATTTAGGACCTTCAATTAATACAAAATATAATGAAGATGCTCCTTTCATTCATCCTGATGGTATTACCTTATTTTTTAGTTCGGAAGGACATAAAAGTATTGGGGGATATGATATCATGTACTCCATTAAAAAAGAAAATAGTTGGGTAGAACCAATGAGTATGGGTATTCCTTTAAACACCACAGAAGATGATAGATATTATGTAATTAATGCAAAAGGAGATGTAGGATATTTCTCTTCAAATAGAGGAGGTGCAGGTGGAAAAGGTCAGCAAGATATTTATATGGTTACTCCAGGAATATTAGGAGAAAAGCCTGTTTTAGCTTTGTTAAAAGGAAGTGTTTATATTGATGATAAACCAACAGAAGCTAGAATCGAAATCGTTAAAAAAGAAACAAATGAAGTTATTGGACCTTATTACGCTAATTCTAAAACAGGAAAATATTTAATGGCAATTACTCCAGGAAGTGGTTATAAAGTAAAAATAACCGTTCAAGGAATGGATCCAATTGAAGAGGAAATTGATGTGGAGAAGCTGCAGAAATTTGTGGAGATAAAAAAAGATTTTTACTTATATACAGCAGAGTTTGAAAATAAGAAAAATCAAGTTTCTGTGAAATCAATTTTGGATAGTTTAATGAATACAACAGCATCTGCCGATAATTTTAAAAATGATGCTAAGGTTAATAATGTAACAGATGCTAATACAAACGTTACTCCTACAGAACCAATTAAAACAACTGTTAAGCCTTGTGGAGGTTCATCAATTCCAGATTTTTCTGAAATTAAAGGAAAATCTTTAAACGACGCAGCGGTATACAATAAGTTAATGTCTTTAGGTGGAAATATGTGTGCTGAAGGATTAGTATTTAAGGTTCAGATTGCTGCTTACAGAAATCCTGAAAACTATAAATACAATCACTTAAAACAATTTGGTGCACCAGAAATAGTAAATTACCCTGATGGTATTACAAGATTTACTCAATTATCTTTTTCAACTTTAAAAGAGGCTGAGGTAGCTCGCCAAAAAATAATTGGTAAAGGACAAAAAGATGCTTGGTTAGTTGCTTTTATTGATGGCAAACGTTTTACATTAGAAGAATTAATCATGGTTAATTTTAACGGTAAAGCAATTAACTAATTAACTATAAAAATGAATTAAAAACGCTTCCAGTTTGGGAGCGTTTTTTGTATAATTTAAGAATTGCGTATCAATCACTTATAGCTTAAAACCTATCAGTTATAAAATAACATCTTACATATAACAGAATTCTGTTAAAGCAGCCATATCTAAGCTTATTTTTACAGTTATTAAAGAAATTATTATGAAAAAACTGCTTTCTCTATTATTTTTAGTAATCTATATACAAATATCTAAATCACAAACATATGTTACAATACCAGACGCTAATTTTGTAACATGGCTACAAGCCAATGTTCCTTCCGCTATGAGCGGTAATCAGATGGATATTACAGACTTATCGGTAACAACCAGAACAAATGTAAATGTTAATTTTCAGGGAATTGCTGACTTTACAGGGATACAGTATTTTACCTCATTAAAAAAATTGTCTTGTGTGTCAAATAGCTTGATGAGTTTTCCTTCATTACCAAATTCTATTTTAGAGTTTGACTGCTCAATAAACCCTTTAATTCAATTGCCAATCTTACCTAGTTCTTTATTAAATCTTACATGTTATAATTGTCAATTAACTTCTTTGCCTTCATCATTACCGTCGCCATTATCATATATTAATTGTTCAAATAATCAATTAACATCATTACCATCGTCATTGTCATTATCATATCTGAATTGTGCGTATAACCAATTGGTTCAACTACCAACATTACCACTTTCACTATCCTATCTTGATTGCTCTAATAACGCTTTAATTTCATTGCCATTATTACCAACTACCTTGTCCTATCTTAAGTGTTCGTATAATCAATTAGTTACTTTACCTGAATTGCCATTTAATCTTAACATTTTACTTTGTTCTCATAATAATATATCTTGTTTCCCTCTTTTTCCAAACACACTTCAAAAATTCATCCAAACTCCATCTACCCCAGTCCCTGCTTTAGACATCACTTTTAATCCATTTACTTGTTTACCAAATTACATTACAGCTATGGATTCAACAACCTTGAATTATCCACTTTGTGCACCAGGTGATTTGTTGAATAATCCTAATGGATGTGTAGATTATAAAAAAGTATCTGGATTTATATTTCATGACACAAACAACGATTGCAATAAAACAAGTATTTCAGAATTTGGATTAAGAAATGCAGCAGTAAGATTATATGACAGTAGCAATTTTTATCTAGGATCAGCATTTGGTGGGGCAATTACTAACTATACTTTTGCTGTACCAATGGGCGCTTATAAAGTTATGATTGATACATTAAATAAACCATACATGAGTCAATGCATTAACCCTGGGGTAGATTCTTTATTTACATTAAATGCTACTGAGATTACAAAAGATAGTGTGAATTTTCCTGTTATTTGTAAACCCGGTTTTGATGTAGGGATTCAATCGATAGTTGCTAATGGTATTGTTTTTCCTGGACAAACCCATGAATTAATTGTAAATGCTGGAGATATGGGGCGCTGGTATAATTTGTATTGTGCAAATGGTGTTTCAGGAACCGTATCTTTTTCGATTAATGGCCCTGTTGCTTATGTTGGCCCTGCTTCAGGAGCTTTAACACCTTCTGTTACAGGAAATACTTATTCGTACAATATTTCTGATTTTGGAACAATTAATAATAACTCTGATTTTAATTTATTATTCAAGACAGATACAACAGCACAAGCGGGAGATATAATATGTGTAAGCGCTACTGTAACACCAATTAATGGCGATAATGTAACAATTAATAACATATATCAATTCTGTTATTCTGTGGTTAACTCATATGATCCAAATGTTAAAGAAGTATATCCTGTTGCAGTAGTGCCAAATTATAATGATTGGTTGACTTATTCTATTCGTTTTCAAAATACTGGAAATTCATCAGCTATAAATATAAAAATAAAGGATGTTTTAGATAGTAAGCTAGATGCTGGAACTTTTGAAATTATTAATTATTCTCATAACAATACTATTGAGTTATCAGGAAGCAATTTATTTATAAATTTTAATAATATTAATTTAGGACTAAATTCTATAGGCTTTGTGCAATACCGAATAAAACCAAAAACTAATTGGCTAACAGATACTATTAAAAATACGGCATCTATTTATTTTGATTATAATGCTGCTATAGTAACTAATACTGCTAAAACTTATTTTACAACAGAAACAAGTATCTCTAAGATTAACGATTATGATATAGAAGTAAATTTAGCGCCTAATCCTACAGATGGATATATAGAAATAGCAAGTATGTATGATATTTCAAAAATCGAAGTATTGAGCATTACAAGTCAAATGATACTATCAGAAATAGTAAACAATAAAACGCATTTTTTGCAGCTGCAAAATTATACAGAGGGTATTTACTTTGTAAAGATTACTCTAACAAATGGGATATGTATTACTAAAAAAATAATAAAACTGTAAATTATTTTTTAAATGCTTAAGGTGATTCGTTTTAGGATCACTTTTTTTGTTAAAAAAACACAGTAAGCGTTAAGGAAGTTTAAAACGATATGTATTCATGTCGTATAAATTATTTTGTGATGTAACTTTGTGCAATAGTTATGATACAAAATGAATAATATAGACTGGGAAGACATTGAAGCGCTAGAAACTATTGCCAATCAATGTATTTATAAAGGAAAAGAAGTTGGGCAAGCTAGGGCGGCTTTGAAAGCAATTTATGGTTATAATGTTACGTATGAAGATGAACTAGATGAAGATGAATGTTTGAACCATAAAAAGTCCGAGGAGAAGAAAGGACTTTTCTGAACATAAAAAAAGCGTATGCTAGTTTGCATACGCTTTTTCTTTTATAACATTTATGTTTAGTTGTTTAACATCACTGGCATAACCAACATTAATACATCTTCAGCTGGATTTGCTTTTTGAGTTGGAACAATAATACCAGCGCGGTTAGGAGCACTCATTTCAATAGTGATTTCGTCACTTTCTAAATTAGTTAACATCTCTAATACAAATTTAGAGTTGAATCCTATTTCCATGTCTTCGCCAACATAAGTACACATTAATGTTTCGTGCCCTTCATTAGCAAAATCCAAATCTTCAGCAGAAATAGTTAATTGGCTACCTGCAATTTTTAAACGAATTTGGTGAGTTGCTTTATTAGCAAATACACTCACACGACGAATAGCGCCTAAGAAAGAGGTTCTATCAACCGTTAATTTATTTGGGTTTTGTTTAGGAATTACAGCTTCGTAATTTGGGTATTTACCATCAATTAAACGGCATACTAAATTAATATTTCCAAAACTGAAGTAAGCATTTGTTTTATTGAATTCAACTTTAACCGCATCATCAATACCTGCTAATAAATTCTTTAATACGTTTAAAGGTTTTTTAGGCATGATAAAAGAGGCAGATGCACCAGCTTTAGCATCATTACGAGTGTAACGAACTAATTTGTGAGCGTCAGTTGCAACAAAAATAGAATTCTCATCATTAAACTGACAAAATACACCGCTCATTACAGGGCGTAAATCATCGTTACCTGTAGCAAAAATAGTTTTATTGATAGCGTTACCTAATACATCACTTTTAATAATAACCGATGTTGCTGATTCTACTTTTGGTAATTTTGGATATTCATCTCCATTATGACCTGTTAATGTATAATCACCAGTTTCAGTTTTTAATTTCGCGCTAAATTTTTTATTATCAATGATAAAAGAAATTGGTTGCTCAGGTAAATTACTTAATGCTTCTAATAATGTTTTTGCAGGTATTGCTAAATTTCCATTTTCAGAAGATTCAACTTTAATACTAGTAGTGATAGTAGTTTCCATATCACTTGCAAAAAGCGTAAGCATGCCATTATTAAGCTCAAATAAAAAACAATCTAAAATGGGAATAGTATTACTAGAGTTTAATACTCCGCTGATAGATTTTAAGTGTTTTAATAAAGTAGATGATGATACTACAAAGTTCATATAGTTATGTTTTTAATCTACCAAATTTAACTATATGAAATCTGTAACTACGTCAAAAAAGGATGTATTTATAAACTACTTTTTAACATTATTTTTGCGGCAAAAAGTATCGGTAAGTTTGTAGAATTTTACCAAAAACGTAAAACTGAGCCACGCCATATTCTTTGCCATCATTATATTTTACAAATAATCTGTCTGGGTCGTATTTATAGTTTATTCCGTATTCTTCATTTTTACCAGGAACAACGTGTTTATGGAAAAATTCACACACGTTATTTTTTTCATTTCTGTCGGTAATCGTTAATGTAGCAAATGGAACAGCTGATTTAGATAAAGAATCAACTAATCTGTCTTTTTTATCTAATACAAATTCACAGTTTACATTTTGAAAATAAGCGATATATTGTTTCATACTTGCTTCATCATAAGGCAAAGATCCTTTTTTTGTTTTTAAACCAAAACGCTGCATGCTAAATAAATCAATAATGAAAGAACTATCTGGCATTTCATGTAACTCCAATTTAATTTGCTTAATTTGTGGAGGTCGGTAATTAATTAATAAACGATCTCTCCAATCAATTTCCGCTGTATTATAACGAGTAGATAAAAAGCCATCAAATCCTGGAATATGAGTAATAAAAGGCTCTTCGTAATTTTCGCCAGTTTCTAAATTCGTTAAAATCATATAGGTTCCAAAATGATCTTGTGTTGGATGACCTACAAAATATTGTTTCACTTTCTCTCCTTTACTATAAATTTCAATTTTTGTAGATTTTGAAGACATGATTTTAATAACAGAATTTTTTCCATTTTTTGAAACTGGAGATCTTACTTCTACTGATGCGATAGTGTACAATAGTAACTCAATTACATCGGGTCTAACATTATGCTTGCCATTTAAAATCCAACGACCTTCCTTTTTTTCAACTAAAACTTGCCCACCATCCTTATCAGCTAAAAATATTTTATCGATAGAAGCCGTGTCTTTGTATTTAAAGCTACTAGCTTCTTTGTCAATAGTTGAGGTTTTTCCTTTGCTTTTATAAATATAAATAGAAAGACCAGCAAGAGCAATTAATACGGTAAGAATGATAATGGTAGATTTTTTCATTTGAAAAATTTAAAAATTCGAAATTAATGGCTGTATTTTTTCTTTCGGATATAATATTGAATGAGTCCGAAACAAATAATTAAAATTAATGGAATACCAACGTTGGTAAATTTCCATTTAGCAACTTGAGTAGCTGTTTTCTTTTTATCAAGTAATCTTAATTTTACTTCTCTCGAGCGTAATTGTAGCAATCCCTCATCATCTAAAAGATAATTCATACAGTTTAATAAAAATGTTTTGTTGGCAAACTGTTGTTTGGTATACATATCATAACCTACTGGAAAAATCATTCCAGTGCCTTTTTGATATTCGTTTTTGGCAATATCTCCATCAGCAACAATAATCATTTTTGTAGGCTTACTTTTAGATTTAAAATCAAAAAGACTGTCTTCTAAAATTCTTCTTGTAATACGGTTTTTATAATTCGATTCAAATTGACCTTCTAATAAACACGCAACGTTTTGAAACGAATTATTATACTGACTCTCATTTGGTTTTAATTTAACTTGAGCGGCTAATATTCTTACAGGAGTTGGTTGAGTTTTGGTATATCTTGAGGTTTGTAATAGAATTGTTTTTGTAACGTCTCTTGAAAATACGGTATCTAACGTTCCAATATATTCGGTTCTAATTAAGTCTAAGTTTTTAACGATTGGGTGATTAGAAGAGGGAAGAATTAAAGGATAATAATTCCAGTAAAAAGGTTTAAAGTCTGGCTGACCCATTTTAAATCCAACATTAACTGGCACTTGTGCAGATTGTAAATCTTGTACTAAAACTGGATTTAAACGAACACCATATTTAAATAGCATGTCCTCTAAATTTAATTCGTTTCTAAATCCTAGAGAATAGCCTCTTGTGGTTAATGTATCTCTATTAACATAAACGGGGTCAATTAACCATAATACTTTGCCTCCATGCATGATAAATTGGTCGATAATAAATTTATCTTTTTCATCAAACATCGAATCGGGTTGAGCAATCACAATAGCATCAGCGCCTTTTAAGGCATATAATTTATGATTGATATTTACACGAGATACATTATAATATTCGGCAACAGAACGCATGAAATCAGCACCGCGAATAGTATCTAATTCATCATGCCCTTCAACAAAAAGAACTTCGGGTTTTTTAATTAAGGTTGTTTTTCGGATGGCATTAGTTAAACCATACTCCATTTCTTGAACAGAGTTATTTATACTTTGTTCTGCTTCAAATCCTAATTGACGCTTATAAATTTGCCAAACACTTTCCTTACCTTTATAAGTAATAATTGCTCCAGGCCAGATAAATGTTTCTGATACTTTTTGAGAACTTCTATCAACAATTTGTTCAGGCATAATACCTTTGTCATAAAGTTGCTTCTCAATTTTGTCTGTTTCTTCCTTACTGGGATTATCAAGAGGGTTTATTAATTCGTATTCTAAATTCCCATTTGAGTATGCTCTAAATTCATCCAGTAATTCTTTTGTTTCGTTTTTTAAACGGGTGAAATTTGGATTAAAATCTCCTTGCAAGTAAACCTTTATATAAACTATATCATCTAAGCTTTTTAATAGTTTGCGAGATGATTCGGATAGAGTATATCTTTTTTCTGAGGTTAAGTCGAAACGTTTGAATACAAATGAACCTACAAAGTTTATTAAGATAACAATAGTAAGAACAGCCAAAAGCATGACTATATCTTTTCTTTTTCGTATCATTTTTTTTTGTGTCATATTACCACTTTCTGCTTTCTAAAACGAGTTTTGATAATAAATTAAACAAGGCAATAATGCTTACAAAATAAATTACATCACGTGTATCTATTACTCCACGACTCATACTAACATAATGATCGTTCATTCCTAATCCTTTTACAAAAGCATCATATTTTCCAAATACACCAGATGAGGCGATAAAATCAAATCCAACATAAGTGATAAAGCAAAGTAATAAAGCCATAATAAAAGCAATGACTTGGTTTTCTGAAATAGCAGATGCGAATGTGCCCACGGCAACAAACCCAGCTCCTAAAAATAATAAGCCAATATACGAACCCCACATCCCACCAGTATCAATATTACCTTTTGGATAACCTAATTGATGAACTGAGTAATAATAAATTAAAGTAGGAAGTAATGATACAATGACTAAAACCACTCCAGCAAAATATTTCGCTAAAACAATTTGCAGTTCTGTTAACGGACGAGTTAATAATAATTCAATTGTGCCAGTTTTCTTTTCTTCGGAAAAACTTCGCATAGTAATAGCAGGTATTAAAAACAAATATACCCATGGAGCTAATATGAATAAAGGGTCGATGTTGGCAAAGCCATTTTCTAAAACATTGGAGCCAGCACTTTCTGTAGGAACTAACCACATAAAAGTACCAATGCCTGTAATAAATACACCAATGGCAATATAGCCTATTAGTGAACTTAAAAAACTTCGTATTTCTTTAATTAATAAGGTAATCATACAGAACTCAAAAATAGCAATAGATTTTAAAATATACTATTATCTTGTATTATCTCGATTTTTTTTAATGTATTTTAGCATTTTATTACAGAATGAAGAATATAGCCCATTTCATATCGTATGTGTTTCATCCATTATTAATGGCTACTTATGGTTGTTTAATTGTATTTTTTGGATTAACAAATTCTATTTATTTTGTATTTACTCCATTAAAATTAAAGATAGTTTTAACCTTAACTGTTTTTGCATTTACTTTTTTGTTACCATCCTTAAATTTATTGATTTTATATAAATTAAATTATGTGTCTTCCTTAAAACTTGAGAACCGAAAAGAGCGTACATCCCCTTTAATTATGACTTCTTTATGTTATTTTGGATTGTTTTATATGATTTATGATTTTAATATTTGGCCAGCAATTAAGTTGTTTATTTTTGGTGCAGGCTTCTGTATTTTATCAGCTGCTATTATTAGTTTATGGTGGCAAATTAGCGCACATATGATTGGAGTTGGTGGTTTAATAGGTGCTTTATTTGCTATTAGTTACTTTATGCCAATCCCTATTTTTACAGCACTATCCGTTTGTTTAATTTTAGCAGGTTTTATTGGTTTTGCTCGTTTGCAATTAAATGCACATACGCCTAATCAAGTGTATGTTGGTTTTGCTTTTGGATGCTTAGTGCAGTTTTCTTTATTTTTTATAGCGCAAAGTCTTACCTTTGTTTAGATTTTAAACATTCATGAATTTAATAACAGGAGCAACAGGATTAGTAGGAGCGCACGTAGCTTTAGCACTTTTACAGCAAAATAAATCAGTTGTGGCTATTAAACGACAAGGGAGTGATATTTTAAAAACCAAAAAACTATTTTCTTATTACACTTCAGATGCTGATATTTTATTTAATAAAATAAAATGGATAGATGCCGATGTGTGTGATGTTTATTCTTTGTTGGAAGCTTTGGAGGGAATAGAAACTGTTTATCATTGCGCTGGATTTGTATCGTTTAATTCAAAAGATAATAAACAAATGCATCGCATTAATGCAGAAGGAACAGCTAATTTGGTAAATGCTTGCCTGGAAAAAAACATCAAAGCATTATGTCATGTAAGTTCTATTGCTACGTTACAAAATCCAGATATTACTAAAAATATTGATGAATCTGTTTATTGGAAATCATCTCCAAGCGCCAGTGATTATGCAATTAGTAAGTATAATGGCGAACGTGAAGTTTGGCGAGGAACCGAAGAAGGATTGAATGCAGTGATTGTAAATCCTGGAATTATTTTAGGACCTGGTTTTTGGCACCAAAGCTCTGGTAAATTAATCGAAACATGTTATCACGGGAATCCTTTTTATACTAATGGTTCAAGTGCTACTATTGACGCAAAAGATGTAGCGGATTGCATGATTCAATTAACTGAAAAAAAAGAATTCAGTAAACGATTTGTGTTGATTGAAAATAATTATTCTTTCAAAGAAATTCTATTAAAAGTGCATAAAGCCTTGGGTAAAAAAGAACCAAGTATTGAGGCAGGTAAGGTGTTGTTGACAATAGGAAAATGGATAGATAAAATAAAAGCTTTCATTACGAGCAAAGAGCAATTAATTACAAAAGAAACGATTAATGCTTGTTTAGATAATAACTCATATAATAATAAAAGGGTCAAAGAAACGCTCAGTTATCAATTTATTCCTTTGCAAAACACGGTTCAGTTTGCTTGCGATGCTTACCTTAATGATTTAAAAAATAAATAAAATGCTAAAATATTTTTACATTTTTATTGCGTTGGTTGTTACTGCATTTTTGTTTAGCACATGTAAAACTACTGAAAAGACAGTTGTTAAAGAGGAACTAAGTGCAGAAGTTGTAGAAACAGTTAAAGACTATCATGAGCCTGCAACAATAACTTATTTACCACCTCCTGCCGATTCTATTTCTGAAATATCAATCAATTTGGTGGGCGATTTGATGTGCCATTTGCCACAAACTAATAATGCTAAATTGAGTAATGGAGAGTATGATTTTAATCCAAGTTTTGAATACATAAAACCATATTTACAAGATGCTGACATAACGATAGGTAATCTTGAAACTACCTTTGCAGGCACCGTTCAGCCTTATGCTGGATATCCAGCATTTAATAGTCCGGATGCATATTGCACAGCTTTGAAAAATGCAGGTTTTGATTTTTTAGTGACTGCTAATAATCATAGTATGGATACTCGCGAAGCTGGATTATTAAGAACAATTGAGGTGATTAAAAAACATGGTTTAGGTTATGCAGGAACTTATTTAAATCAGCAGGATCATGATTCTATTAGAATTGTAAATGTTAAAGGAGTGAAGCTTGGAATTTTAAATTATACTTATGGAACAAATGGGGCTTATCCAAGTTCGGATCACAAGTATATGTTGAATGTGATTGATTCGGCTGGCATTGTTGAGGCTGTGAAAATGGCTAAGAAAAAAGGTGCTGATATAGTTTTGGTATTTTATCATATGGGCGTTGAAAATGTAACGGAGCCAACTCAAGCCCAAAAAGATGCTGTTCGATTTGCATTAGGAGCAGGCGCAGCTTTAGTTATTGGCGCTCATCCACACATGATTGGTCCCACTCAAAAAGTATATTCAAAAGCTATTAACGATACGGCTTTTGTGGCGTATAGTTTGGGTAATTTTTTATCCAATCAATATTGGAGATACACAGATGCTGGAGTTATTTTAAAATTGATGATTCAAAAAAATCACACAAAAAAAACATGTTCATTCAGGGATGCTAATTATGTTCCAACTTGGGTTTATAGAGGTGATGGAAGTAAAAAAATGCATATTTTATTTCCTGCTCAATGGGCAACAGATTCTGCCAAATTACCTGATTTTTTAAACACGGTTCATCATCAAAAAATGATAGAAGCATTTAACGACACGAGACAAATACTAACGAAATATAATACGGATTTAAAGTTGAATTCCGTAAAATGATTGAAATTTTAACATTTTTAAAAAAAATCGCAAAAAAGTTTTGTGTAATAATAGAAAACTGTATCTTAGTATATTATAAACCGAAGATATTTTAGAAAGAGATTTTATGCATATAGCAATTGCCGGTAATATCGGTTCAGGAAAAACAACATTAACGTCACTATTAGCAAAGCATTATAAATGGACTCCGCATTATGAGGATGCAGATGATAATCCATATTTGAATGATTTTTACGATGATATGCAGCGTTGGTCATTCAATTTGCAGGTATATTTCTTAAATTCTCGTTTCGGTCAAGTTCAAGAAATTAGAAAAGGCAAACAAAAAGTAGTTCAAGACAGAACTATTTATGAAGATGCATACATTTTTGCACCAAATTTGCATGCAATGGGTTTAATGACAACACGCGACTACGAAAACTATTTCACTTTATTTAAGTTAATGGATAGTTTAGTAAAAGCACCCGATTTAATTATTTATTTAAGAGCTTCAGTTCCAACTTTAGTAAAACAAATACAAAAACGTGGTAGAGATTATGAAAACTCAATACGTTTAGATTATTTAAAAAGACTAAATGAAAGATATGAGGCTTGGATTACAACATATGAAGGTGGTAAATTGTTAATTGTTGATATTGATGAGATTAATTTTTCTGAAAGTAAAGAAGATTTGGGAAAAGTAATCAGAATGATTGATGCAGAAGTAAACGGACTTTTTAAATAACATATATTGAGCGAACACACACATAGCGAAAAAGAGTTTGTTAAGGAGCAGTACGAGCACATGCTTACTGAACACCAGCAAAACGAAACCGTTTTGGTTTCTCACTATGGAGAATTGTCTCAAAGTGTCATCTCTAATTTAGAAGGTAATGTTGAAGAAAAAATTACGTCTTTAGATATTGCAAAAGGTCCAATCAAAAAGATTTTCTTTATTAGTGTTGAGACCTTACAAAACATGTTATTGCATGGTCAAAAAAATAAGGAAGGCGAACAACATAACTTTTTTATCTTAGTTAAGAATGGCGCTAACTTAAAAGTAATCTCTTCTAATTTAGTTGCTAATTCATCAATTCCTGCCCTTGAAAAACAAATTAACACCATCAATTCTTTTGATGATGAAAAAGCGTTAAAGGCATATTATTTAGAGCACTTAGAAAATAATACGATGAGTGATAAAGGTGGCGCAGGCTTAGGGTTTATTACTATCGGAATGAAAAGTGGAAATAAATTAAAAGTTGATTTCAAAAAAATCAATGATGATTTCTCTTTATTCACATTAACATCTTCGGTTAATTTAAGCTAGTTTTTTTACCGAGTAGTTTCCAGGTTGCCCTTCTATTAAATTAATCCCACACTTTTTATTTTTCTCCAATAATCCAAATTGGGTTTCAATTCCTAAAAATTTTGCACCATTGTATGTAGCAGCATTTAATAATAGTTCTAATGAATTATTTGGTTGATGTTTTAAGATAGTATTAATTTCATCGATGATAGAGAGATTGGAGTTACTAGCTAAACTATCGGTGCCAATTGTTAGAGTGCAGTCACTAGAATTTAATAAATTAATATCTGGCAAGGTATTTTCGATATATAAATTAGCATTAGGGCAGAGGCACCAATATAATTGTTGATGAACATTTTTTGCAATTTCAATATCTTCTTTACTGCTAAATGTGTTATGAACTAATAAGGTATTTACTTTTTTATTTAAAGAAGAAATAATAGTTTGTAGACTACTTTTTCCAGTTTCTTTAAAATAATCTATCGGAACTTTTATAGTTTCATATAATCTTAAATAATCACCTGTTTTAGAATTTAAAAAATCATTTTCCGCTTTGCTTTCCTGATTATGAATACTTGTAGGTTTGTTTAATTGAAAGCAATCATCTGTTATTTTTTTTATTAATTCTAACGAAGCACTGTAAGGAGCATGAGGAGCTAGAGATGCTGATAATTGCGCTTTAATATATTCTGATAGTAATTGTTTTCCAGTATCAAAAACTAAATTCGCACGCTCAGGATTTAATGAAATAAGTTCTACAAAGGTGTGATAATATAAATTAGACTCTTGTTTTATTTTAATAGACTCATTGGTATTACTAATATCTCCAACAGCTACAATGCCCTGTGTTTGCATTTCTTTGTCAGCTAAACGCATGGCTTCTTGTTGTAATTCCATCAAAAAATCATTTCGATGTTTTATAACAGCTAATCCAAAATCAACAATGCCTGTTTGTTGTTTGATAAGGTTTTTTAAATGACTTAGTTCTAAATGACAATGAGTGTTTATGAATCCAGGTGAGATAATGCCTTCAAAATGCTCTATATTAACGAACTCAACGTTTTCTTTAATTGTAATATCTTCTATAAGTCCGTTATCATTCACTACTAATACAGTATTAGCCGGTAAATATTCTTTTCCTGAAAAAATCTGATTGGCAGTTATAAAACGCATACCCAAATTTAAGAACTTATGTCAAATGAAGAGAAGTAAAAGTTCAATTTAACCACATAGAAATATAGAAAAGGGTTATTTATTTGTGAATAGTATGAGTTGGCGGCTAAGGTCACATAGTTGGAAGCATCGCTTCCAAACTTATGTTTCCTTTTCGTCTTGCCTTCCTATGTTTCTATGTGGTTTATAATATCTTGAGCTACTCTTTATGTGTTGTAAATCGCATTATTCATCGAAAATGATGTGTCTTTTTCAGTATTTATAGATAACTTTGTAAAATAACATGTCAACTAAAAAAGATATACGAGCATTAAGTGAAGCACAGATTGTAGAAATCCTAAAAGAAAAGGGAGAACCTAAATTTCGTGCGAAACAAATTTATGAATGGCTTTGGAAAAAAACAGCTCATAATTTTGATGATATGTCTAATTTATCAAAACCATTAAGGGATTGGTTAAAGGAAACGTTTACCATTAATGCCGTTGAGATAAGTGACATGCAGGTAAGTAGTGATAAAACCATTAAGTGCGCTATGAAATTATCTGACGGTAATGTTGTAGAAGGTGTTTTAATTCCTACTAAAACTCGAATGACGGCGTGTATCTCATCTCAAGTAGGATGTAGTTTAACCTGTAAGTTTTGCGCAACTGGTAAATTAAAGCGCTTACGCAATTTAAATGCGGATGAAATCTACGATCAGGTTGCCTTAGTAAAGAATTTAGCTGAAACAAAATATAATCAAACACTTACCAATATTGTATATATGGGTATGGGAGAACCTTTGTTGAATTATGCGGAAATGATTCGTTCGGTAGATAGAATTACTTCTCCTGATGGATTAGGCATGAGTCCTTCGCGTATTACAGTGAGCACAGCTGGTATTGCTAAAATGATTATGAAGTTAGGAGACGATAATGTGAAATTTAATTTAGCATTATCACTTCATGCGGCAAATGATGAAAAACGAAATCACATTATGCCAATCAACGAAAGTAATTCGTTAGATAATTTAGAAGAAGCTTTAAATTATTTTTATGAAAAAACAGGTTCTCGTGTAACGTTTGAATATATCGTATTTAAAGATTTTAATGATGGCATTCAGGATGCACGTGAATTAGGAGACTTTTGCAAGAAAACTACCGCTAAGGTTAATATTATAGAATACAATCCTATTGATGATGGTGAATTTAAACAAACAACTCCTGAACGCTTAGACGCATTTGTTCGTCATTTAGAGGGAAGAGGGGTAATTGTGAATGTTCGTAGAAGTAGAGGGAAAGACATTGATGCCGCTTGTGGGCAATTAGTCAATAAAAATAAATCAACTGTTCAGGTGTTTAAATAAAACAAATGAAAAAGTATATACCAACAAAACAATCAATTGTCGAATGGCTTAAAGCTATTGCTATTTCGTTTTTTTGTGTATTAATTATTCGTTCATTCTTTTTTGAAATTTCGCCTGTTAGTTCTCCATCCATGGAAAAGTCTTTGTTGACAGGTGATTACATGTTTATTAATAAATTATCCTACGGCCCAAGATTATTAAAAACCGTATTTAGTATTCCGTTTATTAATCAAAGCTATTATTCAGACATTGTGTCTTTACCTTACATGCGTTTGTTTGGAACACCTGATGTAGAAAGAAATGATGTAGTAGTTTTTAATTATCCTTTAGATGATGAACATCCTGTTGATCATAGAACATATTTTGTAAAACGTTGTGTGGCTTTACCTGGTGATAGTTTTAAAATTGAAGACGGATTAGTTTATGTGAATAATAAACTAATGGATAATGAAGAATATTTACAATTTAATTATCATTTAAAATCCGAGAAGCCGTTAGATTCTGTTTTTACTAAACACTATAATTTAATGGAAGGTGGTAAAATATCGGATAACAACGATTATTCATTTACTTTAACTAAAGAGCTTTTTGATACTTTAAAAAGTAAAATTTATATCACTGAAATTGAAAGAAACCATGAGAAGAAAGGTATGTGGGATGAATTTGTGTTTCCATTTAATGACCATTATAAATGGAATGTAGATAATTATGGTTCTTTGAAAATTCCATCTAAAGGAGATACAGTAAAATTAGATTCTTTGAACTTATGCGTCTTCGAGCGAATTATTACTGCTTATGAAGGAAATACACTTGAGTTAAAAAGCGATAGTATTTATATCAATGGCGAGTACAAAACAACGTATGTGATTAAACAAAATTATTATTTTATGATGGGCGATAATCGTCACAACTCCCAGGATAGTCGTCATTGGGGCTTTGTGCCAGAAGATCATATCATAGGTAAAGCAACTCGTATTATGTTTTCCAACGATAAATTATACCACACGGGTATTCGTTGGAATAGAGTATTTCAATCTATCAAATAAAATGAGTTCTGTTTTATTATCGACTGCTTATTTACCTAATATCAACTACTTGTCTCAAGTATTGAATCATGATGTGGTTGTTTTAGAGAAGCACGAACATTTTGTAAAACAAACTTATCGTAACCGTTGCGAAATATTAACGAGTAATGGAAAATTAAGTTTAAGTATTCCTTTAGTAAAGCAGGCTGATAAAGAATTGATTTCAGACAAAAAAATATCCTATGCCGAAGATTGGCAAAAACAACATTGGCGCGCCATTACAAGTGCGTATAAAAACTCACCTTATTTCGAATTTTTTGAAGATGAGTTTAAACCTTTTTACGAAAAAAAATATGAATTATTGTTTGACTACAATACACAGTTGCTTCAAACAATACTTCACATCTTAAGAGTTAAAAAACAAATTGAATTTACATTACAGTTTGATATAAATCCTAGTAATAGTTCTGATTTAAGAACGCTCTCAGATTTGAATAATTCTGATAATTTAAATGCTAAACCATATTATCAAGTGTTTGCAGATAAACAAGGATTTATTCCAAACTTAAGTTGTTTAGATGCTTTATTTAATATTGGATTAGAAACAAAACATTTATAAACACCTGTCAGGTTTCGAAAATCTGACAGGTGTTTGATTTAAATTTTAATGCCAATTACTAATACATCATCCGTTTGGTCGTTATCTTGTTTCCAGTTGTTGAATGAGTATTCTAAAAAAGCTTCTTGTTCTTCCATACTCATGTCATTGATAGTTCTTAATAAATCTTTAAAGTTCGATTTATTTAATTTCTTGTTTTTTTCACCACCAAATTGATCAATAAAACCATCTGTAAATAAATACACGCTATCGTTTTTTTGTAATTGAAAGAACTGAGTATCGAATTGCTTTTCAATGCCCGAATAAAAACCAATCGGATAACGACTCCCTTTTAATTCTGTAATCTCTGATTCTCTTGAAATCAATATAGAACGAAATGCTCCAGCAAAAGCTAATTCGTGAGTTGTCTTATTTATTCTTATCAGCGAAACATCCATGCCATCATTAAATGTAGCATCTTGATTTTTATTAATAGATTTTTCTAGTTCTTCATCAAGTGCTTTTAATATTTCTGAAGGATTAGAAATTTTTCTATTCATAAAAACTTCCTTAAACATCGAATTAGCAACCATGCTCATCATCGCGCCAGGCACGCCATGCCCAGTACAATCAATAGCTGCAATGTATTTGTAAGATTCGTTTTCATAAAACCAATAGTAATCACCGCTAACAATATCTTTTGGTTTGTATAGTAAAAACGAATCTTTAAAATAACTTCTCAATTGTTCTTGAGTTTGCAATATAGATTGTTGTATTCTTTGAGCATAGTAAATACTATCAGTAATATCTTTATTCTGTTCTAATAATTGTCTATTGTTTTCTATTAAACGTTTCTCGTTATTTTTGTTATCAGTAATATCATAACCAATTCCAATTAATTGTTCTTCGTTTAAGTAAGACACATTCCAACGTACCCATTTTATCCCACCAGCCGATGTTCTCAGCTTGTGTTCAAACGTTTGAGTAGTAATAGATTGATGATCAAATGTTTTTAAAATTTTATGTTTTACTTCCTCGCCTTCTGGTTTCGAAAAACGAATAATATCCCACCATGCATTTCCAAGCAAATCTTGAGGATTATACCCTAAGAGTTGTTGTGCAGATTTACTGACATACTCTATACTACCGCTTTTATTTAAAACGACGATGAGCGTGTTTAATTTATCTAGGATTTGATCCTGTATATCAATGGCAAACATTGGTAAAAATTTTAAAAATGGAAAATGAGAAAATTGTGAAAACTGTTGGTACGACTAGCGCATAATAATACACCAAATTCGATTCGGGCAGAATCGATTCATATAATTACAATATGTTGTGGTGTTTTTCACGGAACAAATATAAAACAATATTTATAACTCAAACAAAAGTTTGAGAAAAATATATGTTTATGTCAGTTCGAGCGTAGTCGAGAATAAAATAAAGCATCTCGACTACGCTCGATGTGACAGAGTAGTTAATGGCTTTTAGTGAAGATTAGAGGATATCAAACTGATAAATTCCTTCCTGGTGGCATCTTTTAAAAACTCACCAGTAAATGCAGAGGTGGTTGTTGCACTGTTTTGTTTTTGTATGCCACGCATTTGCATACATAAGTGTGAACATTCAATAACTACAGCAACACCATGAGGGTTTAATGTATCTTGAATACAATCTCTAATTTCATTGGTTAAACGTTCTTGTACTTGTAGTCTTCTTGCAAAGGCATCAACCACTCTAGGTAATTTACTTAATCCTACAATTTGTCCGTTTGGGATGTAGGCAATGTGAGCTTTTCCAAAAAATGGTAATAGATGATGTTCGCATAAACTATATACTTCAATATCTTTTACAATTACCATTTGGCTATAATCTTCTTTAAACATAGCCGAACGTAAAATTTCCGCAGGATTTAAATCATAACCTTGAGTTAAAAATTGCATAGCTTTTGCAGCTCTTACAGGAGTTTTTAGTAAACCTTCTCTTGTTGGATTTTCTCCAACATCATCCAAAATGTTTTTATACATATCAGAAATAGAGTCAACTAATTTATCATTGTATTGATCTATCTTTTTATATCCAGTTATATCGTGTTCAAATTCTTCGTTTAGCATAATTTTAGTTTTTTATAGTAACAACAAGAATTAATAAAAGTTTATTCTCCATAATATTCAACGTAGTTACTATCGGTTTCAAATAATTTGATGCAGTGTAAGGCTGCTCCCATCTCTTTAATTTTAGGAGCTAAAATATTCCAAATAAATATAGCAACGTTTTCGGTAGAAGGCATAATTGGCATTCCCTTTACGTCTAAATTTAAATTTTTATGATCTAGAATTTCGGTAACATCTGTTCTAATAACTGTACTTAAATCTTTTAAATTAACTACAAAACCTGTATCAGGATTAATTTCGCCTTTTACTGTTACAAATAGTTCATAGTTATGTCCATGCCAATTTTTATTAGCACATTTGCCAAAAGTGGCGTTGTTTTGTTCTTCACTCCAAGCCGGATTAAATAATTTGTGTGCGGCGTTAAAATGTTCTTTGCGGGTAATATAAATCATAGTAAATTAACAGTTGTAAAAATACTAATTATAAATGAAGATTCTAGTCGTATCCGCTACACAATTTGAAGTAAAACCATTACTGGATTTTTTGGGTATTGCATTGCCTACAACAGGTATGAATAATGCTAATATTGATTTTGAAGACAAAGATATTCAAGTGTTAATCACGGGAGTTGGCATGGTAAATACTGCCTTTATGATGGGTAGATACATTAATAGTTTATTCGATATAGTTATTAATGTGGGTGTTTGCGGTGCATTTGATAGGCAGTTAGAGTTAGGGCAATTAGTTCACATCTCATCAGATATTTTAAGTGAAATGGGTGCAGAAGACGGAGACGAATTTTTGACCTATGACAAACTAAATCTTCCTGGAGAACATGTTTTTTCTGAAAATTGTACTATTTCAAATCCATTAATTGATTCGTTAAAAAAAGTAAAAGGTATTACGGTTAATTCGGTTCATGGAAATGAAACTACTATTAAAAAAGTGCAACAATTATATCATCCAGATGTAGAAAGTATGGAAGGTGCCGCTTTTTTTGCTGGTTGCGCCAGAGCAGGCGGTGATTTTATTCAAATCAGAGCTATTTCAAATTATGTAGAAAAACGTGATAAAAGCAAATGGCAAATGCCTTTAGCAATTAAAAATTTGAATGATTTTTTGATTAATTTTATCAACTCAAAATAATTTATTCAATGAACTTCTCTCTTGGTTTTTCTCCTTGCCCAAACGACTGTTTTATTTTTGATGCCTTAGTGCATAAAAAAATTGATACTCAAGGCATTGATTTTACAGTTGTAATGGAAGATGTGGAAGCTTTAAATAATAGAGCGTTTAAGCAAGAATTGGATATTACTAAATTGAGTTATCATGCTTTTATTTATTTAACACATCATTATGCTTTATTAAATAGTGGAAGTGCTTTAGGTTTTAATTGCGGACCTTTATTAGTTAAAGATTCAAAGTTAAAAATTCAAGATATTAATGCTGTGAGTATTGCTATCCCAGGCAAATACACGACGGCTAATTTTTTATTGTCTCTTGCCTTCCCAAATGCAAAAAATAAAAAAGAATTATTGTTTAGTGATATCGAAGGAGCCGTATTATCTCATCAAGTAGATGCTGGTTTGTTAATTCACGAAAACAGATTTACCTACGAGCAAAAAGGTTTAGAAAAGATTATTGATTTGGGCGAATTTTGGGATAGTTTAATTCATGCGCCAATTCCCTTAGGTGGCATAGTTGTTAAACGAAGTCTTGATGTTAATCTTCAAAAAACAATTGATAATTTAATTAAACAAAGTGTAGAATTTGCTTTTGCTAATCCCGAAAGTTGTATGGGTTTTGTGAAACAACATGCTCAGGAAATGAGCGAAGAGGTGATGAAAAAACACATTGCCTTATATGTTAATGATTTCTCAGTAGATTTAGGAAACGTTGGTAAAAATGCCATTCAATTATTGATTGATAAGGCTATTGAAACCAAGTTAATTGAGGGGGTAGCCCCTCAAATATTTGTAAGCTAATTCCGCTTATCAAGTGAAATGTGTTACTCATACAAAAATTGCTCTTAATTTCACAAAATCCTTTTATATTTATAAAAAATAGATTTATGCAAAAAATAATTTTAATAGCATCTACCATTTTATGTGTAGGAAATGCTATGGCTCAAACTTTAACGCCTGGTATTAATTTATCCTATATTGATTCTACAGTTAATCCAAGAAATGATATTTATAAATTTGCTAATGGTAAGTGGTTAAATACTCAAAAAATTCCAGCTAGTGATGGTGGTTGGGGAAGTTTCAATGAAATTAATGAACGTAATGTTGCTAATTTAAAAGCTTTGATGGCTGGATTAGCTAAAGATACTAAAGCTGTTGCTGGAAGTAATAATCAAAAGTTACGTGATTTTTATTTAACAGCGATAGACTCTGTAAAAGCAGATAAAGATGGTGTTAAACCAATTAGCGGAGATTTAGCAGCTATAGACGCTATCAAAACAAAAGATGATTTATTTAAAACCACAGCCCTTTTAAATAAAAAAGGAGTGGGTGGTATGATAGGCTTTTATGTGTATTCTGATTTCAAAAATAGTAATGCCAATACTTGTTATTTAGCTCAAACAGGAATGGGCCTGCCTGATAAAGATTTTTATTTTGAACCTCAATATGAATCTGTAAAAAAGGAATATATTGAACATATTGAACGTATGTTTGAATGTTTGGGTAATTACCCAGAATCTGCAAAAGCTAATGCTGCAATTGTTATGAAAATTGAAACGGAATTAGCTAAAAATGCTCAAAACGCAGTTGAACAAAGAGATCCTCAAAAACAATACAATCCATTTACTCAGGCTGAGCTAATGAAATTAACTCCTAATGTAAATTGGAATATTTATTTTACTTCTATTGGAATTAAAACTCCTGAAAATTTAGTTTTAAATCAACCTAAATATTACGAAGGATTAAATACAATTATTAATTCAGTATCTATTGCTGATTGGAAAGTGTTTTTGAAATGGAATTTAATTGAAACAGCGGCTCCATATTTATCTAGCAAATTTGTGAATGAAGATTTTAAATTTAATGGAACTGTATTAGCTGGTAAAAAAGAAATGAAACCTCGTTACAAACGAGTACAAGGTTCTACAGACGAGGCTTTAGGAGAAGCATTAGGTAAGCTATATGTAGAGAAATATTTTGATGACAAGTCAAAAAAACGAGTGAATGAAATGGTAGATAATTTGATTGCTGCCTATAGAGTTCGTATTGAGTCTCGTGATTGGATGAGCAAAGAGACTAAAGCGCAAGCACAATTAAAATTAGATAAAGTCATTAAAAAATTAGGTTTTCCTGATAAATGGATTGATTATACGTCGTTAACTATTGATAGAGAATCTTATTGGAAAAATATTACGGCTGCTCGTAAATTTCAATATAAAAGAATGTTAGATAAAATTGGTAAGCCTGTTGATAGAATGGAGTGGGGTATGACTCCTCCAACAGTTAACGCTTATTATAATCCAACATCAAATGAAATTGCTTTCCCTGCTGGGATTATGCAAGTACCGTTTTTTGATGTCAATGCAGATGATGCTTTTAATTATGGTGTGATGGGATCAATTATTGGTCACGAATTAACACACGGTTTTGATGATCAAGGCTCACAATTTGATGCGGATGGAAATTTAAAAATGTGGTGGACCGATTCTGATTACAAAAACTTTACTGATAAAACTCAGTTAATTATTGAACAGTTTAATGCCTTTGTTGCGATTGATACTTTACATGTAAATGGTGAGTTAACTCAAGGTGAAAATATAGCCGATTTAGGAGGATTAACAATGGCCTATTATGCGTATCAAAAATCACTAAATGGAAAAAAATCACCTGTGATGGCAGGATTTACAGGAGAGCAACGTTTCTTCTTAGCATGGGTGCAAGGTTGGAAAACATTAATGCGTGATGCATCTTTAAAACAAATGATAGCAACCAATCCCCACTCGCCAGGTAATTTTAGAGCAATTGGTCCTTTAAGTAATATGCAAGAATTTTATGACGCCTTTGGTGTAAAAGAAGGCGATGGGATGTATCGCCCAGCTGCTAAAAGAGTAAATATTTGGTAGTACTGGTCATGCTGAACTTGTTTCAGCATCTCTTACAAAGCTGCCAGTGGTACTGGTAATTTTAATAATAAAAAAGGGAGATATAATCTCCCTTTTTTATTGACTTCACTTCTTAAGAAATTTGAATTTCTCTCGATAAATTAATTTGAGCATTTGATTTTTTAGGAATTGATACATTTAAAATTCCATTCTCATACTTTGCATTAATGCCTTCTGTATCTACTAAATCCTCAGCTAAAACAAACGATCTACTAAATGATTGGTAGCTAAACTCACGTCTCGAATAACGTTCTTTTTCGTTCGTTTCTTCTACTTTATTTTCGTGTTTCGCAGATATAGTAATGCTGCCATCTTTTAATTCGATTTTAAAATCTTTTTTATCCATTCCAGGCACAGCTAAATCTAACTCAAATGATTTATCTGTTTCTTTAATGTTTACAGCTGGTGTGTTAAACATTCTGTTTTGTTTTTCAAAAAAGTTTTTTGAAAACGCATCATCAAATAATAATGGGAAATCATTAAATAATCTGTTTCTGTCGTTGTTTGTTTTTGTTAATGAGAACATGGCTTCCTCCTATTTTTTATGGTTATTATTTAGTTTATTAAATGATTGCAATCACGTTATAAAATCGACAAGCCTTGTGCCAATGGGTTTTTAAAGAATTTTTGACATTTTTTTGAGGATTTGGACTGAAATTTTTTCAGAAAAAGACACATTTTCTGTCGTTTTTTCAGAACTACTAACCCGCTTTCGTTGATAAGTTTGGTTTATTTGTTTAACACTAGGGTTCATAATAAATAATTTTAATGAGTAACAAATTTTTGATTGCATAAATTACAATGAGCGATATTCAACATTTTTTTAAACCAATAGAATTAGACCAAGATTCTTATTCCGAAAATCAAATAGGAAAAACAATAGGCGCATATACGGTTGATTCAGATTTTCCTGAATTAAAAGATATTGATATGGCCATTGTAGGTGTGTGCGAAGATAGACGTGCTTATAGTAATGTGGGTTGTGCTGTAGCTCCAGATAAAGTAAGAGATTATTTTTATTCGCTTTATCCAGGCAGTTTTCGTCCGCGCATTGTTGATTTAGGAAATATTCAACCAGGGCATGATGTAGAAGATACTTATTATGCCGTAAAAACTACGGTTGATTATTTAATTAGAAATAATGTCATTCCAATCATTATCGGTGGAAGTCAGGATTTAACCTACGCGCAGTTTTTAGGTTACGAAAAATTAGAACAAACCATCAATGTAGTGGCGATTGATTCAACTTTTGACTTAGGGAATCCCGATGAAGACACTACTAATACAGCTTATTTAGGAAAAATTATTTTACATCAACCAAACTTTTTATTTAATTATAGTAATATTGGATATCAAACTTATTTGGTTGATCAGTCTAGTTTAAGTATGATGAATCGCTTATACTTTGATACCTATCGTTTAGGTCAAGTGCGTGATGCGATTGAAGAATCGGAACCAATCATTCGTCATGCTGATATGTTGAGTTTTGATATTACAGCCATCAAGCATAGCGATGCTCCTGCTAATCCAAATGCTTCGCCAAATGGTTTTTATTCAGAAGAAGCCTGTCAAATGATGCGTTATGCAGGTATGAACGATAAATTATCTTCTATTGGTTTATATGAAATCAATCCTGAATACGACACTCATGGAAAGACATCTAATTTAGCAGCACAAATGATTTGGTGTTTTATGGATGGTTTTTATAATCGTAAAAATGATTTCCCTTCTCGCACAAGCCCTGATTATTTAAAGTTTCATGTAGTATTACAAGATGAGAAGTATGAAATCAATTTCTTTAAGAGTAAAAAAAGCGACCGTTGGTGGATGGAAATTCCTTATCCTCCTACCAAAGGATTAAAGTTTGAGCGTCATACATTGTTACCTTGTTCTTATAAAGATTATGAAATGGCGGTGAATAATGAGATTCCAGACCGTTGGTGGCAAACTTACCAGAAACTAGCTTAAAATATTGATAAATAAAGCCCTTTTTAAACATTAAAAAGGGCTTTTTGTTTCCCTATATAAAACGTACTTTTACTCTGTAAATTTTATATATAATGAATGTTCAGTCACTTTTAAAGCGTGCCCAAAATCTTGAATTTTTATCAATTGAAGAAGGTATCTTTTTATACGAAAATGCTCCTACATCAGAGTTGATGTTTGTGGCTAACGAAATCCGAAATATCAAAAAACATAATTCTAACAAAGTTACTTGGCAAATTGATCGTAATTTAAATACTACCAATGTTTGTATAGCTAATTGTAAGTTTTGTAATTTTTATAGAATACCAGGTCATGCCGAAGCTTATATCACAGATATTGAAACTTATAAGCAAAAAATTGAAGAAACGATTAAATATGGTGGCGACCAATTATTATTACAAGGAGGTCATCATCCTGATTTAGGATTAAGTTTTTATGTGAATTTATTTAAGGAATTAAAATCTTTATATCCTACCATTAAACTTCATTCATTAGGGCCGCCGGAAATTGCACACATTACTAAATTAGAAAAGTCAACACATACCGAAGTTTTAAAAGCCTTAGTAGAAGCTGGTTTAGATAGCTTACCTGGAGCAGGAGCAGAAATTTTAAATGACCGTGTACGTCGTTTAATCTCCAAAGGAAAATGTACAGGACGAGAATGGTTAGATGTAATGAGAGCTTGTCACCAATTAAATATTACGACTTCAGCTACGATGATGTTTGGTCATGTGGAAACTATTTACGAACGATTTGAACATTTAGTTTGGATACGTGAAGTGCAATCTGAAAAGCCTGCTCATGCTAAAGGTTTTTTAGCATTTATTCCATGGCCTTTTCAGGATGATGGAACTTTATTAAAACGTGTAAAAGGTATTTCAAATAATGTAAGCGCCGATGAATATATTAGAATGTTAGCTCTAAGTAGAATTATGTTACCAAACATTGAAAATATTCAAGCATCATGGTTAACAGTTGGTAAACAAACCGCACAAATTTGTTTACACGGAGGCGCTAACGATTTTGGTAGTATTATGATTGAAGAAAATGTAGTAAGTGCTGCTGGTGCCCCACATCGTTTCACATATAAAACCATTCAAGATGCGATTAAAGAGGCAGGTTTTGAGCCGCAATTGAGAAATCAACAATATGGCGAAAGAGAATTGCCTGCTAATATTCAAGAACAAGTTGTAAATTATTAGAATAAGATGAATATAGTTGTTACAGGAGCAAGCAGAGGAATTGGCTTTGAATTAGCGAAGCAATTTTTAAATGCAGGACACAACGTGTTTTGTTTGACCAGAAATTTAGAACCTTTAAAAACTATTGCTCATGAAAATCTTAAAGTCATTTCAACTGATTTAAGTTCCCAAGAGAGTATGAATTCTGCTGTTTCTTTTATCAAAAAAGAAGTTACTCATATTGATTGTATTATTAATAACGCTGGTTCATTAGTAAACAAACCGTATGAATCTATTTCGTATGATGAGTTGCAAAAAGTATATCAAGTCAATGTATTTGCTCCTTATTATTTAACACAACAATTATTGCCTTTGTTGGGAAAAAAATCAAAAGCACATGTTGTAAATATTAGTAGCATGGGCGGTTTTCAAGGCAGTGCCAAATTCGCAGGTTTATCTGCTTATAGTTCTTCTAAGTCTGCTATAGCTGGATTAACTGAATGTTTAGCTGAGGAATTAAAAGATAAAAATATATCAGTAAATTGTTTGGCTATTGGAGCTGTGCAAACAGAAATGTTAGCAGAAGCATTTCCAGGTTATCAAGCTCCTTTATCTTCTATGCAAATGGCTGAATATATTTTTGATTTTGCATTAAAAGGACATCAATACTACAACGGAAAAATTTTACCTGTTTCATCTAGTACACCTTAAAATCTAAACATGAAATCTTTATTAGTATTCATATTGTTTATTGTTAGTTTTTCAATGTTTTCACAGGTAAGAAAATCTAAAATAAAAATTGTTCAGTATATGCCCTACTGTGGCGGAGCAAAGCCTAACAAAGAATTGCAGAATACACCAAATAAAGGAATTTCCTATTGTAATAAAAAGCTAATTTATGTTTCTGACAAACAAAGAATAGATACTTTAACGACAGATAAAAATGGGTATTTGAGATTTAATTTACCTTATGGTACATATTATTTTTATGAGCCTTGGAAATATTACATGAAAATTCCCAAAGGTTTTGATGAAGCTAATATTAACAAAGAGTGTTTAAAGGAAGAATGGGCAAAAGAGGATATGAAAATTACTATTTCTAAAAAAACAATTACAGTAGTTGATAATTTAAAATTACCAAAGTGCCCTCATCAGTTTCCTTGTTTAATTAATAAGCATTTGCCTCAATAAAATGAGATACGTTTTAATTATAATTAGTTGTCTGTTTTTTCAATATGTGTTTTCACAGCAATTGGTGCAAACTATTAGAGGAACAGTTATAGATAAACAAACCCAAAGCCCTTTGCCAGGAGCTGTCATTTCTATTGTAAATTCAGAGCCTATAATGGCAACTACCACTGATGAAAATGGGAAATTTAGATTTGATAATGTATTGCTAGGACGAAAACAATTAAAAGTTTCATTGATTTCTTATAAAGAAAAATTTCAAACTGTTGTTTTAACAACAGGAAAAGAAACTGTTTTAAATATTGAATTAGAAGAGAGTGCTGTTCAAGGTCAAGAGGTTGTTATATCTGCTGAAGTTGATAAAACAAAAACCAATAATAAAATGGCTACTGTTAGTTCTCGTGTATTTAGTACAGAGGAAGCAGGACGTTATGCTGGAAGTAGAGGAGATCCAGCACGTATGGCAGCAAATTTTGCAGGTGTAAGTGGAGCAAATGACAGTAGAAATGATATTATTATTCGAGGAAATTCACCACTTGGCATTTTGTGGCGTTTAAATGGTTTAGATATTCCTAATCCAAATCACTTTGGTAGCATGGGATCTTCTGGTGGACCAATCAGTATTTTAAACAACAATACTTTAGATAATTCTGATTTCATGAGCGGAGCTTTTCCTGCAGATTATGGAAATGCAACAGCGGGTGTATTTGATTTAAAGATGCGTTCGGGTAATAATGAAAAATATGAATTTTTAGGAATGGTTGGTTTTAACGGATTTGAATTGGGCGCTGAAGGACCGTTTAGTAAGAAGAAAAAAAATGGTTCTTTTATGGTTAATTACCGTTATTCAACATTATCTATTTTTAAATATATAGGTTTAGATTTTGGAACAGGCAGTGCAGTCCCTCAATATCAAGATTTAACGTTTAAGGTGGACCTCCCTACCAAAAAAGCAGGTAAGTTTTCGGTGTGGGGTATTGGAGGTTTAAGTTACGCCGAGTTGTTGCAGAGCCAACAATCAAAGGATAATAATTTATACGGTTATAGTGGAAGGAATATGTTTTTCCGCTCAAATGTTGGTGCAGGTGGAGTTTCTCATACATATCTTATTAATTCAAGTTCATATCTTAAAACTAATATTGGAGTTTCTGGTCAGTATAATTTAATAACGGCTGATAGAGTTGATACAAGTACAAAACCAGAAACCATTAGACCTGAGTATAGAAATATATCTTATACAACTCGTTACTCATTTAATACGACTTATAATAAAAAATTTAATTCTCGTAATTTTATAAATGCTGGTGTTTATGCCGATTTATATAACACAACATTTGTTGATAGTATTGATAGTTACGGAACAGGATTTGTAACATTAAGAAATTACAAAGGACAAACCGCTTTAATGAGAGGCTTTATTCAATGGAAACATCATTTTAGTGAGAAATTTTCTTTGAATACAGGATTTACCTATCAATATTTATTGTTAAATAATTCACAATCTCCTGAGCCACGATTAGGATTAAAATATGAGATCAATAAAAAACAATCCTTGAGTTTTGGGGCAGGTCTTCATAGTCAAGTGCAGCCTTTATATGTTTATTTTGCTACTGCTAATTTAGGAGGAGGTAAAGTTGTTGAAACGAATCGAAATTTAGATTTTACAAAAGCGGCCCATGCTGTATTGGCTTATGACGTGAATTTATTTAATAGTGTGCGTATTAAAACGGAATTGTATTATCAATACCTGTATAGTGTGCCTGTTAAAATTCGTAAGGATTATTTTAGTACGGTGAATTTAGGCGCTGATTTTAATAGCCCAAATGTGGATAGTTTGGTGAATAATGGAACAGGAGAAAATTATGGTTTTGAATTAACAATAGAAAAATTTTATAGTAAAGGCTATTATTTTTTAGTAACAGCTTCTTTATTTGAAAGTAAATATACTGGCAGTGATGGAGTTTATAGAAATTCTGCTTTTAATGGAAACTATGTGTTTAATGCTTTAGCAGGTAAAGAATTTAAAATTAGAGAAAAACATATTTTAGCATTAGATGTAAAATTGACTTATGCTGGCGGAAAACGATACGTACCAATAGATTTAGCAGCTTCTATTGCCTATCAAGACGAAGTAAGAGATGGTTCTCAGGCTTATATTCCTCAATACGACCCTTATTTTAGAATTGATGTGAAGCCCTCATACAAGTTAAATACAAAGCGATTTACACACGAAATTAGTGTGGATATTCAAAATATCACAAAACATAATAATATATTTCAGCAACAATATGATTTAAATACGCAATCCATTAAAACGGATTATCAGTTAAAGTTTTTTGTAATTCCTCAGTACCGTTTAACGTTTTAGTAATAAATTTATTGATTATTAAAGTATTTGAGACGATAATATTTATTTCTATTATTTTTTAATCATAAACTCAGTATAGCTAGTGACTATATAAAGAAACAATTTGTCGTTTTTTAGTAAATTCATATAAAAGAATAAATTAAGTTATCTGTATGATTAAACGCATAATACCAATACAAAATTAAATCTTGTAGAGTTTCTGAAGTTATTATATTTGTTATACTAATCAATATAATAATTCATGAAAAAAATTCTATCTTTCCTAAGCTTTCTTTTAGCTTTTAATTTTGTGTTTGCGCAGCAAGCTAAACAAAATAGTTATTCAACGTTCGGAGCACATCCGTTTTCAACAACTCAAGTGAAATATAAAACTTCTTTGTTGCAACCTGTTCCAACCACTACTACAAGTTCATGTATGTCTATTAATTTACCAACACCAACAACATGGTCGTTGACGAATTATGGCATAGGGACTCCCATTTTTACAAATGGTTTTGTAAATGGACCGAATACTTACGGAGATAAAGAAAAGGCTATGTACTTTGATGTTTCTGCAAGTGCTAATACAATGATAACTCAGGTTTATGTTGGTTTTGATATTGCTTATTCAGCAACTCCAAGCAAAACGGTTGCTGTTCGTATTTACGATGGTACAAGTGGTACAGTTGGTGCTGCTTTAGGTACATCAACTATTACTATGGGAACAATTATGTCGGATGTAGCAGCTAATCGTTATTCGGTTGTGTTTTTTCCAACTCCTATTAATTTACCAGTTTCTAAAAAGTTTTTTGCCAGTGTGGATGTGTCGGGATTACAATGGCCAGTAACTGGAGCTAAAGATTCTTTGAGTATTGTAAGTAATACAAGCCCGCAGACTACTCCAACTCCAGCTTGGGAAAAACAGTCAAATAATACTTGGTACAATTATGCTGATGCGGTTAATTCTTGGAGCTTAAATGTTTCTTTATTAATTCACCCATTTTTAACTCAAGCACCTGTTGTAGCAACTTATACTACATCAGGAAGCACAATTTGTGCTGGTCAAAGTGTAAGTTATAATTCAGCTGGCTCAACACCAGGAACATATCAATGGTCTTTTGGTGCAATTTCAACACCAACCGCATCAGGTGCAACATCAGTTGCAACATATACAGCAGCTGGTACATACACCACTTTATTAATTGCATCAGATGCATGTGGATCATTGGCAGCCGCTCAAGGAACAGTTACTGTAAAATCTAATCCAGTAGTCACAGCAACCCCTTCTTCTCAAACAATATGCAGTGGAACAAGTATTACTTTGTCAGGTGGTGGTGCATCTTCGTATGTTTGGACTGGTGGTGTAACAAATGGCGTTTCATTTACTCCTTCAGGAAGTTTAAATTATAGTGTAACAGGAACAGCAACAAATGGATGTACAAGTACAGCTGTTGCATCTGTTGTTGTTAATCCAACGCCAACAGTAACAGCCAATACAAGTACAAACTCAGTTTGTGCAGGATCAAATGTTACATTATCAGGTGGCGGAGCTACATCATATGTATGGACAGGAGGGGTTACAAATGGAGTATCTTTTGTTCCATCTAATACTAATACATACACAGTAACTGGTACTACAGGTAGTTGTTCAAATACAGCTGTAGTTACAGTTACTGTTAATAATTTACCAAATGTTATAGCTACACCATCTGCAACTACAGTTTGTAGTGGTGCTAGTATATCATTATCTGGAAGTGGCGCTTCTTCTTATGCATGGAGTGGAGGAATATCAGATGGCGTTTCTTTTATCCCATCAGGAACCTTAAACTATACAGTAACAGGTACTGCAGCAAATGGCTGTATTAATACGGCAGTGGTTCCTGTTGTAGTAAATCCAACGCCAACAGTAACGGCTAATGCATCTGCTTTAACTATTTGTCCTGGGTCTTCAGTTGTTTTAACAGGTGGAGGAGCTTCATCTTATGTTTGGACAGGAGGAGTAAGTGATGGAGTATCTTTTAGTCCAACAGCAACAGATTCATATACTGTAACAGGTACTTCAGGAACTTGTTCAAATAGTGCTGTTATAACTGTTACAGTTAATAATTCATTAGTTGTCACAGCAAATACGTCATCTACATCAATTTGTGCTGGTTCTAATGTTACTTTAACGGGAGGTGGAGCTTCATCTTATGTATGGACTGGAGGAGTAACAGATGGGGTAGCCTTTGCACCGACTTCAACAAATACATATACTGTTGTAGGAACAACAGGAACATGTTCTAACTCAGCTGTAGTTTCTGTAACGGTAAATAATTTGCCTGTAGTTTCGGCAAATACAACAGCATCTACTGTTTGTACAGGTAATTCCGTAACATTGTCTGGTTCAGGAGCTACATCATATATTTGGACAAATGGAGTTAATGATGGTGTTTCTTTCACTCCAACATTAACTAATACATATACTGTTACTGGATCAGATGCTAATGGATGTTCTTCAACGGCTACAATTCAAGTTGTTGTATCTCCTTGTACAGGTATTGAAGAAGTTAATTTTACAAACTCATTCGTTTTATTCCCAAATCCCAACAACGGTGAATTTACTATTCAATCTCAAAAAGAAGATGTTGTTGTTATTTCAAACGAATTAGGTCAAATCATTGAAACTATAGAGTTGAATCAAAATAATAATTTCTCTAGTAAAGTTTCTTATTTATCAAGCGGCATTTATTTTTTAGTTGGAAAACAAGTAAAGCAAAAAGTAGTTGTTGCTAAATAGTTAAATTCTATTTTATTTTAAGCCCCTCGATTATTATCGAGGGGCTTTTTGTTTTTATTTATAAATTCGTGTAAATAAGTCTTTTATATTACCTTGATAAAGTTAATTAAATATCATTTTATTAAAATAGTATTTGTTTGGTTTTTATTGAACCACTGTATTACTTCTTTGGCTCAAACACCTTATTACTATAAAATAAACGAAGAGAATGGATTACCGTCAGGTGAAGTGTATCAAGTTACTCAAGATAATTTTGGCTATATATGGATAGGCTGTGATGCGGGACTATATAGATACGATGGCGTTCGTTTTAAGGCGTTTAATTCTAAAAAGCAAAATAGTAAAAGTATATCGGGATTAAAAATAGATAAGGATAAAAATTTATGGTGTCAAAACTTTTCAGGACAAATTTTTAAAGTCTCAGGAGATTCGTTAGAGCTTATAATTGATGTTTCTAATAAAATAGTTTCTTATTCACAGTATGCTATTGATTTCGACAAACATATTTGGATTGCAAATGACAAGAATATTGAAATATTTGATTTTAAAGGAAAATCTATTGGTTCTATCGTAAAATTAAGTAATTTAAAAGACACTATTATTTGGCAAGAAATTGAAGTAAACAACAAAGGTCAAATTTTTGCTAGTTCTCAAAAAAACGGAACAGTATTAGTAAAAAAGAACGGGGATAGCTTTAATGTTGAATTTATAGATTCAACTACTACTTTAAATCAACGAATAGCTTTTGAACCTTTTGGTGATGATTTAATTGCACTTACAGAAGTGATTGTAAAGAGGGAGTATATTATTTCAATTATTAATAGAAATGGAGTAATTAAAAAAAGTCAATATTTACCTTTTACTAAAGATGGTTTAATTTATAAAGTTTATAAGGATAATTTAAATCGCAATTGGATGTGCACATCTTCGGGGGTTGTTCGTCTTAATGAAAAATTTGAATTAGACGCTCAGAGTAAATTCTTTTTAAAGAATGATAAAATTTCAAGTATATTTCAAGACAGAGAAGGTAATTTATGGGTAAGCAGTTTACAAAATGGAATATATGTGATTCCTAATTATGAACTCAGTTTGTATGATGAGCAGAGTTCTAGTTTACTGGATCATAATATTACAGCACTATTGAAAACTAGTAAGGATGAGCTTTTAATAGGAACTTATACAGGAAATGTATATAAATTAAATAAAAATAATGATTTTAATTTACTTCCTCAGCAAACAAAAATTTCTTATCGAACTGTTAAGAAAATGAAAGAACATGATGGTGGTTTATATGTTGCTCATGGTCCGTTATCATTATTTAAGAATAATAAAGAAAATTTTTTCAAGGCTTATAATTACAGGGATTTTTGTTGGTTTGGAGACACGTTGTTTTTCGTGAATTCAAATATGTTTGCTTTTTTACCATCATTTCATAAGATGTCTGGTATAGAATTTGGCACACAATTTATTGTTGTACATAATAGAGGTTGTCGTGCATTAACTATTGATGAGAATAATAAAACAATATATTTTGCTTCTATCGATGGATTATTTAAATATCAGCATGAAAAAATTAGTGAAATAAAGGTGGATGGTAAATCTATTTTTGCAAATAAATTATTTTTTAAAGACGATAAATTATGGATTGGTTCTGTCAATCAAGGTTTATTTATTATGCAAAATGATATTGTTTGGAGACATTACAATCAAAATAAATTGTTAAAAGGAAATGGTGTAAAAAGTTTAAAAATACTAGAAAACTATGTTTATGTTGCTACTGAAGAAGGTTTAAGCAAAATTAATTACATGAACAATACGTCTGATTTTTTCGACTATACTGATGGGGTTTTTTCTAAAGAAATTAATGATATTGAATATTGGAATGGAGAAGTGTTTCTAGCAACTAATAAAGGCTTACTTAAGTTACCTAGTCAACCCGTTAAAAACATAGTTTATCCAAATATTGAAATTACATCATTTAAAATTAATCAAGATTTTATAAAATTACTAGATCAGAAATTAGAGTTAGATTACAATAAAAATAACATTAATATTTCTTTTAATACATCATGTTTAAAGGCACGCGGAAGTTTTAAATATAAATATAGATTATTGGGTTTAGATACTAACTGGATCTACACGTCATCTCTTAATAACCAGGTTCAATATGCTTCTTTGCCTAGTGGTGATTTTAAATTTGAGGTTAAGGCAATAAACGAAGATGGCGTAGAAAGTTTAAAAACTGAAACCATTTGTTTTTTGATACATGCTCCAATTTGGCAACGTTGGTGGTTTTATTTATTAATGTTTTTAGTGGGATCTTCAGTAGTAGCAGTTTTATTTATGATTCGAATTCGTTTTATTAAACGAAGAGCTGAATTGCGTAATAAGGTTACGGCTTCTCAGTTAACCGCACTTAAGTCGCAAATGAATCCTCATTTCTTATTTAATATTTTAAACTCTTT
This sequence comes from Sphingobacteriaceae bacterium, assembly GCA_013823565.1. GTDB lineage: Bacteria > Bacteroidota > Bacteroidia > B-17B0 > Aurantibacillaceae > UBA4416. The sequence goes on along the minus strand of PNMI01000002.1, from coordinate 73,519 downwards.
ACAAGACTTGATTTTAAAACATGATATTAAAAGCTCAAATTACTATTTAAATAAATTTAGTTTAATGATGCGAAAAGTACTAGATGTTTCAGGTGAAGATGAAATTTCATTAGCAACTGAAATAGAAATGTTGGATACTTATTTGGAATTGGAAAAATTGAGATTTGGAAACGAATTTAATTATACTATCCATGTAGATTATATGATTGATGTTGATAATTTACTCCTTCCGCCAATGATTATTCAGCCGTTTGTTGAAAATGCTTTAAAGCACGGATTACTTCATAAAAAAGGAGAAAAAACATTGTCTATTCAGTTTAGGCTAAATAACAATATATTACTTTGTATTGTTACAGATAACGGAATTGGAAGAAAAAAATCTGAAGAAATTAAATCTCGCCATGGTAGAAGCCATCAATCGTTTGCTACACAAGCAACCGAAAAACGAATTGAGTTGCTTAATTCTTATGGAGTTAATGAATTTAATTTCGAAATAATTGATAACATGGATGGAGATAAGGCTTTAGGGACTACAGTGATTATTACCATCCCTTTTATCATTTCATAAACTCATATTGTTATTTCATAAATCGGCAAAAAATATCGTTCAAATTTTTGTTTTGTTTGCTTAAAATAAAGTAAATAACTATGAAAATTAAAAAAATGATTTATGCTGCTATGATGTTGTTTGCAACAAACACATTAGTAATGGCACAAGACACAAAAGAATGTGATGGTTTTAAAATGACTTCTGAGGGTAAGAAAATTTGTACTTATTTGGATGATTATGATGGAAAAACTCGAAATGTATACGCCGATATTCGTCAGGATACAATTATCTATACAATTTTCAGAACTAATTCGGATGGAAGTTTAGATATGATGAAAAAATGGCATTTTTTTATTGCGCACATTGATTTTACAACATATTCTACAGGTGTTTTTGATTGGATGAATGGTAATCAAAAAATTAATAAATTATCATTTCAGGTGGTACCCGGACAAAGGTATTTTTGGGAAGAAATATTTTGTGGATCAGGAAAATCTCCGGCAGTTGTAACTACTGCAAATACTTTAGAAATGTCATTTACAGATGAAACAGAAGCAAAAGTATTTTTCGAAAAAGTAAAAGCGATTAAAGCAACTGTAAAGGTGCCGGCTGCAAATGGCGATAAAAATGCTAAATCATCCGGATCGGGTTCCTTATCTATTTTTAATGATTCAGGAAGTGATGTTTATTTAAAACAAGGTAGCTCATCTACACATGTTATGAAAAGCGAAACCAAGAAGTTTAGCTCATTAAAAGCGGGAGACGAGATATATTGGAGCGACCAAAATGGTAAAAAAGGAGCTTTGGCATTAAAAGTTACAGAACAAATGTTGAAAGATGGAACTATAAAACTTTCTACTGGAGCTAAAAAGTAATATTTTTATACTTTAATGAAAGAGATTAAAGCAATTATAATTGATGATGAAGAAAGGGCTAGAGATAGCCTTTCTTCTATCATTAAAGAATATTGTAAAGATGTATCGATTGTAGATACATCTTCCAATGTTCCGGATGGAGTTATTTCTATAAATAAACATAAACCAGATGTGGTTTTTCTAGATATAGAAATGCCTGATTATAATGGTTTTGAATTGTTTAGTTTTTTTAATGAAATAAATTTTGATATTATTTTCGTGACAGCTTATAGCCAATATGCTATAAAAGCATTTGAAGTTTCTGCAATTGATTACTTATTGAAGCCTGTTGACATTGAAGCACTTCAGAAGTCTTTAGAGAAAGTTAAAACCAAACAAACTCAGGTAGCCTTACAAAAAAGACTAGAACTTTTAAAAGAAAATTTCACAGCTGAAGAAATAAACAAAATAGCCTTACCAATGGGTGATGGCTTGTTGTTTGTAGAAATGAAAGATATTATTTTATTTGAAGCAGATGGAGCCTACACTAATTTATACATGAACAATGGTTCTAAGATACTAGTAAGTAAACGTCTTAAGTTTTTTGAAGATATTTTACAGAATAGAACTAATTTTTTCAGACCGCACAGGTCTCATTTAATTAATATCAACTATATAAAAAAATATATTAAAGGCGATAACCAGATAGTAATGGATAATTTGGTAGAATTATCGCTTTCAAGGGATTTGAAGCAGGATTTTGAAGCTTTATTAAAGGAATTTAAGTTGTTTGTATAAAAATTCCATTCGTGAACTATTATTAACGGTTCATGTATTTCATTTCTTTTTTATATTTATTGCCATTATGTTTGTTTTGTAAAATATTACACCATTTTATGGTGATGTATTTCTCGCAATCAAAAAGTAAAAATGAGCGAAATAAAAGCAATAATAGTTGATGATGAAGAAAGAGCTAGAAATACACTATCTTCTTTACTTGAAAATTTCTGTCCCGAAATTAATGTTATTGCCACTTGTTCTAATGTTCCCGAAGCTGCCATAGCTATTAATAAGTCAAAACCAAATGTTGTCTTTTTAGATGTTGAAATGCCTGATTATAATGGATTTGAACTGCTTAGCTTTTTTAGAGATATCGATTTTGAAATTATTTTTGTGACTGCGTATACAGAATACGCCATCAAAGCTTTTGAAGTCTCAGCTATTGATTACATTTTAAAACCTATTGAGATTGATCAGTTAAAAAATGCTGTAGAGAAATTAAAACAGAAAAAACAGTTTGTTCATATGCAAGAGCAAATTGAGTTATTAAAAGAATCATACGCAAATTCAGGTTCCGAAATCCGAAAAATTGCTTTGTCAATGAGTAATGGTTTAACTTTTGTTGAAGTTGCTGATATAGTTTTATTGGAAGCTGATGGCGCATATACATCCTTCTTTTTAAAAAATGGACAAAAATTTGTAGTGAGTAAAAAACTAAAATTTTACGAAGATATGTTGTCTAATCGACCATTTTTCTTTCGCACCCATCGCTCTTACTTCATAAACCTTAATTACATTAAGAAATACAGTAGAAGTGATAATGCCATTATTATGGATAATGATATCTCCATTACTGTTTCAAGAGATAGAAAACAAGAATTTGAAACTCTTCTTAAATCTTTAAGAATTTCTATTTAATTGCAATTCATAAACTCATACATGTAATTGGTAAAACCGGTTATAATTGCGTTTTGTTTTTTGGCATTTTCGTCAAAAAAATACAATTATGAAGAAACTATTATTCACTATTTCAACTTTTACTTTTCTTATTGCTCAATCTCAAACCGCACAATTTGCTTGGATTGCAGGGTCAACTCTTGCAAATGACCCTAATGTAAGGGGAACTAAAGGTGTGCCATCAACAACAAATGTCATTGGTGCAAGATATGAAGCTAGTATTTGGGAAGGGACTTCAAATACTTTTTATATGTTTGGTGGCGCTTCTTCAGCTTCTCATAATGATTTATGGCGATATGATATGAATTTGGATGAGTGGGTTTGGTTGTCTGGATCTAGTTCTAATAACCAGGCAGGTGCTTATGGCACATTAGGTGTTGCGTCTGTAACAAATAATCCTGGGTCAAGATACGGATCTGCATCTTGGTCAGATTCGAATGGGGATTTATGGTTATTTGGTGGTTATGGCTATGGTCAAACTACAACATCAGGGCAAGGTAATTTACAAGATTTGTGGAAGTATACCGTAGCTGATAATAAATGGATGTGGGTTTCTGGTTCTAAAAATGTTTCAGCTGCAGGTAACAATGGAGTTCAAGGACAAGCAGCTGCAACAAACACACCTTCTCCAAGAAATAATGCAATTACATGGGTTGATAATTCAGGTAACTTATGGATGTTTGGTGGATACGGTATGGCACCTGATATGACTCAAGGATATTTGAGTGATTTATGGAAATATGATTTAACTACATCTATGTGGACATGGGTTTCAGGGAATGGCACAGTTATGGCACTTGGAACATATGGAACAAAAGGAGTTGCTGCTGCATTAAATAAGCCAAGCGGTCGTCAATCTTCTGTGGCGTGGAAAGATAATTCAGGTAACTTATGGTTATTTGGTGGATTTGGAAAATCATCTGTAAATACTAATGGAGCGTTAAATGATTTATGGAAGTTCAACACGACCACTTCTCAATGGACATGGATGACAGGTTCTAATACAGGAGGCGCAAATACAGTTTCAGGTATAAAGGGAACACCTAGTGCAACATTCACACCTGGTGCAAGAGAAAATGCAGTGGGTTGGACAGATGGAAATAATTTTTGGTTACATGGAGGAACTGTTGGCACTAATAAAAACAATGAGCTATGGATGTATAATGTGACAAATGGAACGTGGGTTTGGGTTGATGGTTCTTTGACAGCAAATCAAGCTGGTATTTATGGAACTAAAAATGTTTTTGCTCCAACAAATGAAATTGGAAGTAGGCAAAGCGCAAGTGCTACAAAAGATTTTTATGGAAATTTTATTTTGTTTGGAGGAAATGGCTCTGCAAGTTCTGGTGTAGGATATTTAAATGATGTGTGGAAAATAGATCCGTGTTACACAAATTATGCAAGCAATTTAACTTCTAGTGCTAGTTTGTCAATTTGTCCTAATCAAGCAACTACTCTTACAGCTTCAGGTGCTGGTAATTTGGGTTGGTATACTGCAGCATCTGGAGGTACATATTTAGGAGCTGGGACTACATTATCAACCCCAACCCTAACTGCAAATACTACTTACTATGTTCAAGATAGTACTTGTGGTGCTGGACCTAGAACAGCAATTACTGTTACGGTTAATAGTGCTCCTACTGTTGTTATAACAGGTACTAATTTGGCTTGCGCTAATCGAACAGTTGCTTTAAATACTGGAGGAAGTGCATCTACGTATACTTGGAGTACTTTGCAAACGACTACAAGTATTATTGTTACTCCTTCTGTAACAACTACCTACACAGTTATAGGAACAGCTGCAAATTCATGTACAAATTCTGCAGTTAAAACAATCACTGTTTTACCGCTACCAACTTTAACAGTAACGGGTAATAATGTTGTTTGTAGTGGTAATTCAACTACCTTAACGGTAACGGGAGCAAATACATATACCTGGAGTGCCGGATTTTTTGTGCCAACAATAAGTATAGCACCATCTGCATCAACAAACTATACTGTAATTGGGAAAGATGCTAATAACTGTACTAATATGACAACTTATTCGGTAACAGTTAATCCACTGCCTACACTAACTATTTCCACTAATAGCACAGCATTGTGTATCGGAGAGTCTTCTGTTTTAAATATTAATGGAGCAAATACTTATACTTGGAATACTGGAGCAAATACAACTCAAATTTCAATTACTCCTTCGGTTTCAACTACATATTCTGTGTTTGGTACAGATGGAAATAATTGTGTTGGAATGGCGTTATTGCCTATAACTGTTAACCAATTACCTGTGTTAAATGTTAGTTCTACATCATCTTTATTATGTGTAGGACAAACGGCTACACTTTCTGTTTCAGGAGCTTCCACATATACATGGAGTGATAATTCAAATGGAACAAATATTATTGTTACACCAACAGCTAATACGGATTACACTGTTACTGGTATTGATGCAAATAACTGTTCTAACTCAACAGTATTTTCTCAGAGTGTCTCAACTTGCACTGGAATCAGTGAGAATTTAAGTGAATTTTTAATTCATATTTTCCCAAATCCAAACAACGGAGAATTTACAATTCAATCTCAAAAAGCAGATGTTGTAACTATTATAAATGATTTAGGTCAAACAGTTCAAAAGATTGAATTAAATCAACAAAATGATTTTAGTTATAGAGTAAATTCATTACAAAATGGAATCTACTTTTTAATGGGAGAAACGATAAAACAAAAAATTGTAGTTACAAAATAGAATAATGCTTTTAGAAGTAATTGAAACCTCAAGGATATGCTTGAGGTTTTTTTATGTTTACGCTTCGTGAACTAAATCTTACGCTTCGTGAGTTTTACTGGATGTATGATGTCATAATTATTGATTTTCGTAAAAAATTATATTTATGATAAAAAAACTACTTTTAACAACTGCGTTTTTCGCTTCAACTCTCGCGCAATCACAAGTAACTTCTGGCTTAATTGCAAAATATTCATTTAATAGTGGCAATGCTAATGATGAAGTTGGAACAAATAACCTAAGTGTTCAAAACGGAGCAACTTATGGGGCTGATAGATTTGGTAATGCTAATAAAGCTTCTTTACTTGATGGAACTGATGATTATTTAAAAACGACAAATCCTTTTTTCTATCCAGGAAATGATTTTACTATCTCTTTATGGTATAAATCGAATAACTCAACACAATCTAGGCAAACTTTTTTTAATACAGAGCCTCATCAACAATTATCGGTTGGATACAACTGGTTTGGAAATGGTTCATATGATATAGCCTTAAATGATGGAGTAAATTGGAACATTTGTTCAAATGCGACGAACGGGCTTGATACTTTTTTTGTAAATAGTAGTATAACAGCATCAAATTGGAATCATTTCGTAATGACTTATGATGGCACTACATGGAATTCTTACATTAATAATAGTCTTCTTAATGTCTGTAACACAGGCACTCCAACGTCTACAATTTCAGATTTATTTTTTGGTTCTATATCAGTTGGTCCACAATCTTTTTTTGCTGGCCTTTTAGATGATATTAGAGTTTATAACAGAGCTATAAATCAATCAGAGGTGACACTATTGTTTAATGAAATTAATCCTGCTAGTGTTGGTATTAATGAGGTATTTAATAATAATCAATTAGTAAGTGTTTTCCCAAATCCCAACAACGGTGAATTTACTATTCAATCTCAAAAAGAAGATGTTGTTGTTATTTCAAACGAATTAGGTCAAGTGATTGAAACAATAGAATTGAACCAAAACAATAATTTCTCTCATAAAGTTACTTCTTTATCAAGTGGTATTTATTTTTTAGTTGGAAAACAAGTAAAGCAAAAAGTAGTTGTTGCTAAATAACTCAAATACTTTATAAGTAAGAAGCCTCCTGCTTAACTGTAGGAGGCTTTTTTTTAATCAATTTTTGCAATATATTTGATTTGAATTTAATAGTGTTTAAACTATGGCAGAAGACTTTAATGCACAAGTAAATTATCATTTTGATCACTTTTTTGAGCTATCTGCTGATTTGCTTTGTATAGCTGGCTTTGATGGTTATTTTAAAAGAATTAATCCTTCCGTATCTAAATTATTAGAATATACAAACGAAGAATTATTCTCAAAACCTATTAATGATTTTGTGCACCCAGAAGATGTCATAATGACAACTAAAGCTCGCGAAGGGTTGAAAAAAAACAACCCTCTTTTAAATTTTGAAAACAGATATGTGACAAAAAGTGGAGAAATAGTTTGGTTATCATGGACATCAATACCGAATTACGATGAACAATTAGTTTATGCTATTGCTAAAAACATAACCTATAAAAAACAACAAGAACAAGAACGTAATTCACTCTTAGTAAACCTAACTAAAGATAATAAAAACCTTAAACAATTTACTTACACTACTGCGCACGATTTAAGATCACCTGTTAATAATTTAAGAGCTGGTTTTAATCTTTTAGATCTTTCGAAAATTAATAATAAAAAAACGCTAGAAATATTGCAGGTTCTTAAGCTAGCCAGCGAACATTTGCATGAAACTTTAAATAAAAGTGTTGATGTTTTAACTCGAAAAGATAATTTGACGGTAGAAGTTGAAGAATTAGAATTCAAAGAAATTTTAAACTATGTTATAAATTCAATCAGTTCTTTAATTTCAGATTCAAATACATCTATTAATATTGATTTCTCAGAGCTTGAAACAATAAAATTTAATAGTGACTATTTAAAAAGTATTTTTTTAAATTTAATTACAAATGCAATAAAGTACAAAAAGCCAGATTGTTCGCCTGTCATTTATATTTCTTCTAGGAAAGCGGATGGACTAAACCAGCTGATTATTTCTGACAACGGCTTGGGTTTTGATATGAATTTAGTAAAAGACAAGGTTTTTGGGTTGCATCAAAAATTCCATAATCATATTGATAGTAAAGGTATTGGGTTGTATTTAGTATATAATCATATTACTAGCCTAGGTGGGAAAATTTCTGTGGAGAGCAGCGTTAATGAGGGGGCTAAATTTATTTTAACTTTTAAAAATTAATACTATTTCAACTTTTGAAAAACTTCTAAACTTTCTGAGAGTTTAATTGTTAAATTTGTTACTCACAAGCATTAAATATTAAGAGTATGGTACAATTAAGCACAGATACAGATTTTGAAACTTTATTAAATAACAATAAACAAGTTATTGTAAAATATTATGCCGATTGGTGCGGCTCATGTAAATTATTTGCTCCAAAATTTAAACGTCATTCAAATGATGAAGCAAATGCTGATATTTTATTTTTGGAAGTGAATGCTGAAGAAAATGAAAAAGCACGTAAACTAGGTGGAGTAGATAACTTACCTTATTTAGCTAGTTTCAAAAATGGTGTTTTACTAGAAGGAACAGCTACAAGTAAAGAAGAATATTTACAAAAAATGATTGATGATTTAAGAAAGTAATTATGCAAATTCCTGTAATAAAAAAATTAGTAGAACACTATTCATTAGCTCAATTACAATCTGCCGAAGAAGCAATGTTAGAAGAACAAAAACCTGCTATAGAAGTAGAAGGTAAGGATGAAGGGGAGTGTTTAACTCATGTTTTAGCTTCTATTTACATTAAAGAAAGAATGGAACAAGGTGTGGCTTTTAATCAGGCTTTAAGAGATTTTAGCCAACGTGTTAGAAATAGCATTAGCTAGTACTGAGCCTTTCGAAGGGTTAGTTTACTAACTCCAATACTTTTATTAAATCCAAATCAACTCCATTAAGAATATCATCTTTGCTATAATACGTGGGATAATCAGGCATTAATCCACGTCCTTCATTTTTGACTTCAATATCATGATAGATATGATACATTGGAGTGAGTATTTGTATTTTACTATTTGGTAAAATAAACTTACCTCCAACTACAGCATTGCTTCCTGCAATATTTCCTCCAGTTTCTTCACCTATAGTTATGGCATTTGCTTTATATTTTAAATAACTAGCCGCAACGCCACTCATCGAAAATGATTTGCCGTTTATTAATACATAAACCTGTCCTTTAAAAGCTTTATTCTTTTTTGGTAGAGTGATAAAATAATGTCTTAGTCTTCCATTTTTAAGACATTGAGGCATCATAGTGCTAAATATAAACGGAGTCATTCTAGAACCGAAATTCATCTTGTATTTTGGATTAAACATCATCAAATTCGGTTTTCTATCAAATGGTAAATACAATGTTTTATGAATCATGTAGGATAAAAAATTCATACCATCGTTTATTTGTCCACCACCATTATCCCTTAAATCAATGACTAAATGTTGTATATTCTTTTGTTTAATGTCTTTAAATGATTTTCTAAAAAAGCGATACCAGTGTTTTCCTTTAAAGTTATTAATATCAATTAGAGCAATGGATTTATCATCGTTTAAAATACTGTAAGTACAAGTTTTTGTTTTTCTTAAAATGGCTACAGAATCTTTTTTTGGTAAAATTAAGGTATCTTTTAATGAAGATATAGCTGCTAATTTATAATTTGAAATACTATTGTCTTTGTGTTTTAGTTTAACTTGATAGTCTAATCTAAATCCGTAGCAAAACGAATAATAATATTTAAACCAATTATAACGAATGCCTTGTTTTTTGTAAGTTTCATTATAACCATCAGAAGTATACACAGAAAAAAGAGTTTTTAAAATGTTACTGACGGGTCTGTTATCAATACTTAAAATTTCATCACCTGGTTTTATAGTCGTGTCTTTTGATAAATTATTAAGCACGTATAATTTATTGGAGTCTGCAATAAAAGTATTGAGTGGTAATATGGGACGATTTAATTTAGCAATGGCTTTCGTGTATTTTTTTGAAGCTGCTACGTCTGTATGTCCACAGCCTACCTTTGCAACAATTCGTTTGATGTAAAACCGAAGTTGCATTTCGGTTAAAGGCGTGTCAATTTTTGATTTTATGCTTGCAATAAATGCATGTAAAGAATCCTTACTAATATATTTATAAGGGTCGGGATGAAATTTAGTGAGGTATTTTTCTGTATAGTCAATGTCTTTTAAAACTTGGGCTACAGAATATTTTTTGTGAACATCAAAGTTCTTAGATTGAGAAAAACTACTCAAGCATATTACAAAACATAATAAACTCAAGTAGTTTTTCATAAAAAAGATAATTTAAAAGATTAGTTACTAGCTAAAACGCCCATGCGTTTCCCAAGTCCACTCATAAAATCACGTAATTCTTTAACAGTTGTTTCGTCGTTTGTGGCTCTTAAATAAGTATCGGTTAAAGTAGTAATGTTTTGGTGAAAAAACTTTTTCATTTCATCCACACTCATGTCTTTAGTCCATAAATCAATACGCATCGTATTATTTTCTTTTTCATCCCACAGAGCAAGCATCATGCTTTTGCAAATACTGCCTTCGTTAGCATCAGGAGCTTCCCATTCAATTTTATGTGGCAATTGATTTTCATCAACGGTAATCTTTAGCTTTATTTCAGATGTTGTCATAGTTGTTTTTGTTTTTGTCATCTGTTGCATTCATCTAATAAGATAAAATTTATCTATAGAAAGATGAATGGTTGAGATGTTGTCATATTATAATAGTATTAAAAACTCAAATTTAGTTAAAATATTTGCTTTTAAAGCCTAAAAATAGCCTATAATAAGATACATTTGTGCCATGATTGAATATCCAAAATTAACCTTACACAATGGCAAGGAATTGCCAGTACTCCGTTTTCACCCATGGATTTTTTCAGGGGCCATAAAAACTCATGATTCTAATATTGCTGATGGCGATGTGGTAGAAGTTTACTCTGCAAAACAGCAATTTCTAGGTATGGCTCAATACCAAAAAGGTAGTATTACAGGACGCATTATTTCTTTTAGTAAGCAACAAATTAATATTGATTTTTGGGTTAAAAAAATTGAAAAAGCCTTTTTATACCGCCAATTTCTAAACTTAGCTAATAATCCTCATACAAACGTCTACCGTTTGGTTTTTGGAGAAGGGGATGGTTGTCCAGGATTAATTATGGATTTTTATAATGGACATGTGGTTTTTCAAGCGCATAGCATTGGTATGCATAAATGTAGAGTTGATATTGCCGAAGCTTTGAAAAAAGTGTATGGCGACGCTTTAAAAAGTGTGTATGATAAAAGTTCAGAAACATTACCTAATAACTATTCGGCTGGTTTAAAAAATGAATTTTTATTTGGTTCATGTAATGAAGAGTTGATTGTTATAGAAAATGATGTCAAGTTTTACATTGATTTTATTAATGGTCAAAAAACAGGATTTTTTATTGATCAGCGAGAGAATAGAGAATTATTAGGCAAATACAGTAAAGACAAACGCGTTTTAAATACGTTCTCATATACTGGAGGATTTTCAATGTATGCAGCAAACAATGGTTGTGAAATTATACATTCCGTTGATTCGAGTGCGAAAGCAATAGAATTATGTAATAAAAATGCCATATTAAATAATGCGACTAATCATGAAGGTTTTGCAGTTGACACCTTTGATTATTTAAAAGACCACGGTAAAAATTACGACATCATTATTTTAGATCCACCAGCTTTTGCAAAAAGTAGAGATGTATCTCATAATGCAGTAATAGGCTACAAACGTTTAAATCAAATGGCTTTACAGAATATTAAAAAAGGAGGGATTTTATTTACCTTTTCTTGTTCTGGTGTTATTGATAAAAAATTATTTTACAATACGGTAACAGCCGCAGCAATTGAATCTCGCCGAAATTTAAAATTATTACATACGCTTTCTCAACCTGCAGATCATGTGATTACTCCTAATTTTCCTGAAGGGGAATACTTAAAAGGTTTAGCGTTTTATGTGGAATAAATTGAATACATTTAATTAATCATTAATATTTTATCATGAAAAAAATTATTTTTTATTTTTCCTTACTAATCGCTAATAGCTTTATTAGTCAAACTTATAGCTTTCAAGTGGGAGAAAGACGATCATCAACTTCTATTGAAGATCCAGAAATTGAATACCTTGAAAATTATGGTAAAAAATACCTTTTAAATCAAGCTTATTCAATGAAAGAAGGGATGCAACTACAACTGCAAGGATTTAAAGAAAACAATGATTACTTGTGTAGTAAGAAATTATATGTTCCAGAGGAAAAAATGTTAATCTCTATTTATGAAGGGATTTTAAATCTGGATAATAATATGCAGTTAATTAAATCTACATTTAATAAAGAAGCGAAAAAAACATTTGTATACGCTCATGCCATCAATGAGTATGCAGATGAAACAGATGAGCATAAAGAAATTATGTCTATTCCTGCTGAAAAAGCGATGAATTCAGGAAATTTTTCTTGTGCAACATCACCTAACAGAAAATTTGCTGTTATTTTATCTGAGCTACCATTTGTAAAAGAGACAAAAGAAAAAATTATGATTACCGTTTTTGATAACACTTTAAAAACTGTGTTTTCAAAAGAATTTGAATTGCCTTATGATGCACGAAGAGGTCCAGTGAATAAACCAATTATTGCTAACGATGGTTCTGTGTATGTTGTAAAAAAAGCGGATATCAGCAAAATGCCCGATTTATTAACGGTTTTTTCAATTTCAAATACTGGCGAAACCATTAAAGAAAATAGTGTGAAATTAGATGATCCTAGAAAAATGGAATCCTACGCATTTAGCTTAAATACTAAAAATGAATTAGTAGTTGTTGGTTATTATACAGAAGATGGAAAAGTAAGTTTTGGTGGAACAAAACAAAAAGGTGTTTTTTGTTTAGGTGTTAATTCAAAAGGAGATCAATTAATGTATCAAACTTCAGAATTTCCTAAACATTATATCTCCTCTAAAATTCGTCAAGTATTAGTGAAGGATGATGGTAAAATTGCTATGATTTGTGAAAATTACTCTAAAGTGAATAATAGCACTATGGGGCCAAATAATCAATTAGTTTACACAACAGATATTACACAAGGTGATGCTTATATCCATACGTTAAATGCTAAAGGAGAATTAGTGAAATCATATGAATTTTCAAAAAACAGTAAATCCATTGCGGATGGTGGCTTATATGGCTCTGTGTTCGGTGCTTTTCACAACGATAAATTAGTTGTGGTATATAATGATTTTCAGTACAGACACGATGGTAAAAAATACGTTTTAGTGCCTCCAACGATTGCTTGGATTAAAATTCCCATTATTCAAACCATTGATTTAGCAATTAACGATGTAAGAGAAACTGTTTTTATTGATGCTGCTGTTGGTGGCAAAGATGATTTGACGCATTTGTTCCCCTTAACAGGCTTTAAAGTGTCTAATAACGAATTGTTTTTTCTTGGAGGAAAAGACTCTGATGTTATGCCAATTGTATTAAAAATTCAATAAACTATTTTTAATTTATTTTCAATCAATGAATCCTATTTTAGAAGTAAAAAACATTCATAAAAACTACGCTAATCACGTTGCATTAAAAGATGTGAGTTTAGTGGTTGAGCCTCAAAAAATATTTGGTTTATTAGGACCAAACGGCGCAGGCAAAACCTCTCTTATTCGTATTATCAATCAAATTACTGGTCCTGATAAAGGAGAGGTGTTGTTTAATGGTGAACATTTAGCACCTAAACATGTCGATTTTATTGGTTATTTGCCAGAAGAAAGAGGTCTTTACAAAAAGATGTCGGTTGGAGAGCAAGTAATGTATTTGGCCCAATTAAAAGGATTAAAAAAAGCCGATGCGAAAGCTAAATTATTACAATGGTTCAAAAAATTTGAAATTGAAAATTGGTGGGATAAAAAAGTAGAAGAATTAAGTAAAGGGATGCAACAAAAAGTTCAATTTATTGTCACTGTGTTGCATGAGCCTAAATTATTAATCTTAGACGAGCCATTTAGTGGTTTTGACCCTATCAATGCGCAATTGATTAAAAATGAAATTTTAGAATTAAGAGATAAAGGAGCAACTATTATTTTCTCTACACACAATATGGGAAGTGTTGAGGAGTTGTGCGATAATATTGCTTTGATTAATAAAGCCGAAAAATTATTGGATGGTTCAGTGAAAGACATTCGTAAACAATACAAGAGTAATACCTATCATATTACGTTTAAGGGAAATTTGATGGGTTTCACCAATGCATTATGGGCTGGGGCAGAGTTGCTAGATAAAAAATCTGATGGGGAAGTGCATTCAGTTACTGTAAAATTACTGCATCAAAATAAACCAAATGATTTATTACAAGCGGTTTTAAGTACGGCCGAAATTTTATCGTTTCAAGAGGTTGTTCCTTCTATGAATGATATCTTTATTTCTGTTGTAGAAAATAAAACAACATTAAATACTCAAAGTACTTTTACCGAATAAAGTTTTTAATTCAATCACCCATTTTATATACAATGAATAAATTATTATTAATTATCCAACGCGAATATTTTTCGAGAGTTAAGAAAAAATCGTTTTTAATTATGACTATTTTGGGGCCATTGCTAATGGCTGGCGTTATGATTGTTCCTGTTTGGTTGGCTATGCGCGATAAAACAGAACACCAAATTTTTGTATTAGATCATAGCGGTTTGTTTATCGATAAAATTCCTAACACGAAAGAAGTAAAATTTACTTATGGAACAGGAACTATCGAATCGGCTAAAGCTAAATTAAAAGATGGTCCTTTTGACTTAGTAATGGAAATTGATATCGAAACAATCAACGCACATAAAGCAACACCGTTTTTGTATTATAAAACACAACCGGGCATTGCTGTTGAACAATATATTACCAATACAATGGAAAATATTTTGTTTGATTATCGCTTACAAGGTGATAGTATTGATATAACCAAAATTGATAAAGCCAGAAGACCTGTAGAGATTATTACTTTAAAGGTGAAAGAAGATGGCGCTGATGAAAAAACAAATACCGAATTAAATATGGGTGTAGGTATGTTTTTTGGGATAGCTATTTATTTTATGATTTTCTTGTACGGTTCTCAAGTCATGCGAGGAGTTATTGAAGAGAAAACCAATCGTATTGTAGAGGTCATAGTGTCTTCTGTAAAACCATTTCAGTTAATGCTTGGTAAAATTATTGGCGTGGCTTTAGTTGGTTTAACTCAATTTATATTATGGATTGTTTTAACTACTGTAATTTATGTAGGAATAACTAGCACAGTATTTAAAAATCAAATTCAAGATACGCTCACTCAAAATGCACAGATTGAAAAGGTGATGAAAAACGATATCCTTTCTCAATCGCATAAAATGGAAAAAGTGGGTACACCAAACGAGGTGATTGATATGTTTAATTTTGCAGATGGTTTAAACTTGCCAGTATTAATTACTTGTTTTGCTTTTTACTTTTTATTTGGGTACTTATTATATGCCGCTTTATTTGCCGCAGTTGGTTCGGCAGTAGATAGTGAGGCTGATACACAGCAATTTATTTTGCCCGTCACTATTCCATTAATATTAAGTTTTGTGATTGCACAAGCGATTATGTCAAACCCAAATAGTTCAATGGCCCAATTCTTTTCTATCTTTCCTTTAACTTCTCCAATTGTGATGATGGTGCGTTTACCTTTTGATGTACCTGTTTGGGAATTAGCCTTATCTATGTTTATGTTAGTAGTAGGATTCTTGTTCTTTACTTGGATGGCAGGAAAAATTTACCGTACAGGAATTTTAATGTATGGTAAAAAAACAACTTGGAAAGAACTAGGAAAGTGGTTGTTTTATAAAGGCTAATGAATTTTAAAGCAATCATTGTTTTAATTGTATGGTGTTTAAATACTACGGTATGTTTAGCGCATCGCAAAGACATTGTAGTAATTGACGATACAACTATTCCATTATCAAACAAAGAAGCTATTTTGATTTTGCCAGGCTTTAATTCTAAAAAGCATGGTGTTAAAGACATTAGAGATTACTTTTCTCATAAAGGATATGATGTCTATATCCCTCATTTTTTAGGAAGAGATTCATTACAGCAATGTGTTAATACGGTTAATGATTTTATCAATGAACATCATTTGTCTGAGTATAAAAAATTACATGTGTTTAGTTATATTGCTGGTACTTGGGTTTTAAATCTTTGGTTGCAACAACATCCACAAAATAATATTGCTTCTATTGTTTATGATAGAAGCCCCATGCAAGAAAGAGTGCCTTTTGCTTTAGTAGAAGATAATCCGTTTATATTTAAGTTAGCTCTTGGAAATATTTTAAAAGAGTTTGCAAAAACGCCTTATCCTTCTATTCAAAACGATTCAAAACATTTGGGAGTAATAGTGGAAAATAAACCCACTAAACTTTTTTTGAAACATAAAAAATCGGCCTTAAAATCAGGAGCGATTACTTTTAATTTAGATTCACTTCATCAAAATTATGATGATTATTTTTACGATTGTATCAATCACGATGAGATGTATTATCAATTTAAAACAATTGGCCCCGAGATTTTATATTTTTTTAAAAACGGTACTTTTTCAAAAGATGCCAGAAAGGAATTCTACGATTATAATCTGTATAATAAACAGATAGATGACTGTGGAATCCCAAACGGCCATTTTTAACCAATTATTGTCGATAAACGGCTTATTTTAGCCAACCAAAATCTTTGGTTTTCATTCAAATTTCCTATATTCGTAGTGATATATTATGCAAAAAGAGGTATTACTAGAAGTTAAAAACTTAGTTACTGAGTTTAAATCAGATGGTGAATTTGTGAAAGCAGTGAACGATGTATCGTTTACACTTCATAAAGGAGAAACCATCGGTATTGTTGGAGAAAGTGGTTCTGGTAAATCGGTTACCTCTTTATCTATTATGCAGTTGATACCAAATCCTCCAGGACGTGTGTTTGGAGGAGAGATGTTATATCATTCAAAAGACAAGGGCGTTGTTAATCTTCGTAATTTACCTGCCGAAGAAATGCGTTCGTTTCGTGGAAACGAAATTGCGATGATTTTTCAGGAACCCATGACGAGCTTAAATCCTGTTTACACTTGTGGTAATCAGGTAATGGAAGCAATCTTATTACACCAAAAAGTATCTAAAAAAGAAGCTAAAAAGAAAACGCTTAAGTTATTTGAACAAGTTCAATTACCAGATCCTGAGCGTATTTTTAGTGTATATCCTCATCAAATTTCGGGTGGACAAAAGCAACGTGTTATGATTGCGATGGCCATGAGTTGTAATCCTCGTGTATTAATTGCTGATGAGCCAACGACTGCCTTAGATGTTACGGTTCAAAAAACCATATTAGATTTAATGCTTCAGCTACAACGTGAGCACGACATGGGAATTATGTTTATTACGCATGATTTAGGTGTTATTGCTGAGTTGGCAGATAAAGTAATGGTGATGTACAAAGGTAAAGTGGTAGAGCAAGGACCTGTTTTAGAAATTTTCAGCAATCCACAACATCCATATACAAAGAGTTTATTAGCTTGTCGTCCTCCTTTAGATAAACGTTTGATGCGTTTACCAGTATCTGCTGATTTTATGAGTACAGATGCAGAAGGAAATATGTTGGAAATTCCCACTACGGTGAGTGAAGCTATCAATAGTGTAATCATTACCAAAGAGCAAAGAGAAGCGGAGCATAAAGAATTATATTCTCGTTCTAAGATTTTAGAAATTCAAAATATTAAAACCTATTTCTCTAAAAATAAAACGTTTTTTGGTAAAACCATTGATTACGTGAAAGCAGTGGATGATGTGACCTTAGATGTGTATGAAGGAGAAACTCTTGGTTTAGTAGGGGAGAGTGGTTGTGGAAAAACAACCTTGGGACGTACTATCTTAAGATTAAACGAACCTACAGAAGGGAAAATATTTTTTCAAAGAAATGATTTATTGCGTTTAAAGCCTGATGATATGAGGCAGTTGAGAAAAGATATGCAAATTATCTTTCAAGACCCATACTCTTCTTTAAACCCTCGTATTACTATTGGCGAAGCTTTGATGGAGCCAATGCAAGTGCATAATATTTTGTCAAATAATAATCAACGTAGAGAAAAAGTTTACGAATTATTGAACAAAGTTGGATTAACCGAAAAACAATTTGGGCGTTATCCGCATGAGTTTAGTGGTGGGCAGCGTCAACGTGTGTGCATTGCTCGTGCTTTAGCCTTGAATCCAAAATTTATTATTTGTGATGAGAGTGTAAGTGCATTAGATGTTTCTGTACAAGCTCAAGTATTAAATTTATTAAACGACTTAAAACGTGAATTTAAGTTTACCTATATTTTTATTTCTCACGATTTATCTGTGGTTAAATTTATGAGTGATAGAATGGTGGTGATGAATAAAGGGAAGATTGAAGAAATGGGTGATGCTGATGAAATTTATTTGAACCCACAATCTCAATACACTAAAAACTTAATAAACTCTATTCCTAAAGGACAATTAACGGATATTAAAGCTAGTATCGAAAAGAAGAAAATGTCCTTTGATATTGCTTAGGTATTGTCACTTCAAGCTGCCTTCTTGAGTATGTCACTTCGAGCGTAGTCGAGAAGTGTTCTAAATCAGTATCGAGTTCTCGACTACGCTCGAACTGACAGTTTCATTTCGTTGTTATTTCTATTACCTTTGTCTATGCTCGATTTCCTCAAACAATTAACCGACCCACAAAGCATTATCCATTATGGTGGCTTGTGGTTATTATTATTTGTGGTATTTGCAGAGACTGGCTTATTCGTTGGTTTTTTCTTACCAGGAGATTCTTTAATTTTTATTTCGGGATTATTGTGTGCTACTAAACCACAATTGTTAGACACGCCATTTTTAGTTTTGCTTCCTTTATTAATGTTAGCAGCTATTTTAGGAAATGTATTTGGATATTGGTTTGGAAAAAAAACAGGAGAGAAATTATACACTAGAGAAGATAGTTTCTTATTTAGAAAAAAACATTTATTAGCGACTAAAGACTTTTATGATAAGCATGGCGGCAAGACTTTAATATTAGGACGCTTCTTACCAATCATCCGAACCTTTGCACCAATATTAGCAGGAGTGATTAAAGTTGACTTTAAAATCTTTATGATGTATAATGTGATTGGTGCCATTGCTTGGATTGGAAGCATTGCCAGCATTGCTTATTTTTTAGGTAAACAATTTCCCGCTATCGAAAACTATATAGGTTATATTGTGATTGGATTAATTGTCACCACCACCATTCCTGTTTTAATGACCTATTTAAAAAGTAGGAAGAAATAATTCTATATCGTCCCTACGGGACTTCAATTTTTATATTTTATAATAGCTACAACTATTTTGTCCCTAACGGGACATATATTTAAAATATTATTAGAATTATTGTCCCGTAGGGACAATACATCGGTAAAATATAGTATGTAGAAATAATCTAGTCCCGTTAGGGACGAAATATAGTTTTATCTGTTTTAATGACCTATTTAAAAAGTAGAAGGAAGTAAGTTGTCATGCTGAACTTGTTTCAGCATCTCATGAGACCCTGAATCGAGTTCAGGGTGACCGTATTTCGTTGACTGAGCGGAGTCGAAGTCTATTTAATATTCTCCTTCACAAAACCCTCAATCCTTTTCCACACCTCTTCATTTTTCATAATGGTGCTGTGGTCTTCGTTTACTTCAAAAACTTCTGTATTGCCTTTCCAAGATTTCACTAAATTGTGAGCATGATGTGGAGGAATCACTTCATCTTTTTTAGCAACGAGTGCAAGTACGGGGGATGATATGCTTGTCGCATATTCTTTTGATTTAAATGGATGTTTTATAAATAAACCAATTGGTACAAAAGGATATTTTTCTTGAGCTACATCAATAATGCTTTCATAAGGAGTAATCAAAACAGTGGCATTGACTTTACGTTGTGATGAGACATAAGTGGCTACACCAGTTCCAATGCTTCTTCCTAATACAATTACATTTTTTGAATCTACTTCAGGATTGGTAATTAGTTTATCATACACTTCTAAGGCATCACTAAACATCGTTTGTTCTGATATTTTTCCTTGACTTAATCCAAAGCTTCTGTAGTTCATTAACACCATGATAGTATTTGGGAAGTATTGTTTGTAATCTGCTAAATGAGATACTTCTTCCGCATTACCGCCAAAGTATAATACTAATGGCAATTTTTCTTTGATGGTGTCTTTAGAAATATAACCACAAGTTCTATTACCATCTTTCATTACAAATGATAGTGTATCAAACTCTGGATACTTGTTTAATATCTCAGCAATTTCTTTGGGTGTATTGGGTTGAGGATGAAATAATAAATCATCTTGATTAAAATACAATAAAGCACAAACACCAGCATACAACACCAAAATTATGATGCCGATAATTTTAAAAAATTTAATGAGTTTTTTGTTCATGATTAAATGTACAAAAAAGAAGAATATTTATTCTTTAATCTTTTAAATAGAAAGTTCCATTTATTAACCTCTAATGAACTTAATCGAATACTCCTTCCCTTCAGATAGTATTTTTAAAAGATAAATCCCTGATTCTAAAAAATAAATATCAATTTGGGAATTAATATTTTTTTGTTCTAAAAGGACTTTACCAGTTATGTCTATTATCGTTATTCTATCAATGTTTTGATTTGTTGTATTTGTGTAGTTCAGTATTTGATTAGAAGGGTTAGGGAAAATAGAAAAAATGTTATCATGATTTATTAGTTCATTTATTCCAACAACATCACAATTAATATAAGTTAGAATATCTCTATCAATTGTAGTGCCATCACCTATTTGACCATAGTTATTTAGACCGCTTGCCCATAATGAATTGTCGAATTTTATTGAAAGTGTAGTGTAGTATCCAGGTGAAATTTTCATCCAATTTTTTTCAACTCCAATTTGTGTCGGCATATAGGTGTTTACAGACATACCATTTCCTAATTCCCCATATCCGTTACCTCCCCAGCCCCACAAAGTCGAATCTTCTTTTGTTGCCATTGTACAAGAATTACCTCCACTTATAGTTAACCAATCATTATCTGCTCCAATCTGAGTTGGTATTATTTCAAATAATGGAGCAGAATTTCCTAATTTCCCACTACTGTTATCTCCCCATGCCCATAATGTTTTATCTAATTTTAATGCTAATGAGTGGTCGTATCCAGCATTTATTGTTTGCCAATCATTATCATTTCCTATTTTAGTTGGAATGTTTTTCCATACAGCGGTTCCATCTCCAAGTTGCCTATTACCATTTTCTCCCCATGTCCATAGTGTATTATCCATTTTAAGTGCCATAGAATGATATCTCCCTGCTGAAATATCTTTCCAGTCAGTTTCATTGCCAATTTGTAATGGTTGATCAACAGTTGAATTAAAAGTGCCATTTCCAAGCTGTCCTGACCAGCCTAAGCCCCATGCCCAAAGTGTTCCATCTGTTTTTAATGCTAAACAATGATAATACCCAACTGATATTTTTTTCCAATTCGTATCTGTCCCCACTTGTATAGGTATACTTGTTGAAGTATAAGTCCCTAAGCCTAAATTCCCATGATCATTTCTCCCCCATGCCCATAATGTACCATCCGTTTTTATTCCTAACATAAATTCGTTCCCCAATGCTATACTTCCCCAGTTTTTATTATTATCCACTAATGTGGGAATAGTTTTATTAGCTGTAGTCCCATTTCCTAGCTGGCCATAGGTATTTATACCCCAAGTCCATAATGTACTGTCTGTTTTTATTGCGGCCGAAAACGCATTTTCTGTGGCAATTTCTTTCCAACATTGAGCATTTAATTCTACTGTAATGAATAAAGAAGTAAATAGAATAAGTAGTGTTTTCATTTTTTGTAATATTTACATAAAATTAATTCTATTATGAATGATAATTCATAAAGATTGTTGAATGACTATTATAAAATGATAACTGCATGTGTTTCGCCGATAAGTGATTAATATTATAAAAAAAGGCGGTTAAAAACCGCCTTTCAATTATCTATTTCGCATAAGCCGTAGCTCGTACCTCTCTGATGACCGTAACTTTTACTTGTCCAGGGTAAGTCATCTCCGTTTGAATTTTTTGAGAAATATCAAATGCTAATTGTTCCGATTGTTTATCATCTACTTTATCAGCCGATACTAATACACGCACTTCACGTCCTGCTTGAATCGCATAGGTTTTTTCTACACCATCATAGCCTAATGCTAATGCTTCTAAATCTTTTAAACGCTTCATGTATTGCTCAGCAACCTCACGACGTGCACCTGGGCGCGCGCCGCTAATAGCATCACACACTTGAACAATTGGAGAATATAAAGTCGTCATCTCAATTTCATCGTGATGCGCTCCAATAGCATTACATACTTCTGGTTTCTCTTTATATTTTTCTGCCAACTTCATACCCAAAATTGCATGTGGTAATTCTGGTTCTTCATCAGGCACTTTTCCAATATCATGTAATAAACCAGCACGCTTTGCAATCTTAGGATTTAATCCCATTTCACTAGCCATAATCGCACAAAGGTTTGCTACCTCGCGGCTATGTTGTAATAAGTTTTGTCCGTAAGAAGAACGGTATTTCATACGTCCTACCATCCTTATTAATTCAGGATGTAAACCATGAATACCTAAGTCGATGCAAGTACGTTTACCAGTTTCTACAATCTCTTCATCAATCATCTTTTTGGTTTTCTCCACAATCTCTTCAATACGAGCTGGGTGAATACGACCATCTGTTACTAATTGATGTAATGATAAACGACAAATTTCTCTTCTGATTGAATCAAAGCAAGATAATGTAATTGCATCTGGAGTATCATCTACAATAACCTCTACACCTGTAGCGGCTTCTAAAGCACGGATATTACGTCCTTCACGACCAATAATACGTCCTTTAATTTCATCACTTTCAATATGGAAAACGGTTACTGAATTCTCAATAGCTGTCTCTGTAGCTAAACGTTGAATAGATTGAATGATGATTTTCTTTGCTTCTTTATTCGCATTGATTTTTGCTTCATCCATGGTATCTTTAATAAAAGCCATCGCTTCGGTTTTAGCCTCTGCTTTCACGCTTTCAATTAATTGAGCTTTTGCTTCATCAGCACTTAAGCCCGATACTTTTTCTAATAACTCTACTTGCTTGCGGTGAGATTTTTCAATCTCTTCGCTTTTCTTTTTATACAATTCAACTTGAGAACTTAGTTGAGTTTTTTGACTCTCTAATTCTTTATCTTTTCTGGTAGCTTCTTCTACTTTTTTAGCTAACTCACTTTCGCGTTGTTTAGCTTTGTTTTCTAACTGAGCTAAATGTTGGTTACGTTCGTTAACTGATTTATCGTGTTCTGCTTTTAATTGTAAGAACTTTTCTTTGGCTTGTAAAATCTTTTCTTGTTTTAAACTTTCAGCTTTTACTTCAGCTTCTTTTACAAGATTTTCTTTTGCCTGAACGCTACTTTGGTTCAGTCGGGAGTTGGCAATTACAAAACCCGCAACTACGCCGGCAATTAATGCAACGGCAATAAATATAATGGCTAATACACTCATAATTTTTGTTTGTCGCACATTGTTTATACTACTTAATTAAATGCTTAGGGCGACTATCCAAACATTTGATTAATAAAAAACGCACAAACGTTGAATTTCTTCAAAATTTGTGCGTCAAAAAGGGTCTATTTAAAGACGTTATATGTTTATTCTTCTGTTTTTTGTATGTTATCTTTATGTTGAACCAACATTTGTTCTACATCTTCTAACACCAATTTTAGAGTGCTTAACTCTTTCTCGGCTTGGCTTTTTTCTTTTGCTAATTGGCTAACCAATTGTAAAGCAACCATGGCCATCACATCTTTTTTATCTTTTACTCCGTAGTTTCTTTCAAACTCCGAAATTTTCTGATTTATTAGTTCAACCGCTTGTTTAACGTTGCTTTCGTCTTCACTTTTAATTTTCAGCGTATATAAACCGCCGGCAATTTCTACTTTTACACTTACATCGCTCATCAAACTAAGCTAATTTTCATTTTTAAGCACTCAACAGAGCTATACATTTATCAATTTCACGCACCAACTCATTTATTTGTTTCTTCATAACGGTCTTTTCAGAACTCACATTATTAGAACTTCCTGCTAATATAACATTTTTTCTGTGATTATCCAATTCAGTTACGTCAATGTTATGAGAATCAACATGTTGCGAAATAGAAGCAACTGTTTCGTTCATTTTTAACAATTGATTTGCCATTTCTTCCTTCTCATTTAACAAGCTTAAACGCTCATCACTTAAAATGTCGATTTGTTTAAATAAACGATCAATAAATGCATCTTGCTCATCCACTTTAGTAACAGATTTTAAGTTGTTAATCTCTGATTGGTAACCAGAAATAGATTCGCTTAATTCAGAAATTTGAGCATTTAAACTAATTACAGATGATTTATATCCAGCTAACTGATTTTCTAATTCTGTTTTAGCAGTCATTAATGAGTTTAATTCTCCTTGTAAAGATGAACTAGATTCACTTACTTCTAAAGCAGATTTTAATTCACTACGAACATTATCTAATTCTGCTTTTAATAAATCAAGCTCTGTTTGTAGAGCCATGTTATTAGCAGATAAAGTTGTGATTTCGTAATTTTTGCTGTTTAATGTTTCTTTTAAGTCAGCTGCTTTACCTTCTGTTACTGATTTTAATTCAGATAATTCTGTTTGAACTAATTGTAACTCAGCTTCAGTAGCTTCTAATTTATCAGCTGTTGCATCAATCTCAGTAATTAAAGAGGTATTCTCTGCTAATAATTTATTAAACTCTACATCTTTACTTTGTAATAACTGAGAGTTAGAAACTTCTAATTCAGATTTAAAGTTTTCAAAATTTTCTTTCTCTGTAGTGAAAGAAACAGATAATACATTAAATTGATCTTGTAACTCGTTATAAGAATTAGTTAAGCTCGTTATTTGATTGATTTTTTCTTCAACCGACTCAGTTAATTCAGAAATACTAGAATCTTTAGCAGAGATGATAGATTCAAATTCAGCAATTTTAGAATTTAAAGCACCAACTTGCTCATCAATACTTGATAACTGAGATGTTTTGTAAGCATCAAATTCTCCAGATAATGAATTGTAGCTATCAATATGTTTACTGATTTGTTCTGCCTTACTTTCAATATCTTTTGTTAATTCATCAATCTTGGTATTTTGTTCATCAATAAAATATACCATCTCTCTGATTTTTTCTTTAAAGTGTTCGTTTTCCACAACCACTTTATTCATGTTATCAGATAATAATAAATTTTTTGTCTCATACTCTGCTTTTACTGATTCTACTAATGAACCAGAAGAGCTAGATGTATTTAATAATTCGTTTTCGTAAAATGCTTTTAACTCGTTTTCTTTTTGAGTATAAGATTGAGTTAAAGATTCAATGGTTGAACTCAACTCCGCTTCAAAGGCAATTTGTTTGTTTGATAATTCTGTATTTAAATCTGCAATTTTTGATTCATAAGAATCTACTAAATCAGATTTTTCAGCAGTATAAGCACCAGTTAACGACGAAATTTGATTTTCGTATGAAGAAGTAATTTCCGTTTTCTCAATATTCCATTGGTGAGTTAAACCACTAATTTTTAATTCATATTCAGAAGTTAAATTAGAAATGGTTTCAGAACTAGAGCCAGATAAAGACGCAATGCGACTTTCAGATTCTTGTTTCACTGATTCTAATTGAGCGTTAAAATCAGATTTTAACTGTTCAATTTGTGATTCGTATGAAGAAACTGTTTCTTGGTAAGTGGTGTTGTATGTATTTGTTAAATCGTTAATCTTAGTTTCTAATTCAGTACGAATACCGCTCTGTTGGTAAGATGTATTTGATTTTAATTCTGTTAATTGAGCTTCGTATGATGATTTTAAATTCAAAATTTCCTCTTGAGAAGAAGTTTGTAATTCAATAATTTTTGATTCGTACTCAGATGAAATAGATGCTAATTGACCGTTTAAATCGTCAATTTTGCTCAACAAACCATTAATTTCATCTTGTTTTTCTTGTAATTGCTCGCGAATGGAGTTACGTAATTCTTTAAAAGAGTTTACTTCGCTTTTGTAGTTGGTGTTATCGCGTTCCATAACTACCAATTTGGTATTTAAAACGTCGATAGACACTTGCAAACGTTTACAATCTTCATCACGTTGGATGAGTTGGTTACGATAATCGCTTAATGAACGTTTGATTTCATTATACTCTTTTCGCAGCGCTACATCGCTATCTAACACTTGTTGCAATTCTGATTTTATATTTTCTACGTTCATGCTCAATAAACAGTTTGTTGTTGGTTAAAAATAGACTTTAGGCGAACTCATTTTACGTAAGCCATTAACTTTACATCAACAACTCGTTGTTAATTAACTTCATACAATTTAACCTTGTCATAATGATAAATTTCAGAATACTATTTCTCTTATTTTTTACACTGAATTGTTCGTTTTTTTATGCACAGTATAACGGTTTGGGGTTTTCGTATCCATTAGATAGAGAGATTGTTATTACTGGTAATTACGGAGAAATAAGACCTAATCATTTTCATGCAGGATTAGATTTTAGTACTGACCCAACGGCTAATTTGCCAATTAAAAGTGTGGGAGATGGATATATTAGTAGAATAAAAATTAGTAGTGTAGGTTATGGAAGAGTGTTGTACATCACACATCCTAATGGTTATGTTTCGGTTTATGCACATCAAAAAAAGTATGCAAGTAAAATAGATGCTTATATTAAACAAAAGCAAATTGAACAAAAAAAGAATGAAATAGAAGTGTATCCAAATGCCAATGAATTACTAATAAAAAAGGGCGAAGTGATTGGTTACACTGGTAATTCAGGAAGTTCAACTGGGCCTCATTTGCATTTTGAAATTAGAGAAGAGAAATCAGAAATCCCAGTCAATCCTTTATTAATATATGATGTAAAGGATGATGTGAAGCCAGAATTAACACATATAGCTATTTATAGTACGGCAGATACAAATAATGTAAAACGCATTTCTTCAGTTCCAGTTAAATATATTGGTGATAAATTATCCTTACCGAAATACACACAAGTGTTGCCAGAAAATACTTTTGCTATCGGTTTTGCTGGTTTTGATAGAGCAAATGCAACTAATAATAAAAACAATATATACGAAGCCAAACTTTTATTAGATGATAAAATTATTTATCATCATCAATTAAATAACATCAGTTTTGATAATGGACGTTACGTCAATGTGTTTAGCGAAAAAGAAAATGGTGTGAAATTTCAAAAGTGTTTTTCGCCAAGTTGCTATGATATTGCTATTTACAAAAGCTTGGTAAATGGCGGAAAAATTGTATTGAACGATACATTGTCACATAAAGTATCTTTACAAATTAATGATG
The DNA here is from genome assembly GCA_013823565.1 of Sphingobacteriaceae bacterium. Taxonomy (GTDB): domain Bacteria; phylum Bacteroidota; class Bacteroidia; order B-17B0; family Aurantibacillaceae; genus UBA4416. The sequence goes on along the minus strand of PNMI01000002.1, from coordinate 46,036 downwards.
AAAAGGGAAATAAAAACGTATTGACTTTTTTTGTAAAAACAAAAAACTTGAAAGGATACATTGCTAATACTATAAAACATAATGTGTTTTGTAATCAGGAAACATCTATTAAAAAAGAAGACATTGAAGTGTTAATTAAATCAGGTACGCTAAGCAAAAATACCTCTGTGGGAGTTTATATCAATAAATTAGGTAAAGCAGTAGTGGGTCATAAAGATGAAGATTTATTAAAAGCTTTTTCCTTATCCGTAAAAATACCCAAAGCCATTAAAGGGAAAGAAGATAAAATGGTTGCTTTAAATGAAGATAATTGTTTGGTTGGTAAATACGAAAACGGATGGTTTAAAACAGAAAGTAAATCTTTTGGCGTGTTTGGTATAGGATATGACACTGTGGCGCCCATTATTACATTACCATCTTCTAAAAAAAAGGCTATAACAATAAAGACGTCAGTTACTTTTAAAATAACTGATAATTTAAGTGGTATTGCTGATTACAATGTATACGTCAATGATGTTTGGCAAATAGCCGAATATGATGCTAAATCAAACACGGTAACTTGTTATTTTACTGAATTAAATCCGAAAAATTTAAGACTAGAAGTGGTAGATAAAATTGGGAATAAAACTGTTTTGAATAAGGAGTTGTAAGTAATCATTATTGTTCTCGACTCCGCTCGAACTGACAATGTATTAATCCTCCAGCATCCAAATCGCTTCATTCAATTCGCCTAAAGCTTTGTTGTTGTTTTGTGATTTAGCTAAATCAACACCTTGTTTGTAAAAGGTTAAAGCAATGTTGTTATTTCCTAATTTTTCATTTAGCTGCCCTAGCTGGTAAAAGCAAGGTAAATAATCTGCTTTAATAGATAATACTTTTTTGAGCTGTTCATCAGCTTGCTTTAATTCATTTGAGGATACAAATTCCATAGCCAAGGCATAATTTAAAAACACATCATGAGGTTCGCCCACTAACATGTTTAAAATTTGCTCTTTTCTCGAAAGTTGATTCATGAATTATTCCCCAGCAAATTGCTTTAAGAAACGAACATCGTTTTCAAAAAATAAACGTAAATCTTTCACGCGATATTTCAACATGGTAATACGCTCAATGCCCATTCCAAATGCAAAACCGCTATATTTTTTGCTGTCAATGCCACAGTTTTCTAATACTTGAGGATCAACCATACCGCAACCTAAAATTTCTACCCAACCAGTATGCTTGCAAACATTACAGCCTTCGCCTTTACAAATGGTGCAGCTAATATCAACCTCTGCACTAGGCTCAGTGAATGGGAAATAACTAGGGCGCATTCTGATTTTTGTTTCTGTACCAAATAATTCTTTCGCAAAGAAATTTAAGGTTTGTTTTAAATCTGCGAAGGATACGTTTTCATCAATATACAATCCTTCAATTTGGTGAAACTGACAATGTGCACGCGCGCTAATTGCTTCGTTACGATATACACGACCTGGAGAAATCGTACGAATAGGAGGTTTTTGATTCTCCATAATATGTACTTGCACAGATGACGTTTGTGTACGCAACACCATTTCAGGATTTAACTCTACATAAAAAGTATCCTGCATATCACGCGCTGGGTGATTCTCTGGCGTATTTAAAGCGGTAAAATTATGCCAATCATCTTCAATTTCTCTTCCATCACTCACCGTGAAACCAATACGAGCAAATACATCAATAATTTGATTTTTTACTAATGATAATGGATGACGAGACCCCACTTGAATAGTAGGATCAGCAGGTAAAGTTAAATCAATATTTTTTGAGCCTCCTTTATCTGAAGCTTGTTCATGCTTTTCTTTCAGCTCATTAATTTTATCTTGAGCTTTTGTTTTTAGTTCATTTAACTTTTGTCCAACTTCACGTTTAATTTCAGGAGCAACAGCTTTAAAATCGTCAAACAAAGAAGTTATTTCTCCTTTTTTACTTAACCATTTAATTCTATATTCTTCTACTTGTTCTTTGCTTTGTGCTGCAAACTGCTCAACCTCAAGTAATAAACTGTTTATTCTTTCTAACATAATAAATTTGATAATTAGCGCAAATTTAAGCAATTTTAGGTAGTGAAAAGTCATCTTTTAGCATATATCCTTTTTATTTATGTATTGTTTTTTGGGTTAAACTCAAAAGCCCAATCCTATATTAGTTATAAGGTATATTCAAACGATACCATTAATGTGGTTGACAAGGATAGTTTAAAACAGGGTATCTGGAAAGAATTTTGGGCAAATGGGGATCTAAAAAGTGAGGTTTCCTATAAGAATAATAAAAAACAAGGTTTAGAAATTTTTTGGTTTGATGAGCCTGATTGTGTAGAATTAGAAGCCTTCTATAAAGATGGATTATTGGATGGCCCTTCTATTTATTATTCAAAAAAGTGTAAAAAAGATTTTTATGAAAATTTTAAAAATGGCTTAAAAGATGGATTAGAGTTAGCTTATTATCCCAACGGACGAATAAAAGCCGAAGGAAATTTTAAAAAAGGAAAATTGGATGGTTATTATAGAATATATGATAAGAATGGTAATTTTTCGTTTGAAAGTAGAAGTACAGAAAGCGAAACTAATTTTAATCCCAATGTAGCTGACACTGCTAATAATGTGGTATATAATGTACTAAAGCGAAATAAACAGTGGAAAAATAAATTAATAGTGGCTGATTTAACGGGTAGTATGTATCCCTATGCTCAGCAAACCAGCACTTGGTTAAAGTTACATTTTATAAAAGACACAACGAGTCAGCATTTTGTGTTTTTTAATGATGGTGATAAAAAAAGAGATGAGGATAAAAAGATTGGTGCTACAGGTGGCGTGTATCACTGTAAAGCTAAAAATGTGGATGAGTTAATTTCCACCATGGAATTAACCGTTAAAAAAGGGCAGGGTGGAGATGCTCCTGAAAACCCAATAGAAGCGATTATTTATGGACTAAATAAAAGTGGTAAGGTAGAAGATGTTGTTTTAATTGCAGATAATTGGGCGAAAGCAAGAGACCTTAAAATGCTAGCCAGAGTTAAAGTTCCTGTTCGCGTGGTGTTATGTGGCGTGTATGAAGGGATGCAGATTAATGAAGATTATTTGAATATTGCTTATAAAACAAAGGGCTCAGTTCATACCATTGAACAGGATATCACAGATTTAATGAAGCAGAGTTCTGGCAAAAAATTTAATATAAATGGCGTAGATTATATTATTAAAAACGGTAACGTTAAAGTGTTTTAAATCTTATATCTTTACGCTCTATTTTTTTGTGCAGGTCTATCATCAAATATCCGAATTATCTGGCTTAACAAATTCTATTGTTACTATTGGAACTTTTGATGGGGTACATTTGGGGCATCAAAAAATCATTAAGCGATTAGTTGAATTAAAAAATAAGCAAGGCGGAGAAATAGTCGTTTTCACATTTGATCCACATCCTCGTAAAGTATTATTTCCTGAACAAAAAGATTTAAAGTTAATTACCTTAACGGAAGAGAAATGTGAAGTACTAAAACATTTTGGTGTTGATCATGTATTGGTTTTTCCCTTTACTAAAGAGTTTTCGCAAATGCAGGCCAACGATTATATTGTAGATGTGATTGTAAAAGGTTTAAAAACAAAAACTTTAGTAATTGGATACGATCATCGTTTTGGCAGCAACAGAGAAGGTAGTATTGAAACCTTAAAGCAGTTTGCAACAACTCATCAATTTAATGTTGAAGAAATTCCAGCTCAAGAAATTAATCAGCTAAATGTAAGTAGCACTCGTATTAGAAGAGCTATAGAGGAGGGAGATATTTTAGTGACGAATGATTTCTTAGGTTATTCTTTTTTTATAACTGGTAAGGTCGTTAAGGGTAAACAATTAGGAAGAACCATTGGTTATCCCACAGCAAATATTTCAATAGGGAATGAGGACAAATTAATACCTAAAATAGGTGTTTATGCTGTTAATGTTTTGATTGGAAAACAATCGTACAAAGGCATGCTTAATATAGGAACAAACCCTACCACGGATTTAGATAATACCATAAAAATTGAAGTTAATATTTTTGATTTTGATCAAGATATTTATGGAGAACGTGTAAAGGTTGAATTTGTGAAGCGCATACGAAATGAAGAAAAATTTGCTAACTTAGATGAGCTAAAGCAAGCCTTAGCAAATGATAAAATCGCTTGTAGTCATGTTTAAGTCTTTTTTTAAAATAGTATTTATAATTAGTTTATCTTTTTCTTTTAAGATAAGTGAGGCTCAGTTGCTTGATTCTTTAGCATTAGATACGATGCAAGGATTTGTATCGATTCAAGAAGCGATGAAAAATCCTGATGCTGTTATTAAATTAGTTCTTCGTAAACAGCATCTAAAATCTTTTCCAAAAGAAATATTGCAATTTAAAAATTTACAATATTTAGATATTAGCAAAAACTCTATTGCTGAATTACCAGATAGTATTTATCTATTAAGTAATTTACAATATTTTGCCTGTAGCAAAACAGGTTTAAAACGTTTACCGAAAGAAATTGGGAAACTAAGTAACTTGGTCTATTTAAATTTTAATCAAAATGATTTAGAGATTTTACCCCCTCAAATTGGTAATCTTGAAAAACTAGAAATATTAGATTTATGGAGTAATAACTTAGATGAGTATCCATCTTCTTTATCGGGATTAAAATCTTTAAAGGTGTTAGACTTACGTAATATTTTAATAAGCGACGAGACGCAAGCTAATATCATTAACATGCTGCCTAGAGCAAAAGTGTATATGTCGCCTAGTTGTAAGTGTAAGTGGTGATTTCGAGTCAAGCCGTGGCGTGATCAATCACCACATAGAATGCCGTGGTTTTTAATACAAGTTTAAACTCCCATTTGTTTTAATTGTTCTTCCAGAAATTTAATTCCTTCCACAAAGCTATGAGGATTGTATCCTAAATCACACTTTGCTTTATCTATAATAAAGCCTGTAATTGGCGGACGTTTAGCAGGTTGTTTGATATCTACTGATTTAGAAGGCTTAATTAATGATTTGTCTAGTTTGTAATAATCAGCCACTAAATGAGCTACTTCTAAAATATTTAAAAAATCTTTTCCGGAAATATTATAAATACCACTTGCTTTTTTCTCAGCAATTAAAATGCAACCATCTGCTAAATCTTCAGCAAGAGTTGGAGTACGGTATTGGTCGTCTACTACATTAATCGTTTTTCCTTGTTCTAAATTTTGTTTCACCCATAATACAATATTGCTTCTACTCATATTATCTACAATGCCATAAACTAAAACTGTACGAGCGATTGCCCAATGTAATGATGAAGCTTGAATAATTTTCTCGGCTTCTAATTTTGTTTCAGCATAGTAGCTTAATGGATTTGGTTTTTCTGTTTCATCTAAAGGCCCGTGTGTGCCATCAAAAATAAAATCGGTTGATAGATGAATAAAGTGAGGTTTATAGTTGGGGTTTTCTTTTTGTAATTTCTCTAAAACATCCACTTGATTTTTAACCGAAATTGTATTTAAAAGATAGGCTCCATCTCTATCAGTTTCGCAAGCATCAACGTTTGTCATGGCTGCTGTATTAATAATAACATCAGGCATGTATTTACCAAACACTTCAGCAACATTATCATAATTGGTGATATCTAGAGCTGCATATTCGTAACCAGATTTGTTTACTAATCTATTTTCTCCACGAGCAGTAGCAATACATAATACGTTAGCTTTATCTTTTAGTTTGTAAACTAATTTTTGTCCTAATAAGCCATTTGAGCCTGTAATCAAAATTTTTTGCATGGGATAAATATACAAAAACAACAAGTTTGATTATCGGACACTGCTTTTTATTTGTAATAAAATATCAAATAATTTGGCGGTTGCCACAGCATCACCTTCGGCTCTATGTCTGGCATTATTGCTAATTCCTAGAGATTCACATAAAGGTCCAAGACTATAGGTTTTTTTGCCAGGTATTAATTTGCGACTCAATTTTACGGTACATAATTTTTCTCGTTCATATTCATAACCTAAAGAGGCAAACTCTCCCTTAATGAAATTATAATCAAAGCTCACATTATGGGCTACAAATGTTCTGTTTTCTGTGAGTTGTAAAATTGTATTTGCCACCTCATGAAATTTAGGAGCGTTAGCAACCATTTGATTGGTTATACCTGTAATGTTTGTATAAAGTGGTGAGATATAACATTCGGGATTGATAAGCGTAGAAAATTTGTCGGTGACTTGTAAGCCATCGTGAATTAAAATGCAAATTTCTGTAATTCGCCCTTTGGGATAATCAAATTTCCCTCCACAAGTTTCTATATCAATAATGGCGAACATGATTGTAAAAATAGTTTTTTATTGTGCAAGAAGAAAATGTTGTTATAAAAAAATCCTTTGATAATTTATCAAAGGATTTTTTTGTGAATTAATTTATTATGAACTAATGTCTTATTATCTTAATTTATTTTACAGTAATAAACGCCACTTTGTAGTTTTAAGTTTTCGATATTGAAAATTTATCTTCAGGTTTGATATTATAAGAAGATACTGTTTTCCCCTATACATCATATATTACAAGTACATGATGAATTAGTGTTTTTTATAATGAAATTAATTCTATTTCTTTTTCTAGTCTATCAAAATTTTCTTCGTTTTTTGAGGCAGCAAAAGGTTTTATTTTATTGCATTCTTCTGTTGTTGCAAACAACATCCTAAAAGAAATTTCAGTTGACTTATCGGTAATTTTTTTGAACCCCACTTCCATATCAAATAAGGGTTGTGATTGTCTTTTCCAAGAAATTTTCCGTAAGGGTTCAACTGTGCTGAATACAGAAGAGTTTTCATAGTTTCCTTTTTCGGGGCCATGCATGGTTAATAACCATTTGCCACCAGGGTTTAAATCAAATTCATGAATAGTGTTTGTAAAACCATGCGGTCCCCACCAGTTTTTTAAATGATTAGGATTTTCAAAGGCATGATATACTTTGTGTATGGGTGCATGGATAATACGAGAACTATATATTTCTTTTTCTGAGTTTACCATGCTGTTTAATCGTTTAATGAATTAATCCCTTGCTCTTTCAATTTTTCTAAAGCATCTTTCATTACTTTAACTTGTTCTGTAGGATGTCCCTGCCAAATGCTTACTTCTCCTACAACTCTAAAAGGAGAGGTTGAACGATACGACTTGGTTGGATTACCAGGAAATTTTTTATCCGTTAAATCTGGATCATCTTCAATCTCGCCAGTTGGTTCTACTAAATAAATTCTTTCTTTACCATCTCCAGTAGCTAACTCAGCACCCCAAATAGCAGCGTCTAAGGTTGCCGACAAAAAAATGTATTTAGCATTTTTTTTTTGTCCGTAATTGGTGTTAAAACCTGGTTCAATTAAATCCCCTATTTGTAAATTGGCTTTTGTGCCATGAAAATAAGTTTGAGCAAACACACTTGGTGCTTTTGTAGTTTGGTTATTTTCGTTTTTTTTCATTGTAGAAAATGCAAATTAATCAATGATTAATGTTTTCGTAGTTATATGGGTGGTGTTGATTAAAAAGGCTTCGATCTAGCATTTTTTTCTGCTATTCTTCTTAAGTTTTCTTGACGGCGTTTACCTCCTAAGTTTACTTTTTTGTTTTTATCTTTCTTTTCATGAAAAGCACCACCGCCTTCATATTGAATCACTTTAGGAGATTTTGATTTATCTCTGGTTACCGGTTTTTCGTCTTGCGTTAAATTTTCTGATATTTCAACGGCTTCTGGCATATCCAATATCACTAACTTTTTCTTCATCAGTGTTTCAATTTCCTTTTGCATCGCGGCATCTTTTTTAGTGATGAAACTTATGGCAATACCTGTTTTGTCAGCACGACCAGTTCTACCAATACGATGTATATATGCACTGGCTTCTTTAGATGGCATATCAAAATTGATAACGTGTGTTACATCTTTTAAATCTAAACCACGCGCAATCACATCTGTTGCAATTAATAAACGATGTGTTCCTTCATCAAATTTCTTTACCGCACTAAAACGCTGAGGTTGTGATTTGTTGGAGTGAATGACACCAATGTCTTCTGCAAATTCACCTTCTAATGCTTTGTAAATATCATCTGCTATTTTTTTGTTCTTTACAAACAATAATACCTTAGTGAATTGTTTTTCTGTTTGTAATAAGAACTCTAATAAATTTACTTTTGTGTAAAAATTAGGAACATGATAAGCCTGCTGAATAATTTTTTCTAATGGTGTTCCTCTACTAATTAATTCAATATACTCAGGCTTGTAAAAATAATTGTCAATCATCATTTCCACATCTTCATTCAAGGTTGCCGAAAACATTAAGTTTTGACGCTTTTCAGGAAGGATATCTAATATTTTAATTAATTGAGAACGGAAACCTAAGTTTAACATTTCATCAACTTCATCAATCACTAATTTTTGAATGCTATTAAATTGTAAAGTTCGGCTTAAAGTTAAATCAATTAAACGTCCTGGAGTCGCTACTAAAATATCAACACCGTCATACACTTTTTGTTTTTGAATATTAATATTTCCTCCTCCATAAACTCCCACGCATCTTGCTTGCATATATGTGGATAGTTTAGCGACTTCGTCTACCACTTGCACTACTAGCTCACGTGTAGGAACAACAATTAAAACACGAGGTTGGCGTTGTTCTGAAAACGTTAATTGGCGTAAAATGGGCAATAAATAGGCAAAGGTTTTACCAGTACCAGTTTGGGCTATACCAACGGCATCTTTACCCGACATAATAACAGGAAATGCTTTTTCTTGAATAGGCGTTGGGTTTTCAAAGCCAATATCGCTTAAGGCATTTATTAATTGTTTAGTAAGGTTTAGGTCTTTAAAAGTAGTCATAGCCAATCTGTATATTTGGTAAAGATACGCTATTTTTTTTAAGCTTAAATAGGATGATTTCGTTGTCACTTCGAGCGTAGTCGAGAAGCGTAATTAGAATATCTGTCTAGTTCTCGACTTCGCTCGAACTGACAGCTTTTATAATTTCTTCAATGGCTCCAACAAATACTCTAATCCATTTGATTTGATTTCGTACATCGTAGCTAACATCATTCCTAATTTACTATCAGGAAAACCTTTGCGTTGAAACCATTCTAAATACGAAACTGGTAAATTAGCTAAAGTGTAGCCTTTGTATCTTCCAAAGGGCATTTTCACTTTAACTAATTCTAATAGGATTTCGGAGTTTTGCAAGATTATTTTTTTAGTTTCTTTTTCTCTCTTCTCTTGCTCCAGAAACTATAACCAAAACCTAATAAGGCTAAAATAGCTACAGGTATTTTCCAAGACACTAATCCATCTTCGCCCACATAACACATAAAGCGTTCCCAACGGAATTTACCATCGTGAGAATTTTTAGTTAATGAACCTAAGATAGATTGACCTGTAATAGGATTGTTTTTAGGATCTTTCATACTAAACCAAACAAATACAGGTCGACCAACCACGTGGTCAAATGGTACAACACCCCAACTACGGCTATCTGCTGAATTGTGACGGTTATCTCCCATCATCCAATAGTAACCTTGTTTAAAGGTGTAAGATGTAATTGGTTTACCATCATACAATACTTGCGCTCCAGATTTTGTGATTTGATGAATGCCATTATCATAAGTGCTCAACATTTTTTCGTACAAACAAATATTACCAGTATCAATTTTAATCGTCATTCCTTCTGATGGTAAAACTAATGGACCAAAGTTGTCGTTATTCCATGCATAACTATTATTGTGTGGGAATATGCGAGGGTCACGTAAACCTTTCGGTTCAATTTCTCTATTCACAGATAATACGCCTGGTAATTGTTTAATTTTATTAGCCACATCTGCAGGCATATTTAAGTTGTAAAAAGAAGTATCTGCATTACTACGTCCATCAATTTTTGAAGCTTCTGTTACATAGATATCATATTTCTCTAATAACTCATAGTTTGACAAAACCATCTCACGAGTTTTACTTTGACCATTTTCGCCAAACATATTGCCTTTTGTAGCTACAATATAATGGTGTTGAGCATGCTCAGGCATTTCTTGTTTTTTATCATTGATAAAAATTTCTCCGTCTTTGATTTCTATTTTGTCTCCTGCAATAGCAACACAACGTTTCACGTAATGCTCTCTTTTATCTACAGGTCGGCCAGTAATTGCTCCAAATGGTTTTTGTTGACTGTTCACGTAACTCCAAGCTTGTTCTTTGTAATATGCGTCAGATTTTTTTCCGCCTTCTTCTTGTTTAATACTTGTTGCAATTTCTCTTACTAATTGATAGTAGCTCATGTTTTGAGCACCTAATGCCACAGTGTCTCCATCAGGATAGTTAAATACTACTATTTCACCATTTTTAGGTTTTGAATATCCTGGCAATCTTAAGTAAGGAATTTTAATCCACTCTAAGTATGATTTAGTGCTTTCGGTAAATGGTAAAGTGTGATGCGCAAAAGGAAAAGCGATAGGTGTTTGTGGTACTTTAGCACCATAACACACTTTATTTACAAATAAGAAATCACCTACCATTAATGATTTTTCTAATGAAGAAGTTGGAATAGTAAATGCTTCGAAAAAGAAACCACGAATAATTGATGCTGCTACAACCGCAAAAATAATTGGGTCGGCCCAGTTTTTAATGAATGATGATTCAGATTTAATATCAGTAACTCCGAAATATTTAATGTCTTTGTTAAAACCTAAATAAGCAAAATAAATGTAAGGCATTAAAGAGGCATATACTAAATCATTATTCATACGTTTCTTAAACGCACGCGCTAAATGAAAACCATATACACCGTACATAATTAAATTCACACCAGGAACAATCATGATTAATCCCCACCATTTTGGACGATTAATGATGGTACCCACTAACCAAAAATTATATACTGGAATTAGCGCTTTCCATGCAGGTAAACCAGCTTTTTCAAATATTTTATATAAGCCTACAAATGAAATTAAAACGAGTATTAGAAAAATAATGTTGCCCATGTGATTAGTTATGAATTATGAGTGTTGAGTTATGAGTTTTTATATCAATTAAATTAAATCGTTCATGGTAAATATACCTTTTTTACCTTTAATATATTCGGCTGCTATAACGGCACCTAAAGCAAAGCCTTTACGGTTATGTGCTTTATGCATAATTTCAATATCATCCACTGCTGATGTATATTTGATAATATGTGTGCCTGGAACTTCACCTTCTCTCACATCTTTAATAAATAAGGTTTCAGGCTTATTATCCGTAATGCTCCAATTTTTTTTGCGCTCAATTTTATCAAGCACTTGATTTGCTAATGAAATAGCTGTTCCGCTTGGTTTATCTAATTTATGAATGTGATGAATTTCTTCCATCTCTACATTATACGAATCGTATTTGTTCATTAAATCAGCTAAGTATGAATTTACTTTAAAAAATAAATTAACGCCTAAGCTAAAATTAGTAGCATGAAATAAAGCACAATTTTTTTGTTTACATTCTGTTTCAATTTCTTTAAACGAATCGTACCAGCCAGTTGTACCAACTACAATAGGAACTTGAGCATCAAAACATTTTTTGATGTTAGCAATAACAGTATGCGGTGTACTAAATTCGATAGCTACATCTGCTTTTTGTAACTCTTCTTTAGAGAACGTAGACGCATTACTTTCATCTACTTTTAAAACAATTGTATGTCCTCTTTGCAAAGCGATAGCTTCTATCTCTTTACCCATTTTTCCGTATCCTAATAATGCAATATTCATAATCTGTTTTATGTCCCACGGATTTCGCAGATATTACAGATAAATTTTCTGCGTTAATCTGCGCGATTAGCGGGAGACTTACTTAAATTTTAATTTTAAAGATAATCCTGCTTGTAATTTATTATTGTAATCAAAGTTTGAATATGGATTTACTTGTAAGCTTAAATCATCGCTTACATCAAATGTTTTTAAATGCGCATCTACATTTGCATCAATAATATTTATCAAATAAACCAAAGCGCCAGCAATAATAGCATAATCTCTATATTTTCTATAATATCTTTTTTGAGTTACTAACTGATCGCTATTATATAACGTTTCGTTAATCGTATTAGCATCATCATCATGAAGTGCTGTTAAATTATCGCTGTAGTATTTGTATTTAATTTGATTGGTTACACCCCAATATCCTAATCCTCCAAGGGCCGCATAAATAACTGGAGTTTTCCAGTATTTACGATTGTAAATTTGTCCTAAACCAGGAAGACAAGCACTCATAATGGTTGCTTTACGAGCACTTGAATAAATCGCTTTTTTTACGGCACGTTTACTTTGAGTAGAGTCTATAGTTATTTCATTTTTTAACGAGTCATTTTGCTGAGCATGAGCAGATGCGCAAACTAAAATAAAAAATAATGATATATATACTAATGAAACTTTCACCTAATCAAAAATAATCACAAGAAATTAGTGAGGTAATTTCTTGTGATTAATGGTTAGTTAATTTATGTCAAAAAAAGATAAAATATGCTCTAGTTCCGTATCGTTGCTAAAGCTTAAAGTAATAGAACCAGCGCCCTTTGGACTACGTTTAAAGTCGAACGATTTACTGAAAATTTTCTCTAATTTTTTTGCTATTTGTTTATCCTCAATAGTTAAGGGTTTTTCTACACGAGTGGTTTTGGGTTTAAAGGCTAACTTTTCTCCACGTGCTAATTCTTCTACTTGGCGAACAGATAATTCATTTTCAACAGCCATTGCAAAAATGGCTAATTGTTTGTCTTCATTTTCGATGCTTAATAAAGCACGAGCATGACCCATTGAAATATCTTTATCGCGAACTGCTTTTTGAATAACTGCAGGTAATTTTAATAAACGTAAAAAGTTTGTTACTGTACTACGTTGTTTGTTTACTTTTTCGCTTAATTGTTCTTGAGTGATATTACACTCGTCAATTAAACGTTTGTAGCTTAACGAAACTTCAATTGGATCTAAATCTTCACGTTGGATGTTCTCAATCAATCCCATTTCAAGCATGGCTTGGTCGTTAGCTACACGAATGTATGCTGGAATCTCAGTTAACTCAGCTATTTGAGAAGCTCTAAAACGACGCTCTCCAGAAATTAATTGGTATTTATCATACCCCAACTTACGAACGGTGATTGGTTGAATAATGCCATGTTGCTTAATAGAATCTGCTAATTCTTGTAAAGCAATTTCTTCGAAATTAGTACGTGGTTGAAACGGATTGGTTTCAATATTTTTAATTTTAATAATGGCGATAGAGCCAACTACAGGCGTGCCATCTCCACTTTGTTTAGTTGTGATATCTGTTTTAGCATTTTCTAACAATGCGCTTAATCCTCTTCCTAATGCTGGTTTTTTATTTGTACTCATCTTCTTTTAGTTATAAGTGATGAGTTATAAGTGATGAGAGATAGAGTATTAACTCAAAACTCATAACTTATAACTCATAACTGTTATTTATCCTTCGTTAAATTCTGATTCTTCTTGTGTAAATGTCATCGTACGATCTTCGTCGCTAATTTTAGTTAAGCCGTTACGTTGTAAAATTTCACGTGCTAAGTTTAAATAGTTAACAGAACCTTTTCCAATAGCATCATGCATAATAATGGTTTTACCATGACTAGGCGCTTCTGCTAATTTAGTATTACGTTGTACGATTGTATTAAACACCATGTTTTGGAAATGCATTTTCACTTCTTCAACCACTTGGTTTGCTAATTTTAAACGTGGGTCATACATCGTTAATAAAACGCCTTCAATATCTAATTCAGTGTTAATGTGTGCCTGAACTAATTTAATAGTTTGTAATAATTTACCCATTCCTTCTAAGGCGAAGTACTCGCATTGTACCGGGATAATTACGCTATCAGCTGCAGCTAATGAATTAATTACTGTTAAACCTAAAGAAGGACAACAATCAATGATAATGAAATCATAGTCATCTTTAATTTTATTTAATGCTGCTTTCATCATGTAATCTCTGTTTGGAAGATTCACGATTTCAAGTTCGATTGCAACTAAATCTGTATTGGTTGGTAATAAATATAAATTAGGAGTTTCAGTTTCAACGATAACTTCTTTTGGGTGTTTGTTGTCAATGATACACTCATACAAGCCCGACTTTACATTTTTAGGTTCAATTCCTACACCTGATGTTGCATTGGCTTGAGGGTCGGCGTCAACTAATAAGGTTTTATATTCTAAAACGGCTAATGATGCTGCTAAATTGATTGCCGATGTTGTTTTTCCAACTCCACCTTTTTGATTTGCTATTGCTATTATTTTTCCCATGTTCTTATTTGCTAATCGTTTCTCCTATTTCTAAAAGGGTTAATTTTTTCCCTTGTACACTAAATTTATGTTTTGCTTCTTCTTGGTTAATTTTTATGTAACCAAATGTATCATAATGCATACCAATTACATCCCCACAATTGATGAAATCTTTGCAACAAATAATAGCATTATCAACGCCCATTGTAAAATTGTCGCCAATTGGTAAAAATGCAAAATCAATTTTGCGATAGTTTCCAATCAATTTCATGTCATATGTCAATGCTGTATCACCAGCATAGTAAAAGTTTTTATCTGTACTTTCAATCACAAATCCCATCGGATTTCCACCATACGTTCCATCAGGCATACTACTGCTATGTTCTGCTTTTACGCATTTAACAGACCCAAAATCAAATGCCTTCTTCCCTCCAGTATTCATAGGATGAATGTTTTCAACGCCTTTGTTTTTTAGCCATACATATATCTCATAATTACAAATTACCAGTGCATTTGTTCTTTTGGCTATAGAGATGGCATCTGCAATGTGATCTTCGTGTCCGTGAGAAATTAATATATAATCTGCTTTTACTGTTGTAGCGTCAATGTTTTTGGCTAACTCATTTGGAGTAATAAATGGGTCAAATAATAAATTTTTCCCGTTAACCTCTACTCCAAAACAAGAATGACCGTAATATGTTATATTCATTACCTAAAAATTCAAAAAATAGTACTTATTGTACCCGTAAATTTAAACTATTTCAGGGTTTTATCTGTTTTTAGTTTTTAACAGTAAAATTCATAACTTCGCCAAAATGTTAATAATATAATGCATTCAATTACAATCATATCGGCAACTAACAGAGTTGATAGTAACACTGAAAAAGTAGCCAATTATTATAAATCAGTTTTAAAAAGTAAAGGTGTTGATGTTGAGCTATTTAGCTTAAAGGATTTGCCTGAATCGGTTTTGCATACGGATTTGTATGGAAAACGTTCAGAAGGATTTCAAAAAATTATAGATACATACGTTGACAAGCAGTCTAAATTTATATTTATTGCCCCTGAGTATAACGGCAGTTTTGCAGGCATTTTAAAAGTGTTTTTAGATGCTATTCCTCCACGCCTATGGATGGAAAACAAAGCTTGTTTAGTAGGTGTTTCAACTGGTAGAGCAGGTAATTTGCGAGGAATGGAGCATTTGACTAATATTTTGAATTATTTAAAAATCAATGTCTATCATAATAAATTACCAATTAGTAGGGTAGATACTTTAATGGATGCTGCTGGTAATTTAGTGGATGCTGATACGATTAAAGTAATCGATATGCAGTTAGAGGGCTTTTTGAAATTTTAAATTCCAATTAAATGATTTTTAGTCTTTTTGAAATCATATTATATGTCTCTAACCAAGAAAAAAGCAAAGATTTTTATTCTGCTATTTTAAAAGAAGATCCTAGTTTACATGTTCCTGGCATGACAGAGTTTACACTTGCCGATAATTTTAAATTAGGCTTAATGCCTGAGAATGGAATTGCAAAAATTATTAGTCCTGTGATGCCTCAACCTATTACTGCTAATGGTATTCCAAGATGCGAATTGTATTTAGTGTCTGAACAAATGGAAGAACTGTTTGAATTAGCGATTGAATTAGGTGCAAAAAAAGTTAGTGAAATTCAGCCACGAGATTGGGGAGATACCGTTGGTTATGTTGCTGATTTTGACGGAAATATCATTGCGTTTGCCTCAAAATGCTACAATTCATAGCAAAACTCTATTCTTAAATTATTTAATCTTGCAATATATTTTGTAGAGAGGATAATTATGATGAGTAAAAAAGAAAATACATTAACCATTCCAGATGAATTAGTAATGAATAAGATTTATCTTATTCGAAATCAAAAAGTAATGCTAGACAGTGATTTAGCGGAACTTTATCAGGTTGAAACTAAAGTATTAAACCAACAAGTTAAAAGGAATTTGAAACGGTTTCCTGAAGATTTTATGTTTCAATTGACTAAGGAAGAGTGGGAGTTCATGCGGTCACAGATTGTGACCGGATCAGGGATTAAAAGAAACATCAGTGCATTACCCTTTGTCTTTACAGAGCAAGGTGTAGCTATGTTATCGGGAATTTTAAATAGCGATAGAGCTATTGCAGTTAATATTCAAATCATGAGAATTTTTACTAGAATTCGTCAAATGCTAGCAGATAACACGGATTTACGTTTAGATATTGAAAAAATCAAAAACAAACTCGATAATCAGGATAAAAATATGGAGATTGTTTTTAGGTATTTAGATGAGTTGCTAGAGAAAAAAGAATCACGCTCTAGGGTTACGGAAGAGAGAAATAAAATTGGGTATAAAATGCCATAAAGACCTTACAGGTTTTTAAAACCTGAAAGGTCTATTTTAATTTTTTACTCAACTCATAACCTTCATCAATCAACAAATGTTTGCTTTTGCTTGCTGCTACTGCTAGTTCATCGCATCGGTTATTCTCTTTATTAGAGGCATGACCTTTTACCCACACAAATTTAATGTTATGTTTTTTTTGAATCTCTAAAAAACGTTTCCATAAATCGGGATTAGCTTTGTCCTTAAAACCTTTTTTTACCCAACTATATACCCAACCTAAGTTAATGGAATCAACAACATATTTTGAATCGGAATAAACTACCACATTTGAGTTTTCTTTTTTTAAGGATTCAAGCGCTACAATAATGGCAATCAATTCCATTCTATTATTTGTAGTAAGTTTAAATCCATATGCTAATTCTTTGCGTTGGTCTTTATATTTCATGACAATACCAAGTCCGCCAGGCCCAGGATTACCGCTACAGGCGCCATCTGTATATATTTCAATTACATCGCTATTCATCAGTTTTCAAATATAGGTTTATTCAAATAAATAATGATATTTCTCAGCTATCTTTTATCTAAAATAGTTCAAAAAAAATCCTCAAAAATCCCCAATTTTTAATATATTTAAAACCTATATAAATTCAAGATATGGCAAAGAAATCAGCTAAAAAAGAGAAAAGCATTTTTACTCAAAATTCTTTAACGTTTTTAAAAGACTATTTAAATAATCCTTCACCAACTGGTTTTGAAAGTGCAGGGCAGAAAATGTGGTTAAATTATATTAAGCCATATATTGATGAACATTACGTAGATAATTATGGAACAGTAGTTGGAATTGTAAATCCAGATGCTCCATACAAAGTAATTATTGAAGCACATGCTGATGAAATTTCTTGGTTTGTGCATTATATTACCAAAGATGGATTTATTTATTTGCGTCGCAATGGAGGAAGTGATCATCAAATTGCACCATCTAAACGCGTCAATATTTTTACGGATAAAGGGATTGTAAAAGGAGTTTTCGGATGGCCTGCCATTCATGTGCGTGATGCTGCTAAAGAAGAAACGCCTACTTTAAAAAATATTTTCTTAGACTTAGGTTGCAAAAGCGATAAAGAAGTGGAAGAGCTTGGTGTTCATGTTGGATGTGTCGTAACATACGATGATGAGTTTATGGTTTTGAATGATCGTTATTTTGTTGGTAGAGCTTTGGATAATAGAGTAGGTGGTTTTATGATTGCTGAAGTCGCTCGTTTATTAAAAGAAAGTAAAACGAAATTACCTTTCGGTTTATATATTGTAAATGCTGTGCAAGAAGAAGTTGGTTTAAATGGTGCCACGATGATTGCTCATAAAATAAAACCAAATGCTGCTATTGTTACAGATGTGTGTCATGATACACAAACGCCTATGATGAATAAAATTACTAGTGGCGATTTAGCTTGTGGCAAAGGTCCTGTTTTATCATACGGTCCTGCAGTTCATAATAATTTATTAAAAGTAATTATTGATGCGGCGACAAAAAACAAAATTGATTTCCAACGTCAGGCAGCAAGCAGAGTAACAGGTACAGATACAGATGCTATTGCATTTAGTAATGATGGTGTGCCATCTGCATTAATTTCGTTGCCTTTACGTTATATGCATACAACTGTTGAAAGCGTTCATAAAGATGATGTTGAGAATGTGATTAAATTAATCATTGCCTCTCTTAAAAATATTAAAAACAATCAAGATTTTCGTTATTTAAAATAATATTTTCATTTTCAAATTGACACATTGTCGAATTGACTAATTAATAAAATGGCTACTATAATTGATTCTATATTAAAAGGTGCAGTTAAATTGGGAAATAAAATTCCTAAAAAAACTAACTATTATGCTCAGCAAATAAAGGTTTTAAAAAAACTGATGACAAAAGCGGAGCATACAGCTTTTGGTGAACACTTTCATTTTACAAAATTATTGCAGCAAAAAAATCCTATCGAAGGATTTCAGGCTACAGTAAAAATGTACGACTATAGTAGCATTTACAAAGAGTGGTGGTATAGAGCTCATAAAGGAGAACCTTATGTTTGTTGGCCAAATCATATAAAATATTTCGCATTAAGCTCTGGTACTTCTGAAGCAGCCAGTAAATATATTCCTGTTACTAAAGAAATGTTGAAGGCATTTAAAAGAGGAAGTATAAGACAATTGGTTGCACAAGCTAATTATGATTTTCCAAAAGAACATTTTTCTAAAGGAATGCTCATGATTGGTGGAAGTACATTGTTAGATTTTAATGGAAGTCATTATTCTGGTGATTTGAGCGGTATTACAGCGGCTAATATTCCCGTTTGGTTTCAACATTTTTATAAGCCAGGAAAAACAATTTCTAAATATAGAGATTGGGAAACTAAATTAGCTGAGATTGTAAAAAACGCAAAGGATTGGGATATTGGAGTTATTGTTGGTGTGCCAGCTTGGGTTCAAATTTTAATGGAACGAGTAATTGAACATTATAAAGTAGATACCATTCATGATATTTGGCCAAATTTGAGAGCTTATGTTCATGCTGGTGTTTCTATCGAACCTTATAGAAAAAGTATAGCAAAGTTAACGGCATTCCCTTTAATATTCTCAGATACTTATTTAGCATCAGAGGGATTAATTGCTTATCAAGAAAGACCAAATCCATCTCAAGGAATGCGCATGTTGTTAGACAATGGCATTTTTTATGAGTTCGTTCCTTTTAATGAAGAAAATTTTGATTCGGATGGAAATATGAAAGCTGGCGCAACAGCTTTGACAATTAAAGATGTTGAGTTAGGAAAAGATTATGCCTTGCTTTTAACGTCTTGTTCGGGTGCATGGCGATATTTAATTGGTGATACAATTCGTTTTACAGATCTGGAGCATGCGGAAATTGTTATAACGGGTCGTACTAAACATTATTTAAGTTTATGTGGCGAACATTTATCGGTAGAGAACATGAGCCGTGCCATTAAACTCACGGCTGATGATTTAAAAATTGAGTTAAATGAATTTGCTGTAGCTGGTGTTCCCCACGGAACCTTATTTGCACATCAATGGTATGTTGGCTCAAATAAAAAAGTATCAGAAGAATCTATTAAAGAAAGATTAGATTTTCATTTAAAAGAAATTAATGATGATTATCGAACGGAAAGAATAGCTGCTTTAAAAGATGTGTATGTGAAAGTGTTGCCAGATGACGCTTTTATTGATTTTATGGCAACAAAAGGTAAATTAGGTTCGGCTCATAAATTTCCAAGAGTATTAAAAGGTAAATTGTTAGAAGAATGGCAATCGTTTATTGCTAATTATAAAAATTCATTTTGATTTTAAGTTTAACATATCAGGCAATAGTTATTATTCTATTACTTACGTTTTCGTTTGGTCCTGCATTTTTTGCATTGATTAATACTGGAATTAAGTTTGGTTATCGTACGGGATCTTTTTTAGCAATCGGTGTGGTAATGAGCGATTTCTTTTTGTGTTTACTAGTGTGTGTGTTAGTTCATTTTGGTATGGCCAATCTATTACACTCCGAAAAAACACAAACATTTTTTGCAATCATTGGTGGTATTATTTTAATTGTTTTTGGAGCTTTCTTTTTTAAGAAAATTCCAGTGAAGACAGATGATGTGATTGATATAGAGAACAAATTACCTAGCCCTAGATTAATGTTTTTTAAAGGATTCTTTTTAAATTTATTTAATCCAACGGTATGGCTGCTTTGGTTAGCAAACGTAACGGCTATTAGTAAAACCTTTGACTATTCTATGGTTAAAATGCTTTTATTCTTTAGTATAGTTTTAGTAGCAGTTTTATTTGTAGAATTGTTTAAAGTGAAACTAGCAGGAAAGATTAAGAACTATTTAACGAATAGAATTATGACTATCGTTAATTATATTACAGGAGTTGCTTTAATTATATTCGGATTAATATTAATTTATAATCACTATTTTAATAAATAATGACACCAGGTACATTTGATGAGTTGAGAAAAAAATTAGAGGAAAGTATAAAATCATTTCCTTATGTCTACATGTTTAAATTTATTATCAAAGCCGATAATAAAACAATGGCTTTAGTGGAAGTGATTTTTGATAACGACGCTGAGATTATTCAAAAACAATCTGCTAAGGGGAATTTTATCAGTATTACCGTGAAACAAGTGGTGATGAATGTTGATGAAATTATTTCTATTTATGAGAAAGCAGCAGAAATAGAAGGAGTGATGTCGTTGTAATGGCAGTATTTCAATTACAAAATAAGGTATTAAGTATTAAAGTTAATTCGTATGGTGCCGAATTGTGTTCGGTAATTTCAAACGAATCCCAAATAGAATACATTTGGCAAGCTAATGAAAAAGTGTGGGCAAGGCATGCGCCAAATTTGTTTCCTATTGTAGGTAAGTTAAAGAATGGGAAATATACCTATCAGTCAAAAGAGTACGAATTACCACAGCATGGTTTTGCTAGAGATAATGAATTTATCTGTATAGAAGAAAGATCAGATTTTATATTATTTGAATTCACAGCAAATGAGTCTACTCTTGAGAAATTCCCTTTTCATTTTAGTTTACAAATTGGTTATCAATTAACTGATAATAAAATAGAAGTCAGTTATTCCGTGTTTAATCCAGATAGTAAAGATTTATATTTTTCAATTGGTGCGCATCCTGCATTTAATTGTCCTTTGCAACAAAACGAATCTTTTAATGATTACGAATTATATTTTCCAAATAACAAAAGTATAGTGATTAATGCATTAAATGATGGTTTGATTACAGAGCAAACTCAGCAAGTTGTATTAGAGAATAATAGATTAAATGTTTCTAAAGAATTATTTAATAACGACGCTTTAGTCTGTATGAATGCTCAAATAGATGAAGTAAAATTGGTTTCTAAAAAATCAAAACATGGTGTTTCATTAATCTCCAAGGATTGGCCATATTATGGTATCTGGTCAAAAAAAGGAACAGGTCAATTTGTTTGTCTGGAGCCTTGGTACGGAATAGCAGATAATGAACATGCTGATGGAAATTTTGAATCAAAAATAGGAATTATTAAAGTAGAATCAGAATGCTACTTTAATTGCTCTTTTGATATACTATTTTTTTAAAAAATGAGAGAACAATTTCATAAGGCTTTATTCTTACTTAAACTTTTAGGAATATGCTTGATTTTTTTATTTTCTCAACGTTTACTTTTCTTTTTGTCATTTTTAAATGAATTTCAAGATGATGCTTTTCTAAATCTATTCAAAGCATTTTTAACAGGAATACTAACAGATGGTGTTGTAATTGTAATTTATTTATTGCCAACTTGGTTAGTGTTACTTTTTTTCAATGTTGAAAATAAAATAATTAAGACAGTTGCACTAGTTTGGTTTTGTGTAGGCTTTACCTTTGCTACTCTTTTAAATTTAGTTGATATAGGCTATTTTCCAATTACTAAAAAGAGAATCGGCGCTGAATTATTAGATGTTTTACCAGAGGTTCCAGCTTTGTTAGAAGGATACTTAGCTTCGTATTGGTATTTAGTAGCACTGTTAATAGCTTATTTGTTTTTTGCTATTTGGGTGTTTAAAAAACAATTAGATAATTTTAAAAACACGTCACAAAATTTTAAATTAAGAACAGTAAACGTTTTATTTGTTATTGTTTTTTTTACAGTTGTAGCTCGTGGAGGAATAAATAAAAGACCAGTAACTCCCTTTGATATCCCTGCAATGGTAGAGCCTAAATTACAGTGGTTAGCTAGTAATACAGCTTTTCAATTTTTACATACATTAGATAATAAAGGTATTAAAACAGAAAACTATTTTGATGAAGCAGAGGCAGAGAAAATAATAGGCTTTGAAAAGCAATTTGAATCCAAAAGTTTTCAGAAAAAAAATATTTTATTTATCATTCTAGAAAGTTTTTGTACAGAGCGTGTGGGGATGCTAAATCCAGCAATGAAGCCATATACTCCATTTATGGATTCTTTATTATTAAATGCTAGAACCTATAAATATGGTGTGGCAAATGGTAAATCTACTATTGATGTTTTGCCATCTGTATTATCAGGAATCCCATCTTTTATGGAAAAAAATTATTGTTATTCTATCTACAACAATAATAATGTTCATGCTATTTCTTACTTATTAGAAAAAGAAGGGTATCACACGGCTTTTTTTTATGGGGGATTAAAAACCACTTTTGGGTTTGAAAACTTCATGAATATTAATTTTACTAAAAATTATTTCGATCAAGAAGATTATGATAGTCATTACGAAAACAGTGGTTGGGGTGTTGATGATCACTTGTTTTTATCTTATGCGGCAGGTAAGCTTAAAACATTACCACAGCCATTTTGCGCTTCGTTATTAACCTTGTCGCTTCATCACCCATTCCCTGTTCCAGAACCATACAAAACTATGTTGGATACAATAAAAGATCCTATTAAAAAAAGTATAAAGTATACAGATTTATCTTTGCAATTATTTTTTAGTAAAGTTAAAAACGAGCCTTGGTTTAAAAATTCAATTGTGGCTATTTGTGCTGACCATACATCGGATGGATTAGGATATTTACAACCCAATCCAATTAATGCTTTTTCGGTTCCTATATCTTTTATTGCTGTTGGAGATACAGCTTTTAATAAAGTTCAAAATCAGTCCATTTCCCAAATTGATATGTATCCCACGATTCTTGATTATTTAGGATATAATAAACCTTTTGACAGTTTGGGTAAGTCGGCACTTTCTTCGCAAAATCCTAGTGTAATTTATGGGGGTAACGGCATATTTAGAATTTTTGATTATCCATATATATTAGAGTATAATAACAATACTCAAAAAGTATTTGGATTTATAGAATACAATGAAAATAGAACCTTTACATATTTACTTTTAGATGATGTCAATAAACCAAAGATTGACAGATTGACCAATTATTTAAAAGCCCATATTCAGGTTTTTTCACATAGAATTAATAAAAATCAATTTTGATAAATACAATTGTTATTCCTAATTTTAGCAGAGCCTAAGAAATAAAATATAAACATGGTACAAGACATAAAATCACGCATACAAGCGTCTATAGATTTAAAAACATCTTTATTATCAAATGATGCTATTCTTAATACAGTTCAATCAATTGTAAACGAAATAGTAGCTTGTTATAAACATGATGGTAAAGTATTATGGGCAGGTAATGGCGGTTCTGCTGCTGATTCACAACATTTAGCGGCTGAGTTAAGCGGACGTTTTTATTACGACAGACCTCCTTTGTTTAGCGAAGCATTGCATGTAAATACAAGTTACACAACGGCAGTAGCGAATGATTATAGTTATGATGTGATTTATAGTCGTTTAACAAAGGCAATGGGACGTAAAGGTGACATGTTAATTGGATTATCTACTAGCGGTAATTCAGTGAATGTCATCAAAGCATTAGAAGTGGCTAACGAAATAGGTATGATTACAATTGCTTTTACTGGCGAAACGGGTGGTAAAATGAAAGATTGCGCTAAGTATTTAGTTAATATTCCTTCAAAAGATACACCTCGTATTCAAGAATGTCATATGATTTTAGGACATACGATTTGCGAGTTAGTTGAAATCGCTTTATTTCCTAAAAAATAACTCTTTTGCTTAAAGAAGCAATTATATTAGCTGGAGGATTTGGCACTCGTTTACAAACAGTTGTAAATGATGTACCTAAACCTATGGCACCAATAAATAGTATTCCGTTTTTAAATTATGTATTTGATTATTTGAAACATTATCAAATACAACATGTTGTTTTATCAACTGGTTATCTGGCTGATAAAATCCTTGATTATTATAAAGATGAGTTTAATGGAATTAAAATTTCCTATGCTAAAGAAGAAACGCCTTTAGGAACAGGTGGTGGCATTCGCTTAGCTATGACTAAATGCACAACTCAAGATATTTTAGTTTTGAATGGGGATTCTTTTTTTGATGTAGATATTAATATACACTATAGTAATCATGTTTCAAAACAAGCGGATTGTACTTTAGCTTTGAGGAAAGTAGATAATGCTGCTAGATACGGAACAATTCAATTAGGGGCTTCAAATATGATTGATGCCTTTAAAGAAAAAGATAGTATTGAGCGTGAAGGTTTAATCAATGGGGGTGTTTATATTTTAAATAGAGAAACATATCTTAGTAAAACAGAAGCAGACTCTGTATTCTCGATAGAAAAAGATTTTTACGAAAAAAGAATTAAGGAACTTTATATTTTCGGATTCGAATATAATGGCTACTTCATAGATATTGGTATACCCGAAGATTATAAAAAAGCACAAGATGACTTTAAAGGATTTAAATATAGATAATACTTGGACTTTGTTTTTGGACCGTGATGGAGTCATAAATAAAAAGTTAGAGGATGATTACGTAAAACATACCACTGAATTTGAATTCATTGATGGTGTTTTAAATGCCTTACGAATATTAAATCCTATATTTAAAACAATTGTAGTTGTTACAAACCAACAATGTATTGGTAAGAAAATAATTTTCCCTGAAGATTTAGAATTGATTCATCAAAACATGATGTATGAAATAAGTTATCTAAAAGGAAGAATTGATAAAATATATTACTCTCCCTATTTAGCTGCTGAAAATCATCCAACTCGTAAACCAGGTATAGGGATGGCGCTTCAAGCAAAACAAGATTTTCCCCATATAGATTTTAATAAATCTATTATCGTTGGAGATAGTATGAGTGATATGGAGTTTGGAAGAAACGCAGGAATGAAAACAGTTTATATTAATAATGAAGCTAAAATAGATGAACGCATTGATTTTAATTTTAAGTCGCTGATTTATTTTGCTCATTGCTTAACTCAATTATAAGATTTTGAAAGTATCAATCATAACTATTACATACAATAGCGAATCAACATTAGTTGAAACGATTGATTCTGTTTTAAGTCAAACGTATAAAAACATTGAATATATTATTGTAGATGGACAATCAACCGATAGTACTCTATCAATCATTCATTCTTATAAAGATAAAATCACAAAATTTGTTTCCGAAAAAGATAATGGACTGTATGACGCCTTAAATAAAGGTATTGCTACGGCTACAGGAGATGTGATTGGGATTTTGCACAGCGATGATTTCTATATGAATCATCATACTATTGAGAATGTGGTAAATACTTTTAAAGCAAATCATGCAGAAGCTGTTTATGCAGATTTATTTTATGTTGACAAAGAAGATACCAATAAAATACATCGTAAATGGAAATCGGGGCATTATAAGCATGGTATGTTTATGAATGGTTGGATGCCTCCTCATCCTACGTTTTTTGTAAAACGTTCGATTTACGAAAAGTATGGTAGCTTTAATTTAGATTTAGTATCAGCTGCTGATTATGAATTAATGCTGCGATTTATTCATAAGCATAAAATAAAACTGGCTTATTTGCCTGAATTTATAATTAAAATGAGAGTAGGAGGGAAGAGTAATGTGTCACTTAAAAATAGAATTAGAGCTAATAACGAAGATAAAAAAGCATGGAAAATAAACGGGTTGAAACCTCATTTTTATACACTGTATGCTAAGCCTTTGAGAAAAATCATTCAATTATTTAAAAAATAAATGAGTTTAGAAACACATATTTCATTAAGAATAGATTGGAGTGAGTTGGATTTGTTTGGCCATGTAAATAATGTAGCATTTCATAAATATGCACAAACCGCTCGTTTACATTTTGTGGATACTATTGGATTAATGGAATTACATAAAACTCAAAATATTGGTTTTATGGTGGCGGAAACCAATTGCCAATTTAAAAAAGAATTATTGTTTCCAGGTAATATTCATATTCAAACAAAAGTAGACTTTGCTAAAAGCACTAGCCTTGCTCTAGTGCATACTATGATTGATGACAAAGAAGAAATAGTAGCTATTGCAAAAGATGTTTTGGTTGTGTTTGATTTTAATAAGAAGGAGAAGGTTTTAATACCTGAAGAAATTAAAAAGAGTTTGATTTAGTCATTTTGTTATGATAGTATTATTTAAAAAGCCGCTAAATGTTTAGCGGCTTTTTTTGATATTATTGAATAATTATTTTTTGAGTGCCTTCGGTTTCTTTTCCTTTTAATTTTACAAAATACATCCCTTTTGCTAAGCCTTCAAGGTTTATTGTTTCAGAATACATACCAGCACTTTGATTACCGATATGATAGGATTTAATAATTTGTCCAAATGTATTGGTTATTGAAACTTCATACGATTCAGGATTTGCGATAACATAAAATAAAGATATTTCAGAATTGTTTGTTGGGTTTGGATATAAACTGAAATTCGCTTCTTTTTTATTTTCTTTTATACCAGCAATAGTGATACTATTTACTTCCACACTTTTAGAACTACTTACAGTGGCTGAAGTTGTAGTAACAGTTGATGAAGATTTTGTAATAGATAATAGTGCATTTTTTGATACAGAAGAAATGTATAAATAAGTATTCGAAAATTCAGTAGCTGTATATGAAAAAGCAGGAACAATATCTGTAATTGTTTGTTGCAATCTTATTTTTAAGACATTATTATATGACATACCGCCCGGCATATTAAGCGTTCCGTAACCTTCTCCAATTGTAGTAACGGTCCCGTTTCTTGTAGCTGGTGTTCCAGAAATTGTAAATGTACTAGCAAAATTATCATTACTTGTAAAGCCATAAGTAAAAGGTATAGTATATAATGTTTCTGGGTTTGAATATACAAGACTTAAGGTAGGCGTAGATATTCCATATAAATAAGCTCCAGAGGTTGTGTATTGCCACATGGTATAAGCACCAGAACCATCTGTTTGAGCAATATTAGCTCCAGGGAAATCTGTATAATTTGGCGCCGAAGATGTAGGAACATAAGTATTAGTTACTGGAGTTGTGGTTGCTTGTATTACAATTCCAGTATAATTCCAAACTTGAGAAGCTCCAGTAGTTCCAATAGATACACCAGCAGTGTCAGCTTGATAATTTGTACTGGTTTCCCCAATAATTGGATTGTTTGCAGTTGTTACTGTGTATTGAGCATTTGATTGGAGTGCGCAAATACATAAGGTAATAAATAAGTAGATTTTTTTCATGTTAAATTTTTTTAGATTTATACATGAAGTTATGAAAAATAAGTTACTAATCAGAAATAATTAAGTTTAGTTTAAGTTTTATTTTCAAACACTACTTTTTCACCTCAAAGGTTTCAAAGTTTCTCACTTCGCCCTCTTCGGCTATTACTTCGGTTACTTTTGATAGAGGAGAACCAACATAACACCAATCAATTAATTTATTGATATCATCTTCTAATCCTTCAGCTTCAATTAAAACATCACCACTATGTAAATTTTTAACGTAACCAGTTAGGTTACATTTTAAAGCTTGAGCATGTGTGCAAAAGCGATAGGATACTCTTTGTACTTTACCTTTTACTGTGATATTATAATGACGTATCAAATTATCTATTTAGTGTTTCTAAGTTACGGTGTTCTGTTTTATTTAATTCTTCTTTAGATAAAGATTTGAAGTAATCATAAGTGATTTTTAAACCTTCAGCTCTATTTACTTTTGGTTCCCAGCCTAATAATTGTTTAGCTTTTGTAATATCTGGTTTACGTTGTTTAGGATCATCTTTAGGTAATGCCAAGGAAATTAATTTCTGGTTTGAGCCTGTTAATTTTAAAATCTCATCTGCAAAATCTTTAATACTAATTTCATCCGGATTACCAATGTTTACAGGTAAGTGATAATCACTCATTAATAAACGATAAATACCTTCTACTAAATCATCTACAAAACAAAAACTACGTGTTTGGCTACCATCACCAAACATGGTTAAGTCTTCGCCACGTAATGCTTGCCCAATAAATGCAGGTAATACACGTCCGTCATTTAATCTCATTTTTGGACCGTATGTATTAAAAATACGAATGATACGAGTTTCTAAACCATGTGTCTCATGATAAGCCATAGTTAAAGCTTCCATAAAACGCTTAGCCTCATCGTAACATCCACGTGGACCAACTGGATTTACATTTCCCCAATACTCTTCCGTTTGAGGATGTACGGCTGGATCTCCATAAACTTCACTTGTTGAAGCCACTAACACTCTTGCTTTTTTAACACGAGCAAATCCTAAAACATTATGCGTTCCTAATGAAGAAACTTTTAATGTTTGAATAGGAATTTTTAAATAATCAATCGGACTTGCAGGAGATGCAAAATGTAAAATATAATCAATGTTGCCAGGAACGTGAATGAATTTACTCACGTCATGGTGATAAAATTCGAACTGAGGTAACTTAAATAAATGCTCAATGTTTTTTAAATCGCCTGTTACCAAGTTATCCATGGCAACCACTTGCATACCTTCTTTAATAAAACGATCACATAAATGTGAACCTAAAAATCCTGCTGCTCCTGTAATTAATATTCTTTTTTGCATAATGTCGTGTTCTTATTAGTTAGTTCTAACTCCAATACAGTAATAGCTGTAACCTAATTTTTTCATGTCTTGAGGGTCAAAAATATTTCTACCGTCAAATAAAGTTTTTTGTTTTAAACGTTTGTTGATTTCATCAAAATCAGGAGCTCTAAACTCTGGCCATTCTGTTACAATTAATAAAGCATCTGCCCCGTTTAATGTATCATACATGTCTAATGAATATTCAATTGTATTTTTTAAAGTATGTTTTGCTTCATTCATCGCTACAGGATCGTAAGCTACCACACTAGCACCTGCTTTTAATAATTTTTCAATAATAACTAATGAAGGTGCTTCACGCATGTCATCTGTTTTTGGTTTAAAAGATAAACCCCATAAAGCAATTTTTTTTCCTTTTAAATCACCACTAAAATGTTTTTGTACTTTATCAAATAAAACTTCTTTTTGACTTTCGTTTACATTTTCAACAGCATTTAAAATACGCATATCGTATTTGTTTTCTTTTGCTGTTTTAATTAATGCTTTCACGTCTTTTGGGAAACAGCTTCCACCGTACCCAACACCTGGATAAATAAATTTGGTTCCAATACGAGTATCGCTACCAATTCCTTTACGAACCATGTTAACATCAGCACCCATAATTTCACAAAGATTTGCAATATCGTTCATGAAACTAATTTTTGTAGCTAACATAGCGTTTGCTGCATATTTAGTCATTTCAGCTGAAGGGATATCCATAAAATAAATTGGATGTCCGTTCATTAAAAATGGTTTATATAATTTACGCATCAATTCTTCTGCCTCAGGTCTGTCAACTCCAACTACGATTCTATCAGGTTTCATGAAATCTTCAATAGCAGCTCCTTCCTTCAAGAACTCTGGATTTGAAGCAACATAAAAATCTAAATTAGAACCACGTTTTGCTAATTGCTCAGCTAATGCTTTTCTAACCTTTTCGGCAGTACTAACTGGCACAGTTGATTTTGTTACCACAACTAAAGGATGTTGCATATGCTCACCTACACTGGCAGCAACAGCTAATACATATTTTAAATCAGCCGAACCATCTTCGTCAGGAGGTGTGCCTACAGCAATAAAAACAACTTCAGCTCCTTGAATACTATCTTTTAAAGAAGTAGAAAAATGTAAACGTTTTTTCTCAACGTTACGAGTTACCATTTCTTCTAATCCTGGTTCATATATTGGTAATATACCTTTATGCAAATTATCTATTTTTTTTTGATCAATATCAATACAAGTCACATCCATGCCAACTTCTGCAAAGCATGTCCCTGTTACTAATCCTACGTATCCTGTTCCTACAATTGCTACTTTCATAATTTTATTTTACTAATTCTAATAAGTTATCCGTAATGTATTTTAAAGTTTCTTCATCCATTTCTGTATGCATTGGTAATGATAAAACCGTTGCGCATAATTTTTCGGTTACCGGAAAATCTCCTTTTTTAAATCTATCACTTTTGTATGCGTTTTGTTCATGCAATGGAATAGGGTAGTATATCATTGCTGGTATACCACGTTCTGCTAATTGCTCTCTTAATTTCGTTCTGTCAACACCATTTAATTGCAAAGTGTATTGGTGAAATACATGTGTTGAATTTTTAGCTCTTACAGGTGTTTTTAATTTTGGATGATTTGCTAAAGCTTTATCATAATAGTCTGCGGCTTTGTTACGAGCAGCTGCATACTCATCTAAGTGTTTTAGTTTTGCTTTTAATACAACTGCTTGTATAGTATCTAAACGAGAGTTAACACCTAACACGTCATGCACATACTGTACACTTTGTCCGTGATGTGCTACCATACGTAATTTTTTTGCTAAAGCATCATCATTAGTATACATCGCTCCACCATCTCCATAGCAACCTAAATTTTTACTAGGAAAGAAAGATGTACAACCAATGGTTCCAATGGTTCCTGCTTTTGCTTTTGTACCATCACTAAATGTATAATCAGCGCCAATAGCTTGAGCTACATCTTCAATCACATATAAATTATGTTTTTTAGCTAAAGCCATAATGCGTTCCATATCGGCACACTGCCCAAATAAATGAACTGGTACTATGGCTTTTGTTTTTGGTGTAATGGCTTTTTCTATTGCTTCAATATTGATATCAAATGTATCAGGATACACATCTACTAAAACTGGGGTTAATCCTAATAAACCAATAACTTCGGCAGTAGCTACATATGTAAAACTTGCTGTAATGACTTCATCACCTGGCTTTAAATCTAAAGCCATCATCGCTATTTGTAAAGCATCAGTTCCATTTGCACAAGGAATCACATGCTTTACATTTAAATATTTTTCTAAATCTGCTTGAAATTCTTTGACTGCTGGTCCATTAATAAATGCAGTAGTATTAATCACTTCTTGTATACCTGCATCAACTTCTGCTTTTATTTTTTCGTATTGACCTTTTAGGTCAACCATTTGTATTTTTTTGGTAAGAGTCGCCATTCTATGCTTCAAATTGTATCATGCGAATATAACGATTTTGCTATACTTTAATTGATATAAAACGAAAATAATTTGGAGCTTTTTAAATGTCTTAATCAAAGAAATCGTCCGAAAAATTCATTAAATATACCTTTTCACTCGCCCTAGTAAAAGCAGTATACAACCAACGAATATATTCCACATTAAGCATTTCTTTGGTTAAATAGCCTTGGTCAATAAACACGCAAGGCCATTGTCCACCTTGGGCTTTGTGACATGTGACGGCATAGTTAAATTTCACTTGTAAGGCATTAAAATAGGGGTTTTTTTTGAGGTAAGCCATGCGTAAACCTTTTATCGGTTGATCGGCCACATCTTCCATGACTGCTTCAAATAAAAATTGCTGTTGCTCTTTGGTTAAAGCTGAAGTATCTGTGTTAATAGAGTCTAATAAAAGATTTAGAGTAATCTCTGGAGAATCAGGATAATCGCATAATTCAACGATGCATTCCGCAAAATTAAAACCATATAATTCTCTTCTTGCCGTTATTTTTTTAATTTGTAAACTATCACCATTGGCTATAAATCCAGCCTCCGTTTTTTCATCCAACCAAAAATAGTTATTCTTCACCACCATCATTAAATCACCACCACACAAATCATCATCCATATATCTAATGCGAGTTCTCACAGCTTGATTAAATAAATTAGCACGTTTATTACTTCTTGTTACAATCAACACATCATTAAATCCATATTTACTATAGGCATTATTTAAGGCATCTTCTAGTTCATCTCCACTTAATCTCACAACATCCTTAAAAGTTTGTAGTTTCGGAAACTCATCACTTTCATTAGCGATGCATTCTCTTAAATGTGTCGCATTTACTAATATACCACTAGCGTCTTGTTGTCGAGCAACTTGTTTTAATTCAATGTGTTTGATGTTGAAGTGATAGGCTGCTTTTAAGTAATCAATATTTAATGCAGGGCTTTCATTGCTTCCAACAGGAGGCAACTGAGCTGTATCGCCCACTAATATTAGTTTACAGTTATCACCTGAGTAAACGTATTCAAATAAACTTTCTAGTAAACTTCCATAAACAGATTCAGAATTTGGATTATCTAGACCTATCATCGATGCTTCATCTACTATGAAAACTGTATTACGATGTAAGTTTTCTGCTAAAGTAAATTGTACACCTCCATCGTTAGTTGGTATTTTTCGAAATATTTTTTTGTGAATAGTTTGGGCAGGTCTTTCAGAGTAATTTGATAAAACTTTTGCCGCTCTTCCAGTTGGCGCTAACAAAGCACTTCTCCATTTAAAGGATGGTAAAGTTTTTGATAATGCGGCTACCATATTTGTTTTTCCAGTACCTGCGTATCCCTTAATTACCATGATTTCACGTTCATTGTTATTTGACATGAACTCAGCCAATAAACTAATGAGTGTACTTTGGTCTTGAGTTGGTGTAAAATTTAAGTAGCTTAAAAATATAGAAGCGAACGATTGGCTATTTAAGGGTTTATTCAAAATAAAAATTGAGATGATTAAAAATCAAAGTTAGGACATTTAGCCACATTATGTTTGCCTTTCTCTGCCCCCATTGCAGTCATCATTGGAGTAATGCCTAACATGAATTCGATAGTGTTTGGAGTAGCTCGATTTAAACGATTGATGCTATAATCATATGCAAAGCCAGCTGTCATATTTTTAAAAAATCGTATTTGAAAAATTCCAGATATAAAATCTTTATTTCTAATTGTGGCACCAATTCCAATCCTTTTTTTGTAATAAGCCATTACGTTTAATTCCATGCTAGGGATATTTACAAATGAACTATGAATATTAATGGCTGGTACTATAGTAAATCCATTATCTAAAAAGAATTTCTTCCCTAATGTAACATATAGCTGTTGCGCTAAAACAGATTTGTTTCCAATTTGTTTATCACCTTGCGAAAGCCTGTTTTTGTATAGTTGCTGTATAGATACATCTATGAAGAACTTTTTACTATAAAGTCTAATGCCTGGTATAAAATCAGGATAGGCGAAAAAATAACTAGGGTAGGTTGCTCCATAAACCGGATCTGATGTGGAAATAATACCTCTATCTAGTGCGAAATTTCTTACACCTGCAAATATACCAAACGATATATTGTATTTATTAGTTAATGGTAAATGAAGAGTATACGAAAGGTAATAACTTTCACTTCTAAAAATTCCAGCTTTATCTCTTGATAAATATAGACCAAAATTATGCCAACGTTTATAGCTTCTTTGAGGTTTAACGGTATAATTAGCACTCAAAAAATTAGTTATTGGCGCATTGTCAAAGCCTATCCATTGTTGTCTACCTCCAATAATGGCCTCTATTCCAGCATTAATATTTGATCCAGCGGCAGCTGGATTATATCCATATTTATTAAATGTAAATTGTGTGTACTGAGTAGTTTGTTGGGCAAAACTCACTAAACTAAAAAGTATAATTATGAATGTTAAACTTCTCATTATCTTACAATACTGACGTCTCCTTTCATAAACTCTTTTTTATTAGATCGATCTAAAAATAAAATATAATAATATGTTGCATCTGGTGTAGGAATAGTTAAACTTCTTCCATCCCATGGAATAAATTCGCTTGCTTGACTGTGAACCAATTGACCCCATCTATTGTATACAAATAGTTCAAAATTTGGAAAATATTCTACCCTACTAATATTCCAAGTATCATTAAATTCATCTCCATTAGGAGTAAAATGCGTTTCTACTACAGGCTCACATGTAATGACATTTATAGTGAAATTTATGGTTGTGTCTTGATTTAAATCATCAGTTATTGTAACCGAATAATTACCATCTTCTAGTTGTTCAATTTTATTTGAAGTTGAACCATTACTCCATAAAATTTGAATAGGTTGTGCCCCAGAAATTATTTGGATTGATGCCTCTCCTAAAACACATGCTTGTTCGTTTTTTGAAAAACTAACAGATAGATTTTGAGCTTGAATAGAAACGAAACTAATCAATAATGTAATAGATATGTACAGATATTTTATCATTTACAAAACAATTGAATTAAATCATTGGCAGTTTCAATACCTTCGTTTTTGGCTGCTTGTAAGGTTTCACAAGCATTAGTTTTATCTCCGTTTTGCGAATATACATAAGCAAGTGCAGTGTATGCTTCTGAATAATGATGATCGAGTTCTATAGCTTTCTTATAGTCTGCTATAGCTGCTGTATAATTTTCAGATAATTCTTGCCAATAAGCTCTATTATAAAATGCCATGGCATAATTTGGATTAATGGTGATGCATTTGTCTAAGTCTTTGATAGCATTTGTGTAATCTTCTAATAAGCCTTTTGCTAAAGCCATGTTATACAAAGCTTTGTCATGTTTTGGATTAGCATCAATCACCTTATTAAAATTAGAAATAGCATCCGCATATTTTTCTTTTTTGGCAAAAATTAAACCCTTTAAAAAATATACTTCATAGTAATTAGGATTAATTTGTAGCAGTTGAGAAATACTGATATTAGCTTCTTTGAGTTGATTAAGTTTTATTTGAGAATAAGCTTTGATGTATAAAATGCTGTCAAAATTTATTTCAGATGAATTTATTAAATTAATTTCCTCAATCGTTAATTGGTAATTTTTAGCGTAAAAATTTTCTTTCGCTTTTTGTGCGTTGTTTTGACTAGTGCCATATACACTAATAAAAAGAAATACAACACTTAAATATTTTATACTAAAATTCAAATCCTTTTTACTTAATAATTAGGATTTTTCAACCCAATCACCATGTTCTTTAATTAAATCAATTAATTCGTTCACGGCGTTATCGCTTGGTACATTTTTCTTCACTACTTCTTTTCCTTTGTATAAAGAAATTTTCCCAACTCCAACTCCTACATATCCATAATCAGCATCGGCCATTTCACCAGGTCCGTTTACAATACAACCCATGATTCCAATTTTAATACCCTTTAAATGATCAGTTCGTTCACGTATTTTTTGAGTTGTTTCTTGTAAATCAAATAAGGTTCTACCACAACTAGGGCAAGAAATATATTCTGTTTTACTAATACGAGTTCTTGTAGCTTGTAATATCCCAAATGCTGTTGAGTTTGTAACTTGAGGAGAAGTGCAATTTTGTTGTTTTATCCAAAGCCCATCTCCCAAACCATCTAATAACAAGGCGCCTATTTCAGCAGATGAACCTAATTGAAAATCTTGCTCTGATATATCTTTATAATTACGTTTGATCATAACAGGTAAAGATATTCCTTGTTCAGCCAACGAAATAAATAAACGCCTTAATTCTGGCATTGCATGATGATTAAAACTATCTGCTATTAAAACAACATTAGTTTTGGTTTTTATTTTCGAAATGAATTCAGGTGTTAAAACTTCTTTTGTAATAGCAATAAAGTTTAATTCCAGATGCGTTTTTTCACTTTTAAAAAATTCCTCTCCGCAAAATAGAGGATACTGTCTTAGTGGTTTTTCTATATCTTTCCATGCCTCTGAATTGTATATAATCCCTAGTGTACCAGGAATTTCAAAATCAACATGATTATTACCTACATAAACATAATCACAAGCGATATCATTGATATTCCATTTATCCATTGGGACGGAATAGTTATATCCAACAGGGAAAAATGTAGCAGGACTAATACTTTCTCTCTCACTAAAGTCAGCTATAATACGCGGTACGTTATGTCCTCCGATATTTAAAACAGCATTTGATTCTCGTCTTTGATAATCGTATGGATTGTATGATAATTTTACTTTACCATTTTCTGTTTCGATAGGATTTATTGTTTGATGTAATTTGATTTTTTCAGAGCTGTATCTATCTACTAAAGCTTTTGCCACTGGCATTTCAAATTCAGGGTCTTCCGTTAAAGAAACACGAACTGTATCTCCTAATCCATCTTCTAATAGAGTTCCGATACCAACGGCTGATTTAATACGGCCATCTTCTCCATCACCTGCCTCTGTTACACCTAAATGTAATGGGTAATTGCGATTCGTTTCTATCATTTTTTGAACCAATAAACGATAGGCTTGAACCATTACCTGTGTGTTACTCGCTTTCATCGAAATTACGATGTTGTGATAATTTAAATCTTCACAAATGCGTAAAAATTCAAAGGCAGATTCAACCATTCCTAATGGAGTATCCCCATATCTACTCAAAATACGATCACTTAAACTGCCATGGTTTGTGCCAATACGCATCGCTGTTCCGTATTCTTTACAAATATTTACCAAAGGAGTAAATCGTTGTCTAATTCTGTCCAGTTCTTGTTCGTATGCAGAGTCAGTATATTCTATTTCTTCAAACTTTTTCTTATCAGCATAGTTCCCTGGATTTACTCGAACTTTTTCAATCACTCTAGCGGCAAACTCGGCAGCGTTAGGTGTAAAATGGATGTCTGCAACTAATGGGGTATGATAACCTGCAGCCACTAATTCTTTCTTTATAACTTCTAAGTTTTTTGCTTCATTGATGCTTGGCGCAGTAATACGAACCAATTCGCAACCCGCTTCAATCATTCGTATACTTTGAGCTACAGTAGCTTTTGTGTCCATTGTATCAGTTGTGGTCATACTTTGTACACGAATTGGATTGATTCCTCCAATTCCAACATATCCGCACTTTACTTCGCGGGTTAAAAAGCGTTTATATTCAGTTAAACTATTGCTATATGGTAGGTATAATTTCATCTATTATATTATTTTTGCCCTGAGATTTCATAGATTCTCGCTGATTTTTATCTGTGAAGATTTGCGATATCTTCGGGACATTATTTTTTAAAATATCTTGTACAAAATAGGTTTACTCGGACTAGCATCGTTTTCAAAACTTGCAATTTGTAAGTTTAAAATATATGTCCCGTCATTTATTTCATTAGGCACATAAATAAATTCTGTTATCGTTTTTTGAAATTGAGTATTATTTGGATATTGCCAAAAAGCATGGTGCGCTAATAATTTTCCTTCATCATTTTCTCTGTCAATAGAAGGCATGTCAATTAACAAATGTTGAACGCCAATTTCGTTTAAAAATAAAATGGCTTCTTCTAAAATGTATGGTGGATTTGTGTTGGAATATTGTGTGGTTAATTTATTTAAACCATTAGATAAAGTTCTAACAACAATTGCTTCTGGTTTCGAATTTTCTAACACAATTTCCAGTTGTTTTTTTGTGATGACGAAATCTCCATTTTCAATTTGAGTTGGTAATAGTGTCACTACTTCTGCTAAAAACATAAACTGTTTTAAACATTGATTAATAGTTACAAATTCCTTACTAATGTGTCCTACACACTCAGTATGTGTGCCGTTTCCGTGAGGATTAAAAATTATATTTCTAAAATTTACAGAACCACCTTTACTCACATCTCCAATCCATTCTCCATTTGTAACAGGTTCTAATTTCATCGGCTCAACATACCATGCACTCACACAATTTTTATCTGTGCTAAGTGGTATCGAAATATCAATAGGTTGAAACAAATCTATTTTATAATCTTTACCCTTATGAAATATAGAAGCTATCATGTTTCTTGATTTAAATAAACTTTATAAAAGTACAAACAGTTTCTATTTTTGTTCATTTTAACTTATGAAATAATAAATGTTTAAATATTCTTTTTTTGTTTTTTTGCAGAGTGTCTGAAATTTTCAAAAATGCAAAGATGTTAATTTTGGATTATTTCTGTAAAAAAATGATTTTTAACAAAAAAAAGTTCAAAAAGTTTGATTTTTAATAAATATGCTATAACTTAGTACCCTAGGTATTTTAACTATACTTAACAAAAAACTAAAAACAAATTGGTATAACATGAAGAAAATTTTTACCACACTAACTGTTGCATTAGCAGCAATCACTAGCGTTTCGTTCGCTCAGCAAGATCCGCAGTTCACTCAGTTTATGCATAATAAATTGATTTACAATCCTGGTTATGCTGGTACAAGCGAAGCCATTTGTGCTAACGTTTTATACCGTCAACAGTGGGTTAATTTCCCTGGCGCACCAAAAACTGGTTTATTAAGTTTTGATATGCCAATTGGTCAATTACCTTTAGCTATTGGTTTAAACGTGATGAGCGATCAAATTGGGTTTGATAAATCTTTATTTGCACGTTTAGCTTTATCATACAATCGTCATATTGGCGCTGGTGTTTTAGGTGTTGGTATTGATGGTGGTATTTTGCAAAAGCAGTTTAATGGTACTTGGATTACTCCAGACGGAACTGGAGCTTATGATCCTTCAATTCCTGCTTATACTTCAGGAACTGGCACAAACGTTGCAACAAATTCTGGCTTAAATAAATTAAGTTATGATTTTGGTTTTGGTGTTTTTTATTCAATTGCTAATAAAATGTATGTGGGTATTTCTTCAACTCACTTAGCAGCTCAAGATATCAAAGCTGATGCACAAGTTAAATACGCATTAGCTCGTCACTATTATATAGTTGGAGGATACACTTTTGATTTAACTCAAGAGCATGCAATTCAACCAAATGTTAAAGTTAAATCTGATGCAGCATCAACTCAATTAGATGTTAATTTAACATATATCTGGAATAAAACTTTATCTGTTGGTGTTTCTTATCGTATGCAAGATGCGATTGCACCAATGATTGGCTATAGATTCTTAAAAGATAAAAGCTTAAGAGCTGGTTATTCTTACGACTTAACTACATCAAAAATTAAAGGTTATAGTTCTGGTACTCATGAAATTAGCTTAGGATATTGCTTCAATGTGAAGAAGACTCCTAAAGTAACTTCTTACCAAAACGCAAGATTTTTAGATTAATTTGTAACCTTTTAAAAAAAAGACCGTTTAAGTCCCTTACAATCTTTATTTTTACATGTTCATAACTTGTTAATAAAGCAAAGTGTCACTAAAAACAAAGATTGGGATTATAAACAACAAGAAAGCAAAATGAAATCCATTACAAAAATTTCACTAGCTTAAAAACTAAACAAAAGCACTATGAAAAAACTGATTGTATTAGCTTCGTTTATCGCCGTTGTTACTGGTTGTAACAAGAAAGAAGGTGAGTTAGTGGGCGTTGCGGGTAGAGAGCAATGGTTTCAACCAGATCCGTTCGGTACCTTATACATTCCTATGGGAAGTTACCATATGGGGCCTAGCGACGAAGAAATCACCATGGCTCATACAGCTAAATCTAAAATGGTTTCTGTTCAAGCATTTTATATTGATGATTCAGAAATCTCTAATAATGAGTATCGTCAGTTTGTTCACTGGGTTCGTGATTCTATTGCTCGTAAATTATTAGCATTTGGATCAAACCCTGACGCTGAGAGTTTCCAAATTCCTCAAGAGGAGTTCTTAGCTATGTGGCCTATCTACAAAGGCGATAATAATTTACAAGACCCATATATTAATTGGGACGAGAAAATTAAGTGGGATAGCGATGATGAAGATTATCGTTTAGACTTACAACCAATGTATTTACCAGAAGGAGAGCGTTTTTATAACCGTAAAGAAATCGATTCTCGTAAATTAAATTATGAATATTATAGAATTGATATCCGTTTAGCAGCTTCTAAAAATAATCGTTTCATTCCTCAAAAATCATTAGATATTCAGGATGCAGCACATGAGTATAAAAAAGCTGAATATATTAATGGTGTTCATTTAAATGATGGACAAAATGGAACTCCAGGACAACCTTCTACTGCTGTAGGAGATCCAGGAAAAGATCCAAAAACATTAGGTACTTACAATGTTGATGATCAAGTATCTGTAGGGCAAGGTAATTATGTTCCTCGTGAGCGTAAGGGAGTTGACCGTTCAGTATTCATTTTAAAAGATGTGATTAATGTTTATCCTGATACATTAGCTTGGGTTCATGATTTCACATATTCATTTAATGAACCAATGACTAATATGTACTTCTGGCATCCAGCTTATGATGATTATCCGGTAGTAGGTATTACTTGGAAACAAGCTCGCGCATTCAGTATTTGGCGTTCAAACTTATTAAATAACTTCTTAATTGGAAATGGAATGACTATTGTAAATGATTTCCGTTTACCAACTGAGTCTGAGTGGGAATATGCAGCACGTGGTGGTAACGATTTATCTCCGTATCCTTGGGGAGGTCCTTATATTCGTAACGCTAGAGGATGTTTCTTAGGAAACTTTAAACCAATGAGAGGTTCTTATATTGATGACGGTGGTTTCCACTCTGTATATATTTACTCTTACAATCCTAATGATTACGGTTTATACTGTATGGCTGGAAACGTTTCTGAATGGACAAGTAATGCATTTGATGAATCGGCTTATGATTTCGCACATGACTTAAACCCTGACTATGTTTACGAAGCACAAGATAAAGATGCTAACGTATTAAAACGTAAAGTAATTCGTGGAGGTTCTTGGAAAGATGTAGGTTATTATTTACAAGTTAGTTCTAGAACATACGAATATCAAGATACTGCTAAGTGTTATATTGGTTTCCGTAATGTAATGACTTATTTAGGTCGTTCAAAAGGAGATGAAATTTAGTAGTTATTAAAAAGAAAACACAAACACGTAAAATAAAAACACAACCAACAAACAACAAAACAATCACTAACTAAACAAAAACAAACAGCTATGAGCAAACTTCCTAAAGTAACCGGTTTTAAAAAGTATTTACACTTAGCATCATGCTTTGGTGCGGCTATCGTAATCGTTGGAGCATTATTTAAAATCATGCACTGGCCAGGTGCTTCTGCAGCCTTAATTGGTGGTCTAGGTACTGAAGCCGTTTTATTCTGTCTTTTCGCAATAGATATTCCTCATGAAGAGTATGATTGGACATTAGCATACCCTGAATTAGGTGGTATGGGTGGTCATGAAGACGATTCACATAAATTAGAAAGTGGTTTACCAGTTTCTGCACAATTAGATGCAATGTTAGCTGAGGCTAAAATTGGACCTGAATTAATTGAAAGCTTAGGTACAGGAATGCGTTCATTAAGTGATAGCGCTAATAAAATTGGTGATATCAGCAATGCAACTGTAGCTACTAACGAATACGTTGATAGCGTGAAATCAGCTTCTAAAAATGTATCTCATTTAGCTGATACTTATAGTAAAGCAGCAGATTCAATCGCTAGTTTAGCAGAATCTAATGATGCAGGTTCTTCAATTGGAGCTTCATTAAATAGTGTTTCTAAAAATTTATCAGCTTTAAACGCTACTTACGAATTACAATTACAAGGTTCTCGTACTCACTTAGAGGCTACTGAGAAGTTCTATGATGGTTTAGCAGATTTAATGAAAAATTTACATGATTCAGTTGACGATACTAAGAAATATCGTGCTGAAATGGCTCAATTATCTACTAATTTAACAGCGCTTAATACTATCTATGGTAACATGTTAGGTGCTATGAACTTTAACAAATAGTATATAAATCCACTAATAGTTAAGTGAATGAAAGATTTTTCTTTCGTTCACTTAATTTAAATCATTAAATTTTAATCTAAAAAAAACTCAAGAATATGGCAGGTGGCGGAAAAGAAACCCCAAGACAGAAGATGATTGGTATGATGTACCTTGTACTTACCGCACTTTTGGCGATGAACGTTTCTAAACAAATTTTACAGGGTTATTTATCTGTAAACGAAAGTTTAGTAAAATCAAAGCAAAATTTAACAGAAAACAATACACGTGTAACTAAAGCTTTCGAAGCTTCTATTGGTGGTAATGCAGCAGCAAAACCATACTATGAAAAAGCATTAGAAGCTCAAAAATTAATTTCAGAAGTAGATAAGTATATTAGCGAACTAAGAGCTAAAATTGTTGCTCATACAGAGCCAACAGCTTTAGAAAACGAGAAAATTGCCGATACATTGAATTTACGTAGAATGGATAAAATTGATGACTATGATATGCCTAGTCACATGTTAGGTTTAGGTGAACCTAAAAATCCAGAGAAAGGTGCATTTACAGCATACGAGTTACGTATGAAAATGAGTGGCTTACATGACAAATTAGTTGCAATGGTTGATGCGATGCAAAAAGACCCTAAAACTAAATTCTTAGATGATGATTACCAAGGTATTAAAAAGAAATTTGCTTCTATTAAACCAACTGATAGTAATCGTGATGAAGATGGTGTAAAATACAACTGGGAAATGGATAATTTCTACCACTTACCTTTAGCGGCTGTTTATACAAATTTAAACAAGTTTCAAACGGATTTAAAAAACGTTGAAGCTGAAGTATTACAAGTATTCTCTGGAGCTAGTGGAAAATTAGCAATTAAATTTGATGCGATTAAAGCTCGTGTTGTTGCTCCATCTTCATACATTGCAGCTGGTCAACCTTACGAAGCAGACATTTTCCTAGCAGCTTCTTCTTCTAAATTAGCAGCTGGAGATATGGAAATTTGGGTTGGAATTGACTCTGCAAGTGCGGCTGCAGCCATTACAGCTAATAGACCATTGACAGGAACAAAAGTTGATCTTGCTGGAGGAGAAGGTAAATATAAAGCTCCAACTGGAGGAGAAGGTGATCAAGAATATAAAGGGGTTATTAAATATAAAAATCCTGATGGAAGTTTTAAGATATACCCATTTACGGGAGCTTATAAAGTTGCTAAATCAGGAGCAAGTGTTTCTGCCGATCAAATGAATGTATTTTATGCAGGTGTGCCAAATCCAGTTACTGCAGCAGCAGCGGGTATTTCTCCAGCTGATATTAGTGTAAATGCTACAGGCGCTGGTGTTAGAGTTACTCCTAAAGGTGCAGGTAAATATGAGTTTAATTTCACTGGAACAGGTGAATGTATGGTTTCTGTTTCTGCTAAAACTAAAGATGGAGTTAAATCTCAAGGTCCTCCAATTAAGTTCCGTGTAAAACCTTTACCAAAACCTGAATTAAAAATTGGTGGTAAATTTGCTCCTCAAGAAATGAAAAAAGGAGAGTTGGGAATGGTAAGTGGTTTAGGTGCTGGTGCTAATGGTTTTGATTTTCAGGCTAACTTCGTTGTATTGTCATATGAGGTTACAGGAAAAGCAAAAGGAAAATTAATGCAAGAGTCTGGTTCAGGTAATAACTTAAGCGGTCCAGCTGCATCAATTTTAAAAGGTGCTGATGTTGGTTCTAAAATATACATTGATGCTAAAGTAAAAGGACCAGATGGAAAAACAACATCAACAACTGTAGGTATTAAAGTTACAAAATAGATAATAGTTATAATTTAAAATCATACTACTATGATAAATTTCAAAAGTATATTATTTTTTGCAGTCATAATGATGGCATTAAATGTTAAAGCTCAACCTGGAGTTTTCCAACCAGGTGATTATAGAGATGGAATTTATGATAAGGAAAATTCTACAAACAGACGTTTTATTCCTTATACTCACCTTCGTGAAGGCGACGTAAATTGGGAGAAACGCGTTTGGAGAAAATTAGATATGCGTGAAAAACAAAACCATCAGTTATATTACCCTACTGAGGCTGTAACTAGCAGAATATCTTTAATGCAATTAGTTTTAAAATATGTTCTTTCTGGTCAAATAATAGCTTTTGTTGATGAAGAGTTTTTACAACCTTACGAATTGTCTGCTATTAGAAACAAACTTGTAATTGTTGGTGATACAACAGAAGTTGAAGAA
This sequence comes from Sphingobacteriaceae bacterium, assembly GCA_013823565.1. Taxonomy (GTDB): domain Bacteria; phylum Bacteroidota; class Bacteroidia; order B-17B0; family Aurantibacillaceae; genus UBA4416. The sequence continues at coordinate 1,770 of PNMI01000002.1, read as the reverse complement.
TTTGATGCTAATGGAAATTCTGTAATGGTAAGAAAACCTGGTTTGATTGATTCTACTTGGATTTTTGGTAATTTCACAGAATTAGAACTGAAGGAAGATTGGTTTTTTGACAAACAAAAATCCGTTTTAGAAGTTAGAATTCTGGCTATGGGTTTTAATGCATTAAAACCTGGAAAAGAAGATTTAGGAGCTTTTAATATGTTTTATACGTATTTCCCTGCTTGTCGTCCTTTCTTTGCTAAGCATGAAGTTTATAACGCTAAGAATGATGCAGAACGTAGAACGTTTGAAGATATATTCTGGAAACGTCAATTCTCATCTGTTGCTACAAAAGAAACAAATGTATATGATAGATCTATTGATCGTTATTCGAAAGGCATAGATGCCTTGTTAGAATCTGATCGTATTAAGAACGATATCTTTAGATGGGAACATGATTTATGGCATTTCTAATTTAATATAAAATTAAAAACCTCCTAAGAAATTAGGAGGTTTTTTTATTTAATAGAATTTAATTAAAAGACATCGAAGTATATGAGTAGTTTTTATATAGTATATTAAAATTCACCAAAAGTATTTGGTGAATAAATAGTTTATTTGAAAAATTAATTAATAATTCCACGATACCTTATAGCTTAATTTTTGTTTTTAATAAAATCTTACATGTGTAGGATATGATAATTTATACATATATAGTTACTGAAAGTTAAACCTACTTTTAAAAAAAATATATATTTATGAATTACAACTACATTTCAAGAAGACTTAATCATTATTTGTTTTTAATAATTGGTCTATTATTTCTTACAGCAAAAATGGGAGCTCAGCTTCCTGCGCCGCCAGTATTGGCCACTAGTAATGTTCCAGAGGCTTCACAATATGGAGTGATGTATCAATTTGATATTCCTGATAATGGTAATTTCACTACGGCATCAGCTATAACCTATGCCGTAAATAACTCAACTGTTACTGGACTTAGCTATAATAGAGTAGCCTATTTTATGCAATTAGATAGTAAATGGGTTTGGGTTTCTATGAATAAATTTAATACCACAAACGCTCAGTTAGGTATTCCATATGCGAATTCAGGAATCATTTTTCAGCAACAAGTTACTGGTATGAATGTTTATTCAAGTGTTGGCTCTGGTATTACCAATACAGTTAATGTAAATGGTAATTTAGAAATTTGGCCTGATTGTTACGGTACAGGGTTAGGTTTAGGAGTAATTGGTGGGAATAGTGGGAATTATGATTTTAATGATACTTATAGTCCTGGTTCAAATTGTCATGGATCTTTTCAAGTTCATAATTATGGTGCTTCTCAAACATTGTTTGCCTATAATTCTTTTATGAATGGAAGTACAGATGAATTAGGAATTGGAACTAATACACTTAATGCTCACCCCGATTGGACTTTTATGAGTAATGCGCCAAGCTATACTACAAAAAAATTATATATTTTAGTTGATCAGGGAATAAATATTATAACACAGCCATCTACACTTGCAGCAAGTGCTTGTGAAAATGCAACGATTACTCCTTTAACTACAAGTGTTTCTGTAACAACTGGAACAATAACAAATTATACTTGGTATAGTAATACAATTAATAGTAATTCGGGAGGTATTGTAGTTGCTACCAATTCTTCATCATTAACTACAAATTCATACACGCCACCAACAACAACAGTTGGAACACTTTATTACTATTGTGTTATTACTAGTTCTACAGGAGGTACAGTAATCAGTAATCCATCTGGAGCCATTACAA
>PNMI01000001.1 GCA_013823565.1 Sphingobacteriaceae bacterium | reverse complement strand
CCTGCAAGATTTATTTTGGATTTTTTTAGAAATTTTTTGGATTTTTTGTCGAATTAGCGAATTTTGTAGATGTATGTGGTTTGATTGTCGTTTACTGGATTTAAAAAATGCATCGTTTTATCAATGAAACTAGGCTCAATGGTTGCCTCATACTGTAGTGTTGGAAATCTTTTTCTAAGTGAATCAACTCTCGCATTAATATTCTCAGCCTGCATAAACACTACATAATTAGGTCTTTTATCGGGCTGCATACTATTGTATATTTTAAGTGCTGTGTCTGGCGGCGTTATTTTAGTAACACCAATGGTCGATCCCCATTTTCCTAAATAAAAAAGTGGTGGTAGCAAAAAATCATCACGATTAAAATCATCTATCATAACCATTTTTAAATCTTCTTTTTGGGCTACATAACACATAGCCTCTACTCTGTTTTTTTTAGAATATGAAAATGTAAGCGCTGGAAGTAGAATAGAATTAATAATCACACAGAATATCATTGAATTTTTAAACCATTTTTTATTTGCCCAATCTTTACTTTCAATAATTTGAAAGAGTCCGATAAAACCTAAAATAATTACAAAAGGAATAATTGGCAATATAAAACGCTCTTGTTTATTAGGAAAATAGGTATGAAAGGCTAGAAAGAAAAGGGATGGCCAAAATAATATACTTTCTTTTTTCCAATTTTTAAAATACCCATAAAATAAAAATATACTTAATGGCGGGATTAATAACCCTAAAATAATAGAGAAATACATATGCCAAACATTAGCGCCATATGTTGTAGCATTTTCAATATTGTAACGCACATACTCAGTAAATTCAGCAAAAGGTCTATGCCAAATAAAATAATCGACCACTCCTTGAGTTAAAAAAGCGACGCCTAAAAATCCTAAAATTATTAAAACAATACTTTTAAAAGATGAGCGTAATAGCAATAGAGCTAAACCAAATCCTGCAGAAAATAATATGGTTTGAAAACGAATAGAAAATGCTATCCCAAGCCAAATTCCTACAAGCAAAGCATCTTTTACAGTGAGCTTAAAATCATTTTTTACTATGTGCCAAGTGGCAATTAAAAGAGGTGGAATGCAAACAAACTCCACTAAGTTTCTCACACTCATAAAAGGCATAAACCATAAAATAGCTAGAGTTAATCCTACCCAAGATGCTACCTTAAGATTTGAACGCTTATACGTTATTTTAAATCCATAATAAATAATTAGCATTGACCATAATGCATGAATAAAACGCACAATATACATTTTACCTTGAGGATCTGTCAATCCAAAAAATGTAAGTGTTTTGAAAATGATAAAATGCAAACCAACGTATAAAAAGCTGTGCCCTTGAGGAATGCGATTTGGGTCGCTATCAGAAGGCAACCAATTATTATAATCTTCGCCATCTACCCAAGATTGAGAAGCTTCTACAATTAAAAAATGATCGTCGTGAAACCCAAAACCTTTTGAGAAAATTGTAGCTAATAACCTAAAAATTAAGCCTAAGAAGATGGCTGTGCGAAGTGGGTGTAGTTTAAAATAATTCTTAAACGATTCTATCATTATTTTTGAGATTTTGAATATAAAAACAAAGCTACAAAAGAAAATAAAATATTAGGTATCCACACTGCCACCATTGGCTGCGCAAGACCTGATGTAGCAAAAGTAGTTGAAACATGCATAAATAAAATATACATGCAACTAATCACAAGCCCTAAAGCAATGTGCAATCCTACACCGCCTCTTACTTTACGAGAAGAGATTGAAACTCCTATGATGGTGAGAATAAAAGTAGCGAATGGAAAAGCCGTTCTCTTATACATTTCAACTTCAAAAAACTCTACACGACTTGATCCTTTAATTTTTTCTCGAATTATAAATTCTTTCAACTCAAAATAATTTAGCACTTCAAATTTACTTTCCATTCTAATCATGTCTTTTGGAGAAAAATCTATCTTAATTCTTTTTGAGGGAGTGAACTTGTGAGTTTCTTTAAAAACAAATTTGGATTTTAAAGACTTTAATGAGTCAGAAGGTGCGTAAATAAGCTCTCTCTCAAACACATTCACTAAATCCCATGATGATGAAACACTGTCCCATTTCATACTCTCAGCTTTTAAAATGCTGGTTTGTTTATTATTTGTAATTTTTTCGATTGAAATTTCGTTAGCCGAATTAGTAAAATTATCATAGCCTCCCATGTATAAAGTTACTCCTGGAGCTATTTGCTTATGAATATTTCTTTCGTCGGTATTATATCCTTCGTTAATGTATTTATCCTCAAATCCAATACGTACTTTGTTTGAACGAGGAATAATAAAATGATTTAATAATAGAGACATTAAGGTGATTAATCCTGCGCCAATCATATACGGTCTTAATATTCTTCTAAAGCTTGTTCCACTTGATAAAATGGCCACAAACTCAGTTTTATAAGCCATTTTAGAGGTGAATAAAATAACAGCAATAAACGTAAATAACGGACTAAATAAATTTCCGTAGTAAGGAATAAAATTTAAGTAATGATCAAAAATAATTTCTTTGATAGGAATTTTTTCGGAAATGAAATTTGATAATTTTTCGGAAATGTCAAACACAATAAAAATACAAAGCATAAGAGATATAGAAAAGAAAAACGTTCCTATAAATCTTTTAAGTATGTATTTATCTAGTATTTTAAGCATAATTGCATTGCCTTCGACTCCGCTCAGGCTGACAAATTAAATTTACAAGCGTTGCGCTAATTGTTTTACCATTTTATTTTTCCAATCATAAAAAGTGCCATCAATGATTCTATTTCTAGCTTCGGTAACAAGCCATAAATAAAAAGCTAAATTATGAACACTTGCTATTTGTGCTCCTAAAAACTCATTACAATGAACTAAATGTCGAAGATATGCTTTTGAATATTCTCTATCTACATAGCTTGTTCCATTTTCATCTAATGGAGAAAAATCATTTTTCCATTTCTCATTCTTGATATTAATAATACCGTTTTGCGTGAATAATAAACCATGACGCGCATTACGAGTAGGCATGACACAATCAAACATATCTATCCCTAAAGCAATGCCTTCTAAAATATTAACTGGTGTGCCAACTCCCATTAAATAACGAGGTTTATCAACCGGTAAAATATTACAAACCAATTCCGTCATTTCATACATATCTTCAGCTGGTTCGCCAACTGATAATCCACCAATCGCATTTCCCTCCGCATTTTTAGAAGCAATATACTCAGCTGACTGTACTCGCAAATCTTTATAAACAGAGCCTTGCACAATAGGAAATAATGCTTGAGAATAGCCATATTTTGGTTCCGTTTCATTAAAACGAGTTATGCATCTATCTAACCAACGATGAGTTAGTCCCATAGAGTTTTTTGCGTATGTATAATCACATGGATATGGTGTACATTCATCAAATGCCATCATAATATCGGCTCCAATGGTTCGTTCAATATCCATCACTCTTTCTGGTGTAAACAAATGTTTACTGCCATCAATATGTGATTTAAAGGTTGCTCCTTCTTCAGTTAATTTACGAGAATTAGCTAATGAAAAGACTTGATACCCTCCACTATCCGTTAAAATTGGTCTATCCCAGCCATTGAATTTATGCAATCCACCAGCATTTTCTAATACTTCCAATCCTGGTCGTAAATATAAATGATAGGTATTTCCTAATATTATTTGAGCTTTAATATCGTCTTTTAATTCGCGCTGATGCACTGCTTTAACAGTAGCTGCAGTGCCAACAGGCATGAAAATAGGAGTTTGTATTTGACCATGGTCAGTTTCAATAACACCAACTCTGGCTTTTGTTTGTTTGTCTTTATGAAGAAGCGAAAATTTCACAAGTTAATTTTTAGTGCATAAAGATACATTTTTTAGCTAGAGAGTAGATTAATTAGAAAGTTCTAAGTAAATTTTTACCACTTATTGGCAAAAACCTACCAGATACAAAGTGTAATTGTAAAGTTCTGTTAAATACAATGTTTTGGCACGTCCATTGAAAATAGTACTACAAACAATTAAAATTTAAAATCATGAAAACCTCTCTTAAAACATTAACTACTATTTGTACAGTAATTATTAGTTTGAATTTAAGCGCACAAAGAAGCCATAATGGGAATCAACCACAATCTCATAATCAACCTCAACAAACACAAAATAATAGCAACAAAAACCAAAGACATGGGTGGGGAGGAAATCATCACGGGCATGGGCCTTGGGGTGGTAATGTAACAGTTCATATTGGAGGATATCCAAACTATTATGGGCCAAACAACTACTATGGTTACGGTTACAACAATTATTACAATGTTAAAAAAGCCGCAAGAGGATCTATACGCCAATCGGCTAATGTTATTAGACAAGCTTTACAATTTTCGGATTGGAATGATATATATTCTCCATGGTTAGCAAAAGCTATCAGACATCAACAGTATGCTAAACAATTGTATTTCTGGGGAGATTATGCTGGGGCTTTAAATCATGCTGAACGTGCTGGATTCTTAGCTTGGAATACTTTAAGTTATTTTAATAATTCATACGGATATGATGATGGATTTGCAGGTGATGGTTATCCAAACCCATATAGCGACCCAAATAATCCATATTACAGAAAAAAAAATCCAAACGATAGTTCAACGCAGCCAAACACATCTAATAATGATGAAGATTACGGATATAGAAAAGGCTCAAATGAAACAAACTCTGATTCTAAAAAAACACAGCAACCAAAAACTCAACAAAAAATGGAAAAATCTGAATTAGATAATTCATTACCACAAGGCAAACTAAGCGATAAAGAATTATTAAAAACAAACGCAAGTGATTTAGATATTGAGTAGTATTTAAATATTTCAGCATCAAAAAAGTCCGTCCTAATTGGGTCGGACTTTTTATTTATATTTAACCCATGTTACAAAAAACACGATTTCTTATATTATCAATTTTAAGCGGGCTTTTGTTTAGCGCTGGTTGGTTTGCTCCCACTACCATTTTAATTTTCTTTGCTTGGGTTCCTATATTTTTTATTGAAGATTTTATTTCGAACTCCGAAACCATTAAAAAGAAGAAATTAAAGTTAACTGGCACAGTTTACCTCAGCTTTTTTATTTGGAATATTTGTGTAACCTGGTGGATTTATTACGCTTCGTTTGGAGGAGCTGCTATGGCTATTATTTGCAATCCCATTTTTATGTGTGTTGCATTTATGGTTTGGTACAATTTAAAACAACGTATCAATAAGCCTTGGGCAATTTGGTTATTCATTCCTATTTGGTTAGGATACGAATATGGTCATACATTATGGGATTTAACTTGGAGTTGGTTAATAATAGGAAATGCATTTGCATTTAATCATAATTGGATTCAATGGTATGAATTTACAGGAACTTCAGGAGGTAGCTTATGGGTATTAATAGTAAATATTTTGATTTACAAACTCATTAAAAATAAATCTTACTCTATTCCATCAATTTTAAAACCAGTAGGTGCATTACTTATTCCTATTGCTTTATCTTATATTATTTTATCAGTAAGCACCTCTCAGCAAAACAGTTCTGGAACTAACAAAACAGTGGTTGTTCAGCCAAATATTGATCCTTACAATGATAAATTTAATTCAGCCCCTGCTGATCAGCTTCGCAATTTAATGCTTCAAATTAATGGTAAATTAGATTCTACAGTTGATTTTTTAGTATTACCAGAAACATTTTTAACGGAGAGTTTTATTGAAGGAAGAGAAAATGAATCATACTCCCTTCACTTTTTAATGGATAGCATCATTAAGAAATATCCAAATATTACTATAGTTACTGGAGCAACAACGTACAACATTTTTAGTCCTAATGATACGCCAAGTTCAACAGCTAGAAAAGATGGCAATTCGGGCGATTACTATGATGTTTTTAATACGGGATTGCAGTTTAATAATGAAGGCATTTCCTATTATCACAAATCTAAATTAGTACCAGGTGTAGAGAGAATGCCATTTCCAACATTATTTAAACCACTAGAAAGTTTGGCTATTGACTTAGGTGGCACAATGGGAAGTTTAGGTGTTCAAGATGAACGAACTGTGTTTTTTAGTCACAATAAAAAGATTGGTATTGCACCAGTTATTTGCTACGAAAGCGCTTACTCCGATTATGTAGCTGATTATATAGAAAATGGAGCAAATCTAATTTTTATTATAACCAATGATGGCTGGTGGGAAAATACGCCTGGTCACCGACAGCACTTGGCTTATTCTAGATTACGTGCTATTGAGACTCGAAGAGAAATTGCGCGTTGTGCCAATACTGGTATTTCATGTTTTGTAACTCCTTATGGAGATATTGAACAAGCCACAACCTATTGGGAACCAGCAGTTATAAGTAAAAACATGACTCCTAATGATAAAAAAACATTATTTGTAAAGTTTGGAGATATCATCTCTTATTCATCGGCTTTTTTAGCAATTTTATTATTTATTTGGAGTCAAATATTACGTTTTAAGAAAACACCGCACTTATAAATCAAAAATCTCTTGTTTTTATTTATTAATGCTCCTTTCAATTAAAATTGTATTTTTATTCTATGTTGAAACGCTTACTTACTATTTTGTTTTTTTTCATTGCAATTTCAGCCTCAATTGAAAGATGTTTTGGTCAAAAACATGTAGCCGATAGTTTATTTAAAACATTAAAAAATTCTATACCTGATAGCACACGGGCAAAAAATTTGGTTATGCTAAGCGAAGTGGCGGGCTGGCGCATAGGAAAATATGATACTGCACTTATACTAGCCAATGAATCAAAAAGACTTTCAGAAAAAATAAATTTTAAATCAGGTATAGCAAATTCATATAACAATATTGCTAACGTGTATTATTTTCAAGAAAATTACACGGAAGCACTCAAAAACTATTCATCAGCATTAACAATTTATCATGAAATTGGTTCCAAAAAAGGCATTGCCAATACTAACAACAATGTAGCAAATATTCAGGCAAATCTTGGAAACTATAACGAGGCATTGAAAGCGTATTTTTCGGCGCTTAAAATCTTTGAAGAACGTGGTGATAAGAAACTTATAGCAGCAATGTATGACAACATAAGTATGATATATGAATATCAAAAAAATTACAAGGAAGCTATTAACTATTGTAATAAAGCTATAACACTTCAAAAAGCTGTCAACGACAAATCGGGAATAGAAAGTTCTTATTTTAATATTGGCCGAATCTATTCTGAAGAAAAAAATTATGCTAAAGCATTAGAATATGACTCTTTAGCTTTGATACTTTCTATTGAGTTAGGCGATAAAGTTAGTATTGGCAATATATATAACAACATGGGTAATATATACTCTTATACGGGGAATAATGATAAAGCTCTAGAAGCTTATTTAAAAGCTAAAAATATTTACGAATCCGTTGATTATCAAAGGGGATTAATGTATTTATACAATAATATTGGAACAATTTATACTAAACAAAGAAAAGTAAAAGATGCATCATTGTTGTTGCAAAAATCTTTAACTATGGCGCAAGAATCTGCAGATAAATTTCAAATACAACTTAGTTACCTGAGTTTAGCGAAACTTGACAGTGTTACAGGTAATTACAAAAGTGCTTTTAATAATTACAAACTTTATACTAGTTACAAAGACAGTCTTATTAACGAAGAAAACACAAAAGCTACTGTGCAAACTCAAATGCAATACGAATTTGATAAAAAGCAAACTGCTGATAGCCTTAAGGCAGAGGAGGTTCGTATCCTAAACAACTTAAAATTTGAACAGGAAAAAAAACAACGTTGGTTTTTGTATAGTGGTTTAGCTTTGGTAGTATTGTTTGCGGGGTTTTTATTCAATAGATTTAAGATAACACAAAAACAAAATATAATTATCACTGAACAAAAACATGTAGTAGAAGAAAAACACAAAGAAATAACAGACAGTATTAATTACGCAGAACGCATCCAAAGGAGTTTATTGGCGAGTACAGAGTTTTTAAATATTTACTTAAACGAATACTTTGTGTTTTTTAAACCAAAAGATATAGTTAGTGGTGATTTTTACTGGGCAAGTAAACTTTCAAATGAAAATTTTGCTATAATAGCAGCTGATAGCACAGGGCACGGCGTACCAGGCGCAATTATGAGCATCTTAAATACCTCCTGCCTAAACGAAGCGGTAAAAGAAGGCTATACAAAGCCTAACGAAATTTTAGATAGAACTAGAGAAGAAATTATTTCTATTCTTAAACGAGACGGTAGTGCTGAGGGTGGAAAAGATGGAATGGACTGCAGTTTGTTAGTATTCACTCCTCCAAATCACCAAGAAAATACAAGCTATATGAAACTTTATGCTGCATGCGCTAATAATCCTGTATGGATAGTGAGAGCAAGCGCATTGGCAAACCCTTCTTCTGAACGAAAAGACGGCTTTTTTGAAATTCATCCTGATAAAATGCCTGTTGGCAAACATGATAAACAAAATGTACCGTTTACTTTACATGAAATTGATTTACAGAAAGGCGATTTAGTTTACACGATGACGGATGGTTACCCAGATCAGTTCGGTGGTCCAAAAGGAAAAAAATTTATGACCAAAAATTTACGTGAGCTTCTTATTAAAAATGCTCATTTACCAATGTCTGAACAAAAACAATTATTAAAACAAACATTCAGTAATTGGACTGGCAATTTAGAACAAGTAGACGATGTGACTGTGATTGGAATAAAAATATAATCATTAAATGAAAACCAAATTCAAAAAAGCAATTATTTAGAAAAAAGTCTTAATATTTCGTAAATTTGGGTCGTTAAAATTAAAACACAAACAAAACACTATATATGGAAAAATTTGATGTAACCATTATTGGTTCTGGTCCTGGAGGATATGTTGCAGCTATTCGATGTGCACAATTAGGAATGAAAACTGCCTTAATTGAAAAATACCCAACCTTAGGAGGTACTTGCTTAAACGTAGGTTGCATTCCTTCAAAAGCATTATTAGACTCTTCTGAACATTATTATAATGCTGTAAATCATTTTGAAGAACACGGTATTGAAGTAAAAGCTCCAAAAGTAAATTTAAAACAAATGATTGAGCGTAAACGCGGAGTTGTGAAAATGACTTGCGATGGTATCAATTTTTTAATGAAGAAAAATAAAATTACTGTTTATACTGGAGTTGGAAGTTTTGAATCTAAAACAGTAATCAACATTACTAAAGCTGACGGAACAAAAGAACAAATTGAAACAGCAAAAGCAATTATTGCTACTGGTTCAAAACCATCTTCGTTGCCAGGAATTGAAGTAGATAAAAAACGTGTGATTACTTCTACGGAAGCATTAGAAATGACTGAAATCCCTAAACACTTAATCGTGATTGGTGGTGGTGTTATTGGATTAGAATTAGGAAGCGTTTATGCTCGTATTGGCGCTAAAGTTTCAGTCGTTGAATTCATGGATCGTTTAATTCCAGGAATGGATGCTGGTCTAGGAAAAGAATTACAACGCGTGATGAAGAAAGATTTGAAAGTAGAATTCTTCATGAAACACAAAGTAGAAAGCGTTGTGACTAAAGGTAAAGAAGTAACCGTTACTGCTGATAATGGCAAAGGAGAAAAAGTTGAATTAAAAGGTGATTATGTGTTAATGGCTGTTGGTCGTAAACCATATACTGAAGGATTAAACTTAGAAAAAGCAGGTGTTAAATTAGATGCTCGCGGACGTGTTGAAGTTGATAAACATTTAAAAACTAGCACTGATAATATTTACGCTATTGGTGATGTAGTTGTTGGTGCCATGTTAGCTCACAAAGCTGAAGAAGAAGGTGTGTTTGTTGCTGAACAATTAGCTGGACAAAAACCACATATTGATTATAATTTAATTCCAGGTGTTGTTTATACTTGGCCTGAGGTTGCCGCTGTTGGTCAAACAGAAGAGCAATTAAAAGAAAAAGGCATTAAATACAAAGTAGGTTCTTTCCCTTTCAAAGCAAGTGGAAGAGCTCGTGCAAGTATGGATACTGATGGATTTGTAAAAGTATTAGCTGACGAAACAACAGATGAAATTTTAGGTGTTCATATGATTGGTCCTCGTACTGCTGATATGATTGCAGAAGCTGTTGTAGCTATGGAATACAAAGCAAGTGCTGAAGATATTTCTCGCATGAGTCACGCGCATCCTACATTTACGGAGAGCTTAAAAGAAGCTGCTTTAGATGCAACAGGAAAACGTGCTTTACATATTTAAAAGATAAAAGATTAATGATATAATAAAAGGACAGGTTAATTTCTAATCTGTCCTTTTTATTTAAAACAAAAAACAATGACTGAAGAATTAGACCCAAAAGTATATCCCATTGGAAAAGCTCAAAATCTTGAATTCACAAAAGAGGTTTTGTACCATTCTATTTTAATGATAGAATCTGCTGCTTTAAGATTAAGACAAAGAGTAACAACCTTAAACGAAGAAGAATTAGAATTAAAATACCGCGAAGGAAGCTGGACAGTTAGACAAATTGTGCATCACTTAGCGGATTCACATATGAATATGTGGATTAGAGTGAAACATACATTAACACAAGACAATCCAACGATTCAACCTTACAACCAAAATGCTTGGGCAGATTCTGTTGATTACAAAACAGCTTCTTTGGAAGACTCGTTATTTATTTTTGAAGGAGTACAAAATCGTTTTTCTAATTTATTAAAACACCTCAACGAAAATGATTTTAAAAGAACCTACATTCATCCAGAATACAACAAACAATACACGTTAGGCGAAGTGGTTCAATTATATGCTTGGCACGGCATGCATCATGTGGCTCAGATTGAAGGCATATTTAAATAGACAGAAACAAAAAATCCTCACCAAATAAATGATGAGGATTTTTTATGATTGAGTTTGAAAAATTTATTTCAAAAATGTATCAATCGAATAAATATTAGATACAGGAATATGTTCGATTAAATTTGCTAATTGCATTTCATCTAATGCTAATATTTCTGTAGCAGGAATAAATTTAATTCTTCCCTCGTGTTCTCCATTTATGATGGTGCCATATTTTCTAATCCCGTTAGTTAATATGATCATTGCTTGCGTTGTATTCATACGTATAAATTATTTATTTTTAATTGTCATATGTTATAGCCATTTTTTTAATTAATGTGTTTGGATTTAAAACAAACGTGGCTATTTCATAATTTCCGTTTTTTATCACTTATTGTTAGGCAAACCTAGTGCCAAAAAGTAATAAAATGATTAAGTCAAGGTTATCAAACTGTAAACCCTTGATTATAATGAGTTAAACAAAGTATTAAGGCTTGATTTTAACATTTCATAACTATTAATCAGCTTATAAAAAATACTAAATAGTTTTAATAAAATTATATAACATAAAAAAAGTCCGTTTGCTAATAGCAAACGGACTTTTTTTAAAATCAGGTAAGATTACATATGAGAATCTAACTTACCAGCTAAAATATTTTTAGCAGCAACACCTACGTGTTTTTCTACTACTTCTCCGTTTTTGAAGAATAATAAAGTAGGAATGTTTCTGATTCCGTATTTCGCTGAAATACCAGAATTATTATCTACGTTAACTTTTCCTACTACTGCCTTTCCAGCATATTCAGTAGAAAGCTCTTCAACTACTGGTCCAACCATACGGCAAGGTCCACACCATTCTGCCCAAAAATCTACTAATACAGGTTTGTCTGATTTTAATACTAACTCTTCAAAGTTTGCATCTGTTATTTCTAATGCCATTTTATTTTGTTTTTTAAGCCTGCCTGTCGGCAGACGGGGTTTATAAATTTTGAATTACTAAAGTAACTTTGTTACCCAAAATAATCAAACTTTAATCCAAATAGTTTTCCATGCCTTTTTGACATTATTTTAATAAAGTGACGTGTCCTACCATACTATGTTGCTGCTTCAAAACATCTATTACTTGAGCCTTCCATACGTATACATCTTGTTTTGTTGTCTCAGCGTCACCTTTTCCTTTAATACTGCCATCCCAGCTATCATTTATGTCATTACTTTCAAAAACCAAAGCTCCCCATCTATCAAATACTTGCATTTTAAAATCAGCGATACCAATTCCCTGAGCTTTAAAGCCATCATTTAAACCATCGCTATTAGGTGTAAATGCATTTGGAATATAAAGAGCATAAGCAGGATTAATTCGAATCAATTTAACGATTGAATCTCTACATCCATACTCGTTTTTCACAGTTTGCATAATAGAAACCGTTTTGGCATCATTGGTATTAAAGGTGTGATTAAAATCTCTTGTGTTTTTTATAGTACCGTCATCAAAAATATACTTTACAGTAGTTGCGCCTGTAGACTGATCTTCTACTTCTATTAAAGGCATTGTAATTTCAACTTCCGATGGAGTGACATTAAAATTAGCTATTGGTGTAGGATAAACCGTTACTAAATTTGGAATAGTTAAGCTATTCACACAACCACTATCCGACACTACTTTTAAAGTAACATTATAAATTCCTGTTGAATAACAATGTGTAGGATTTTGACTATAATTTGGCGAAGAAGCATCTCCAAATATCCATTGATTTGTAACTATTGTTCCATTTCCAATGGTTGAATTATTTACAAAATTCACACACAACATAGGGCAACCAACTTTATTTTGAGCAGTAAATACAGCAGATGGAGTAGCGTTCACATACACCGATTTGATAATTGTATTAACGCATCCGTATTGTGTTTGCACCTCTAATTTCACGCCGTAATTTCCAACCTGTGTATATATGTATTGTGGATTAGGCTGATTATTATCTATTAAATTATCCCCATTAAAATCCCAAGCATATGAAGTAATTACACCATCCACACTAGTAGAAAGATTATTAAACTGAGTGCTTGCTGGCAAACAAGTAGATGGTGCTGAAAATTGTGCTACCGGATTATAATGTACAATCACTGGATTTATGTTTTGATTCACACAATTGTAATTTGAAATAGCTACTAAACGACTTTGTTGAGTTCCTGCAATTGGATAAATATAACTAGGGTTTGCTGTTGAATCATCAATAGTACCATTATTCTCAAAATCCCATCTATACTTGATAATGCTACCAGTTATGATGTTACTTTGATTATTAAATTGAGTAGCTTGGTTTAAACAAGTAATAGTAGACATAAAGTTTACATTTGGCTTAGGATGAATAGTTGCTGTTTGTACTGCCGTATTCACACAATTAAAGTTACTTGTTGCTGTAAGCGTTACATTATAAGTTCCAAAACTATTATATAAATGTAATGGGCTGTTTCCTGCACTTGTTGTATTATCTCCAAATAACCAATTATAATTTACAATTGTGCCAGATGTAATAGTAGATTGATTAGTGAAAGTAATTGCTACTCCTTGACAAGCAGGAACTGAACTAAATTGAGCTATTGGTTTAGGATAAACTGTTACAGGCAAAGAATAACTTGCTACACAATTTAAATTTGAAATAGCCATCAATTGAGTATTATAAGTTCCTGGAATATTGAATAAATTACTAGCATTTTGATTCGTGTTATCTGGTGTGCCATCAGAATTAAAATCCCAAACATAATTTGAAATGCTACCACTAGAAATGCTAGAATTATTTATGTAATTTATGTTATTTCCTTCACATACATTATTAGCAGTAAATAAAACATTTGGCAAAGGATTTACGGTTACTTGATGTGTTACACTATTACTGCAATTTGAATTAGTTGTAATATTTAAAGTCACATTGTAAGTTCCTGGGCTTAAATATTGATAATTTGGTTGAGTTAACGTTGATTGATTTCCATCTCCAAACTGCCAATTAGTGAAGGTTATAAATCCACTAGTTACAGATGATGAATTAGTGAAAGTTGTAGCGTTATTTAAACAAACATTATTTGCAGAAAAGGCAGCTATTGGCAATGGGCTTATGATAACAGGATATACCACTGTATCTGTGCAACCCATATTACTAGTTACAATTAATTGAACATTATATGTTCCTGTATTTGTATAAGTATTAGAGCCATTTTGCGTAGTTGCTGTATTGCCATCACCGTAATTCCAATTGTTATTTGTAATACTACCTGTAGTAATATTACTTGTATTAATAAAACCAATCGTGTGTGTGCAAGCCGACAATTGAGTTGTAATATAATTTGCAACTGGCTTATCAGAAATTGTAATGATTTGAGTTTGACTAGCCGTGCAACCAAAATTACTGGTAATTGTTAATCCTACTGTATATGTTCCAGAACTTACATAAGTATGTGTAGGATTTTGATTAGTAGATGAACTTCCATCACCAAAAGTCCAATTCCATTGATTAACGACTCCTTGTTGAATATTGCTATTCTCAGTAAAAGAAACTGGCGCAAACTGACAACCATTATTGAAATTAAAAACTACTGACGGAACTGGATTAACTGTAATAACATTCATAGTTGTATCATAACATCCATGAGGAGAGCCAACAATTAATGTCACGCTATATGTTCCAGGATTTGAATACGTATGAGTAGGATTTTCTAAAGAAGATATATTGCCATCCCCAAAATTCCAATTATAAGTGGTAATTGCTCCTGAAGACATGCTTGATGTATTATTAAAATTGATAGTTAAACCACAATTATTTGTTGAACCTCCAGTATTAAAGTTTGCATTAGGAGTTGGATGATTATATAGAAAATAATTAAACACAGGACCAGGACATCCAGTTACTTGTGTTGTTTGAACAGAATAGTTTCCAGGATTTGTAGCCACCACACATTGCGTTGATTGGCCAGCCACTGATGAACCACTCCAGGCATAAGAAGCATAGCCTGTTGGCGCGCATAGTGTTTTAGTTTGTCCTACACAAATGGTATCAGAGATAGCTTGTTGTAATGCAGTACAACTTCCATCTATATATGCATATGCATAATGTCCTCCTAATGAACAATCATAAGTTGTGAAACGAATGGTTACATTTTGTCCTATGTAACTAGTTAAATCAACGCTGACATTAGTCCAAGGTTTATAAACCACATTAGCGCAATTTGGAGAGTTAACAAAACCTGGTATATTTTGACCTGCTGCTACATTATAATAAGTACAAGGAATTTGTGCGCCACTTGAATCCAACATTTCTATTTCAAATTTCGGTTGATCAGCTAGAGTATGTCCTGGATCTTCAAATACAACAGCATACCTATAGGTGAAGTTTGCATTTGATGCGGTTACAGCAAAGGTTTGCTCTAATCTATCTGCTAACCCTCCTGTTCCATTATTACCTAATCTTACTGAAAAATTTCCACCTGCTGCAACCATTGGAAAGGCTCCACATGCATCTAATGCTGTTCCAGAAGTAACTACTTGTGCACCTCCAGCATTTTGGCAGCATCCGGCCGCATTATATAGTGGATTATATCCAGTAGTCGCATTCCAGCCGCTAAGATTTCCAGATTCGAAATCAATATTAGTACAAGCTTGTTGTGGGATTGGATTGATACCTGAGATACGTTGTGTGGGATAAAACGTATGCTTAATGTATTCTCGTTGTTGCGCGTAAATGAATTCAGGTAGTTCATTTGCACTTGTGTGATTTGACCAATAAAAATTAGTCCATTGTTGCTGATTGAAATTAGCTAGGCTATCAATCGGAGAGTTGGAGTTGACTCCTTGTGCAAACACTTGTGCACTCAAAAGAGCCACCAGCAATGCTGTGGTTAATAAAAATGTTTTCATAACAAGTAGGTTTTGAAGAGTTTGTAATTGATTTCATGTGGTTGTTTGTTTTTTTAATAAATAATTGCTGTTATTTACGGAGTTTGAAGCAACTTGTGTGATTGTACGAAAGGATTCTATAAAAGTTCTAGTTTTTTATCGCTTTTTTATTAACTATTATTAATTTTTATATCTTAGCTCAAAAATATATTATGGAAGAAAACAATTTTTCAAATCAAGGTTCTCAACAAGGACAACCTGTAAATCAACCAATAAACAACCAATTTGGTCAAGTATCTGTACCTAATTCTGGTGCGGTGTTAGTTTTAGGAATTATCTCTATTGCTTTATGCTGGTGTTATGGAGTTGTTGCATTAACATGCGGAATTATCGCATTAGTTTTAGGAAATAAAGCGATGGTACTATACAAAGCAAATCCAAGTAACTATACAATTTCTTCATATAACAACTTAAAGGCTGGTAGAGTTTGTGCCATTATTGGCTTATGTTTATCAGCTTTAATGGTTATTTATGTTATTGTTGTATTTGCATTTATTGGGGCTGCATTTAGCGCTATGCCTTGGGAAATGATGGGGCAACATTAATCGAAAAATTTTAATTTAAAATGCCTTTGTTAAAAGCAAAGGCATTTTTTATTTGTTATACTATGATTGATTGGTTAGAGCATCATTTGTTTCCGTGTTTTTTTAAATCACATTTTGGGATGG
The DNA here is from genome assembly GCA_013823565.1 of Sphingobacteriaceae bacterium. Classification (GTDB taxonomy): domain Bacteria; phylum Bacteroidota; class Bacteroidia; order B-17B0; family Aurantibacillaceae; genus UBA4416. The sequence continues at coordinate 344,502 of PNMI01000001.1, read as the reverse complement.
AATGCCCAGGCTGTGGTATGCAACGAAGTTTAATATCCTTATTAAAAGGAAATGTTATAGAATCTCTTCAATATCATGTAGCATTAATTCCATTTATTATTACAGTTATTATATTGCTTATACAATTAAAAGTGAAACACGAAAATGGAGGGAAATGGGTTATGTGGGCATTTATAGTAACATCAAGTATTACCATTATTCAATATATTATTAAACAAATTTTATTATTTACTTAACTAGTAATTTTATTGTTTTATTGTTTTTCGTTCCAATAATATTTAAATAATAAACTCCTACTTTATACTCTTTCAAATTTAAAGGAAGATGAATCTCCTCTGAATTAAAATTCCCAAAATCTTTAATTAATTTTCCTAAAGCATCATATAATTTAAAGTCCAAATTAGATTCTTCATTTACAATTCCTTCTAATAAAAATTCGTTTTGATCCAATGTTTTAAGCATTAAGGAGCCAATAATATTTTGCGCAGATAATCCTGTAACATCAGCAATAACAACTACTGATTTGTATGCTGTATCTAAACATCCACTATTACTAGTGGCAATTAAACTTACTGTATATATTCCTGCGGCTAAATAATTATACGAAGGGCTATAACTCGAAGAAAAACCAACCCCATCGCCAAAGTTCCAATTAGTATTTACTGCATTTGTTGAATTATTATTAAAAATAATATTTGCTCCACTTGATAAGTAAGTTGTATCTATTGATGAGAACTGAGCTGAAACAATTTCAACTGGTACAATTGTAAAAACAGAGTCACGATTATCGCATTGCCCAACAGTATTTATTTCTAAAGTATAATTTCCACCATTTAAATTAGAAATTGTATCCGCAGTACTTTTGTTTAATGAAGTTTTAATAGATGACCCATTTCCATCTTTCCAGAAATAATTCCATGGACCAGAGTTATTTCCTATAGCAGTTATCTCACCATTGTTTGGTGTAATACAATTAGGCTGAGAAGCATTTGTAGTAATATCTAATGGATTTATAGTAATGTTTAAAATAAAACGAGCATTAGTTGCAGACGTATTTAAGTTAAATACATAATTACTAATTTTTAAATCTGTGGTAGTTCCATTAAAAGAATCATACAACGAAATACATGCTCCTGTTGGAAATGAATTAAAATTAGCTAAACTTATTGTGTAAGTTCCATTAACGCCTGTTGTTGTTTTAACCGCCACACTGTATGAAGACGTAATTGGACTAATTCCATTAATCTGAAATTCATCCATTCCATTTAACATTGAAATCATTGAAGTTGAAGGGTCTTGGCCGGCAAGTTTAATAGCGTCGTACTCAACATCAAAATTATTTGTAGCACCTGGTTGTATATACAAAACAGCTTCATCACGAAGAGAACTTGGCCCATCAAGATACAATCTTAAAAGTTGCTGAGTTGTTGCAACTTGAGCGCTTTGATTCATTTTTAAAAACGTCGGATTTCCAGCAATTTTATTTGACTCTTGTGCGGTTAATGTTGCAGACGCAGTACAATGTACTTGAAACCCTTGGCACATAGGAATGGTGTCACTAATGCCTCCAGCGCCAATAGCTGGGCTACTAATGCCATTAACATATGCAACACTTGAACCTAAGCCTCCATTCAAATCAGCATTAAAACCGTATATAGCATTATCAATATTTGGATTACCGTTTCTTAAAGCACTCCATGAAATAGCAGAAGGATAAGGATTGTGAATTAAATTCCAGCCATCATCACTAACAGAACCTGTATTTGTTTTTGTAAGAGGAATTGAATTATTAAATTTTCTAACAGTTCCAGTCACATCTATAGTAATAGGACTTGTATTAGTAAATCCAGTTCCTAAATAAACCCAGTATCCTCTATTAGGAATAATAGGATTTGTTATTGAAGACAAAGGAATATATGCAGAAGCTGCCGAATAAGAACCAACTGCTGTTTCGTCGTAATGATAAATTGATAAAAAGCCTGCTGCGCTTCCATCAGGACAAGAACTACAACTTATAGGCATATCGTCATCCCAATCCTGAAGTGTCAATGCTGAAGAAATTGGCGTTCCTAATAAAGCCCAACCTGTATAACCCCCTGGTGCATATCTTTGAACTTTAACATTTCCTATAATATCTCCAGTGCCTGTAATTTGTGCTATTCTAGCTGTATTGGTAGCTGTAGAAACCATTGTGAAAACTTGAGCATTTGTATTAAATGTTCCATTATTTAAGGTTAATGTTCCTATTAAATTTTCAGCATTAGTAATATTTGCCCCTGCATTATTATTTAAAGTTAAATTATAGAAGTCAGTAATACTTACCCCTCCAATACTTTGAGCCACGGTTCCATTCAAAAACACTAATCCTCTTCTAGCGTTAAAGCTACCGCTGTTTGTAAAATTTCCTCTCACTGTTATTTGATTATTAGTCGTATTAACATCTAAATTAGAACCTGAGTTAACGACCACATTACTAGCTGTAATAGCGCTTAAAAGTGTTTTAGTTCCTGCATTAGAAAAACTGATGTTATTAAATGTTTCTCCGCCCAATTTAAAAATTGTTTGAGCAGTTGTGCCGACAAAATTAACGGTATTAGACCCTGGCACAAACAATCCCCCATTATTAGTCCAATTTTTTCCAAGAGATATGCCTAAATTATTGGCTGTTAATGTTCCTGTATTAATTGCAACATCATTAATAACGTTTAAAGAATTAGTTAATAAAGATGTATTAACATTAGCACTATTTACTAAAAGATTTCCAATGGAAAATGTTGTATTAATTTGTATTATTTGTGCTGCTGGCGAAGTTGAGCTTCCTATTTGAAGAGTTCCACCTGTTACACTTCCTCCACTTGTTCCTGTGTTGACAAAGCCTAAATTTTGAGCGCCAGTTCCCCCTTCTCTAGGAATAATTAAACTGCCACCACTCATATTAAATTGAGAGCCTGCGCCAGCAATTTGAAAAGGAGCAATGGCTGTATTTGTTGAACCTATACTAGGTACAATAACATTTCCCCCTGAAATTGTAAATTTCGAAAGATTATTAATTCCTACGGCATAATATTTACTAGCGATATTTAACGTTCCGCCGCTAATAGTTAAGTAACCTCCATTAGATAAAAGATCTTCGTTTACGGCATTTCCAACATTAAAAACACCATTCGAAACTGTTACATTTCCATACATTGTTAAAGTTGCCAAATTATTAATTGTAGAAGAAGCAGAATTTAACCAAATGCCCCCCTTTTGTGGAATAGTAGCAGCTATTGTGTAAGGAGTAATTGTAGAAGCCCCAGATGTAGATAATTTAAATGTTCCAAAATTTAATTTTAAAAAATCATTTGGCGCAGTAAAACTTGGTGTTTGGATATCTAAAATATTATTGACAGAACTCCCCATATTTAAGGTCATAATATTGAAAGATGTTAAACCACCTGACCCTGAAATAGTTTGATTACCATTTTTTGTAAAAGTTGCATTGCATAAACTTAAAGCATCAGACACAAAATTTAATCTTCCATTATTTATAATATCTCCTGGTATTGTAATACTATGAGTAATATTTGAGGCTGGATTAACGCTAAATGTTGCTCCAGAGTTTATAGTTACATTTCCGTTTACCGTAATTACTCGTGCTGTATTATTATTACCAATTGATAAGATACCAGAAATTCCTTGTCCAACAGTTAAATTATTACAAGAAGAATTAGCATTAATTGTTACAGTATGTCCATTTGCAATAGTAACATTATCAGCAGTTGATGGCACACCAGTTGGAGACCAAGTGGTTGCCGTATTCCACATACCGGATGTGATGGAAATTTTATTGCCTCCTGATAAAGTGGTCTGACTTCCTGTTAATGCCGAGCTTAAACATCCTTCTGTAACCGCATAAACTCTCCAATAATAGGTAGTACTAGGCAATAACCCTGTTACAGCATAACTAACGGCATTTGCGGCAGTTTGTGAAACAAAATTAAAATTTAAATTATCTGTAGAATTATATAACACATATCCTATCTCATTTGTAGCCCAATTTGGCCAATTAATTGTCATGCCTGTTTGAGTAACAGTAGAAAATGAAACAATTCCAGATGCAACAGTTGGAACAGGGGGTGTGAATATATATTGTGAATTAGCTGCTGGCATCGCCGACAAATTGTTTTGAATTGCGTTACTAAATACATTTGTATTTACAGTTTGTAATTCTTTTAACTGAGCTGCAGTAGGAGGTGCATTTAATATTTGACCATTTAAACCCATAGAATAAGAAAAAACTTGAGTTCCTGTATTCATTGTGCCGTAGTTTATTAAAACAATACCTGAACTCTCAACTAATTTAACTTGAAAATTTAAACTTGGTGATGTATTCCCGTAAACCGCCATATTAATCCATTCTACTGTCAATGTTCTATTTGGTGCTGCACCAGTTAAAGCATATTTAATACTATTACCTAACGCCGAGGTTCCACCTTGAGCCATTAAATCATCATAAAAAGGGGCAATTGCTGGATTAGTAGAGTTTGTAACAATATTTGAAGTAAAAGCACTATTTACATAGCCAAAATCATCTCCAATTGGTCCTCCATCATCAGTTGAAGTAGAAAAATCTATAAAGCCATTTGTTGAAACAGAAAACTGAGTATATCTAACGCCATTAAACCAAAAATCAAAGCCTATATCTGTAAAATCTGAACGATTATCATCCTGTGTAAAACTTGTTGTATTTCTCCAACTATCAAATGCATTTCCTGTGATATTAATAGATGCATAAGTAACTCCAGTACTTCTAGAAGCTGTATACGAAACTAAAGATTGACTATTAAGATTATCAACTCCTAAAACGATAAAAATAAATATAGAAATGATAGGATAAAATAGACGCATAAAACAGTATATTATATAGCAAAAATATAATCTTTTATTACATATGTAAGTATTTTAACATTTATGTAGAATAAATATTAAAGAAAAATACTTACAAAAGTGCAAAAATCAAAAAGCCCGTATGATGAATTCATCAGCTCGTCTACAATAAAACTGAAAACAGCTAATTATTGCCTTTTAAATTAATCGATAAATTGTAATTATTTTTTTAAGACTTTTCCTGCTTTTGCATAAGCCTTTTCCATTAGAAACATTAGCTCTTTTTGAGTAACTCAAAATCCTTTTTGAATCGCAATACATCTAATACACTGAATTTATTTTCTTTTATAAAGAAGAAAACTAAAATTACAGTAGCTACTAAATAAGATAAACTAGCAGCAAAGCAAGCTCCTAATAATTGATCTTTAGAAATCAAATAACGACTTGTGCTAATAGTAGTTAATAAGCCAAAACTATTTGCTATTAATAATATTTTTTGTTTTCCTAAACCTGCAAAATAATGACTAATAATAGTAGCAAAACTTATCAATAAAATACCTGGCGAAAGATATAACATTACTGTTTTCACGTGAATAAAGTCTTCTCCTAATAAGAACACAAAAAACTCTCTTGGAATAAAATATAAAACCACCACACAACATAAACTTAATAAAAAACAAATCTTAGCTAAAAGAAGAGTTAATCTAGCATTATTAGATGGGTCTTTTTCGTTGGCGATATAGGTTAGTATTATTGGCGAAACACTTCCGCTAATAATCCAAACAGATTCGATTAATGAAGTAGCACTTGAATAAATTCCAACTAAAATAGTATTACCCAATAAATAAAAGTTGTATCGATTACTCAACATATGACACAAATTAGCTAACTGATTATAAAAACCATTTTCGATAATGCGCTTTGGCTCAAACAAAATATGATGATTATCCATCTGTTTGAAAACGCCTATTATTTGGACAATGGAAAGAATGATAGAAGCAGAAAAAGAAACATATAAGGCAATGATATAACTGTTGATTGATCTCACTTGAAAAACAAAAAACATACCCAACAAAACCAACAACAACAATGCTGGTTGAAAGAAGTTCAAAAAATTATACATCTTAATTCTTTCTTTGGCTAACAAAATAACCATGTGGAAAGAGTGAATAATAATAATGAGTGATAACAATATCAAATGTACCCAGTGATCTCCAGTACCTAATTCGAAAACGAAAAACAGTACTGCCATTATTGAAATACAAAGTATGGTACAAATAAATGCCCAAAATATACCAAAAGCATATATTTTCTTTAATGAATACTTGGGAATAAAATACACCAATATATAACCAGTATAAATTTCATTAACTATCTGAACAATAGCGATATTAAATATCAATAAACTTACTTGTCCCCTAATATCACTTCCCAATTGCTGGCAAGAAACCAATAGAATGGCAAAATTTATAAAAGCTACAAAGCCTTTAGTAAATAAAGTGGATATGATGTTTTTTAACAAGCCTATTTCTAAATCAGCGACCTAAAAATATGAATTTTTAGTGGACTTGTTACATAACCGTAAAATTTGCTTTATATTGTATCCATATTATTTATAGCACAAGTTGAGGCAATTTATAAAAAACATATTATTAGTTATAACTCCTGGTTTTATCAAAAAACGAGTATTTGCCCATTATCAAACTTTAAATTGGAAAACCCTCTCCAATTCTGAGTTTGACGCTGAATTATTACTTTTAGAATTCTTTTTAACTAAAAACTCTGTGTTTTTTGATATTGGCACCAATAAAGGAGAGTATGCTTATTATGTTGAAAAATTAATCAATACTAAAAACATTTATTTGTTTGAACCCGAAAAAAAGCTCAACAAACAACTTCAAGCAATTTTTAGTAATTGTAACGTAAATCATATTGCTTTATCAGATAACAAAGGGAAGCATCAATTTAAAATTCCTGTCATTAATGGTGTGGTTGATAATTGTTTAAGTTCATTAGAAGTTGGCAACAAAGAAGAAAATGAAACTGAAGCAATTATTTATGAAGTTAAAACTGACACTTTAGATAACTTCACCAAAGAAAAAAATGTCATTCCTGATGTCATAAAAATTGATGTAGAAGGTCATGAATTATCCGTATTAAAAGGTGCTAAAAAATTCATCTCCAAGTACCATCCTACTCTTATTATTGAAATTGAACAAAGGCATCATAAGGACATTAATATTGAGAGTGTTTTTGAATCCTTTAAACAAAAGGGATACAATTGCTATTATTATTCAAAAAAACAATCGCAATTATTCTCCTACGAGAACAAAACACACTTAACTAATACTAAAGATTATTTTGGCAAGATTGATTACATCAATAATTACATCTTCATTCACGAATCAAATAAAACTATCCAACCTATTGAATTAATTAATGCATCTATTTTAGAGAAAATTAAATGAGTTCAATCAAACATAAGCAGGCATTAGTATTTTTTTCGGCAGGTGTTGGAGACACTATATTACTTATACCATTGGTTAACGAACTAAAAAAATCTGATTATAAAGTCACGGGCTTATTTACTTCTAAATATGATTGTGAATCTATTTTTGAAAACACGGATTTGTTTGATGCGATTGAGATAAAGAAAAATAAATTATCACTCATCCTCTTTACTATTTTCAATTTAAGAAAATTTGATGCTGTGTTTTTAAATCACTTTTCGTTTAGCAAATCTCATCTCATTTTATCTACTTTTTTTGGTAAGCAGATTTATACCAACTACAAAGCATTCACCTCTGCACAAAGCTCCAATTCTATTCATTTTATTGAACCTAAAGTGAATACACATGATGCATTACAGAATTTATTTTTATTCAATTCAAAAGCATTATTACAAGACTTAAACTTTAATTTAAATTACAAACCTCAACAAAACAATAAATTCAAGCTTCCATCAAACTACATTGTTGTGCAGGCAAGCTCAGCAAATAATAAAGCGCCTTTTAAGAATTGGCCTTTTGAAAATTGGCTTCTTTTATTTAAACATCTATCAAACACAACAATAGTATTATTAGGAGATGCTACCGAAACTCATTTAAATAATGCCATGAATTCAAAAGAATTTCCAAACGTGATTTCGTTAATTGGAAAAACTAGTTTAAGTGAAGTAATGGGAATTATTTACCATTCAAACTATTACATGGGATTAGATAGTGGATTAATGCATATGGCGGTTGCTTTAAATAAACCAAGCTTTACTATTTGGGGAGCATCCAACCCTAAATTATATGGATATGATTGGATGGGTACAAAACACAAAATTATTTCATTAAACTTAGCGTGTTCCCCTTGCAGCTCTTGGCTTAGCGCTAATACTAGCAGAGTATCAAATCCAAATCAATGTCCAGATTTCAAATGTATTAAAGATATTTCGGTTGAGATGGTAACAGATGAATTAGAAGCATTTATGAAAATTAAATAAGAATAAATGCTGCCTTTGACATTTCGTACCTACGGCACTTTTTTAAATATATTATTTAGTTCTACCGATATATTACTCCTACGGAGTTGGATAACGAATCAATAAAATCTGTATTAATCCATTCTATCTGCGTTATCCGCGTTCCTATTTATTTAAGTTCTTTTGTCATTAAATAATGCTGAATGATATCCCACAACTTAAAAGAAGTTTCTTTAACTAAATAGCCTTGACTTTTATAAAACTCTAAAGCATTTTCTCTTGCCTGTAGTTCTAGTGTTTTTAAACCAATCGCTTTAGCCTCTTCTTCTAATCTTGTAATAATAAGCTTCCCTAAACCTTTCCCTTGATAATCTGGATGAACTGCCATGTAACGTATTTGTCCTATTCCATTGCCATTATCTTGCACTCGCCCACAGGCAATAACCTCTCTGTCATTTTCAATATAAGCGTTGATTGAACTCAACTCTAATTCATCCGTCGCCGTATCTTTTGGTTTATCCCAAGGTTGTCTTAAAACAGCATATCGCAAATCAATAATTTGATTGATTGTGTTCTGATTATCGGCTATTAGAACTTTATACATCATCTTTAATAAAAAAGTCCTACTCAAAAACTGAATAGGACTTTTATGTTGTGTTTTCAAGAATTATATTCGAACTGCTTGAACTGATTTAATTTCAGGTACTGCTTTCATAATTGTTTCTTCTATACCTGCTTTCATAGTCATATGACTCATGCTACAAGTACTACAAGCTCCTTTTAATTCAAGCATCGCTGTATTTCCATCGGCTATTTCAAGCAACTCCACATCACCTCCATCAGCCTCTAAATAAGGTCGAATTGTTTTTAAGGCGTCCTCTACTCTATCAAATAATTCTTGGCTCATTAGTTATTTTCCTAACTTCTTTTTTAAATTTTGGTCAATGGCATCTAAAAACTCTTCAGTATATAAATAGTGCTCGCCATGATTAACTTTATTACCATGTGCACATACTGCTAAATCCTTAGTCATTTTACCAGACTCAACTGTTTCTACACAAACTTGTTCTAAAGCATGGCAGAAATTAATTAATTCTTGGTTATTATCTAATTTACCACGGAACTCTAATCCACGAGTCCAAGCAAAAATACTAGCAATTGGGTTTGTTGAAGTTGGTTTACCATTTTGGTGATCACGGAAGTGACGAGTCACCGTTCCATGAGCTGCTTCTGCTTCCATAATAGTTCCATCTGGAGTAATTAATACAGAAGTCATTAAACCTAATGAACCAAATCCTTGTGCAACTGAATCAGACTGAACGTCTCCATCATAATTTTTACAAGCCCAAACAAAGTTTCCGTTCCATTTCAATGCAGATGCAACCATGTCATCAATTAAACGGTGTTCGTAAACGATACCTGCTGCTTCAAATTTAGCTTTGTAATCTGCTTGGTAAATTTCTTCGAAAATATCTTTAAAACGGCCATCGTATTTTTTTAAGATGGTATTTTTAGTAGATAAGTATAAAGGCCATTTTTTGTTTAATGCTACGTTAAAACAAGAATGAGCAAATCCGCGAATTGACTCTTCTACGTTATACATACCCATTGCAACACCAGCCCCTTTAAATTTGAAGATTTCGTGTTCAATTACTTTTCCATCTTCACCCTCAAATTTCATCGTTAATTTCCCTTTTCCAGGCACTACGAAATCAGTTGCTTTGTATTGATCGCCAAATGCATGACGACCAACAATGATTGGAGCTGTCCAGTTAGTAACTAAACGAGGTACATTTTTACAAACGATTGGTTCACGGAAAACAGTACCATCTAATATATTACGAATAGTTCCATTAGGAGACTTCCACATTTGTTTTAAGTTAAATTCTTTTACACGAGCTTCATCAGGAGTAATAGTAGCACATTTGATACCTACACCATATTTTTTAATTGCTTCAGCTGCATCAATAGTTACTTGATCGTTTGTTTCATCACGATACTCCATTCCTAAGTCATAGTATTTAATATCTACATCTAAGTAAGGAACGATTAATTTGTCTTTAATGAATTTCCAAATGATGCGAGTCATTTCATCACCATCTAATTCTACTACGGGATTGGCTACTTTAATTTTGCTCATAATATTGTGTTGAAAATTGGTTTTAAAAAAGTTAGCCAAATTTAGAAATATAATACGTTTAGGCAAACATTTGTTTCAAAAAAAGGGGAAATTTTCATGAATATTTTCCGTACCTTTAGTTTAACATCTAAACCCTCTGAATATGAAGAAGTTCGTTTTTTATTTTTTGATTTGTTTAACTAGTGTTGGCTACGCTCAAGACCAATTATTTAAAAGAGATAATAGCAAATTAGAGGTAAAGATTTTAGAAATCAACCCCACTGAAATTAAATACAAACTCTTTACCTATCAAGACGGACCTACAATAACCATTGCTAAAAAAGAAGTAGCTTTAATCATTTATCAAAATGGTGTTCATGAAGTCATCACAGCAGAAACCCCAACACCAGTTGTTCAACCAACACCTCAACCAATGGTTGTATATAATGAGTACAGAAGTCCGCGAGTTAACTACGATAGTATTCATGATGCGAAAGTAAAAGACTTATTATCTACTAAAAATTTCATCTCAATGAATATTTTAGAGCCTATTAACGGCTCTTTTAATATTAGTTATATGAGAGAGTTTGCTATGAATTACCTTCATGTTTACGTTCCGGTTTCTGTGGGATTTACAGCTCCCCATTTCACTCAAATTTCTAACACTTTGTTTACTGGCTATTCTGAAAGCTATGCTTACAGTGGGAGGGATTACTTTAACGTTTCTGATTTTTTATTTACTAATAAAGCTTATGAAATTGGACTTGGGCTTCACTTTCAATCAAGTGGAAAAAAACAAGTGACCCATTTTATAGGGCCTTATGTGGGACAAGCACAATTTAATGGCACTTATAATAAAACAGCATACACCTACAATCAAACTAGTGGATATTCAAACAAATACACTGAGTTAAATAAATTTACTATGGATAGATTGTATCTTATGTTAGATAATGGCGTTTTATTTAGACCTACCAAAAACTTTAATATCATGTTGCTAGTTGGTTTGGGTTATCATATTGATACGTTTAAAGGCGAAGATTTAACAAAAGCTGCTAATTACAGAACTCCTCAGCAAAGAGTATTTCCTTTAAACGCCTTTAAATTTGGGGTAAATTTTGGTTATCGTTTCTAGTAATCTTAACTATCCCACTTTCATATGTTTAAATTGTTTGTTTTTTAATTGTCTTATGGTAGAGCCAGTTTAGTCATTTGTGTTTATGTTTTGGCAAACATTGCTATTTCATATAAATAAGTGTTTTTTTAAGTAATTGTATATACTTACATTTGCACATTATTAAAAACTTGTATGAAAATTACCGAACATCTTAAATCTGCGAAAGACACTTTATTCTCGATTGAAATTTTACCTCCTTTAAAAGGAAAAAGCATTCAATCTATTTTTGACGGCATTGATCCTTTAATGGAATTTAAACCTGCCTTTGTTGATGTCACATACCATCGCGAAGAATACATTTACAAAAAACGTGATGGAGGTTACTTAGAAAAAGTAAGCATTCGTAAACGACCAGGTACCGTAGGTATTTGCGCGGCCATTATGAACCGTTATAATGTAGAAGCAGTACCACATATTATTTGTGGTGGTTTTACTCGCGAAGAAACAGAAAACGCATTAATTGATTTACAGTTCTTAGGAATTGACAATGTATTAGCCTTACGTGGAGATAGTATTAAAACCGAATCTCAATTTATACCAGAACCAGGCGGACATAATTATGCCATTGATTTAGTAAAACAAATCAAGGATATGAATAGCGGACTGTATTTAGATGATGAAATGAAAGACGCTTCGCCTACCGATTTTTGTATGGGAATTGCAGGCTATCCCGAAAAACATTTTGAAGCACCTAATTTGTATAGCGACATGAAATGGCTGAAAGCTAAAGTGGATGCTGGTGCTGATTATATTGTAACGCAAATGTTTTTTGACAATAAAAAGTATTTTGAATTTGTGGATTTATGTCGCAAAAATGACATTAATGTGCCAATTATTCCAGGACTAAAGATTTTAAGTTCTCGCTCTCAATTAATTGCCTTACCTAAAATTTTTCATATTGATTTACCACAAGATTTATTTGTGGAATTAGAAAAATGCAAAGATGATAAAGCAGTGAAAGAAATTGGCATTAAATGGTGTATTGAGCAAAGTAAAGAATTGAAAAAAGCAAACGTCCCATGTTTGCATTACTACACAATGGGAACATCTGATAGTACTAAAAGAGTAGCAAAAGAGGTTTTCTAGAACATGATATTCTCAAAATGAAAAACGCCTTGGTAAACCCAAGGCGTTTTTTGTTAAATCACTTATCGGCAAAAAGCCACCACTTATTAGATTATGCTTAGCTACTAACAAAGTAGCCAAATAATGGGCGATGTATTACCTAATTTTACATTAGAACTACTAAAAAACTCGCGTTATGAAAGCATTATTTACACTACTAGCCTTATTATTTTGTTTAACAGGACTTAAAGCACAAAATACAGTTACTATATCAGACGCTGGTTTTGTAGCTTGGTTACAAGCTAATATTCCAACAGCTATTGTTGGTAATCAATTAGACACAACACATGTTGATGTAACTACTAGAACAATAGTATCTGCTCAAAATTATAAAATCTACAATTTAGATGGTATACAGTATTTTGATTCCTTAAAAACTTTAGATTGTGGAAATACTGTATGGGGTCTTACTCCAAACAGAATTGATAGCTTACCTAAGCTGCCAGCAACTTTAGAATCTTTAATTTGTTGCAATATTTCACTCGACACTTTACATGCTTTACCAAGTAATTTAAAAATGCTAGTATGTTACTTAAATCCCTTAATGGTGTTACCTACTTTACCAAACACCATTGTGCATTTAGAGTGCTGGAATGATAGCTTAACAAATCTTCCAACATTACCTACTTCATTAAAATTCTTGAACTGTAGTGGTAATATGCTACAAAATCTTCCAGTACTACCATCTAATTTACAAAGTTTATTATGCAGTAATAATCTATTACAAAACCTTCCAGCATTACCAAATTCATTAGATACAATCAATTGCAGTGTTAATCAATTAACAAGTTTACCAACTCTACCAACTTCATTAATAGGCTTAGATTGCAGTATGAATGCGTTAACAAGTCTTCCCTTTTTACCAAACAGTCTTGTAAATTTAAACTGTAGTCATAACCCACTCAACAATCTTCCTGCACTATCAAATGCATTAGTAACATTATTTTGTACATACAACCAACTTACAGTGTTGCCTAGTTTACCAAACTCATTAACACATTTAATTTGCAATAACAATCTACTCACTAATCTTCCACCTTTAAATAATGGATTATATAAACTAAATTGTAACGAAAATCAATTAACTAGTTTACCAGCCTTACCAAATACATTAGTATTTCTATATTGCAGAAGTAACCAATTACCAATACTTCCATCTTTATCAACTTCGTTAACAGATTTAGATTGCGGTAATAATTTTTTACCTAGCCTACCTTCATTACCAAACTCATTATTAAATCTAGCATGTGATAACAATTCCATACCTGCCTTACCTGTATTGACTCCATCTCTAAGTTCGCTAGACTGTCAAGTAAATCAATTAACGGCATTGCCTTCTTTACCAAATTCATTGTTGAGTTTAAATTGTTCTGTCAATCAGCTAACAAGTCTACCTGTTTTACTAAACAATCTACTAAACTTAAATTGTAGCACAAATTCAATTACAACGTTACCCGCTTTACCTTCATCACTTTCTGGTTTAGCTTGTAGTCAAAATCAAATTACTAATTTACCAACATTGCCGCCAACATTAAATGGATTAGATTGCAGCTATAATAACATCCACTGCTTTAGTCCGTTTAATACTATTCCTGGATATTTTAATATTAGTCACAATCCATTTACGTGCCTTCCAAACTACATTCCCACAATGGATTCTTTAATTCTAAATTATCCACTTTGTGCTGCAGGAAATCCATTTGGTTGCGCTTCTTCTTTTGGCATTGTTGGATTTACATACAAGGACAATACTAGTAACTGCTTAAAAGATAGCGGCGATGTAGGGTTGAAAAATGTTGGCGTAAAAATCCATGATACAAATGGCAATTTCATAGGAAGCACATATACTGCTTTAAATGGAGTGTATCAATTTTTGGATACTGCAAATACATATTCTATTATAGTAGATGATAGCAATTTACCATATACTGCCTCTTGCGTTGATCCAGGACTAGATAGTTTAGTGACAGTAGCGGCACTTGATACCAATATTAATTTTGCACTAGATTGCAAACCCGGATATGATGTTGGCGTTCAATCTGTATCGACATGTGGAATTGTATTTCCAGGACAAACACATACATTAAGAATAAACGCGGGAGACATTTCAAGACGCTATAATTTAAACTGCGCTTCTGGAATCAGTGGAATAGTATCTTTTAAAGTAACTGGGCCAGTTATTTATTTAGGTCCTGCGGTGGGCTCTTTAACTCCAAGTGTTTCTGGCAACGAATTCACCTACAATATTACTGATTTTGACAGCATAGATAATACTAATGATTTTAAGATACTACTACAAACTTTCACAACAGCACAAGCTGGAGACCCAATCTGTGTTATTGTAGATGTTAATCCTATTGGAGGAGACAACAATCTATCAAACAATAATTACACCGCTTGTTACAATGTGGTTAACTCTCATGACCCAAATATTAAAGAAGTGTATCCAATTATGGTTGACCCTAACTTTAACGATTGGTTAACCTATACTATTCACTTTCAAAACACAGGTAATGCTCCTGCATTTAATATTATGTTGGCAGATACTTTAGATAATCAATTGGATTTAGAAACTTTTCAAGTACTAGATTACAGCCACCAGAATTCAACAAGTTTAGTTGGTCGTAAACTAAACGTGTATTTTGCAAATATTCAGTTACCAGATAGTTCAAGTAATCCTGAAGGGTCAATTGGATTTATTCAATACCGTATTAAACCAAAAGCAACATGGGTGAGACCATATCAGATAAAAAACACAGCTTATATTTATTTTGATTTTAATGCGCCTATTGTCACAAATACAACTTATAACTCTATTAAAGATATCACAACAGATGTAAAAGAGCTAAAAGAAAGTTCAATATCCTTATACCCTAATCCAACAACAGGGATATTCACCATTGAACTTCACGAAAAAGAAAAACAATTCGTAGAAGTATTTGACATAGCTGGAAACACCGTATTATCTCAAACGATAGAAAACGGACAAGACACCATTGACGCAAGCAATTTAGCAGCGGGCGTTTATACAATTAATATCAAAGGAAACTCAACCGTTATTAATAAAAAGGTGGTGATTGTGAAATAAAGCCCACTAAATGTGAAATAAAAAAGGTGCTTTACTAATCATAAAGCACCTTTTTCTGTTATCTTTGAGCTTTATTAGCTTCAATCCAATGTCAGACTTAAAATATAATTTACGTGGTGTTTCTGCATCTAAAGAAGATGTTCATAATGCTATTTCTAATATCGATAAGGGTTTATTTCCTCAAGCTTTCTGTAAAATTGTTCCAGATTATTTAACTGGAAGCAATGAGCATTGCATTATCATGCACGCTGACGGAGCAGGGACAAAATCATCTTTAGCTTATGTATATTGGAAAGAAACAGGCGATTTAAGTGTTTGGAAAGGTATTGCACAAGATGCAGTCATCATGAATATAGATGATTTAATTTGTGTTGGCGCAACTAACAATATTTTATTGTCTTCTACGATTGGTCGTAATAAAGGATTAATTCCGGGTGAAGTTATTTCTGCCATTATTAACGGCACTGAAGAAGTATTACAAAATTTAAGAGATAATGGCATTGACATTCGTTCAACAGGTGGGGAAACCGCTGATGTAGGCGATTTAGTGCGCACATTAATTGTAGACAGCACTGTTGTTTGCCGAATGAAAAAAGATGATGTCATTTCAAATCATAACATCAAAGCAGGTGATGTCATTATTGGCTTATCATCATCTGGTAAAGCCACTTACGAAACTGAGTATAATGGAGGCATGGGAAGCAACGGATTAACGAGCGCTCGTCATGATGTGTTTAATTATACCGTTGCTGAAAAATATCCCGAATCCTACGATAACGCCTTACCAAATGAAGTAACCTATTGCGGACAATTAAATTTAACTGATAAAATTGACGTAAGTTATACCGACATTAACGGTAAAGAAATCAAAGAACAAATTACAGCTGGTAAATTAGTATTATCTCCTACTAGAACCTATGCACCAATCGTTAAAAAATTATTGTCAACTCTAGGCACTAAAATTAATGGCATTGTGCATTGTAGTGGTGGCGCTCAAACTAAAGTATTGCATTTTGTAGAAGGAGTTCATATTATCAAAAATAATTTGTTTCCATTACCTCCATTATTTAAAACTATACACGAACAAAGTAAAACCGATTATAAAGAAATGTATAAAGTCTTTAATATGGGGCACCGCTTAGAAGTGTATTTACCAGCGGAATTGGCACAAGAAGTGATTGCGATTTCAAAATCATTTAATGTGGATGCTCAAATTATTGGAAGAGTAGAAAAATTTGATGGTAAAAAAGTAACAATTGAATCGGAGTTTGGAAAGTTTGAGTATTAATATCTAAAAATCTCAGAGTTATGTCACCCTGAACTTGTTTCAGGGTCTCATGAGATGCTGAAACAAGTTCAGCATGACTTTATTATTTCAACTCTTGGCAACTTACTTTATTACCATTTACTAGTAATATATACGTTTTTCCGTTTTTATATAAATCGCAAGTAAATGGCTTTTGCGTTGCTCCTTGTAACGAAGTAGCCAGTTTTCCTGTTGTATTCACCACATCCACTTTTTGTCCTGTTTTATCATAAGCTAACAACCAATCATGGTCACTCGTTTGAACTACTTGAGCATCATCATAAACAGCCAACTCATTAAAATATTCCATCAATTTTCCAGTGAATAAATCATATGAATAAAAAGCTCCATTGCCGAATACTAACATATCCGATTGCGTGTCATCATCCACCAATGCAAAAGAAGTTTTAAAATCATTCAATTCATCGCCAATTTTAAGTGCTTCTTTCTTATCCGTTAAGGAAATTTTATTTAATAAATTATTTTTATCATCTACATAAATCAATTTGGTATTATCTAAATTATTTCCTGCTAACACAAACACGTGTTCTAATTGTGCAATAGTTTTATTTTTAAAATCAATACGTCCCTCACCTTTTCTACTAAACGCGTATATTTTACCAGAAACATCAACAGTGATTAGATAATCACTGGCACCTACATGCACATAACGAATAGGCAATACAACTTCTGCATCTGTTTTTACAGGAACAAAACCTTCTGTTTTTACGCCGTATAGTGAAAAATTATAAATGCGTTTATCTGCGCAGGCAATAAATAAACGGTAATCTTTATTGCCTTCATAATCCAATAAAGTTAAATTAGACGTCACTTTAGAAGGAAGTTTAACAGGAAATCCTTGCACGTAATTTCCATTTCTATCAATTAGGTGTAAATAATTTTCGGTATTGAATAGCAATTGTAATTTGCCATTTTTGAAAATATCAACCGTATAAATTTCTGATTGAATAGCTTCAGTAATTTTCTTTTTAAAAATTAAATTACCTGTAGAATTAATTAAATACAAATTATTTGTCTCGTCTTGAAAACACAATTCATTTTCCTGTGTTGAGTGATTGGCAAACAAATAAACCCTTGTATTAACTGATGAATCAGCCGAGAATGCCCATAATGCATTATTGGTATTGTTGCCTCCCTCTATTTTTTGTTGAGCATGAGTAGCATTAATTCGAACCTGAATACTGTTCTTATAATTTTTTGCTGTTAACGACAATTGTGCTGTTGCATTCTCCGACTTCCAAAGTTCTTCTGAATTTATAAATGAATTAATGTTATGTGTTTTCATTAACTCTGAATTTTCATAATACAAATAATTGCAATCTAGCATAAGGTTATCATTTGCATAATTCATAAACGCAACATTTTTACCTAAAAACTGAGCATTAACGGTAGATTGCTGAAAGTAATCTAAAACAGACTTATGAGAAAAAAACAATAAATGATTATCGGACAAACAAGCGTATTGATTTTTTAAATCATTTTTAGAAAAAGAAAATACCTGTGCCAAATCTATATTTAATTTATACACTTTTGATTCTCCAATAGATAAAACACTATCACTCATTAATGTCAAAAAAGCTTCACTTTTTTCTAAATCTTTAATTTTTAAACTCAAAACTTGACAAGTTGTGTTATCAATAACATAATTTGCTGATAAAATTTCCTCATCTATATTATCCAAACTTTCTTTTTCAATATTATATAGTGCACTGTCATTTAATGCGTTCCAGGCCAATTCATTTTTTCTATTTACCTCGCTCGTTAACTGTTGCTTAACTGTTTTATAAAACAAATGAGCGTCGCTTAATGCCACTCCTTGAATTAAAATTGGGTTATCAGGCAAATGCTCAAAACCTGTAATACTCTCTGAGCTTTGATTCATCAAACAATTAAACAACGACAAGCTATCTGTATTAGTATAGCCCGTTAATGTAATTTCATTTAATTGAACTTCTAAGCCAAATAATGATTGTTGTGTAAATAAATTTTTAGATAACAAATTAGTATTGGTATGATTAAAATAGATTTGAGATTTTTGTTCCCCATTCAATTTTAATAACTCTAAATATGATTTATTATTGGCAATCGACTCTTCTTTTCTCAGTTCTAAAGCATTTTGCAATAAACCCACATCAGAACTTAAATACACAATTCCATCCTTCAAGGTAAGTAACCACTTTTGCTTATTATTTGTAAAATAATAAGCCTCAAATGAAGATATCGAGGCATCTTTTGAAAAAGCTGATTTAAAAAACTCTTCAAATAACGCTTCATTATTTTTTTCCTTAAACTTAAATAAAATAAGATGCTCTATAATATTACCTTGTTTAACAAGCGACCAATACAATGAATTGTCTGAGATTACCGCTGCTATTTCTGGTTTTGCATTTACTAACGAATCTAAATATTTGATGCCGTTTTGAGCCACTAGCATCGATTCGTTTGATAGCAAGGCATTCCAAATTAAATTTTGACGAGTTAATTGTGAAACTAATTCACTACAGTTTTTAGTTTCAATAACACACATCGCATTAGCAGGAATATGCTCTGTAATGGAAATATTTGGCTCTTTACTTTCTCTTAAACGAAAATAACCCCAAACTGCGGCAACTAAAGAAGCCACAATAAAAACATAAAACGCTATTTTTTTTACCAAATACACCACCTCGAATGTAGCAGAATTTGATGGTTAAATAAATGACAAACGTCAGAGTTATGAAACTGATATTGTGAATTGACTAACTAAAACTAAAGCTTTTAAGGTCTTTTTCATGAATAATCTTAAATCCTGGCTTTTGACTCCAATAGTTCGCTAAATATTCTTGTTCCTCCTGACCAGGCGTCGGTATTAACACGCAACTTTGTTTATTTAACTGATGTAAATCCATTAAGGTACTATAGCCACTTCTACACACTACTATTTTTGAGTCTATAATCCATTGAGATAATTCATTTGCACTTGGGGCATCGGTAATCGTAATGTTTTTATTGACAAAACTCTTTCGCTTTTTATTTGTTCCTCTTACAATACAAATCTTTTTATCGCTTTGATTCGCTTTTTCTATTAAAATCCTTTCCAATTCAGTTCGTAAAGGCTCTGGACCAGATAATAGACATAAGTAATCAGAGCCGTTTTCTTTTGAACTCATTACCTGTAAGCGACTTAAAGGTCCTAAATATTTTACATTTTTTAAAGCGTGATGATGCGATAATTTTCCAGCTAAACACAGTTTTTCATCTTCAAAATCTGGCACCCAAACTGCATTAAATTGTTTGATATAATGGTGATGGATCTTATTAGCAAATTCAGAAAATATACCTGCCTGCACATTTAATTGATGTGATATATATATACTCTCCACATTTTTAGAACTCATTCCAAAACGATTATCACTAATCACCACATCAATTTTATAATCTTTAATAATCTGCTCAAGCTGTTTTCTTTCCTGTTTAATCACATTAAATATTCTTGGAGCGTCTAATAATAATTTTACAGCTACTGGTAATGCTTTAGAATATTTTATATTATAGGGTATAACTTCTACTTTTTGTAGCTGAGAAAATTCCTCATCAAAAATTAAAGAGGTTGTTTTAGTAACCCCCAAAACCACAACATTGTCAGCCATTAATTGTTTAATCAATGGCACACATCGGGTGGCATGACCAAGACCCCAATCAAGTGGCGAAATAAATATGGTTTTGTTTTTTAAGATGCTACAAATTAACTAAAAAAATTAACTTTACAAAGTGTCAGAAGCATTTTCAGAACATATACAAAGTATCCTCAAAACTTTACCCGAAACACCGGGCGTGTATCGTTATTATGACGCAGATAATAATTTACTGTATGTTGGCAAAGCAAAGAATTTAAAAAAGCGTGTTACCTCCTATTTTACTAAAGAACACGACACGTATCGTTTGCGTGTGATGGTAAAAAAAATAGTAGATATCAAAACCATTAAGGTAGATACTGAAATGGATGCCTTAATTTTAGAAAATAATTTAATTAAAAGTCTCACGCCTAAATACAACATCATGTTGCGTGACGACAAAACCTATCCATGGATTGTTATTAAAAATGAGCGCTTCCCTAGAGTGTTTCAAACACGACAACTAAAAAAAGATGGCAGCGAGTATTATGGCCCATACCCTTCTGTTACAACCATGTATATTTTGTTGGATTTAATTAAACAATTATATCCTTTAAGAACTTGCAATTTAGATTTGAGTCAAGAAAATATTGACAAGAAAAAATACACCGCTTGTTTAGAATTTCAAATTGGTAAATGCAAAGCGCCTTGTGTGAGTAAGCAAAGTGAAGAAGATTATAACAGAGGAATTAATCACATTAGAGAAATTATAAAAGGTGATATCAATTTTGCGATTAGAGATTTAAAAAAAATAATGTTGGAGCAAGCTGAAAAATTAGAGTTTGAGCATGCGGCCAATACCAAAAAGAAAATTGAACTCTTAGAAAAATACCAAAGCAAATCCACTATTGTTCACCCTTCTATTACTGATACGGATGTGTTTGCGATTTTAAGTGATGAAAAAGTGGCTTACGTGAATTATTTTAAAGTGATGAATGGAACCATCATTCAAGCACAAACTTTAGAGTTGAAAAAGAAGCTAGATGAAACAGATGAAGAAATGTTAGTGTTTGCTATCAATGAAATCCGAATCAGATACAATTCTTCCAGCAAAGAAATTTTTGTTCCCTTTGAACCAGAGTTTGAATTTACGGGAGCCAAATATGTTGTTCCAAAAATTGGTGATAAAAAACACTTAATGGATTTATGTTTTAAAAATGCTGAATCTTATAAACGAGAACGCGAAAAACAATTAGCTATTATTGATCCTGAAAGACATACTGATCGCATCATGCAACAAATGATGAAAGATTTGCGCATGAAAGAAGAGCCTCGAAGAATAGAAGGATTTGATAACTCCAACATTCAGGGAGATTATGCGGTGAGCGCCATGCCTGTTTTTATTGACGGCAAACCAGCTAAAAAAGAATACAGACATTTTAATGTCAAAACAGTTGTTGGTCCTGATGATTTTGCAACCATGGAAGAAGTAATATTTAGACGTTATTCTCGTGTGATTGAAGAAGGATTGCCAATGCCTCAATTAATTGTGATTGATGGTGGCAAAGGACAATTAGGTGCTGCGGTGATGAGTTTACGTAAATTAGATTTAATGGGGAAAGTAACGGTGATTGGAATTGCCAAACGTTTAGAAGAAATTTATTTCCCTGGTGATTCAGTTCCAATGTATTTAGATAAGCGTTCTGAAACGTTAAAAATTATTCAACACATTCGTGATGAAGCTCACCGTTTTGGTATTACGCATCACCGCAATAAGCGAAGTCGTGAAACCTTTAAAACGGAATTATCCGAAATTAAAGGGATCAGCGACAAAACAGCTCAAAAATTACTCACTGAACTTAAATCCGTAAAAGGAATTAAAGAAGCTACTTTAGCTGAATTAGCTGTTATTATTGGTAACTCAAAAGCTAATTTAGTGTATCAATTCTTTAAGAATCAGGAAAATAATCCTTCCTAATTTTTATTTTAACTAAAACTGTTATCTTTGCCCATGGAAAACGGCAAACTCATCATCTTTTCTGCACCCTCAGGTTCTGGTAAAACCACTATTGTGCGTCATTTACTAAAAACCTTTCCTGATAAATTAGAATTTTCTATTTCGGCTACAAGTCGCCCTAAACGTGGCATAGAAGAGAATGGCAAAGATTATCATTACTTAACAGTTGATGAATTCAAGCAAAAAATTGACAATAAGGAGTTTTTGGAATGGGAAGAAGTATATGCCGGAACACATTATGGTACTTTAAGAAGTGAAGTTGATCGCATTTGGGCCAAAGGCAAACATGTTATTTTTGATATTGACGTAGAAGGTGGCTTAAATTTGAAGAAACAGTTTGGAGAAAAAGCTTTAGCGGTTTTTGTGATGCCCCCAAGTATTAAAATATTAGAAGAACGCTTAAACTCAAGAAGCACCGATAGCCCAGAAAGTATTGCTCGAAGAGTGGAAAAAGCCGAAAAAGAGCTAAAAACAGCCGATTTATTTGATGTTTTTATCTTAAATGAAGTACTAGAAGAAGCTTTTATAAAAGCTGAAAAGGTAGTAAGCGAATTTCTTTCAAAATAATTCTCCTTTTTCTTATTTTCAATCCAATTTACCTCGTCAAAAAAGCGGGTAACCAATTATTTATTTAAATTTTAAATACTGATAATCAATCAGTTATAAAATAATCAATTATTTTATTCTTTTTTTGGGTTACTAATTTAAAGTTTCGGTATAAATGTTCAAATAACAACAAAACAACTTAAAAAATTAAAAAAATGACAAAATTATTTTCAATTATCGCAGTAGCTATCATGGCTACAACTGTAGTATCTTGTGGACAATCAGCTGAAGAAAAAGCTAAAATCGAAGAGCAAGCAAAACACACTGCTGATTCAATTTCTGCTGCATTAGAAGCTAGCTTAGCTGGTGCTATGGAAGCTGCAACTGATACAACTGCTGCTGCTGCAACTACTGAGACTGCTGCTGCAACTACTGAAGCTGGTCACGAAGCTCACTAAGAATTTGTGTTTAGTTAGTTAGGAAAAGTCCACGTGTCTATGATACGTGGGCTTTTTTATTTATAAATAACTCATGAAAACCCCAATCTTTGTGTTACTAAAAAGTGTCCTTCATCCGCCAGCTGGCAGACTCATTGATAAATTTTTCAAAAGCCTTAATCTTGAAATTTTCATGAGTTATTTAGATTTTTTAAACCACAAATTATTCTAATTACTTTATTCAACAAAAAATTATCTTTACATTCGGATAATTAAATAGCAATCATCATTTTATGAAAAAGGTATATATCATTCTATCAGCTACAATTTTAACTTTAGCATTTGTAAAATGCAAACCTGCAGCAGAAGACAGATTTAAAATGCATGAAAATGCAAAACGCATTTCAGATTCTATTGGAAGAGTTATTGATGCTGCTATGGCGGAAGTAGCTATTCAACCTAAAAATGGGGCTGCAGTTGCTGATACAACTAAAAAATAATTTCTAAAATTTTATTGATAACCCATTTCTAAAGGAGTATACCAAATCTGGTATTCCTACTGGTTGTTTTGTGTCGTATAACATATTAAATGACGACTTAAAATTTAAATGTTTATTGATATGTATTTCTAATCCACTATCATTAGCGATACGATAGTCGGATGTGTTTTCTATATTAGGTTGATAAAAGGTGGTACTTGTTAAATCAATCGTTTTGAAAATCAAAAAACTACACGTTACATAAGAACTCAAACGATGTTCGTATAAGTTTACTTCATCATTCATAATATCATCGTATTCATACATATACAAGGCTGCTATATAAATACGAGCATTTTCTTTTTTCAATAATTTCAATCGCGGACCCACTCCCAACAAATACCTAAAATCTAATTTCAAAACTGGATTATATTGTGTTTGAGTAAAGGCTTCCATCGTAATCCATTTACTGATTTTATAATTATATCTAAAATGCTGATACCCTGCATTGGCAAAATCTGTATTGCCAGCTTTAATGAAATTTAAATCATTTAATAAAATAAAACGACTTCTATTTTTTTGATACTGCACACGAATGGCATTTGAAAATTGTAACACCTGTTGTGTATTATTAAACACATTAAAATTAAAATCAACATTTCCCACCCAACCATTGGTGTCGTTTAAAAATCGTTTGTTTTCAATATTTATAACTTGTGCGTTTAAAGAAAATGCAAAGCAAACAATAAGAATAATGAATCCTTTAGAAATCAACCTTAACATAAAATAAAGGTAAAAAGCCTAATTGATAATTTTTAATTAATGGGTCAGCATTTATGTTTGCAGGATCTGGTGCGTAACTTAAAGCTAAGACGTTTTTAGTATTCATAATATTTACTAAGTCTAAGGCGATTTCATAAGTCGCTTTTTTCTTATTGATTTTATAAGCAATTCTTAAATCTAAACGATTATAAGGATTAAACTGCAACGTGTTTACTTTATCATTATCAGCTACCACATCCATCACTGCATTACTAGCTGCTACATCTACAGGCGAATAACGTTTGCCGCCACCATACGTGAATTTAGAAGACACATTAATTGAATTCTTTTTTGATTTACCAATCTCATACTCTAAGCCAGCCAATAAATTCATCATGTATTGTCCGTTAAAATCAGTATCAAATGTTTTTCCATTACTTCCAGTGTATTTACTATCAAATAAACTAGCTGAGTATAAAAAGAAATAATGTTTACTAAATGATTTTTCTAAAGTAAACTCTAAGCCATAATTATACCCCGTTCCTTTATTTTCCATCGTATAAATTGGAAAGAAACGATTGAAACTAGCACCTCTATTAAGCAATGATACACTTGAAGGCACCGCATATACAGGTATGTCCCATAAATATTGATAATATGCTTCTAACTTTGTTCTGAAATACTTAGAGATCTGTAAATCATAGCCTAATACAGCATGTTGACTTTTACTAAATCCTAAATTTTTATTGTCTAATTGTTTTGTTGGATTCGTATACGTTTTACCATCTCTTACTAAACTATCAGGTGCTGCAAAATATAAATAGGTAGGTTGCATTTGACTGTGCATACCATAAGCTAAACTTAATGACTGGTTTGATTTAAATTGATAACGTAAACTTGCTCTTGGCTCTACCACCCAACTATTACTTAACGTAAGGTATTGTGCAAACACGCCTAGGTTAGTACTCCATTTTTCGTTGAATTTATGCACAAAAGCAAGGTAAGGTTGTAATAAATAAAAATCGGCTTTTGCATTAATTCTTGTTTTAAATGGTTTATCATTAATAGCTTGTGCAATGGTATCATATCTTGAATTAATTTTTGCTTGATCATAAAAATCAACATGAAATAGATTAGCAAAAAAACCCACTTTAAAACTATTCTTAGGATTTATTTTATGTTTTACATACCACGCTAAAGTTGTTTTTGTTTCTAAAAAATCATAGCCTAAAATTTGAGGCAAGGTATCATTTGGCTTAAAGTTTTTATCTCTTAATACTAAATAATGATCGACGTTTAAACCCTGGCCACTATAAGCAATAGAGGTTTTCATTAAGGTTCTGCTATTAAACGAATAAGCATGATTTAAAATAGCAACACCCATACTTGACGCAAAGTATTGGTCACGATTTAAATCACCATACAATTCTTTTGGTCTTTCGGTTTGAGTACTTAAAATAATCTTAATGCTACTTAATCCTCCTATTCCACTTAAAGAAAATATACCAGCTTTTTTAGTAGGAAAATTAAAACGAAAAGCGCCATCTTGATATTGAGGAACAGCACTTGTACCCAATTTAATATTTAAACCTGATAACATTTTAAGTGTAGAGTATCTATAATTGATAAAATAGCTACTTCCTTTCTCTTTATTAATAGGGCCTTCGACAGATAATTCAGTTCCTAATAAGCCAAACTGAAACGTACGTTCATGCTTTTGATTATTTCCATTACGCATTTTTAAATCAAACACACCACCTAATGCATTTCCATAATTTGCGGGAAAAGCACCAGTATAAAACTCTGAATTAGCTAAATATTTATTATTAATAATAGCAGTTGGACCACCTGCCGAGCCAGCTACTGCAAAGTGATTCGGATTGGGGATATCGATTTCTTCTAATCTCCATAATAAACCAGAGGGAGAATTACCACGTACTACAATGTCGTTACGACTATCGTTAGTTCCTTGTACGCCCGCAAAATTAGAAGCCATTCGAGCGGGATCTTGACGAGAGCCTGGATAACGCTCTGTTTCTTCGATACTAAATGTTTTTACATTTACCGCTTGCATATCAGTTACCACATCTTTTTGCTCATCCGCATTCACCACCACTTCATCCATTTGAACTAAAGACTCTTCTAGCTCAATAGTTAAAAACGTTTCTTTGCCAGAAGACACGATGATATCATTTAACGGAACTGTGTTATACCCAAACATCGATACTATAAACGAACGACGCCCAACGGCAATGCCTTCCAATTTAAAATTTCCATTGGCATCTGTTGTTGCCACATGCCTTTTTGTAGAGTCGTTTTTTAAACGCACAACTACCCCTGGTAATCCTACAGAAGACACTTTATCAACTACCTGACCTCTTACTGTTTGAGTGTATGTAGTTTGAGCTAAAGATGTAAAAGAAAATAATATAGCGAATACAAAAAATAATAAAAATCTAATCATAAGCTAAAAATACAAATTTTTAGAAAACTGAGATAATTTACTCAATCACTAACGAATCTTGATAAAGCTTATAAAAACGCTCGTTTTGCCAATACACCGTTTTAATTATAGTATCGGCAAACTGTTTTTCGATAGTATTAAAGGTTTGAGTTTGATATTGTTTTAGTGTATGATTTTCAAAATAAAACACATCGCCATTAACCATATTAAACTCTTTCAAGTTTTTTAAAGGAATGGTTTTATAAAAGGTGCCGTAAATATCAAATACCAAAATCCCTTCATCGGGGCAATTCAAATAAATGAAATTATTATTTTCTTGTAAAAAATTAGGCTTTATATCAACATCTAGTATGCGCTTTAAGTTTCCTGTCTTTACTAATGATTTTAATTCAGCGTCAAATCTACATAATTCATTATTTTGTTTATCATACAACCAAAAACTATTATTAGATGATGAACACACTAAGCTACTTTGTTCATGACCAAGTGACTCTAATGAAATCATATTGCTAGATTCTGTCATTTGATTATCTAAAAAAATAAGTTGCTGAAAATCTTTATAATAAACCAAAACCTTTAATGGATTCGTTGCATCTACAAACTCTATTTTACCATAGCGTTTGGTACTGTATTTTTTTTGTAAAATACCCATAGCATTATACTTTACAATTTCATTATCAGTAATGATATAAATATTTCCAAAACCATCAATTTCGACGTGCGATTTTTGTTCAGGAAATTTAATATGTATTTCAGGCTCGGATGTTTGAAATACAAAAGAGCAACCTAATACAACACAAATAACTATGATAATAAGAAATCTCAAGTTTATTTATTTAACGCTAAGATAATTTATAAATTGTGATTTATCTAAAATAAAAAGCCCCCTATTTTGTAATAGAGGGCTTTTGAAATGATAAAATAATTATACTAAAGAGATATCAAATTGAACTAAATCAACAAACTCTTGAACTCTATTAGATACATCTTCTTGAGATAAGCCAATTAAGCGCTCTGTTCCAAATTTTTCAACTGTAAAACTAGCCATTGCCGAACCAAAAATAATAGCACGTTTCATGTTTTCAAAACTGATATCTTTTGTTTTAGCTAAATAACCAATAAAGCCTCCTGCAAAACTATCGCCTGCTCCTGTTGGATCAAATACATCTTCTAAAGGTAATGCTGGTGCAAAAAACACTTCTTCTTTATTAAATAATAAAGCACCGTGCTCACCTTTTTTAATTACTAATACTTTTGGACCCATTGCTAAGATTTTTTGAGCCGCTTTTACTAAAGAATACTCTCCAGATAACTGACGAGCCTCAGAATCATTGATAGTTAACACATCAATGCCTTTTAATGTTTCCAATAATTCAGGCATGGCGATATCCATCCAAAAATTCATAGTATCTAATACAATTAATTTTGGACGTTTAGATAATTGAGACAATACCTTTTGTTGTACAGCTGGCATTAAGTTCCCTAACATTAAAAATTCGCAATTTTTGTATGATTCAGGTACAATTGGATCAAAATCACCCAAAACATTCAACTGAGTGTCTAAAGTATCACGAGAATTCATATCATTATGATAACGACCGCTCCAAAAAAATGATTTTTCGCCTTGTTTGATTTGCAAACCATCTAGATTAACTCCTTGACTCTTAAGTGTATTCATAAATTCTTGAGGAAAATCGTCCCCAACAACAGACACAAGGTTTATTTCTTTTGTAAAGTAAGAAGATGCTAAAGCTATGTAACTAGCTGCTCCACCAACGATTTTATCGGTTTTCCCGAAAGGTGTTTCGATAGCATCAAACGCTACTGTACCTACTACTAATAGACTCATAAAAAAAAGATTAAAAATTTTTACAAATATATTGTTTATTTACAAAATAGATATTAAATTTGCCCTCCCTTACAAGGAAAAGCATTAAAAAACTGTTCTTTAACATTTATATAACCAGAATAATGATTCCCTCTTAGCTCAGCTGGTTAGAGCACATGACTGTTAATCATGGGGTCCCTGGTTCGAGCCCAGGAGAGGGAGCAAAAGCCATCCACTAATTAGTAGGGTGGCTTTTTTGTTTTCAAAGCATTTTAAGGTAACTTCATATTAAAATCATCAGAAAAAGATGATTGACACCGTAGTTCAATGTTGCGCCCGACTAGAACGAGGGGTATTCAGGCGGGCTTGCACGAATGAATTCGTTCAGGCGAGGATAGAATAAGCATTACCTAAACTTTTTTATATTTCGAAATAAAATTGAAAACTAAAGATTAAATTTAAACT
This sequence comes from Sphingobacteriaceae bacterium, assembly GCA_013823565.1. Taxonomy (GTDB): domain Bacteria; phylum Bacteroidota; class Bacteroidia; order B-17B0; family Aurantibacillaceae; genus UBA4416. Next base: position 314,737 of record PNMI01000001.1, on the reverse strand, counting down.
CATTACTGGCACCGTAGTTCAATGGATAGAATAAGCGTTTCCTAAACGTTTGATGTAGGTTCGATTCCTACCGGAGCCACAATTGATTTTGAAATATGTTTTATGCTTATGTTATTCAAAGTGAAATTGACATGTCTTTTTACAAAGGACATTGTGAGAATTTAGAACTTAGACTCGAACAACATAATGCGGGACAAACAAAATCGATAAAATACTCGCCCTTACTCTCCAAAAAACTTATTTTCCAAAAAGTTCCACTTCAAGAATATCTGCATACTGATTTTCTCTAGTTTCAAATTCTATATTTTTTGTAGTGAAGCCATCCGATGAGATCTCTATAGTATATTTTTTAGGATAGTTATATTTTAAATAACAATTAAACTCTCCATTAGCACTATTGTTTAATGTTGTAATAATTTTTTCATTTTCTTTTATTACAACAGCTGTATTTTCAAGACTTAAATTAGAGGAAAAAACTTTTATTTTTAAATGAATCGTGCGATCATCAAAAACTTTATTATCACTTAAATTCAATGCCTCGGCAAGTTTTTTTGTGGTGATTTGATAGTTTTGATTGACTTTAATTGTGTCGCAAATACTATAAAAACTCCGTATTTGATGTTTGCTTTCTAAACCTGTAGAATCAGTGATAGTCAAATTCGTTTCTTTATCATTAGTGCTTTTCGAAAAATTAAAAAGTCCGTCTAATAAAATAGGTTTTGAGGTTACTTTTAGTTTTAAATCATAAATAGTTTGTTGATGATTATATTCAAAGAAAATTTTATTAAACAACATCCCATTTTTTCGAGCTACCATTTTATATGGAGTCATTTTTTCTACCTTAACTTTAAACACTCCGTTTACAGCAAGCAATTCAACTTCTGACTTATCTTTTTCATTAGTGATTTTATATTTAACCTCATCAAAAATACTTTTGTCTCTAAAGTATAATGTATCATTTTCAAAATTTAAAGTTATGGGTTGCTCATCAGCAAAACTATAAATATCCTCCAATCCTTTTCCATTAAATCTGTCTGAACTAAAAAAACCATGATGATTTAAACCATCTAATACAATTCCAAAATCATTTCCAATTGAGTTGATAGGAGGCTTCACGTTTTTAACATTGGTCCATTTGCCATCCACTAAACTTGCTTCAAAAACATCCAACTGCCCCATTCCTGGATGAGCGTTAGATGAAAAATACAGTATCCCTGATTCAGAAATAAAGGGAAACATTTCATAACCAAACGTATTTATAGAATTTCCTATGTTTCTTGGAGGACTCCACTTTCCGTTAGTTTGTTTAATACAATAGTAAATATCTGTTTTTCCAAATCCATTTTTCATATCAGACATAAAGAAAATAGTATTTCCATCAGGAGAAAGACTTGGGTGAGCTACCGAATAATTTGTACTATTAAACGAAAAAGCACTTTTAGGCTCTGTCCATTTTCCAGTAGAATCTATTTTACTATAAAATATTTGAAGTGTATTTAAAATATCATTCGTTTTTTCATTTCTATTTCCTTTTACTGTTTTGGTAAAATATAGCTCCTTACCATCTTTAGAGAAACAAATCGCTCCTTCGTGTTTTGGTGAATTAATTTCCTTAAAATTTACTATATCTGTTTTTATATCTTCTTTTACATCTATACGACTAAAATCAATATTATAAATATCTAATCTATGAACTTCACCTCCTCCATCAAAACTGATTAAAGCTTGCTTACTTCCTGGTCTAGAAGAAGAAAAATATAATTTATGATTATAAATACAAGGGCTGAACTCTGAATACTCGGTATTGATTTTATCAATGCTTTTTACTTCTTTGCCTATCGTTTCATCTAACCATTTTTGTGCAGAATCACATGATTGGAGGTAAACTGGCCCCATTAAATCTTCAGGTTTTAACTTTATGTATTCTTCAAACTGTAATTTTGCTTCTGCATATTTAGCACTACTTTTTAAAGACAATGCATAATTTAAATAATGAATAGGATCTTTCTTTTTTCGTTTTAATATTTTTCTATACAGCTCTTCTGCTTTTTCAAATTCGCCTATAATACGATAACAGTCTGCTAATTTTTGAGCTGACTTTTCTGCAGCTTTCTTATTTTTAGAAGTCAAATCCATCGTATAATATTTAATAGCAGATTCGAACTGATTAATATTGAAATACCTATCGCCTTTCTCTAAATTTCGTTGAGAAAAAACAGGCATTACGTACAATATTATTATTACAATTAGTGTTTTTTTCATTTTAATAAATCTATACATTTCCATATTTAGAAATAATATCTAGGATGGGTTTCTTTTTGAACTGGAGGCGGAGGTAATTTAATCCCATAAGATATCATAATTTCATGGGCTCCTTTTGAGTAACCTGATAATTTTGATATTGTAATATCATATGAATAAGTAATTCTTAAACTTTCTATTACGTTATATCTAACAACAGCAGCTATTGCATCTCCTGTGCGATATTGGATTCCTGCTCCAAATTTATCTTGATAATAAAGCATCGTATTAAAATCTAATTGCGTTGCACTTGAGGGTTGAATTTTTAATAACATACTAGGTTCTACCGTCCAATATTTATTAAGTGTAAATACATTTCCCGCAATAAAATACAAGTGATTCGCTAATTTTGAATTAGATTTTGATATTGCTTTATCATTAAAACTTGTTTTAATTAAATGATACTGTGAGAAACCAACATACCATTGCTTTTTTTGATAATATAAACCCCAAGATAAATCTGGAACAAGAGACGATTGTGCTGAAGTAGGAATAGAATTATCTCCTCTACTACTTAATATTAATTTTGAATAATCTATTTTTCTATTGTAAATACCTGCATCAATACCTGCTGATAATTTTCCACCTGCAAGATTTAAGTGATATGACAATAGTAAAGCAGCATTCAAAGTATTCATAATGGCAATCTTATCATTAATTACTTTTATACCTACTCCAATATGTTTGCTTTGTATCGGTGAATGAAAGTTAAATGTTTGAGTTACTGGATTACCAGCCATTCCAATAAATTGATTTCTATACTTTACTGTACCAACTGCCCAATTTGAGCTTCCCGTATATGCTGGATTGATTAATACTTTATCAAACATATACATAGAGTACATTGGATCTTGTTGACAAAAAGATTCATTTGTTACGATGAATAAAATGACACTGTAAATAAATTTCTTCATTATATTTTTATCGTTTAATTAATACATATCCTGAAATAGGCTTTTCTCCTACTCCATAATCTAAAGTGTAATAATATATATCATCTGGAAGATCATTACCACTTTTAGATTTCCCATTCCATTCATTATTATAAGGTGATGCTTTGTATACCAAATTACCCCATCTATTAAAAATTAATAATGAACTTTGTTTATATAATTGAATATTATCGATTAAAAAATAATCATTAACATCATCTCCATTTGGAGTAATTGCATTTGGAAATGGAATGATAACAGTAATCGTTACAGAATCAGAGCTAAAACAAGAATGCTGATCGGTTAATGTTAATATATAAGTTGTTGTATTACTCGGTGTAACAATTGGAGTAAAAATATTTGGATTACTTATTTCAGTATTAGGAGTCCATTCTGGAGTTCCATTTCCACTTCCGTTTAATTGAACACTCTCATATCTTGTTATTGTTTTATCTGAACCTGCGGAAGCAACGTTAGCATTTACAACCACAATTTTAACAGGTAAAGTTGTATCTTCTGGACATGCGCCATTTTTAACAAGAACTCTATATAAAGTGGTTTGAGTAATATTTGAGTATGTATATGCACTCTGTGTACTCCCAACTAAATTCCATGAAGCGCCTGAGTTGGTAGAATAAATCCAATCCATCACATTTCCTGTTTGTCCACTTAAATTGAGCGTATCAAGATTATTAGCATAACAGGCGGTATCATTTTGCTGCAAAAAACCTGCTACTGTTGGTTGAGAAATAATAAATGAAACTTCATCGGAAGTGTCTTTTGGACATACAGAAACATTTTGAACAATAGCACGATAGATTGTGTTTTGAGTAACTGGCAAATAAGGTAATGTAGATAATGTATTAGTAATCATTGTCCACAATGCGCCACCATTAACAGAATATTCCCAAAACGACACCTGCCCAACTTGATTACTCAAACTTAATGTACCTGAAGGTGCTGATACACAAAACGAGCCTCCACCAGAAATATTTCCACCAAAGGCAGCAGTGTGAATGGTAATAATAGATATTGTTGATGTATCGGGAGGAAAAACACCATTTTTAACAATAGCCCTAAACCAAGTTGTTTGACTAAGATTACTATAATTTTGTGTTGTTGTAGGATTTGAGATAAATGTCCAGTTTAACCCATTATTTATCGAAGATTCCCAATGTTGAATTGTTCCAGAAAAGCCACTTAAGGAAACAAAACCCGAATTAGTCGGTATACAAAAATAGGTAGAACCAGATGTGCTTCCACCTACCGACTGGGCTAACGTTTTGCTAGCTAAAACGGATACAAAAAATACAAGTAACCAATTTTTCATGTATTAAATTATTTTTTAAATCCTAAGATATTTATACCACATCCACTTTTATCACCTTCAAAAAAAGCTTCTACATAATAAACTCCTGTTGCAGCGCATTTATAACTTACAGTAGGAAATATTTTTTTACTGCTTTTTAAATAATTAGAAGCTATTAACTTTTTACTTCTATCGTAAAAATTTATGATCATTTTTTTGCCAGGGTCATTTTGATCGCATACTACAATTTTATATTCAGAATCACGGCTTAACACATATGAATATTCTGTTTTATTTCCTGGCTTATCAACGTTGATATTAAATGTTTTGATAAATACAAAATTTCCTAAGGCAGGGGCACAACTATCTACAAACTCATCAGACTCACAAGGAGGATTAGTAACAAAAGAATACAGTAAAAAAGATAGGCCTATTAATACTGCTTGAGAAAAATAAATGATTGATTTCATAAGTTATGGTTTTAAAATTTTGGACATGATATTAATTGTAGTTTTTTCTTTTTTTGTTTGATTTTACACATTTGAAAACTTAAGGTGATTTCATGAGAACCTTTTGTAACATTTGATAATTCAGAAATTGTAATATCATAACTGTATCCAATATTAAATCTTTCCATTTCTAAACCTATAATCAAAACAAAAGCGTCATTGTTTTTATACCCTGGCTTATACGATTTTAATACAGGAATTCCCCTATACCATAATCCAATATTTAAAATTGATCTTGTATAATAAACTCCAATATCAAATTGATCGAACTTTTCTTGACCTCTATAATTAAAAGCTGCTGTTAATGTTTTTTTTATATCTCCAGGCTTCTCATCTTGATTCAAATTGTATTTATATCCTCCATGAACAGAGTATCGAATCGGCAATCGTGTATTACTAATTCCAAATAACGACTCATTAGGTTTATTTAAGTGGTATGCAGAAGTACCAATCCAAAAATTAGAACCATAAAAAATTGCACCTGCCCCAAAATCAAAAAAAGTTCTAGATAAGGTCGGAGATTCAACAGTCGTCACGTTTCCACCTCTATACAATTGATCCCCAAATGTTAACTTACTCATCTCAATACTTTTCATTGTAACTCCAGGCTGAACACCAAAGCGTAAAGAATATTTTCTTGATAAAGTAGTTTCATAAGAAATGAGTGGATTTATCATCGTTGTTTTTAATCCGCCCGTTCCGGAAATATCGCTAGCAAATTGTAATCCAACGCCAATGTTATTTTTACTAAAACAATGATCGAAGGAACCTAAATATGATTTATAAGCTGTTGATACTCCTGGCCATTGATTTCTATACGTTAATGAAAATCTAGAGCAAACATTGGCGCCCGCAAATGCTGGATTTAAATATAATGGAGATGCATAAAATTGCGAAAAATGCATATCCTGCGACAATACAGGAAGTACTTTCAACAACATTACTACAATCATATTTAAATAAATCTTTCTCATCTTTTATCTCAACAATGTCACGTCTCCTGTTTTTTTAAATATTCTACTATCATTTAATTTTACATATGCTTTCCAAACATAAACTCCCATTTGGCAAAGTTTGCCTCTATAATATCCGTCCCAACCAGTTTTAACATCCGTTGATTCAAAAATCAATTCTCCCCATCTATCGTAAATCTGTAATTTAAAATCAATCACTCCTGATGTATATGGAAAAAACACATCGTTATCCAAACTACTTATTGTATAAGAGCCTCCCGAACTTCCGTCTGGATTTGGAGTAAATGCATTTGGAAATATAACATCTGAATGTGTCACTATTTCTGCAACCGCAGTATCTTTACATCCATACTGATTAGACACCACTAATTGAATTTGATGCTGACCGATGCTATTATATAAATAGCTTGGATTTATATCGTTAGAAAATGAACCATCTCCAAAACTCCATTCGTAAGTAATGCCGCCATTTGATAAGTTAGTACAATGCAAAACATCGTATGGAATATCAAAATCAATCATATTGGTTGAGAAATTTGCAACTGGAGCACTATAAGCATTAATTATAATGGGATTCGAACTACTGTTAGCTGTGCAACCAGCATCTGTAGTAACAGTTAAATTAACCGTGTATGTTCCTGCATTATTAAAAACATGTGAAGGATTTTGAGAAGTAGAAATAATTCCATCTCCAAAATCCCAACTCCAAGATGTGATTGGATCTAATGAGTTACCTGTAATTGAACTATCAGAAAAATTAATAATACTTGGGGCACATCCTTTTATTGTATCAGAAATAATATTAATAACAGGAGGTGGATTAAAAGTAATACTTACCGAATCGGATACAGACAATCCGCATGCATTAGTAACTGTCATGATATATGTCATAGAATTAATAGGTTGTTCTATAAAAGGACCTATTGTGTTTCCTAATCCATTATTCCATGATATATTTACTGGTCCTGTATTACCATTTACCTGTCCCTCAATTATACTCACCTGACCAAAGCAAATTGGAGTTTGTCCTGTAACTTGAACATTTGCAGAAGTTAAATCATAAACAATAACATTAATACTATCTTCAATTCCCGCACATCCATTTTGATCAAATGCTACCACAGTATATGTTGTATTAACTGTTGGGCTAACGCTCAATGTTCCACTGTTAATTATTCCTGATGGTTGCCATGTGTAGTAATAATTTCCTGCGCCTCCATTAGCACCTGCCATTATATTTGCTTGTTGACCAATACAAATTGTATCACTAGTACTTAAACTCGTTATAATTTGAGTTGGTTCTATAATTGTTAAAGTATTTGATACTGAACATCCATTGGCATCAATAACACTAACTGTATAATTTCCTGCATATAGATTTCCCACACTACTTCCTGTTTGAACAGGAGTAGTTGACCAATTATATATATAAGGCATTGTTCCTCCCGAAACAGCCACTGTAGAAGCTCCTGTTGTATTATAACAAATTGGATTTGTAGTGTTTGAAATCGTAGATATTAATAACGAAGGTTCATTTACTATCAGTGATAATGATGTATTACAATTATTATTATCATTTACAAAAACAGTATAATTACCTGAAATTAAATTTGAAGCAATAGCTGATGAAGAAACATTTGGACTCCATGAATAAGAATAAATTGAAGAGCCGCCCGAAACAGAAACATTAACAGAACCATTGTTTTGTCCAAAACACAACACATTTGTTACGGAAGCTGATGTAATACTTAATGGTAAAGGTTCGTTTATAATAGCATTTGCTGTAACCGTACAACCTTTGGCATCAATCAATTGAGCTGTATAAGTGCCAGCTGTTAAATTAGTGGCTGTTAACGAATTACTTCCATTTGGCATCCAATTAAAGCTATAAGGCAAAACTGCATTTGAAATTGTTGCTGTTGCTGTTGCATTATTATCTCCATTACATAAAACCGAAGTAGTGGATACAACGCCTATAGTAGGTCCTGCTAAATTATTTACAATGGTAGAATATGTCAGCATACAGTTATTAGCATCTGTTACATTTAATGAATATGAATTAGCTGGAATATTAATCACATTGGCTGTAGAATATGCTCCTGAATTCCAAGAGTAAGAGTATGGACTTGTTCCTCCATTAATTTGACTAATAATTGAGCCATTTGCCAAACCACAAGTTGCATCATCTGTAATTAAAGTGCCAGTTAAAATAGATGGTTGATTTACAGAAATTGGAGTAGTTAACTGGCAATTGTTAGCATCACTTATTGTTACTAAATAATTACCAGCACTTAAATTAGTTGCTGTACTTAAATTTCCTCCATTTGGACTCCATTGATAGTTGTAGTTTGTAGTGCCTCCGATTACATTAACTGTGGCTGTTCCATCTGTTCCTCCAAAACAAGATGCTCCAGTACTATTTATAGTTGCTGATAAAGCCATGCTTGGTTGCGCTATAGTAATAATAGTGCTAGTTGCACAACTATTAACATCTGTAATATTTACTGTATAAGTACCATTTATTAAACCAGAAACAGTAGATCCATTTCCACCATAAGGAAGCCAGTTATACGAAAATGGAGATGTGCCTCCCAAGACATTTAAAGTAGCATTTCCATCATTTCCTCCAAAGCAACTTACATTAGTTAAAGAAGAAATATTGACACTTAATAATGTTGGTTGAGAAACAACAATTGTATTAGTTGAAGTGCAACTATAACTATCCTTAACCTGAACTGTGTAAGTTCCTTGAATTAATCCTGAAATACTTGTACTTGTATTTCCTCCTGGTGTCCAACTATACGTATATCCAGGCATTCCTCCATTTGCCACTATACTCGCCATTCCATTCGATCCTCCAAAACAGGATACATTTGTATGACTCAACACTGTAGTAATTGGTAAAGGTTGTGTTATCATTGGCGTTGTTGCTTGAACAGTACAACCATTATTTGAAAATACTTGAACTGTATAAATACCAACTGATAAATTTGTTCCAACATTCCCATTACCCCCTAGTGGACTCCAGATATATATAAAAGGACCTGTACCTCCAACTACATTTACTGTTGCTGTACCGTTTGATCCTCCATAACAACTTACATTACTTACTCCACTTATATTAACCGTAGGTGCTGGGTTATTTAACACACTAATACTATTACTTGCTGAACAACCGTTCGCATCCTGAACTGTTACTGAATAATTTCCTGACAATAAATTTGTATTTAATGAATTTATTACTCCGTTTGGACTCCATTGATAAGTATATGAACCAGCACCTCCTGTTGCAGACACTGAAGCTTGTCCACTTGCATTACTACAATTAGAATTTACACTACTCATCAATAAAGAAATAACTGGCGGCTCTATAACTGCAACAGTGTTTGTTATTGCACATCCATTAAAGTCTGTTCCTGTTACTGTGTAAGTTCCCGCTGTTATATTTGATAATACATTTCCACTTACACCTACTCCGTTCCATAAATAACTATATGGCAACGTTCCTCCGTTAGCTGTTGCTATTACCGAACCATTTGTTCCTCCAAAACATGACACTGAATTTGATACAACTGATAAAGAAATAGATGATGTTGGTTGTGTAACAGCAATAGTATTAGTTGATGTACAACTGTAACTATCCTTAACCTGAACTGTATAAGTTCCCGAAGTTAATCCTGAAATACTTGAACTTATATTTCCTGTCGGCGTCCAACTGTACGTATAGCCTGGAGTTCCTCCACTTGCAACTACACTTGCTATTCCATTCGATCCGTTAAAACAGGATACATTTGTGTGGCTCAATACAGTTGTGATTGGCAAAGGTTGAATTATTAATGGCGTCGTAGCTAAACCAATGCAACCCAAATTATCTGTCACTTTAATAACATATGTCCCTATTGATAAAGAATTAGCTACTAAAGAATTTCCTCCCGATGGGCTCCAACTATATGTAAATGGGCCTGTGCCAGCAGAAAAAGTTGCTATTGCCGAACCATTGGAACCTCCATAGCAACTTACATTTGTAGTTGATGCAATACTTACGACTGGGCCTTCAATATCATTTATATTTACAATATTAGATGTCAAACATCCATTTCCGTCAAACACTGTAACAGAATAACTACCTGCAAAAAGATTTGTTGTAACTGATGATGTTCCTCCACTTGGCAACCATTGATAAGTAAATGGTGGAAGTCCGCCTGAAGTAATTGCGATAGAGGCTACACCATTTTGAAAGCCACAGTTTGAATTAGTGTAACTTACAACTGATGATATAGTAGTTGGTTGACTAACATTTACCGTAGTTGTATTTAAACAATTATTTGCATCAGAAGTCACAACAGTATAATTCCCTGGAGATAAACTAGCGAAATTGGAACTGACAATATTACCAGGAAATAATGTATGTAAATAAGGGCTATTTCCTCCTGTAGGACTTATTGATATAATACCATTATTTCCTCCATTACAGGAGACATTTGTTACTCCAGCAGATACATTTAATACAGATGGTTGTGTAATAACCACAGTGGTTTGTGTTTGGCAAGACTTAGCATCTGTTACTGTTAAACTATATGTTCCTGCTTGTACTCCACTTAATACTGCATTTGTTGAACCGCCTGGCAACCAACTATAACTGTAATTTGGCGTGCCTCCTAAACCTGATGAACTAACAGAACCATTACTGCCTCCAAAACAACTTACATTTATTTGATTACTTATATTTACACTTAAGGTAGACGGTTCTGTTACGGTAGCGATTGTTGTTGTCACGCAACCTTGACTATCTGTTACATTTACTGTATAAACTCCTGCTGATAAATTAGTAATACTAGTTGCTGTTTGTAATCCTGGTAACCATTGATATGTATAGCCTGATGTTCCTCCTGATGCTGATATTGAAGCTATTCCATTATTTAAATAATTACAACTTTCATTAGTTACACTTGGTATAGCTAACAATGCCGCGGGTTGAGTTAATGTAGTAGTTTGACTTTTTACACAGCCTTTACTATCTGTTACTATTAAAGTATAGGCTCCTGATACAACATTGGTTATAGATGATCCAGTGCTTCCGCCTGGACTCCAACTATAAGTATATCCTGATGTACCTCCGCTTACGGTTGAACTTACACTTCCTGTACTTCCATTAAAACAAGACACATTAGTTCCTGTTAAACTTACATTTAATACTGTTGGTTCTGTTACTGTAGTTGTATGTGTTGTAACGCAACCTTTAGCATCTGTTACTTGTAAGGTATAGATTCCTGCACCTAAATTACTTATACCTGAACTTGTTTGACCTGTGTTTAACCACAAATATGTATAAGGTGAGGTACCACCTGAAACTGTTGTTGTTAAAGCACCATTGTTTCCTCCATTACACGATACATTAGTTGCTGTACTTATTATTGACATTACTGGCGGCTGCGTAATAACAACTGTGGAAACTTGAGTACAACCAATTCCATCAACAACAGTTATCGAATACGTGCCTAAAGATAAATTAGTTACTGAATTAGTTGTTTGAGTGGGAACTGTAGACCATGAATAAGAAAATGGACCTGTTCCTCCTGTTAACGAAATTGAAGATGATCCATTAGTTTCACCGAAACAATTAATATTGATTACTGAAGTTGTTGATGCGGCTGTAAAATTTGAATATTGTATAACTAATGTATCTATATCTAAAGGACAATTCCCATTTCCAGTTGTAGTTAAAAATAATGTAGCAGATCCTGCAGCTAATTCAGCTGCTGATGGAGTATAATTTAAATTTGTTAAAGTTGTATTGTTAGGACTGAAAGACCCTAACCCACCAGACCATATTCCTCCAACAGCACCAGTTACAGTGGCGTTAATAGTAGCTAAAGGATTTTGTTTACATATAGTTTTATCAGGACCAGGATTAGCATTTATAGGAACAGAATAAGAAGTAACAATAATAGTATTAAATGCAGGAGGACATCCTGAACCATCTGTTACTTTAACATTGTATGTCCCAACTCCAACAAAAATATTTTGAGAAGCATTTACATTGTTCCAGAGATAAGAATAAGGCGGGGTTCCTCCACTTCCCAAAGCCGTTAAAGTTGTCGAAGTTTGCCCAAAACATAAAGTTGGATTTGAAGGTTGAATATTTACACCTAACGTTGAATTAAAAGTAACTCTCAATGTATCACAAACAAAAGTACCTGCACAAGAAATTGAATTTCCACAAACTAAATAGTCAACAAATGGAGGTGGAGTACCTATAGCAGAAACAGTAGGAGTTAAACAACCAGAAGTACACGATAAATAATTATTATAAGCGCCTGGTGCTCCTGGAGAAATAGAATTCCAAGTGGCTGAAGCAGCAGTTATACCAGAAGCAATAAGGGGTTTACTACAACCATCATTAACAGAAACATTATTAAGAGTAATAGCTGGTGGAGGCTGCGGACAGTTTAATACATTAAATTGAAAATCGCGTAAGGTCTGCCCAATATAAACACCATTACGATATTCTTTTACCATTACTCCAACAACAAATTGACCTTGTATAGTTGGTGTTCCAGTTAACAAGCCTGTTGAAGAATTTAATGAAAGTGGACTACCTAAAGGGCTTGTTGTAGAAAATCCAGGTAAAAATGTAATAGGTGTAAATGAAGCTGTGTTTGCTGGGAATGTAGGATCTAAAGGACCCGCGGCATTATCTCCATCGAAAGGTGTATAAAGAGAATATACTAAAGAATCTCCGTCAACATCTGTAGCAGCATGATTGAAAGAAAATGGTTGATTTACACATATAAATAAAGGTGGGAATAAATTAAATACAGGATTGCTATTAGAAATAAAAGGTCCTGAGAAACAATTTACATCAATATCGTCAATTTTATAAATTTCACTATTAGGTGAATTTCCATCAAATCTTGTCCGAATAATAATTTCTAAATTTGTTCCTACTAATCCTGTTACTGAAGCTAGTGCGCTTGTAAAATCATCTGCTTTAAAACCATTAGTCGGAAATAAAGTCATGGCGCCTCCATTTAATCTATAATAAACTAAAATAGAATCATTAGCATCCAAGGTTCCGCTTTCTTTCAAATTAACTGTAACACCAACAGAAGTACAAGAAGAAATATTTATATTTTGAGAAGTCCATGTGTATTTAGCATTATTAGCTCCTTTAATTTCAAACAAATTATTATTAACCATTGCCGAATTAGGAGCAACAGAGCCTGAAGTTGTAGCCCATGCTGTTGTTCCATTATCTATTGTAGTTCCGTTTGCTAAGGAGAAATTTTCATTCCAAATATTAGTTTCATTTGTGCCAGGGATATGTGCATAAAAACTTTCTCCAATACAACTACAAGCCGCGTTAACATTTGTCAATGTTAAGTTTCTGGCAACTATTTGATAGTATAAATGATAGCCTCCAAAATTAGAAGGTAAATTATTTACAGTTTTAGTATAAACAGCTTCCTGAACACAAGGAAGAGGATTAGGAGGAATAGCACAAGGACTTAAATTAGAAGGAACATTAGTCACAGTTCCTAATGGAATAGAAATATCTTTTGAAGGTGAAAATGGCGCTCCATTATTTCCCAAAACAGAAATAAGAACACTTCCTGGAAGAGCAGCGGTTCCTGCGCCACAATCTCTATATAATTTTAAAGTAATGGTATAATTTGAGCCTCCATTATAAACATAAGTAAGAGACCCACCTACAATATGAGTAGCATAACAAGAAAATCTTGTTATTAAAACAATTATGAATATGTATAATATTCTTCTACTCATTTAATCTTTGATTAATATTTTATTAAGGTTGAAATGCAGACACAGCAACTCCACAGCCCTCTAGTCCATCTTGGAAATAATATCCGATACAGTAATTACCTGTACTATTACACTTAAACTCTATTGATTCATGTACGGCTTTAGTACCTTGACTTAAGGTAGTAGCAAACATATACTCTTTAGTAGGAGTAGTGTATAAATTTATAATCATTTTACCTTCAAAGTCAGGATTGCTGAGTGCTTGAAACTTATACACAACGCCTCTATTTAAAGGAATTGTAAAGTATTCGTAATCTTCAGCGGTCAATTTCTTTTTTTTCTTCATGTAAATTCGATAATCTTTTAGAATTGAAAACTTTTTTACTTTCTTCACTACTTGTTCGTATAAAGCATCAGAATTACATTTATCTTTCTTAAATCCCATTAATGGAATGATAAGAAGAAGCAAACATTTTATGACAAAACTTCTAATTTTCATGCTAAAATTTTTAATTATTGATTAATAAATACTTTTTACGAAAAACTTCAATTGATTTAATAATTTCAAAGGCCTCTTGTTCTGTAAGTTCTACTATAGTTTCCGTTTTATCTACAATAACTAACTCTCCGTTAACTTCTTGAGTTTCCGGCTCGTGATATACATAACTGATTTTTACTTTTTCATAAAGTTTATTAATAGCCTCAACATCCGTCTTTAATTTCTTGAAGTGCTCAATTTGACTCAGTTTATTTAATATTAAAGTGATATTTTGAAATACAACTTTTTGTTCTCCTATTCTAGTTAATAAATCTGGATTTTGATCTTTAGTATATAATTTACCGAACATATACATTCCTTCAGTCCAAGCACCAATCAACATTAAAACGCTTAACTCTCCTCTGTTTTCTTCTCTTAAAAACTCATCTATTTTATTAAAGTTTTTTGTTGAAATATGAATCATTGAATCAGCATTATGTCTATTATTATTTAATTCATATAAAGTATGGAAATCAAAAAATTGCTCGACTTTTAAATCTTCTGCCAAATTTTTTATTGCTTCTAAATATTGAATAACATAAATCTTCTTATCATTCAAGTTAATATAGCCTAAATCAACACCATAAGCTCCAAATGCCATTGCTTGAAAATATTTATCCGAATATTTATCTGAATTTTCACTTGGCACTAACATCTCCTTTGAAAATGGCATTTTTGCTTTTGTAATAATATTAGCAATCTCAATAGGCTGAGGAAGCGATTGAATCATCTCATCAAATACAGCTCTATTAATTTGAACTGTAGGTTTATTAATTGATTCTGCTAATATTTGTTCTTCTGTTTTAGTATCTGCATCATTAGAACATGAAAAAGTTGACATCAAGGCAACTATAATTCCTACTTTTATAAAGGATTTCTTCATAGATATTTATTGTTTAATTTTTCGTTTAAGTGAAATGGAAAATGATTTTTTGAGTACATCAAAATATAGTAATACAAAGCCTAACACATTTACAATCCAAATAATTATTAAGTTGTATGTATAAGTTGAAACAAGCATATTTCCAACCTTTTTAGTAAGTGAATACATATAAGTGTTTAATCCTAACATAGTATTAGAATCAGGATCTTGAAAAATTGGATCAATAACCTGAACAAATTTTAAATTAGCACTATCTAATACAATCTTCTCCTTCTCTAAACTATTTGACACTGCCTCTTCAACACTCTTATTTGTATAGTTACTCTTTAAAATACCTTTAACTTCAAGTTTTTTGATTAAAGTATCCTTTTGATTTAATATGAAATTATATTTCTCAGTTAATACGGATTTTAATGAGGCAATTGAATCATTCTCTTTATCAAGAACAATTTTTCCATATTTTTTCTCTGCTTGTAAAAATTCATTTTTCAAATTTTCAGTAACAAACAAATCAATAAAAGTTTTTTCTTTTTGACTTAAGAGTGTATCTCTTTCAACTCGAATTTCTTTTAATTCTTCGATTTTCGGTAATACATAACTTAATTTAAAATTTAAATTACTTTCTATTTTATCTAATACAAATACGTCTTTCTCGTACTTATTATTTCTAAACTCATTAACCATAATTCCTTCGTAAGCCCACCTTGATACCATACAAGCCGACACAGGAGGCACACTATGATTACTGCCGCCAAAAAAAGCATTAATTTTAGAAAATCTAAACATCGCTCCTCCTAATAACATTTGAGGAATAATAATTAATGGAATAATAATATAGATTGTAACAGGTGAGTTGAATGTTGACGACAAAATTAATCCTATCACATTGGCGCTACAAAAAACTGAGAATACCATCACGTAAAGTGCAATAAAGTTATTTGGAACTTCTAAAATTAAATTTCCTACGGTGCATAATAACAAAGACTGAATTAAAGAAATTGTAAAGAGTATGACGATTTTTGAAAACAAATACGAGAAACGAGATAATTTTAAAAATTTCTCACGTTTTAATATTTTTTGATCTTTATAAATTTCTTCGGCACTAATCGTTAAACCAACTAATAATGCCACTAAAATCGCCATAAAAAAATACGCAGGAATATTTTCATTAGCATTAAAAGTATATTCCCCATTATTTTGAGTTTTATTAGTATATCTAATTAATGATGCTAATAAGACAGCAAGAGCAGGTACTTCTAATAAATTAATTAATAAATATTGGCGATTAGCCAATTTAGATAATAAATCACGCTTTAAAAAAACGATTAGTTGTTTTAGCCTAGATGGTATTGTGTTATTTGGAATAGGCTTTTCAAATACCTCGTCTGAATCAACATAATCCGTTTTTTCTGATTGTTTTTTATTGTATAATTCGTTCCAATCTAAAGGAGAAAATTTACGCTTATCCGTAAACGTTCCATATTCATCAATTTCCTTTGATTCAATTAAATTAAAAATTAATTCAGGATTTACGTTTCCACAAGAATCGCATTCGCCAATATCACTATTTAACTGGTTAGTTGCTTTTTTAAAATACATAACCCCTTCTACAGGATTACCATAATAAATTTGATAACCACCTACATCTAATAAAATTAACTTATCAAACATTTTAAAAATATCAGAAGATGGTTGATGAATAACCACAAAAATCAATTTTCCTTTCTGAGACAATTCTTTTAGTAAATCCATCACGTTTTCACTATCTCTTGAAGAAAGTCCTGATGTTGGTTCGTCTACAAATAAAACGGCTGGTTCTCTAATTAATTCTAAGGCGATGTTTAAGCGCTTACGTTGGCCTCCACTAATCTTCTTATTTAATGGACTACCAACCATAATATCTTTAATCTCAAGAAGCCCCAAGTTATTTAATGTTTGCAGAACCAATTTATGCAATTTAACTTGGTCATAATCCTTAAAACAAAGCTCAGCATTGTAATATAAATTTTGATAAACCGTTAAATCTTCAAACAATAAATCATCTTGTGCTATATAACCAATTAAACCATCAATTAAATCTTTGTTATTAAACACATCAACACCGTTAATAGAAATAATTCCAGCTGAAGGTTTTTCTAGACCACACAAGGTATTTAATAAGGTAGTTTTACCTGCTCCACTGGCTCCCATGATTCCAACCAGCGTTCCAGACTTCTCCTCAAGATTTACATTATGAAGAGCTTTTTTTCCATTTGGAAAAGTATACTCTAAATTATTAACTGAAAATTTAAGTTTTGTGTAATCATACTTAGTTGAAAAAGTATTAGCAATTTCACTATAATAACTTGTACCTCTTGGCAAACGAATCGTACTTCCTGGAGCAAGTATGTAAACATAATTTAATTGTATAGGTAATCCATTTAAAAATATTTCACTCTCACCAACGTATTTTAAAAAATATAAACCAACACTTTGAACTTTTATAATTGTTATATATCCATCTAATCCATGAGAATGGATATGATTGATGCCTGCTATAGAATTCAGTGTAACAACATGCTGATCATCCATAATTAACAAATCGCTCGATTCATAAGCATACGGATCTTTAGATGTTACAAAATGTTGAATTAAAGCCTTTTCTGTTTCATGAATATTAAATACTTCAGCAACTGTATTAATAATTTGCAGTCTTTGTTGGGTAAGTTGATTATCCGCATTAATCATTTCAAATAAACGACTTAAAACAACCACTTTTTGTTTTTGAACTAATGTTTTATTGATTTTCTTACAAATACCTAATGTTCTTACTGAATCTTTTACAGAAGTTAATTTTGGTTTGTCTGATGCATCATCTGACGTTGACTCAGATTCTTTATCCTTCTCTTTTTTATCAGTTAAAAAAGTATCATATAAAGCTAAATATTCATTTACCTTATCTTTTGATATTTGATTTCTCAGAAATGACTCAACGAAATTCCTAAAAGAACTATTAGCGCCAGTATCTTGTTTGGCAATAATAGCAAATAATTGAATTAAGGCTTTTAGTATTTCTTCGCTCATATCTTAGCTTTTTCGAACTCAGTTTTTAATAAAAATTTTTCTTTTTGTAAATAAAGATGACGAAGTTGCTCTCCAAATTCTTTTGCATCCTCATCTTCCGCATCATAAATCCATACGATATTGATTTTCTTTTTATCCAATGTATAATGGTTTAAAATTCTTATCAGACGTAATAAGAATCTCATTGTATAAGTATTAATGTGTTGAAATTGAAAATGAATATTTAAATAACTCTTTCCGTGTTTACCATAATTATCTATCCATTCGAAGATGGGCTCAAAATAAGCCGTTGTGGAAATAGGCCTAGAATTACCAGATAATCTTATGAAACTCAACTCGGGATCTAAAATAATTTTAGGTGTATACTCCGTATGCTCAACCTCAATATACTGAAAAGGGTCAAAATCAAAAACGGCCAATTTTAAATCATCAAATGAATTGAAATAATATTCTGATTTAGAAAAATTCTTATTATTTACTAAATTAATTTCCTTTGTAGTAATTAACTCTTCAATAGATAATTTAGACCAATGCTTTATAAATGTTTTTGATAAAAAAACATCAAATCTTTTAAAATATTTTAAATAAATGATTTCATTACTATTATTAGATAAAAAATGAATATTTATTCCTTTAGATTTAATTAATTTATTATCTCCTTCAAAAGAAATAAAAACCGCGTCATTTTTATCAAAGTAAGGTGCGTTGTTGTAAAAATCGAGCACATAATCATAATCTTTTTTATCAATATCTAAAGCTTTTGCTATTAACTTAATGGCAATATTAGAATTTGAAAAAAAAGCATTTGAATGTGCATTAAAGTAATTATTAAACAATAAAACGAAAAGGTTAAATTTCTCACTTTGATTTAATGATAGAGAAAGTAACTTTCCTTTGATTAATATTTTTTTAACACCCTCTTTATCTAATTTAGTATCTTGTTTTTTCGAGAATTTATCTGCAACAATAATTTTTATTTGTTTCAATAAGTCATCTTGTTCAAACGACTTTCCTAAATGAAATATCTGATCACCTGAATATTTTTTTTCAGGTAAAGCTAAATGGCTAAGAAAATCAGATACTTTTTCGCGAATCATCTTATAATTTATTAAAACGCGATAACGTTAAAAGGAATCTCTACTAACTCTTTATATTCTTCCCCAGCCTCCAACATATCGTCATCAGACTCCATATAATACCATTCTATATTAACCGTTGAAGAACTCGCATTATTAATTTCCTCTAAACGCATTAATATATCTAATATGATTTTTGAAGAGGCCGTATTAAAATATTCCAACTTGAATTTGAAAGAAGGGTTTGATGTTATATTTTTTTCAAATTCATTTAACCAATCAAATACTGGTTTATAAAATGAACTTACATCTTCTGGTAATGATCTACCTGAAATAATATATTCATTTGTTTGTGTGTCGAAAAGGATCTCTGGAGTATCCTCTGTCCCTGCTACTTTTAAAACTGATAGTTCCATTTTATTTTTATTATTAATTGTATGTGATTAATTACTATTTCCAACTTTTGTTTTTTGAATAAAAAACGAAAAGTCTGTTCCTAAATCATAAAATTTATATTCTAGGGGGTTTCCTGATTTCCTTACCATATCAATAAATCCTAATCCTGCACCACCAACGCTACTGATGACACTATTTAACCTCGCCTTTTTGTAATATTCTTTTAATTCATCTTTATTTAATGAATTCACATAGTCTATCTTTTCTTTTACGATACCAATTTTATCGTTGGCGATTAAATTGCCTGTTACTACATCGAAAGAATCAACGTCACTGCTAATAATCAAAAAAGGATTGTTTTCAGTAGAATCTATATCTAATTGGTGTTTACAAATGTTTTGTAAACCTTCTACCATAATGTTAAACAGTTTTTTTCTGAGATTTTCATCCGTATTGTCTTGAATTAATTTTTTTTCTGTCATAGAAATAACAGACTTAATCATCTCTTGATCAAAAACCCCTTGATAAATCAAAATGATTTTATTATCAAACATGATTTTATATAAATCATATATGTTAAAAGCAGCTGGCATTATTATTTATTATTTGAGATGATTATTTTAAATGATAAAAAATTATTTACGGAATCTATTGAAAATGTATCGAATTTGATTTTTCCCTTAGTGCGTTTAGAAATACTCAACAAACTCAACAACATTTGATTTTTTTTAGAATTCTCATTCACTGAGATTTCATCATAAAATTTATCTTTGACGTCTTGTGAATCGAAGCTATTGACCTTGTCTATTAAATCAATAATAGTATCCGTGTCGCTTTTACTGAAAATACTTCCTAAAAAAACAGAATAATCTTCCTCATTTTTTCCAATTAAAAAAAGGCTATTATTAGAGAATTGATCTTCATCTTCTATTTTACATAGATTTTGAGTGCATTCTACCATGAAATGAAATATTCTGTTTTTCATGGTTGTATCAACATCCAACTTCGAAAGTTTAGCATCTGTGATTTTTATAATAGACTTTAAAAACTCTTGGTTTAAATTGCCCATTATAGATACCACAAATTGATGCGAAACCATTTGTTCATGTATTTTTTTTGGTAATTCTATGTTCATAATTAAAAATTAATTCCTACTACTAATACATCATCAATTTGTTTGTTTGAACCCTTCCAATTCATAAAATAATCATGAAGTTGAATTTTAAGTTCTTGCATAGGGTATGCAGAGTTGTTTTCTAAAAATAATTTTAAATTTTTAGCCATTAATTTTCTCTTTTCCTCTCCACCTATTTGATCAGGAAATCCATCTGTAAATAAGAAAACAGAATCATTCTTTTCGTATTTGAAATAATGGTTTGTGTAATTATTTAACCCTTTGTAGTGCATGCCGCCAATAGGGAATTTATCTCCACTAAATATTTCTATTTCATTATTTTTTCTTAAAAACAGAGGGCGATGAGCACCACTATA
The DNA here is from genome assembly GCA_013823565.1 of Sphingobacteriaceae bacterium. GTDB lineage: Bacteria > Bacteroidota > Bacteroidia > B-17B0 > Aurantibacillaceae > UBA4416. Next base: position 293,501 of record PNMI01000001.1, on the reverse strand, counting down.
CACTACCTCTTTAGTATCCTTGTTTATTCTAAGCAATCCGATATCCATCCCATCATTTGAATTACTATCAGAAAAATTTTGCTTCAATGTATCTACAACAGAATCATGTAATTTTTTTAAAATCTCAGAAGGCAATAAAACATTTCCATCATTGGTAATGTCATTCAGTAATAAATTACCAATCATCGACATCATCGCTCCTGGCACACCGTGTCCTGTGCAATCAACTGCGGCAACATAAATATATTCTCCGATTGTAAAAAGCCAAGGAAAATCACCGCTAATTACATCTTTAGGAAGATAAAAAATAAAACTTTCAGGAAAATGTTTCATTAAATCTGCTTCCGTAGGATTAATCGCTAATTGAATTTTACGTGCATAATTTATACTTTCTGTAATTCGTTTATTTTGGTTCTCAACGATATCTTTAGTTTGATTTAATTCATTAACCGTATCTGCCAACTTCTTTTTTAAATCCCTTTCTCTCCATGTAGCAGATATTAAATTATTGTTAGTTTGTTCTAATTCATCTAACATAATTTTTTGCATTTCTACCTTTTCTTTAAGAGTCTTGTTTTCCTCTTTATACTTAGATTTGGTAGATTTTAATTTTGTTAATTGAATAGCTTTTTCTAATGAAATATTTTCAAACTTATCTTCCCATAAAAAGACTTGCTGATTGATTTTATAAAGCTCTTCCTTATTTAAATTTTCTCCACAAATAAACACTTGCTGATTAGGATTGTTCTTTGTTTTAGTAAGTGTTTCTATTAAATCTTCTGAATTAGTTCCATCAATAACAATTATATCATACATGTCATCCTTTAGCTTATCCTCTAACTTTATTTTATTAGAAAATGCTAAAGTATAATCGTCTCTTTTAGTAATATGCTCAGGATTATATTTATTTGAGACTACTAATATTTTTAATAATTCATTTATTGTTTCCATATTCCAATAGTATTTCTAAGAATCAGTTATTAAGAATGATGTTTCTTATAATATCAAACATACATCTGATAAGGTAATTGTGTCTTAAGGTAAAAGGGTAATTTTTCTAAGTGTTTAATTTATTTTTTCTATAAATTCTAGTAGTAGCATCATATAGAACAAATAAGTCTTTACTTGCCTCTGGGAGCATGTCATAGTAACCTATAATGAAAAACCCGTCATCTTCTAATGAATCATAAAATAGTTTCAATACTTTCATTTTAAGAGTTTCATCAAAATAAATCATTACATTTCTACAAAAAATGATATGAAACTTTTTATTCATTGAATCCTGAACCAAATTATGACGTAAAAAGGTCACATGATTTTTAAGATTGTTACTTACTACAATGTCATTTTCATTAACCGTAAAATGATATTCAGGGTTTCCTTTAGGATAGTAAGTTAAATATGATGCAGAGTATTTTTTCCACAATATCTTACTATAAATACCTTGCTTCGCTGTTTCTAAAGCAGTTGTACTTAAATCAGTTGCTAATGCTCTTGTTTTAAGCAATAAGCCTTGCTCTTTTAAAACAATAGCCATAGTATAAATCTCTTCGCCTGTAGAGCAGCCCGCATGCCAAATATTGATAATAGGTTTAGATCTTAATTTTTCTAAAATATCATCTTTAATTTTCAACCAGATTTCAGGATTTCTAAAAAGCTCCGTTAGATTTACTAATAAATCATCAATGTATTTAATTAAAAATTCCTTGTCTTTTAATATTTTAGACCACAGCCCGACCATTGAGCCCAAATCATTTCTTGCAATTAACCTTGCAAAGCCACGCTTCAGAGATTTTTTTTCATAGCTCGTAAAATCTATTCCATATCTTGTTTTTACAGCTGTGGTAAGCGAAATTAATTCTTCATCTGTAATTTCAACCCTATTTGATGTTTCTTGAGAGGACTCATTCATAATAATTTCATAGTTTTTATTTCAACAAGTGCGTACTACCTTATCTGAATAGTTTGCTTTTTTTCTTTCAATTCTTCTTCTGTTTCCTTAAAATTTTCATCAGGAATACAACAATCAATTGGACATACAGAAATACATTGAGGTTCATCATGAAACCCAACACATTCAGTACATTTTTCGGTAACTATATAATACACAGAATCTGAATTAGGCTTCTGTAAATCAAAAGACCCAACTATCTGTCCATTATTTTTTTTGAACTGAGAATCTGAGGTACCATAAGAAAAGGACCATTCTTTGCCTCCCTCATAAATAGCCTTATTTGGACATTTTATTTCACATGCCCCACAATTAATACATTCGTCGGTAATTTTAATAGCCATAATTTATAGCGACACTATTTGATTGAGTTTTCTAGATTAGCTGAATAATTTCGAATACTTTCGGCAAATGAATTATCAAACAACCATAAAAATTGCGGGCTAAAATTTAAATGAGAGGATACAAAATGAGTATTGAAATTGATAACAAACATATCCTCTTCTAATTTTCCTTTGATGTATTGATTCAATTGTTCTTTATTTAATTTCTTAATGCTTGGCACTCCTCCATAAATTTTATGTTTTAAAATATTTGAAAACTGAGTAATCACAGAAGCAGAAATAATATTGTCAACTTCTAATAAAATTCCATCGCTCATTTCACTCATAATCTCTGGGTTACTTGTAATTTCTGGAGGAAGAGCCGTATGTCTTAATTTATCAGCTTCTTCTTCACTAAAGATTAAGCAACAAACACCTTTTAATTCTCCTATAACATCTGTTAAAAGCAAATGAATATTTTCTCCTTTTTTTGAAGTGAAATCTGCGGGATTTGAGGACTTATTAAAATTAACATCCATATCATCCAATGAAATTTTTTCCTTCATGAAAAATGAAAGTGATTCGGCTGCTTTTAAAAGCCCTGTATTGACAATTTCTTTTGCAGCTTGTAGCTCGTTAGAATTAATATTTTCCATGATTAATTATATTTCTATTTTAGCATTCATTTTTTCCTTGAACAAGTTTTTTAAGATTCCTGCAACATCTAATACCAAGCATATATTTCCATCGCCTAGAATAGTTGCGCCACTAAATAATTCTACATTTTGAACAGGACTCTCTAAAGCTTTTTCTACTATTTCTTTTTGTTGCATCAATTTATCAACTACAAAACCAACTAGGTGTTTATTGTAGGCAACTATTACAACATCTAATTTTTGATCTTCTTTTATGTTTTCAAATGTTTTATGAAACGCACCTTCTTCTACTGTTTGATGCATATTTCTCATTCTAAACAAATCGTTCAAGAATACTATAGAAATAGTTTTTCCTAGATATTTAGAAATCAAACCAGTACTTATTTTATGTATATCTTCCTTTCTTAAAGAAATTACAGCTTCTGTATGAGTTAAAGCTATTGCAAAAGATTGGTTATTTAATTCAAAAAGCAAGGCGCCTTTCACTGCCATAGAAGATGGAAGCGATAAAGTGAAAACTGATCCTTTACCTAATTCTGTTTCAATGGTGATTTTTCCACCAATAGATTCTACAGAACCTCTTACAACATCCATTCCTACTCCACGACCTGATACCTCTGTGATTTTTTCTGCATTAGAAAATCCTGGCTCAAATAACAACATCATGATTTCGTCGTCGCTGATTACCTTCGCGTAATCAGCTGATATAAGACCCTTTTCTACTGCTTTTCTTTTGATAACATTTAAATCTATTCCATTACCATCATCACGAACTTCTATAAAAACAGTATCTTTTTCATTACTAGCTCTCAAGGTTACTTTACCTGTTTCAGGTTTTCCTCTTTCTAATCGTTTTTGTGGAGATTCAATACCATGACTAACAGAATTTCGAACTAAATGAACTAATGAATCACTCATTATCTTCAATATATTTCTGTCGATTTCAATTTCAGTTCCTTCTAATACTAAGTCAACTTTTTTATTTTCTATAACAGCAACATCTCTCAATACTCTATGAAACTTATTAAATAAAAAACCAATTTGAACTAATCGAACATCCATAACTCCATATTGTAAATCAGACGTGATGCGATGTAATCTTGCTAAATCAGTAGATTGATATCCTCTTTCAATGTTAAGTGCAACTAGTGTATCTTTTTCAATAATTAATTCGCCAATGATATTTAATAGTGCATCTAATTTTCTAACAGGTACTTGAACAACATCTGATAATACAATTTTTTGTTCTATGCTATCATCCTCGTCTGTATCTTCAATAGTTTCGAGTACAGTATTTGTAGTTGTAATTTCAGTTTGTGAAACCTGGGTAATTGTTTCTGTTAAAGTAGTTTCAACCACCTTAACAGTATCTTCAGAAACAATTTCACTAGCCTTCGCATTCTTAAGTAAAACTTCGAGTTTCGTTTTTATTCCTTTGTACTTTACAACTTCACCTGTGTTTAAAGAATTTATTAATTGACCTAAAATATCGTTAGCCTTAAATAGGCTGCTGAAAATAGCAGAATCTAAATGAAGTCGGGATGATTTCACTTCATTAAAAACATCTTCCATCACATGGCTTAACTCAGCAATTTCAGTAAAACCCATACCCATGGCATTGCCTTTAAGGGTATGCGTAATTCTAAATATTGAATTAATGGCAGATTTACTATTGATGTCTTTTTCTAATTCTGTAAAAAGATTATTTAGTTCTTCATGGCCCTCTTGTGCTTCAGCTAAAAAAATCTCTTTGTATTCATTTTCTTTACCCATACTATTTTATTTATGATAAGCAACTCACCAAAAACCCTCCGATTTCATTTAATGGAACAATTTGTTTAACACAGCCTTCTGCAATAGCAGATCTTGGCATGCCAAATACAACGCATGATTCCTCATTCTGTGCAATGGTATAACCTCCAGCATTAAATATTGCTTTCATTCCATCAGTTCCATCTTTTCCCATGCCCGTTAAAATAACGCCAATACATCTATTTCCATACACTTCAGCAACCGATTCCATCAAACCTGTAACAGAGGGGAAGTTAAAATCTTTGTAGCGTTGATTTGTATAATCAATCACAACCTTATTATTTTCTCTTTTAACAATAATATTTCTACTACCTGGTGCAATTAAAATATTTCCTTTTTCAACCGCATCATCTTTTCTTGCCATTGTAACACTTAAAGGTGTTAATGCATCTAGTCTATTAGCAAAAGATGGAACAAAATTAGATGGCATATGCTGTGCTATTAATACTGGGATATTTAAATTACCTGGTAAATTTGTAATGACTTTCTCAACAGCAGATGGTCCTCCTGTAGATGAACCAATCACGATGACATCATAATTTAACTGTTCGCTAAATGAATGTGGATTAACATTTACTATTTTTGAAGGTTCTGAAACTTTTGCAATATGAATTTTAGCGGCTTCTTTTACTTTTGAAATTAAAGGTGCACCAACTTCTCTAATATTGACATTGTTACTTACTGGTTTGTTCAAATAATCAACTGCCCCTAAACTTAAAGCATCCAATATTGGTTCCATATCTGAATTCCCCATAGCGCTTAATATAATAATGGGTGTTGGACAGTTTTGCATGATATTTTTCACACCATAAATCCCATCATATTCCCCCATATTCATATCTAAGAGCACAACATCAGGCTTTAATAAAGCACATAACTCTAATGCCTCTTTACTATCTTTTGCTTGTGCAATTACTTTGATTTCAGAATCCTCTTCTAAAATATCCTTAATGAGAATTCTCATTAATACAGAATCATCAGCAACTAAAACTTTAATACTTTTGTTTGTTTCCACCAATTTAATATTAGGACAGCATCACTTTATTTACTGTATCAACTAAACTTTCTGTTGTAAATGGTTTAACGATATAATCTGAAGCACCCAAACTAATTCCTTCTTGAATAACAGATTCTTGACCTACAGCACTAATCATAATTACCTTTGATGCAATTCCTTCATCTTGTTTTAAAACTTTTAAAATATCAGTTCCAATCATGTCAGGAAGAATATTATCTAAAGTGATTAAATCAGGTTTTAAATCTAAAGCCATATCTATTGCCGCTTCACCGTTACCAGCTTGTCCAACAATTTCATAACCTGCATTTTTCAATGCTTCGTTAATCATAGTGCGCATATATAATGAATCATCTACTATTAATACTTTTTTGCTCATTTGTTATTTATTATTTGGTTAGTGTTTCTTTTAAATTTTCTGCTTCAATTAATTTGATCATGTCTATTAAAATAATCATACGCTCTCCCGACTTCACAACACCTATCACACTATTTGTATCAAGTGATGTATATTGAACGAAATTGGAAGCTGTATCAATGTCTGATACATTTATCGACAGGGTGTTTGGAACTTCCTTAACTAAAACCCCCACTTTATACTCTTCGCTTTCAACTACTAAAGTGTAATTCGAATTGTTATTATTTTCAAGTGATCCACTTTTCATTAAACCAAATTTTTGTTCAAGATCCATGATTGCAATAATATTACCTCTAATATTAGCCACACCTTTTATATGTTCTGGCGTTTGTGGCATTTTTGCAATTCTTGGAGTTAAAACAACTTCTTTGATTTGTTCAATTGATAAACCATACTCTTCGCTACCGAGTTTAAATATGATTAATTGCATTCTTTCAGAATGTTCGCGCTTTGCAACTTCTTTACCTGCATCGCGCTTTACATCCTCAATTGTATATTCAGTTGTTGTTTCCATGTTGATAGTTTAAAATGATTATTACTTCAACTTAAATTTCGAAACACTGTCTTGTAATTGATTAGCTACATTTGCTAAATCTTTACTAGTAGCCGTTACTTCGTTCATACCTTGACTTAACTCTTTTCCTGAACTTGCAATTTGTTCTGTTCCAGATGCTGTTTCTTCAGAAACAACAACAATCTTTTCGATATTTTTAACGGTTGAATTAATAGCGTCTTTTTGTAATCCAGTTGCTTCCACAATTTCTTTAGAAAGATCTAATGTTTCTGTGCTTGTTTTTTCAATATTTTGGAAAACAACTTCAGCTTCTTTAGAGGCAGTGTTACCACTCTTCACGCTTACTTCCATTGTTTCAATTGATTTGCCAGCAGCACTTACATCTTTTTGAACTTCACGAATTACTTTCTCAATATCAATTGCTGATTTACGAGAGCCCTCAGCTAATTTTCTAATCTCTTCTGCTACAACCGCAAAACCACGTCCTGCATCACCTGCACGAGCCGCTTCAATAGCAGCATTTAAGGCTAATAAATTAGTTTGAGAGGCGATATCTGTGATAACACTTAAGGTACTTGCTATCTCTTCCGAACGTTGAGCTAATACAGTAATCGAATTTGAAGTAGTAGCGGCAGAATTTAAAATTTCTCCCATGTTATCAACTACTTTTCTAATCGTTGATAAACCTTCTGTTGCACTCTTTTGCCCACGATCAGCAGCATTATTAATAAACTCTGCTTTTCTTCCCATTTCGTTAGCAGATTTCAATACACCTTCAATTAACTTACTCGACTCATCCGTTTGTTGTGCTTGTTGTTGAGCACCTTCTGCCATTTGTTGTGTAGCAGAAGCAACCTCTTGAGTTGTGTTTTTCATTTGCTCGCCTTTCGTTAACAACTCTTCTGCAGAAGACGCCACTAAATTGGCAATCTGAGAAATGTTGCCTAGTAAACTATTTAAATTACCTGTAGCAGCATTCAACGAATCTCCCATTGTTTTTAAATCACCTTTTGAATCAATAGAATAACGCTGAGTTAAATCTCCAATAGCTAAAGCTCCAACAACTCTGTTTACTTCATTGGCTGCTTTTTCAGTTTCAATCGCATTTTCTTTTTGAACAGTGATATCAGTAGCAATTTTTACAATTTTTACAATTCTTCCCATATCATCTTTGATAGGAGAGTAAACTGCTTGTAACCAAATTTCTTTTCCTGAACGAGAAATACGTTTGTATTGATCTGCTTGAACTTTACCAACCGCTAAATCTTCCCAGAAACGAGTATATTCAGCACTATTACCATAGTTTCTATCAACAAATAATCGGTGGTGTTTTCCTTTAATTTCATCTAAAGAATATTCCATTGTTTTTAAGAAATTATTATTCGCAGTCAATATATTTCCTTTTGTATCGAATTCGATGAAAGCAAAAGATGCATCAATGGCATTTACCACTCCTTCAGCCGCTAACTTAGCGTAAGTTTGTTCTGTAATATCATATCTGATACCAATGTATTTTACAGGCTTACCATTTTTTCCTAATACAGGAGTAAACACGCCATCTACATAATACGGTGTACCATCTTTTCTTCTGTTTTTTACTAAACCTTTAAATATTTTTCCTTTACCAATGGTTGCCCACATTTCTTTGAACACTTCTTTAGGCATGTCTGGGTGACGAACAATATTTTGATTAGCTCCCATTAACTCTTCACGGGTATATCCAGAAACTTCACAATGTTTATCATTCACATAAGTGATATAACCTTTTAAATCAACTTCTGATACGATACTACTTGTATCCACAGATGCTTGACGAGCTTCAATTTCTCTATTTAATTGATCTGATTCTTCTTTTGATTTAGTAACATCTGATGCGATTTGAATGACTCTTACAATTCTACCCATATCATCTTTGATTGGTGCTAAAACAGATTGCATCCAAACATCATTACCAGTTCGAGAAACATATTTGAATAATTCTTCTCGTGATTTTCCTGTTGCTAAATCTTCCCAGAAATTAGTATACTCTGGTGAATTAGCAAATGAACTATCTATAAGCGTTCTGTGATGTTTACCTTTTAAGTCAGACAATGAATACTCCATTGAATTTAAAAAGTTTTCATTAGCCCCTAACACATTCCCTTTAGTATCAAACTCAATAGATGTAAATGAAGTATCAATCGCATTCACTACACCTTGAGCTGCTAATTTTTCATAAGTCTGTTCAGTAATATCAAATCTAATTCCTATGTATTTTACAGGTTTTCCATTTTTACCTAAAACAGGCGTAAACACTCCATCAACATAATATGGAGTTCCATCCTTACGTTTATTTTTTACTAGCGCACGGAATATTTTTCCTTTACCTAAAGTTGCCCACATTTCCTTAAAAGCTTCTTTAGGCATATCTGGGTGACGAACTATATTTTGATTTGACCCCATTAATTCTTCACGAGTATATTGAGACACTTCGCAATGTTTATCATTTACATAAGTAATATATCCTTTTAAATCTGTTTCCGAAACGATACATGCTGTATCTACAGAGGCAATACGAGCTTGAATCTCTCTGTTTAACTGATCCGCCTCTTCTTTAGCTGCAGTTGTATCTGTTGATACTTGTATTACTTTGATAACCTTCCCAGTGGCATCAATTACTGGAGAATAAACAGCTTGAATCCAAACATCATTACCCGCTTTGGAAATATGTTTAACTAAACTATTATTAGTTTTTCCATTTGCTAAATCTGTCCAAAATGATGCATATTCAGCAGATGCCGTATAAGCTGGATCTAATAAAGCTTTATGATTTTTTCCTTTAATATCATCGTACGTGCATTCCATTGAATTAAGGAAATTATTATTTGCACTTAATAAATTTCCTGTCGGATCAAATTCAGCATAACAAAAAGAAGTATCAATAGCTGTAATGATACCTTTCATTTCTGAACTAGCACGCTGCATCTCTTCTTGAGTAGCAGACATTTCTTCCATCTGTTGACGGATTTCTTCTTCTTGTGCTTTTAATTCTTCTGCGGCTTGTTTAGCTTCTTCACGCATTTGAACTTGAGCAGTGATATCGGTTGCTATTTTAACCACTTTAATAATTCTTCCCATTTCATCTTTTACAGGAGAATATACTGCTTGTAACCAAACTTCTTTGCCAGCACTATTGACACGTTTAAATTCAGCAACTTGAACTTTACCTTCTTTTAATTCTTCCCAAAATTTTGAGTATTCATTTGACGAAGCAAAATTTGGATCAACAAATATTCGGTGATGCTTACCAGTAATTTCGCTTAAGCTATAACCCATTGTTTTTAGGAAATTGTCATTAGCTGTAATCACATTTCCATTGATATCAAATTCAATGAAGGCGTAAGATGAATCAATAGCATCTACAATCCCTTTCATTCTTTGATTTTCAAGAGTTGTTTCGGTAATATCAAAACGAATACCTATATATTTTTCAGGTTTACCATCAGCGCCTAAAACTGGAGTAAAAATGCCATCTACATAATACGGCGTTCCGTCTTTTTTTCTATTTTTTACTAAACCTCTAAATATTTTTCCTTTACCAATAGTTGCCCACATCTCTTTAAATACGTCTTTCGACATATCGGGATGACGAACTATATTTTGATTAGACCCAACTAACTCTTCGCGAGAGTACTGAGATACTTCACAATGTTTATCATTTACATAAGTGATATATCCTTTCAAATCTGTTTCAGAAACAATACATGCTTGGTCAACAGAAAGCATACGAGCTTCAACCTCTCTTAATGCCTGATCTTTTTCTTTTTCAAGTTGAGCAATTCTTTGTTTCAATGCTACAGTATCCTCTGAATGACCATTACTATGGTTTACTGTATCAGTTGGAATTTCTGAAGAGTTAAAATCTTCATCTCCTTTTTTCATGTTGTTTCCTAAAGCCATATTATTTTATTTTTATTGTTTTTAATTTTTAGTTTACTAGTTGTGGGGTTCCCTCAAGTATTTTTAAAAGTTCATTGGTAACATTTACATAGTCTTTTGAGCTAGATGCCGTGGGGGCATAATCAATAACGCTTTTACCAAAAGAAGGTGCTTCAGCGGCTTTTACGTTATTTCGCACGTGATTATTAAATACATTAATACTATAATTATCTCTTACAAATTCTAAAACTTCAGAAGAGAGTTTTCTACTTTCATTCACCACAACACCTAATGCACCTATAACAGTTATGTTGGGATTAGATGTGTTTTTAATAGCTTTAATTTCGCTTAGTATCTGATCTAATCCTTGAATAGATAATATTTCAAACACTAAGGGAATAATCACACCATCTGCTGCATTCAATGCATTTACTGTATAAATAGATATGGCAGGAGGGCAATCAATTAAAATAAAATCGTAATGAGATGAAATGGTATTGAGTTTATGCTTTAAAATAAATTTAGAATCAACTTGATTTTCGATTTGGTTAGTAGATTTATACAGAGAAATATTAGCAGGCAACACATGCATTTTAAATGCTTCGCAAGCTATTTCTTCAAATGAATTATGACCTAAAAGAAAATCACAAACAGTTAACTTTTCATCTGATAAGCCTAAGGAATAGCTTAGATTCCCTTGTGGATCTAAATCAATTAAAAGTACTTTTTTACCCAACTTACATAAGGCTCTGCCTATGTTAATAGTTGAAGTCGTTTTACCAGTTCCTCCTTTATGATTTGCAAAAGCTATGATCATGATTTTTAATTAAACCAAATAACAGCAGATTACAGTGGATATTAAATAGGATAAAATATTAAAAATGAATCAAAAAAACCCTAAAAAACAAATCAGATAATAAGGTAAAAGCCCTAGAAAGAAATACCGTGGTAACCGTAATTTAGCAAATAAAAAAATGACCAAATTTGACACTGAAAGCCTAGAATTCCTATTTAACAAGGTGTTAACCAAATATAATACTGATTTGTCGTTGTATGCTATGGCATCTTTAGAAAGGCGATTGGATCGTTTTTTAAGTTTATACCATTTTGATTCTATATATCATTTAACCGATAAACTAATTCAAGACAATCAATATTATGATTTTTTTATAAAAGAAATTACAGTTAATACGACCGAAATGTTTCGCGACCCAACTTGTTGGAAAATTATACGTGATGAAATATTACCTTCTTTAAAAGAATTACCCACTATCAGAATTTGGCATGCTGGCTGTTCTTCTGGTGAAGAAGTATTTTCTATGGCAATCTTGTTGAAAGAATTAGGACTATTTGATAAAGCAAAAACAATAGCCAGTGATTTAAATAAAGAAGTGATTGAAAATGCCAAACAAGGAATTTATTCATTGAAATCAGTGCCTATTAATGAAGAAAATTATATTAAATCAGGAGGGTTGTTTTCATTAAATAAATACTACACTGTAAAAGATAATACCATTCAAATGGACTCTCACTTATTAGAAAATGTAAAATTTATGAGACACGATCTTTCAACTGGCATACCTTTTTCGAAATTTGATATTATTTTATGTAGAAATGTTATGATATATTTCAATAAAACATTGCAAGAAAATGTATTTCAGCTATTTCAAAAAAGTTTATTTAAAAATAGTTTCATCATTATTGGGAAAAAGGAATCGATGGCATATTATACAAATGCTAGGGAATTTAGTGAGTATAATGAAGCAGAGAAAATTTATAAACTAATCTCCTAGAAATGAAAAAGAGCCGTGATATAAAATTAATTGTTATTGGCGGTTCTGCTGGAAGTATTCCTGTGGTGAATAAAATTTTATCATCGCTACCAAGAGGTTTTAAAACGCCTATTGTTATTTGCTTACATCGCATGAAAAATGTGCCTGAGGGCATGAAGGAGGTATTAGAAACAAATTACCATGGAACTTTAATTGAACCAAATGATAAGGAACCTATTAAAGAGGGCTGTGCCTATATAGCTCCATCTAACTACCACCTTTTAGTTTGCGAAAAAGAACTCACATTTTGTTTATCAACCGAAGATTTATTCAACTATTCAAGGCCATCTATCGATTTAACCTTTTGTTCTATATCAGACACATTTAAAGACAATGTTTTAGGTATTATTGTAACTGGTGCCAATAAAGATGGAGCTCATGGCATGAATTGTATCAACAAAAAAGGAGGCATTACCATCGCACAAAACCCAAAGGAATGCACTGCGCCTTATATGCCTCAATCAGCTATCGAATTAAATTGCATTGATTATATTTTAACAATTCAACAAATTAGTTCCTTTATTTTAAAGTCATGTAAATGATTTTACTGTATCATAAATAAGATTAGCTAAAGATTTAGTAAACTATTCTAAAGATTTCAAAAAACTAAGGCAAAAGCCTTAGTTTTTTACCCTATATTTAAACTATTTGTATGGTTTTTGGGTATAACCACCTATTTGGTATCGATTTTATTTAGATTAATATTAAATAATAAATAATTATTTATGAAATCTGTTAAAACCATTATTTATATATTTTCTAGCTCCCGTTTTTTCGCGGATACCTTAAGTTTCTATTTAAGTACACATAACGATATAGTCATTTCTGGAATATCTGGAAATGTAAATGAATATGATAAAATTGCTCAATTACTCAGAATCGATATCACTGTCATTATAAGTCATCACCCAGATTTCTTACTATTTATGTTAAAACAAATCGAACAAATACAGAGCACTAAAAATATTTTAATAATTGCTCCCGAAGAATTTTTAGAAAGAACTAAAGCCTCAAGTACTGCTCACCATATAGAATTTGTAAGTTTTGATCAAAAACAAGAGGCTATCGTAGATAAACTAAATTCCTTAACAGATAGTAAAAGAAAAATTATAAAAGAAAACAGTAGTGATATTCTTAAAAATATCAGTTTTAGAGAGAAAGAAATTTTGAGCCTTATTAAAAAAGGAAAAAAAACTAAAGAAATTGCAGAAGAATTATATTTAAGTGTAAAAACAGTTGAAAATCACAGAAATAATATTCTCAAAAAAACAAAATCAAAAAGCATGATTACTCTCATCAATGAATTATATAAACTTGGACTATTTGGAGTTTCAAACAGTTTAGTTTTTAAGATTCAAAATTTTCAATTTGATAGCTTTCATAATCATTTCAGCAGTGTTTTTCACTTCTAGCTTCTTCAAAATATTATAGCGATGGGCATCTACTGTACTAATACTAACCAAAAGCTTTTCGGCTATTTCTTTATTACTAAAACCTAAACTAATTAATTCTATAATTTCTTTTTCTCTTTTGGTAACGTCTATTTTATAAATGCCATTTGCTTTTGGAGAATATTCCTTATTAATAAAATTATTGGCTAATATTTGAGAAACAGAACGACTGATAAATATCTCACCTTTCATGATTTTTTCAATAGCATTAAACAATTCGCTTTTTTTGAAATCTTTTAGTAAATAACCATTTGCTCCAGCTTCAAAACATTGATTGATATATAAATCATCTGCGTGCATACTTAAAATAAGAGTTTTAACAGCACCTTTACTTACTTTTTTAATTTGTTTAACCAGTTCAATGCCACTCATTCCATCCATTGAAATGTCGGAAATAACTAAATCAACATTCAATGTATTTAATTGCAACAATAAATCTTCCGCATTGTCTGATTCACCGATGACAATAAATTCAGGATTAGTCTCCAATAAACTTTTAACACCATATCTTACTATATGATGGTCCTCTACTAAAAATATTTTAACCATGTTTTATGTTTTTTGTTCTTATTACTAATTCTAATTTAAATCCTTTACCTATTTCTGAATATATCTGAAGCTTCGCATCAATAATTTTTGCTCTTTCTTCAATGTTTCTAATTCCATTAAGATGTTTAATATTGGTATTGGTAACCAATTGATCATAAGCAAAGCCAATACCGTTATCTTCAATTACTAATTTTAATAAATTACCTTTATAATCGATATATATATTTATTTTATTTGCCTGAGAGTGTTTAAGCGAATTCTGAACAGTTTCTTGAATAATTCGATACAAATTAATTTCGATATCATTACTAAATCTAGTTTGCTTTAAATTAGATTTTAAATTAAATATTAAATCATTGAAATTTATATTTATTCGTTTCACAAACTGTTTCAAAACAGCCTCTAATCCAAACTCATATAAACCAACTGGAGATAAATTGTAAGAAATACGTCTTGATTCCTGGATTATTTCAGAAACCATTTGATTAACTATTTCAATTTTATTTTTATCATCCTTATTTTTAATATTTTCTAATTTAACGCTCTCTAAATTGGCACTGGCAACGGTTAGTAATTGACCTAAACCATCATGAATTTCTCTGGCAATACGTTTTCTTTCATTTTCCTGACCTTGAATTAAAGCAAAGGTTCTGTATTTATTTTCTCTCTTTTCAAGAATTTTTTCAAATTTTTCGTAAGTTTTAATTTTCTTTTCGCGCTTAATATCTTCTGTGACATCTTTTCCTGTTGAAATAAAATGTGTGATTTCATTTTGTTTATTAAACAGTGGTGAAATTAGTTTTTCTTCAATATAAATTTCACCGTTCTTTTTTGTATTAACGATATTACATTTTATAGCATTTCCTTTTAAAATAGTATCCCAAATATTTTTATAAAATGAGACAGGATGTTTATCTGATTTTAAGAAAGAAGGATTTTTTCCTTTTAATTCTTCTAAAGAATATCCCGTAATTACCGAAAAAGCTGGATTGATATATTCAATAACACCTTCTTTATTTGTAATCATGATTAACTCTGCCGATTGCTCTGTGATATTATAAAACTTTTGCAATTCTGTAATATTATGACGAACACGAGTTACATTTCTCATAATCATTAAAACTGATTCGGTATTGACAGGAACATATCTAATTTCAAACCAAAAGTGGTTTTCCCCTTTTTTGAAATCTAAATCAGTTAAAACGATTTTCTCTGACTTTAAGCACAAATTAATATTTTTTTCTATTTGATCAACTATACTAAAATGAAGAATTTCTCTAATAAATTGACCTTTAACATCAATATTAAGTATCTTTTCATTTTCCTTGCAATAAGAATTTAAAATTAAACCTGTATTTGAAACTACTAAAAATGAATCTGGTATTGCTTTTAATACATTGTCTTTTTCGCGTTCACTTCTAACTAAATTATCTTCCACTAGTTTACGAGTTGTAATATCTTCAATAATTGCAATATGATTGGTGGGCTCTTCGCCTTTTTGCCATAATGGAGAAACTGTTAAATTAGTCCAAACAATTTCACCATTCTTTCTAATATGTCTCTTCTCTATAGAAAATTCAGAAATTTTATCTTTCAGAATTTCTCCCATTTTTGAAAGATACATTTTCAAATCATCAGCATGAGTAGTTTCCGCTAATTTCAGCTTCAATATTTCCTCAATACTATAGCCTAAAATTTGACAATATTTTTTATTTGCCTCTAAAATATTGTTGCTTTTTGAATTAACGATAGCAACTCCCACTGCCGCTTGATCAAAAATGGCTTTAAATTTTTGTTCGCTCTCTTTGATGATTTTTTGGTACTCTTTCTTTTCTGTAACGTCAATAATAGTAGCGATAGAACCTATAATATGTCCTGTAGCGTTTGTAAAAGGCGAAGAATTAATCATTAATGATTTATCTTTACCAGTCTTTGTTTTAACATTAATTTCATATTGATTTCTGAATCCTTTTTTTCTTGTAGCAAGCTCTGTTTTTAATTGCTCAATATTTTCATTTGACAGTTTCACTGCTTCAAATAAATTTCTTCCTACTACTTCAACTTCTGTATATCCCAACATATTACAAAACTGCTGATTGATATAGGTTATCTTAGCATTTAAATCTAATTGAATTAATCCCTCATTAATTGAATTAACAAGATGCTTATATTTTTCCTCGCTTTTCTGTATCTCTTTTAAATAAGAGATACGTTCTAACAAAGCATTAATATTATTAAAAAATACAGTTAAACTTTCGAAATCATTTGTAATTAATGCGTTTTCGTTTTTAAACGATTGAAAAACAAAAACACCATAATTTTTATTTTGAAAATTAACAGGTAAGCCAGACCAACAAATCGCCTTTGGTCCATAAATTTCAATTTCATGAGTGGCATTAAACATTTCCAACTCTCTGCCTCTCAGATATAATGGCTTTTTTGATTCTATCACATATTCCGAATGTCCATTTCCATATTTTCTAGAGGTTGACGTGCCATTCTTATGTGTAATAATTTTATTTTCAAAATCTACATTTTCATTAAAATAAATATCCTCTATATAATAAAACTGTTTTTTGAATTCACTTAGTAAAAATTCAATAATATCAAATGGGTTTACTCTAAACTCATCATATAATAAGGTTACTTTATTATACAAAGAATGCAAAGTGTCTTTTAATTTTTTAGAAGTAATGTCAATGAGCAATCCCCTGTAGCTTACTAACTGATTATTAATATATACAGGGGTTAAATATTCTTCAATAAAAAAATGTTTCCCAAACTTATTTAATAAAACCAAACCTCGTTTAAGTTTTTGACTACTATTAATTAATTGAACATTGATTCTATTTTTAATTTGTTCTAACCCATCATCTCCAATAAATTTAGTGATAGATATGCTCTTGCTTAATTCGGGTTTTGTGAGTCCTAGAATTTGCATTCCTGGTTCATTTAGATATTTGATATTGCCCTCACAATCAAACTCGATTATAATTTGTTGAATAGATTCAGAAAGTTCTCTGTATTTTTTTTCACTCTCTTTTAATCTTAATTCAGATTCATGTTTAAAAAAAGCAAGTTCTATATTTGTAAATAACTCTCTATCCTCAAATGGCTTCACGATATAACCAAAAGGATTTGTTTTTTTGGCGCGATTAATAATAGATTTATTAGAATAAGAAGTAATAAATATGACAGGTATATCATAATTATCATAAATCATTTGAGCGGTTTCTACCCCATCCAATTCTCCTTCTAATTTCACATCCATTAATATAATATCTGGACGTTTTTTTTCAATCACTTGAATAACATCTTCGCCCCTCGTAACATGATCGATAACAATATAGCCTTGATTTTCAAGACTAGCTCGCAAATCCATGGCAATAATCACCTCGTCTTCAACTAATAATATTTTCTTTCCTTTACTGATCATAAATTAATAATGAACTCCGAACCTTGTCCGATTTTTGATTTAATATCAATAGTAGCCTTGGCCTGTTTCGATAAATTATTTATTAAACTCCATCCCAAAGATTTTTGTTGGTCAACATTTTCAACAATAAATCCTGAACCGTTGTCTGAAATTTTAATACTAGTTTTTCCATTTTGATTCATTAAATCAACATGTAATTCGCCTTCCTGCTTTTCTTTAAAAGCATGTTTAAAAGCATTCGAAAATATTTCATAACATACAAGTGCCAATGGAATAGCCACATTAATATCTGTTACAAATTTTTCGAAATTCAGGGTCAAGTTTACATTCCTATCTTTATGTAAGGCATAAATAGATTTAATCAGATTTTTTAGATATTCACAAAAATCAATTGTTGAAATATCATCGCTCATATACATTTTTTCGTGAATTAAAGCAATTGCCCTCACCCTTTCTCTACTTTCTGTTAAAGCCTCTATCAAAATAGGATTGTGATGCTTTTGCATTTGCAATTTTAATAAACTAGAAATAATCTGTAAATTATTTTTAACTCGGTGGTGAACTTCCTTTATCAGTAAATCTTTCTCCTCTAAATTATTTTTTAATTGATTTTCGTAGATTTTACTTAATGTAATATCAATTACAACTCCTTCCATTAATTCTCCTCCCTCCAATAACTTCACACTGGTATTTCCCCAAAAAGAAGAACCGTCTTTTTTTAAAAAAAGTATTTCTTCGTTTTCAATTGATTTATTCGTTTTTAGCTTTGTTAACAAAGAGTTTCTTATTTCAATATCTGCATAATGTTCTGTTGAAATAAAATTTTCGAAAAAGTCATCCCTACTATCGTAACCAAATATTTTCACACACACATTATTGGCATCAACTGGTTTTTTAGTTTTAATATTTGTTCTAAAAATTCCTACTAAAGCATTTTCATATAAGGAACGGTATTTCTCTTCATTCTCAATTAAACTAATTTCCAAATTCTTTCTAGTGGTTACATCACTGGCACTTCCATAAAAGAGTTTCAAATTACCATCTCTATCAAAATCTGGTGTAAATTTATCTTCAAACCAACGGTACTCTCCTGTAAGGCCATGTTTCATCCGGTAAGCCCTAATGACACTTTTTTTGAGATTGATGGCTTCCATGGTAGATTCAAAAACAGATTGAACATCGTCGGGATGGATTAAAGTGTACCATAAATTTGCACAACTTTTAAATTCTTCGGCACTATACCCAATGATCTCTTTTGATTTGCCACTCACAAAAAATAAATTTCCAATAGCCATATCCCCCTCTTCAAAATCAATCCCATACACAATTTCATCAATATTGCTTAATAGGGATTGTAGTTTTTTATCGCTCTCTTCAATTTCTTTTTTAATTTTTAGCTCTTCAGTCACATCATAAAAAGAGCCCGTCATTGAGATTGGGTTATTATTAACATCCTTAATCAAGGATAAATTAAATTTGATTAATGCAATCTCACCATTTTTTTTGATGGCCTTATAGGGTTTTTCTGAGGAGCAAAAACCATGTGTTAATACTAACTTCAAACATTCGCTTACTTTACTAACGTCGTCTGGATGCCAATAATTATACACATAGGGCTTATCCTTTAGCATTTCTTCTAAGCTTTCATAACCCCACATTTTAATAGCTGAAGGATTTGCGTATTCAATTTTAGAATCAAAATCATTTGTGAATATCGCACTTAGCGAATTCTCTAAAGTTGCATAATAATTTAATAATTTATTTTGTAAGGTTTTTTCGCGGGTAATATCCTGAACCGAACCTAATAGTTTAATCACTTCTCCGCTGGAACTGTATTCAGCATAACCTCTCCCTGAAACATATTTTATTTTATTACTGTCGGTGATGATTCTATATTCTATAAAATAACTATCTCTGTTTTGTGCTGCTTTATTAGGTGTTTCAATAACAAAAGTCATATCCTCTGGATGAATATGTTTCACTAGATAGTCTATCGTTATCAGATTTTTACTCGAATCTAGTTCGTAAATATCATACATCTGTATAGACGAATAGAATTCGTTAGTTACTCTATTAAATTCCCAAGTGCCAATTTGAGCTAAGTTTTGTGCTTCTTCCAATCGTTTTTTAGTATACTCCACTTCAGTAATATCTCTTACGGTGCCAATCATATGAGTAGGAATTCCATGTTCATCATAATGACACATGCCATTTTCGATGACATATTTAATTTTACCAGGCTGCGTTTCCAAACGGTGTGTTAGTTCGTAGGGTTTATTATTTTTAACAGCATAATGAACAGCCTCCTCTAATAATTCTCGATCTTCTTGATGAATAATTTCTAAAAAGGTTGTGTAAGAAGGCTTAAAATTTTTAGGATCTAATTCAAATATTCTATAAATCTCATCTGTCCAATACAACTCATTGGTTTGTACATTCCAATCCCAAGTACCAATATGAGCAATACCTTGACTTTCTTCTAAACGATGTTGTATCGTTTTTAAATATGTTACATCAGTTAACACACCAAGATAAACATTGGGTTTATTATTCTTATCGAATTCAAAAACTACTGTTTTATGTTGCAAGTAATAATTTTCTTTATGAAGATTGATTGCATATTCATTACTGTTTTTTTCATCTAAAAACTGCTTGATGGATATGGCTTTATTGGACTTACAATTAAAATGTGAAACAAAATCTTTAAAATCAACACAAACATCATTATCAAAAGGAAACAACACCGTGTCGTTTATCTTATTATTGATTAAGGTTATTTTTTTAGTTTTTACATTTAAATAATATACAATAGCTGGCAAATTACTATTGATTTTATGTAACAAATTGTTTTTTAAAAGAATTTCTTTGTTTAACTGCCTAATTTCATTGGTTCTGGCTTTTACTTTCTCATCTAACTGATTATTAAGGGCAATCAGTTTATCTTCATTCTCTTTTTCTTTTGTAACATCAATGCCTGTGCATAATAAAAAAAGTCCATCACTATTGGATACTTGCAAATAAGTGCTGGACCATTTTATGAGTAATTCTTTTTTATTTTTTGTGAGCCAAGTATTAATGTGTTTTTTCGAATTTCTTCTATTCTCTGAAATGTTTTTAAAAAAATCCTGAGCTGCCTTTCTTTCTTGCTTAGGTATAAATGTATTAATCACATTTTTGCCTTTAACATCGGCAAATTTATAGCCTGTTAGCTTTTCACAAGCACTATTAAATAATACAATATTGGCATCTATATCTAGCCCAACAATTAAGGCATCGGTGTTTTTAACAATTGACTGGATGAAATTATTTTGATCAATGACTTCTTTTTTGAGCGTGTACTCTTTTGTGAAGTCTTTGGAAGTAGAAAGATAAAATTCGATTTTACCTTTTTCGTTTTTAATTGGTGTTATTGTTTTATTTTCATAATACAATTCGCCATTTTTCTTTTTATTAATAAAAACCTGAGATACAGGGTTTCCTTTTTTAAGATTGGACCATAATTTTTTGTAAAATGTATTATTATGTAGACCTGATTTTACTATGGAGATATTTTTTCCTTTGATGCTTTTTAACTTATAGCCTGTATGTATCTCAAAAGAAGGATTCACATATAGTATTAATGAATCGGCATCAGTAATCACAACAAAATCATTGCATTGGTGAACAGCAGTCTTAAAAAATAAATTATCTAAGGTTTTGGGTATCATAGTTTACTATTAATAAAAGTATTAAATATAAATACTCAGTATCTAGGTGAAAACATTATTTCTAATTAAATAAAACCCTTAGTTTTTAATGTATTATATGTTTGATATTTAATATGTTAACAAACATAAATAATTATGGCTTATTTGTACTACCCAAAAAAAATGATAATTGTCAGTATTCTGTTTTTTCTATCCATTTGCTGTCATGCGCAAATTAGCAAAGAGGGTGTTGTAAAAAAATATCAGTTTAAAGATACCATTGGAAAAAATGATGCTGTTTTGATTTTATATGCAGACGAAACCTTTGTGAATTTTGGGATTGTGTGTAACGAACAAGAAAAAGAATGGTATGTATGGCTCACTTCAGGCAACTATTTGGCACTACCCGGAAAAATATTATTAAAATCTACTCTTGAAATAAACACTATGAATCCTTTATTAAATAACATTAAAAACTATTATAAATACCGTGCCGACCATGCCTTAATTGCTAATGGCTACGAGTATCAATTAGAAACTTATAAAGATTTGCCAATAATAGTGGATAATGAAAAGCTAAAAGACCTCTCTAAAAAAATTGAATACAAAGAGGTGAAATAAAAGAAGATTGTATTGTTCATTCAAAACAAACTCATTAAGTTGGCTTATTGATATGCAATAAAGTGTGTATCACGATGCAACTGTACATCAGAAAAAACTCTTGATGCATATCAGTATGTGATGCACAGGCAACAGGGCCAATTGCTTTATAAACTAGTAGTAATGTAAAGCTCCAACGCTTTGGTTTTGTGTTGGTACTGTATTTAACTCAAATAGACACAGCATTACAAATATTGCGAAGCAGGCATTGTTTCATCGGTTAAATTCATCATCATTTTATAATGTCCCTCGTGGTCAGTTAACACAAAAATGTCCTTAAAAACCTTCTTGTATGTCTCAACTGTCATGTCTTGAAGCTCAACATATAAATCGTCATTAATGCTATGTGAACCATCATTAATCCAAGAAATTAAAGATCTACATATTTCTTGCTCTTCTTTGGTCCCAAATTTTAGAATTAAATCGTCATCTCCGTATTTGCCAAGTAACTTAAAATAATTTTCAATTATTCTACGCATTATATTTTGGATCGTAAGACTTGAATTTATTCCTTCACTTTTTAATTCTTTCCAAAGGAGTTCATAAGACGAGTGAATAGGATTGTCCATTTTAAAACTCTGTAAGTTTGTAACCTTGTTGTTCTTTCTTAAAATCCAAAAATTTGTCTTGTTACAAAATTTCGTTCTACCATCAATAAACGACACTTCCTTATGAAAATAAACATTGTGAGTTAGTAAGATTAGCTGTTTTACATGTCCTGACTCTGCTTTAATATTCTTGATAATGTCTTTTATAAGCGTACTTACAACGAAGAGAACATTGCTATCTAAACTGGAAATAGGGTCATCGATAACTAAAACTCGTTCGTTGTTTACTTCATCTTCTGAAATGCCTCCTTTTGCTAGTTGCAAATAATAAAGAAATGTAATAAAAGTAATTTCCCCTTCGCTAAGTGTTGACTCTGCATGTGTACCATCTTCACGTTGAATTTGATAAAAACCATCTTCTGAGGCAGGCACTATTTGGAAATTTAGAAAGCCATAAGATTTCAAAATCCTATTAATCTCATTAATTGTGGGCTGAATACTTGTAACATTTTTGCTTAATTCTTTGATTTCCAAATCTAATTTTTTGTATTCCTCTATCTTTAATTTATTTTGGGCATCTAGGTTTTTAATACCTTTTTCTAAACCATCTTTTTGACTATTGAATTTGACGATTTCTACCTTGAATTCTTCAATAAGATATTTCCAAATTGCCTTAATCAATTTGTTTCTTTCAGATGAATAATTTAGCACAATGTCATTGTGCTTTTTAATCTCTTTATTTGCATTGACAATTAATTCTGTTATTAAGGCAGATTGTTCTTTTATTGAAATTAGCTCTATACTTCTACTTGGTTCTTTTACTTTATTTAAAAAATACTCGTTGTTTATAGTATTTTGATTTAAAAATGTTTTTAAGTACGCAGAAAACTTATCAATGTCAAGTTTAGAATTACTAAGAGTCTTTTGATTTTTTTCAATTGCGTTTAATTGATTAATAATATTTTGAGTTAAAGTGTTGTACTCTTGCTTAAAGTATTTCATTAATCTGATATCATTTATATATGTTTCATCAAAATAACTTTCAATTTGAATCTTAAAGTCTACTGATATAGTACTTTGCTGGCAAAAAGGGCAAGTATCTCCCTCTATATATTCTCTTCCTTGATTAACCCAATCGTTTATATTTAGTTTTTGAATTAATTTTGCAATATCAACATCGGCTTTTCCAACAACGATTTTTTTCCAAATTTCATTTGTTTCAATTTCTACAAGTCTATCGAATGAAATTTGACCAATAGGATCAATTTTTTGAGGCTGTGCTCCAAATATTGTTTCTGCTTTCTCTCTTAAATACTCAGCAGTTTCTAAGTCAGCGGTATTATTAATTGATTCATCAAGTAGTTTACTTTTAAATGATTCTTTCTGAAGAGAACCTGCAAATGCTTCTTTATAATGTATTTCATTTTTTTTATAAACCTTTGCCCAGACAATTTCTTTAAAATCACTTTCTATTTGGTCTTTTTGTAGTTTCTGCTTTTCTAGTGTTTCACGTTTTTGAATTATATCAGCTTTTATTGCTTTAAGCTCATCACTTTTTTGTTCAATTATTTTTATTTGTTCAGCAGTAGCCTCGCCAAGAGTAAAAACTCCGTTAAGTTTACCTTTGCCAAAATTTCGTTCTCGAAATTCTTTATTATAAACCAATGCCTTCAGAGAAACATCATTTTGCCAAGACAATAGGCAGTCACTAAATTTTGAGCCTCCATTATCGTAAATAAAGTTTGAGATAGTTGTTTTACCGCAACCATTTGCACCATAAATGAAATTGATTTTTTTTAAGTCGTCAAAAAGTACACCCTGATTGTCATAAGTCGCTACATTTTTTATTTCAATTTGTTTTATCATTTAGTGTCAGTATTATTTACGATGTGTTTAGCAATTGCTATTATCTCATCCTGCCGGTTACGCTTGCTTGTTGTTGGCTGTAATTATTTATCAATTACTCCATTATCATCCTTTGGTTTTATAATTTTCGAAAAGTCAATAGCATTCCAATCAATATTTTTCGATATATCTAAGATAGTCGATTTTTCGTTTAATTTAGAATAATCAAAATCAGGGAGATCAAAGTCTGGAATTTTAGTTAAACCAAAATCTGGTAAATTTAATTTGTCTAAACTAATATTTAATAGCTCTTTTTCTGCCTTGTCAAGTTTCAATTTTTGGATTTGGTCCTTGAGTTCTTTAATAGCATCTTCTTTTTTATTAATTGCGTCTCGATGAATGGCCTCTTTCAATTCAAGTTCTTTCTTTAAAAAGAGAACAAATGTTCCCATTTCGTCAGCACTGCCTGCAAGTCTATTTAGAATCATTAAAAACTGTAAAAACACAGGATTGTTTTGGTCATATGGATAGCGTACGGTATGGTCTATTTCACTCCATGCTTCTTCAAAGATAGTTCGCACTTGAATTTCAGCAAAGTATTTACTTTTAGTTGGCTGTGTTTCTACAATATAATGAATTGATCTGTACCCGAATTTGTGCTCTTTCGTCTCACAACCATTTTCTTTAAATTTATCTACATAACTTTCAGAATCTCCTTTTCAAAAGTTAGCTAATGGTTTTTGTTTTAATCCCCAAATTGCAGTAATTGATTTATTTATCACAAACCAATCTTCTTTAAAAAGATGTAACGCTCTTAATCCTATTAGGTCTGTAACTACATCCTTATAATTTTTAAAGGATATAACAGTTTTTGGATCTTCAATTCGTCTTCGTATAATTTTCTCAATTAAATGTTCAGGGTCTTTAATTCTATACCTAACAGAATGAATACTTGGTATTTTCATTAACCTATTAAAAATGAAAATTGCAGATGATTCGAGTTGAGGAATTTCATTAATATGATCAATATAAATTTCTTCTAATTCTTCCCATTTAATAGTGGTTTTTTTGAATGACTCTTCAGATATATTGAACTTTTTTAAAAAATTTTCTTTACTTAATTTTTCCATATAAATAATATTGACTTAATAATTACTACAGTGTTAGCAAGCACGCCAGGTGGTCTTTTGAAACCTAACTGTTTACTACTTACATACAGTTTATATCAAAATAACTGTTTTTAAACGAAGGCAAATTAAACAACTGTCGACAAAGTCGAAAACAAGCAGGCACTAATTTAGTCGAATTCCTTCCTCTTTCCGGCGCTTGAGCATGCTAGCTGTTAACTATAATATTAAATGAATTCACTAAATTTTTGATTCTCAGGCGCATTTTTTAGTTTATTAATTAGTTCATTGTCTATTTCAATTTTATTATCGTTTATTAGATAGGATCCTATATAAATTGTATCATCCGCATGAACTTCTTTTGGGACAGTCTTAGTAAGTTTAATGTGCTGTAGTCCCAAAGGGAGTAGTTCAAAAATAATGTCTCTTACAATTGATGTCGGAATATTTTTACCGAATGCTACAACAAATTTGTCAATAGGTTTACTTCCAAATTCAATATATTTTGGAAATCCTAACTTTAAAATTGCATCTACTATTTTATTATATTCTTTCAGATTTTTATTAATCCTTAAATCAATGCTCGTGTATTTTGCGAGGTTTTTTAATTCTTCAATTTTTTTATCTGAATCATTGATTATTTGACTAATTTCTTTCGATTGATTTGTGATGGTTTCTTTCTTTAGGATTTGATTAATGTTTTCCAAGTTTGCTTTTGTTTCGGAAGAAATTTCCAAGATTTCTTCTTTTAATTTCGAAATTTCTATTTCTTTATTTTCTATTTTATCAATAGGTTCAAAAGTCATTGTATTACGATCCAAGTATTTTGAATAAAAAGAATCTTCCTGCATTTCTGGTCTAAATTTGGTTTGTAACAGAAAAATCATTAAAAGAAACAAAGGAATTATTGTTACTGCTGAGATACCAAAGAATGCAGGTAACCAACTAGGATTGTCAATTGTTCCCGCTGCTGTGAGCAAAGAACTTTCAAGTAATACTAGTCCTATTAACCATGCTGCAAGCAATTGTATTGGTTTGGTAATTTTTTCTGGTTTAATATTGTTTTCTTGCATATAATAATATTACAGCTTTTATCCATTAAGAGTCCTACATTCATTTGTAAATAATTACAAATTCTTATAAGTATTTAATAGCGTTTTATATTTCACCTACTCTTTAAAGGATTTTCGGTTTACTCCTTTTATTAATTACCTATCACAAACCAAACATGGTATTTCAGTATCATCTTTTCTTTTAGTTAATTTTTCTCCAACCATTAATTTTTCATTTTTTGAGCAAAGTGTCATTAAATTAACCACTTTTGCATCCTGCCCAATCTGCTTTTCAAAAAGCAATAATGAATCCTTTAGTTCTTTTTCTCCCTTACCTTCATATTTAATAATGAAGTAGTCTTTGCGAGACTGTTTTAAAACGTATATATCTTTTGTATCCTCAAGTTTATTAAATAAATCAAATACTTCGTCTTTATCAGAAATAGCAAATCCAATTTGATAGGCAAACATTTTTTCTCTATTCGCCATTTTAATGCTATCGTTTGTTTTCATTTTTCTAAAAAAAACACTGCTAATTTCTAGTGTTTTAATTGCAGCTTCTTCTATAAGTTCAGCATCTGTTTTAGCCTTTTCTGGTTCAGTAACTTGTTCAACAATTATAGTATCATTATGATTTGTTTCTACCGAAATAGAAACATTTGTTTTTTTAGGTTCATCATCACATCCTATTGAAAAGAGAATAACTAAAAGTAATAAAGCCCTAAAAAATATTTTCATTTTATTGTTTTTATAAACACACCTACTCTTTATAATGGATTTTCGGTTTACTCCTTTTAATTTTAAAAAATTATCACAAAAAGTTATTTACCAGATGTAAATAAATCAATCAAATATCCCAGTTGCATTTGGTAAAAATTATTTCCTTTAGATGCCATTGTTTGATTATAGGCAAACCTGAAAAATATTTTAGACTCGTCGTTTGTTTTTAAGAAGCCCGAAACATACACTTTTAATATTCCATCATTATATTTAGTATTTGGTTTATAGTTATCGCTCAGTATGTTTATAAAACCAATAGTTCCTCCTAAGGTCAAACCAAACCGATTTTCAGGCTTATAATCAATAAATACATCTGGACCATGTATAAACGATCCTATTCGTTCAATATTCTGTGTTCCTGTATTAGCAATTGAACGATTTTTAACTTTAAATGAATCGGCTACCAAGGTGTTTCCATAATTAAAAGAATAATTTGCGTGCAAAGAAATTTTCTTATTGGGCATATTCCAATTAAATATATTTAAGTTACCCTGCACATTAAATGTTCGATAACGAAATATATCTAATTGATTAACAAAAAAATGATTAGTACTGTCTCCCGAAAAGCTTGAAATAGTGTCAACATTAGTTTTGGTTAAAAAAAGATATTTTTGGTTTGTTTCAATTTTATTTAAAGATAAAACTGGCTTAATGTAATTTAACCAACCTGTATAAGTCTTTCCGTTTTTTGTATGCATACCAAAAAATCCCTGAGTTTTCCATGTATTTATATTACAACGACGATTAATTTCAATTTGAACTAATCCATTTTGATTGTCTTGATTTAAACCAACTAAGTCAGAATACCCAATAGCCGTAAATAATTTTGAACGTTTTTCTTTTTTCAGCTCCACTACGGTATTCAATTCACTTAATTCAACCACACAATTAGCTGGGCTATAATCCTCCTTGTCGTTGTGCGGCACTACTTTTAGATCTAAAATATTACTCAACAATATTGAGCTACTTTTATATTTTTTTTTCTTTCTTCCATTCAAAATTTCAAGCATCTCATTTTCATTTGAAGAAAAAATAAAATTTTCATCAAATTTATCAGGATCGAATTTACTTGAAATACTTATCGGCGTATTGTTTCTATAGCGTATTACGCCATTGCCGTATACATCGTTATAAGCTTTATACTGAGGTATTACATCAATAAATATATTCTTAATGGTTCCTTCATCAAATTCTACGATAACTTTATCAATCTTGCACTTGATAGTTTTTACTGTATCAATAATAACTGATACAGTATCTTGTTTATCATCTGATTTCTTTACACTTCCGCCTTCTGCTTTCTCTTTATCCGATTGTTGTTTCTTTCTTTTTTTATTATTCGAAACTAAAACTGGGTATTTTACATTAAAATCTATATCAATAAATTTTTTCTTTAATATTAAGTATGCTGTCAAGGGCTCATCATCAAGAAATTCCATTTTAGCCCTTATAGAATAAAACACCTCGTCGGCAATAACATTCAAGGTGTCAGGTTTAAACTTCTTTCCAATTATCTCCGAAAATGCTAAATTAAAATTTGTTCTAAAAACAGTTAACACTAAACTTTGAGTTATTTTCTGTGTAGATTCATTAAAATCACTGTTTCTATTAAGAAATGTTTTATAAGCTTCAAGCAAATCAATAGCTGTAGAGTTTTTTAAGTGTAGGGTTTTAACTTTTTTAATTGTTGAATCAATTAAAACTCGATCTTTCTTCCAATTATCTTTGTTGTTTATTAAACTACTTATATTGCTAAAATATGGTTCGATATACTTTACAATATAATCTTTAACAATATTGCTTTTTGTTGTATCGCTATTTTTAAGTTGTGTAATTTCTTCTATTACTTCCTCTACCTGCTTTGAAGTGAAATTCTTAAAGGCATCCTTTGGTTCTAAGTTTGAAATAGAGAACTTATATATCGCCCTATCTTTCTCACACTTATACTGATAGACGTTATTATCAAATACAAAATTGCCGTAAACAATTTTATTATCCTGACTATATAAATAGCCCGAAGTCAGGAGAAAAATAAAAATTAAATATTTCATAAACAATATATCTTACCTACTCTTTATCGGATTTTCGGCAACTCCGTTTATTAAAAATTTTACACTTTATATTACTTACCAACTTTATTCATAAACTCTGTGAGTTCTTTTGTAAAATCATCTAAGGCTATGGCCGATTTTTTTACATATCCCACTATTTTTTTTAACTCATCAGTCGTATAGTTTGCGGATGCATCCAAAAGACTAGATACGCCCAAAATATGCGCAATAGGTTGTCTTACTTGATGAGAGGTCATAAAAATCATTTCCTCCAATCCTTCGATATAATTTCTTAAATATTCTTCCGTTTTTTTTTGTTCGTTATAGGCAATAGTGAGTTCGCTTGTTAATTTTCTATTTGCTTTGTATTGTAAATCCAATTCTGTATTGGCTGCTAACAATTCCTCGGCGCGTTTTTGTTTCTCTTCGTTTTGAAAAACAAGTTCTTTATTGGCAATGATTAATTCCTCAGCACGTTTATGTTTCTCTTCATTTTGAAATATGAGTTCTTTATTAGCCACAATTAATTCTTCGGCACGCTTTTGTTTCTCTTCATTTTGAAAAGCAAGTTCTTTATTAGCCACAATTAATTCATCGGCACGTTTTTGTTTCTCTTCATTTTGAAAAGCAAGTTCTTTATTGGCAATAATTAATTCTTCGGCGCGTTTTTGTTTTTCAATATTTTGAATAATAAATTCGCTTTTAGTTAGGTTTAGTTCGGTTCTCAGAGTGTTTACTTCTACTTTATGAAATTCAATTTCTCTCTTCAGTTGCGTTAATTCATCTGATTCTATCACATTTTTCATATCCATATATTTTTAAAATGAATTTTTTGTTTGCTTCCTTCTTTCAACTTATTAAAAACAAAAAACGTTTAATCATTATCAATACCCAACAGTTTCACAACACACTCCACAAATTTGTCTCTCGGATGTGGCGATCTAATCATTTGGCAGCAAAGTCCAATAGCAGATAGTATTTCCGAGTCGCTTAATAAAGGGCTATGCTTTTTTATTTTTTTCTTCAAAAACAATACTTCCCACTCTTCCGTACAAGCAAAAAAGGCCGCATCTTTTTGACCTCTTACTTTTGCATCGTCATATTCTGCCCAATCATCCTCTAGTATTTTTCTTAAAGTCATTTTTGATTTAAATTACAGGTTCTAATTATCTATTGGATGGCAGATCTGTGTTGGCAATATTATGCTTAGTGCTATTGATGTGTTTAATTTGCTCGATTACAGCCCAAACGCACACTATAGCCACAA
The DNA here is from genome assembly GCA_013823565.1 of Sphingobacteriaceae bacterium. Classification (GTDB taxonomy): domain Bacteria; phylum Bacteroidota; class Bacteroidia; order B-17B0; family Aurantibacillaceae; genus UBA4416. The sequence goes on along the minus strand of PNMI01000001.1, from coordinate 262,610 downwards.
ACATGGCGGTTATGGCTATAATGGCTTTGCAGCTACTCGAAAAATGTTTCATGTTCAGAATCATAGTTTTATTATCCTTTTACTTTATGGCGTGCTGCTGTTTTTATTTTATAATAAAAGCCATTTGATTCTGCTGGCGGAAAATGCTCCCCTCTTACACAGGTAACATCTATAACCCAATTACCTAATACATCTATTTCTTCATAAATACCACTTTGTGGCACAATTTCACCTGGTCTAAATTTTATAAGAGTCTTCATGATTATTTTACAAATTCATCGTTGGAGCTAGCAATCATTTTTATTTCGTAATAATTATCTTTGTGAGCTGTAGGAGGAAATATTTCATTTTTCATACATATCACTTCCGCAATAACAAGTCCCTCTGAAGTCACTTCTCTGTATACTCCACTTATCAAAACTCTTTCTCCAGCTTTACCCTTCATTATTATTTCAATTTTGGTACTAACTCAGATGTCTGCACTTTAGTGCTTAAGTTTCTGTAAAACTAAAGCATCTTCCATGGAAATGGAATACGTACAAATACCGATTTTTTCTACGTATAAGTACGTACTCATTTTGCGTAGTACTGCCCAATGTAAATTGTATGGTATTTTTTCTTTTTTTTAATTAAATAACTTATTTACAGATAGATAAGTAAAAACAAAGCAAAAAATGGTTTTAAACGGCATCCGTATTTATACGTATTTTACTACGTATAAATACGGATATCAGCTAACTTTTTTAGGTAAATGGTAATTCTTCAGTATTTTAGAAAAAAACTGCTCCTATGGCTAAAATTTCGCACCCAAATTTTGTTGATACCATAAATGATATTTTGGTTGAAGCTAAAAAAAGAGAGGTCATTCTTCTTGAATCTAAAAACAAAACATGGCTAGGAAATTCTCTTACTATTAACGATAAGGATTTAGTAAACTTTGGAACCTGCGGATATTTAGGATTGGAAACACACCCAAAAGTTATTGAAAAATCAATGGAGTATGCTCAAAAATTTGGGACACAGTTTTCTATTTCGAGAAGTTATGTGATAAGTCAACAAAATAAATTATTAGAAAACTTATTGTCGCAAATATTTAATCATAAACCTGTTATTGTATACACATCAACTACCTTAACACATATTAGTATTTTACCCATTGTTGTTGGGCAAAATGATGCTATCATTCTCGATCAGCAATCGCATATCAGTATTCAAAACGCGGCTCAATTAATGGCTCCCAAAGGCATTCCTATCGAAATTATCAGACATAGTAGTATGGAAATGCTAGAGCATAAACTAAAATCTTTGTATGATAAACACGATAAAATTTGGTATATGATTGATGGTGTTTACTCCATGTATGGAGACATCGCTCCTATTGAAGAGATCAATGCCTTGATGCAAAAATATCCAAAACTGCATTTATATGTGGACGATGCGCATGGTATGAGTTGGTATGGGAAAAACGGTTGTGGGAGAATATTTGAACAATGCGAATTAAATGAAAGAACCATTTACGTGAGTACCTTGGCTAAGGGTTTTGGAACCATGGGTGGATTAGTGGTATTCCCTAATAATGAATGGTATAGTAAAGTAAGTATGCACGGTGGACCATTAGCATACTCACATCCTATCCCGCCGCCAATGATGGGGGCGTCTATTGCCTCTGCCGAAATACATTTAAGTTCCGAAATTTATGATTTACAAAATAGTTTAAAAGAAAAATTAGAGTACGCCAAATCATTATTTGAACACAGCAAACTACCTTTAATTTCAAATCCTGAAACACCTATCTTTTTTGTGGGAACAGGACAACCAACAGTAGGTTATAATTTAAATAATAAAATCATCAATGATGGATATTATGTTAACATAGGTTTATTTCCAGCTGTACCAATTAAAAACACAGGCTTAAGATTTACTATTAATAACCACTTAACTAAACAAGAAATTAAAAACTTTGTCGATTCCTTACATTATTATTACCCTAAAGCCCTATCAGAAGAAGGTAAAACAATGAACGATGTATTACGTGCATTTAAATTACCACTAATTGAAGAAGCAAAACAACAGATAGAAGAATCACATATTTATTTAACAGAATACAAAAGTATTAGTGAAATTGATAAAGAGTTATGGAACAGCTATTTTTTGAATAAAAGTAATTTTGATTGGGATGCTTTATTATTACTTGAAAACGCTTTTAGCGAAAATGAAAAGCCCGAAGATAATTGGGAGTTTTATTATATTATTATTAAGGATGAAAAAAATGAAGTGGTTTTAGCTACTTTCTTTACAAAAGCAATTTATAAAGATGATATGTTGTCTCCTGCCAATGTTTCGGTTCAAATAGAATCAGAACGTATTTTAAACCCATACTACTTGTGTAGTGAAACCTTAAGTATGGGTTCGCTATTTACTGAGGGAGAGCATTTATTTTATCATAAAACGCATTTAAAAGCAACTGATGCCTTTAAAAAAATGATGGATTGGGTTCTAAAAAAACAAGAACAAGTAAATGCAAATACGTTAATTATGAGGGATTTTGATAAAACTGATGTCTTTTTTTCAGGAGCATTTCATGAAGAGGGATTTTTTAAATTAGATATGCCTAATAGTAATGTTATAGATATTAGTAATTATAATACCATTGAAGACCTAATTTCGAATTTGTCTGCAAAAAACAAAAAAAACTATAAGCAAGAAGTTCACAGATATATGGAAGCTTTTGAAATAGAATTTAATAATAACATTCAGAACTTAAACGTAGATTATTTTTATGACTTGTATTTAAATGTTACTATGAGAAATCAATCTTTAAATATCTTCCCCTATCCGAAAAAACTAATTGAATTAATCTGCACTAATCCTAATTGGGAAATTATGTATTTATACCTTAAAACAGAGAGTAATACTAAAGAATTAGTAGCCATTTGTTTTTCTCATATATCAGATACAAGTTATAATCCTACTTTTTTGGGCATTAATTACAACATAGGTACAGAACTAAAAGTGTATAAACAATTATTATATCAAGCCACTAAACGCGCTATAATGTTAGGTAAAAAAACAGTGCATTTGGGATTATCTGCCGATACTGATAAGAAAAAGATTGGAGCCATACAATTAGGAAAAAGTGCATACATCTCTGTAAAAGATAATTTTAATATGGAAATATTAAACAATATATTTACTTTACAAAGCAAACATTTATGATATTAGATAATGAATATGTAAAAATAAACTTAGTAAACGGTATTTTAGAGGCTGAATACAAACCAATATTTATTGATATTAATGTAGCTAAAGAAGTGCTTATTGCAAGAAATAAGTTTACATCAAATAACGCCTTACCTATGTTATTAAATGGCATCGGTATTAAAGGCATTGATAAAGAAGCGAGGGATTTTTTTTCTGAACCTCAAGGCAGTGAAGGCTTGACTGCCACTGCGATTTTAGTAAACTCTAGATTGGATACTTTTTTTGCAAACTTTTTAATTAAAGTAAATATTAGTAAATCAAATATTCCGCTTAAATTATTTACAAATAAAGCAGAAGCGCTTAAATGGTTAGAACTCTATAAATGAAAGTTGAATTAGTAGATATTGATGCTATAGAAGAAATCATCATTGCCTATGCCAATGGTGAACTACATAAGCGTTTAGAAATTTCTGATAAACGCGATGATAGAGATACGATTATTGCTGGAATTAATATGCTTGGAGAGGAGTTAGAAAAAACAACCATTTCTCGCGATTATTTTATGAATATTTATAATTCGGTATCTGAAATTTTAATTTATATAGATGCTGAAGGTAAAATACTTGATCTTAACCTTGCTACAGAAAAAGTGCTTGGCAAAAACATAAAAGATTTAAAAGGGCAAAATATCAGAACCATTATTCATGAACAAAATATTTCAATAGAAAGTAAAATACAAGAGTCATTAGAAGCTGGCGGACAATTTGTAGTCTTTGAATCTTCCTTATCCATTAATCAAAATTCTGAAATTCCTATCGCTTGCACCTTAGCCAAAGTTACCGACAGATTAAATAACCACAAAGGTTACTTATTTATTGCTAATGATATTACAGAGCAAAAAAATAAAGAAATAAATGAACTACGAATTGCTATCTCGGCTCAAGAAACAGAAAGAAAACGGCTAGCTTACGATTTACACGATTCTCTTGGGCAAGAGTTAAATGCCATCAAAATGTATTTAAATGCCTTAGCTGTGATGGACTCAAAATCTGAGGCCTACATCAGTGCTTTTGAAACTTGCAAAATAATTTTAGACAGCTCATTAGAAACTATACGTAACATCTCTTTTGATTTAATGCCTAAGGCATTAGAAAACGGAGGACTTATTCAAGCCATTGATGAGCTCGTTAAAAAGCTTAACATGGTTACTAATATTGAATATAATTTCCCCAATATTAGCATACAACTTCATAAAGATTATCAAATAAATATTTATAGAATCATTCAAGAATTTATAAATAATAGTTTAAAACATTCTCAACTCACAAAACTAGAATTACATATTTCTAAAAAAGAAAATGAGATTGTTGTATTCATAAAAGATAACGGAAAAGGATTTAAGTTAGAATCCGTTTCACAGGGAAATGGCATTTTTAATATAAAAACTAGATTATTAGCACTCAACACAACTTACAAATTTGAGAGTGAACTTGGAAAAGGCACCTTCTTAGAATTTACAATTAGCGAAAATTATGCGTAGAATAAAAATATTATTAGCCGACGATCACTCTGTGGTAAGAAATGGCATCAAGTTAATGCTTTCGCAACAAAAGGCATTTATTCCCGAAATTGAAGAAGCTGGCGAGGGAAATGAAGTAATTGAATTGGCTACTAAAACAAAGTATGACGTCATATTATTGGATATTAGTTTGCCAGGACAAAATGGAATCAGTATTACAAAGTTTTTGGTAAAAAAAAGCCCCTCGTACAAAATACTAGCGCTTACCATGCATAAGGAAGAATATATGATTAAGCAAATGATTTCGGCTGGCGCAGTTGGTTATTTGCTAAAAAATACGGGACTTGACGAATTAACAAAAGCAATCGTTACAATTGCTAACGGAAATAAATACTTTTGTAACGAAGCCTCCCAGGTTATCATCAATGATTCTACAAATAATTTAACAGCTGGAGAAAATTATAATTTCACCATCGACTACAGAAATGTACTATCAACCAGGGAGAAAGAAATCATGATACTTATTGTGAAAGAATTTAGCAGTACTCAAATTGCAGAAAAACTATTTATTGGTAAACGTACGGTTGATACTCATCGAAGAAATATTATTGCCAAACTCAATCTTAAAAACACAGCAGGAATTGTAAAATATGCTGTTGAACATGGTGTTTTAAATCCATAATACGCCTAATAATAGCAGTAAAATTATTTAGGCAATGCAATAGTAAATGTTGTGCCTTGGTTTGGTTGACTTTGTATTTCAATTTTACCGCCCAAAGTTTCAATTTGAGTTTTTACCATGTGTAATCCTAAGCCTTTGCCTTCGGTTTCAAAATTAAAGCGTTTGTATAAACCAAATATATGTTCGCTATGTAAATTTAAATCTATACCAATTCCAGTATCCGATACTGTAATCAAAAATTCAGTATCTGTATCCTGTATGTGTATCCTAATATTTTGCTTTCTGTGTGAATCCCTAAATTTAATGGCATTACTAATTAAATTACAAAATATACTTTCTAAATAACTCTTTATGGTATATATCTCCTTGACAGTTTCTTGAATTTGAATTTCAATAATAGCTCCAGAGGTATTAATTTCATTCTCAAATGAATCCGAAATACTTTTAATGATAGATGAAAAAGAAACAAGTTCCTTTTTTTCATTTAAGCCTGAGCGAGTAGAAAGCACCAAATTTAAATGTTTAATATGTTCATCCATATTAGTAATCGCTGTTCGGATATAATCCATAATTTTCTGCTGTTCTTCTTTACTAATATTCTCTTGATTGATTAAACCAGATAAACCCATAATGGTAGCCACAGGTGCTCTTAAATTATGAGAAACTATATAATTAAATTGCGTCAATTCATTACATCTATTATTAAGATCATCAATGGTTTTTTTTAATTTTTCTTGAACTTCTCGAAGATGAGTAATATCCTGAGCTGTACCAACTGCTATAATAGGCTTTCCTAAATCATCAAAAATAATTTCGCCATCTCCTAATATGTATTTTATGCTGTTATCGGGATTAATTACACGGAATACTAAAGCTGGATTTTTTTTCCCTATATACAAATCCTCAATCCATTTTTTTAATAATGGTTTATCATCATGATGAACAAGACTAACTAATGAATACACATTTGGAGAAAATTTATCGGGATCACAATTATATATATTATACATTTCACTCGACCATATTAACTCTCCAGACACAATATCAAACCACCAATCACCAATTTTTGCCATTTTTTGCGCCACACGCAATCTGGCTTCGCTAGCTATTATTTTTTCCTCTGCATTTTTTTTGTTTGTGATGTCGGATACAGAAACTTGAATGTGAGTTTCTCCATCAATCAAGGTTTGTGTTATAATAGCTTCTCCATAAAAATCTTGCCCATTTTTTTTCTTGAATTTAAATTCAATGCGTTTAGGTTCATTTGATTTTTTATTAAACAAGTTTAGCTTATTGACATCATTGGATACGAATTGCAGATACTTTAAACTCGAATAATGTTGCCCAATAAGTTCTGATACATGAAATTCGCAACAAAGATAATTGAGGCGATTAATAGAAACAATTATTCCTTGTTGGTTAATTAGATAAACTTCTTGAGGTAAAGAGTAATATAAATCCTGATATGAGATTTTTGCCTCAATAGCTCTTTTTTCGAGTGAATGATTAAGTTTTTGTAATTCGGTTCTTGAATGATGAATCTCTAATAAATTTTTAACTTTTAGAAGAAATAGTTTTTCATCAACAGGTTTTGTCATATAATCTAATGCCCCTGCTTCATGGCCTTTTGTATAAAATTCTTTTTGTATGGCATTTGCTGATAAAAAAATAAGTGGAATCTCTTTGGTTCTACTATTGCCTTTAATTAATTCTGCCAATTCAAATCCATTCATTTCAGGCATTTGAACATCAAGAATAAGTAATCCATAATCATTTTTTAGTAATAATTTCAATGCTTCTTCACCAGATAATGCAGAATCCGTGGTGTACCCTGCATTTTTTAACACAGCGGTAAGCGCAATCAAATTCTCTTTTCTATCATCAACTAATAAAATTTTGTAGTCTTTGAGATTATCCATTGCAGTTAAACTTAAATTATTATTCAATTAGATTTTTATTTAAAAACTCTTTTATTACATGACAAAGATTTGCTAAGTAAAAAATTACAAATTTCATCAGGACTCAATATGTTATGCGGTTCAACCAAAGACTCGATAGATTTTGGCATCACTGGCACCGAAGATGATTCTGGTGATTGAATCATGATAAGTCCGCCAGCATCCTTAATTAATTTCATACCTCTAGCTCCATCTTCATTTCCACCACTTAGTAATATTCCTATAACCCTGTTTTTATATATGTTCACAATACTTTCGAGTGCAACATCAATATTTGGTCTCGAAAAATTAATTTTTTCTGAAAGATCAAGAGAAAAACTATAATCATTTTCAACTAACAGATGATACCCAGCTGGTGCTAAAAAAATGGTTCCATCTTTAATGAATGTTTTGTCTTCTATCTCTATGACATTTAATTGGCACCTTGATTTCATCACACTCTCAAGCACACTGTCATCCATGTCTTTTCGATGAATAACCACAACAATGGGAAAAGGAAACTTTACTGGTAGTTTTGGAAGAATGCTTAATAACACATCAACACTTCCCGCAGATCCACCAAAAACTATTATTTCTTTCTCTTCCATATTTTTTGTTGCTTATTAACCAATTCAAATTCTTCATTCACTCCATTGAGTTCTAATGTTTCTTTTGAACCAAGTGCTAAATATCCAAATGATGAAAGACTCATCGAGAAAAGTTTTATTACTCTATTTTGAAGATCTCTATTAAAATATATGAGTACATTTCTACAAAGAATTAAATTAAATTCATTAAAACTTTTATCCTGAATCAAATTATGCGGAGAGAATACCATTCTATTTCTAAATTCCTCATTAAAAATAGCCCTATCATCTTTAACCGTATAGTAATCCGAAAGATCGAACAAGCCTCCAGTATTTTTATAATTTTCGTTATACTCTTTCATCAATTCTAAAGAAAAAGAACCTGATTTAGCCTTGATTAATACATCTTCGTTAATATCTGTTGCATAAAGCAACGATCGTTTAAGTAAATCGGCTTCTTTTAATAATATCGCTAACGAATAAACTTCTTCTCCTGTAGAGCATCCAGCATGCCAAATTCTAATCATGGGATAAGTGGAAAGCTGAGGGATAATATCTCTGCGTAAACATTTATAAAAATCAGGATCCCTGAACATTTCTGTTACATTAACAGTAACTTCTTCTAAGAAAACATTGAAAAACAATTCATCTTCAACTAATTTATATTCTAAATCCGTTAAATTCAATATTTTAAAATTAATCATTATCCTACTTAACCTTCTTTTGTATGAGGCAAGAGAGTAGTCGGAGAAATCATATCCATATTGGATATAAATCATTTTATTCAAATTTTGAATTTCCTCATCACTTATATGTATTGAAAGACTTTCCTTCATAAACTCAACAATGTTTTTATTTTTGAAAGCAATATTTTAAAGTCAACAGGCTTAGAACAATAATCATTTGCCCCAATTTCAATGCATTTTTCCATATCGCCACTCATAGCTAATGCTGTTAATGAAATAATTGGCAGATGTTTTAAGGAATCATCTTTTCGTATCACATTGATGGTTTGATAGCCATCCATATCTGGCATCATCATATCCAATAAAACAAGATCTATATTAGGATGCAGTCTTAACTTAGCAATACAATCAATTCCATCAGTCGCAGTAATTATTTCTGGACCAGTAGTTTTTAAAACAGCTGATAAAGCGAAAACATTTCTTTCGTCATCATCTACTATTAAAATCGTTTTTCCTTTCAGTATCATATTTTATTTATAAAGCCACACTCGTAATAAAGCAAGCAGTCGATCTCCGTCCACTGGTTTAGTGAGATAGTCATTAGCTCCTGCTTCAATACATTTATCACGATCACCAAGCATGGCTTTTGCAGTAACCGCAATTATTGGTAATTTTTCAAAGGTTGAATCTTTTCGAATATCTTTAATCGTTTCATAGCCATCCTTAGTAGGCATCATCATATCCATTAATACTAAATCAATACTTCTGTCTTTGTATAAAATCTCATTGGCTTCCGCCCCATCGCTTGCCGAACTCACCTTGATTTTTTGATATTCAAGCAATCTCGTTAAAGAAAAAATATTTCTTACGTCATCATCTACAACAAGAATGTGTTTTCCTTCTAATACTTTATCCTTAATGTATGGCGTCTTTCTTGTTTTTAATTCTTCTGCCAAATACCGTTGATTAAGAAATAACGAAATTTCACTTGATAAACGCTCAAAACTATCAACTGTTTTTATAATAATGGCATTGGCATATTGTCTTAATCTTTTTTCTTCTTGAATTGACAAAGATTTCCCAGTATAAATGATAACAGGAATTTTTTCCAAGCTTTCGTCCTTTTTTATTTTTTCGAGAACTTCATAGCCATTTGTATCTGGCAAGCCCATGTCAAGTACAACACAATCTATCAACTCTTTCTTTAAAATTTCATAGGCCTCATTTGCAGTGGCTGCTGAAAGACATATTTTTGACTCATCATTAATAAAACTACTTATTGCCGTTGCATGCACTTCATTATTATCAACCAAGAGTATTTTCTTCTGAGAGTGTCCCAATAATGCATCTATTTTATCTAAAACTTTACCTAATTCCTGTTTTGCTAATGGTTTGCTTATAATATTATAGGCTCCCGCATCAATGTTAGCTTTAGGCTTTAATTCTAAAGAAGACATGATATATACAGGAATGTTTTTTACCAATAAATTATTTTTTAGCTCCCTCATCACTGTCCAACCACTTTTTACTGGCAACTGAATGTCTAATAAAATACAAACTGGTTTATATTTAATTGCAAAATCCAAAGCATTGGCACCACTAACAGCAACTACAGCCTTATAGCCTCTTTCATTTACAAATTTCAATAAGGTTTCTGCAAAAAAAGTATCATCCTCAACTATCAATATGATTTTATCATTGGACTTTAGCTTAAAACGATCATCAGCTATTTCAGAAGGAGTGTGAGATACTACATTTGCATCCTTTATCAATGGATTTGGAATACCTTCATCATCTTTTGTATTTAATCCTATCGTATTAAACAAATCATTCTTTAAAGAAGAAGCTTCATAAGGTAACACTAATGTAAATGAACTGCCTTTTCCTAATTCACTTTGCATCAAAATTTCTCCACCTAGTATTTTTGAAATTTCTCGACTAATGGATAGTCCGAGTCCTGTTCCTCCATATTTTCTTCTTGTTGATCCATCAGCTTGTTGAAAAGCTTCAAATACCATCGTATGTTTTTCTTCAGGAATTCCAATCCCAGAATCTTTAACTTCAAATGAAATAAAATGATCTTCGTCAATATTTAATTTACTACACTCTAATTCGTTAGGCTTTCTGATTATTAATTCAACACTTCCGTTTTCTGTAAACTTAAAGGCATTGGATAAAAAGTTTTTTAAAACTTGCTCAATTTTAATTCTGTCGGTCTGCATAACTGGAAGAACCGCTTCATTAATGTAAATAGAAAATAAAATTCCTTTTTCTTTTGCCAAAGGATTAAAAAGATCAGTCAGGTTTTTATAAATATCTGCTATTTTAACGCTTTCAATCTCCACATCCATTTTCCCTGACTCTATTTTAGAAAGATCCAGTATGTCATTAATAAGTTCCAATAAATTATTTCCTGAATTATAAATGACTGTAGAAAATTCGACTTGTTCTTTACTAAGATTGCTCTCATTATTATCTGCTAGCAACTTACTTAGTAGTAAAATTGAATTAAGAGGGGTACGTAATTCATGGCTCATATTAGCCAAGAATTCTGATTTATACTTACTACTTAGTTCTAATTCATTCGCTTTTTGATTAAGTTCAAGGGATGTAGCAACTAGTTCAGAATTTTTTTCTTCAAGCAATTGACGTTTCTCTCTTAACTGATGATTTGCTGACATCAATTCTTCTTGTTGCACCCTTAACTCTTCTTCAGAAGCAAGAAGATTTTTAGTTTGAGCTTGTAATTCTGTATTAACTTCCTCTAGTTCTTCTTGTTGAACTATCAATTCCTCAGCTTGGCTTTTTAGTTGATACTCTAATTCTTTTTGTTTAGTAATGTCAAGTCTAACGGCTACATATTGATATGGTTTTCCATCATCATCCAAAAAAGGAACAATTCTAGTATCAACCCAATACGGCGTACCATCTTTGGCCAAATTTTTGATTTCTCCCTTCCACACTTTGCCACTTGAAATAGTAGCCCAGAGATTCCTCATAAATTCTTTACTATGATATCCAGAATTTACTATTCGGTGATCTTGTCCAATTAACTCTTCTCTAGAGTACTTTGAAATTTGGCAGAATTTTTCGTTGACATATTTTATGATCCCCTTCTTATCTGTAAATGCTACAATACCCGCTTCATCAAGCGCAAACTTATAGTCAGAGACATCTTTAATTCTTTCAGCAATTTCCTTCTCATGATTTATTCGTAAAGTAATATCCTCAACACTATGGATTAAAAACACAACCTCCTTTTTATCATTTAATACAGGTTTATTTAATGGACTCCAATAACGAACTTCAAAAACTCCATCTGGTTTACGAATATCATATTTTTGAGCTGACATTCTATGAGCTTCCTTGGTTTTTAAAACCGTATTAAGCGATGAGCGAAGATTAGCTGTACCATCTGCTGAAATATCATCTGGATTATCAGGAAATACTTCAAATAAATTTTTACCAATAATACCCTCACGAGTAGTCATTGTGGCTTTAAGATACTCATCACTCACTGCATAAATAGTCAAATCTGGCAAGAGGATTAAGTATAAGCCTGGACTTGATTCAAAAAGAATTTTAAAACTATAAATTTCATCTGAACCTATCTCAGGCTTATTATTAATTTTATTATTAAAAGCCATAAAACATTTTATTGATTAAAAAATAATACAATTCAATACTATCAATTACATCTTATGTAAAGTGGTATATAATAACATATAATAGCAAGCTAAATTAAATAATTAAAATCAGAAGCGCATCCGTATAAATACGTATTTTTTAGTGAGCATAAAATGTCTGTTTTTATGCTATAAATGGCTCAAAAGACTTGCAAATAAAGGAATAAAGAGATAAAAACTATTTTTCAAACTCCCACCACGATTTTGTCTCGTGATATCTACTTATTAGTAAAGGTTCGCCAATCTTTGGCGTGGTTACTTTTACACTTAACTCATTTGCTTTTTTCAAAACACGCTTAATAGGTTCATCCCAATCGTGCATAGCTAAAGCAAATTTGCCCCAATGAATTGGAAATAAAATAGTGGCGTTTAAGTCAATACTTGCTTGTACTGTTTCTTCTGGCATCATGTGGATATTTGGCCAAGATGTATTGTACTGCCCTGATTCTAATAAAGCAATATCAAAAGGTCCATATTGTTCACCTATCATTTTAAAATGAGCATCGTAACCTGAATCGCCACCTAAATAAATGGAATGCGTTGTGGTTTTTAAAACATAAGAAGCCCACAACATTTTGGAGCGTACCATCGTTCGTCCTGTATAATGTCTTGCGGGCGTTGCAGTAATTTCAATGTCATTTGCAAACGAATTGGTTTCCCACCAATCTAATTCTGTTATTCTCGACTCTTCAAAACCCCAATGTTCTAAATGAGACCCAATACCTAAAGGACAATAAATTTGTTTGATTTTAGAACGCAAAAGTTTTAATGTTTTATAATCCAAATGATCATAATGATCGTGCGTTAATAATAGCAAATCAATTTTAGGCATATGTTCCGCCTTATATTCATCTGCCCCTTTAAATGCTTTTATCATAAACGAAAATGGAGAAGCATTGCCACTCAATACGGGATCAACTAAAATGGTTTTACCATTAATTTTAAGCAAGTAGGATGAATGTCCAAACCAAACAATGACTGGTTCTTCTGCATAAATTGTATTTAAATCTGTTTTAACAAAAGGCAACGCTTTCTTTGGTTCAACGTGTTTTGATTTGGTAAAGTTGTCTTTCATGATTTTTGCATACGAACTATCTTTTGATAACTGCTCGGTATGCGATAAATTTTGAAAAACGTTGTTTTTATAATTAGGCGATTGCTTCATGCGCTCCAATCTTTTCCCTGAAGGATTTTTACCTAATGATTTTATAAGTGACATGATTTAGTTTTTATTTATACTGTCAGTTCGAGTGGAGTCGAGAACTAGACATAATATTAAAGAACGCTTCTCGACTTCGCTCGAAGTGACATATTATTAAACGCCTAACGTTTCTTTTAATTTAGAATAACCCGTACGACTTAATGGAATTTTTTTTCCGTTTTTAAGTAACACGACATAGGTATTTTTTTCTAAGGGTTCTATTTTAGTCAATTCTTGTAAATTGATGATGAAGGAACGATGTGTTCTAAAAAACTGAGAACTATCTAAAACTTGTTCGTAGTAGTTCATTGTTTTCTTTTTTAAGTAGTAAGTGTCTTTAGTGAAGATTTTCACATAATCATCATAGGCTTCTATATACATCACATCAGCCATAGGCACTATTCTGATATCACTTCCATTCTTTACAACAATTCTATTTTTCTCGTCAGGTTGTTTGGTGGTATTTTCTAAAAGCGATTGAATGTTTTTTTCTGATGATGTGCTTTTTTTCTCATTCCACTTTTGAATCGCTAAATCAAAACGTTCTTTACTAAAGGGCTTTAGCAAATAATCAATGGCATTAGCTTCAAAGGCTTTAATGGCATATTCATCAAAAGCAGTCGTAAAAATAACAGAGGGTGTTGAATCTAATAGTTCTAACATTTCAAATCCGTTAATTTTTGGCATTTGGATGTCTAAAAAAATCAAATCAGGTTTATGTTGCATAATGGCTTTCACTCCTTGAAAACCGTCATTGCATTCTGCTACTATTTCAATAGATGGATGTTGTTGTATGTATTCTACAACTAAACTACGAGCTAATGGCTCATCATCTATAATCACTACTTTATTCATTTTTTAATTTGTGGTATTTTTAAAGACGTAATAAATTGTCCGTTCTTTTTTTCCGTGGTCATTAAATCATTTCGAGCATACAATAAAAACAAACGGCGTTGAACTGAACTTAACCCAAAACCAGTTCCTTCATTAGCTTGTTGTGTATCTGAATCAAACGGATTTTTGATTTGAATGTTTAAATAACCATTTTCTAAATGTGATGAAATACTAATAGTAATATCCTCAACAGTATCATACAACCCAAACTTAATGGCATTCTCAACAATGGGCTGTAATAGTAAAGGCGGCAAATAAGCTTCTAAATTTTCTTTATCAATATTAATTTCCACTTGTAAACGATGTCCAAAACGAACTTTCTCAATTTCTAAATACAATTTTAAATGTTCTAATTCTTCATTTAATGGGACAGTTTGTTGCTCATCTTTTTTCAACGTACCTCTCAAAAAATCTGACAATTGCTGTATCATTTTTCTAGCTTCGTTGGGCTTTGTTCCTGCCAAAGCACTAATCGAATTTAAACTATTAAATAAAAAATGTGGCTGCAATTGCTGACGTAATCTGGCAAGTTCTGCTTCTTTTACTAACTGCTCTGCATCATTACGACGTTGTTCTTTTTCTTTTTGCTCCTCTATATTATATAATAACCAATTTGTTATCGTTAAAAAAGTTAATACGAGTAATGATATAATAGAGCGAATTGGCATTGACTTTTCTAAGAAATCAGTGTAGTATTCATCTGCACCTAATAAATACGTAATAATCCATTTAAAAGTAATACTATATAAAATTGTGATACTAAGTGCAAATATTAGCCTGTATATTCGATTGCTTCTGCCTGGTTGATAATAGCGATACAAAATAATAGCAGCAATACATGCCAAGGCTAATAATCCATTAGATACTAAAGAGTCAATAATTGCAGCGTGCCAGTTTAATTCTAAATGATGAAGAACCCAAGTTTGAATACATGCCCAAACCATCCACCATCCAACATACATGGCAAGCATTTTTTTTAATGGATATGAAGTATATGTTTTCAAATAAATTAACTATGCAAAAGTTAAGCTTTTTGCTTGAATTAACATTGCTTTTTGTCGCACATAATTAATAAACGAATGACGCTCCGTATTTTCATGTGTTGTTGAATACACTTGTTCTCCATCTTTTAAAGACTCTAGCTCGTAAACATCGGTTACGTCAATAAACTGCCAGTTTACCATTTTATTTTCATTATTGACAAATGTCTCTTCTTCTTTCTTACCAATATTTCTAGCCTTTTGAAACGCAGCTTCTAAAGTATATGCTTCTACAATTCTAATTTGTTCGTCAAATTGATGAGCATGATTTCCATTGTCGATATTGATGTTAAACATCAGTTTCACTAAATAACGTTGCATAGTATATATGTTTTTTTAAGATTAATAGCTTTTTATTTCAATACCACCCATAAATGTATTGCCCTTAAGAACTAAGACTTTTTCAACTTCAGCATTTAACTTAGGTTGTATAGATCTTTTATCTTCTATATTTCCAAATACTGAAACTAGTTCTGAATGCACTTCCCAATTTGCAGGAATAATTAATCTTGTTCCTCCAAATACATTCGTCAATTCTAAAGTTGCTGTTTTATCAATATCTGCCTGTGATAAATTAATTTCTGAACCACCAAATACGTTAGTTATTTCGCCTCCCTTAAAATTTTTGGAAAGAATATTTTTTTTTACACTACCCATAAACGTTGTAAAATCAACATAATCATCAGTACTTGAAGATTCCTTCGTACAACATTTATTATAATCATCTTGAATACCATATTTATTTTCATAATATTTTGTGTATTTCTCCTCATATTCTTTACCATACTTTTTTTCGTAATATTTTCCCCAATGGCGAAACTTATGTTTACGTTTTGGTTTAAATATCATAATAATACCAATTAGAATAATTATAATTGGCCACAGTAAAGCTTGGATATTCATTTGAGGATAAAAATCTCCTAATAAAAATATGCTGCCAATAGCTATTAAGAAAAACCACCAAGCGTTTCTAAAATTATGCTTCACGCCTGTAATAATACCTAAGGCAATTAATAATGTTTTCCAGGTAAATAACCAGTAAGGAATATCTGCACCTAACTCTTTTGCTAAATACAGTGAGCCTGCTATCACTACTAAAATTCCTCCGATCACTTTACCCCTTCTTTGGCTTTTTTCTGATTGCTGACACATTTCTTCAAAATCCATGTGTTCTTCTTGATTTGTCATTTGTTCTATTTTTTTGTAAAGGTATGTGAGGAATACTAGCGGTACAACAGCAATTAGGTAGGATTACTCAGATAGTCGGTGAACGGTACTTTGGTGGCGGCAATCTGAATTTAGTATGCTTGTTTTTTACAAAAATAGCCAGCTTTTGACACTTTCTAATGCAATATAATTTGTATTTTTGGTAATAATCACAAAACTATGTCTGACACTAATAAAGACCAACAAATTGAAAGCTTAGAAGAGAAAGTCACTCACCTAAGCCGAATGCTTGTAAAATCATTTGGTTATGCCGACCAAGACCCTGATACATTTTTGCAAAATGCTCGTAGAACTACGGAAGCTATTTGTCGCTTTATGTACACCAAAGAATTGGGCGAACCAAAAAGCAAAATGATGTTGAATGATTACGGACGTGAGTTATTACAAAAGAAAATTATTCCAGATAAAATCGGAATTTTAATAGGCACTATTCAAACGTATGGTAATTATGCCGCGCATGCACAAGATGATTTATCAGAAGCTACACGTGAATGGATTGCGCCTTGCCAAACAGCATTAGCTAGTTTAACGAATTGGTTTTTCTTAGAATATTTAAAAGGCAATGTACCAAACGAATTAATTACGCCTGTGCAAAGCTATGCTGAATCCAATGGAGGAAGAAATACAAACATTCCTACATCAGCTACTGTTACTCAAAAAAAATCGCCTTTAGTTCCCATTTTATTAGTGGCTTTAATTGTATTGATTGGAGGTTTTGCAGCATTCTATTTCTTAAATAAAGACTCTAACGAAATTGCAACACAAGCACAACAAGCAACTAATGCTACAGATAATTCAGTCAATCAACAAGAAGCGATTGTTGATGATTTAAATAGTGCAACACCTAATACAGATGCCAAACGTATTGCTATTTTATATTTTGATAATGGATCTGATAATGCTGAATTATCACGTTTAAGAAAAGGCTTAGCAGACATGTTGATTTCTGATTTATCAAAAATTAAAATGCTAAATGTCATTGAACGTGCGCGATTAGAAGAAATTTTAAAAGAGCAAAAATTAAATAACTCTAAAGAGTTTGACGCATCTACTGCTACTAAAGTTGGAAAACTATTAGGCGTGCAATATATTTTAACGGGAGCATTTTTTGATTTAATGGGTAGCATGCGTATGGATGCTCGCATTATTGATGTAGAAACTGGAAAAATTATTAAAAGCGAAGGGATTGACGGACAAACCAATACCTTTTTTGATTTAGAGAAAAAATTGGTAGTGAAAATTGCAAGTGGTTTAAATGTAGAATTAAACGCTGATACTAAAGAAGCAACAGAAACTAAAACGTCTTCGTTAAGTTACGAAACCTCTTTGTTATATTCAGATGCTTTAGATAAAATGGATAAGGGAGAAAACGGAAAAGCGATTGAATTACTAAAAAAAGTACTTCAAAAAAATCCTGATTTTGCACCTGCAAAAAAAGCACTTGATAAATTAAACACTAACGTGTAATGAAAAAAGGATTCTTGTTTTTAATAGCGATTGTATTTGCATTACACAGTTATGCAAAAACCATTGCTATTTCCTATTTTGATAATTCGAGTGGAGATGCTAAGTACAATGCCTTATCTAAAGGTATTGCCGACATGTTGATTACCGATTTATCAAAAGTAAAAGGCGTAACTATAGTAGAACGTGAGAAACTAGAAAAATTAATTCAGGAAATTAAATTAGGGCAATCTAAATACTTTGATCAAGCTACGGCACAAAAATTAGGAAAAGGTTTAGGTGCACAAAATATTTTAACGGGTTCGTTTTATGTGTTAGATAATGTGATTCGTTTGGATGCAAGATTAATTGATGTGCAAACAGGTGGTGTTATTTTTGCCGAACAAGTCAGTGGAAATAAAAACAACTTTTTTGCCTTACATCAGCAACTCGCTAACTTATTAGCAAAAAACATTAATGTACCTTACAGTCCTGATTTAAGCGGACTATATAAAGCTGGAGAAGAAGTTACTTTAAAAGAAGTAGTGAACTATTCAAACGCATTAGAACTACAAGATGTGGGCATGAGTACTGATGCTAAACAGATTTTAGAAAAAACCATTAAAGAAAATCCGAAATTTCGTTTTGCTAAAAACAAACTAGAGGATATTAAAGAATGGTTAAAGAAAGTAGAACTTCAACGCGAACAGTTAATTCAGGAAGAATTAAAAAACACCATCAATAGTTTAGACGCTAATAACGATAAGTTTGGCATGCAAATCAGTAATGTTTGGACAACTCTTTTATCTTCTTATAAATACAATCAATTATTATCATTTAATAATTCGTTACGTAAAATGAAATTAGATGAAAAGAAAAAAGTATACGGAGAAGCTTCGCCTATGACTTTAGGAGAAATGCTATTATTTTACGATTGTATGGCTTTATCGGCTTTAAAAAAATACGAAGAAGTCATTGATGCCGCAAAAACATTTATTACCAACTACCCTACTAGCATGTATTTTCAAAGCGTGAAAATGAATTTAGAGACCGCTATTAAAGAACTAGAGCAACGCAGCAATGGCAAAAAAGGCATTGATGCTAAATTGTCGGCAGAATCTATAGATGCTTATGTGAACTATTTAAACAAACTAGAATGGAAATCAAATTTGCAATTTGTAAATGATAAAGAATATAAACGCTATTTACAATTATATAAATCGCAAGTATTAAGTGCAAATGCTGACGTCATTAAAAATTGGGATGAAAGCATAAAGTTTAATGAATTTACAGAATTTTTTAATGTGGCTCGACACTTTAACGATACCAAAACGATGGAAGATATTGTAGCGGCTTGCAAAATTGTGTTTACAGAATCCGATGATCAAGACAGAACTTTTTCCTTAGAAAATAGTTTAGAGGATTTTAAAACTAAAACTGCTGAGAAAGCAGAAAAAATAAAAGAACTGGAAACTATTTCTAAAAAAGGCTCCAAAGCTGAATTAGAAAAAGTCATTAAATGGTTGTTTAGTAACGAGCAATACAATCGTCCTGATTTATTACTGGCCATATGTGAACGTTACATTGCAAATCACAAACCGAGCAGTGAAGACGATATGGAAGTTTCTTTATCTGCATGGGATGGATTCATTAACCACACTGCTAAACTAAAAAGCATAGACGAAGCACGTAAACAATTTGAAACTTTAAAAGGTAAGACCGAAGAATACAAAGTCAATCAAAAAGCATACGACAAAACCATTAGAGAATTAAATCAAGATTTAAAAAACTTACAAAACGATTATTCCAACTATCAAA
Organism: Sphingobacteriaceae bacterium; assembly: GCA_013823565.1. GTDB lineage: Bacteria > Bacteroidota > Bacteroidia > B-17B0 > Aurantibacillaceae > UBA4416. The sequence goes on along the minus strand of PNMI01000001.1, from coordinate 242,689 downwards.
AAAATGTAAAGGATTTAGATCCTATGGTGAATGTTTTAGAAAACTACGCGAAAATTTATAACGAAAATCATCAATACACGGATGAAGTGTATACCAGAAATCAATTATTAGATTTATTTAAATTAGATAGTGATAAAGAACAATTGCAACTGTATCTTTTAACCATGAGTTATTATAACTTAGGTTATTTTGATAACGTTAAAAAAACAGCAGCTCTTTTAAAAGAAAAATATCCTACAGGTTCTTATACCGAATCTATTTCATCCATCGTTAGTTATTTGCCTCAATAGTCCTTTATGTCATCAACCAATTCATATGTTAGTGTTATTCACGAGTTAAATATCAAAGCTTGGGACAATAGATATATTGACAGAACAAAGGCTATGGAATTGGCTTTACAAGCAAAAGAAAATGCTGAGAAATATAACAACCTCGTTGATTTTCATTTTGCACAATTAACGATTGCCCAATTAAATTTTTGGAAATCGAGCGAAAGCACACCATTAATTATTGCAAACGAAGCATTGAGTTATTTTGAAAGCGTAAATGTGTCTCTTGGAATTTCACGAGCAAATTTTATTTGTGCTAGTATGTACGACCAATTTGGTCAGTACGAAAAAGCCATGCAACATGCTTTAAATGCTGTAAAAGCAAGTGAACTCATAGACGATGAAACTAATAAAGGAGATTGCTATACCACTTTAGGTCAAATATATTCACGCATACACGATTATAAAAATGCGATTGATACTTTAACTAAAGGTTTAACAATTCGCCAGCACATTAAAGATGATAAAGCAGCGGCCTCTTCATTAAATTTAATTGCACGTAATTATGTATTGAACAAACATTACGAAGAAGCTAAAAACTTTTATAATCAAAGCTTAGCATTAAGAGAAAGCATAAAAGACGAAGATGGCATTCCTTGGACATATCTAGGCTTGGCAAGTTTGTACTCTGAACAAGAAAACTGGACTTTATCTTTAGAGTATTACCAAAAGGCTGAAAAATCTAACGTAAAGCAAGAAAAACGTTTTGATGTATTATGTTTGTTAGGCAAAGGAAAAATTTATTTAAATCAACCTAACATCACTGAAAGTATTGCTTGTTTAAATAAAGCCTTAGCGATTTCTCAAGAATTAAAAATCACATCCATTCAATCCGAAGTGCATGAGTTACTAGCTCAAGCCTTTGAAAAAGCAGGTGATTTAACGCAAGCTTTATTACATTATAAAACTTACAATCAATTACGTCAAGAGATTTTAAGTAACGATAAAGTTAATACACTTAAAAATCAACAGATTGCTTTTTCAGTGGAGTCAGCAGAAAAAGAAGCAGAGATTCACCGCTTAAAACATGTGGAGCTTAAAAATGCTTTCGATCAAATTGCCGCACAACATCATCAGTTAGAAGAAAAAAGTAAAGAAATAACTGATAGTATTACCTATGCCAAACGCATACAAGATGCGTATTTACCTGAAAAAGATTTACTGACAAAAATTTTTCCTCAAGCCTTTTTATTATTTAAACCAAAAGATATTGTAAGTGGTGATTTTTATTGGTACACTCAATTAAACACACCTACTCCATCTCGTATTTTTGCCGCAGCCGATTGCACTGGGCACGGTGTACCAGGCGCTATTATGAGTGTGATTTGCAGTAACGCTTTAAACGAAGTGGTAAATAATAAACAGATTCACCAACCTGATTTAATCTTAAATGAAGTGCGTAACATGGTAACGGCTTCGTTTAAAAAACAAGGTGAATCCACTCAAAAAGACGGGATGGATATTGCTTTAGTGCGTTTATTAGAAACAAATGGTAAAACCACTTTGCAATTTGCTGGTGCTAATAATCCTTTATGGATTGTGAGAAAAGGTGAGCCAACAATTCCATCAGAAAATATTATTTCTACAACTACACATTACCTCATTGAAATTAAAGCCGATAAACAACCTATTGGTAATTACGAAAAAATGAATCCATTTACATTACATCAATTGGATTTACAAAGTGGAGATACTATTTACTCTTTCTCGGATGGTTACGCTGATCAGTTTGGCGGCACCTTTGGCAAAAAGATGAAATACAAACCTCTCAAAGATTTGATTTTGTCTATTCAGGATAAAGACATGAGTGAGCAAAACATTATTTTATATAATGCATATAATGATTGGAAAAGAAACTTTGAGCAAATTGATGATGTGTGTATGATTGGCGTAAGGGTTTAAAATATAAAAAAGATTTGTCATCACGCCTAGGCGTGAGAGCGGAGTCGAGAACTAGACATTTTTTCTAATTCATCGAAGGATCAAAAGCATAATCACTAAACGCTTTATAACCTGGTTTTATTTTTACCAATTCTTCGCCCCACAAATCATCAGGGTTAATACGCATTAAATCAACATAATTAGAACTCTTCATAAACCACATATCACGTTCTAATTCGCCGTCCAACTGCTCTTCGCCCCAACCACTGTATCCTATATAAAAACGAATATCATCAGATGTTACTTCACCCTGTTCAATCATTTGGCAAAGTTCCATGAAATTTCCTCCCCAAAATACATTGCCAGCCACATGTTGACTACCACTCAATTTATCTCCCAAAGTATGCGTATAAAACAGCTGATTGGGAGAAACCGGACCTCCTTCAAACAAAGGAAAATTACCATTTTTTAAATGCGGGAAAATATCGCGTAACAATAATCCATGAGATTTATTGACAATAAAGCCCAAACTGCCTTCGCTATTATGCTCGCACACATAAATAACCGAACGCTTAAAATGCCCATCTTGTAAAAATGGTTTAGCAATTAATATATCTCCTGCTTTTATCAAGAATAACTCTATATATTTGTGTAAAATTACAAAAAATGGGCCAAGTTAACCAGCATATTTCTCAGTTAAGAGAAGATTTCATGAAAGGTGAATTGAGTGAAAACAACTTAAACAAAACACCTGATTTACAATTTGAACAATGGATGAAAGATGCCATTGATGCCAAGGTAAACGAAGTGCCTGCTTGTAATTTAGCAACGGTTGACAAAAACAATAAACCATCGGCACGTATTATTTATTTGCGAGAATTCTCTAACAACGAATTTTATTTTTATACTAATTATGATTCGCGTAAAGGACAACATATTGCAGAAAACCCTAACGTGTGCTTAACTTTTTTTTGGCCAGAATTAGAACGTCAAATTCGTATTGAAGGCGTGATCACTAAAAAAGCAGAAGTAGAAAAAAGCGACGCGTATTTTAATGCTCGTCCGCAAGATTCTAAAATAGGTGCTTGGAGCTCACCACAAAGTCGTGTATTAAATAATCGTGAAGAATTAAACACTTTTATTGAAGGCAATAAAACTAAATTTAATAATCAAGAAATTCCACGTCCTGAATTTTGGGGTGGCTACATCATCAAAGCAAACTACTACGAATTTTGGCAAGGACGTAAAAATCGTTTACACGATCGCATTGCTTTTACTTTAGAGAATGGCAATTGGAAGATAGAACGTCTAGCACCATAATGTTTGAGTGTTTGGATGTTTTTTGTTTATTGAACATAAACTCCAACACAACAAACACATAAACAATTAAACAACGAAACACAATATGAACAAGCAAGAAAAAATAAAAAACTTTGATCCAAACAGCGTTGGAGATGTCAACGCCAATATGTTTGGATTACCTTTCACGACACAAGAATCTGAAACTGTATTAATACCTGTGCCTTGGGAAGTAACAGTGAGTTACGGCGGCGGAACCATTGACGGTCCACAACAAATATTTGATGCTTCTTTTCAAGTTGACCTTTACGACCCGATTGTAAAAGATGCATGGAAGATGGGAATTGCCATGGATGATTTTAGCGAAGACTTGAGAGAGAAAAGTGAAATCTATCGTCCGGTTGCTGAAATTATTATTGACAGACAATGCAACGGAGAGCCTTCTTCGGAGATAGATGAAATAAAAGACGTCAACAAAGTGTGTGAAGAAATGAATGCATGGGTAAAACAACGTGCTTTACATTTCTTAAAACAAAAGAAAAGTGTTGGCTTAATTGGTGGCGACCACTCTACTCCATTAGGAATGATTGACGCTTTAGGAGAGCACTTTGGAGAGTTTGCAATTTTACAAATTGATGCACACGCTGATTTACGTGTGGCTTACGAAGGTTTTGAATATTCTCATGCGTCTATTATGTACAATGCATTGAAAAGACATAGCGTACAAAAATTAGTGCAAGTTGGTATCAGAGATTATTGCCAAGCAGAGTTAGAGATTATTAATAACTCAAACGGACGCGTGAAAACATTTTTTGACAGAGACATTAAACAACAACAATACAAAGGAAAAAGCTGGGATACCATTTGCCAAGAAATAGTCGCAGAATTGCCACAAAACATTTATTTAAGTTTTGACATTGATGGCTTAGATCCAAAATTATGTCCAGGTACTGGAACACCAGTAGCAGGAGGGTTTGAAACTGACCAGGTATTGTATTTATTAGAACAAGTAGTAGCATCTGGCAAAACCATTATTGCTTTTGACATCAACGAAGTTGGTGGCGAAGACGAATGGAATGCAAATGTTGCTTCTCGTTTATTATACCGCATTGCTAATTTAGCAGCACATAGTCAAGGTAAAAAAGCCTAAATTCAAATAATGAAAATAGCCATCATATCATCCAGTGTTCGCGAAGACAGAAAAAGCAATCGAGTAGCTTTGTTCTTCAAAAATTATATTGAAGCTAACAATATCGCTTCGGTTGATATATTGGATTTATACGACTATCAATTTCAGGTGTTTGAAGAAAGATTAAGTTTTCAAAAAAATCCTTTACCAAAAACACTTGAGTTTGCACAAAAAATAAAATCAGCGGATGGTGTTATTATAGTGACTCCCGAATATAATGGTGGATATCCAGCTAGTTTAAAAAATGTAGTTGATTTACTATTAGATGAATGGAAAAGAAAACCAGTTGCCATCTCAACCGTTTCGGCGGGAGCATTTGGGGGCACGCAAGTCATTACATCTTTACAATTTACATTATGGAAAATTCAAGCGTGGACAGTTCCAGTCATGTTTCCAGTTCCTAAAGTAAGCGAAAGTTATGATGAGCAAGGCAGCCCCACAGATAAAGTAGGAAGCGAAAAAAGAGCGAAAGCTTTTATTGATGAATTACTATGGTGTATGGAAGCTAAAAAACGAATGATGAGTTAATTACAAATAGATTATAAGAATTGAAAAGGCTGAGAGAAATCTTGGCCTTTTTAATTAAATCTAATTATGATTTCTGTAAGAAATTTTACATCCACCGTTTCAATTGGATGTTTGGTGTTTGGCAACATATACATCGCACCATTTTTTAATTGCTTATAAACGGCAGTGGTTTCTTCAAGACTAACCATATTGTCTTTATCGGCTAAACCAATGAGTACTTTATTTTCAATAGCGGTAAAATCATTTAAGGATAATGCATTTTTGTTCCCAAGATTAAACATCATATCTGTTGTTTTTTGCAACAACAATTCCCAATCTTGTCCGTGACGTTTTTGTAAAGCTTCGGCAAATTTGGGTACTTTTTCGATAATGGTTTGAGAGTCGAGCATCTTCACTTCTTTTTTTGCAATCTCTGGGCTCCATTCAAACTTAGTTCCGAGGGTAATAATATTTCCTAATAAGTTTGGTTGTTGCTTTGCTAAGTATAAAGCTACATAACCACCCATGCTATAACCAAACACGGTTGGTTGTTGTAAATTATTTTCTGAAATAAATTGCTCTAACTCCAAAGCAAATTGTTCAATACCAAAATGAGTTTGGAAAGGTGTTTGTCCGTGGCCGCTAAAGCTAAAAGTGAATACATTGTAGCCTTGTTGTTTTAACTCAACAGCTAATGGCTCTAATTGATCTTTAGCGCCTATGGCTCCGTGAAGTAAGATGATTGTTTTCATGTAAAAAAATATCTAAGCAGTACAAAGAGTCATTCTGAACTTGTTTCAGAATCTCTCGAGACAAAAATCAACATTTGTGAGATGCTGAAATAAATTCAGCATGACTAAAAATAGGTTTAAGCTTTTGCTTTAAATTTATTAATAGCATTTACCGTAAATTCAGATAGTACTAAAGTTCCGCTCATGCCTGCTCTTTCTACTAATAACGTATCCCAGTTTTCAGTTCCTTCCCACATGATTTTTTTTAACATCATCATCGCTTCAGGATTGCTCGTTGCTAATTTACCAGCAAGTGTTGCAATACCTTTATCCATTTCTTCTGCTGTTGCAAATACCTCAGCATATAAACCTTTTTCTTTAGCCCATTGAGCTGTTTGCCATTCGGTAGCATTAATAGTTAATTGGCAAAAAGCAGATGTTCCAACTTTACGTTCAACTGCCGGACCAACTACAAACGGACCAATACCTACTGCTAATTCAGATAATTTAATAGACGCATCATTCACTGCAAATGTATAATCTGCGCTAGACGCAATACCTACTCCACCACCAACAGCTTTACCTTGCACACGAGCAATAATAAATTTAGGCGCTTTACGCATCGCATTAATTACCATTGCAAAACCTGAAAAGAATTTTAATCCAGTATCAATATCTTTAATCGAAATTAATTCGTCAAAGCTGGCACCTGCACAAAATGCTTTCTCGCCTTCGCTTTGTAATACAATTACTTTAGCGTTATCATCTTTTCCTAATTTTTCAATCTCGGCCGCTAAGTTTCTTAATTGAACACCTGGCATTGAATTACTTTGAGGATGAAAAAAAGTAATCGTTCCTATTCCATTTTTAATTTCTGACTTAATAGTTCCTTCCATTTTTTATTATGCTAAAATAGTTACTGGATTTTCTAAATATGTTCTTAATGTTTGTAAGAATGTAGCTCCTGTAGCACCATCAACCGTTCTATGGTCACAAGCTAAAGTTACTTTCATCACATTACCTGGCACTACTTGATTATTTTTAACGACTGGTACTTGACGAATTGCACCAACAGACAAAATACAAGACTCAGGTGTATTGATGATTGATGTAAACTCATCAATACCAAACATTCCTAAATTAGAAACCGTGAAAGTATTTCCTTCCCAATCAGCCGGTTGTAATTTTTTATCTTTTGCACGTTTGCCTAAATCTTTTACCTCAGCACTAATTTGAGATAATGATTTTTGATCAGCAAAACGAACCACTGGCACTAACAAACCATCTTCTACAGCCACTGCTACACCAATGTGCACGTGAGAGTAGTAACGGATTTTATCGCCCATCCAAGATGAATTTACTTTTGGATGTTTGCGTAATGCAGCTGCACAAGCTTTAATCACTAAGTCGTTGAAAGAAACTTTTGTATCAGGAATGGCGTTAATCGCATTACGAGATTGCATCGCATTATCCATGTCCACTTCAATCGTTAAATAGAAGTGAGGGGCACCATTTGTGCTTTCTAATAAACGTTTCGCAATTACTTTACGCATTTGCGACGTTGGTTCATCATTAAATCCTTCGGCACCTGGAACAAAGCTAGAGCCTAAATTTGATTTGGCTGCTGAGCCTGTCGAAGCGGGTTTATAATTTTCGATATCTGATTTAGTCACACGACCATGATCACCAGAACCTGTTACTTTTGAAATATCAATTCCTTTTTCTTTTGCTAATGCTTTAGCTAAAGGAGAGGCTTTTACTCTTCCATCATTTGAAGAAGAAGTTGTTGTTGTATTTACAACTGGCGCAGCTGTTTGAACAGGAGCTTCAGCTTTTGGAGCAGAAGTAGTTGCAGGAGAAGAACCAGCAGAATTAACAGACGCTAAAATAGCATTGATATCTTCGCCACCTTTTCCTAATATAGCAATAATACTATCTACTGGAATTGATTGTTTTTCTTGAACACCAATATGAATTAATACACCATCTTGGAAAGATTCAAATTCCATGGTTGCTTTATCAGTAGCGATATCTGCTAATAACTCTCCGCTCTTTACTTTATCACCCACTTTTTTGTGCCATTTTTCAATCACACCATCTGTCATCGTATCACTTAACTTAGGCATACGAACAACTTCCACACCCGCAGGAAGTGCAGTTGTTTGAGATGAGTTATTAGTTGTTTGAACTGGAGCATCTTGCTTCTCGACTACGCTCGAAGTGACAGATGCTTTTGTAGCTGCCCCATTCAATAAAGCAGAAATATCTTCACCTTCTTTACCTAAAATGGCAATGATAGAATCAACAGGCACAGCTTGTTTCTCTTGAACTCCAATATGTAATAAAACACCGTCTTGGAAAGATTCAAATTCCATGGTTGCTTTATCTGTTTCAATATCAGCAAGCAGTTCTCCGCTTTTAACTTTATCACCAATTTTTTTGTGCCATTTCGCGATGACTCCATCTGTCATGGTATCGCTTAATTTGGGCATACGTACAATCTCTGCCATGTCTTATTCGTTAATGTATGGATAATTTGGTTCTGCGTAAACATCTTTATAAAGCTCATCCGCTTCTGGATATGGACTTTCTTCAGCAAACTGAACTGATTCATCAACTAACGCTTTTACTCTTGCCTCAGCCGCTTCAATTCCTGCCTCATCAATCCATTTATTTTCAATCAATGTATTTAATACTTTTTGAATTGGATCTTGAGTTTGGTACTCTTTCACCTCATCTTTAGTTCTATAGGTTTGAGCATCACTCATTGAGTGACCTTTGTAACGATAAGTTTTCATTTCTAAAAATGTTGGTCCGTCGCCACGGCGCGCGCGCGCAACGGCTTCTTCCATCGCTTCATGAACAGCCTCCACTGTTAAACCATCAACAGGTTTACTTGGCATATCATAGGCTAAACCTAATTTCCATAAATCATGCACGTTGCTAGTACGTTCTACAGAAGTACCCATCGCATACATATTATTCTCTACAATAAAAATTACTGGTAATTTCCAAGTCATTGCCATATTAAATGCTTCGTGTAATGCTCCTTGACGAACTGCTCCATCACCCATTGAACACACACATACATTATCATTACCCATAAATTTATCAGCAAAGGCAATACCTGCCCCTAAAGGAATTTGTCCGCCAACAATACCATGTCCGCCAACAAAATTGTGCTCTTTGCTAAAAATATGCATCGAACCACCTTTACCTTTGCAACAGCCAGTAATCTTAGCATACATTTCGGCCATAATATATTTTGGATGCATTCCTAAACCAATACCATGTGCATGGCAACGGTAAGCCGTGATATGTTTGTCTTCTTTTTTAGTAGCACTAACAGTACCAGCTACAATAGCTTCTTGTCCTATATATAAATGGCAAAAGCCCTTGATTTTTTGTTGAACATATACTTGTCCAGTTTTCTCTTCAAACTTACGCATCAATAGCATTGATTCGTACCATTTAAGATATTGTTCTTTTGAGAACTTGCTCTTTTTTTCAGCTGTTTTAGCCATAGAAATTACAATTTAATAAGGTACAAAAATAAGAGAATAAATGAAATTCAAAAGCCCTAAATAAAGCCTATTTACAGATACTTTTTGCTAAACATAAGTGGCAATAAACTTTCAATGCTTTTAGCGATATAAATCTGCCCTTTTTCGCCGGACATTATGATTCTAATGGGTTTTTCGAACATGTTTTCATATTCGGCTATTACTTGTCGGCAGCCGCCACATGGCGATAATGGCTCACTAATAACTATATTTTTAGATTTTACAGCTACTGCAACAGCTTTTACAGCCACATTGGGATATTGTGCCGAAGCATAAAAAATAGCCACTCTTTCGGCGCATAAACCACTTGGATAAGCCGCGTTTTCTTGATTATTTCCAGTCACAATTTTACCATTTTCTAATAAAACGGCTGCTCCAACGTGAAATTCAGAATAAGGTGCATGAGCAGTTTTTACCATTTTTTGAGCGGCTAAAAGCAATTCAGCATCTTTTTTATCTAAATCCTTTGCAGAATTATAAACGTCAAATTCGGTTAATATAGATAGCTTAGAAATTTTAGATTTTGCCATAAGTACAGTTTTTATAGAAAAGAAAGGTAAGAAAGATATTAATGCTTATCAAGCTTTTAGGCTTTTCTTTTGGGGTTGTCTTTAATGAAAGCACCCCAGCCAGAATAAGATTTTTTCGCTCCTGAACCAGCAGTTTTATTTTGAAAATAATGACACACCGCAGCGCCTAAAGCATCTGTTGCATCTAAGTATTTATCATCATGTTTAAAATTTAACAAACTCTCCAACATAGCGGCTACTTGCTCTTTGGAAGCATTTCCATTGCCTGTAATACTCATTTTTATTTTTTTAGGAGAGTATTCCGTCATGGGGATATTTTTAGATAAAGCAGCGGCAATAGCAACGCCTTGAGCTCTTCCTAGCTTTAACATGGATTGAACGTTTTTACCAAAAAAAGGAGCTTCAATAGCTAGTTCATCTGGTTTATATTGATCAATTAATTCGACCACTCGCTCAAATATTTTTTTTAATCTATCAGAGTGCTCATCTAATTTATCAAGCTTAATCACATCTAAAGTAATTAACGATAATTTATTGTTTTTGATATGCACCAAACCATACCCCATTACTAAAGTTCCAGGGTCAATACCTAATATGATTCTATCGTTAGTAGCCAATTGAAAATAATATTTACAAATGTAAAATAAAAAACCCCTTGTGAAACACAAGGGGTTTTAAGAATTTGAATATTATTTTATCTAAATAAACTTATATAGCCTTGTTGTTTATAATCTTTTCCATCAAAGCCAGTTGCTGTCAGTATAAAGAAATAAGTTCCATCATTCACATTACTACCATCCCAAAAACTATTTACTCCTGATATTGACACAACTTTTGTCCCCCAACGATTAAAGATATCGCAATTTAAATCTTTAATGCCTGTGCTAGTTATTTTAAATATGTCGTTTTTGCCATCTCCATTTGGCGTAAACACATTAGGAACTATAAGCGTTGAATTATTAAATACTTCAATAGCTAAAGTTGCTGTTGCCGAACACAAACCTGAAACATCTGTAACCGTAAGAGTTACAACATAAGTACCAGTTGTATTATATGTATGACTAGGGTCTGTTAAAGAAGACGTATTATTATTGTCATCTGCAAAGTTCCAAGAATAAACATTTCCTACACCTGGCGTTTGGTTAGTAAAATTAACCAATAAAGGAGCCGTACCTGACATTGGGTTTGCTGTAAATGCTGCTGTTATCGAAGTAGTTGTAACATTAACTGTTGCAGTATTAGTACATCCATTGTCATTGTCAGTAACTGTTACAACATATTGCCCAGAAGAATTGACAGTAGGAGTTGATGAAGATCCTCCAGTAATTGTTCCTGGACCTGACCAACTATATGATACGTTTGTTCCAGTTGAATTAGCAGCAATTACAACAGACGGAGAACCACATGGCATTACTGTGTTACTTGCTGTTACAGTTGGAGGTCTTGTGTTACTAGTAACCGTATACTGAGCGGATGCAGTACAACCTGTCGTAGCATTTAATACAACTACTGAATAAACCCCTGCTGCAGAAACTGTTTCAGAAGCTAAATTACCTGTAGTAGACCATGTGTAAGAATATGTTCCTGATGGAGTTACACTAGCCGTTAACGTCACGGATGTGCTTTGACAAGTAATCATACTATTTGTAGAGGTTACTGATATTGTTGCTACTGGAACATTAGCACCAGCAGCCACTTGAGATGTTGCTGTATTTGTACAACCATTTGCTGCATCTGTAACTGTAACAGTATAAATATCTGGTGTATTTACTATAACAGCATCTGTACCTTGTCCTGATACAACAGTACCCGACCAAGTATATGTTAAGCCAGATGTTGGTGTAGTTGTTAAAGAAATAGCTGCCGTAGGTGTAGCACAAGTTAAAGTTTGAGTTCCAGTAATTGTTAGAGTTGGAACAGTTGTATTTGTTGTAACAACAACCTGAACAGGCGATGAACAATTACTTAATGTATTAGTTACAGTACAAATATATGTTCCAGCATTATTAAATGTTGCTATTGAACTATCTGTAGATGCGCTAAATGGAGTGTTATTCCAATTATATACAACATCTGTATTTGGTGTACTTGTAACAGTAACTGATTGACTTGCATTATTACAATCAATTATTTGTGAAGTTGACGAAATAGTAACAGTTGGAGCTCCTGCGTTAGCAAAGACCTCAACAGTCGACGTTGATACGCATCCATTTGAACCATCAGTTGCCGTTAATGTATAAATACCAGCTGAACAAGCAGATGACGAAAGATTTGTAGCGGTTCCACAAACAACAGCACCTGTCCAATTAATTGCAGCATTTGTTGGACTTGTTATACTTCCATTTAAAGATACTGACGTTGAAGCACAAGTTAATGTTTGATTTGATCCAGCGCTCAGTCCTGACGGAGCCGTTGTATTTTGAGATACTGAAACAGTAGTTGAAAAAGTACATCCGCTCGAAGGATTAATTACCATTAAAGAATAGGTTCCCGGACTAGAAACTGAAGTTGATTGAGTATTAACAGATTGAGGGGACCACGTATAATTCATACCTGCTAAAGTTGAGTTTAAATCAACTGATAATACAGAACAAGTAAGCACTCCACTTACAGTAGCCGTTGTTGTTGGAATTGTTGTGTTGGTTGGAACTATTGTAGTTACTGTAGAGGCGCATCCAGTTAAGGTATTTGTAACGACACATTGATAAGTTCCGCCAACGGTAACCGTTCCATTCGGAGTTGTTGCTCCTGTTACAGTTCCTGGGCCAGTCCAAGAATAAGAAACTGGAGTCATTGTAGTTGAAGCTGAAACACCCACAGTTAATGTAGAACATGTGATAGATCCAGTATTTGAAGCGGTTACAACGGGTGTTCCAGAACTTGGCACAACACTAACGGTTCCTGAATTTACGCAACCATTTGCAGGATTTGTAACTGTTAGGGTATAAGTATTTGGAGAGCAAGCAGAAGCCGAATATGTATTAGCGCCTCCGCAAACACCTCCCGTCCAAACTGGAGTACAAGACGAAGGTCCCGCGGATCCAACTAGTGTCACAGTAGGAGATAAACAAGTAATCGTTTGTGTACTCGGCATAGTAACTGTTGGCGTTGTTGTATTTTGATTTGCTGTTGTTACAACTGTATTTGTACATCCATTACTTGAGCTTTGAACTAATAAAGTATAAGTCCCTAATCCTTGTCCAACGGCATTTTGAGAGTTTGTGCCGCTAGAAATAGATGAGCCACTTGGTGCAGTCCAAGTATAATTAGCTCCCGCTAAAGTCGATGTTAAATTAATTGTATTTGTTGTACAAGTAATTGAACCAGTGCTTGAAGCTGAAGTTACTGGTGCAACAGTATTAATATTAGCTGCTGTAGTAGAAGTAACAGAACAACCAGTTGTTGGATTAACAACTAATAATGTATATGTTCCACTACCCTGACCAATCGCATTTTGTGAATTTGTTCCACTATTAATAGATGCCCCTCCTGGAGCTGTCCAAGTGTAATTCACACCTGCTAATGTTGATGTTAAATTTATAGTATTTGTAGTACATGTAATTGACCCTGTACTTGAAGCTGTGGTTACTGGAGTAGCTGTATTTTGATTAGCTGTAGTTACTGCTGTATTGGTGCAACCATTAACTGTATTTTGAACAGTAATAGTATATGTGCCAGCACCCTGACCAACTGCATTTTGAGAGTTTACACCACTTACAATAGACGACCCCCCTGGTGCTGTCCATGTATAATTTACACCTGTTAATGTTGATGTTAAATTTATGGTATTTGTAGTACAAGTAATCGATCCAGTACTTGAAGCTGTTGTTACGGGTGCGGTGTTATTTATATTAGCAGCTGTAGTTGCAGTAACAGAACAGCCATTAGCAGGATCTAAAGCTAGCAATGTATATGTTCCACTTCCTTGTCCAACAGCATTTTGTGAATTTGTTCCACTACTAATAGAAGCTCCTCCTGGAGCTGTCCAAGTGTAATTTACTCCTGCTAATGTTGATGTTAAGTTAATTGTATTAGTTGTACAAGTAATTGACCCAGAACTAGAAGCTGAAGTTACTGGTGCTGTTGTATTTTGCGAAATAGTAACTGCGGATATTCCAGATGCACATCCTTGAGGAGATGTAACAGATAAACTATAACTACCAGGAGCATTTACAACAGGATTAGCCGTATTTGAACCCGACGTTATGCTTGGGCCAGTCCATGTATATGAGCCTCCTCCCGAACCTGATAAGGTTGCTGTTGGAGCAGAACATGTTAAGGTTGCCGATGTTCCAGCATTTGCTGTAGGAACGGAATTTACTGTGACAGTTGCTAATGCAGAAGCTGGGCTTGTACATCCACCAGTGGAATAAACAACCGAATAAGATGTAGTTGAGCCAGGAGATACAGAAATAGATTGAGTAGTTGCTCCACCTGGGCTCCAAGTATAAGTTCCTCCTGTTGTTGAAGGTGTTGCTGTTAAAATAGCAGATTGACCAGCGCAAATAGAAGTTGAATTTACTGCAGGAGCAAGAACTCCTAATGATGCGGTTCCTCCAAATAAAATATTAAATCCTGCTCCACCTGCTGTCCAGTTATTTACCATTAACATATACGTTTGACCAGCTACTACGTTTACAGGTGACGTCCAACCATTCCCATTAACATCTTCAGATACATCTGCTGCACCATTTCCTAAACCTGTATTACCAGTATTAGCAGCATAAGAACATCTCACTGGAGTCCCTAAAGCACCACAAGATACATTTGGCCCGAATAATGCATAATCAAAGTCATCTGATACTGTATTAGGATTTAATGTAAATGTTAGAGAACCAGAAGTAGAAGGTGTAAACGTATACCAATTAGAATAATTTTCGCCAGTAACACAATTTGTACCTCCGCATCCTTCTGTAGGATTAATTCCTGGTCCGTTAGATACATCATTAAATCCTAAGTTTGAACAAATAAACGTTGAAGCACAAGCATCCGAATTACCAGTTGCTAAGGCGGCTCCGCAAGGCACACACGTTAAAGAAGCTGTAAATCCTGGACGATTTGTGACAAAATCTGATCTAAAACGAAACGTTAAACAACCTGAACTATTATTAGCTGTATAACTAAAAGGCACAGCAGGCGTTCCCATAATTTGCCCTGAAGCATTTGCTGGAGCCCCAATAAAAACTGCACTGTTTTGAGCTGGACCATTTCCAATAGTAAGATAATCGAACCCATTTTCTGTATTAAAAGCAGAAAAGGTAACTTGCATACAGTTTCCAGGTGTTGTTGGACAAAATGTTTGATAAATCTGATTAATATTATTTGGATAATTTGCTGCTCCACCCGGATCAAGTAAAGTACCTGAACATGTTCCAACAGGACAACCACCACTAAAAGTAGACTGAACACCAGTTGAAGGCAGAATAAACGTTTGCGAATATGAATACGCAAAAACAAACAAAAGTAAAAATGTAAATACTTTTTTCATAGGCTTAATTTTAAAGAATTAAATGGGTATTTTAGTTTGAAATTTTACTTGAAGGGTCTGTTTTTGATAAGGAAGGCATCAGCTTCTTTTTATCTTCTTCCATTTTATTCAATGAATACAGAACAATAGATAATCCAGAGGCTTCATCAAAAACTAGAACATCAGAATCTAATTTTCTTGTTAAATCATATTTGATAATATCAATTTTTTCAAATTTCTCATTACTAACTGGAGTCTGACCAGAAACTTCAAAAGATTTTGAATAGATATAATCCAATATTGCTAATTTTTCAGGATACTTTGATAATTCGGCAATTTCGGATGAAGAATAATTTTTCTCCAACATAATTTGGGTTAGTTTAGAGATAATAATTTTATCAGATTGCGAATAACAGAAAAAAGAAATTGTTAGAAATGAAAATAATAATAGTGTTTTCATAATTGTTTGATTTTTTTGATAAGCTAAAATATAAAAAACAAAGGATATTTAACATTTTTTTAACATAAATCACGCCAATTCTTTCTGTATTTTATAAATTATCCAATTACAAACAAAATAACAGACACTAATTATGCATTTTAAAGAGGCTCGCTGCTTTTTAAACAAGATTTATTTTATACTTTTAGAATTTTACGCCTAAGAATTTGATGCAACCGAAAAAAATAATTTCAACATTCATAAAAATACTTATCGGTATTTTAAGTTTTTGGATTATTTACAGTCGTCTTAGTCAAATTCCTGAATTAAAAGAACAATGTATGTATTGGTTTAGCGAACCAAAAATGTACAGTATTTTGTTTCTAGTTTTGTGTTTAATGCCAATTAACTGGGGCATCGAAAGCTATAAATGGAAATCTATCACAAGTCAGATTGAATCTGTTTCTTATTCAACTGCTTTAAAATCAGTATTTTCAGGCATATGTGTTGGTAATCTCGCTCCAGGAAGAGCGATGGAATTTTTAGCAAAAATCTTTTATTTTAAAGAAGAAAATCGACCAGGTATCACAATTTTACATTTTATAAATGGGATGTTTCAAATGCTTATTACTGTGACCGTGGGCATTATCTCTATTGCATTTAAACTTCAAAAAACAGAATCCTCTTCTTTTATATATGGGGTTTTGATTGGAGGCTTTTGTATGATATTGTTTTTTTGTTGGGCAATTTTTAATGTTTCTTATATACAACAAAAATTAAAGTTCATAAAATGGTTTCGGAAATTTGAATCATCACATAAAATTGAACTTTCAAGTAGTTTAATTTTCAAATTAGTCTCTCTCTCTATTATAAGGTATTTAGTTTTCACTACTCAATTTTATTTAATTTACAACGCCTTATCGCCTCAAAACGACGTCGCGGCTGTGTTTATGAGTATTGCTGCTTATTTTATGTTAACAAGCTTGATTCCAATGATAAGCATCATTGAGCCCGCTATACGGGCAGCCATTGCATTGTTTGTTTTCAATAATAGTGGAGATAATACAGTGATTGTAATCTTATCGTCTACATTTGTTTGGATAATTAATGTTGTTGTGCCTAGTATTATTGGTTATGTCATTATTCTAAAAGAGAAAATAGATTTTAAATTCACAAATGCTAATTGAGCTATACATATTTGCGTGTATTATTGTTCTTTATGGTTTATTAATAACCATTGCCATTATTGGCTTTGGTAAATTAAAAAGAACAATTAAAGAAACTCAACATCAAGAACTTGAATTTATTTCTATTATCATTTCGGCACGTAACGAAGCTAAACATATCAAAGAATGTATCTTTGAAATTAGTAAACAAAATTTTCCAAAAAATAAATATGAATTAATACTCATAGATGATGCATCAGAAGATGATACTTATGCTTTGGCATATAAGTCATTAGTAGAATCGGGTCTTGATTTTCAAATTATACAACAAACCCAACATAAAGGAAAAAAATATAATTTATCTCAAGCAATAGAAAAAGCAAAAGGATCTATAATTATTACTTCAGATGCAGATGTCTTATATCGTCATCAAAATTGGCTTATTAGTATCTCTAATTACTTTAAAGCACATTCTCCTGATATGCTTGTGATGCCAATAGATTATTTGACTCAATCTAGTATTTTATCATCTTTTCAAATTGTTGAAAATATAGCATTAACTGGTTTTACAGCTGGTTTTACAGGCATTCATAAGCCATTTATATGCAATGGGGCTAACTTGGCTTTTAAACAAAGTACATATCATGCGGTTTCAGGTTATCAATCGCACCTGTCTATTTCATCTGGAGAAGATGTGTTTTTAATGGAAGATTTTAAAAAGCTTAGCTCAAAATCAATCCATTATGCTTTAATAAGGGAACTAATTGTGAAAACAACTCCTGTAAACAGCATTAAAGAATTACTAAATCAACGTATTCGCTGGGCTTACAAATCAAAAAGCAATCCTAATCATTTAAACCTATTTGCTGGTTTTGTGATTGTGGCAGCCAATTTATTAGTTTTGGCTTTGTTTGTCGCAATCCTTAAAAAATCAGTTATTATCCCTTATTTATCGATTTTTGTGCTTGCAAAGTTTGTTTTTGATTTTTTGTTACTATTTTTAGCTTCAGATTTTTTAGGGCGCATTAAATATATTTGGTGGCTAGTTCCTTTTGAATGCATATATTGGCTCTATGCATTAATTGTAGGAATAACATCTTTATTTATAAAGCCTTATTGGAAAGGAAAAAAAATTAATTAATTGCTATTTAAAAAGAAACATACGAACTATTCATCAGAATCACTTTCTGTTCAAACTTGGCGACGCTTCAAGCGAAACAAACTAGCTATGTTTGGTTTATTTTTAATAGTAGCTGCTACATCTATTTCAATTTTAGGTTTCTTAATTACTCCCGATTCTTCGCCATATGCAAATGATCAAAAGCCTGAATTACATATAAAGAAGCCTGGCTTTAAAGCGCAAATGTTATTGGCCAGAAAAAATGAACTAAGTCATAAAAATGGATGGTTTAAAAAAATGATTTTTGGAGAAGTGAGCGATTATACATTTATTCCAGCTTACACATACTCTTTTAAAGGCTTTGATATTGTTATTGAAGAATTTACTGGCAACGAACCAAACAATGGAAATAAAGTATCTTACAATATTGCAGATGTTGTTTATGATGTAAACAACAATTATCCAATTAAAAACGATAGCCTTAAAAATCAAGTTGAATTTTACCAATTAAGCACTGGAGAAAAATTAAAACTAAATATTTCTGATTTGCAAAAAACAATTACTGAAAAGCATATTAAAGACAGACGATACATTTTAGGAACAGACTTAGCAGGTAGAGATTTGTTAAGCCGACTAATGATTGGTACGCGTATCTCTTTATCAGTAGGATTTATTTCGGTTTTAATTTCTATTGTTATTGGAATTTTATTAGGCGCAATAGCAGGTTATTTTAGAGGGTGGTTAGATGATGCTATAATGTGGTTAATAAATGTTGTATGGTCTATTCCAACCTTATTGCTTGTCATTGCTATTACATTAGTTTTAGGAAAAGGAATCCTTCAGGTATTTATTGCAGTAGGATTAACTATGTGGGTAGATGTAGCACGATTAATTCGTGGACAAATATTAAGTATTAGAGAAAAAGAATTTGTGGAAGCTGGGAGAGCATTGGGGTTTAAAAATATGAGAATTATTTTAAAACATATTTTACCTAATGTAATGGGACCAGTTATTGTAATTGCTGCTTCAAACTTTGCATCAGCCATATTAACAGAAGCGGGCTTAAGCTTCTTAGGAATTGGCGCTCAACCTCCAACTCCATCTTGGGGCGAAATGATTAATGCTCACAGAGGTTATGTTTTAGTTGATGCTGCTTATTTAGCTTTTGTTCCTGGCTTAGCAATTATGGTTTTAGTACTAGCATTCATGCTTGTTGGAAATGGCCTAAGAGATGCATTAGATTCAAAATCATTGGATAGTAAACCATTAATGGGACACTAAATGTGATTCCTTTTAAATATATTATTAATTTTAATGCTACATTAATTTATTTTTCATGAAAAAACTCATTACACTTATTTTTATTTTTTCCTTAAGCTTTTCTTATTCTCAAATCAATACTTATTTACGAAAAGCAACTTCAGCTTTCAAAAAAAACAATTTACAATTAGCTCGAGAAAATTATCAAAAAGCCTATGATCTTGATAAAGAAAGTTATGATGCCAATTTAGGGTTAGGCTTCGTTTTATCAGAATATATGGATAAATATGAAGAAGCACTTCCTCACTTAGAAATAGCATTAAAAAAGAGCAATCCAGACACCTTACCAGATTTATTGTTTGCATTAGGAAGATGTTATCATTTTACAGGAAATTTTGAAAAGGCACAAAGTATATTTTCTGAGCTATATGTTATTGCTACTAGAAATAAAACAGAAGACACTTATTATATTAATGATTTAAAAAAGAGAACAGAAGATTGTGTGTTTGCTGAGAAAAACAAAACTGTTTTAGTAAATGAAAATATCTATGTAGGAAATTTAGGCACAAAAATAAATACAGAAAACCCAGAGTATGTTCCAACTATCAGTGGAAATGGTGAAGTAATTTTTACTTCGAGAAGAAAAGATTCTGAACAAGAAAAGAGAAGTAAAATCGACAATAAGTACTTTGAAAACATGTACATAAGCAAATTAGAAAATGGTAGACCTACCACCGTAAAAACCTATACTTTATCCGATAATCTTAAAACTAGCGCTAAGAAAAAACATGTGTCTATTATTTCAACATCTCGTGATGGTAAAATAATTTACATATTTAAAGACAATAAAATTTATGAGGTAAAATCAGAAGAATCAACTACTAAAAGCACTAAAAAATTATCTAAAAATGTAAATATTGATTTTTATCAAAACCATTCGAGCCTAAGTAAAGATGGAAAGATAATTTATTTTACAAGTGAAGACGAAAGAGGAAATGGTGATTTAGATATTTACAAATCAACAAAAGATGCTAGTGGAAATTGGGGTAAGCCAGAAAATTTAGGAACAACTATTAATACCATTATGGATGAAGATGCTCCGTTTATATCTGATGATGGAAACACATTATATTTTGCTTCTAAGGGGCATCCTGGATTTGGTGATTACGATATCTTTAAAAGTACTTTTGAAAATGGAGCTTGGACTCAACCAGTGAATTTAGGAAAGCCTATTAATTCGACTGGACACGATATTTTTTTAATAGAAGCTGATAGTAATAGTAGTTACTTTTCATCTCACAGAAGTGGTGGCTATGGGGATATGGATATTTATAAAATAACTTATTTAGATAAATTTAATAAAGAATGTAGTGAAGCAAAAAGCTCATTATTAACTTTAAATTCAAAATTCACTGATAAAACCTCTAACTTGATGAGTTTTGAAGCAAGCATTCCAAACTCATTAAAAACAATTGCATACCAATGGACATTTAATCAAACCAAATTAAATGATGGTGGGTCTCAAATCTCTCAAACAATTTCAAATACTGAAGTTGGTGATTCTATTTTTGTGAAAGTCATTGCAGGTTGCGACACGTGTATTGAACCAATTGTATTATGCAACAATACTAAATACCAAAAAGCAAAGGATGAAATTTTAGTTGCTAATCCAGTAGATGAAATTGGAAAAAATCCTTATGATGATAAATTAATTTTACCTTATTTAAATAAAGCAAAACTTGAAGCTTTAGGTTTAAACTTAACTCCTATTTATTTTAGTTTAAATAAATCAAACATCAGAGAAGACGCTATTGCCATTTTAAAACAAAACCTAGATGTTTTATCTAAGCATCCAGAGTTATCAATCCTTATCTATGGTTTTGCTGATAGCAGAGGAGCTGAATCGTACAATTTACCGTTATCAAAAAAACGTGCTCAACGTGTAAAAGATTATTTAGTATCTAAAGGATTATCTAAAAAACAAATCGAACAAGTTAATGGTAAAGGCGAAGAATTTATTTTAAATAAATGTTTAGAAGGAGTTGAATGTACTGACCCTGAACATGAAATAAACCGAAGAGTTGAGTTTATTATTTTTGAAAAGAAGTAGCATTTCGATTATTCCCGATAGCTATCGTGACAAAGTAACATTTATTTAAAACCCTCAAAAGCACCCAATCCAAATAATGAGAAATCATATTTGATTGGGTCTTTTTTATCAAATTCTCTTAATACAGCAGTTATTTCTTCAACAGCTTGCCAATCGTTTTGAGTACGGCTTAATAGTCCTAGTTTTCGACTCACATTACCTGTATGTAAATCTAATGGTAAACATAATTGAGATGAATGAATAGATTTCCATATGCCAAAATCAACACCATGTTTATCTTTTCGAACCATCCATCTCAAAAACATACAAAGCCTTTTAGCGCTTGACTTAGCTGATGGATTAGAAACATGTTTATCACTTCGAGATGAATGTGAAATACTTAAAAATAATTCTCTAAAATTAGTAATTGCATTTTTAACGTCTGTTTCTTTACTAGAAAAATTAGATGAGAATGCGGCTTCTAAACCATCATGTTTTGTATAAATATTTTTTAAAGAATTTAAAAAGAAAACACAGTCCACTGAATTAAAGGTTCGGTGAACAAAACTCTCAAAACGTGTGGCATCTCTTTTCGAAAAATTCATAATAAACTCATAAGGCTCATCATTCATTAATCGCATCAACTTATTTCCATTATTAATAATGGAAATTCTTTGCCCCCATGCAATAGTAGCAACTAGCAAAGCTGCTATTTCAATGTCTTCTTTTTTTGAAAATTGATGTGGAATAGAAATAGGATCTGTTTCGATAAAAGATGTATTATTAAATTGAAAATATTTTTCATCTAATAATTCTTTTACTTCCTTAAAATGATTTTCCATTATTCTAATTTAGTAATATCTAAATCTTTTAATTTGGGATTTAATTTGTGTACTCCCAGCACTACTAATATGGTCATTACACCGCCAAAAGCAATAGACGGCACTAAGCCTAACAAACGAGCAGCTACACCCGATTCGAATGCCCCAATCTCGTTACTACTTCCAATAAAAATACTATTTACAGCCGCTACTCGTCCACGCATTTCGTCGGGTGTGCTTAATTGCAGAATACTATGGCGCACAACAACGCTGATATTATCAAACGCTCCAGTAAATAATAACATGGCAAACGCCAACCAATAATTAGTAGATAAAGCAAAGAAAATAGTAAACAAACCAAAAGCAGCTACGCCCAACAATAAACTAATACCAGCATTTTTAGCAGGTGGTTTCACTGCCATATAAAAAGCCATTAAAACTGCGCCAACAGCAGGTGCTGTTCTCAACAAACCATAAGCATCTGGGCCTAAGTGTAAAATTTTATCTGTAAAAGCGGGAACCAGTGCCACAGCACCACCAAATAATACAGCAAACAAATCTAAGGACAGAGCACTTAACACTAATTTATTTTTAAAAACAAACTTTACGCCAACCGTCATACTTTCCATAAAGGTTTCTTCTTTCGCTTTTGCTGGAATAGGTTTAGATTTTATGAGAGCAAAACAAATAAAAGCACAAATAAATAACACACAGGTAATTCCATAACACCAATTAGCATGAAAAGAATGATTATATCCATACAAAACACCTGCTAAAACAGGGCCTAAAATAGAGCCAATGTGCCATGCGGTACTATTCCAAGTAGCAGATTGCGTATATAATTCACGAGGTATTATTTGGCTCATAAACGGGTGCGTACTCACTGCTAAAAATGAACGAATAATTCCAAACACAAATACAACAGCAAATAAGGCATACATTCCAAAACTATGAACCCACGTAAATAATGAATTACTAAATCCAAATAAAAATAAAGACCCGAATAATAAAGCAGAACAACCAATTAATAAAATTCTTCTTCTACTGATGATATCCGCAATATGTCCCGAAAAAAAAGAGGTAGCAATAAATGGTAAAGCTTCTGTTAAACCAATCATACCTAAAATAATTTCTTCTTTTGAATACTCATAGTAAATCTGAAGATTTATCGTACTCATTTGCATCTGTATAGCAAGTGTTAAAAAGAAACGAGCAAACACAAACAAACGAAATTCTTTATGTTTTAATATTTGTAAGGAAGTGGAAAGTGACATGTTATACAAAAGTATTATTTTAATTATTATGAAAAAGCATTAATTTTAAGACAAATTGGAAGAATCTCAACATAAACATTTAACTATTAAATCTTGGGCCGAAGATGACCGCCCAAGAGAAAAATTAATAACCAAAGGAAGACAGTCTCTTTCAGATGCTGAGCTTTTGGCTATTCTTTTGGCATCAGGAAATAGAAATGAAACAGCTGTTCAATTAGCACAACGTATTTTAAAAGAAAATAAAAATTCTATCAATGAATTAGCAAAACTTCAATTAAATGATTTAAAGAAATTTAAAGGTGTTGGCGAAGCTAAGGCGGTAACAATAGCTGCCGCTCTAGAAATTGGAAGAAGAAGAACGGATGAAACTATTGAAGAAAAAATAAAAATCACTTCCTCTAAACAAGCTTACAGTATTTTAAAATCTAAAATATCTGATTTGCCTCATGAAGAATTTTGGGTGTTATTTTTAACTAGAAGTAATACTGTTATAAAAACAGAATGCGTGAGTCGAGGCGGCGTAAGTGGCACTGTGGTAGATGTTCGTTTAATTTTAAAACCTGCTATTGAGTGTTTAGCAAGTTCTATTATCTTAGCACATAATCATCCTTCTGGAAATTTAAAACCAAGTCAGGAAGACTTACATTTAACTAAAAAAATAAAAGAAGCCTCTAAACTTGTTGATATTAGTTTGCAAGACCATTTAATTATTGGTGACCAAACATATTTGAGTTTTGCAGATGAGGGCATTTTATAAATAATATTATGATTAAAATAGTAACAATCATTGGAGCAAGACCTCAAATTATTAAAGCTGCTGCTTTAAGTAGAGCTATTAAAGATAAATTTTCAGATTCTATTTCCGAAATTATTGTTCATACAGGACAACATTACGACGAAAATATGAGTCAAGTGTTTTTTGATGAACTAGGAATACCTGCTCCAAACTATAATTTAAGCGTAGGTAGCGGAAGCCATGGAAAACAAACAGCAACCATGATTGCAGGCATTGAAGAGATTTTAATAAACGAAAAGCCACAAGCAATTGTTTTGTATGGCGACACAAACTCAACATTAGCTGGCGCAATTGCTGCTAGTAAAATTCATGTGCCAGTTATACATATCGAAGCAGGTTTGCGTTCATTTAATAAAGCCATGCCGGAAGAAGTGAATCGTATTATGTGCGACCATGTTTCTACTCTATTGTTTTCGCCAACAAAAACTGGTTTTCAAAATTTATTAAACGAAGGATTTAAATCAAATAACACTAAACCATTCAATGCTAATAATCCAAAAATATATCATAGTGGTGATGTGATGTATGATAATAGCTTACACTTTAGCGAAGTTGCTGAGCAAAAAACAACTATTATTTCAAAAAATGATTTACAAAAAAATAATTTCATTTTAGCAACCATTCATCGCAATAACAATACAGATGAACCTATTAGATTAAATGCATTATTTAGTGCGCTTTATAAAATTAGCGAACAAAACAAATTAGATGTATTGTTGCCATTGCATCCACGAACCGCCAAATTATTAGAATTTAATTTAGACCAAGATTTGCATCAAAAAATTAAAGCTAGTTCGCATTTTAAAATTATTCCGCCAGTGTCGTTTTTAGAAATGATTGCTTTAGAAAAAAATTGTAAGATTGTGATGACAGATAGCGGTGGTGTGCAAAAAGAAGCCTTTTATTTTGAAAAGCCTTGCGTGATTTTGCGACCAGAAACAGAATGGGTAGAATTGGTAGAGTGTGGGACAGCAATCATTACAGATGCTGATGAGAAAAAAATCATAGATGCTTTTTCGACTTTAACTTCAAAAACAAATATGCAATTCCCTAAATTGTATGGTGATGGAAAAGCAGCAGAGTTTATTTGCGGAGAAATGCTAGAACACTTAGCATATTAATTAGCTTTAAAAAGTCCGTATTTTAAGATGCAATAAATAGCTCTGAATCCGTCTTTCCAACCAATTTTTTTACCTTCTTCGTAAGTGCGACCATAATATGAAATACCAACTTCATAGATTCGGATATTTTCAATACGAGAAATTTTCGCAGTAACTTCTGGTTCAAACCCAAAACGTTTTTCTTTTAGTGTAAGTCCTTTAACTATGTCCGCTCTAAACAATTTGTAACATGTTTCCATATCTGTTAAATTAAGATTAGTAAACATATTAGACAAAGTGGTTAAAACTTTGTTTCCTATTGAATGCCAGAAAAACAATATTCTATGTGGTTTACCACCAATAAATCTACTACCATAAACAACATCGGCCATGCCTAACAATATTGGTTTTAATAAGATATTATATTCTTCTGGATCATATTCTAAATCAGCATCCTGAATAATAATATAATCTCCTTTTGCTTCTTTAATACCAGTGTGAAGAGCGGCTCCTTTGCCTTTATTAAATTCATGTTTATAATACTGAATATTTAGCTCAGGATTTAAACTTTTATAATTTATAATTGCTTCTTCAGTATTATCTTTTGAAAAATCATTAACTATAATTATCTCCTTTTCAACCCCAACTGGCAAATTCACATCCTTAACTTTATCAAGAATTAAATGTATAGTTTTGCCCTCATTGTAGGCTGGTATAACAATTGACAATATCATAAAACAAACCTACATATAAATATTAAAATAAAAAAGGCAATAAGGACACTATTTAACAGATGCTTTTAAAGAAGTAAGCCATCCGTATTTGATGATGCAATAAATTGCTCTAAAACCATCTTTCCAACCAATTTTTTTACCTTGCAGATTTGTGCGAGGAATATAGGTTATTGGAACTTCCTTCCATTTTAATGATTTTATTTTTGCTAACTTAGCTGTAATTTCTGGTTCAAAACCAAAACGTTTTTCTTCTAAAATTAATGATTGAAATACTTTTGTTGGAACTAATTTATAACATGTTTCCATGTCGGTAATTTTGAGATTAAATACAAAATTACTAAGCCAAGTTAAAAATCTATTAGCCAGTTGGCTTAAAGATGTGTTCGGTCTTTTTTGATTTAAAAACCTACTTCCATAAACAATATCACATCCTTCATTTAAAACTGGGTGCAATAAAACTTTATACTCATTAGGATCAAGCTCTAAATCAGCATCCTGTATGATTGTATAATCGCCTTCAGCGTATTTAATTCCAGTATGCAAAGCCCCACCTTTTCCCCTATTAATTTCATGATTTATTAATCGAATATTGGAATTTGGGTAAGCCTTAAGATATCTTTCTATCTCATCTTTACTTGCGTCTGTAGACATGTCATTTACAACAATGATTTCTTTTTCGATTCCATTTTGTAATTCAACTGCAGATACCTTCAATAAAACATCAAAAATGGTATTTTTCTCATTAAAGACAGGTATGATAACAGATAATTTTTTCATTTAATAGAGGTCTAAACTAAGCAAAAAATTTCTATTATAGATATGTTTTTACATTTAAACTCTAATAACTTAACACAAAAGAATTATTCATCCCTTAAGCCATTCCGCCTATTTTCGTAATTAGGACTTTTAATTAATGATTGTAAATGAATTAAATCTTGTTTGGTATAATTCTTTTTAAGAAACGTGAATTGGTACGCTTCTTTTGTCATTCCATCCCAATGAATGATACGGTGCTTGTATAAATTTGATTGAAATACATTTAAAAAACAAAAAAATACACTTAATACAACACTGCTTGTAATAATAGTCTTTTTAAAAAGTGAAGAAGTGTAAATCTCAACAATCCAATTAATGACATAAGCAAAGGGGATTGACAAAATTGAATAACTATGTATAAAAGCCCTCATACCAAAAGATCCTCCATAAGCCCAATCCCACCAACAAGATATTAGATATGTATTAAGAATAACATATAATAAAACTGGCCAAAAGATGAGTTTATTTTTTTTGTATATTAAATAAAAGCCAGGTATTGAAAAAATTAAGATTGGCGTGTATATAAACAATCCTTTTTTAAAGCTAAAAAAGACATTCACTATTTGTGGATCCTTCCAAAAAAAACCTTCGGAATTACCGTATGAGAAAAATAAATAATTACCCGACTGTATCTTCCAATATATTAATTGAGGTACTATTGGCAACATAAATAAGATTAAGACCAAAATCAAAAACCATTTTAAAAATATGATTTTTTTAAGTTTCTCAGTTATTGATTTTTTATTGTTTACTCCAATTAACAATGGAAAAAGAAGCACTAAACACTCTGTTGGTCTTATTAAACAAATAAATCCTGCACATAACATAAACCAAAATAAACTAGCTTTTGAATCTGTATGATGCCATTTAATAACGTGATACAAGAAAAATGAAATTAAGAAAAATAAAATTCCATGCACAGTTTCACTTTCTGAAACTGTATAATAAAACAAATTTGTGGCGAAAAACACAATAACTAAACTAATGGCAACTACTAAATCAGAAAACCACATTAATAGCACTTTTCTTAAAAACCAAATTCCAAGTAGCACATATAAAATACAACCATAATGAATGCTCCAGGAATAAATAGCCTCATAACCTGATGAATTAGAATTTGAAAATAAATTAGCTATTAAAAAAAAGGGGGCGTAAAAAAATGCAACTCCATACGTAACTTTTGGAACGACATGATGAGTTGCCGTTTCCATCAACCAAAATCCATGATGATTAGAATTAAAATAAATGTCGTGATCGATAAAAGATGCTACTAAATATGAGTAATACTGATTAACATCCATAACAAATGGATGATTTGAGGGCTTCCAGTTAACAAAGAAAGGCGAAGCAATAAAAACAAATGCAGCAATAAATATGATTACTATTTTAGAATAACTGCTTTGTTTACTCAGCATGATTTAATTACAGTTAACTACTATTTTTTTATTATTGTATACTTTATATCATCAACAAAGTTTTCTCCCTTGTCTGAGTTTGCGAATATTTTTAAATAACTTTTACCAGTTATGAAGGTTTTATCCACTTCTGTTACTATCGACATTTTAACCCAACCATTTTCGTCTTCCTTAAACTGATTTTTAAACACAACAAACCAGGCAATAATTGGTCCGTTATCATCAATTGAAACAGCTAAACCTAAATCCTTTGCTTCTTTTGAAGTTTTAGCTTTACATTCAGCAATGACATAAAAATTATCGTTGATATTTAAATCTCTTATTGGTAAACCAAAGCCCCTTGAATAATAATTTTTATGCCCAACGATGCACGACTTTTTACTTTTATAACCAATATTAGCAATTACATTAGAATCTAAATCATCCTCAAACGAGAGCGTTTCAGTTTTAAGCACAAGATTATTTTTTAATAATCTTTCCATTTTTTTGTTGTTGATTGTTGCCAAATCTGTTTCTAAAAACACATCCCAAAACTTATCTTTATTCATGTCACTTGAATCAACCAATAAATTAGAATACTGATACGCTAAAAGTTGACTAAAAAATAAAAAGGGAAGGCACAAAACCAAAACAACTTTTTTACTAATCACTGAAAGTTTAGAGTAAAAAAACATTGTTATAATAATAAATATTGGCAAAAAATCTATGGCTGGCCTGATACTTAAACCACCGCCATACCACCAACACCACCACGATGCTGTAACATAAATAAAAACAGAAAAAGAAATAAAAAATATTGTTTTTTTATACCAATTATTTTTTGAAACTAAAATAAAAATAATAGCCGCTAATAAAATTGGCACGTAAATAAACAAACCTTTTCTATAACTAAACAATACATTTAATATTTCAGGATGAGCAAAATTAAATGTTTCCCCTTCGTATGACACTATATAGAAATCGCCTGTTTGGAGATAATAAAATGTAAATTGCAACAACACGGCTAATACATTTGCAAGCAAAAATAAAACAACTCCTTTAAAATGCTTGACAAATAATGTTTTTAAAAACAGAAAGTATTCTGAAATAGTATTAAAAAAGAATGGAGTAAAAAGCACTACTACCACATTTACAGGTCTTATTAAAGCTACTAATCCAAAACACAATCCTAATATCAATAATTTTTTATTTGTTGTATCTTCAACTAATCTCATGAAACAATACAAAAATAATGTTACTGCGAAAAACGAATACACATGAGACATTGATGGCTCTTGTATAGTGTAATGAAATAAATTAGTTGCAAAGAAAAAAACTAAACCAGTAACTACACTTATTTTTTCTGGAACTGAAAAGAATTTTCCAATTTTTGAAATCAAAAAAACAGAAAGTAAATAATAAAATAAGGCAGCTACAGTGACCAGCATTAAAAAAGTATCGGTATAACCATTTATATCAGTTCCCGCGATAGCTGAAATAATAATACCAATTAAAAAAAATGGCAGCAAACATATAGACGTTCCGCAATAATATTTATTTAATGCTTTGTCTTTATATGGATTTAAGGCGGGTGTATAAAATGGCTTTATCTTGTTTTCTTTATTATGATAAAAACTATAACTAAAATCCTGGTAAATAATAGCAGCTGGTAAATAGCAGTAATAACCTAAACCATCAGAAGAAACAGAATTTACTAATCCGTTTTGACGTTCATTTAAAAAACGCTGTGTTAAGACTATCAGGAATAGTCCAAAAAAAAGAAAAATATACTTTCTTTTCCATAACAAGCTTTTTATTTTATTGAACATATATTACAATAGCATTTCAGGAATTTCTCCTTCAATTATCAATTTACCCGCAGTAGCATTTTTAATTTGCTCAACACTAACTCCTGGTGCTCTTTCTAATAAACGAAAACCTCCTTCAGGTAGTATGTCTAAAACTGCTAACTCTGTCACAATTTTCTTAACGCACTTAATACCTGTTAAAGGCAGCTCACATTTAGGTAATAATTTGGATTCACCTGCTTTATTAACATGCTGCATGGCAACAATAATATTTTTAGCACTAGCTACTAAATCCATTGCTCCTCCCATTCCCTTTACCATTTTTCCCGGGATTTTCCAGTTAGCAATATCTCCATTTTCGCTCACTTCCATGGCTCCTAAAATGGTTAAATTCACTTTTTGGGCTCTAATCATACCAAAGCTCATAGCGCTATCAAAAATCGAAGACCCTGGCAATAAGGTAACGGTTTGCTTACCTGCATTAATTAAATCGGCATCCTCTTCTCCTTCAAATGGAAATGGCCCCATTCCTAAAATTCCATTTTCCGACTGTAAAACTACATTAACTCCTTCAGGAATGTAATTAGCGACTAATGTAGGTATACCAATTCCTAAATTAACATACATACCGTCTTTTACTTCTCGAGCTATTCTTTTAGCGATGCCGTTTTTATCTAACATAATTAATTTGAATTTATTGCACAGCGAAAATAACTAAAAAAAAGGGACATCACAAACCAGTTTTATGAGTATCTAAAGAAAGATGTTTTTGCTTGATAATAACAGTAGTTTAATACTATTTTTTCACAACACTATAAAATGACAATTCAACATCATCACAATCTAAGGTTGATTTAGCACTCGAATTATACGAGTATGTTTTAATAATCATTCCAGGCATTTCAATAAAAACCGCTGGAAATAAAACACTATCTATAACATTTACCCATTCATTTGGCTCTTCAATATAATCTCTAAAATCAATCTGCACCCACTCCATACAAGTTCCTTTCCCATCTTCCAAAGAAAACGCATACTTTTTATCTGATGTAATATCGCCTATCCTTACCCAAGCATTAAATTTTACTCTTATAGTTTTTGCAATCAAACTATCAGGAATATTATATATCATACCAACCCCATATATATTTGTGCTATCTGCTCTCGAAAAAAACTTACCTGAATGCGCATCTCCCTCTGTTCTATTAGCACCAGATGGGCTTTCTAAATCTATGTGCACCTTCTCTAAAAATGTAATTCTTTCGTTTCTAGGTCGATCACAAGACACTAATAATTGTGTCACCCAGACAACAAATACAATTTTTATTAAATCAATTATATTCATGCCATTTGCTATTAAATAATAATGTTACTTTTGGTAAAATTAGCTTTATTTGTATTCATATAAGAAATATTTTAATTTATGAATAATATAATTTCTTCATCTATTCGTCAGTTTAATATTTCTGCCTTTATTGCCAAAAATAAATACCTACTAGCTTTTTTAATATTTATATGCTATTTGAGTCTAAGCATGTATAAAATTGGTCAAAATAGTTTGTGGTACGACGAGATTTACAGCATAGATGTAGCAAAAGAATCTATAAAAGAAATTATAAAAAACTATATTAAAGAAGATGTAAATCCTCCTCTATATCTTATTATACTTCATTATTGGATGAACCTATTTGGAGATTCAGAAGCTGCCCTCAGATCTTTGTCGGCTGTTAGTGTTAGTACTGCTGCTGCTGTTTTTTTCTTATTCGCAAATCGCTATTTTAATTGGCAAACTGCAATTTTTTCGATTCTCATTTTTTTTACATCAAACGAAATATACTACTACTCAGAAGAAGGCAGAACTTACGGTTTAGTGATTCTGTTTTGCACTTTATCTTTATACGCCTTTTTGAGCTTTGTAAAAAAAGCAACCCTAATATCTGCATTACTGCTTGGGATTTTCAATACAATTATTTTTCATCTGCATACCATTGCTAGTCTTTTTTTTATAGCACAAGTAGTTCTTATATTTTTATTAGCTTTTGATAAAAATTTATTATTTAAAAAAGATAAAACACAAGTCTCAATTTTAGGCTACAAAATAAAACACATCATCTATTATTTAACTTCTTGGTTAATTTTTGGATTGTTTTTTCTCATTTGGAGAAAAAGATTTTTTGAACTGGTCTCGCAACCAAAAGGAGGTTTTTGGTTAGCTGAACCTAATATTGGCGATTTCTATAAATGTTTATTTGATTTCCATAATTCCAAAGAATTATTTTTTGTTTTCATTGGATTATTTGTAGCAATGCTATTGCTTATCATTTTCTTTAAAAAATACAGAGACCCTGAATTTAGCTACAAAACACTTTTAATTGCTATCATAGCTGGTCCATTTTTAATGTGTTTAAATTATTACGTATCTATACACTCTACACCAATATTTTTAAAGCGATACATTTTATTTACACTGCTTGGCTTTATGTTAACATACGCATATATATTTTCGATGTTAAAAATAAGTTTTAAAATAAAAATGAGTTTATTTTTAGTTTTAACAATACTTCTATTCGATAAAATGATTATTCCTAGAGAGTCGTGGTATGATTTTGAGGATGGCGTAGAATTTCTTAAAAAAGTTGAAAACAAAAAAACCTATATTTCCACAGATATGCCTGCACTTTATGCTTACTACTTAGACAGAGAAAATATTTTTTATTCCGAAAACAAATCTGCTAGATTTAAACTGCTGTCAAAACGTGGCATTTATATGCAAAGTGGAGATTTGAATTGGCCAAATACTCTTGACTATTCAAAGTACGATGATATCTATTACACACATGTTTTTGACGCTTACTACGATCCTGAAAAACAAGTTGAAAAACAACTAAAGAGTAGATTAATTTTAATAGAGGAAATTCCAATTAAAGGTATACACATCTCACATTATAGAGTACCAGTAAATAAAGACAGCGTTATAACAACGATGAAAGAGTATATAAAGAATGACAAGAAATGGCATGAACAAATTAAAGCAAAAGCTAATGAAAGAAACATATCATTAGACTCTATGATTACATTAGATGCAATCTGGACGTATGAACAAAAATATAATGCTAAAAATTAATTAGACTCTTTTTCTTACAGTAACTTGCTCAATTCTTTTCTCGTAGTTTTTTCCTTGAAAAACACGATGAACATAAATTCCAGGAGTGTGAATTTGATCAGGATCTAACTGACCAACCTCAACCAATTCTTCAACTTCAGCAATAGTTATTTTACCAGCCATTGCCATCATAGGATTAAAATTACGAGCGGTTGAACGGAAAATTAAATTTCCAGCTGTATCACCCTTCCAAGCTTTTACAATAGCAAAATCTGCTTCAAACGCTTTTTCTTCCAAATATTCTTTGGTTTCACCATTATAAGTAAACGTTCTCACTGATTTTCCAATAGCAACTTCAGTTCCAACTCCAGCAGGCGTATAAATAACTGGCATACCGTAACCAGCAGCTAAACAACGTGTTGCTAAAGTTCCTTGAGGTATTAATTCTACCTCTAGTTCTCCACTTAACATTTGGCGCTCAAACTCAGCGTTTTCTCCAACGTATGATGAAATCATTTTTTTGATTTGTTTAGTTTGCAATAACAAACCTAAGCCAAAATCATCTACTCCTGCATTATTGCTAATACAAGTTAATCCTTTCACATTTTTATTCACTAAAGCAGTTATACAATTCTCTGGGATACCACACAAACCAAATCCCCCAACCAACAAGGTCATATTATCCTTAATATCTTTTACTGCATCTTCTGCGTTTTTTACAACTCTATTAATCATACTTATTATTTATTAGGCTGATACAATTTCTCAACTACTCTTAATTTTTCGCTAATTTAGCCAAATTCTTTTATCTTATAAAAGAATTTAATATTCACAATTGCAATTTAAGAATGAAATTAAAAACTTTATACAACCCTATTAATTTGGGTTTATTAATCGCTGGTGTTTTTTTATTAGTATACACTGGATATAGATGCTTTATCCTTTCTTTTACGCATGATGAAAGTTTTTCATTTATACATTATGTTAATTCTTCTGTTTCAGATATAATTAGTTATAATCTAAATCCAATTATAGCTAATAGTCATACTTTAAATACATTAAGTATGAAATGGCTAGGCGGATTGTTTGGCTATTCTGAATTTGTATTAAGATTTCATAGCTTTTTAGCCCATATTATTTATTTGATTTTCACCTATCTGATTTTGAAAGAATTTAATTCAAAATTTATGCTAATATTTGGATTCTTAATCCTGAATTGCAATCCTTATCTTTTAGACTTTTTTTCGTTAGCTCGTGGCTACGCCCTTTCTATTTCTTTAATGATAGCGAGTATTTATTTTTTTATTAAATACATGAAATATGAAAATAATAACTCAATGTATTTAAGTTTATTGATATCTATTCTTTCTGTATTAGCAAATTTTTCATTAATTAGTTTTTCAGTAGCATTAATTGTAGTGTTTGAACTTTTTATTCTTCTAAAAAAAGATTCAATAAAAACACTTCTTTTAAAAAGCATTCCAGTTACTTTAACAGCAGCTGTTTTATTTTTAATTTATAATGGCCCAATAAAAGTTTTAGTTAATCATAATCAATTAAGTTTCGGAGGACAATCTGGATTATGGGCAGATACTGTTATGTCAAGCATTTACTGTTACTTATATAATTCTAGCTACTCTGATAGTTTTATTATTTTTTTAAGATTTTTAGTTGTTTTTGTTTCTATTGTTTCTATAATAATCTTATATAAACAATTTAACAGCAAATCTCTTAATAGTTTCAGTTACATTTCCTTAGTGTTTTTTATAATTCTATTGCTTAATATATTTCAGCATCTGTTTTTAAAAGGCAGTTATTTTGTAGAAAGATTTGCTTTATTTATTGTCCCTCTTTTCTTTTTTTCTTTATTACACATTGTTAATTATCTAATAAATCAAAATAAATCTTTAATAATTGTGAGCTATATTATTTCTTCACTAACAACCATATCTGCTTTAACTATTTTATTCTCTTCTATTAACACAACCCATTGCTATACTTGGCAATACGACGCTAACTCAAAAAATATGTTACAAGATTTGAGTAAAGAGAGAATAGATGGCGAAAAAATTAAATTAGGGATTACCTGGTTATTTGAACCAACCATTAATTTTTACCGAGAGACGACTCATTTAAGTTGGCTTGAACCCGTAAATAGAGATGGTTTAACTGGTGATTATGATTATTTTTATGTGGAGTCAAATGATTTAAATTCATTTGATACGACAAACAGAACACTTTTAAAAACTTATCCTATTTCGGGAGCTACTTTATTTAAAAAACGAAATAAGTAATAAGAATTAATTACTTCCTCCATCAAAATCTAAGTTTTCCATCGGAATATCCTTCGCAGACTGGGCATCAAAAGCACTGCAATCTAATTGCACATCACCCATACTTGAAGGTTTAATAAATCCATTTTTTGAAATTTTCAAATTAGGGTCGGCATACACTTTTTGAAAAAACTTACCCCAAATTGGTAAAGCCATACTGGCGCCTTGTCCTTCATTAGTTGAATTAAAATGCACACTTCGTTCTTCTCCACCTACCCAGCAACCAGCCACTAAATCAGGTGTTAACCCCATAAACCAACCATCCGCATTATTTTGAGTAGTACCAGTTTTTCCAGCAATTTCATTACGTAAATTATATCTAAATCTTAAACGTTGTCCTGTTCCATAATCTACAACACCTCTCATTAACTGAATCATAGCGTAAGCTTTTTCTTCACTAAATACCTCATCTGTTACAGGAAAAAATTCTTCTAAAACTTTTCCATTTTTATCTTCAATACGTGTGATAAATGTAGGCTGAATATACGTTCCTTTATTTGCAAACGTGGCATTAGCAGCCACCATTTCAAACACTGAAATATCAGGAGTGCCTAAACAAATTGAAGGAACTGGGTCAATTGGAGATGTAATACCTAGGCGGCGAACTAAAGTTACTAAAGCCTCTGGCGGGAATTGTTTCATTACCCAAGCAGTCACATAATTAATAGAACCCGCCAAAGCATATCGCAAGGTTACCATTTTTCCTGTTCCTTTATCACCATCTGAGTTATCAGGACACCAAGCTGGTTGATCGGGAATTTCGATACATGTTCTTACATTAGGAACTTGATAACAAGGAGAGTAGCCTTCTTGTATAGCCATAGCATATACAAATGGCTTAAAAGTGGAACCTACTTGTCTTCTTCCAACCTTTGCATGATCAAATTTAAAATGCCTATGATTTACCCCTCCAACCCAAGCTTTTACATGTCCTGTAGTTGGCTCAATAGAAACAAAACCAGTGTGTAAAAAACTTTTGTAATAACGTATACTATCCCAAGGCGACATTGTAGTGTCTATATCACCACGTAAACTATAAACAGTCATCGCAACAGGTTTTTTAAACTCTACTAAAATTTGTTCTTTTGATAAACCAGCATTTTTTAATGAACGATACCTGTCACTTCGTTTCATTGAACTTATCATGATGTTTTCAATTTGTTCTTTATTAACGTTCCATGCAAAAGGGGCATTCTTTTTTGTTTTACATTCTTTAGTGAACATTTTTTGCAAGTCTGTCATGTGCTCATGCACTGCTTCTTCAGCATATTGTTGCATACGAGAATCGATGGTTGTATAAATTTTCAAACCATCTTTATAAATATTATAAGGCTTATTTGTTTCTGGATTAATGTGTTTTGCGCACCATTCTTTTAAAAAATATTCTCTTAAATATTCTCTAAAATAAGGAGCCAATCCATCATTATGATCTTCGGGATGATAAATAATTCCTAGTGGCAATTTTTTTAAACTATCATATTTTTCTTTAGTTAAAAAACCATTTACAACCATTTGCATCATTACCACATTTCTTCTGTGCAGGGTAGTATCTGCTTTTTTAATGGGATTAAATAGTGAAGGGTTTTTCGCCATCCCAATAAGCATTGCTGCTTGTTGAACTTCTAAACTATCTTGACTTCTATTAAAATATATTTGCGCTGCAGATTTAACTCCAACTGCTTGATTTAAGAAGTCAAACTTATTTAAGTATAAGGCTAGGATTTCATCTTTGGTATAATTTCTCTCTAAACGAGCTGCGATAACCCATTCTTTCAATTTTTGCAGTACCATTTTAGGCTTACTTAATTTTTGACGAGGGAACATCATTTTGGCTAATTGTTGTGACAATGTGCTGCCTCCTCCACTACTTGATCTGCCCGTTAAAGCTCCAAACACTGCTCTTCCTAGCGCTCTTACATCTACTCCACTATGCTCGTGAAAACGAGCGTCTTCGGTAGCAATCAAGGCATCTATTAAATCTTTGTCTAGCTCATAATATTTAACGCTCACCCTATTCTCGGCATAATACTTCCCTAAGGTTTTCATGTCACTACTATAAATAACAGTAGCTAAATTACTTTTAGGGTTTTGAAGTTCCGCAACACTTGGTAAATCAGTAAATATTTCGAGAGAAATAAAACTCACTAGTAAAAATAGAATGATGAATGGCGACCATACTAAAAGCCAAGTAAACCGGATAAATTTTGAAGTTGTATTAGACATATTTTATTATAGCAACAAAGTTAACTTAAAAGCTTAGAATCAAAAAAATTTAAGAAATATTAATAGAAATCCAATAAATCGACATTTTTAACACACGAATATGATATTTATGCAGCGTAAATCTATTGCAAAATAGAAAAAAATAGACTAAATTTGATGAGTATTAAAATACTGAGAATAGGTAAGTTACTTTTAACTTATTGAATTTCTTCAAAAATACTACAATTTTATAACGGATTAAATAAAATAATATCATGAAAAAACATTTACTGTTTCCTATTGTAATTTTAGCTACAATTTTTAATTACAATTCCTTTTCGCAAAATAAAGAACCTAAAAAGGTTGATGCTTATCATTTTGACGAGAAAGCTGCTTACGAGCAGGCTAAAGCTAAGGGGATAAAGGCTTCCGACATAAAAGGATATGTTGAATTCTTAAAAAATGATTTTAAATCCCACCAGGATTTAGCTAAACAAGGTCATAAACATAGTCCCTATGAAGCAGCTGGAACACCTGGAATTCAAGAAACGGTAATCTATTTAGAACCGAATAAACCTATGAGTTTAGGTTGTCCTAATATGGGTTTTGAACAATACAACTTTAATGGTTGGACTGGTGGAATCGGAACTGTTTCTACAGGTGCTGCTGGGGGCAATCCTAATTACACATCAACAGGAACGGCTATTGTAAATACAGCTGGAAACAATGTTCCTTCTACTAATACTATTAATTATCATACAATATTATCACTTCCTCCTGTAGACCCTAATTTACTCACTATTAATGGATATGATGAGAATGCATGTAGAGCAGCTGGAACTCAAACACTCTCTGATATTCCTCTTGTAAGTCCTTTTAGTTTTGACCCTGTATCTGTTCGTATGAATGGAACTAATGCTAACTATAGAGCTTGTAGATTAAAATACATTACCACTTCCTCTTCTACAAATCAAAGATTATCATTTAGCTATGCTGTTGTTCTTCAAAATCCAAGCGGGCATTTAGTAAATGAATCTCCTTATTTTAAAGTGGAAGTTAAAAACGAAGCTACTGGAACAATATTACCAGGATGTACATCATATACATTTAATCCTAAATCAACTTCTCCTTCAGATTCATTAAAACAATCTGTTGTTGGTAGCACTTTTGATCCAACTTTTTATAGAAAATGGCAATATTACTCAGTAGATTTATCAAGCTTACCTTTAGGCACAAGTGTTTCAATTAATTTTGAAGTAGGTGGCTGTACGCAAAGTGGTCACTGGGGTTATGCTTATGTTGATGCAGAATGTGGCGGAGTTGGTACTCCTTACGCAAATATGTGTTCTGGATCCAATTTTGCAACTTTAATTGCTCCAACAGGTTTTACTTCTTATCAATGGTATGGCCCTTCTGGTTTAATTCCAGGTGCTACAAACGACACTTTATATCAAGGTCCTCCTGTTGGTCCAACCCCAGCTCCAGGAACAACTTATACTGTAAGTATGGTTTCTCCAGGTGGTTGTGTATTAAATCAAACAGTGAGTATTAATTTCACTACTGTAAATATTATTAATTTAAATTCTACAAGTTCTTGTCCTGGTGGAAACTCAGGAACTGCATCCGTACAAGCATCTGGTAGTAATGGAGTTTATACTTACTCTTGGACAAACACAGGAACAGGAGCTCCTGCTGGAACTTCTCAAACAGTTACTGGTTTAGCCCCTGGAACATATAGCGTTTTAGTTTCATCAACAACCTGCGGGCAAGCGTCAGCTAATTTATCAGTTGGTGTATCTCCTCCATTCTTTGTAGCTCAAAACAAACCATTTTGTGGAAATGCAACAATAATACCTCAGCCAGGTGGATCAAATTATATTTGGTATAAGAATTCTGTTATTATACCAGCTCCTGTTGGATCAAATGACACTCTTTATGTAAACAATGCTATAAATAATGACATATATACTGTTGTATATAACAATGCACAAGGATGTAGAGATTCGATAAAATATACTTTAACTTTAGTAGCTGGAGGGAGCTCTTATTTCTCTAACATTAATAATGTTTGTCCTGGCAACACGAATGGAACAACTCAATTAAATTTATCGACACCATTCTCTGCCCCTTATAGTTATGTTGTAACAGGTCCAACTAGCTCTAGTGTAGTAACTTCTACAACTACAAGTGCTACAACACTTAACCTAACATCCTTAGCACCTGGAACATATACTGCTGTGATTAATGATGGGGTTTGTATTTACAACAATACAGTAACTATAGGCGTTATACCAACCGATTTTACAATAACTCCAACAAATACTGTTTTATGTTATCCTGAAGCAGCAACTGTGAATTTTGATTTCGGAGAAACTGCACCAAGTGTTTGTGGATTATCTACAACTGGCGGCTGTGCATCTCCTAGCTCAACACAAATGGGCTTTGGAACAAATGTAAACACTACTACAAGTTATCCTGCAATATACGGTAATTGGTATAGAAATACGCGTCACCAAATTTTATACAGAGCAAGTGAGTTAATTGCAGCAGGTATTACTGCTGGGAAAATATCAAG
The DNA here is from genome assembly GCA_013823565.1 of Sphingobacteriaceae bacterium. GTDB lineage: Bacteria > Bacteroidota > Bacteroidia > B-17B0 > Aurantibacillaceae > UBA4416. Next base: position 202,163 of record PNMI01000001.1, on the reverse strand, counting down.
TATTTCTTTTAATATCACTACAATTAATGGAACTACTTCATATCCTGACTTCAGCATTAAATTAAAGTGTACAAATGTTCAAGATTTGTCTACAACAGCGTTTGACCAAGTTGGTTTAACTCAAGTGTACAATGCATCTTCTATAAACATTACAACAGGATGGAATACCTATACTTTTGGAACTCCATACGAATGGGATGGTGTATCAAATTTATTAATTGATGTTTGTAATAGTCAAACAATGCCATCATATACACAAAATTCATCTTCTCCGTATACTATTACACCATTTGCATCCGTTAGATGGTATAATTCTGATGGAACAGTTGCTTGTCCAATTGCTACAGGTTCATCGTTTGCTCCAAATAATACTTACAGACCAAATATTAAATTTGAACATTGTGGAGCATCTAATCCTGCAAGTTACACCGTTGCTGTATCTGCAAATGGAACAATTACTACTAACTATGCTAATGATTCTCTAAAAGTTACTCCAGTGAGTATGCCTACAGGAAATGGATCTGTGGTTTATACCTTTTCTGTTACTAACCCAGTTGGTGGATGTGTCGCTACTCAAACTTTAGAGGTTTTATACCCTCCATTAACTACTAGCATTACAACTGCAGCGACAAGCACAACATTATGTGAAGGAGATAATACACTATTATCTGTAGGAGGTGCATTTAATTATAATTGGTTTTACCAACAAGGCTCTACTTTGGTTCCTATTTCTACTTCAGATACAATTACTGTTGTTCCACCTGCTATAGGAACGAATACATATGTTGTAACTGGTTACGCTCCATGTCCTAGTAGCACTCCTGACACAAAAACAATTACAGTAACTGTTACACCAAAAACTAGTTTATTTGTATCGCCAATTCAAGATATTACAAAATGTATGAATAGAGCATTTGTTTTAACTACAGGAGTAGGATCAACCATTCCTAGTAACCAAGGAACTCCATATTCATATTCATGGACAACATTGCCTACAAACACACCAGCACCAGGAGCAACTAACTCTCCTAGTTATACTGTGACTAGCAATACCACTTCTACTTTTGTAGTTACGGTTAGTGGAGTTTGTGCTTATCCTACTTCAGATACGGTTGTTGTATCAAACTTTGTTGATGATTTAGGTATTGTTATTAATGACTCTTCTTCAGCTTGTGCAGGAACTCCTTTTGTTTTAAATGCATTAGCAAGTGGTGGATATCCAGCGTATAACTACCAATGGACAATGGTTCCAGGAACGAATGTGATTTCTAATACTTCTGTTTTAGAATATATTAGCCCTGATGTTGAAGGAAACTACACATTTGTTGTAGTAGTTGGAGATAGCTGTGGATATAATAGAACAACCTATCAAGTAATTAATGTTCTTCCGCCTTGCGCAGTTGAAATTCCAAATATTATTACTCCAAATGGTGATGGTGCAAACGATTTCTTTAAAATTAAAAATATAGAACATCATCCAAACACAAATGTTACCATCTTTGATAGATGGGGTATAAAAGTTTATGAAAACCCTAACTATAACAACGAATGGAATGGTGCAGGAGTTTCTGATGGAACATTCTTCTATGTCATTGATGTTCCTGACGATAAAAAATACAGTGGATTTATTAGTGTATTTAAAGGAAAATAAATACAGATGCAAAATAAAAAAAGCTCTTACAATGTAAGAGCTTTTTTTATTTAAATAATATTAGATTGTTATGCGGTTCTTTTTTCTCTATTCATTCGAATAACATTTGCTAGAGATTTCAAGGCTCTATCATGTCTCTTAACAAATGGGTTTTCAAGATCCCAAACATATCCAGCTAATACAGAGCATATTTGTTTTTTAATTTCAGGATCTGGATTTTCAGAAAAGAAAATTTCATGCAAATCTCCTTCATACCAACCTGCTACATATGATCTAAAGGTATTAATACCTTGCATCATATAATCTGTATAATCCTTTTGCCAATCTACTTTGTTTCCTTTTAATGTTTCACAAACTAATTTAGCAGCTTTGTTCCCAGACTCCATGGCAAAGGTAACACCAGAAGAAAACACTGGGTCTAAAAATTCAGTTGCATTTCCACAAAGCACGAAACCTTCTCCGTATAACTGTTTTGTTGAAATAGCATACCCTTCAATTGTTCTTGGCTCAAACATCATTTCTGCGTCTTCAAAACGTTCCTTTGTGTGAATATCTGCAGCTATAATTCCTTTCATTCTTTCTGTTGCGTCTTCTGAAAAATCTTTAAAGAATTCAGGATCTGCTACAAAACCCACTGAGGTAATACCATTAGAAAAAGGAATAATCCAAATCCATGTGCGTTGTTGATGAACAACAACCGTGATACGATTTCCATCAATACCATCAGGACGTTTCAAATCTTTGAAATGAGTAAAATGCGTTTTGCGAGGCTCAAAATTAGATGGTTTATCTAAACCAAACATACGAGGAATAACACGTCCGTAACCACTAGCATCTACAATAAATTTAGCCTCTATTAGCTGTTGTTCTCCATCTTTATTAACAACCGTAGTAATCGAATCAGTGCCATTAAATTTAATATCCGTTACAGCCATTTCATGCTCTACATCAACACCCATTGACGCCGCTGTTTCAGATAAAATTTTATCAAATTGCCCTCGAGGCACTTGCCATGTCCAATTCCAACCTTTACTAAATTGATCTGTAAAATTAAAATCACACACTTCGTTTCCGCGAACAAACTTAGCTCCAAATTTTTCTTGAAATCCAGCTTTCTTAACAGCCTCTAACAATCCTGCTTCTTCCAAATGATCCATTACTCTTGGCAATAAACTTTCGCCAATTACAAAACGAGGGAATTTTTCTTTTTCTACTACCTTAACTTTATATCCAGCCTTATTAATCATACTAGCAGCTATTGATCCCGCAGGGCCAGCACCAATAACTAGAACATCTACTTTTGTAGTTTGCATACTTTTAAATTTAAGTAAATTTACATTGTTTTTGACAAGTAATGTCACTTGTCTTAATATTTTTTTGTTAGCCTAACATATCAAGTAAATTAGGCGTTTTCAGCATTTTTGTTTAACGATTTAACTGATAAATTTTTCCTGGTAGTGATTTGATAACATTAGAAAATTCTAATTGTAATAGAAATGTTGAGGTTTTACTAATAGAAAAGTTAGTTGCATAACAAATCTCGTCGATATGCATTTGATTTTTATTATCAAACGCTTTAACAATTAATTGCTCATCTGAAGTTAGATTAATTAATAAAGGAATTTGAGTGTTCTTTTTCGTTTTAACTTCTTCATTCCAATTCATGATATACAACAAATCCGCTGCACTCTCAATTAAATTAGCACGATGCGATTTTATTAAACCATTACAACCTTCACTTAATACATCATTAGCTTTACCTGGATAAGCAAAAATATCTTTGTTATAGGAATTGGCAATAGTAGCTGTAATTAAACTTCCTCCTCCTCGCTTTGATTCAACAACCACTAGTGCATCGCACATACCTGCAACAATTCTATTTCTTTTTGGAAAATTTTCTTTGTCAGGATTTGTTTCACTTAAAAATTCAGTTAATAATCCGCCCTGTTCTGTCATTCTTTTGGCGTAGTTAGAATGCACAGATGGATATACCCTATCCAAACCATGAGCTAAAACACCAACAGTATTTAATCCATTTTCTAATGATTCTTTGTGTGCCGTGATGTCAATCCCGTAAGCTAATCCACTCACAATTAAACATCCACTTTCAGCTAAATCTTGGATTAATTTTTCTGCCATTAATTTCCCATAAACAGATGGAGTTCTTGTACCAACTACCGCAATTACCTTTTCAACATTTAAATCAGCATTACCTTTATAGTAAAGCATAACGGGACTGTCATTACAATTCTTTAATCGTTGAGGGAAATTTTTATCTGTAAAAAATAATGGCGTAATTGTTTTTTCTTCTATAAACTTTAACTCCTTTTCAGCACGAAGTAATACTGATTTACTATTTAAAATAGCAGATGAAGTATAGGTCCCAATGCCTGGAATTTTTTCGAGTTGCGCTTTTTTTGTTTTAAAAACTTGTTCTGCACTTCCACAATATGCTACTAAATTTTTAGCCAACACATCTCCCACTCCATCTAATAATGTTAGACCTATTTGGTATGTTAAATCGACAGAGTTCATTTGTTAAATAATAGTTAATTATTATATTGTGTTCGTAAAAATAAACAGATAATGATTAAGAACGTCAAATATATTTTAACAGGTGTCTTTTTTTATACATGTGAGATTTATGCTCAAACTTTGGGTGTGGTGAAAGGGGTTGTTAAAGACAAATCAAATAACGAATCATTACCTGGGGCTGTAGTTGTTTTAGATAAAACAAAAGGCGTGGCTGCAGATTTAGATGGAGTCTTTTATATAAACACCACAGAAGGAACACATACATTAGATTGTGATTTAGTTGGGTATAAAAAATATACAGAAACAATTACCGTAAAAGGTAATGATACCACTACGGTTACTATTTTATTGGGTAATGGTAATCAATTATTAGATGAGGTAGTAATATCGGCTGGTAGATTTGAGCAAAAATTATCGGATGTGACGGTGAGTATGGAAGTTATTAAACCTACTTTAATAGAAAATAAGGCGTCTCAAAGTTTAGATATCATTATGAATCAGGTTCCTGGTGTTGTAATATCTGATGGACAAGCCAGTATTAGAGGCGGGAGTGGTTATAGTTACGGAGCAGGAACTCGTGTTTTAATGCTAGTGGACGAAATGCCGATGATTAGTGCTGATGCTGCTGATATTAAATGGAATTATTTGCCACTTGAAAATTTAGAACAAGTAGAAGTTATTAAAGGGGCAGCTTCTGCTTTATTTGGTTCTTCGGCCATGAATGGGGTTATTAATATGAGAACCGCGTATGCAAAAGATAAACCCCAAACAACCGTTTCTTTATTTGGCGCTACATATGACGCCCCAAGAAATACAACTTACAAATGGTGGAAAGGTACAAGTCAAACACAAAGTGGCGTTAACTTTTCTCATTCTGAAAAACTAGGGCAGTTAGATTTAGTATTAGGTGGCCATATGTTTAACGACGAAGGTTATCGTTATCTGGAAACAGAAAAACGCGGACGATTTAATGTTAATCTTCGCTACAACTTCAAAAAAATACAAGGGTTATCTATTGGTTTAAACACAAATATGATGGAAACAAGAGGTGGTTTATTTTTCCTATGGCAAAATGCAGATTCTGTTTACCATCCTCAAGGCTTAAACATTCAACGCTTTTCCAATCAGCGTGTCAATGTTGATCCATTTATTAATTATTATTCAAAAAAAGGTGGCAAATATAGTTTACGTTCGAGGTACTATTTAACCAATAATAACAATGATAAAAACCAAGGTTCAAGAGCTGAATTATATTACAACGAATTTCAATATCAAAAACGTTTCAAAAATAACTTTACCATGACCTATGGTGTTGTTTATATGGAACAACAAGTTATTGCCGATTCGCTTTATGGAAGACATTCAGGAAAAAATTATGCAGGTTATGCTCAATTTGATTATAAGTATAGAAAACTTACAACCTCATTAGGATTAAGAGGTGAATATAACAGTGTAGACACATCTTATACTCGAGGTTATTTGACTAAAAAAATAAATAACCTTCCTTTTCAGCCTGTATTTAGAGCCGGTTTAAATTATCATTTACTTGAATATACCTTTATTAGAGCTTCTTTTGGGCAAGGTTACAGATTTCCAACCATTGCAGAAAAATATGTTAGCACTAGCGTGAGCGCCTTGCAAATTTATCCAAATGCCTCACTGCAACCAGAACGTGGATGGAGTGCTGAAATTGGTATTAAGCAAGGTTTTAAATTATTTAACTTCAAAGGTTTCTTAGATATTGCTGGTTTTTGGACAGAATACCAAGATATGGTAGAGTTTGCTTTTGATATTTATGGTCCAAAAACTGGAATCTTTTATCAAGACAGACAATACGCAGGATTTAAATCGCAAAATGTAGGAAGTGCAAGAATTAATGGTGTTGATGCATCTATTACAGGAACAGGTAAAATGGGACCGATTAATGTGACCACTTTAATTGGTTTTACTTATACTAATCCTATTTACCTAAATTACGATCCTAAAAAAGATACATTAGGAATTGAAGGCTTAAAAGTTTTGAAATATAGAAACCAACAATTATTTAAAGCAGATATACAATTAGACTATAAAAAAGTATCATTTGGTTGGAGTACACGTTTTTATAGTTTAATGGAAAATGTTGATAGACGTTTTGTGCAAAGTGTGTTACACGAATACAGCGAACCTCAAAACGGTATTTATTGGGATAGTATTCCTTCTACTTATATTTTACCTGGCTTACCAGAATATAGAGATACTCATAAAAATTCGGTTTCTATAAAAATGAATGGCAAAGAAATTATTGGTTGGACTGGAGATTGGATTCATGATTTTAGAGTTTCATATCAAGTTTCAAAAACATTAAAAACTTCGTTAATTATAAATAATGCTCTTAATGCAGAATATAGTTTGAGACCAGGAGATGTGAGAGCTCCACGAATGTTTTTACTGCAACTTATGCTTAAAATATAATTTTATTTAGCATTTTTTTACAACCATATAGCTTGAATATATAGTACCTTTACAACAAAAAAATAAATAATGGAAAATAATTTTAGAAATACGAATTTGAACGATATTGAAAGTGCAACGATTGTAAACGAAAGATCTCTTTTCGCATCTGTATTTACCTGGATGTTTTTAGCATTAGCTGTTACAACCGTTTGTTCGTTATTATTTGCATATAATCCAGATTTAGGGCAATTACTTTACAAGTATGATGAATTTGGTAACAGAATCGGAACATCGATGATTGGATGGGTAGTGATGTTAGCGCCACTTGGCTTAGTATTAGTAATGAATTTTGCTTTTAATAAACTATCCTTTGTAGCTTTAATGGGAATATTTTTTGGATTCTCTGCATTGATGGGAATTAGCTTAAGTTCTATCTTTTTAGTTTACAGATTGGATTCTATAGGCGTTGTATTTGCTAGTACTTCTGCATTATTTGGTATAATGGCGGTAGCGGGTTATACTACAAAAACTGATTTAACCAAAATGGGTTCTTTGTTAATGATTGGATTAATTGGAATAGTTATCTCTTCATTAATTAACATGTTTATGCGCAGCGACACAATGGGTTATATCATTAGTATTATCAGTGTGATTGTGTTTACAGGATTAACCGCTTATGATGTTCAAAAAATAAAAGCATTAGCTCAAGCAAATGATGGCTCTTCAGACTTCAAAAAAATGGGAGTAATGGGTGCTTTAACTTTATATCTTGATTTCATCAATTTATTTTTATCTCTATTGCGTTTATTTGGCAAAAGAGACTAATCAAAATTTAATACTATTAAAAAGCCTTTGTAAAAAATTACAAAGGCTTTTTATTTTTCTCTTCAATCCATCGCGACATGTATTTTGTGCCAGAAATGGTATGATGCATTAACATCGAACCTATGAAGTTTTGTTGTCGGTGCAGTGTTAAATTATTTTGTATGTAATCAATCTTCTGCATTAATAATTTTGCCTGAATATCTTTTTCAAATACTTGATTAATAATTTTTGCACCTTGTTTTTGTGCTTTTAACCAAATGGATTTATCTGAATATAATTGAATAGCGGTTTTTACAAACTCTTTCACATCATCACTTACCGCTCCAGCCCAATCTAAATTACCATGCATCGCTTCTGCTCCAATACTAGTTGTAACACTAGGCGTTCCACATTCCATAGCATCAATTAATTTTCCTTTTAAGCCAGCACCAAAGCGTAAAGGCGCTAAACACACTTTTGCATTTAACATCACTTCTTGAGCGCTATCTGCTCTTCCTTTAATTAAAAATCCCTCTTTAGGTTGATGAAGCTGAGTAACTTTAGGCGATGGATAAGCGCCATATACATGCAATTCTATGTCTGGCAATTCTTTTCTAATCAAAGGCCAAATCTCTTCTTTTAAGAATAATACCGCATTCCAATTAGGTTCGTGTAAAAAATTACCAATCGTTACAAAATGCTTTCTATCTTCAAATAAGGGCCAACTCAATATTTCTTTTTCTTGAATTGGATTTAATAAAAACGGAGTGTAATGCAATATATCAGCATCTATTTTAAAAAAACTTTGTAGCAAATCCATTTCATATGTTGAAATCATCAAGGTCATATCGCAACGGTATATACTGGCAATTTCGCGCTTGGCAACATCGGTTTGTAATAAATCATCATTAACAAAAGTTCTTTTTTCTTTAAACGCTTGTTGTCGTGCTAATCTTAAACAATGCAAATCAATCGTATCTAAAACACGCAAAGCATTGGGACAGTTTTCGGCTACACGCCAACCAAACTGTTCTTCAATCATAAAACGATCAAACAAAACAATGTTTGGTTGCAGTTTTTTAATAAAGTCATCGAAACTGCTATTATTTAATTCAATAGTTATCTTTTCAATACCATATTTATGAAAATCGATGCTAAAATTGCTGTCTGCAGCCGCACAAGCAAAGGTTATTTTCCAGTTTAATTTTTGAAATTGCTCTATTAATTGCATGGTTCTGCTGCCAGCAGCCGACGAATTTGGCTCTGGCCAAACCGTTCCAATCATCAATATATGTTGAGGGATATTCATTCAATAAATGCAAAAAGCCTTTCAAATTGACTATTTGAAAGGCTTTTAAAGTGGTACCTCCAGGAATCGAACCAGGGACACACAGATTTTCAGTCTGTTGCTCTACCGACTGAGCTAAGGTACCATCATCTAGTTTTAACTAGATTGGGGTGCAAATTTAATAGAAATATTTATACTACAAAAAGAAATATTAAAAAATCTTAAATAGAACTTCACATAACCAGTATTTAGTTACTTTTATAAACATTGAATTTAGTTATCGATATAGGTAATACGCGTGTAAAAGCGGCTTTGTTTAAGGATAATCATCTCTTTGAACTTAAAATCTATGATTCTGTTAGTGCGCTTTTATTAGATTTTAATTTTATTCGCCAAGCCAAAAATGCCATTATCGGGAGTGTAGTTGATGAATTAGAGTTATTTTACTCGGCTTTAAGTTCCATTTTACCAACAGTAGTTTTTAACTCGCAAACTAAAATACCTCTTATTAATCTCTATCATTCAGTGGCTACACTAGGCTCTGATAGGCTTGCAGCATCAGTGGGCGCTTATAATTTATATCCAAATTCAACTATTTTAGTGGTTGATGCTGGAACATGCATTAAATATAATTTCATAAACTCTAAAAATGAGTATTTGGGTGGCGCCATTTCGCCTGGAATAGAGATGAAATTTAAAGCTTTAGAACATTTTACCAGTAAATTACCTTTAATTGAGTTTGATAAATCTTATAGCGAATTAATAGGAACCAACACAAAAAACTCAATATTATCAGGCGTTTTAAACGGTACTGTTGCCGAAATTGATGGGCTAATTTCTGATTATACATCCAATTTTCCTGATTTAATATGTATTTTAACTGGAGGTGATAGCGAATTCTTGGCAAAACGGTTAAAAAATAGCATCTTTACCCACCAAAATTTAGTTTTAAAAGGACTTAACGATATTTTAAATTACAATCTTGAAAAAAATTAAACATACTACTTTTTTGAAAACAACATTTATTGCACTTGCTTTTTTAAGTTTAAGTTCCTTTTCATTTGCTCAAATATTAACTTCAAGCCCTTATTCTAGATATGGTTTAGGTGAAATAAATTTACAAACCTTTGCAACTCCTGCCGGAATGGGGGGATCATTTATTGCTTACCATCAAGATACTGTTGCGCCATTTTTTATTAATTCGGCAAATCCTGCAGGTTTAGCAGGTATCAGATTAAGTACATTTGAATTAGGAGGCCAAGCTCAGTTCACAAAAATTAGTAGTCAGGCTTCTTCACTCAACAAAAAAAATATCAATTTCTCATATGGCTCAGTAGGGTTTCCTATTAAACGAATTGGAGGAGCTGCCTTTGGAATTATGCCTTATAGCACCGTTGGTTATAAAATCACCTCTACTCAAGAAGAAGCTGGTGTTGGCACTATGAAATATATTTTTCAAGGAGACGGAGGAATTAATAAAGTTTTTATTGGAACGGGTTTAAAACCTTTTCGCAATCAAGCAAATAAATTTTACAACTCTGACCTAGCAGACACACTTATTAAATACAAACAAACATCAAAATACAAGCAGAAAAAATTCGTTAAACAACTTTTATCTGAGTTATCGATTGGAGTAACAGGTAACTATTTATTTGGAACCATCAATCAAGTTACAGATGTTATTTATCCAGGCTCATCTGTTTATTATAATTCAAAAAGACAACGCTCTATTCAAGTTTCAGATTTTACATTTAACGGAGGATTACAAACTCATTTCACCATAGATTCTATTAAATCTCACGGACAAAGAAGAGCTTTAAAAGAAAAATTAAAAGTTGGTGTAGGCTTTTTTATAAATACCCCTACAACAATTGATGCACAACAAAACAATATCATTTACAATTACTCTATCGATGGATTTGGAGTTGAAAGAGCAAAAGATACATTACTGAACTCTCAAGGAAATACAGGTAACATTACACTCCCTTTAGAAATGGGCATAGGTTTTTCTGTAAAAAAAGGAGAACGATTAACTGTATTAATGGACGCCGCAACTACTAACTGGAGTAACTTTAAATATTTTGACACCCCAAGTACAGATTTTAAAAATAGTTACCGAGTATCTGCAGGATTAAATTATGTTCCAAACAAATTAGCTTATGGTGCCTCTAATTATATTAAACGTGTTCAATACCGTTTAGGAGTATCCTATTCAGATGGTTATTTAGATTTAAAAAACACATCTGTTAGCAACTATTTTGTATCTGCAGGATTAGGATTACCAGTAGGCATTGGGCGCTTTGATGACATTGCAGTTGTTAATATTTCTGCTCAATACGGCCGCATGGGAACTGTTTCAAACAATTTATTACAAGAAGAATACGTTCGTTTAGTTTTAGGCTTTACATTTAATAAACGTTGGTTTATTAAATACAAATACGATTAATCTTAAACCATGTTATCATTAAAAAATAGAAGTAAACTGTTTCTTTTAATGGTACTGTCCATTTTTATTTCATCATGTGAAACCAACAGAGATGAAGTAATGGCTTTAGGTAAAAAAACTGTTATGCCTGATTTAACAGGTAAAGATGTGACTCTTTTATATTCTGATTCTACCATTTTAAAGATAAAATTGCAAACTCCTCAAATGCAAAAGTACGATAAGGGCGCTAAAGAACCCGTAACTATTATGCCTAAAGGCCTTTTTGTGACGTTTTACGACAATAAAGGAAAAGAAAACACAACACTAAAAGCCGACTATGGAGTTCGTTATGAACGTAGTCAAAAAATGGAAGTGAAATATAATGTAGAAGTTGTGAATGTGAATGGCGAAAAATTAAATACAGAACATTTAATTTGGGATGAACAAAAAAAGAAAATTATTTCGAATGCTTTTGTAAAAATTACTACAGCTAAAGAAATTATTATGGGTAAAGGTTTAGAAGCCAATCAAGATTTTACACAATACGAAATAAAAGAAATTACAGGGTCTATTCGTATAGACGATAATCAATTATAATATGAGTAAATTTTTTAGAATATTAGAAATCGTTTGGTTAATTACATCACTAGGATGCGCAGGGATAGCTGTGTATTTTTTAATTATAAAAGACAACGACAGTGCTTTATATTTTACTTTTGTGTTTTTGATTGCTGCTATTATGTATTTATTACGCAGATACCAGCGCAAAAATCAAGATAGATTAAACAACAACGAGCCTAGAAAATGACAAATGCCATTGGCATAGTAGGCGGCGGTATAAGCGGCACTCTCTCTGTTTTACAAATCATAAAACAAAGTAAAAAACCGTTAAGTATTTATTGGTTTGATACACAAAATAAATTTTGCAAAGGCTATGCTTACAATACATTTGATGAGGGACACCTATTAAATGTAAGAGCTAGTAATATGTCAGTTTTTCCAGACGAACCCCATCATTTTGTAAATTGGTTAAATATACATCACCCAAAATATTCACCCAAAGATTTTGTTCCAAGAAAACTATTTGGCGATTATGTGCTTCATACTTTTGAATTATTAAAAAAATCTAATGCTTTAATTACTATTCATCAAATTGCAGAAGAAGTAAAATCAATAAAGAAAATAGGTGATTGTTTTGAGATGAATACGCATCAAAATTATCAAGTGCAAAAAATCATATTAGGTTTCGGGAATTTTCTTCCTGCTCATCCTCGCAGCGTTTCAAAAGAATTTATTTCATCGAAAAATTATTTTCAAAATGCTTTTAATGTTCAACTAACCAACCAAATTCAATTACACAACAATATCACTATTATAGGTTCTGGACTAACTATGATTGATGTGATTGTTAGCTTATCACATTTTAATTATAAAGGAAAAATCAATGTGATTTCTCCACACGCTTACATTCCTCAAGCTCATCAAGAAAACCCTTTACCTTCGGTAGAACCATTTGTGAATCAAAACCAAGCCTACACACTTTTAGAAATTTTATCATTAGTCAATAAACAACTTAAAAAAGCTAAAAAAGAAAATTTGAATCTACATAGTGTTGTAGATTCTATGCGCCCTTTTTTACAAAACCTTTGGTTAAACTTTTCTATTGAAGAAAAGAAACAGTTTTTGAGACATTTAAGGCACAAATGGGGCGTAGCTAGACATAGAGCTCCAAGTCAAAGCATGGCTATTTTTAACACTTTAAAATCATCTAATCAATTACAACTTATCAAGGGGCGTATTTCTGATATTAAATTACAAACGTTTGGTTTTGAGATATTTTACTCCAATAATCAAACCGAACAACAAACACTTCACACTCAACTGATTATCAACTGTACTGGTCCCGAATCAGATTATAGCCAATTAAAGTCTCCATTGATTCAGGATTTAATAAATAATCAAATTATTAGCCATGATTCTATAAAATATGGCATAAATGCTCAAAAAGATGGCTATATCACCAATAATATTTACACAATTGGCCCACCACTAAAAGGCATTTTGTGGGAAAGCGTGGCGGTGCCCGAAATTAGGGTTCAAGCACAAGAATTAGCCCCTAAAATTATTTGCGATTAATTTTTCGTTTTTCAGCAATAATTTTATCTTTGCATTCCTTAAATTATAACATATATGAGCGTTTTAGAAAAAATACGTAGCAAAACAGGTCTTTTGGTTGGAATCGTTGGTTTAGCCTTAGTGATTTTTATTTTAGAGAGTTTATTAGGTTCAGGTGGAGCTTTATTCTCGGGCCAAGATTTAGAAGTTGGTAAAATTGCAGGTGACAAAATAGATTACCCTGCATTTAGCGCTAAAGTAAATGAACAAATTGCTCAAATTCAAAAGCAAAATCCAAATGCTCAGATTGATGACAAAATGAAAGAGCAAATTATTGAGTCTGTATGGAGTCAATTGATTAATGATAAAGTGATTAAAGTTCAATACAAAAAATTAGGTATCGAGGTATCTGAAGATGAATTATATGACTTAATGCTAGTTCACCCTCACCAATATGTCATTCAACAATTAACTGACCAACAAACTGGAAAAGTTTATGAAGGTTTTGCAAAGCCAGATGGCTCATTAGATTTAGCTAAATTAAACCAATGGGTTGGACAAATGAATGCTGAACAAGAGCAATTCTGGAAACAATTAGAGAAATCTATTTTAGAAGTTCGTGCTGCTGAAAAATACAACAACTTAATTAAAAAAGGTTTATATGTTACTACAGCTGAAGCTAAAGATGCTTTTATTGCTCAAAACAAACAAGTAAATGCTGCTTTCGTATTAAAACCTTATGCGTCTGTTTCAGATTCAACAGTTAAAGTAACTGAAGATGAAATTGCTGCCTATTATAACAAACACCAAAACGATTATAAAGTATCTGAGCCTACTCGTAAAATTGAATACGTTGCATATGATGTAATGCCTTCTAAAGGAGATTACGAAGCATTATTAAAAGATGCTCAACGTGCTGCTGAAGAATTTAAAACAAAAACAGCTACTGAAGACTCTTCTTATATTTCTCAAGAAAGCGAAGGCGGTGTTGTGAACATTGCAAACTACGGAAAGAAAAATATGATTATTGGTGACTCATCTGTATTTACTGCTCCTAAAGGAACTGTATTTGGACCGTATGCAGAAGGAACATTCTTTAAAATTTATAAATTATCTGATATTAAATCAATTGCTGACTCTGCTAGAGTTCGTCATATTTTAATTGGTTTACAAAGCCAAAGAACACAAACACAACGTACACCAGAAGTTGCAAAACGTATTGCTGATAGTTTATTAGTATTATTAAAAGCAAAAGCTGTTAAGTTTGATACATTAGTAAAAGCAATGTCTGACGACATGGGTTCTTTAGATAAAGGTGGAGATTATGGTTGGTTTGATGAAAACAAAGGGTTTGTTGATCCTTTTAAAAATGCAGGATTACAAGGAACTGTTGGTAATATTACTATAGTACCTACTCAATTTGGATTCCACATTATTGAAGTATTAAATGTTTCTAAAACTCGTCACAATTCATATACAGTTGCTCAAATCACTAAATTAATTGCACCTAGTGGAGAAACGACTCAAGAATACTATAAAATTGCAAGTGATTTTGCTGGAAAAAATCAAACAGCAGATGCTTTCAATAAAAGTGTAGACGCAGAAAAATTAAACAAGCGTATTGCTGAAGGCATTAAAGAAGGAGACAAAATATTACCAGGTTTAGAAGGTGCTAAAGATTTAGTACGTTGGGTTTACAAAGCTAAAAAAGGCGAAGTATCTCCTGTATTTGAATTTAAAGATCGTTTTGTAGTTGCTCAATTGGTTGCAGTTAAAGAAAAAGGAATTGCTCCATTAGAAGATGTAAAAGATGATGTAACTGCTAAAGCAATTCGTGATAAAAAAGCGGAGACATTTATTAAGGAATTTGAAACAAAAGCAGGTGCTTCAAAATCAATTGATGATATCGCTTCTAAAATGGGCTTAACTGCTGAAAAAGCAGATAACTTAACTTTCTCTGCATATAATGTTGCAGCAATAGGAAGAGAAGATGCTTTAATTGGAACAGCTACAGCTATGAAAACAGGAACAACAAGCAAAGCTATCAAAGGTGATAATGGAGTTTTTGTAGTTAGCATTGCATCTGTTACAGAAGCTGTTTTACCAAAAGACTTCAAAGGAAAACAATTAGAAATTGAAAGAATGAATGGTGGAAGAGTTGATTACGAAATGTTTGATGCTTTAAAAGAAAAAGCAAACATTGAAGACCACAGAGGAAAGTTTGATTTCTAAAAAAATAAATAAATTAAAAAAAACTCCTACTAAATCTAGTAGGAGTTTTTTTATAATCTGTCACTTCGAGCGTAGTTGAGAAGCGTTCTTTGTGATTACTTTCTGGTTCTCGACTACGCTCGAACTGACAAATTTTAATCAAATAAAAAATTAAATCGTGATATGAGTTTGAGTAATTTATATGATGAGTATGGCTTGTTAACTATCATCCTCTTAGCACTCTCTGCTTTTACAGCTGGCTTTATTGATGCTGTTGTTGGCGGTGGCGGGCTTATACAAACTCCATTTCTATTAATTACATTTCCTAAAATGCCACTACCTGTTTTATTTGGCACTAATAAAATTGCAGCTCTTGCTGGCACTTCTATTGCCGCATTTAAGTACGCAAAAAAAATTAGCTTCAATTATAAACTGCTTTTAGTTATTGCTCTCAGTTCTTTTATCTCTTCCTATT
This sequence comes from Sphingobacteriaceae bacterium, assembly GCA_013823565.1. GTDB lineage: Bacteria > Bacteroidota > Bacteroidia > B-17B0 > Aurantibacillaceae > UBA4416. Next base: position 186,223 of record PNMI01000001.1, on the reverse strand, counting down.
TAGGTGCACAAATTATCAATCACATTGATAGCAATTTATTAAAACCGCTTATTTTAATCATCCTTATTATTATTGCTATTTATACATTCATCAAAAAAGACTTAGGTGCCATTGAAACAAAAGAGTTGCCTCTCAATAAACAAATGCTGTATGGCGCTTGCATTGGTTTAATAGTAGGATTTTATGATGGATTTTTTGGACCAGGTACTGGCAGTTTTTTTGTATTAGGTTTCGTTGTGGTTTTAGGTTTTGAATTTGTGAAAGCCTCTGCCTATGCTAAAATTGTAAACTGTGTAACAAATATTTCGGCACTCATTGTTTTTATACATCATGGTCATTACATTTTACACTTAGCTATTTTGCTAGCCGTGTTTAATATTACTGGGAGTTTTATTGGAAGCCATTTAGCACTAAAAAAAGGAAATGGTTTTGTGCGTATCATATTTTTAATCATCGTATCAATAATGATTTTAAAATATGGATATGATGTGATGAAGATGTATTTATAGTTTCTTCGTCATTGCAGAGGGTTCCTCGAAGCAATCTCACACGATACTTAACTATATTTGAGATTGCTTCTCACGCAAAAGCGTGATCGCAATGACGAATACAAAAATGCTACAATCCGTAGCAAGTACCTACCATAAAATTTCTCAATTTTGAATCATATACTATTATGATGAAGAGAGCCGAATTATTACACATTCCTGACGAAATAGTCATGAATAAAATTTATGTGATTAGAAACCAAAAGGTAATGCTAGACCGTGATTTAGCAGAACTATATGGAGTAGAAACAAAGCGATTAAAGGAAGCTGTTAAGAGAAATTTAGGGAGATTTCCAGAGGATTTTATGTTTGAATTAACTGAAGTTGAACTAAATAATTGGAGGACGCAATTTGCGACCTCCAATTCAGATAAAAAGGGATTAAGGTATTTACCTTTTGCTTTTACCGAACAAGGTGTAGCAATGCTTTCGAGTGTACTAAATAGCGAAAAGGCAATTTCTGTTAATATTCAAATCATCCGTATTTTTACAAGAATACGACAAATGTTAAGTGACAATACCGAACTTCGTTTAGGAATTGAAGAACTCAGAAAGAAAACAGAAAACAATACTAAAAATATTGAAGTTGTTTTTCAATACTTGGATGAGCTGTTGGACAAAAAAAATGAAAAACCAAGAACGCAAATCGGTTATAAAACATCTAAAAAATAAAAACACCTGTCAGGTTTTAAAAACCTGACAGGTGTTTAATAACTCTTCGACTACGCTCAGAGTGACAAAAAATTAAGCCTCTACTTCTGTTACAATACTTGGGAAGATACGAACATTGTTATTCTCTTCTCTTCTAAATTGATACGTGTATTTATAATGTGCTTCTAATCCTGATTTATTAGGTAAACCATTAATCATCATAATATTTCTGTTTTTCGCAAAACGTAATAACTCACGTAAGTAATGTGCCGAAATTTGACCTACCTCATCAATAATACAGTGTACTTTAAAATCAGTACTTCCACGGTGAGAAGATTCTTTAATAAATACATGTAATAAAGTAATATAAATAATCGCTTTTACTAAGATATCGGTTCCTGTACTACCAATACTATCAATTTTATGAGTCCAGCCTGTTTCGTTTAATCCTTCTTTAATGTTGAATTTCAATTCAAATAAATCTTGTAAACGAATTTCTTCTTGCTCTTGCTCTTTAATCGCTGTACGTAACTGATCTAATAATTTAACCGCACGATTACTAATCTCACGGTTTTTGTGTGTGGCGAAATCTGTATTAAACAATCCTTCGTTATATACTAAACCATTTTCTTCGCGGAACTCTTGAATACGTTTTAATAATTTGTAAACCTTGTTATCAGAATCTTCTAAACGAATTTTGATGAACTCAATTAATTTTGATTCCTCAAACTCTGCTTTCTTAAAATCTTCCGCAATTAATGTAATGATATGTTGAATCTTATCTTTTTGTCCACTTAATTCGCGAACTTTAGTAGCAATACTATCTGTTACTAACCCAATTTGAGTAGCTGTTTCGGCAATAGATAATTCAATTTTATTTTCGTTAATGAATGAACGTAAGTTCTGAGCAAAACGCTCGTACTCTCCTTGAGTAGCATCATTACGAATCACAAAGTTAAAGTGATTATCTAATCTGAATTTACCTGCAAACTCATTAACATAACGTTGGAATGCAGTATACTCTTCATTGAAATGTGAATCGTTTTTCAATAACTGAGTACACAAATCCATTACACTGTAATTCGTTTTCTTAGGCTCTGCTCTATCAATAATGTCCGCATATTTATTAAATACTGGTGTTTCGCGGAAATTTTTTGTAAAATAATTAATACCATTATTAAACTCAATTAACTCTTCTTCAAACGCACGTTTTTGTTTATTCAACTCCATACGTTTGATATTAAACTTACGAGAAACCTCTTCAATTTCAGCACTTAAATCATTTGCTGATTTTACATACTCTTCTTTCTTTTGAATTAAATCAGGAAGTTTATCAAAAATTTCACGTTTATCTTTCAAGTAATCACTTACAATTTGTGAATACTGATCAATTTCTTTTAATGCTTCTTGTAATTCTTTAATACGAGCATCTATTTTTTTAATCTCTTTACTATCTACACCCTTAGCTTTGAAATTAGATTCTTTCTCATTGCTTAACTGTGTTTCTTTTTCTTCGTATTCTTTAACTTGATTTTTCTTCTCAGCCTCTAATTCAGAAATCTCTGTTTCTTGACGAGATTTTAAATCAGCTAAACGCTCATCGTTAAACGCTTTTAATTTATCAAATTGAGTATTGAAATCGTTTAATAAATTATTTTTCTTTTTATTTAAGATCGCTAACTCTTCTTCAATAATATTTAATTTTTGACGGTTACCAGATAAAGATTGCTCAATTTCTGTGCTTGCACGCTGCTTCCAGTCTTCTAATTCTAATATTAATTTCTTTTCACGTTTTTCTGCTAACTCTAATGAATAAGTTAAAACTTTTAAATCTTCTTTTAACTCACCTAATTGCTTACCGTATTTATCAGCAGCTAACATTTTTTCTTCATTATTAGCTGTTTGGAACTGAGTCATAGCCTCTTCCAAATCTCTGATAATAGCTAAACGCTCATTCTTTTCAAATTGATAAACTTCAATAGATTTAGAAACAACTTGAACATCATCTAACTTTAAAGAGATGCCAAACAATGACAATCCTTTATCATCAGTAAGTGTTGGATTTAAATCTGTGCGGAATAATAAATCTTCGTTAACAACTTTACCAATTGTGTTATGCCAATCCTTAACGTTCTTTTCTAAATAACCATATAAAGCATCGTGTTGAACATTTAATTTTTCTTCAATAGATTTAATCTCCGTTTTAACACGAATGATTTCATTATTGGTTTTTTGAATTTGATTAGATAAAGATGTTTTTAATTTAGACTCTAAATTCTCCCACTCTTTTTGGTTGGTTTGAACCAAATTAGTTTTAATCGCTAACTCCGATTTGTTTTTATAATTAATCGCTCTTAAATCTGCTAATTCAGTTTCTTGCGCTTTAATTTCTGTTTCGTAAAAGCGTGTGTTACGAATAACTTTTTCTTCGGCCTTTAACTCATTAAACTCAATTTGCTTAGAGGTAACTTCAGCATTAAGCTCTGTTAATGCTTCTTCACGTTTTTGTTTTAACTCTGCATCTTTTTTATTGAATTCGTTTTTTTGCAATAATTGCAATTCGTTATAGTGATTAAAAATTTCACTTGTACGAGAATTGATTTTATTAATGTAAGCGGTTTTATCATTACGCAATTGCTCAATTAAAGATGAATACTTCATCTCAATACTTTGAACATTTGACGTTAATGATTCATACTCACGACGCGCGATATTGTAATCCACTTGTAATTTATCACGCTCCGCATTTTTTTCAACCGCTTGTTCAATATTTTTTTCTTTATACTCTTTTAATTTTTTATTGGCTTCGCGAATCGTTCTATCATAGTAACCAATCTCTTCTCGAACATCTTTTTGTTTTTCTTCTAGTAAAGTTTTTTGTTCTTCGTTAGCTTCTGTTAATTTATCTAACTCTTCTTGCTTTTCTTGAGACGCTTTGATAACAGCCTCATTTTGAGTTTCTGCATAACGCAAACTACTTCCTAACTTATCAGCCATTTCCATTTGCGCACCTTTTAACATGTGCACTTGGTCATACTTTTTATCAATGAACTCAATTAATTGTTGAGTTTCCTTTTTTAAATACGTTTCAATGTCTGAATATTTTTCATTGAACTGACGTAACTGACGATCTACTTGTTCTAATTTAATACTACTGTTTTCAGTAGTTAAAGAATTGGCAATAAAATCTTTAATAAAACGACTATCAATACTACTCTTAGAACTTAAGAATACGTTTGTAATAGACTTAGGGATATTTTGATATTTTTCGTTACCTTTTAATAAATGGAATCTAGTTAATTGTTTATCAGTTTCTGTTCCGTATAAAATGTTACGGTAACGTTCAAACGTATCAATTTGTTGAGATACAAAAATGCCGCGTTTATCCAGTCCAGCTATTACCTCTTTAATTTTAATAGCCTCATCATTTTCGTTGAAAAAATAATCTGGGTTATATTCCGCATCTACAAAACGGAATACTAATTTATTATGACGGTAAATGATTACAAAAAACGGTTTGCTTTCTGTTTGAATTTCATAAATTAAATAGGAATTTTCATATTTAAAATAATGTTCTTCAAATGGTTTTTGAGATGCCGAGATACCTAAACCTCTAGTGTTAGCACTATAAAAAAACAAAATAGCACGTTGCAATGATGTTTTTCCAAAGTTATTTGTACCAACAAAACAAGTATTACCACTTAATTCTAAGTCGGTATACTTAACATTGGCAATGTTAATTTGTACAATTCTGTTTAATATTCTGCAATTATTTTCCATGTTTCTCTATTCCCTATCTCTAATTTCTTAATCTATTAATAATCATATAATCCTATGTACACTTTTTTTGCGGCATTAGGATCTTTACTTTTTGGAGCTGCTGAACTCACTAACTTAATTGGATATAAACCAATTGTTCTACGTTTTTTGTTTGCTACTCCAATTTCTTTTCCAATCGTTTTTTCATAACCTGTAATTGGTTCATAAAACTCTGGCAATAACCCATTCATCACATTTCTTCTGTCAACAAGCTGAGCGTAAAACTCTGGAGAAACATTTCCATCTGTTAAAGCTTTTGTTAAAAAACCATCTAATCGTTCGTTCTTCTTGTCCGAATCATAATTTAATAAAATGGAGTGTGCAACTTCATTGGCTTTTTTACCAACTAACTTTACAGTAGGAAATCCTAATTGTTGTGCCTTTGCTAATAATGTTGCAGCAGACAAAGAATCGGCCTTCATTTTCTCTTTCACTAATTTATATTTAGAAGTAAAATCTGGTGCTGTTTTATTACAAGCTTTATTTTTCATACATGCTGCACAATAATCTATAGCGGCTGTATATTTAGAAGTGTTAAATTTTTTATTTGCTTCTTGTGTTGCCATTAACTCACTCTCCCAATCAGTGTTTCGAGCAGCTACTCTGGTTTCTTCCCATTTAGGAAAATTCTCCACAAACTCTTTCTTTGTATTTTGATTATAAAAAGTAACCATTACTCTTTTTGCGCTATCAAGCTCATAGCCATTGATAATTGCTTTTTCTAAAAAATGTAATGCTTTAAATTCTTCCTTAATTTTTATAGCACATAAAGCAGCTCTAAAATAATGTCCGGGGTTTACAACTCCTTTATACCCTTCAAAGGCTATATCAAACTTTGCGTAAGCTTGAAGTAAAGAATCATTTTTAAACATACGCTCAGCTGCAGATATATTATCATGATAAGAGATGAAATCGTCTGATACAGTTGAATATTTAGTTTGAGCGATTGAGCTTAAACTAAAAACAAACATGAGTAAAAAAAGTGATGTCTTCATTTTAAAATTATTTAGTTATAAATTATTGCTTGAGTATCATCAGAACTAGAGCTGCTATCTTCGTAGATAGCTATTGAATTAATTACATCTAATAAATAATTATAAGAATCTAATACTTTGTAGGATTCTGATTTTTCGTCTTCTAATTCTAAAAACGAATCACGACTCATTAAATCACAAATCTCGCGCACTTTATTATGTAATGTTTCTGAACGATACAGTGGAATTTTTTGAAGCTTTTGCTTTAAACGCACATTCGCATTACACTCTTCAGCAATTTCACTTGGACGAAAACGACTACCAATACCAATTTTGTTATCCATACTGGCAAACAAATCAATGATATCAATATAACGTTCAAAACGTTCTAGTTTTTTTTCTAATTCAGAATTTGGTTCGCTTAACTTTGAAAAGTAGAAAAAGTTATTTCCACGTTCAATGTTATATCTAATCACATTAAAGTAAGCCTGAAGTCTGTCGAAATTTTCAGGGTTATTAATCACATCATACAAACGGTTCATGCCATCTCTACTTCCATTACTTGAAATAAAAGCGCCACGGGCCATCACAGCAAAAATATCGTGTGTTTGTTTAGGTAAATTAAAACTAGTTGTTTCTTCCATGGTATATAATTTCTACTTAGTTGCTTTTTCTTTTTTTGGTTTGTCTTTCAATGGCAATATCAATGTATAACCTAATCGCTTTTTAATTTCAGTTACTGCCTCTACATAATCGTGGTATTGTAGTCTGTATTTAAAATCTAATTGATTTTGATACTCCATCGCAATTTCTACAAACAATGACAAACGCTCTTCAAATGATACGGTTCCAATTGCTTTTGGGAATTTGTATTCCATTAAATATTCAAACAAGTTTAATTTTGTTTGAGTTAAAAAACGTTCAACTAATTTTTCTGTATCTAATTTTATTTGTTGCTCAAGACCCTTATCTTTAAAATTACCTGCCATTTTATCGGCAAGTCCACGAACCATTAAACGAGTAATTTTATACTTTTCGGCAATACGTTTACATAACACATGTCCATCATCGCTGTATAAAAAGTCGATAGGAATTTTTGTTTTTGGCGTTTTATGTCCGTTGTGTTTTAGTGTGTTAATATTGGAAACAATCTCTCTAAAATTTGTTTTAAAGTGTAGCGTTCCATGATCTTTAACTTCTTTTAAACGTTGTGCTTTTTTGTAAACGTCTAATTGATATTGAATTTTATTGATGAAGTCTGTAATGTCCGTTTGAATCTCAATTAAGAAATCGAGATTCTCAATCAAACTTGCTTTTAATGAAGACACAATCCCAAATAACTCAGTATCATTGGTGATATTAAACAACACGCGAGTTTCATCAACAATAGCATTTGTTTGTTTAATAAACTCAATGATGGTATCTCGCTTCTCACGGTAATCTTCTAGCTTTTGTAATTTAATGCGGTAGTTACTTTCGTTTTTGTAAGTATCATCTACATTTTTTTGAAGCTTAATGATTTCGCGAGTTAAGGTAGAATTAATACGTTTTAAATATTTTTTAATACTACGCAAGAAACGCATTTCACGTGCTTCTTGATAAAAGCGAATATGACGTTTTAATTCGTTGATATAATCATTAATGAAACCTGGAGTTACTTCTCCAATTTCCATAAAATCTTCAAACATGGCAACAACAGCATCGTTTAAGCTTACCACATTTTCATATTCGTAAAGAATATCTAAAGACACCAATTTACGGTACTGTTCTTCCGTAATATCATCTCTGCTCAATAATTCGTTTACTGTTACATGGTCGCGCTGACCAAATAGCAATTCCACTACACCACGATTGTAGTATAGATTTGATAGCAAATCTTTAACATTAACTTGTAAACTCATTAAAATAGTTCTGTTTAACTCTTAAAAATACGAAGGCTTTGCAGCCCAATGAATTTGGATTATTAACAAAAAACAAGGTAATTAACGAAACTTAGCCCCGTGAATTCGTAACTACTTGATAAATAGCTTTTTTGATGTTAATTAGACGTTGATAATGAGAGAAATACTAGCCTAAAAAGGCTCTTTTTGAAATTATTTTCATTCAATTTTATAAGTAATACATTTGTACATGCTTTTTTCGAAACAAAATACAAGTTTAAATACAACTGGACTTTTCTCTCCGCTATTTGAAGATTATATTAATCAATCCTCTCAAGTAAAACCATTCTACAATCATCATATAAATAAAAAAGATTTTTCTGTTTATTTAGAGAAAAACAAATTTGATTATTTAAATAGATCTGTTTTAGTAAAAGCACTTCAATCACAAGCAAAATTAGTATCAAATACTTCATCAGCTTCTTTAGCTAATATTCAATTATTAGAAAACAATAACACCTACACCATTACAACTGGACATCAATTGTGCTTATTTACAGGTCCACTATACTTTATTTATAAAATTGCGAGTACCATCAATTTATGTAAATCATTAAAAGAAAATTTTTCAGATAAAAACTTTGTGCCTGTTTATTGGATGGCTAGCGAAGATCATGATTTTGAAGAAATTAATCATATCAATGTATTTGGCAAAAAGGTAGTTTGGAATAGTAATCAGAAAGGAAGCGTAGGCGAATTTAGCACCGAAGGATTACAAGAAGTGATTGCTGAATTAAAAACTATTTTAGGAGATAATGATAAAGCAAATGAAATACTATCTGTATTTGAAAAAGCATACATTAATCATACAAATTTAGCAGATGCAACTCGCTACTTAGTAAATGAACTTTTTGGAGAATACGGCATTGTGATATTAGATGGAAACGATTCGGAACTAAAACACTTATTTAAAGAAGAATTTAAAAAAGATATTTTCGAAAATACTTCTTACAAATTAGTATCAGAAACCATTACCGAACTGCAAAAAAAGTATTCGGCGCAAGTTACTCCACGAGAAATTAATATTTTTTATAAAGAAAAAGGTTTAAGAGAGCGTATCGAAAAACAAGATGAACGTTTTGTCATTTTAAATACTCAGATTAGTTTTTCTAAAGAAGAAATTGAAAACATTATTCAAACTGCTCCAGAAAAATTAAGTCCAAATGTGGTGTTACGTCCGCTTTATCAACAAAAAATATTACCAAATATTGCTTATGTTGGCGGGCCTGGTGAATTAGCATATTGGCTTGAATACAAATCTATGTTTGATGCTTATGATATTCATTTACCTATTTTAATGCCTCGTAATTTTGTGATGTTATTGGACAAAGGCACACAAAATAAATTGCAAAAATTAAACTTAACAATTAATGATACGTTTAAAGATGGCGAAGAATTAGTAAAACAATTTATCAAAACTCAACACAACGATATTAATTTAGAAGAAGCTAAAAAACAACTAGCAGAAATCTACGCTTCAATTACTGAAACCGTTAATAGCATTGACAAATCATTAGTAGGCACAACGGAAGCTGAAAAGCAAAAAGCAATTAACGGTGTTACTACTATTGAACAAAAAATTAATAGAGCTTTAAAACAAAAATCAGAAACAGATGTAAATCAAATTTGGAGCATTAAAGAAAAGTTATTTCCTAAAGGCACTCCTCAAGAGCGTTATGATAATTTTAGTATGTATTACACCAAGTATGGTAAAGAATTTATCTCTAACATCATGGAAAACCTTACTTACGATTTAGAGAATTTTGAATACACGATTTTAAAAGAGAACTTGTAATCTACAAATCTTCGTCAGCAACACGTTTCCCTCTGATTAATTTCCAAACCGTCACAATTTGTTTTCTGAAAATGAAAGCTATCAGTGCATATGGCACTAACATCAGGTATATGATCCCTTGATTAATCCCTCCAGCTACAGAATTTTTTTGTCCTTGGCTACTTTCAACCGATGCCTTACACATAGCACATTGTGCTTCAGTTACATTTGGCAATAAAAGCAAAACAAGTAATATAAATAATATGAAATACTGTTTTTTCATCAAGACAAAATTACGTTATTTTTTTGTCTAATTCCATAAAAACAACTAGGGAAACATATATCATATAAATACATTCGTAAAAACATCTTTCTCATTTGTTAAAATCTAGCAATCTTAGACAAAAAGATTTTCAATTTCATAAATACTACAAAATCCAAATGTAACTTGTGTTTAAATAAGGCTTAGGAATGTGATTATTGAGATTTTTTTAATCCTCAATTTAGACGAATAAATTGACTTCGAACGACATTTTCGCTAGCTTAGATATAACTAAACACAAACACCATGAATAAAAATTACCTAAAATCAATTATTACATTTGTATTAGTAGTAACTATTTCAAATGTTTTTGCTCAAAATTCCAATCATGGATTATGGAGTAAACTTACAGTTACCGAAGTTTCGGGTGAAAAAGTAAGAAGAAGTTCATTTCCTTCTACTTATCATTTATTTCAACTAAATCTAAATCATTTAAAATCAATCTTAGCAAACGCTCCTGTTTTGTTTGCTAATACAAATCAGTCTGATTTAATAATAGAGTTTCCAAATTCTGCTGGAAATTTAGAAAAATTCAAAGTATATGAATCTTCTATTATGGATCCTATTTTGGAAGCAAAATTCCCAATGATTAAAACCTATGCCGCTCAAGGTATTGATGATCCGACGGCTACTATGCGTTTTAGTGTTACTCAGTTTGGATTACATACGATGTCTTTATCTGGAATTAAAAGTACAGTTTTTATTGACCCATATACCACTGATTTAGTTACATATATAGTATATGATAAAAATAGTTTAGGTTCAGATTCTCAAAGCTTTGAATGTTTAACTGATGATGGTGTTAATTTACAATCGTTACGAAGCTCTGGTGATGGAAATTTATCAGTTCAAAACATAAATGATCAAAAATTAAGAACGTATCGTTTAGCACAATCTTGTACAGCAGAGTATGGAAATATTTTTGCAGGCACTGGGACCGTAGCTCAGCAAAAAGCAAATATTCAAGCTCAAATGGCAATTACGATGAATCGCGTAAATGGTGTTTACGAAAGAGATTTGGCTATTAAGATGGTTTTTGTTTCTAACAATGATTTAGTTATTTATCTCGGTAGTACAACAGCTGATCCTTGGAGTAATGAATGGAACACAAAAACAGCACAAACTATTGATGCTGCCATTGGTGTTGCTAATTATGATATTGGACATAACTTTAATACAACTGGCGGTGGTAATGCGGGCTGTTTATCATGCGTTTGTTTAAGTTCTTCTCAATCGGGGACGCATAAAGGAAGAGGTTATACTGGGCGCTCAAACCCAACTGGTGATGCTTTTGATATTGATTACGTTGCTCATGAAATGGGACATCAATTTGGTGGCTACCATGTTATGAATACATGCAGCAGAAGTGGAAATGGAACAACAGAAGTTGAACCAGCAAGTGGAAGTTCTATTATGGGTTATGCAGGAATTTGCTCATCAAACGTACAAAGTAATAGTCACGATGACTTTAATTATGTGAATGTTAGAGATATTAGTAATAATATTAAAACAGGTAACAGCAGTTCTTGTGCTGCTATTACAACTTTAACCAATACTCCTCCAACAGCAAGTGCTGGTTTAGATTACACGGTTCCTATTTCAACAGCCTATATATTAGAAGGTACTGCTAGCGATGTTGATGGCACATCATCATTAACATATAACTGGAGTCAAAACGACCCCACTCAGTCTCCAGGAAACGCAGCACCATTATCTACATATAGTGTGGGTCCTTTATACAGATCTTTTTCTCCATCAACTTCACCAAATAGATATATGCCTGCATTAGCAACCGTATTATCTAACACTTTAAATTCAACTTGGGAAAAAACACCTTCAGTGGCAAGAACTATGAATTTCTCTTTTATTGTTAGAGATAATCACGTTGGTGGTGGTCAAACAGCTTCAGATTTAATGAAGGTAACTGTAAGTTCTGCAGCTGGTCCTTTCTCTGTAACATCTCAAAACACAGCAACAACATGGACAGCTGGTACTACACAAACTATTACTTGGAATGTAGCAAATACAAATACAGGTGCGGTAAATACTCCTAGTGTCAATATTTTCTTATCTACAAATGGAGGTTACTTATATCCAATAACGCTTGCTACTGGCGTTCCAAATAATGGATCTGCAACGATTGTGGTTCCATCTGTTACTACTACAACAGGACGTATTATGGTGCGTGGTGCTGGAAATATTTTTTATGATTTAAATAACGCTGCATTAACTATTGTTGCTGGAGCAGCTGCTGCACCAGTATCTAATTTTAGCGTAGCATCTTCTAATCTTTGTACAGGTTCAACGATTCAGTTAAATGATCAATCATTAAATGCTCCTACTACATGGACTTGGAGTGCAACATCTGGAACAGGTGTTACGTTCTCAAATGTGAATGCACAAAATCCAACAGTAACTTTTGCAAACGCAGGAACATATACTATTGCATTAATTGCAAAAAACACAACAGGGCAAAACACATCAAGTCAAACCGTAACAGTTAATACAACTCCAACAGTAGCAGTTACAAGCTCAACAATTTGTTCTGGAAATGCTGCTTCATTAACCGCAAGTGGCGCTACAACTTATAACTGGAGTAATTCAGCAACTACATCTAGTATTTCTGTTTCTCCAACTACAACTACTTCATATACTGTAACAGGAACATCTAATGGTTGTACAAATGCAAAAGTTGCAACAGTTACTGTGAAAGCTACGCCTACTGTAGCGGTAAGTAATGCAACTATTTGTTCAGGAAATTCAACAACATTAAATGCTAGTGGCGCAACAACTTATAGTTGGAATTCAGGTGCAACTACATCTAGCATTTCAGTTTCGCCAACAACAAACACAACATACACAGTTTTAGGAACAACAAATGGATGTACAAGAACTAAAACAGTATCCGTTACCGTTAAAACAACACCTACAGTTGCTGTAACTAGCCAAACAATTTGTGCTGGTAATGCGGCTATTTTAAGTGCTAGCGGAGCAACTACATATAGCTGGAGTTCAGGGGCTACTACTGCTAGTGTTTCGGTGAGCCCGAGTTCAAATACTACTTATACAGTAACAGGAACAACCAACGGGTGTGCAAATTCAAAAACAACTAACGTCACTGTAAATCCATTACCAACTGTTTCTTTTGCTTTAACAAATACATTAGCATGCATAAATGATGCGACTATTGCTTTAAATGGAACACCAGCTGGAGGTACTTTCGCCGGAAATGGAGTAACAGGAAACGTATTTGACCCAGCTACCGCTGGAGCAGGTACTCATACTATTACATATAGTTATTCTGATGCTAACGCTTGCTCAAATTCAGATTCAAAAGTAATGACTGTAGATTTATGTACAGGAATTACTGAGTTAAACAATAATACATTTGTAGCATATCCAAATCCAACAACTGGTATCTTTACTATTGATTTTAATAAATCAATAAATAGCGTTATTGAAATTGAAGTATACGACGCTATTGGTAAATTAGTGTTAACTCAAACAACTTCAAACAACCACACGACTATATCTTTAGAACAACTAGCAAAAGGTATTTACAATGTGAGATTAAAAGATAATGGTTCATATACAACCATTCGTTTAATTAAAGAATAAATATACTACACTAAAACAAAAAGCCCCTTAAAATGATAAGGGGCTTTTTGTTTTACATAAATTAATTCAATTTATTTTTTGGCAGCAGCGTAAAGCTCGCTAACTTTTGTCCAATTAATGACATTAAAAAATGCAGCCATATAATCAGGACGACGATTTTGGTAATGTAAATAATAAGCATGCTCCCATACATCCATTCCTAAAATTGGAGTTCCTTTGCAATCTGCAATGTCCATTAATGGATTATCTTGATTTGGTGTAGAGCATACACATAATTTTCCTTCTTTAACACACAGCCAAGCCCAACCTGATCCAAAACGAGTTGCACCAGCTGCAGTAAAGTCAGCTTTAAATTTATCAAATCCACCTAAATCAGTTTCAATCGCTTTTGCTAAATCACCAGTTGGTGCACCACCTGCATTTGGCGCCATAATTTGCCAAAATAAAGAGTGATTGTAATGTCCGCCACCATTATTGCGAACAGCCATTGGGAATTTAGAAATGTTTTTGCAAATATCTTCAATGCTCATTTTTTCAGCATCTGTTCCTGCAATCGCATTATTTAAATTTGTAACATAAGCTTGATGATGCTTACTATGGTGAATTTCCATTGTTCTTGCATCAATGTGTGGTTCTAATGCTGTATAAGCATAATCTAATTTTGGTAATTCAAATGACATATTATTTTGTTTTTATGTCTGCCTTTCGGTAGACGGGGTTTATATTTGTTTTAATTGTGTGATTGTTTGTGTTGGATTAGCACTTCCAAAAACCGTATTACCTGCTACTAAAACATCAGCTCCAACCGAAACTAATTTTTTGTAATTATTTAAATCTACCCCTCCATCAATTTCAATTAAAGCTTTAGAATTTTTTTCGGTAATTAATTTTTTAAGAGCTGCTACTTTTGTAAATGTATTCTCAATAAATTTTTGTCCTCCAAATCCAGGGTTTACACTCATCACACACACTAAATCAATATCTGAAATGATATCTTCTAATAAATGAATTGATGTGTGTGGATTTAAAGCTACTCCAGCTTTCATTCCTGAATTTTTAATATTTTGAATAGAGCGATGTAAATGCGTGCAAGCTTCTAAATGAAAAGTTAAAACCTCAGCACCTGCATCTTTAAATTGTTGTGTGTATCTGTCAGGATCTACAATCATTAAATGCACATCCAAAGGTTTTTTTGCATGTTTTTGAATGGCTTTTAATACTGGGAATCCAAACGAAATATTAGGAACAAAAACACCATCCATGATATCTACATGAAACCAATCGGCATCGGAATTATTAATTAACTCGATATCACGTTGTAAATTTCCAAAATCGGCTGATAAAACAGAAGGTGCTACTAAATGTGACATATTATAGGTTTGTGTCCCAAAAGTATAAAATTATAGAGATTAAGGAATGAATTTGTTTTTAACAAACCGTTAAAAAATAAAAAAAGGAGGCCAAACACAAGCCTCCTTCATTTCACTAAACACACACTAAACTATCCTAAATAACCCATTAAAACTTTACTTCTTGAAGCGTGTTTTAATCGGCGTACTGCTTTTTCTTTAATTTGACGTACTCGTTCTCTAGTTAACTCAAATTTCTCACCAATTTCTTCTAAAGAATGAGAATGACCACCACTTAATCCGTAATATAATTTTACGACGTCAGCTTCTCTAGCGGTTAATGATGTTAAGGCTCTTGAAATTTCATTTCTCAAACTTTCTAACATTAATTCATTATCTGGAGACGCTTCATGTTTGTTTTCCATTAATTCGTACATACTGCCACCATCTTCTAAAGTACCTAAAGGAGCATCCATACTCATATGTCTGCCTTGGTTTTTCATGGTTTCACGAATGTCTTCGGGCAAAATATCTAAAATTTCAGCAATTTCTTCAGCAATTGGTTCGCGCTCTAATTCTTGCTCTAACTTAGCAAAGGTTTTATTGATTTTATTAATAGCGCCGATTTTATTCAATGGTAAACGCACAATACGAGACTGCTCTGCTAATGCCTGAAGGATAGATTGACGAATCCACCAAACGGCATAGGAAATAAATTTAAAACCACGAGTTTCATCAAAACGTTGAGCCGCCTTAATTAAACCCATATTTCCTTCATTGATTAAATCAGGTAAACTTAATCCTTGATTCTGATATTGCTTTGAAACCGATACTACAAAACGTAAATTGGCTTTAACCAATTTATCTAATGCTTTTTGGTCGCCTTGCTTTATTTTTTGAGCTAATACCACTTCCTCATCTGCCGTGATTAATTCAACACGACCAATATCTTGTAAATACATATCAAGCGAAGCTGTTTCGCGATTTGTAATTTGTTTGGTTATTTTTAGCTGTCTCATGGCACAAAAAAATTAAAAATTATACTAAAAAAATAGACTAAAACACTTATAAATAGGCTTTCTGAGTGTTTCTGTATTGTATTACGTCCAAAAACGAATTTAGTTACATGGTTTTGAGTGAAAAGCCGTTTTAAATGATTGAATGAATATTTTGGTTTAGGGGTATTTATTTTAGCCACTAGCTGGCATATTAAATTGTTGAAAAATGAAGAGGCATTTTAGGTAAAATATGGATTTCTACAGAATTTAAATTCCGATATTAGAGCCTAGATATGTTACAGAATTTACGCATACAAAATTTTGCCTTAATTGAAGAAACCGAAGTTCGATTGAACCAAGGCTTAACTGTTATTACTGGAGAAACTGGTGCTGGTAAATCCATTTTATTAGGAGCTCTAGGTTTAACTTTAGGGAATAGAGCCGATGTGAGTTCTCTGCACGATAAAACTAAAAAATGCATTATTGAAGCACAGTTCAATATCAAAGCCTACAATCTAAAATCATTTTTTGATAGTAATGAATTAGATTTTGAAGAATTAACATCAATAAGAAGAGAAATTACTCCTGAAGGAAAATCTCGTGCTTTTATTAATGATACTCCAACTACCTTAAATGTTTTAAAAGAATTAGGCGATCAATTAATTGATATTCATTCTCAACACGAAACATTATTACTAAAAGAAACTAATTTTCAATTTGAATTAGTAGATGCTTTTGCACAAACTACTCAATTATTTTCTGATTATAAAAAACAGTTTAGTCAGTTAACTAAACTCAAAAAACAATTAGAAGAATTAACAGCTCAAGAACTTCAAGCAAAAAAAGAATTAGATTATTTTCAGTTTCAATTTAATGAATTAGAAGAAGCGGCTATTAAAGTTGGTGTTCAACAACAGTTAGAAGAGGAAAGTGAAACTTTAGAAAATGCTGAATTCATTAAAGGTAATTTATCAAAATCATTATTAGCTATTAATGGTGGAGATGAAAATATTGTTTCGGCATTAGCCTTAGTAAAACAACAATTGCAATCTGTTTCTAAATTTGGAAAACAGTTTAATGAATTATTTGAACGTGTTAATTCAGTTAGCATCGAATTAAAAGAATTAGCGAAAGATATTGATGCTTGCGAAGAAGATGTTGTTTATGATAATGTTCGTTTAGAAGAAGTCAACACACAATTAGATAAATTAAATCGTTTATTAAAAAAACACGGCGTCAATACTGAAGAAGAATTATTAGCAATTAAAGATGAGATTGAAACCAAATTACAAAAGTTCTCATCATTGGAGTTAAGTATTGAAAAAACGAATAAAGAAATTGTTGTATTAGAAAAGCAATGCAAAGCTTTAGCAAAAGATTTATCTGATAAACGTCAAAAATCAACAGCTGGAATTGAGCAAAATATTAAAACCATGTTAACGAGTTTATCGATGGCTAATGCTCAATTTAAAATTGATTTAAAACCATTAGACAGTTTAACGTCTAATGGACTGGATGCTATTTCGTTTTTATTTACAGCTAATAAAGGTGCTGATTTTAAAGAATTACATAAAACAGCATCGGGCGGTGAGCTATCACGTTTAATGTTATGCTTAAAAGCATTATTAGCAGAGCGTACTGCCTTACCAACCATTATTTTTGATGAAATTGATACTGGAGTAAGTGGAGATGTGGCTGATAAAATTGGGAACATTTTATTTGCGATGGGTAAAACCATGCAGGTAATAACTATTACTCATTTACCACAAATGGCAAGTAAAGGCGGTAATCATTTGTTTGTATATAAATCGGATAATAAAGACAAAACAACATCAAGTATTAAGCAATTAAACAAAGATGAACGTATTGCTGAAATAGCAAAAATGTTAAGTACAGGTACACCAACAGAAACAGCATTAAAAAACGCAAAAGAATTACTGAATGCTTAATTAAAGCATAATTAGTATATTTGCACAACTAAAATAAACACTATGGCATACAACTTATTAAAAGGAAAACGCGGTATTATTACTGGTGCATTAGATGAAAATTCTATCGCTTGGAAAGTGGCTCAAAAATGTCACGAAGAAGGCGCAACCTTTACATTAACTAACGCTCCTATTGCGATGCGTATGGGAGAGATTAATAAATTAGCAGAACAAACTGGTGCTAAAATTATTCCTGCTGATGCAACAAGTATGGAAGATTTAACAAAACTATACACCGAATCAATGGATGTATTAGGTGGTAAAATCGATTTCGTTTTACATTCAATCGGTATGAGTGTAAACATTCGTAAAAACATTCCATACACTGAATTAAATTACGATTTCTATCAAAAAGGTGTTGATGTATCTGCATTATCATTTCATAAAATGTTAGCAGCTGCACATAAATTAGATGCTTTAAACGACCATGCTTCAGTAGTAGCATTATCATATATTGCTGCACAACGTACATATCCTTTTTATACAGATATGGCTGATATTAAAGCTATGTTAGAAAGTATTGCTCGTACATTTGGATACCATTATGGTAAACAAAAGAAAGTGCGTATCAACACTATTTCTCAATCACCAACTAAAACAACTGCTGGTGGTGGTATTAAAGGCTTCTCTGATTTTTATGAGTTTGCTGATTTACAATCTCCATTAGGAAATGCAAGTGCAGATGATTGCGCAAACTATACAGTAAGTTTATTCTCAGATTTAACTCGTATGGTGACTATGCAGAATTTATACCACGATGGCGGATACAGCTCTACTGGTATTAGTACCGAGTTATTAGAGAAAATTCAAGGTTAAAAAACTAAACCCATAATTAAATGCTCTTCAGCTTAAACTAACATGGCAACATACAGTTTAGATATTAACGCTGAAGAGCATTTTGATTTTGACATATTCTCTATCACCTGCACCGAGAGTATTTACAGAGTCGTTCATGAGCTCAATCAAGCATTAAATATTGATTTACAATTAAATGATTTGCTTGATTTTACTCATAAAGAAGGTGAGGATTTTTATTTCCCTCTATACACCTTTACACATGATGAATTAAATATTGAATTTAATTTATTACCCAACCAAACGTCTTTTCAGCCAAAAATTGATGGTGCACAACCAAAAGAATTTGATTTATTTGCTGGTGATGTAGAACAAACCACACGATTAATTCCAGAATTAGAAAACTCTGATTATTTTTTATTGATAAAAGGCGATAACCGTTATTTATATAACCACACGATTTTTGAATCTATTAAATTAAATCCTGCTTTTATTATTGTGCACGAAATTTTTGTAGAAGATTTAAAAGACAAAAAAGCGAAAGGAAATTTATTGTTTTAATGAATGTATATTAGTTTTTTTATCACATAGAAACATAGCTTAAATTATTGAAAAGTAAGACATAAGAAGCTGCGCTATTTAACATAGTATTCTATGTGAAAACAAGTTTTCTATGCAACTACTGCTTACTTTTACTTTCTATATCTCTATGTGGTTATTATTTTGAAAATGTTTTTGCTAAACCAATCAAAGCCACTACACTCCAAGTACCTTCTAAAATAATAAATGGTAAAGAGTTTAACAATACGCTTCCATAGCAAGCAAAGGCACCACCAACAATATTTAATACAAAATACAGTTTTCCATTATCTGAAATATACTTAAAGGTATTTAAGAAAAAGGCTAATAAAATTAATGATACGCCTATCGTACTAATAATGTCTGTATAGCTCATTATAATTGAGTTTGATTAATTCCAATAGATTTTAAATGTTCCCAAAACATAGGGTAAGATTTCGAAACCACTTCTGCATTTTCAACAATTACATTGTCTACTAATAAACATAACGGTGCAAAACTCATCGCCATACGATGATCGTTATAAGTAGCAACAGATAAATTATCAATAGCTTCAGATTTTGTAGCTGTCCATTGAATAGAAGTATCTGTTATTTCAATTGCACATCCAATTTTTTGTAGCTCATTTTGAAGAGCTGTAATTCTATCTGTTTCTTTTACTTTTAATGTTTGAAGTCCAGTAAATTTAAATGGAACATTTAGTCCAATACAAGAGCATATAATTGTTTGAGTAATATCAGGGCATTCAATAAAATCTAGTTCTAACAATGATGTATTTGCTTTACTATTTTTTGAAATAACAATTTCATTATCGTTAAAAGTAGTTTTTACTCCAAAATTTTTGTAGATGCTTGAACAAACATCATCTGCCTGCAAACTGTTTTCGAATAACCCTTTGATAGAAAGCTGTGTGCCTATTTTTGATAAAGCAACCATACTATAATAATAAGAAGCGGCACTCCAATCGCTCTCTACAATAAACTCTTTTTTATGGTAAGTATAAGGAATTGGTTCAACAATAATTTTATTATCTTTCCAAATAACTGATGCGCCAAATTCTTTCATAAGTTCAATCGTCATATGAACATAAGGTTTAGAAACTAATTCGTCTTTAATCGTTAATTCTAATCCTTTATTAAAATAAGGCGCAACAAGCAATAATGCCGTTATAAATTGACTACTTATTTTACCACTAATTTCAACTGCACCACCTTGTAATTGCTTTCCGTTGATTTGTAGTGGAGGGAACCCTTCATTATTTTTATAGTAAATATCTGCTCCAAGCGTTTTCAAAACATCCACTAAATCCTTAATAGGGCGTTGTTGTAATCTTTCTGATCCTGTTAATTCATAATCTCCATTCTTTATCGAAAGAAAAGCAGTTAAAAAACGCATATCAGTTCCTGCGTGTCCAACATTAATAATTGAATAGGTAGAATAATTTCCAATAGCTTCTTTTAGATGTTTGGTATCATCTGAATCAGATAAATTTTGAATTAAAAAATCTAATCCTGATAAAGCTTTGATAATTAAAATTCTATTACTAATACTTTTAGAACCAGGAAGGTTTATTGTACCCGAAACCGAATTTATTGGTTTATGTAATTTTAAATTCATTATATTTTCACCCCAACAGTCAAGTAAATAAAATGATTATTAATAAACATACTTGATGGCGCAAACGACTCATTGAAATAAAAAGGAGATAAGCCATATCTAAATTGTAATTCGGCATACACCGCGTTATGCATCAATGGTGTATTTTTTTGAAAGCCTGCGCCCACATTAAAAAATGAACTATTCACTGGGTTAAAAGCGGGGCTTTTAAATTTATAACGTTCATATTTATTCACTAACTCATTGCCGTTTTCTTCCACTTTCAAATTTCCTTCTATGATCCAACGGTAACAATATCCTGCAAAAATATAACTCGAAAAAATTGTGTTTGTTTCTTTTTGAAATGAATGTTTCAATTGAATTGGAAAATCTAATTCATGAATAGTTAAATTATATTTATAACGTAATCTATCTGGAGTGTATAACTTCAAACTGTCAGAATAAAAATAATAAGAATTAAAACTGACGCCATGCATCATATACTCTACTCCAACCAAAAAAAAATTTTGATTATTTCTATCTAATCTAATTTCTTCTTTTAATGAAATATTAAATGACATTTTAGGCCTTGTACCTGAAGCGTGATTTTTATTCACTTTGTATAAACCCATCACAGGCGAAAATCCAATTCTTGTTTTTACATATGGATTTTTACGTCTGTTTCTTAATTGTTTTCCTCCGTCTTCTTGAGCAGAACTAATACAAAAAATTGAAACAAGTAATATGGTGACTAAATATTTGAATTGATAAATCAAGGTGACAAATATACGACTTAAAAATAATTGAGGAATTTAGAAAAACGCCATTACTTTATTGACGAAGCTTTATATAAAGGCACCGTACTACATGGCTCACCATACATAATAGATTTAGCAAAAGGCTTTAAACCTCTCACTAGTTCTACATACGCATTTGTACAAACAGGTAAATTACTACAGCCTTTAATTACTACACGCTTATCTTTATAGTCTTCATACACAATACTTAACAATGCTTCGTTAAAAGCAATAGCTTCAAGTGTTTCTAAATCTCCAAAAACTACTTTTTTAGCAAATGGTTCTAAAGCTATGCTTACTAACATATAAGCCCATGTGGGAATAATAGCATCAGCAGTACAAGTAATAGCTACTAACTTATCTTGGTATTGAGACCAATCATGTTGTTTAATAAAGTCTCTGAAATCCCTTTCTTTCAAAATTAATTCTTGAAATAAAAGTGGCTTGATATCAAATAATACTCTTTCTCCTTTTGGGTATAATTCTTCCAAGTCAATCGTAATTAAACCACTATTGGCAACTTTGTTTATGATTTCGTCAGACATATTATTTGTTTTAGTAGTAAACTACATAAAGCCAAGCTCTAATTGAGCCACTTCACTCATCATTTCTTTTGTCCAGGTAGGTTCAAATGTAAGAGTTAATGTTGCCGATTTTATACCTTGTACTAGTTTCAACTTATTTTCTACTTCTGCTGGCAAGGTTTCTGCAACTGGGCAATTAGGCGACGTTAATGTCATTGTAATTTTAAGTTCATTCTCATCATTGAGATCCAATTCATAAATTAATCCTAGTTCCCAAATATCTACTGGTATTTCAGGATCGTAACAAGTTTTGATTTCATCAATCACTCGTTGCATTAACTCAGTATTTTTTGTAATTATGATTGCACTCATTTGATATGTATAACCAATTAAGTTGGTTATTGTTTATTCTTAAAATTTATAATCCTTATATGTTTTGGTAAACTCCGCATCATCAATTTTTGGGTTTACTTGTAAAAAATGGTAATCGTATTGTTCAAATAATCCTTTATCATCTAATATTTTTATACTAATAGGTAAAAAATATAATTGATCAATATATAATGTCACATGCTTTGCGTACGCATTAGGAACTTTTAATACTTGTCCTTTTTTAAGAATATGAAAATAGTCGTTTAATTTTGGATTTACTTCTAATATCATGTATTCGCTGATGTGTAATTTACGTGCAATTGACGTTATACTTTCATTATCCCCAACGGTATAATTTTCGTAAGCAAAATCTTTATTGTCGATGATTATTTTATAACACGGTCTGTTATTAATTCTCTCTTCTCCTTCCAACTTAAAATAAGTATCAAATTGATCCATCTTTTTAAGTGCAATGTATTCGATAATGCTTGCAAAATAATCAACTCCCATTTCGTTTAGTGTATGGTGTTGATCTTGACGCATTAAATAACCTAAAGGATCTAAACTTAAATTTACATAAGGAAAAGAATTAGGTTTAACATAGGCTTTATTTCCATTCCAGCCTTGTACCCATAATAATTCGATACCTTTAATGTATAAATAAATTTTACGAGGTTTTCTGTTTAACTTCACAGAAGATTCATAATGATTAAATCCTTTTTTTCCTCTTTCAATAATTTTTAAACTATATTTTAATCTTTCCAAATCATGAATAGATTTAACCATTTTAAAAACAACTTCTTTAGCTGTTAAAGTTGGTTTTTGAGCAAACGACTCTTTACTAAGACATAAACTTAGTAAGAGGACTATATATATATAATTTCTAACTTTCAACATGGGCTGCAAAGGTAAAATAATCTTTAATAAATTTAAAGTTATTTAAACCTTATCTAAATAAATAACGCACTGTTTAACAATAATTTATGTTTTTTATGGCAGACATTTAATTGATTGTAATCACTTAAAATACCGAAAGTCCCATTTTGTTAGGAAGCTGTGAATAAGCTGTTAATTTCTATTGACAATTCATAATCTACTGGTAATTAAAGATTTAGTTTTAACACGCCATTTTCGGTACTTTTATAAGTAATTTCAAGCTAAAAAAGCAGTACATTCGATACCGAAATGTTACAATATAACCAAATAACCAATTTAATTGCAGAGCTTCTGTTTAAGCATGATTGTGTTATTGTGCCAAATTTTGGAGGTTTTGTAGCTAGAAATTACAGTTCTAATTTTAATAAAGGAAGTAATATTCTATATCCTCAATCAAAACACATTCTTTTTAATAAAAACTTGATTCATAATGACGGATTGTTGATTTCTGCATTCATGCAAAAAAACAATGTTTCTGTTATTGAGTCTACAAAACAAATTGAGGATTATAAGGATTACATTCAATCTTTATTATCTGTAAAAAAACGTTTTGAGTTAAACAATATTGGGCTTTTATACATTGATAACGAAAATGCCTTACGTTTTGAAGCGAAGGCTGATGTGAATTTTCTTTTAGATTCATTTGGGTTTGAGCCAGTGATGGCTAATGAACTAATTATTGAAGTTGAAAAACCAATAATTACTAAACAGTTTGAAGACAGAAAAGTAGTGATTGAACAAGTAGCTCCTAAGAAAAAATCCTACGCTAAAATAGCAACCTTAGCAATAGGTGT
This sequence comes from Sphingobacteriaceae bacterium, assembly GCA_013823565.1. Classification (GTDB taxonomy): domain Bacteria; phylum Bacteroidota; class Bacteroidia; order B-17B0; family Aurantibacillaceae; genus UBA4416. Next base: position 161,850 of record PNMI01000001.1, on the reverse strand, counting down.
TCCTGTTACTTTAGCTTTCTTATTATTTGCAGCCTACTCTAAACCAATGAAACCATTATTAGAGTCCTCTTTTAATCCGTTTTATACACCAGAAAAAACTTATACTCCAAATAAACAAAAGCATAATAAGGCAGTATTTATACATTCTATTGAAAAGCCAGCTTTATTAGTGGATGCTAACGGATTTGCTTCTTTTAAATTATCAGAAAATGGTAATGTTTTGGTAGCCTCTGTAGATAGTATTGCAAAAACAGATAAAACATCTGTTGTAAAACCAATTTATATCGCATCAAAAAATCACAATTCATTTGATGGTAAATACCAAGTAGTAGTTGGTTGTTTTGGTATAGAAGAAAATGCAAATAAGTTAATTCACGATTTACAAAAAAAGAATATCAATGCTGGTATTAGTGGCGTAAACAATAAAGGGTTACATGTTGTAAGTTGTGGAGGATTTGATTCGAAACAAGATGCTGCAAGCTTATTAACGTCAATCAGAAATGAGTTTCCTAATGCTTGGGTAATGGCTAAGTAATTTTTTTATTTAGTAATAATAAAATCTTCCTTTTTTTCTTTACCATTTTTAAATCCATACATCACCACATTAATTGATGTATCAGAAAGAATTTTATAAGTTACAATTGATGGGTAATCTCTGAAAGGATTTTCAAAAGTAAATATTCTTCCCTCTTGTTTTGTTAATCTAAACTCAACATCCTTATTATCATTTTGATTTTTAACATTGAAATACATAAAGATGGCATCTAATCCCTTTTGTAACTTCATACTTTGTCTAAAAAGGGTATCATTATTTTCATTGTCTAAAAAATAACCAAAGCCAGAGTAAGTAACGCTATCAATCATTTTCCAATTCTCAAAATAATTCCCGTAATCTGATTTTAGTTTATAGTTTCCTTTAATCCATTTTAGAGGAGGATTTTTTGCATCAGCTTTTTCAGATTCTACATTTATATTGGAACAGGATATCAAAAAAAAGCTGAAAACAAAACAATTTAATATGTTTAAATTCGTTTTCAATATATTAAAGGTAGTGTTTCTGAAATAGAAATTCTAATTAAAAAAGTTAAATTGTTTTTTATATCTTCGCATAGTTGAGAAATGTATTCATATTAATATTTTGTATTTTTTCTGTAGATTGTTTCTTTGCTCAGTCGGATTCAACTTCATTTAATAAAAAGGAAGAAATTGCCTATGATGGCAAGCGTTACAGAGTTCATAACAGCTGGCTTTCGGTTGGTGCTGGGCCTAGTTATAATACAAAATGGCCAAAAGATGAAAAAAACCTAGGTGCAGATTTTAGTTTTTTTATTAAACAACACTACTTTAGAATTGGAGGTTATATGAGTGGTGCCGATTTTACTTTATCCAATAATTATAGTTTTCATTTATGTTACGGTTTAAGAAAAGAAACTGAAAAATATAATTTATCTGCTTTTATTGGACCATCAACTTCCTATTTTAGAAGACCACTAAGCGATTCTACCACTCACAATTTAGGAACAGTTTACAATGAACTTGGTGCACACGTTTGCATAGAAGCTATTTATAAAGTAAAGTACGACATTGGATTTGGTGGGCAAATTTTTTGTGATTATAATCGAGTTCAAATGGTGTATGGTGTAAGGTTAATTGCTTATTTTTCGGGAGCCTATCGAGGTATAAAATATGGTCGCACCCCAGTCAAAACTAAATAATTCAACTACGGATTTTATTATCGTAGGGCAAGGTATTGCTGGCTCAGTTATATCATTATCTCTTATTAAAGCTGGATATTCTGTATGCGTCATAAATCAACCACATTTATCTTCTAGTTCAAAAGTTGCCGGAGGAATTTGGAATCCAATAGTTTTTAAACGCTTAACCAAAAGCTGGATGGCTGATGAGTTAGTGCCCGAACTGATTAATTTTTACGAATACTGGGAAAAGGAGTTTAATACTTCTCTTATTCGCAAACGAGAAATTATTAAGCCTTTTACTGAAGAACAAGAAAAAAATCTATGGATTAAAAAATCTAATGATAACGAATCTAGAAATGTTTTTTTAGACCCAAACAGCTACGAAAATTTTCAGCTTGACGAACACTATCAAGTGAAATCATACTCAAAAGTTTTGCATGCTGGTAATTTAGATGTCCCTAAATTCTTAGAATACACAAAAGCATATTTAAAAGACAATCAAAATTATTTAGAAGAAGGATTTGATTATAACCAATTAGATGTTTCTTCAACTAACGTAAAATATAAAAATACTTCGGCTTCTAAGATTGTATTTTGTGAAGGCTATTTGATTTCTAACAATTCTTATTTCAATTGGATTCCAATGAAGCCTGCAAAGGGAGAAACTTTAACTATAAAGAGCAAACACATACAATTAGAAAAAGATATTTTTAATAAAGGCTTTTTTATTATGCCAATTGGTAATGATTTGTTTAAAGTGGGTGCCACCTACGAATGGAATGAATTAAACGATTTACCAACAGAAAAAGCCAAACAAGAATTGATTTCAAAAATAAATGCAGTCATCACTACACCATACGAAATAATTTCTCATGATGCCGGTGTTAGGCCTTCTGTAATTGACAGAAGACCTGTTGTTGGTAGCCATCCTGTATATAAAAACATTTTCACATTTAATGGTTTAGGAACTAAAGCTGTCATGATTGCTCCTTACTTTGCAAAACAATTAGTAAACTCTATACAGAATAACTACAAAATTGACGAGGAAGTTAACCCAAATCGCTTTATTTAATTCATCTTATTACTCATTACTTTTATTTTTTTTATTACAGATTATTTATACTTTAGGTAACTAATCTTATGATAAAATCTCTTTTTTTTAAACTCATACTTATTATTGCATTAACATTCGTTAATACAATTTTAGTTGCCCAACAAAAAGATAGTGCAATATCAGTTCCAAAAGAAGACATCAACGTTGCTAAAAAAAGAAAATTCATTTATTTAATTTCTGATAGATTAAGTGATGATGACAAATTAGATGTTTTTAAAATGACTCCTAGTTCTCTAACTCCTGCATTAATTGTGATTAGAGGGCATATGGAAGTGATTGGTAACCCTAACGAAAAGAAAGCAAAAATTAGTGTTTACAATGTTTCTACTAACGACTTAGTGGGCATTTATCATTCTAACTCTTATACAGGAAATTACCTATTGATATTAGCTCCTAATGTAAAATATCTTTTTAAAGTGGAAGTGTCTGGTTACGGCACTACGCAAGAAATTGTGGAAATTCCAATGAAAATTGATTATGAAATTTGTCAGCAAGATTTAAAAATTAAATTAAACGAAAAAAACAAACCCGTATTAATGATTCATAGCTTTTTTGCTGATGAAAATGAAAAAGTATTTTACTTAAGAACAATTATTGATACAACAAAAATTAATAATGATAATATTTTAAATAATGATGAGATTGCTAGACAACTAGATAAAAACAAAGAGTCTTTAAATATTGATGAACTTGTAAAAAAACAATTAGAAGAGGAAAAGAAAAAGCCCGAACAAGCCCTTACTGCCTTTAAAAATAACGACTACGAAAAAGCATTAGAATTATATACCAGTTTACTAAAAAATGATCCCGCAGATCCATTCATGAATTATTATTATGGCGTTTGTTTACTAAATTTAGATAAGAATAAAGCTAAGGCTATTAATTCGTTATTAATAGCATCAAGTGTTAAGGAAGTTCCCGTTGATGTATATTTTTATTTAGGAAAAGCTTATCATTTGTCCTATTTGTTTCAAGATGCGATAAAAGCATTTGAACAATACAGAGGCCGTATAAAACCTTATGATTTTGAAACACAAAATGGCCCTCAGCTAATTAAAAATTGCATGAATGGCATTAATTTAATGAACGACCAAGTTAATATTGAAATCGTAAAAAGATCACCAATTCAATCAGATAATATTCTTGCCAATTACAACCCTGATTTAATTAACGAAAGAATAAAAGTAAAAACAGATTTTTTTAGCACTTCCATAGATAAGAAAAAAGATAAAAATTTATTAATGTGTAACAATAATTCTCGTGAATATTATCACGCTAGTTATGGCGAAAAAGAACAAAAGCACACAGATTTATATAAAAATAACATCTTGCCAAATGGAACATTAAGTGTTAGTCAAATATTAGGGCCTGAGATTAATACTTCTTATGACGAAAATTATCCTTACCTCACAAAAGATGGAAACACATTGTACTTCTCATCAAAAGGACATAATAGTATGGGAGGATATGATCTGTTTAAATGCACACGTAAAGATAGTGTATCTCCTTGGTCAAGACCAGTGAATATGGGATATCCTGTCAACTCTACTTACGATGATATTTTATTTATACCAGATGAAAGTAATCAAACCGCATCATATTGTAGCAATAGAAAAAATAATAATTACGAATACATTCAAATAAAACTACCTCAACATCCTTTATCAAACTCAATTATCAAAGGCAGTTTTAGTACAATGGATTCTATTCCAAAAAGAGATGCATACATTACTGTTTATAATTCAAACACTGGCGAAATTGCAGGTGTTTATAAAACCAATCCAACTACTGGGCAATATTTAATGATATTAGTATCAGGCATAAAATATGATGTATCTATTGAATCCGAAGCCTATTCTGAAATAACAAGCTCATTTGAAGTGCCAGATAAAAAGGGTGATTTCGAATTAAAACAAATCATCAAACTTCAAACTTTAGGATCTCAAAAATCAGCAAAAATTAATAATTATTTTACTGAGTCCGAAGCTGCAAAAATTTCATTTGATGTAGTTGCTACAAAACCAAACGCTAAAACAACAGAATCAGAAATAAAAAAAATAGTTAAAATAAAAAAACCAAAGCGCAGTGCCGAAGAAGCTGCAAAAGATAAAGAAGATTTAGCATTAGCAGAGAATTTATATAACCAAGAAATATATCAAGAAGCGGCATTGGTTTATCAAAATGTAGAATTGTATATTGATTTAGAACCCATAGATGAATATAGATATGGAGTAAGCTTGTTTAAAACTAAAAAAGACAAAACAAATTGCATCATTGCTTTAGAGGCCTGTTTAGGATTGAAAGATGTTCCTGTAGAAGTGTATTATTACTTAGCTAAAGCAAATCAACAAAGCTATAGATTTAATACGGCTATCAATTATTATAAAAAATACATGGCTTTATGCAAGCCCGAAGACATAAAAAGTTTAAAAATAGAACAAGAAATTTTATACTGTCAACATGGAATTAAATTAGTTAATAATCCTGTAGTGCTTGAAGTGTATGGCAAAAAGCATGTTGATCAAAATGCTATTCAAAATTCTTTAACACAAATCGAATCTGGTGGAAAAGTACTGGTTATTACAGATGACATGAGATCTTCCATTGATAAAAAGAAAGAATTTAAATCTCTTTTATATTTATCACCAGACAAAAACACCGTTCTTTATTCGAGTTATGGCGAAAATGATTCAAATGGAAAAGACATTTACCAATTAAAAAAATTAGGGAACGGCAAATGGTCTCCAACTCCACTAAACATTACAGCTATAAATAGTCCATTAGACGAGGAATTTCCTTCTTTATCAAAAGATGGTAAAACGCTCTATTTCTCTTCAAAAGCCTATGAAAACATGGGTGGTTACGATATTTTTAAGAGTGAATGGAACGAAACCACTCAAAGTTGGTCGGCACCTGTTAATATGGGCTCCCCGATAAATTCCCCATTTAACGACATCTACTTTTTAGAGTAATTTTTAATCTAAAATAATTTTTGTTTCCCAATAAAATGAATTAATTTGGAGTAGTATTATATGCTCCAAAGTAACTCTAAAATAAAATTAATTGGCCGAAGAGAATTTGTTAGTTTTCCTTTATTAGAAATTAATAAAGTAGAAGCTAAAATTGATACTGGGGCTTACACTTGCGCTATTCATTGCAACAATATTGTTTTAAAAACAGAAGGCAATAAACAAATTCTCACTTTTCAGTTATTAGATGATAGAATTTATCGCTTTGAAGAATTTACTCGAAAAAAAATAAAAAATTCTGGTGGAGAGATGGAAGAGCGTTATATTATCAAAACTTTAATTACTATAGGTAGAAAAAAAATAAAAACAACCATTTCGTTAAGCGACCGAGAAAATATGCGCTACCCAGTTCTTATTGGCAGACGTTTATTAAAAGGTAAATTTATTATAGATGTTAGTTTAATTTACACGAATGGCTTAAGCTTAAATACTTTGTTAAAATAAAATATTAAACATGAAATAGCCTTGTTGCCTTAAACACAAATAACTAAACATGGCTATACCATATGACCATTAAAAAAAACATTAAGACATATGAAAATTGCAATTTTATCCCGCAACAAAAATCTTTACTCTACAAAGCGTTTAATAGAAGCGGCAGAGCAAAGAGGCCATGAGGTATTAGTTCTTGATCACATGAAATGTGTATTGGTTATCGAACAAGGTCGTCCACACATCTATTACAATGGAAAAGAAGTAACGGATGTAAATGCTGTAATCCCTAGAATTGGTGCTAGCGCAACGTTTTACGGAACGGCTGTTGTTCGCCAATTTGAAATGATGAAAATTTTCACAGCTGTTGAATCACAAGCCTTAGTTCGTTCAAGAGATAAATTACGTAGCTTACAAATTTTAGCTCGTGCAGGTTTAGGAATTCCTAAAACAGCGTTTGCAAGTTCGCCAAACGATAAAGATATTGATAGTGTAATTGAAACTATTGGCGGAGCGCCATGTGTTGTTAAACTATTAGAAGGAACGCAAGGTATTGGAGTTATTTTAGCCGAAAATCAAAAGGCAGCAAAATCGGTTATTGAAGCATTCTTGAAATTAGAAGCAAACATGTTGGTACAAGAATATATTAAAGAAGCTAAAGGAGCTGATTTAAGAGTTTTTGTAGTAGATGGGCAAATTGTAGGCGCTATGAAACGTCAAGCAAAAGAAGGTGAATTTAGAAGCAACTTACATCGCGGCGGAACAGCAACCGTAATTAAATTAACACCCGAAGAGCGTTCAACAGCTATTAAAGCTTGTAAAAAATTAGGTTTAGGTATTGCCGGTGTTGATTTATTACAAAGCGATAGAGGGCCATTAGTGATGGAAGTAAACTCATCACCAGGATTAGAAGGTATTGAAGGCGCTACAGGTGTTGATATTGCTGGAAAAATTATTGAGTACGTAGAACGTAATGAGTTTAATACACCTGGTCAATAATGCAAGATTTCATCATCAACTCTCAAATCATTAAAGCTGGCGAAAGCAAGCAAATTGTACTAAACTCATACGAGCTACATACAAAAACTAATATTGAAATTCCAGTTTTTGTTTTTAGAAGTAAACACAAAGGGCCTACTCTTTTGCTATCTGCAGGAATGCATGGCGAAGAAACCAATGGTATTGAAATCATCAGAAAAATTATCACTCGGGAAGAAATTCAAAATTTAAATTGCGGAAACATCATCGCGATTCCTGTAATTAATAGTGTATCATTTTTATTTGGAAGTAGGGATTTACCTGATGGCAGAGATTTAAATCGTTGTTTCCCAGGAAACAAAAATGGTTCCTTTGGAAGCAGAATTGCCTATGACTTAATGAAACACATTGTTCCCTTAATTGATTTTGGGGTTGACTTTCATACAGGTGGTGCAAAAATCAGTAATAGTCCACAAATAAGATGTGTGTTTGAATTTCCTGAAAACATTGCCTTAGCAAAAAAATTCTCGCCACCATTAATTATTGATAGTAAATACCGCGAAGGAACTTTTAGAAAAGAAGCCGCTAAAAAAAACAAACCTATTTTAGTTTACGAAGGGGGTGAGAGTATGCGTTTTGATTATTCTGCTATTAACGAAGGCGTAAATGGCTGTTTACGTTTAATGAAAAGCTATCACATGATTGATATTGATATTCCAAAAAATCATGCTGTAAAAATTACGAAAGACACTTGGATAAGAGCAAATAGCAGTGGATTATTTCATATGAATAAAATGAATGGCTCTTATGTATCTAAAGATGATTTATTGGGTGTGATATGCAATCCTTTTGGAAATATTGAACATAAAATATTTTCTACTGTAGATGGCTATATCGTTGGAATTAATAATCAACCAGTGGTTAATCAAGGCGATGCTTTAATTCATATTGGAATGGAAGAGTAGTTCTAGTTTTTGATTTTATATAAATTACTCCGCAACAACCTTATCTCTCAAACCATTAGAATCAATCCAGTTTTCTAATGCTAATTTAAACTCTGCATTTTCATTCATCATATCGGTTCGAAGAGTGATTGTTTTTTTATTGTAGTTAACAAAATAAGTTAATCCATGACGAGTTTCAATTTTTTGAATTTCTTTCGCGCTTGTTGTATCTATTTTATTGGTTGATATAATTAGTATATCATCTTCCAAAGCAACAAAACATAAATTTTTAAGTTTACGCCATATAGTTACTACTATTTCAGTAAAGGCAATTAAAAAACAAATAAAAGCCATGTACTTAATAATGCTTCCAGAAATATACATTAAAACACCAATACATGTAAACGAAATAATTTTAATAATTCGTTTTGCTATAAATCCATCCGTAAAATAAATAAATTTTTTAGTGTCTTTTTTTATTTGAGAAAGAGTATATGCTTCTAAACAAGATGCTAATACATATAATATTCCTGTTCCTAAAAAAATATAACGTACTTCCTTATAACCAATGTACTGAGTAAATACAAAAACTAAACTAATAACAATTAAGCTTAGTAGAATAATATTTTTTAATAAAATAGAGAAAAGAGAATTCATTAGAGAGATTTAGGTAAATTAAAATACATGTTTTTCAGCATGGTATGAAGAACGAACTAAGGCACCGCTCTCTACATATCTAAACCCTTTGGATAAAGCAATGTCTCCCCATTTTTTAAATTCATCAGGATGAACATATCTAGCCACTGGTAAATGTTTTGGTGTTGGCTGCAAGTATTGTCCAATAGTCATTACATCACAATGCACTGCGGCTAAATCATCTATTGTTTCTAAAACTTCTTCCTCTGTTTCACCTAATCCAACCATTAAACCGCATTTAGTCCTCACGCCTGCTTCGTGTAAGCGTTTTAGCACTTCCATACTTCTATCATATTTTGCTTGAATACGAACTTGTGCTGTTAATCGTCTAACGGTTTCGATATTATGTGAAACGATATCTGGCTTCACATCGATAATACGTTGTAAATTTTCCCACTTACCAGCAAAATCAGGAATTAAACATTCAAATTTTGTTTCGGGGCTAATCTCACGAATAGCTTTAATAGTTTCGGCCCAGATAATAGAACCACCATCTTTTAAATCATCTCTGTCAACGGATGTAATCACACAATGTTTTACGCCCATCAACTTCACAGAATTTGCGACGCGCTTTGGTTCATCCCAATCTGCGGGTTTAGGTTTACCAGTAGCTACTGCACAAAACCCGCAAGAACGTGTGCAAATATTTCCTAATATCATAAATGTAGCAGTTCCAGCTCCCCAACACTCTCCCATATTTGGGCAATTACCACTTTCGCAAATAGTATGAAGTTTATGTTTTGCTACAATATTTCTTACTTTTAAATACTCTTCTCCAATGGGTAATTTTACTCTTAACCAATCTGGCTTACGAGGTTTTTCAAGAGTAGTTTTTTCGTTAGTGTTTTCCATTTTTTAGAACCATTTTTTACCAAATACAAAACCTACGTATAAGGTAACAATAAAATTTTCGGCTGGGTTATGAGCCATAATAGGCAATGCTTTTGGGTAATAATCAAATATGACTCCTGTTTCGATGGCTTTTACTTTATTAGAAAAAGGAGCATACTCAAAACTTAAATTTGCCTTTGCGTAAAAACCAGGATAAACTTTTAATTCAGCTAATCCGTCTAGTAAAGGCCCTTTGCCAGAAATACTATCAATAGTATGCACTTCTGGATCATACCTTACAGACTCTTGAAATTTATTTCCTGAAGAAGCATCTCTATAAACTAACACATAGTTAGGTTTTGCAAATGTGACATTAGCGCCAACAAAATAAGCCGTTCTAATCTCCACTGATTTTCTATCAGCACGTTTAAAGATCGTGGTTTGATAACCTACTCCAGCTCTGAATAAAAGAATATTATTTAATTTACCATAATTGAATCTTTTCGAATTATCTGCATTATTTGAAACTTTAATTTCTTTTGGATGCTTCATATTTAAAGCTTCAATTTCTAATAATCGTTTGCGGGTTCCAGTAACATGTTTAGCTCTCATGAAATTTAATCCAAAACCTCTACTATGAGCAAATACTCCAAACGACATTTCATTTCTATATAATACATTTGGATCTTGTCCATTTGCAATAGCTTGCGATGTGCTTTGAGAAAAGCACAAACTACCTAAAAACAAAAGCAAAAAACTGTACGAAAATCGTTTCATCATGTGATAACAAAAGTAATTAATAATTTATTAATAAAATACCTAATGCTTTATTATATTTGAGTTAAAATAACGCTCATGATTACTAGTAAAGTAACCTATTTAGGTGAATTAAGAACGGAAGCAACACATATTCAATCTAATACAACGATTCATACTGATGCTCCTAAAGATAACCACGGAAAAGGTGAAATGTTTTCGCCAACCGATTTAGTAGCAACTGCCTTAGCAAGTTGTATGATTTCCATCATGGGAATTGTTTCTATGAAAGACGGAATTACTCCTGTAGATGGAGCAATCGCTGAAGTAACTAAGGTAATGTATGCTGATCCTAGACGTATTGGCGAAATTCATATCACGGTAACATTTCCTAAGAAAAATTATACAGATAAAGAAAAGAAAATATACGAACATGCCGCTTTTACTTGCCCTGTCGCAAAAAGTTTGCATCCCGATTTAAAGCAAATAATAAATTTTGTGTGGTAACTAGGCTTTAGCTGCTGCTAAAATCTCCGCTGCATTAATCCCATTATGAGAATTATGGTAAATACATGCTCCATTTTTAATTAATAATACTTGTGGGGAAGCATGTTCTACTGAAAATAAATCAGCAATTTCGTTAGAAATATCGCGGTGGTTTAATAAATCGAGGTAATATGCTGGTATTTGCTCATCATCGTTCCATTTAGACTCAAGACGATTTAAGGCCATTGAACTGATAGAACATCTGGTACTATGTTTAAATAAAAGAACAGCATTAATATGCTGTTCTTTAGAAAGATCTTTAATGTCTTGTAACTGACTAATATCTGAAAGCTTATGCCAAAGCATAAAAATTAAACAGATTTTTTAGCAGAAATTGAAGTATTAGCTTTAGAGTATGCTGGGCATTTTTCGTGCGATTTGCAAGAAGTTAATGACGCACAAAAAGCGATCAACAAAGCAGATAGTAAAGCTAATTTTTTCATAATTTTCAATTTTAAAATAATAGAGTAACAAATATATACTAATTTCGCTAAGAACAAAAAAAAAGGCTGTGGAAAATCATGTTTTTTTAATGACAAACAATTAACAATTCATAATGACAGAAAAAATCATCCATAATTCTTGGGATCTAAAATTAAAAGAGGAGTTTGAGTTGCCATATATAGCAAAATTAAAGGATTTTTTAAAAGAGGAGAGAAGATTGCATAATATTTACCCTAAAAAAACGGAGGTTTTTAACGCTTTTAAGCTAACGAATTTCGAAAATGTAAAAGTTGTGATATTGGGACAAGACCCCTATCATGGTCCTAATCAGGCTCACGGCTTAAGTTTTTCGGTAAATTATGGAATTAAAATTCCCCCCTCTTTGGCAAATATTTATAAAGAACTAAAATCTGACATTGACTTTGCAATTCCTAGTCATGGGAATTTAACTAGTTGGGCCAATCAAGGCGTATTACTTTTAAATGCTACTTTAACCGTAAGAGCAGGAGAACCAGGAAGTCATCAAAAAAAAGGCTGGGAAACATTTACAGATGCGGTTATTAAATTAATATCTGATAAAAAAGAAAACTGCGTCTTTTTATTATGGGGTAATTTTGCTAAATCAAAAATAAACTTAATCGATTTAGATAAACATTTGGTTTTAACGGCAGCTCATCCATCACCTTTAGCTGGGGGAGCTTTTTTTGGTTGTAGGCATTTTTCAAAAACCAACGAGTATTTGAAATCTAAAAATATAGGTCCAATTGATTGGGCTATACCAAATGCCGACTTATTTCAATAAAAACCATTTTTCACATTTTCACGAATTAATCTTGTATTAATAAAACTTTATAATTAGGTTTAAAGAAATCTTTTTGCATTATACGTACCGATTATGATTAGTATTCAAAAACAAGTTTTATTGTTGTCAGAGTTTCATTTTAAGGAATTCTCAGAATATTTATTAAACACCAATGCCGATTTGCCTTATAAATTGGTCACCACAATTCGTCACTCAAAAACACATCATGAATCTGATGAATTATGTAAACTAATTTATGGAGACTCTGCAGAGAAAACAAAAAAGAAATTTCTCCAATTAACACATCACACATTTAAATTAAGTGGTTTTTTAAGCAGAAACTATCCTAATTATTTAAAACATAATTTACAAGTAATTGAAGAATTACTAAGTAAAGGCGAAAAACAAAAAGCCAATGATGTAGCTGAGTGGCTATCGGATGTTGCCGAAAAAATAGAAGATTACACCAGCTTAATTGAAGTTACTAAGTTTTTTGCTCAACAATGTTTTATTACAGAGTCAAAAGACGCTAATAAATTTCATAAAAAAGTAAAAGAGTATATTGAGTTAGAACAAATAAAAAATTCGATTTATTTATATTTAAGAGAGAACTTATTTTTTAAAGGCAAAGAAAATATTTCTAAGTCCCAAGCAAATAAAGATTTAGAATTCTTTAACCTATACACCGACCACAAATCTAATTCCATCAATATTTTAGCCCGTTTTGGAAAATATTATGAATTAAGTTTCTTAAGCCATCCTGATTTCTTTAAACAAGAAACCGTTAAAGGTTTAGATGATTTAGAAAGAGATTTTTTAAATAATGCGCACGTTTGTTTTCATTATTTAGATGACATGTATTTTAAAATATTAGGCTTGCGTTTGCAACTAGACGTAAACAATAATAATACGGAATCCATGCTTCAAGAAGTGAAAAAAATGAATGGTATTAGTTCGTTTTTGAAATTTTGGAAAAGCTACATTAATATTCCTGAGATATTCTCGTTTTCTGTACAGGCGAGCCATTACATGAGTTCTTATGCCTTCATCTTTAGAGATGATTATCATAAAACTTTGCCACATGACATTAAAGAAAACATGTTGTTTCTGAAACAAAAATTAGAATCAGAATTAGCAAAAAACATTTGGGATGATGGCGAATACATTATTAAATTAATCAATTTAAAATGTTTTTACTCTGCCATTTTATTAACGGGAGACAATACAGATAAAGCAAAATCAGTTAAAATATTAGAAGATACATTAGTGTCTTACCAACAGATTCCATTTCAGAAATTTTTAGATGGAATGTTTGTTGCCTTGATTATGGGATACTTTAGCTTACAACAATACGAAAAAGTAATTACAACCTACAAACGTTATAAAAAAATCACTTCTGATCAAATTGTAGTAAAAGAAAATGATTTGACCATTGACGCTTACTATTTTACTGCTCAATATTTAACTAATCAACGCAAACAATACATCGAGAAATTAAAAGCAACATTTGATGAAGCAAAAGATCTTGAGCATGTTAAAGTGTTGATTACCGAATTAGTAAGTTACTTTCAAATTCCGGTAAAATTATAATTTGTGAGTGGAATATATATTCATATTCCGTTTTGTAAACAAGCGTGTCATTACTGCGACTTTCATTTTTCTACTTCATTAAAAAACAAAGATGCTTTAGTAAAAAGCATTTTGATAGAACTTGATAACCGCATTAATTATTTGCCAAATAAAACTATTGAAACCATTTATTTTGGCGGAGGAACACCAAGCTTATTGTCTGAAAAGGAAATATTTCAAATCTTAGAAAAGTTATATAAACTCTACAACGTTTCTAATAATGCCGAAATAACTTTAGAATGTAATCCAGATGATTTATCGGATGAAAAATTAAAAGAATTAAAGCGTTTAGAAATAAATCGTTTGAGCATAGGCTTACAAAGTTTTGATGAAGAAGAATTAATTTGGATGAACAGAGCACACACAGCTAAAGAAAGTGAATCATCTGTAAAACGTGCACAAGACAGAGGATTTGAAAACATTACCATTGATTTAATTTACGGCTCTAAATTTTCAAACTTAACAAGTTGGAAAAAAACATTAGATAAAGCTATTGCACTACAAGTCCCACATATATCAAGCTACAATTTAACCATTGAAGAAAAAACAAAATTAGGGCACGACTTTAAAGTTAAAAAAGAAGTTGCTATTGACGACGAAAAAAGCTCTGAGATGTTTTTAGAAATGATAGATAGATTAGAAAAAAATGAGTTTATTCATTATGAGATTTCTAATTTTGGCAAAGAAGGTTTTTTTAGTAAACACAATTCTAATTACTGGAAAGGTGAGCATTATCTAGGACTTGGGCCTTCTGCTCATTCGTTTGATGGCACAAGTAGACAATGGAATGTTTCAAACAATAATCTTTACATCAAATATCTCGAAGAAAAATCGGAAGCATACTTCGAAAAAGAAATTTTAACCGAAACCGAACGTTTTAACGAATATATATTAACCTCACTAAGAACTATTTGGGGAATTAATCTAGATTATTTAAAAACAAATTTCAGTTCTGATTTCGTAAACAATTTCTTAAATCAGATTCAAGAATACATTAAACAAGAAACAGTTGTTGTAAAAGACAAAACTTACACCTTAACCGAAAAAGGTAAATTACTAGCCGATAAAATTGCTAGTGAGTTGTTTGCTTAGCCATCTTGAGCTTAGTAGAAAGATGAGAATATTTAATTATCTTCCATGTTATTCAATATATCAAAAATCAAATCTTTCTCGTAACCTTTAGATAAAGCATAACTCATTAACTTATATTTAAGTTTTACTTTATTAGATTCTTTAATGAGTTTGCGTTTTGATTCAATTAATTTGTGAAGTGTTCTTAGATATTCTACTTCATCTATTTCTTTCATTGCTTTTTTTAAGCAATAATCTCCTACTCGTTTTTGCTTTAATTCTTGTTTAATTTTTATACGTCCCCATTTTTTTATGGTAAACTTTCCACGTGCAAACGAACAAGCAAAACGCTCTTCATTTAAAAAATTATCTTGAATTAATTGACTGATAATGTTTTCTACAGCATCCGTCCACATTCCTAAATCATACAATTTATCGCGAGCTTCTTGCTGAGAACGCTCTTGATAAGCACACCAACTCTGCATTTTGACTAATGCGAGGTGAGGATCTGTTATTTTTACAGGAGCTTTATTTTCAAACACAAACAAAAGTAATATTTCTTTATCTTTGATACACAATTATGTTACAATTACCTACCGAATTTATAAACTCTATTTCTTGTTGTAAAGGATTTGATGAACAAGCATTTATTGATGCGCATCAAACCAATTCGCCAACAAGTATTAGAATCAATCCCTTTAAACCAACTCAGCTTACCTTTAAATTAGATAAGCAAGTACCGTGGAATAATAAAGGCTTTTACCTAGAAGAACGTCCTAATTTTACCCACGATATACTATTTCAAGCGGGCTGCTACTATGTACAAGAAGCAGGATCGATGTTTATTGAACATGCATTAACTTCTTGTGTTGATTTTAATCAAACGCTTATAGCATTTGATGTATGCGCTTCGCCAGGTGGAAAAAGTACTCTATTGAATTCGTTACTAAATGAACAAAGTAGTTTAGTTGCTAACGAAATTATTAAACAACGCTCAGAAGTATTAGCACAAAATTTAAGTAAGTGGGGAACAAGTAATGTTGTAGTGACTAATAATGATCCAAGTTCTTACGCTGAAATAAATGATGTATTTGATGTTATTTTAGTAGATGCTCCTTGCAGTGGTTCAGGCATATTTAGAAAACAACATGATGCCATTGATGAGTGGAGTTTGGATAATGTGAATTTATGTAGTCAACGTCAGAAACGAATTTTATCAGATATTATTGGAACTTTAAAACAAGGTGGAACTTTAGTGTATTCTACTTGCTCCTATTCTCAAGCCGAAAATGAAGATATCGCAGATTGGCTTTTAACTGAATTTAATCTAATAAATATTCGAATTCCTATTGAAAAAAATTGGGGAATTGTTGAAACAACAAGCGAAAAACAGCAAGCATTCGGTTATCGTTTTTATCCTGATAAAACACAATCAGAAGGTTTTTTCTGTGCTGTATTTAAAAAACCTGGCGATATCGATAATCATCATCAAGTAAGAAAATCTAAATACGAAGCCTTTTCGATAATTAAACCTAAGGAAAAAGCATTATTTGTGAATTGGATTCAAAATTTAGATGAGCATTTGATTACTAAATTCAAAGATGATTACCTCTTAACAAATCAAACTACAATTGATTTTATAAATAAATACTCAAACTTGTATTACAAAAAAGTAGGCACAACCATTGGAAGCTTAATTAAAAACGAAGTCATACCACATCATGATTTAGCATGGAGTATTCATCGTTCTAAAAACATTCAAACTATTGAATGTAATCAAGAACAAGCTTTACAATTTTTGAAAAAAGAATTGCAAAGCATTGAAGGCAATAAGAGTTGGAATTTAATGACCTTTAATGGCTTTGGTATTGGTTGGATTAAGCATTTAGGTAGTCGACTAAATAATTATTTGCCAAATGAGTTCAGAATTTTAAAATAATTAATTTTACAAAAAACAATAAATACTATGTTCGGGAAATTTGGAGATATGATGGGCAAGCTTCAAGAAATGAAGCAAAAAGCCGATGAAATTAAATTAAAATTAGATAGCACTATCATTAACATTGAAGGTGCTGGTGGTGATATTAAAATTGCCATTACAGGTAATAGAGAAATTAAATCTTTAACTATTGCTCCAGGATTACAACATGGAGATAAAGAAGAATTAGAAGAACAATTAACTGTAACCTTAAATAAAGCATTATTTAAAGCCAATGAGTTAAACGAAAACGAAATGAAATCAGTGGCAAGTGGTATGCTGCCTGGAATAATGTAGAACAATGTTTAAGAAACTTAGCATAATTACAATTATTGTATTTACAATAACTAAATTAATAGCTCAAACTACCACAATAAATACTATTAATGGTAGTCAAGATGTATTCCAGTTTTCAGAAAATAAAAAATTCTACTCTGGAATAAAAACAAATAATAATAAAACTGTCCATTTTCGTAAAAACATAGTATTAAACTACATAATCGATCAAAAAATTACTATTGTTCAAGACTCTGCTATTTTCTCCTATCTCCCAAAATTCAACAAAACATACTCTCACTTAAAATCAATAAAGCATAAAAATTTCAAAAGTTTTTTATACGATTCTACTATTAAAATTAGCGAGAAACAATTCTTTGCAATTTTGAAAAACATAAATCATACCCCAATTCAATTATTAGCAAAGCGTTTCAAGAAAAATAAAACAATTCGAACTGTACTAAATTATTCGGGTGCTACTATTGGTGTGGCAGGATTAGCTTGTTTTGCATATAGCGCTATGAACTCAACTGGAAAAACACAATCAACCTTCGCAAACGAGCAGCGAAGAAAAAACCAATTGATGGAATTTTATGGCGGCTCATTTCTTGGATTATCTAGTGTAATATTTATAAGCACTATTATTCCAAGTTCCAGAAATCACAAAATATTACATAAAAAAATGGTAGCTGAATACAACTACCATTTAAATACAACACATTAAAGATTACAACAAGTCATTTGCTAAATTAGCTAATTCACTTCTTTCACCTTTTTGTAAAGTGATATGAGCATATAATGGCTGTCCTTTTACTTTATCAATTAAATAACTTAATCCATTACTTTGCGCATCCAAGTATGGCGTATCAATTTGATAAATATCACCTGTAAAAATAATTTTTGTATTCTCGCCTGCACGTGTGATAATTGTTTTTACTTCATGCGGTGTTAAGTTCTGAGCCTCATCTACAATAAAAAACATATTACTTAAACTTCGTCCACGGATAAACGCTAAAGGACAAATCACGATTTTTTCATTCTCAACCATTTCATTGATTGCCTTTAATTCTCTATCTTTTTCTGAGAATTGACTCTTAATGAATTTTAAATTATCCCATAATGGTTCCATATAAGGATTTAACTTAGACGTTACATCGCCTGGTAAGTAACCAATATCTTTATTACTTAAAGGAACAATAGGACGAGCCAAATAAATTTGATGATAATTGCGACGTTGTTCTAAAGCACCCGCCAATGATAATAATGTTTTTCCTGTTCCTGCTACACCTTGAATGCTTACTAATTTGATATCAGGATTCATAATGGCATCTAATGCAAATGATTGCTCTGCATTCTTAGGAATAATCCCATATGATGATGTTTTAGTAACACGTTTTAATGATTTTGAAGAATGTTCGTAACGAGCTAAAACAGATGCATTACCATTTTTTAAAACATAATAATGATTGTCCTCAGGTGTTTCTTTTTTCAAAACATCTTTAGCTAAACATGATCCTTTTTCATAAATTGTATTAATGATAGTTGGATTTACTTTCTCAACTGTGCTATTACCAGTATATAATTCATCAACTGCTAAAATTTTTCCAGTAGTATAATCTTCGGCATGTAAGTTTAAAGATTTTGCCTTGATGCGAAGATTGATATCTTTAGTCACCAAAACAACTTTTCTATCTGGGTTTGTTTCGGCTGTATATAATGCTGCATTTAAAATGCGGTGATCTCCTTTACGTTCTTGAAAAATCTTTTCTGCATCAATTTTTGAAGAGTTATGCATTTCGATCTTAAAATTACCATGAGTTTTACCATTTATAGGAGTCCATTCTTGTAATAAATGATTACCTGACATATTATCTACATATCTCGTAAATTCTCTGGCTGCAAAATTTTTGGTATCGTTTCCTTTTTTAAAGTTATCTAATTCTTCTAAGACAGTAATTGGAATAACAACATCGTGTTCCTGAAAATTTTTAATTGCGGTATGATCATAAATGATAACCGAAGTGTCGAGAACAAATATCTTTTTCTCATTGCTTTTTGAAACTGTCTTCTTTGCCATAAAACTAAATTTTAGATTTACTATAAATCTATTTGTTTTAACCTATAAAAGCTAAAGAAACAAACAATAGAAATAAACACTAAATTGTTTAAACCCTATTTGTTAAATATTTTGGAGATTTATTGAAAAAATTGATTTTGAATACCCTGTTTGTTATATTTACTATAACTAAACACAATACAAGTATGAAAAAAATATTACTTATTTGCTCTATCATAGGAGCATCTATTTTTCAGGTGTCGGCTCAATGCTTAATGTATCCTGTATTATTAAACCAACGTGTTCCTCAATCATCTTTAATTATTGAGGGTAAAGTCATTAATCAGCAATCGTTTTGGAATAATACACATGATAAGATTTACACATCTAATCTAGTAGAGGTATATAAAACCTTTAAAAACACATCAGCTGCTTACCTTGAAATTATTACAGAAGGTGGTATTGTTGGTAATGATAAACATGTTTTTGAACCAACACTTGAATTAGAAGTAGGTGACGTAGGTATATTTACCCTTAACCAAAACAACCAACCTTCTCAGTTTGGGAAACAAGTATATGATGCGTATGCAAGTGCCCAAGGCTTTATTAAATACGATGTTGTAAGCGATATTGCAACAGAACCATTTAATAAATATACAAACGCTTCTTCTAGTTTATACAGCACCATTGCTCAATATACCGGAGCTAGTTATGTACAAGTCAAACCAATTAATCCATTTCAACTAGCGACTCCAACAATTAATACGACACAAAATATTGCAGCTATTACAAGTTTTTCGCCAACAACGATTACAGCTGGAACTTTTTCTGTTTTAACTATTAATGGAACAGGTTTTGGAACAGTATCAACGCCATCTCTTATCGCCTTTAAAAATGCTGACGATGGAGGGGCAACAACAATTTCTCCTGTAGCTAGTGAAATTGTGTCTTGGACTGCTACTCAAATACAAGTAAAGGTACCTGCTGATGCAGGAACTGGTGTTATACGAGTAAATGGGTCTAACAGTACTGGAACTCTAACAATTCCATATGCTCATTTAAACTTAACCCAAAGTGGAACTGTTTACAATACTAAACACATTAATCAATCTGGCGGCGGCTACACTTGGACATACAATACAGCTTTTAATTCAAATACAGCTGCAAAAGCTGCATTTCAGCGTTCTCTTCAATCATGGAGATGTGCTACATTTATTAACTGGCCGACATCTGCCACTACTTCATCTATTTCAGCTTCCGCAAATGACGGAATTAACATTGTAACTTTTAACTCTAGCTTACCTGCTGGCGTTTTAGGTAATTGTGGCAGCTATTGGTCAGGTTGCGGATCAAATCCAAACATGACGTGGTTTGTTACTGAATTAGATATTCAGTTTTCTACAACTCCAGGAGGAGGTACTTGGCAATATGGACCAGCAGCCCCATCTTTTTCTCAATACGATTTTGAATCCGTAACAGTTCACGAATTAGGCCACGGTCATCAATTAGGGCATGTTATCAATAGTGTTGACTTAATGCACTATGCATTAAGCAATGGACAATCAAAAAGAACATTAAATACTGATGATTTGAATGGTGGTTTAGCAGTTATGGCAAGAAATGCACAAGCTGGTGGAACTTGTGGACAACCACTAATGATTCCTTTAAATTCAAGCAATTGTGCTCTAGGAGCTCCTACGGCAAGTTTTACAGCTAATAGAACAACTGTTTGCCCAGGACAAACAGTCATATTTACAAATTTAAGCACGGGGTCTCCAACTGCTACCACTTGGACATTTGCTGGAGGAACGCCTTCAACATCTGCAGTTTCTAATCCTACAGTTACGTATAACACTCCTGGAACTTATAGTGTTCAATTAGTTGCCACTAATGCCAATGGCAGTAGCACGTATTCAGTTGCTGCTTACATCAACGTAGTTAGTGCAGCAAGTTTACCTTTAGTTCAAGACTTTCAATCAGCAATATATCCTCCAACAAACTGGTATATTAATGATGCAGGAAATGACAATATTAAGTGGAAATTAAAAACAACGGCTGGATACAATAGTACACAAAGTACAGTGTTTGACAATTGGACAGATAGTATTACTCCTACCCGAGATGAATTAAAAACCTACGTGAATTTAAGTAGTTTCTCATCTGCTAAAATGACTTTTTACAGATCCTATTCTCAAACATTTGCATCTCCATATATTGACACATTACAAATTGGAGTTTCAACAAACTGTGGTACCTCAACAACATATCCATACTTAAAAGGCGGTTCTCAATTAGCTACTGCTACATCATCTTCGTCTGCTGCTCCTTTTACGCCAACTGCTTCTACTCAATGGGTAAAAGATTCTATTGACTTAACGCCTTATGTTGGTAATCCAAATGTAATGATCGCTTTTATTAACAGAGGACATTATGGTGATGTTATTCACTTAGATAATATAAATATTACAGGTGCTGGAACAGCAACTTCTCCTACTGCAGCCATTACCTCTGCTAGTGTTGGATGTACTGGTGTTCCCATTACATTAACTGATGCGTCAACAGGAGGACCTACTTCTTGGACATGGACAATGACTGGCGGAACTCCATCTTCAGCTACTACACAAAATACATCTGTAACGTATACATCAGCAGGCGTAAAAACAATTACTTTAACAGTAGCTAATGGCTCTGGCACAACTACTGCCACAAAATCAATTACTATTACAGCAACTCCAACAGTTGTAGCATCAATAACCAATACTACTATTTGTAGTGGAGGGTCGGTTGTTGAAAATTTAACTGGTGCAACAACTTATACTTGGTTACCATCAGGTTCTGGAGCTACAAGTACATTGTCTCCAACATCAACTACAATTTATACAATCACAGGTTCTACAAATGGATGTACAAGTGCCGTGCGCAATGTTACAATTACCGTTTCTCCTAACCCAACTGTAAATATTACAGCTTCTTCTTCTACAATTTGTGCAGGACAATCCTCTACACTAACAGCTAGTGGTGCAACAACCTACGCTTGGTTGCCAGGCGGACAAACAACCGCAAGTATAGTTGTTACTCCAACGGCAAATACGACCTATACTGTAAATGGTTCAAATGGAACTTGTAGCTCAAGTAAAACTATTTCAATTAATATGACAGCAACGCCAACAGTTGTTACTTCCATAACCAATACAACTATTTGTAGTGGAACTTCGGTAGTTGTTAATGCAACTGGTGCGACAACGTATACTTGGCTTCCTACTGGATCAGGCACAACAAGTACATTATCTCCAACGTCAACAACTATATATACTGTAACTGGAAGAACAGGTAGTTGTAATAGCGCTCCTAAAAATTTCACAATTAATGTCACTACTACACCTACTGTAAATGTCACAGCGTCCTCTGCTACTATTTGTGCGGGACAAACATCAACATTAACAGCTAGTGGTGCATCAACTTACACTTGGATGCCAGGAGGGCAAACAACAACTGTTATTGCTGTTACACCCTCAACAACAACTTCATATACTGTAACAGGGAAAAATGGGACATGTAATAGTGCACCAAAAACAATTACTGTTAGTGTAAGTGCAACTCCAACAGTAGTTACATCAATTACAAACACTACTATTTGTAGTGGCACTTCTGTTGTGGCTAGTGTAACCGGTGCAACAACTTACACATGGTTACCTTCAGGTTCCGGATCTACTAGTACATTATCTCCAACATCAACAACAATATATACAGTTACAGGTAGTAATGGAAGTTGCGTGGGAGCATCTAAAACAATTACAGTGAATGTTAATACTTCTCCTACTGTGGCAGTTACAGCATCTTCTACTAGTATTTGTGCTGGACAAACTACGACATTAACAGCTAGTGGAGCAACAACTTATACTTGGTTACCTGGAGGTCAAACAACAGCTGTGGTCGCTGTTACACCTACATCAAATACAACATATACAGTTACGGGATCAAACGGAACTTGTAGTTCCTCAAAAACAATTGCTATTAATGTTAGCACAACTCCTACAGTAGTTACATCGATTACAAATACAACTATTTGTAATGGAACATCTGTTGTTGTAAGTTTAACTGGTGCGGCTAGTTATACTTGGTTGCCATCTGGTTCAGGTACTACAAGTACTTTATCACCTTCTTCAACAACTATTTATACAGTAACAGGAAGAAACGGAGTTTGTACTGGAGCATCAAAAACATTTACTATAAATGTAACGCCTAGTCCAACTGTTACATCTGTTGCTTCTCCAACATTAATTTGTACAGGTCAAACTGCTACATTAACTGCGAGCGGAGCTACTAGTTATACATGGACACCTGCTGCAACATTAAGTAGTGCAAATGGAAACATAGTAGTTGCAAATCCAACAACAACAACTATTTATACTGTAACGGGATCAAACGGAACTTGTAACGGCAACAACTCCATTACCTTAACTGTTAGTCCTTGTACTGGAATTGAAAACTTAGCAACTGATGAAACTATATCAATTTATCCAAATCCTAATAATGGTGTATTTACTATTTCTACTGCAACATCTATTGAAAGTTTAAATATTACTATTATAAATACCTTGGGTCAAACAGTAAAAACTGAAACCATCAAAAACTCTAATCAAGCAACAATTGACATGAGTATGATGAGTAAAGGAGTTTATTACTTAAAAGCTAATACAAACGAAGGGACTAAATTATTTAAAGTTATTTTAGAGTAATATTTATTGATAATATAAAAAGCTCTTATGATAAATCATAAGAGCTTTTTTTGTGTATTTATATTACAGTAAAATTGATAATATAAAAATGATATGTTTAATTACTAATATATGTATTTCATACAATGCATCTACTCTAAGAGTGTATAAGTGATTTATGCGGAATAGGTATTATTCCTCCAACACGAACTTAAAGATTCAATATTTCTATTATATATACATTAGGTCAAATAGTGAAAACTTAAAGCACCAAAAATCTGAATTAAGCAACAATGGACATGAGTATGATGAGTAAAGCAGTTTGTTTCTTAAGTACTAATACAAAAAGAAAGAACTAAATTATTTAAATTGATATTTGATTAAATAAATATTACCAATAAAAAAGCCCTTTCGCCGCTGGCGAAAGGGCTTAAAAAACTAAGCTAATATTATTTTCTTAAATCTAATTCGGCGATGATATTTGTAGCACCTCCTAATTTTTCTACTACCCATAATAAGTAGCGTACATCTAAATTAATCGTACGGTTTAAGTCTTTATCAAATTTAATTTTATGACTTAATGCTTCATAATTACCATCAAATGCTAAACCAATTAACTCTCCATTAGCATTAATTACTGGCGAACCTGAGTTACCGCCTGTAATGTCGTTAGAACTAATAAAAGAAACTACGATGTCTTTTGAAGCAGCGTCTGCATACTGACCAAAATCTTTTGCTTTTGCTAACTCAATTAATTTAACTGGTGCATCAAATTCATAATCTCCTGGTTTATATTTTTCTAAAACACCAGATAAAGTACAAACGTGACTATATTTTACAGCATCTTTTGGCGAATACGATTTTACGTTACCAAAACTAACACGCATAGTGAAGTTAGCATCAGGATACATTTTCTTTCCTTTATTCATTTCTAAAACTCCTTTTAAATACGTTTTACCTAGTACAAAATTCTGAGCATTGAAATCAGCAAATGCTTTAGCGTATTTACTATTAAAGTTTGTATTGAAAGCATTAGCCATCATAAAAGCAGGATCCTTATGCAATGTTGCTGTATCAGGATTAGCAATAAAAGCATCCCATTTAGCATTATCTAAAAATGCAGTGTTAGAAAATACATAATTAGAAAATGCTTCATAAGTAGATTTTGTTTTTAAATCTCCAAATTTACTATTTAGCATTGTATAAAAACCTGCAGGATGTTGAGCTACTTCAATATCATTATAAAAAGCTTGAGTAACAAATGCTAAGATATTTTTATCAGATACTACATTTTCTCCTTTAATAAAATTAGCACGAGCTGTTTTTACAGCATCAGCAGCTTTAGTAATTTCTTCTTTAGTAACATCCTTCTTACTTAAAGTAGCATCTAATCTTTGCAATGAAGAAGCGAAAGCAATTAACGGAGAACCGAAAATACCTTCTGTCATATACACACGTTGTTTTGCATAAGGTCTCCAAGCATCGTATATTTTTTTGTATTCGTTAAATACATTTTCAAATTCAGGTTTACCCTTAGCCCAAGCTAAAAACGCTGCTTCATTTGCTTGTTTTTCTTCATATGTTTTATATTTTAATAATTGCTTGGATTCCCCATCAAAAAATTTCCAGTAGTTAGCAATACCAGCGTAGTTACCTGCTAATTGAATTTTAACTGCAGGGTCTTTTTTCATTTCTTCTAACATGAATTTTAAACGAGCGTCACGTAAATCAACTAAAGAAGGATTTTCGATATCTGTTTTTAATTTCACACCATAAGAAGTTTCGTAACGGTTTGTACCGCCTGGGTATCCCCAAATCATTGTATAATCTCCATCTTTAACTCCTTTAATAGAAACTGGTAAAGAATATTTAGATTTTAAAGGAACGTTATCTGCTGCGTATTCAGAAGCTTTTCCGTCTTTGTTTGTATACACACGGAAGATTGAGAAATCACCTGTATGACGAGGCCATTCCCAGTTATCAGTGTCGCCACCAAATTTGCCAATACTCTCAGGAGGTGTACCAACTAAACGAACATCTTTGTAGCGCTCATAAACAAATAATAAAAATTGATTCGCTTTAAACATAGAAGCAATACGTCCTTCATAACCAGAACCTTCTGTTTCTTTTGTAGCCATTTCCGCTAAAATACCTGGTAATTTTTGAGTTAACTCTAACGCAGGAATATCTTTAATTTTTTCGTTTACTTTATCAGTAACATCCACAATTTTCATTAAAAACTGTGCATGAACACCAGGAGCATAAATTTCTTCTGATTTTGATTTAGCCCAAAAACCATCTTTTAAATAATTATGATCTACAGTACTTGCAGCTGCAATAGCTCCATAACCACAGTGGTGATTAGTGAAAATTAATCCTTCTTTACTCACAATCTCACCAGTACAACCACCACCAAAAATAATGATAGCGTCTTTAATACAAGCTTGATTCATACTGTATAACTGCTCTTTTGATACTTTTAGGCCTTTTTTAACCATGTCGGCATACACTTGTTCGCCTAATAACATTGGCAACCACATACCTTCATCGGCTTTGGCAATTGGCTGAAATAAAAATGATAATAATACAATTGATAGTACTAGTTTTTTCATAACGGGTTTTTAGTTTAAAAATCGAGGGCTAATTTAACAGAATTTGCCAAACAAATTACAGATTTTAGATAAACGACCTTTTAAGTGGTTGACTGGCTAAAATCGGGGGACAAATTCACTATTTTTTTAGGTAATATTGTTCTGTTAAGAAGATATAGGGTTCAAACATATGATGTAAAAACACATTAACACCATCAAACGTAAATTTCTCATCGTAGGCACTATCCGGTTGCAGTATAATTGGAATACCTGCAGTCATATAAAAGTTACTTTTTTCAATAGCTGGGTCTTTATATTCTTTTAGCGACTTTTTAACGAATACTCCCATACGTTTGGTGAGGTATTTATGGTATTTTCTGTTTGTTTTACGAGCGGCGTCTTCCATATCTTTTACAGCATGATTAACGTATAAGCGAACTAATGGTTTTTTCAATCTTCTTTTCATTAATTGTTTGCGTTTTGCTAAAGGATTTGTTGGATGTAAATCGCTAATAGTTTGAACAGAGAAAGGTGTTTGAGGAACCCAGTCGTTTGTATTAACAATGCGATAAGCCCAACCGTTACGAGTAATGAAATCAAAATCATAGGCGTAAAATAAATTCCCTGGTTTTGGAGCAGCGCTACAATATACTTTATAAGTAATGTCTTTTGGAACTATCGATTCGGGAGCATATTGTAAATAAGAACGCATTAAAAATGATAGGGCGGCTCCTTGACTATGGCCTACAATGATAAATTCTTTAACGCCTTGTTTATAATACTCGTTTATTTTTCGTGTAACATAAGGTGCTAAATGGCAAGCTCCAATAGCCCAACCATGATGAATAAATGCTTTTTCATCATTTGAAAACTTGTAATCAAATGTTGTGCTATCATTTAACTTTAAAGTTCCTTGTGCTTTTATTAGGCCACTATAAAAATTTTCTAACCAACTGGTGCCGCCAACAGTATAACGCAAGCATATAACCCCTACCGAATCATCTCTTAACCAAAAATCAACTTTATTCTTTAACCCAACTTCAGGCGAGCGATATACACGTTTATAATTTAATGGTAATGTTTTTGGAGCATACCTGCTTCCACTATCTTGATGAGCCCATTCTAAATGCAAGACATCTAAAAATTCTTGGGCATCAAAATTTGGTTTTAATTTAGTTTGAGAAATTAAAACAGAATGAGCAAAAATGATCAGTAAAATAAATCTAAGCTTCAACATTACACAAATTTACTTTTAGGAATAATAGTACATGTAAATCTCGACACACATGTTAATTCGTTTGCCTCATTATAAATTTTAATGTCCCACACATGATTTTTTCCAGCCACATTTAAAGGAGAGCAAACTCCTCTAACTTTACCACTCAACACAGCCTTTATATGATTGGCATTTATCTCTACTCCTACTCCAATAAAAACATCGCTATTTACCACAAGTAATGAAGCCACGCTGCCTAATGTTTCTGCTAAAGCCACATTGGCTCCTCCGTGCAATAAACCAAATGGTTGCTTGGTTCTTTCGTCAACTGGCATTGTTGCTGCCAAATAATCAGAGCCAACTTCTGTAAATTCAATCCCTAAATTTTGACCTAGGGTGTTTTTATTTAAAGAATTTATATCGTATAAATTAGGTTCTCTGTACCAAATAGAAGTTGTCATGAGTAATTTTTAGAACACGAAACTACATATAAATTTTAAATTTATGTATTCCGTCTTTATGGGAATAAGTCACCTGCCAATTATAAAAATCAACAATTTTTTTAATCAACGAAAGACCTAATCCTAAAGACCCTGAGATAGAATTTTTATTAAAACGATCAAATAAAAACTGTCTATTAATTTTATCTATATAGCTTGTGTTTTCAACCGAAAAAGAATCTTCATCCACAGTAATTCTAATAATCCCGCCTTCTTCTAGATTATATTTAATGGCATTAATACATAAATTATTTAAAAGAATAGTTAAAAGAATAGGATTTACTTCTTTTGTAATTTGCTTATTGTAATGTTTTTCGATAGTAATTTGTTTTGCTTCAATAAAATCTTCCAACACTTCTATTTTCTCATCAAAGGCATGCGTCAATTCAATAGTGCTAGTTTCAACAAATTGCTTATTCTCAATACGTGTCAATAAAATTAATCCTTCATTTAATTTATGCATACGTTGAGTAGCGTTATAAATCTGAACTAATAATTTATTTTGTTTATCGTTGTAATTATCTTGTTGCATTAATAATTCCAACTTAGTACTTATAATGGATAATGGAGTTTGAGCTTCATGAGAAACATTTTCGGTAAACTCTTTTAAATTATGGTAATCTGCTTGAATTTGATGCGTTAAATCTTTTACTGTATCATTTAATAAATGAAACTCATCTATATCAGTTGTTTTAAAATTTAAGACTTCATTTTTTTTAATATTCCATGTCTTAATTTTAGTCAATGTATCATAAAACGGCGACCAAATAAATGCTGAAATTAATCGGTTCAATAAAAACAAAATGATAACAGAAATTACCATAAATATTAATACAACTACAGCTATATAATCACCGATTTTTTTTCCTTCGGTTAACGAGTTACAAATGGTAACTTCATAAACATTGCCATTTACGGCAGTTTGAAAAAGTAACTCGCGCTGAGTAATGTCTCCATCACTTGATGGATCTTTAGGATCTTTTTCGATGTACTCAATAAATTGATTTCCAAAAATTGTTTGCGTTTCAATCTTTCTGACGTAAATTTTTTGACCAATATTTGCTAAATACTCGTTTGGAGAAATACCATCAGATAGGCCCTTTACAATTTTTTCTTTGGTTGATAATAATTGCTCATCCACTTCGCTATCCAAACGAATCATAATAACTTGATACACAATAAAAATACCCATTGCAAAAAGCAATACCGTAGTGATGGTTGTGTAAATATTAGATTTGGTAAGAAGCTTCATGATTTAAGAACTAGTCCTTAAACTTATATCCCATTCCGTAAACCACTTTAATGTAGTTTTTTAAATCAGCTTCGTTTAATTTTTTCTTTAGGTTTTTGATTTGGCTATATACAAAATCAAAAGAAGTTGCCATGTCTGCCTTATCACCCCAAATAGCATCTGCTAAAGCCTCTTTAGTAATTAAATGCGTTGGATTACTAGCAAGGTAAACCAAAATTTCGTATTCTTTTTTCGTTAATTGCAATTGTGTTCCATTTGCAATTACCTTTTTTTCTGTTGTGTCTATTTCTAATCCATCAAATACTAGAGAGTTTTTTCCGCCAAAATTTCTTCGACGTAAAACCGAATAAACTCTAGCGCTTAATTCTGACAAGTGAAATGGCTTAGTTAAATAATCATCAGCGCCAATTTTTAATCCCTGTAATTTATCTTCCAAGGCGTTTTTTGCGGTTACTATTATAACGCCCATCTCTGGGTTATTTTTTTTAATATGTTCTACTATTTCAATTCCAGACCCATCAGGCAAACCAACATCTACTAAGGCGCAACTATAAACTACATCACTTAATTTTTGTAATGCACTTTTAATCGTGGTAGCAAAATCGCATTTATATCCGTTCTCTGTTAAATAATCAACAACGTCTTCACGTAATGATTTTTCATCTTCAATAATCAGAATTCTCATAAAGTAGTATTTTTAATAAGCTAAATGTAAAGTAAAAATCAAATAAAATTCAATTTTCAAATAAAATTCAATTTTTAACCAAATTAATGCCCTTTTTTAGTTAATAAATTACCTTAGAAGATTCTCATTTGGGATGGGCTCAACAATAAGTTGGCGAGGCGCTAATCCAAATTTTTCATTTACCTCTAGCAAAGCTGCTAAAACTAATTGGGAGTAGTTTTGTGAAGCTGATTTAAAATGTTTTGTTTCGGTACGCCAAAGAGTATAAATTAAATTCATGTTTCCTTCAGTGGGCTTAAAAGAATACAGTGCTTTTTTTACATTACCTGCCCCTGCATGGTAAGAATGCATGACTAATAATCTAAACCACAGATCATTTTCTTTATAATTAGTGATTCCTAACGAATCTAATATTTGCTTTGTTTTTGGGATACATATTTTCTTAATTAAACTAGATGCTGCGTAAGCTGAACGATCAAAATCAGCTCGCTCATCAATATGTTTATTAACCTTTAAGCCAAATAAACGTGCAACATCTTTCATCAATTGAAACGAGCCATAAGCTCCTGCATTTGATTTTTGAAGTTTATTAGGACTTTCAATCATTAATATGGCTTGAGCGTACCAAGGATCAACTCCATTAGCGATAAAATCATTAATACCTCTATGAAAATTTGCTGAAGCTTTTTCGAAATCATAGAAAAAACTTTTACCATTCGTTAATAATATTCGAGCCGAATCTTCTAAACAATACCAATTACGCAAACTATCTTTATAACAAGATTTTTTGACGACGTCTTTACTTTCCCATTCTTTAATATGTTCTTTACTTAATATATTTCTGGTATGAGGAGTATTAAACAAGGCGGAGTCTTTGTGTAAGTTCATGATAGTTCTCCAGAACTTAACATTAGGCATCGTATCGCATCCTAATTGATAAATTTGTGTGTTATACACAAAATCCATCTTTTCTTTTGTAACAAAATGATTCACAGATCTTACTTCTTGCCTAATATCAAAAGAAGGGTCAAAAACTACATTACTATCAGGGGGAAGATGTGTAAAAAACTTAAAGACGAATATGATGGAGACAAAGAAGTTCATAATTTTATAACAGCCAAAAGATACTATTATAATACCTACCCAGTTTATTAGTATCAGTGTATTTTTCAACAGCATAAATTTATTAAAAAAATAACCAACCTTAGGTTAAACAATATCCATAATATTATAAAATATAGTTTAAACAGAGTCATTTCTCCTTTTTTTAACATTTTCAAAGTAAATTCTCAAGTAATTAAAAATCAATATTTTATGATTTTAATATTAACGAATCTCTTTTAAATATTAGCTTTTTGAGCTTTTTTTTAATTAAAGTACAACAGAATCAAATAATTAGCCTATATTTGCAGCCCTAATTTAAAATAAATAATAATGGAAAAACGCTATGAGACGGTCTTCATTTTAACTCCCGTTTTGTCTGATGATCAGGCAAAGGAGGCCGCAAAAAAGTTTGAAAAAATCCTAACGGATTTGGGAGCAAAAATTAATCACAGAGAGAACTGGGGCTTAAAAAAATTAGCTTACCCTATTCAAAAGAAAACAACTGGTTTTTACCACTTAGTTGATTTCTCTGGAAATGGAACAGAAATCGCTGAATTAGAATTACAATTCAAACGTGACGAACGTATCTTACGTTTCTTAACGATTGCTTTAGAAAAACATGCTGCTACTTGGGCTGACAAACGTCGTGCTAAAGGATCTGATGCTAAAGTTGCTAAAACTAAAAAAGCTGAGGCTTAATTATTAACCCCTAAAACACATTACGAAAATGGCAAAAAATGAAGTACGTTTTTTAAACCCGCCAAGTGCAGAGGTTAAAAAGAAAAAATACTGTCGCTTTAAAAAGTTAGGTATTAAATATATTGATTACAAAGACGCTGACTTTTTATTAAAGTTCGTGAATGAGCAAGGTAAATTATTACCTCGCCGTTTAACTGGAACTTCATTGAAATTTCAACGTAAGGTATCTCAAGCAGTTAAACGTGCGCGTCACATTGCTTTAATGCCTTACTTAGCAGATGGTTTAAAATAATTAAAGGAGGAAAAACAACATGGAAATTATATTAAAAAAAGACCATAAAGGTTTAGGTTATAAGAACGACATCGTTAAAGTTAAAAACGGATACGGTCGTAACTTTTTAATTCCTCAAGGTGTTGCAGTTTTAGCTACAGAAAGTAACAAAAAAATGCAAGCTGAAGAAATTAAACAAAGCTCATTTAAAGAACAAAAATTACGTAACGAAGCTACTGCTATGGCAGCTAAATTTGCTGACGTAACAGTTAAAGTTGGTGCTAAAGCTGGTGAATCTGGAAAGATTTTTGGTTCAGTTACTAATATTCAATTAGCTGAGGCTTTGAAAAAAGCTGGTTACGAAGTTGAGCGTAAAAATATTGAAATGAACGAAGATGCAATTAAGGCTTTAGGTACTTATACTGCTAAAGTTCGTTTATTTAAAGAAATTGCTGCAACTATCAACTTTGAAGTTATAGCTGAGTAATTATCTCAATAAATATTTAAAAACCCTTAGTTTACCAACTAAGGGTTTTTTTATGCTATTTTTAAACAATCTAACCTTTAAAAAAATAGACCGAATATTTGATGATTTACTTAAAATTAGTTAATCTTACAATCAATAATTAAATTGTTATAGTATGAACACAGAGTCATCCCCTTTAGATTATTTACCAATATTATTAATGTTTATCGTTGCCCTTGGATTTGTAGTAACGACGATGATTGCATCGCATTGGTTAGGACCAAAACGTAAAACAAAAATTAAGTTAGATTCATTTGAGTGCGGTATCGAATCGGAAGGAAATGCACGTTTACCTTTTGCCATTAAGTATTTCTTAGTGGCTATTTTATTTGTGCTTTTCGACATAGAGGTTATTTTTATGTATCCTTGGGCTGTAAACTTTAAAGAGTTAGGTATGTTAGGTGTTATAGAAGTATTCACATTTATCATCTTATTATTAGTTGGATTCTACTACATGCTTTCGAAAAAAGCATTAAAGTGGGAAGAATAAAATTCAACATTTAAAATTATAAAAATGGCAAAAGAAATTATTAAACGCACCAAACTAGAAATTGCTAAGAGCCCTGAAGGACTTGAAGGACCTGGTTTTTTTGCAACAAAATTAGAAGATGTTGTTGGTTTAGCCCGTAAAAACTCTTTATGGCCTTTACCATTTGCAACGTCTTGTTGTGGTATTGAGTTCATGGCAACCATGGCCTCTCATTACGACTTAGGTCGTTTTGGATCTGAGCGCTTAAGCTTCTCGCCACGTCAAGCAGATATGTTAATGGTAATGGGAACTATTGCTAAAAAAATGGGGCCTACATTACGTCAAGTATATGAGCAAATGGCTGAACCACGTTGGGTATTATCAGTTGGTGCTTGCGCAAGTACTGGTGGTATTTTTGATACATACTCTGTTTTGCAAGGTATTGATAAAATTATTCCAGTAGATGTTTACGTGCCAGGTTGTCCTCCACGTCCAGAACAAATTTTGGAAGGTGTTTTAAAAATTCAAGAAATGGCTCAAAATGAATCTTTCAGAAGAAGAGAATCTGAAGAGTACAAGAAAATGTTAAACTCATACGGAATAGAATAATTCAAAATATACTATGGAGCTTTTAGAGATTGTAAATACTAAATTGAAAGAACACTTTGCTGGAGATATTGAATCAGCTGAGCAACTTTACGATTACCCTGTTTTTACTGTAAACAAAGATAAAGTACACGACATTCTTAAATTTTTAAAAGAAGATGAAACATTAAACTTTCATTTCTTAACAGATTTATGCGGTATGCAAACAGCAGATGAAAAACAGTTAGGCGTGATTTATCATTTACATAACATGCCAAAAAATTATCGTATTCGTTTAAAAACATTTTTCGATATCAATAAACCAGAGGTTGCTACTGCTACTGATTTGTGGCCTGCAGCTAATTGGATGGAAAGAGAAACTTACGATTTCTTTGGAGTGAAATTTAAAGGTCATCCAAACTTAAAACGTATTTTAAATGTAGATGAAATGGATATTTTTCCTTTAAGAAAAGAGTATCCTCTAGAAGATCAAGGAAGAACTGATAAAAAAGATGAAATGTTTGGACGTTAAATCAGTTGTTTGTTTTTAGTTTTTTGAGATTTGAAATATCCAACAACCAAAAACAACCAACCAAAAACAAGATTGAAAAATGAGTAAAAAAGAAACAACATATTCCGTTAATCAGGAAGTTATCGAAGAGAAAGAATACTCTACGCTTAACCTTGGTCCTACGCATCCTGCAACACACGGTATTTTTCAAAATGTATTGAAAATGGATGGTGAAATTATTCACGATGCCGTGCCTACAATTGGATATATTCACCGTGCTTTCGAAAAATTAGCAGAGCGTCGTCCTTACGCACAAATTACACCTATTACCGATCGTTTAAACTATTGCTCATCACCAATCAATAACATGGGTTGGTATATGACAGTAGAAAAATTATTAAAAGCAGAAATTCCAAAACGCGCACAATATCACCGTGTGATTATTATGGAATTATCTCGTATTGCCGATCATATTATTTGTAACTCAGTTATTGGTGTTGATACTGGCGCCATGACAGGTTTCTTATATATCTTTCAATGGAGAGAAAAAATTTACGAAATCTTCGAAGAAATTTGTGGTGCTCGTTTAACTACTAATATTGGTCGTATTGGCGGTTTTGATAAAGAGTGGAGTAAAAAAGCATGGGATTTAATTGATACATTTTTAAAGGAATTCCCTAAAGGCTTAACGGAGTTTTCTAACTTATTAGAGCGTAATAAAATTTTCATGGACCGTACTGTAAATTGCGGACCAATATCAGCAGAGAGAGCGTTAGCTTATAGCTTTGTTGGGCCTAACTTGCGTGCAGCTGGTGTTGATTATGATGTACGCGTCATGAATCCATATTCTTCTTATGAAGATTTTACATTCACCGTTCCAGTTGGAACACAAGGTGATACTTACGATCGTTTCATGGTTCGTCAACACGAAATGTGGCAATCCTTAAGCATCATTGAGCAAGCTATTAAAAAAATGCCTGCAGGTGCTATGCATGCTGATTTACCAGATTTCTTCTTGCCTCCAAAAGAGCAAGTGTATAATAACATGGAAGCATTAATCTATCACTTTAAAATTGTGATGGGCGAAACAGATATTCCTAAAGGAGAAGTATATCACTGTGTTGAAGGTGGAAATGGAGAATTAGGTTTTTACTTAATTAGTGATGGTGGAAGAACACCTTTCCGTTTACATTTCCGCAGACCATGCTTTATTTATTATCAAGCATATCCAGAAATGATTAAAGGAATTATGTTATCAGATGCTATCTTAACAATGAGTAGCATGAATGTAATTGCAGGAGAATTAGATGCGTAATTAAAAAATTATAAGTAAATGAGTTCACAAGTTCACGGAGCACAAAAATTTGATAAAGCTAAACGCGCTGAAACAGTTTTCAGTGAGGAGGCTATGAAGACTGCACAAACTATCATTTCTCGTTATCCAGAAGGAAAACAGAAATCGGCTTTATTACCAATCTTACATTTAGCGCAAGCTGAATTTGGTGGATGGTTAAGCCCAGAAACAATGGATTATGTAGCATCTATTTTAAAGATTCGTCCAGTTGAGGTTTTTGAAGTTGCATCATTTTACACGATGTATAATTTAAAACCAATGGGTAAATGTGTATTAGAAGTTTGCCAAACAAGTTCTTGTTGGTTAAACGGAGCTGAAGACATCGTAAAATACATTGAGAAAAAATTAAATATCAAAGTTGGTGAAACAACTAAAGACGGTATGTTCTCTTTAAAAGTGGCTGAATGTTTAGGTTCTTGCGGAACAGCCCCAATGTTACAATGTGGAGCTAGTTACCACGAAAACTTAACTTACGAAAAAGTAGATGCTATTTTGGAAACCTACAAAAACGAAGGCAGATTAAGAAGTTATACAGATTTAGATTATAAAAACACACTATAACCATTAAACGATGGGAAGAAAATTATTAATACACAACGATAAAGTACCAGGCATTAATACGCTTGAAGTATATCGTGCACACGGTGGTTATGCTTCTGTAGAGAAAGCATTAAAAACAATGCAACCAGATCAAGTAACTGATGAAGTAAAAAAATCAGGATTAAGAGGTCGTGGTGGTGCGGGTTTCCCTACAGGCATGAAATGGAGTTTCTTAGCGAAACCAGAAGGCGTTCCTCGTTACTTAGTTTGTAATGCGGATGAATCTGAACCAGGGACTTTCAAAGACCGTTACTTAATGGAGAAAATTCCTCATGCATTAATTGAAGGAATGATTACGTCTTCATTTGCATTAGGCGCTAAACAATCATATATCTATATCCGTGGAGAATACTTTTATGTAGCTCGTATTTTAGAAGCGGCTATCGCTGAAGCATACGCTGCGGGTTGGTTAGGAAAAAATATTTTAGGTACTGATTTTTCTCATGATTGCTACGTGCAAGTTGGTGGTGGCGCTTATATCTGCGGAGAAGAAACAGCATTATTAGAATCATTAGAAGGTAAACGTGGCAATCCACGTATTAAACCGCCATTCCCAGCAGTTGCTGGTTTATGGGGTTGTCCAACAGTGGTTAATAACGTTGAGACTATTGCCGCTGTGGTTCCAATTGTAAACATGGGTGGAGAAGAATACGCTAAAATTGGTGTAGGAAAATCTACCGGTACAAAATTAATTTCTGCTTCTGGACATATTAATAAACCAGGTGTTTACGAAATCGAATTAGGAATTACAGTTGAAGAATTTATTTATAGCGAAGAATATTGCGGAGGTATCCGTAATGGAAAAAAATTAAAAGCAGTTGTTGCAGGTGGTTCTTCGGTGCCAATTTTACCAACTGAATTAATTTTAAAAACAGCTAAAGGCGAACCTCGTTTAATGACTTACGAAAGTTTGTCTGATGGTGGTTTCCAAACAGGTACGATGTTAGGTTCTGGTGGCTTTATTGCTATGGACGAAGACACAAGTATTGTGAAGAATTTATTCACCTTCTCTCGTTTCTATCATCATGAGTCTTGCGGACAATGTTCACCTTGCCGTGAAGGAACAGGTTGGATGGAAAAAATACTAAAGAAGTTTTTAGATGGAACTGCTAATGAAAGTGATGTGGATTTATTATGGGACATTCAAAGTAAAATTGAAGGTAAAACAATTTGTCCATTAGGTGAAGCAGCAGCATGGCCAGTAGCAGCAGCTATTCGCCACTTCAAACATGAATTTATTGAAATTGCACAAAAGAAAAAATTTGTAGATATTTCTCATTACGATAGATTAAATAAAATTAGAGCTTAATGAAAGTAACGATAGATGGAATAGAAATTGACGTACCAAAGGGTACCACAATTCTTCAAGCAGCACGTATGATTGGTCAGGAGGTAGCTCCGCCAACTATGTGCTATTATTCTTCATTAAAAACCAGTGGTGGATATTGCCGAACGTGTATTGTAAAAGTAACACAAGGTAGCGCTGCAAATCCTACTCCAATGCCTAAGCCTGTGGCTAGTTGCCGTACAGAGGTAATGGATGGAATGGTTGTAGAAAATGTAACTAATAAAGATGTATTAGAAGCCCGTAAAGGTGTGGTTGAATTTTTATTAGTAAACCATCCTTTAGATTGCCCAGTATGTGATCAAGCGGGAGAGTGTTCTTTACAAGATTTAGGATATGGACATGGTGCTGCAACAACACGTTATGAATTCCCTCGTAGAGAATTTGAACGTATTGATATTGGTAAGTATGTGCAATTACATATGAACCGTTGTATCATGTGTTTCCGTTGTGTGAAAGTGGCTGAGCAATTAACCGATAATCGTGTTCATGGTGTGATGCACCGTGGCGATGCGGCTGAGATTTCTACATACATTGAGAACGTTATTGAAAATGATTTTTCTGGTAACGTGATTGATGTGTGCCCAGTTGGTGCATTAACAGATAAAACATTCCGTTTCAAATCTCGTGTTTGGTTTACGAAGCCAGTTGATGCTAGTTGTGATTGCAAAAAATGTTCTGGTAAAGTTCGTTTATGGATGAAAGGCGAAGAAGTATTACGTGTAACTGCGCGTAAAGATCAGTGGGGAGAAGCAGAAGAATTCATTTGCAATACTTGCCGTTTTGATAGAAAAAAAACGTCTGATTGGAAAATAGAAGGTCCCACAAAAGTTGATCGTCATTCTGTGATTTCTCAAAATCATTACAATCATTTAAATGAACTAAAAGTGCAAGTGTTGAAACAACAAAAAGCACTTGGATTTATGGATATTAACAAAAGACCTTAATTAAGTATGACAGCATTTATAATATACAAAGCAATTATGTGCGTGGGGATTTTTGTTCTCCTACTTGCATCCGCAGCATACGCTACTTTATGGGAAAGAAAATTCGCCGCTTTTTTACAAGATAGAAAAGGACCAAGCAGAGCTGGTTGGGGTGGTTTATTGCAACCATTAGCAGATGGTGTAAAAATGTTCATGAAAGAAGAAATCATTCCTAATGTTTCTAATCGTGCGCTATTTATTTTAGGACCTTCGTTATTTATGGTAACAGCAGTTATCACAAGTGCTGTGGTGCCTTGGGCTAAACCAGTAATTATTGGAGGTCAAACATATGATTTACAAATTACAGATATTAATATCGGCGTGATTTATTTATTAGGTGTTGCTTCTATTGGTGTGTATGGTATTATGATTGGTGGTTGGTCATCAAATAATAAGTTCGCTTTATTAGGCGCAGTTCGTGCATCATCACAAATGATTAGCTACGAAATTCCAATGGGTATTGCTTTAATAGCTTTAATTATTTCTTCTGGTGGTTCTTTAAGTTTAAAAACAATTGTTGAAGGACAAGATGCAGGATTAGCAAATATTGTTTGGCAACCTTTAGGGTTTTTAATTTTCTTTATTTGTGCATTAGCAGAAACTAATCGTGCACCATTTGATTTACCTGAGTGTGAAACAGAATTAGTTGGTGGATACCATACAGAGTATTCATCCATGAAATTAGGTTTATACTTATTTGCTGAATACATCAATATGTTTATTTCTTCAGCAGTTATTGCAACACTTTATTTTGGTGGCTATAACTTCCCATTTGCGCATGAGATTTATGCGAAATTAGGATTAGCAGAAGGTTCAGCGATGGTGTCATTAATTGGCTTTGGTGTTTTATTAGCAAAAATATTTGGTTTCATTTGTTTATTCATGTGGATTCGTTGGACATTACCACGTTTCCGTTATGATCAATTAATGAACTTAGGTTGGAAAACATTGTTACCGTTGTCACTATTTAATTTAGCAGCAACAGTAGTAGTTGAATATTTTAGAGGTAACATTCATTTTTAAAAAATATTGAAAATGCAATTAACAAACAGAAAAGTAGTCGTATCAAATAAAGAGCAAAGTCTTGCTGAAAGAATGTATTTGCCAGCTATTGCAAAAGGCATGATGATTACAGCAAGTCACTTGTTTAAAAAATCTCCTACTATCAATTATCCAGATGTAAAACGTCCTATTGCTCCAGTATATCGTGGTCAGCATGTTTTAAAACGCGATGACAATGGAGCAGAACGTTGTACATCTTGTGGTATGTGCGCTGTGGCTTGTCCTGCAGAAGCAATTACCATGACAAGTGGTGAGCGTAAAAAAGGCGAAGAGCATTTATATCGTGAAGAAAAATACGCAGCAACTTATGAAATTGATATGTTGCGTTGTATTTTCTGCGGATTATGTGAAGAGGCTTGTCCGAAAGAAGCAATCTTTTTAACAGATAGATTAGTTGATGCGCAATTTGAACGTAAAGATTTTATTTACGGTAAAGATAAATTAGTTGAAAAAATGGATGCGCGTATTGATGTTTCTAAACGCCAAACACCAGAAGTATTAGCATTCAAAAAAGTTGAAGGATTAAAACATAACGAATTATTTGATGCAAAAAAATTAAACAAAGGTCACAAACACTAAAAAATACATATGTTAGGATACACAATTACACAATGGCTTTTTGGAATATTATCATTCCTTGCTATTATGTTCGCGCTTATGGTTGTTTTTACTCGCAACCCAGTTAACTCAGTTTTATATTTAGTATTAACGTTCTTCTGTATTGCAGGGCATTACTTATTATTAAACGCTCAATTTTTAGCAGTGGTGCATATCGTTGTATATGCTGGTGCTATTATGGTACTATTCTTATTCATCATTATGTTAATGAATTTGAATGCGGATACAGAGCCTCGTAAACATATTGCTACCAGATTAATTGCTGGAACAATTGGTGGTATGTTATTATTTGTAATGGTTGGTGCTTTAAAAGGTTCTGAGCAATTGCAATTAGTGCATGGCGGATCTTCTCAAATTGGATTGGTTAAAAATTTAGGTAA
This sequence comes from Sphingobacteriaceae bacterium, assembly GCA_013823565.1. Taxonomy (GTDB): domain Bacteria; phylum Bacteroidota; class Bacteroidia; order B-17B0; family Aurantibacillaceae; genus UBA4416. The sequence goes on along the minus strand of PNMI01000001.1, from coordinate 121,099 downwards.
AGTATTATTTAGCGAATTTTTATTCCCATTCGAAATTGCTTCTATATTATTATTAGCAGCTCTTGTTGGCGCTATTATGATTGGTAAGCGTGATACAAATATTAACTCAAAAGAAACAAACTAATATAACCTACTATGTTAAACGGAATTCCTATTAATTTTTACATCATGTTAAGCGCTGTGCTTTTTATCATTGGCGTGGTTGGTGTGATGGCTCGCAGAAATGCCATTATTATTTTTATGTGTATTGAGTTAATGCTTAATGCGGTTAATTTATTATTAGTTGCTTTTTCAACTTTACACAACGATGCAAACGGGCAAGTATTTGTATTCTTTATTATGGCGGTTGCAGCAGCAGAGGTTGCAGTAGGTTTAGCTATTTTATCGATGGTGTATCGTAATTTCAAAACAATTGATATTGATTTATTAAGCAGATTAAAGAACTAAGTATATGATTAAATTAGTAGCCCTTATTCCATTATTCCCTTTATTAGGTTTTATAATAAACGGATTCTTTGGTAAAAAAATCAGCAAAAGCTTATCTGGTTGGATAGCTAGTTTGGCTGTATTAGCATCGTTTGTAGTATCGTTGCTAATATTTATGGAATTAGAACATTCTGAGGTTAAATCTCACATTGTTCCTTTATTCTCTTGGATAAACTCTGATACATTAAAAATTCCTTTTGAGTTTTTAGTAGATCCATTATCATCTTGGTTTTTATTAATCATTACTGGTATTGGTTTCTTAATCCATATTTACTCTATGGGTTATATGCACGATGATGAAGGCTTTGCGCGTTTCTTTACGTATTTAAATTTATTTGTATTCTTCATGTTGTTATTAGTGTTAGGCAACAACTATCTAATTATGTTTGTAGGTTGGGAAGGTGTAGGTTTATGTTCTTACTTATTAATTGGTTTCTGGTTTAAAAACACAGCTTATAATAATGCCGCTAAAAAAGCATTTATTATGAATCGCGTTGGTGATTTAGGTTTTTTAATGGGAATCATTTTAATCTTCATCACATTTGGAAGTATTTCTTACGATCAAGTATTTACAATTGCATCAACAGGTAACGAAACTACTGTAACTATAATTGCATTATTATTATTTATTGGCGCCATGGGTAAGTCTGCACAATTACCATTATACACTTGGTTACCAGATGCGATGGCTGGTCCAACTCCAGTGTCTGCATTAATCCATGCGGCTACAATGGTTACAGCGGGTATTTATATGATTGTTCGTTCAAATATTTTCTACTCAATGTCTGAAGAAGCATCTCATGTAGTAGCTATAGTTGGTGTAGCAACGGCATTATTTGCAGCAACTATTGGTTTATTTCAAAACGATATTAAAAAAGTATTAGCCTACTCAACAGTATCTCAATTAGGATTAATGTTTTTAGGATTAGGAGTTGGCGCTTACAGCTCATCTGTATTTCACGTAACAACTCACGCATTCTTTAAAGCTTTATTATTCTTAGGTGCTGGTTCTGTGATTCATGCGATGGGTGGCGAACAAGACATGCGAAAAATGGGAGGTTTATGGAAACATTTACCTATCACAGGAAAAGTAATGGCAATTGGAACTTTAGCCATTAGTGGATTTCCTTTATTATCAGGTTTCTTTTCTAAAGACGAAATTTTAGCGCATACTTATGAGCACAGTCCAACCTTATGGTTCTTTGGTCAAGTAGCATCTATACTTACAGCTTTTTATATGTTCAGATTATTATTCTTAACCTTCTTCGGTAAATTTAGAGGAACACACGAACAAGAACATCATTTACATGAGTCGCCAAGTACGATGACAATTCCATTAATTGTTTTAGCCATATTATCAATATTTGGTGGTGTATTAGGTTTACCAGAATTCTGGGGAACAACTAATTGGTTCCACCATCATTTAGATCCAATTATTGCACACAAAAATCCGAGTATTTTAAATCATGCTAAAGAGTGGACTTTGATGTTCATAGCAACAGCTGCAGCTTTAGCAACAATTTTCTTTGCGTATATGGTGTACATAAAAAATAATATTTTACCAGAAGCAAAAGATGAAAAACTAACGGGTATCAAAAAATTAATTTACAATAAATATTATGTAGATGAAATTTATGAAGCAGTTATTCGTAAACCGTTAGATTTACTTTCAGAAGTATTCTATAAGTTTTTGGATTTACAAGTAGTGGATGGAATTGTAAATGGTGTTGGAAGTGCTGTAACAGGAGTGAGCTCATTAGTTCGTAAAGTACAAACAGGTCACATTGGATTTTATATTTTCGGAATGGTATTAGGAATTATCGCCATTTTATTTTTCACATTCATTAAGTAGTATTAAAAAGTAAATAATAAAAAGATATGTTAGTTGGATTATTAATCATTGTACCTCTTATAGCAAGCTTATTGGTGTTTTTCACAAAAGGAAACACGAGTAGAACAGTTGCTTTAGGTTTATCTGTTGTAGAATTTATTTTATCACTGGTTGTGTTGTTTCAATTTAAACACAACCCTGCAAGTGCCGATTTGATGTTAAACTGCCCATGGGTTGAATCTTTAGGGATTCACTTTGCAGTGAGTGTTGATGCATTATCTATGTTAATGGTATTACTAACTACTTTCTTAGTGCCATTAATTATTTTATCATCATTTAATACGTCTTACGAAAAACCAAATTCGTTTTATGGATTAATCTTATTAATGCAAATGGCATTAGTAGGAGTATTTACAGCTAACGATGGATTCTTATTTTATGTATTCTGGGAGTTAGCATTAATTCCAATTTACTTTATCTGTTTATTGTGGGGTGGAGAAAATCGCGGACGTATCACTTTCAAGTTTTTCGTTTATACTTTATTTGGTTCTTTATTCATGTTAGTTGGTTTAGTATATTTATATAACCACACAGGATTTGAAACAGGTATTAAATCATGGGCAGTGACGGATTTATATCAAGCAGGTAAATCATTAAACTTACAACAACAATCGGTAGTATTCTGGTGTATCTTTTTAGCATTTGGTATTAAAATGCCAATCTTCCCATTACACACTTGGCAACCTGATACATATGTAAACGCTCCAACACAAGGTACCATGTTGTTATCAGGTATCATGTTAAAGATGGGAACATTTGGATTAATTAAATGGTTAATGCCAGTTACTCCTTTAGCATTAGCAGAATGGGGATGGTTAGCAATTACTTTATCTGTATTTGGTATTTTCTATGCATCATGTATTGCAATCGTTCAAAAAGATTACAAACGATTAATAGCATATTCGTCAATTGCTCACGTTGGATTAATTGCAGCAGGTATTTTATCAGCTAATCAACAAGGTATTCAAGGAGCAGTGATGCAAATGTTAGCTCATGGAGTTAACGTTGTAGGACTATTCTTAATTGCTGATATTTTAATGCGTCACACAGGAACTCGTGAGATGGAAAAATTAGGTGGCATTAGAAATATGAATGGCAACTTCGCCGTTTTATTTTTAATTGTGATGTTAGGTTCAGTCGCATTGCCATTAACTAACGGTTTTGTAGGTGAGTTTTTATTAATCAATGGTGTGTATCAATACGGTGCATGGGTTGCAGCATTTGCTGGTTTAACAGTTATTTTAGGTGCAGTATATATGTTGCGAAGCTACCAAGCGATTATGTTAGGTGAACGTAAAGATTCTGCCATTGCATTTGGTTCTTTAGCTAGTACTGATAAGTGGGTATTATATATTATATGTTTCGCTATTATCGCATTTGGTGTATATCCAAAACCATTAAATGATTTAGCGGAAGAAGGAACAAAAGCAATTTTAACTTACATTAAATAATAAAAAATAATTTTCGAATTACGATTATCATAATTCATAAAGCATAAAACAAACGTATGAAAGGTCTTTTTATAATTAGCGGATTAGGGGTTTTAGCCATGTTGGCCGAAATTTTTAAATTCAAAAAACTATTGTATCCATTAGTACTAATTGGAATTTTAGCAGCTTATGTTACTAATTTCATGGAATGGAATAATAATACTAGTATCGAACTATTTGCTAATATGATGCGTTTTGATAACGTTGCATTAGCGTTTAGTGGTGTAATTTTAGTAACCGCTTTCTTTTGGTTTATTTTAGCCAATGATTATTTCGAGCAAGACCATGTTACCGATCACTTTGCATTAGTATTGTTTGCACTAGTTGGCGCAATTATGTTAACTGGTTTCAGTAACATGACGACATTGTTCTTAGGTATTGAAATCCTTTCTATCCCAATGTATGTATTAGCCGCAAGTCGTAAAAGAGATTTAGCATCTAACGAAGCAGGATTCAAATATTTAATCATGGGTTCATTTGCCTCTGGTTTCTTATTATTTGGTATCGCTTTAATTTATGGTGCTACTGGAAGTTTTGATTTAATGGCAATCCGTTCATTTATTTCTCACGCTCAAGGAGATTTACCGGCGTTCTTTTATGCAGGTGTGTTAATGGTATTAGTAGCAATGTTATTTAAAGTAAGTGCTGCTCCTTTCCATTTTTGGGCACCAGATGTTTACGAAGGTTCTCCAACTGTGATTACAGCCTTAATGAGCACAATAGTAAAAACAGCTGCATTTGCTGCGTTTATGCGTTTATTCTTAGTAGTGTTTGGCGGTGTTAACGAATCATGGAGCATGGTATTAGCAGTAGTGATTGCATTATCATTAGTAGTGTCAAATATTACAGCAGCAACACAAAACAGTGTAAAACGTATGTTGGCTTATTCAAGTATTAGTCACGCGGCATTTATGTTAATGGCTATTTTAGCTAACCAAAGAGGAATGGCTAGTGTAAGTGCTATTTTATATTATTCATTAGCATACTCAGTAGGTTCTATTGCTGCATTCACTGTTTTATATAATGTGTCTAAAGCAAAAGACAATGCAAACATAGAAGCGTTTAATGGCTTAGGAAAACGCCATCCGTTTATGGCTGCTTGTATGGTTATTGCCATGTTATCATTAGCTGGTATTCCAATTACAGCTGGTTTCTTTGCTAAGTATTTCATCTTCTCAGTGATGATTGGCACTACTTTTAAATGGTTAATTATTCTAGCTATTTTAACCTCAGCAGTTGGTGTGTACTACTATTTCAAAGTAATTATTGCGATGTACTTTAAACAAGAAGATGGAGAGCAAGAAGTAACAATGGAAACATCTCATGTGTTATTACTAGCTCTAACAACTATCTTCACATTAGCATTAGGAATTGTTCCTAAATATGTAATTGAAATTTTTAGTTAATCAAAACTTATTTCTATTAGAGAGTATTTTGATATAAAATCATTTTTAGATAAGAATCATTCTTATTATCAAAAGCTCAACCCTTCAGATAAAACTCGATTTATGAATCGGGTCGAATCATTTATTGATTCCAAATCTATTACTGGCAGGCAAGGTCTTTTAATTACGCCTCAAATTAGCGTACAGATTGCTGCTGCTGCCGTTCAGGTAACTTTTGGACTAGATACTTGGGATTATTCTCACTTTAGTCAGATATTAGTTTATCCATCTGAATATAAAAATCCTCAAACTGGCAAAATGCATAAAGGTGAAACTAACTTAGGCGGTTTTATGTGTTTTAGTTGGAAAGATTTTGTGGCTGGTAATCAATCAGAAGATGATAAAATAAATTTAGGCTTACATGAATTTGGCCACGCCTTAAGATTTAACGGAATTAATGGAGATGATACTGATTATTTTTTTGAGCATTACTTTAAACGTTGGCTAGCTTGCGCCGCCAGAGAATTTAGTAGAATGCGAAAAGGACACTCAAGTATATTAAGAAAATACGGTTCCGTAAACATTAATGAGTTTTTTAGTGTTGTTATCGAAACATTTTTCGAGAAACCTTTAGAATTTAAAACTAAGCTTCCCGAATTATATAATCATACGTCTATCATTTTAAACCAAACATTTTTAGATGATGGTTCAATTGAATTAAACTGCCGAGAAAAATTAATGCAAAAAAACAAATCTGTTTTTAATACAGTTGTAAACGATGCGTTATCCTATTCGTTAAAAGATAGTGGGCATGTTATTGCTGCAGTTTTATTTTTTGTAATTGGTTTGATTTCACTTTCAGGAGAAGGATACAAATATCCGCCAGCTTATATATTATTTACTATTGCTGGTATGTTTTGGATGTATTTTGAGAAAAAATTTACTCGTTTTGAATTCATAAAAAATGGGTTTACAGTTTCTAAAGGATTTTTATTACTTAAAGGTGTTCAAGCTAAAACATTACCCTTACCAAATATGATTTCATTTTATGCCAATTGCGTTAAAGAATATAACGAAAGTGGAACCTTTGAAAAAGAGATGGCATACATCAGTATCATGTATTATGATCAGGGAGATTTTTATGAAGAAGAAATGACCTGCCTTATCAGTCGGCCACAATTTGACACTTTATGTGATGAATTGATAGATAATTACATACATGTATTTATTAAAAAGTAGCTGTTATTTAACCCTTTTAATTGTTAATTAATATGCTTGAATTTGACATTCATCGATTTTTATTTACCTTTGTCGAAAACCTACATATATGCTAATTAAAGAAAATAGCTCCGTTTTAATTCCAATCGATTTTTCAAAACAATCATTAATTGCGATTGAGCAATCCTATAATTTAGCAAAACTTACACATTCTAAAATAATTGTGATGCATGCATCTCCAAATAGTAATCATGAGCATCAAAAAGATTTAGAAGAGATTGTAGCAAAAATTAAAAAAGACTCTGGCTTAGAAGCAGAATTTTTGAATTTAAAAGGAGACATCTATGAATTAATCGATCCAAAGGCCGAAGAATTAGGTTGTACTTTAATTGTTATTGGATTAGATACACAAGTTCGTTTTAGAAGTTTCTTAGGAGGAACTAATGTGAGCAAATTTATTAAAAATGCACCGTGTCCTGTAATTACAATACGTTCAAAAGATAATAGAAATAGTTGTTCTAATATTTTAATGCCCATTGATTTAAGCGCTGAGAGCCGTGAGAAAGTAGGCATTGCTGTTCAATTAGCAAGATATTATAAAGCTACTATAAAAATTGTATCTGTATTTAGTCCAAGTGATGAAAAATACGAAAACGAATTATTACCTTATTTAAATCAAGTTAAAAAATACATTAAAGATAGAGGTGTTGCTTGTACTAATAAATCAATTCCTTCAAATAGTCCTGCTGAAGCTATTGTTGCTTATGCCAACAATAACGATTGTGATTTAATTGTATTAATGAATAAAAGAGATTTAAGCATTGGAGAAATGTTTGGTGGTGCTGTTTCTACAAAAATTATTGAAACTAGTAACATTCCTGTTTTAACGGTTAATCCCATGAAACGCGAAAGTATTAGTACAGGTATTCACTAATCAAAGCATTTCTTCGTTTTCAATAATTACATTTCCTACTTTACCAGATTTCGAATATTTAATCATAGCACTAGCAACTTGATTAACATGTATCGCTTTATAGTTCTTCAGTTTTCCTATAAAAGCAAAAGATAATGCCTGCATAACTACTTTACCAATCTTTTCTCCTAATCTAAATTCTGTTCGGTTACCTAATAACATGGATGGTCTGAAGGTTGCAAATGAAACAAAATTTAACTGACGAATGAAGTCTTCTGTTTCGCCTTTTGTTTTTAAATAAAAATTAGTCGCCTTACTATCTGCCCCTAGCGAACTTTGCAAACAAAATGTGTTGATCATATTTTGTTTAGCAATTTTTGCGAATTCTATTGGATATGTATAATCTACTTTTTTAAATGCTTCTTGCGAACCAGCGGTTTTAATAGTAGTTCCCATGCAACAAAACACAACATCTCCTTTTATTAAATTTTTGTATGAATCTAATACATTAAAATCAGTACAATGTTGAGTAAGTTTAGAGTGCGTTATATCTATCTTTTTACGAACAAATACAATAACATGATTAAAATAATCATCTAGCAATAATTGATTTAATAAAGCTTGTCCCGTTAATCCAGTTGCTCCTATAATAATTGCTGTTTTCATAAACGTAAATGGATTAAATCCTAATCCCTACAACACAAACGTCATCTACCTGTTCTAAATTACCTTTCCAATCATTGAAAGTAGTTTCAAGTATGTGTTTTTGTTCTTTCATTGGCTTATCTGAAGCTGCAATAAGCGTTTCCTCAAACTGTTTCCTCATTAATTTTTTTCCTTTAGGTCCGCCAAACTGATCAGCATAACCATCGGTAAACAAATAAATACAATCATCAGATTCTAATTGAGTAGTTCGATTATCATAAGGCAAAACCACATCATTCATGTTTCCTATCGCTTGCTTATTGGCCTTTATGCATTCTAATGTTTTTTTTCTGACAATATAAATAGGATTGTTGGCGCCAGAATAAGCTAACTGTTTACTTTCTAAATCAATAGCAATTAGTGAAATATCCATTCCATCTCTAATTTCTACTTCTCCATAACCGTGATTAAGCGTGGTTATAATTTTTTGATTTAAAAAATCTAAAGCCTCCGCAGGCGTGTTTACATTTTTTTCTACAGCGCTTTGATGTAAAAAATTAGAGCCTAATAAACTCATAAATGCCCCTGGTACTCCATGTCCAGTACAATCAGCAACTGCTATTAATAAATAATCTTTTGGTGTGCCGTTCGTAGGCGTTGTTTTTATTTTTCGTGCCCAATAAAAATCTCCGCAAACAATATCTCGAGGGTTGTATAAAATAAAATAATTTTCTTTTAAGAAGGTATCTAATAAATTTTTGGGTGGCAATAAAGCTTCTTGCAAACGTTTAGCATATCTTAAACTGCTAATAATTTCTTCGTTTTTTTCGTCTACTTCTTCTTTCTGCAACTCAATCAATGTTTTCGATTTTTCAAGCTCTAGCCTACTTTTAATTTCTTTATACGTTAAGTGATATCGATTTCTGATAAGAAATACACAAAATATCAAAACAGTTAAAACCAATAAACCTCCGTTGGTAATAAATTCATCAACGGTTAAAGGACTATTTAAAACATAAAAAAAGACATTGCTTATAATCGTAATAATTAATAACATGATGGATAACTTCATTTCCCACAACACCATCATGCCAACTCCTATAAACAATACCATATAAGCAAAAGCATGTTTCTGTAGATGCGGAATATCCATTACACTCCACATATATGCGTTTTGGATAGAAATGCCCAAAACTAATATAAACATACAAGTGTATAAGCTAATATTTAATATGTTTTTTGATAATAAGGCAATAGCACTAATACCCGAAACAGCGATTCTGAATATTAAAAATGAAATCCAGTATTCTGGAATACTTAAATAATCTCCTAAAAACCAAACCAGATTTAAAGCAATTCCTATCCAACTAACAAGTATGTGAGCCTTCTCAGTAGATATATAGAATTCTTGCTTTACGATACTTTCAGGTATCGTTATGGTTGTATCTTTCATTAAAAATCTAATGTACTAAATAATAACCAAAAAGTAAACAAGATGTTTAACTTATACCTCAATTAAACAGATGCAACCTTATACTTTTCCATGAACTCCATTGATTTTTTCATCATTTCTGTTGAACCTAAAAATAAAGGAGTGCGCTGGTGTAATTCTGTAATGTCTAGTTCCATAATACGTTTGTACCCATCTGTAGCAGTACCTCCAGCTTGTTCAATTATAAATGCTAATGGATTACATTCATATAATAAACGTAATTTACCATTTGGAGACTTTGTAGTAGTAGGATAAATATAAATGCCACCAGTAATTAAGTTACGATGAATGTCTGCTACGCCAGAACCAATATAACGACTTGAGTAAGGACGATTAGTTGCTTTGTCTTCTTCTTGACAATACTTAATGTATTTTTTTACGCCTTCTGGAAAGTGTAAATAATTTCCTTCATTGATAGAATATGTTTTACCTTCTTTAGGCATTTGCATATTTGGGTGAGACAAACAAAACTCTCCAATACTTGGATCTAATGTAAATCCATTCACACCTTTACCAGTAGTATAAACTAACATCGCCGAAGAACCATAGATAATGTATCCAGCAGCTACTTGCTCAGTACCACGTTGCATAAAATCTTCGTGAGTTCCTGGTCCATTTAAACTTACACGACGATAAATAGAAAAAATAGTTCCAATAGAAACGTTTACATCAATATTTGAAGAGCCATCTAATGGATCCATTGCTACAACGTAACGGGCATTTTTAGAAATTTCTGAATCAATAGGAATAATGTCCTCGTTCTCTTCACTAGCAATAGCACAACACTCTCCGCCTGCTTTTAAAGCAGCAATAAACTGATCATTTGCAAAAACATCTAACTTTTTAACTCTTTCACCTTGAACGTTTGTATCTCCTGTTTCACCAAGAATCTCTACTAAACCAGCTTTAGTTACTTCACGATTCACGATTTTTGCAGCAATACCTATATCACGTAATAAACGAGATAACTCTCCTTTTGCAAATGGGAAATCATTTTGCTTTTCAATAATAAACTGGCCTAAAGTTTTTGCGTACATGTTTTATATTTTTAAATATTAGATAATATCGATTTAATAATTTTTACAAGCTTTTGTAAGTATTACAAAGGTAAAGTTATTATTAATATAAAAATAAAAAAGTGCTTCGTTTTAGGAAGCACTTTTCATTAAATTGTAGATGAAATATTATTTACTGTATTCGTCTTTTAAAAACTCTCTCCAATCGCCCAAATTAGAAATAACTTGAATTTGACGATAATGTAAGTGAAATTGCTCTTCGTTTTCTTGTGAATTTAAGATTTTTAATCTGTATTTATCAAAATTAGCTAAAGCAAATTTTTCTTCAGCGCTCAACGACTTTCCGCTAAATTCCTTGTCACGTAAATCGTTAATGCTTTCAGCTCCACCAATATCTTGCTTGGTAAAAAAGCGTTTTGCTATATCATTCTTAAAGTCCATCAAAACCAAAGATATGAAATGGATTGACTAACTTAGCGTTTTAATACTGCCTATTGCTAACAAAACAATGTTAAAATCAAAAAATATTATAGTCTCTTATTTCTTGTTATCTATTGTTTTTCAAAGCTTTTCTCAGCATAAGATTAGTAAATATGAATATCGTTGGGCGTTTTTTCATCCATTTGCAGCAAAAAAAATCCAAAACCATTTAAAAGAAGTAATGGCAATTTATCATTCCGTTAAGTCATCTAAACTATTGGATACAGTTGAAAGCGGCGGAACCTTAGATGCCTTTAGACATTCTTTTACGATGGCTTATTTATCTCGTTATGTAAAAATAAATAAACTCAGAAAATTAGGAAAAGCTCATGAAAGAGGAAATGAATATTTCTTTTACAAAAACCAACAAGAATTTGGCGAAAGAGCCGATAGTTTAGCTTGTGTGATGGATTTAAGAAATAATGAATTAGGGTTTGAAATAGGTAAAAACAATAAAAATGCTTCAAAAGACGATTTAAAAAGTATCGTTATTGAGCAAATTAAAGCAGGAAATGCATGGAAATTGAAGAAAAATAATCAAAATTTATACATTTCTTGTCAAAATGAACCAATTTTGATTGAAAACTATAAAGGAAAGTGGTTTTTGCCAAAATGCTTAATAAAAAGCAATGAGTAGATAAAGCCTTAAATAATAGCTATTTAGATATTTTACTAAAATGCTATTGTTTTTTGCTAATTTGTTGATAAGATTGAAAAAAAGTGTATATTTGCCGTCCATTTTGGAAATAAGCTATGGGTAAAAGTCAGTACAAAATACAGTTTGGCGGTTTATCAATGGGTGAACACCAATTTGAATTTGAGATTAAAAACAAGTTCTTTGAGCAATTTAGTGAAAGTGAAATAACCGAAGCTGATATACAGGTTAAAGCTAAATTAGTAAAACAAAATACGCTGATGCATATTATGTTTACTTTTGATGGCACTGTAAAATTAAGCTGCGACCGTTGTTTAGTTGATTATAATTGTCCTATTAGTGGGCAAGAAAAATTAGTGATTAAACATGGTAACCCCGAAGAAAGCAATGATGAAATATTAGTGCTTAAAGAAGGAGTTGATGAAGCCAACTTTGCACAATATCTATTTGAATATATAGAGCTTTCTATTCCAAGTCGTAAAGTGCCTTGCGAAGATGAAGATTTAGACATAGATGTTGAATGTGATGAAGAAACACTAGCTAAATACAACGAACTAAAAATAGAAGAAGAACCGAGTGAAAATCCTGAATGGGATAAATTAAAAAATATAAAGTTTAACAATAATTAAAATTAAATACCATGCCTAATCCAAAACGAAAACTATCCAGATCACGTAGAGATTCTCGTCGTTCAACTTACAAAGCTCCAACAATGACGATTGCTAAAGATACAACAACAGGTGAAGCTCATTTATTTCACCGTGCTCACTGGTTTGAAGGAAAACTTTACTACAAAGGAAAAGTAGTAATGGAAAAAGCAGCTAAAGCTTAATCTTTTTTGAATAAAATATATTCAAAAACCTCCTCGTGAAATCGAGGAGGTTTTTTTGTTTAAACTCATGCAATCTGAAATAAAACACAATACTGTTTGTGAACGCTGCCAACAGCCATTTATTTGTAATCCTACAAATATTGCTGCCTGTGCCTGCTCAAAAATTGAGTTAACGGCAGAAGAAATATCCTATATAGCAAAGCGTTATTCTAATTGTGTTTGTAATACTTGTTTATTACATTTAAAAGATGAATTTTTAACACAGAAATGATTTTCACATCTTGCAATAATATTATTAGTCCATTGGGATTTTCTACTCAAGAAAATTATCAAGCGGTTTCTAATTCTATTATAGGAGTAAAAAAAATAAAGCTGCCTTTTTCGCAAGATGAATTTTGTGTGGCAAAAATTAGCGATGATAAAGTTCAAGAACAGCTTACACACATTAAAAATGCTGGTACTCACACAAAATTAGAGCAATTAAGTATTTTATCTATTCAAGATGTTTTAAATCAAAGTGGCATTCATCCAAAAGATAATCGCACCCTTTTAATATATTCTACAACTAAAGGCAACATTGATATTTTAGAGAACACTTACAAAAATATAGATTCCAAAAGAGTTTATTTATCAGTATTTGCCAAACATTTACAATCTTATTTTCAATTAGCACATACACCCGTTGTGCTATCAAACGCTTGTATTTCTGGTATTCTAGCTATCATTATTGCTAAACGATTTATTGAACAAGGTGCGTATGATAATGTATTGGTTTGTGGTGGAGATATTTTATCGGAGTTTACGATTAGTGGTTTTAAATCATTTAATGCATTGAGTAACGAACCAAGTAAACCATTTGATGCCAATAGAGTGGGCATTAATTTAGGTGAAGCTGTTTCAACTATTTTAGTTACTAATCAAAAAGAATTAGCCACACCATACAATACACAAATTGTGAGCGGAGTTTCAGCCAACGATGCCAATCATATTTCTGGTCCTTCACGCACTGGTGATGGTTTATTTCAATGCTTAACTCAAATAACAGATAAGAATACAAACGATATAGGATTTATTTCTGCTCATGGAACAGCCACTCCATTTAATGATGAAATGGAATCTATTGCTTTTGATAGAGCAGGATTACATACAATTCCTGTAAATAGTTTAAAAGGATACTATGGTCATACATTAGGAGCAGCAGGAGTTTTAGAAACGGTATTGTCTTTAGAATCTATGAAGCATCACCGCTTAATAAAATCTGAAGGATATGAAACCAAAGGCGTGACTGGAAATATCACGATGATAGAATCACATCAAGACAAAAACTTTACGTCTTTTATTAAAACAGCTTCTGGCTTTGGTGGATGCAATGCAGTAGCTTTATTTAGAAAAATATAGAATGAATACCATCAACTCATACGCGCATATCAAATACAACCAAGTATCGGTGAATGGTGAGATTGTATTTCAATCAAATCCATCATTAAGTTTGGCTGAGTTTTTATCCGAAGCATACAAAGCATTAGGTGTGAGTTATCCTAAGTTTCACAAAATGGATGCGCAATGCAAACTAGGTTTTTTGTGTGCCGAATTTGCTTTGAAAGAAACTAGTTTTCTAACTGAAAACGATTTAACAAAAACAGCAATTGTATTATCTAATGCCGCTTCGAGTTTAGAAACGGATAGAATTCATCAGCATTCTATCGATGATAGGTCTAACTATTTTCCATCGCCCGCTGTGTTTGTTTATACACTTCCTAATATTACTATTGGCGAATTAGCCATTAAACATAAAATTACTGGCGAAAACGCCTTTTTTGTATCTGAACAATTAGACGCCAATTTATTAGTAAATTATACCGAATCCCTGATACAAAGTGGTTCAGAAGCTGCTATTGTTGGCTGGGTGGAGGTTGATGGCGCCAACTTTGAAGCTTTCATTTTTTTGAGCGAAAAACAAAAAGATACAAATAAAAATGCTATTTTTAAACCTCTTAATCAAACAAGTGTTATAACAATATACAATCAAACCATATGGACGCATTAATCGAAAAATTAAAAGGACAAATTATTGAACAGCTTAATTTAGCTGAAGTAAAACCAGAAGAAATCAATCCAGATTCTCCATTATTTGGCGAAGGCTTAGGCCTTGATTCAATTGATGCTTTAGAGTTAATTGTATTATTAGAAAAACACTATGGTATTAAAATCCAAGATCCTAAAGACGGAAAAACTATTTTCCAATCTTTAAGAACAATGGCAGAATACATTAAATCTCAAGGTAAATCTTAAGAATTGTCTCAGCGAGTTTATATTACTGGATTAGGAATGATTTCGGCTATTGGAAACAATGTGCCTGAATCTTTTTTGTCATTATCTCAATCTAAAACCGGTATTGGAAAAATTAACCATTTAACTACTCGTTACAAAGACGAGTTCTTGGCTGGTGAAATTAAATTATCTAATACTGATTTAGCTGATTTGGTAAAAGACAACAATCCTGCTCTAAATCGTAATTCATACATTGCTATGTTAGCCGCTAAAGAAGCTGTTATCAATTCTGGCATTGATACGAATGATGGTTTACGTACAGGTGTTATTTCATCGACCACCATTGCTGGAATGGGAAAAACCGAATTATATTATAAAGAGATGTTCGAAAAAGATGATCATCTTAATGTATTAGATACTCACGATTGTGGTGATAGTACAGAGCGTATTGCCGATTATTTAGGTAATGTGGATTACGTCACTACTATTTCAACTGCTTGTTCATCTGCCGCCAATGCTATTATGTTAGGTTGCCGAATGATTAAACACGGGCAATTAGATAGAGTGGTTGTTGGTGGAGTAGATGCCTTATCAAAATTTACTTTCAACGGATTTAATACTTTAATGATTTTAGACAGAGAATGGTGTAAACCATTTGATGAAAATCGCAAAGGATTAAACTTAGGTGAAGGTGCAGCTTTTGTAGTTATTGAAGGAGAGAATGCTTTGAATTTAAGAAAAGGAAAAGCATTAGCAGAAGTTGTTGGTTATGCTAACACTAATGATGCATATCATCAAACAGCATCATCTCCAGAAGGATATGGCGCTACGTTAGCTATTCAACAGGCATTAACGATGAGTGGCTTAACGCCTTCTCAAATTGATTATATCAATATGCATGGTACTGGTACGCCAAACAATGATTTATCAGAAAGCTTTGCAACAAAGGCAATATTTGGAAATCAAGTCCCAAAGTTTAGTTCAACCAAAGCATTTACAGGACATACATTAGCAGCAGCGGCAAGTATCGAAACTGTTATATCGGTGCTATCATTACAAAATAGTATGATATTCCCGAATTTAAATTTTACAACTGCTATTGCCGAAACAGGATTGGTTCCTGAAACAACATTAGTTAATACACCTTTAAACACTATCCTTTCCAACTCTTTTGGTTTTGGAGGAAACTGTTCATCTTTAATTTTTAAGAAAGCATAATATTTTGACTAAGGCATACATAAACGGAATTGGTTGCATCTCGCCACAAAACTCAATTGATAGTGAGTGGTTTTTTGATGCCATTAATCCTGCTAAAGGAGATTATTTTGATGCTATAGAACCATCTTATAAAGAATTTATTGCGCCTAATTTATTACGCCGTATGGGACGCGCTATTAAGATGGGGGTAGCAGCAGGTAATATTGCTATACAACAAGCTGGCATAGAAAAAGTAGATGCTATTATTACTGGTACAGGTTTAGGTTGCTTTGAAGATAGCGAACGATTTTTATTAGCTATTTTAAATAACGACGAGCAATTTTTAACGCCAACTTCTTTTATTCAGTCTACACACAACACAGTAGGTTCTCAAATAGCGTTGATCATGAAATGTCATGATTATAATTTTACGTATGTGCATAGAGGCTTTTCTTTTGAAAGTACGATACAAGATGCCTTAATGTTATTTGAAGAAGGGAAAGAAACTATTTTGGTTGGTGGTATTGAAGAACACACCCCTAACTTTGTTGTATTAAACAGAAGAGCGCATAAATTTCAAGAATTGCCTTCAGACAAACCCATTTGGAAATCAACGACACCAGGTATTCAAATGAGCGAGGGTACAGCTTTTTTTGTTTTAAATAAAACCAAAACGGAAAAAAGTTTAGCGAGTATTGATGGTATTCAAACATTATACAAGCCAAAAACATCGGCTGATATTTTAAATAAATTACATAGCTTTTTAAAACTACACAACTTAACATTAGCTGATATAGATGTAACTTTGATGGGTTTTAGCGACGATGTAAATTTTGATCAAAAATTACAAGAGTTATTACCAAGTATTGAAAAAGAATCGATAGCAGCTTGTTATAAAAATGTATGCGGAGAGTATCACACAGCATCAGCTTTTGCTATGTGGACAGCAACCAAGTTAATTGAAAAGCAAAAGCTCCCTAAAGTATTAGCAATTTCTGATAAAGCACCTTCTAAAATAAAACATGTCTTAATTATTAATCAGTACTTAGGTATTAATTACTCGTTTACATTGTTATCACAATGCTAAAATTTTGGCCAACAACCATTGCATTTGTTTTAGGGTTAATCGCCTTCTTTGTATTTCAATCTAATCTTCAATTAAGTTTTTGGTATTTAATTATATGGATTAAACTATTTGCTATCATTCAATTTTGTGGTGCGTATTTTATTGGATTAAATTTTCATTTAACCTCTATTAATAATTTAAATACTTCCGAAAAAAAAGTCCTACTAACTTTTGATGATGGCCCACATACTAATACTATAAAGGTTTTAGAAGTTTTAAAAAAGCATGATGTAAAAGCTATATTTTTTGTTATTGGAAAAAACATACAAGGCAATGAGGCTATTTTAAAACAAATTGTAGCTGATGGACATCAAATAGGTAATCATAGTTTTTCTCATCATAATTGGATTGATGTGTGGTCAACAAAAAAAGTGACGCAAGATTTTGCGACTTGTCAAAAATTAATTGAGCAATATCAACCAAATACTAAATTGTTTCGTCCGCCTTACGGAGTGACTAATCCTAATATTGCTAAAGCTTTAAAACAACTAAACCTACAATCTATTGGCTGGAATGTGCGCAGTTACGACACAAGTATTAAAGATGTTGAGAAAATAAAACAACGTGTGTTATCGCAATTAAAACCTGCTGCTATCATTTTATTACACGACCGATTAGATTTTATGCCTGAACTTTTGGAGACTTTGATTCCTGCTATTAAAGAAAAGGGATATGGATTTGAAAATAAAATCTAAGTTATGATGGGCAATAGTAAAGATATTGATTGGCAAAATAGATTTAAATCACTTCCTGAAATACCTATTCATAAAAAATGGTTAGAAAATTCTGCAATTACAAGGGAACACCAAATAGTATATAAACTTGTAAATAATATATGGATAAATGAAGAGGAAAGCCAGATTCTTCTCGAATTAATGAATTTTTATTCAGTTTTATATGAACAACTTTCACTTTTAGATTATTCTTCATTTAGTAAACAAGATTTAATCAATTTTCAAAATTACATATTATATGCATTTAACTATATAGCAACAATGACTAATGACTTTACTATTGATAGAGTTTATAGACTAATTGTTAATGAAGATGTTACGAATCAAAACAAACGAATCAAAAATTTAAAGTCCCTCAAATATCCTGACATAGAAATTGTAAAAAAAATCGGAAAATTCAATCGATCAAATACTCCAAACACTAATATATTCTACTCTGCTGAAAATATAGATACCGCTCTAAAAGAACGTCGTCCTGAAAAAGGCAAGTTGATTTCTGTTGGTGTTTGGGCTTCAACTCATCAAAAAACTTTTTCATCTTATGTAATATTTCATAATGAAGATTTGATTAAAGCAAATTACGAAGCAAATAAAGCAATGAGAGAATTTTATAAAAAATTTAAGAACTCCTCTCCTCTTTTGCTAGAATATATGGCAAATTATTACAAACTTTTAGGCAGAGAATACTCGAAAAAAGTTACACATCATTATGAATATATAATTTCAGCACTATTTTCTGAAAGATTAATGATGAAAGAAACAAAACTAAACATCAATCATGATTGTATAATTTATCCTAGTGTAGGAAATAATCATCTAACAAGTAACATTGCCATTAGACCATCGGTCTTAAATACCCATTTTCATTTAGAAAAAGTGATTGAATTTGAAATAGAAGAAGAGTACTATGATAAGGAATATTTTTTTTCTGATCCTGAAGCAATAACTTTAGCTAAAATAAAAAATTTAGTTACTTCAAAAAATATAAATAAAAAAGGAGAAATTGAGTGGTAATTAATAAGGGCTCTGCTTTCTAATAATCTTTCCAAACAACTTCGGAAAGAAACGTTTAATTTTTACGGCTAATAATTCTTTACCACCAATTAAAATTTCTTCTTGATCATTTAAGATGCCAGTAATAATTTGTTGAGCGCATTCTTGAGCACTCATCGCATTTTCGTGGCTTTCATCCATTTTATTGTGAGAATCACCAGATGAAGAAATGGCATTTAAAGACACATTGGTTTTTACTTTACCTGGACAAACTAATAATATACTTAGGCCTTTTTTTTCTACTTCTAATCGTAAACTTTCAAAATAGCCATGTAAGGCATGTTTGGCAGCCGAGTATGACGAGCGTAAATAAAAACCAAACTTACCGGCAATGCTACTAATCACCACAATTTTACCACTTTTATTTTTTAGCATAAAAGGTAAAACCGCTTTGGATAAATTAACCGCACTAAAATAATTAATTTCAAACAATGTTCTCTCCGTTTCGGATGGTGTATCAATCGCTTCGGCACGTTGGCTTTGTCCGCCGTTATTTATTAAAATATCAATACGGCCAAAAGTAGAGACTACTTGTTTTACTAGTTCATTTACCTGAGATGTATCTGATAAATCAAATGGCAAGATTAAAAAATTAGATGAACTCAAATTAGCTGCTTTTGCTACTCGCACTAATTCACTTTCTCTACGAGCTGATAAAATGATTTTTGCGTTTTGTTTTGCGCATTCGTAAACCAAAGCCTCCCCTATTCCAGAGGATGCACCTGTAATCCAAATCACTTTATTTTGTAAACTGCTCATTTATCTCCTGTTTTTTCTTCAGGGCTAAAGCCCATTAGTTTTTTTATTTTCACACCAGACTAAAGTCTGGTGTTTGTTCTTATTTTATAATAAGCCTAGACTTTAGTCTGGGCTTATTAAATTCGCCTTTATAAGGGCTTTAGCCCTGATTCTTTTGTTCTAACAATTTTATGACCTCTATTATTTTAATTTCTCTAATACAATGGCAATTCATGGTCTTTCTGCAATCACTACAATCTTTATTAAGCACTAAATAGTTTGCTTGTTTACCTATTGGTTTCCATCTACCTGGATGAATAGGTCGCATTGGTGCAAATAACCCAATGGCTTTTTTACCAAGGGCAGCTGCAATATGTAAAGGGCCAGTACTAGCAGCTATCAATACATCGCATTGATTAATAAAAGCAATGAATTGCTGTAAAGATAATTTACCAGTTAAATTAATTACTTCTGGGTGTTTTGAAATTAAATCTTTTACTAATTCTCCTTCTTGTGCAGTGCCACTAATAAAAATTTGATGTTTTGTTTTATCTAATTGCGTAATCAGATTTGAAAAATTATCTAATCCCCATTCGCGAGCACTACCTTTAGATTTGGGATGAAGTATAATCGTAGTTTTAGTTTTATCAATTAAATCTAAATGTATTTTTTCTGAAATAGGAACTTTAGTAAAACCATAAGCAGACACTAATTCTTCTAAACTAAATTCTTTGGTGATGCCTAATGGGGCTAATAGTTTAGTGTTTAATTGCGCTTCATGTAAATCAGAATTTTTACGGGATAATGAAATTTTGATATTACATGTAAACCAATGCCACAAGCGATTTGTAGTGCCAATTCTGTTTTTAATTCCTGCTTTCTTAACTAAATGTGCAATTTCTTTTATAGGAAAAACATGAATGATATGAGTCGCGTTTAATTTTTTAAAGGCCTCAACTTTATCGGAATCATTCAGTTTCAAAACATCATCATAACTTACAAACTGATCCACATGTTCAGATAATGCAATCACATCGTTTGTGTAATTTCTTCCTAAAAAAATAATTCTGCTTTTTGGCAAAAACTGTTTGATGATACCAGCCATGGGTAAGGTTAATACCACATCACCAATACTATCGGTTCGGCTAATGATTATTACAGGATTATTTTGCAAGTGATTGTTGTTTGTAAATGTCTCTGATTTTTTTGTATTTCAAATACGTAGCATAAGCCGATATTTTAGAAATTAAATATCCTGCCTTGCCATCTAAAAATCCTAAATGCAATAAATAGTGATCAATAAATTTAGCAATAGGGTTTGCTATCAATTTATAAAAAGGCGCTTTCTTGCCAGCTTCTACAAAAGCTTTAGAAGCAATATTGGTAAAATATTCTACTTGCTTGTAATGATCTTCTAAAGTATAATAACTATAGTGTAAAATATCGCCTTTTATATGCTTGGTGTTTTTATCACCATCTTTTAATTCATATTTATCGTGAGGGTTAATTCCTGTCCAAGAACCTTTTCTGCTATCCCATAAACGCATTTTAGTATCAGGATACCAATTGCAATGTCTTACCCAATGTCCGCAATAGTTAGTTAAACGATTCATGTAATAACCATCATGTGTCCAATTGTTCTTAATCTCTAAAATCGATTTCTTTAGTGTTTCATCCAAAGCTTCATCCGCGTCTAAAGATAGAATATACGGATTTGAAGCGTAGGTAATGGCTCTATTTTTTTGTTGAATATGGCCATCAAAAGCATGCTCATAAAATTGAACGCCAAACGAAGCGCAAATTTCTTTGGTTCTGTCTTTACTGAAAGAATCAAGCACAACAATTTCATCGGCAATCTCTTTAACAGATTCCAAGCAACGAGCAATGTTTTTTTCCTCGTTAAAGGTTATGATGACAACTGATAACTTTGGCACGATGTAAATTTAAGATTTGTATAGGAAGAAACGAACTAAATCTTAAATTTGTTTGTCTTGAAAACAACCAATAAAAACATAACATTTAACCCAAGCATACTATATGTAGTGGTTTTGGCTGCTTTAGTGGTTTTAGCATACTTTAAATTGTTTTCTGCCAACTTTATTAGCTGGGATGACGGCGAGGTCTTAGTCAATAATAAAGACGTTCATGATTTTAACCTCAAAGCATTTTTTACCAATTACTATGTAGGAAACTATGCCCCCATTGCCATGATTGGCTTTGCCATAGATTGGTTAATTTTTAATGGAAACCCAGCAGGACATCATGCTATGAGTTTGTTGTTTCATATCATCAATGGTGTATTAGTATATTATTTAACCAACCTCATTATAAAAGACAAAGTAAAAGCAATAGTGTGTGCTCTCATTTTTTGTTTACATCCATTGCAGGTAGAAACTGTGGCGTGGGTATCGGCAAAAAACAACTTAGTTTACAGTGTTTTCTTTTTACTAGGTTTAATACACTACTCGAAATTTGTATTAAATGGTATTAAAAAAAATTACATCTATGCCCTACTCTTTTTTATCCTTTCAGGATTAAGTAAACCATCCGCTATTTGTTTCCCACTGGTATTAGTAGCACTAGACTATATTTTAAAAGAAAAACAAAATTTCAAATCACTTGTACTAAATAAAATTCCATTTATCATAGTTGCTTTAATTATAGGTTTAGCAACCATTTACACCAGAACCGAAGATAAATTCATCAATCAAAATCATGCTTACGCCATTCACGAGCGTATTGGTTACGCTGGCTATGCATTATTACAATACATCTATAAGTTTTTTATTCCAATGGATTTATCTGTGATATATCCTTACCCTCAAAATAAAGCATTAAGTATCGGTATAGGTTACGTGATGTTAGCTTTAATACTATTCGGATTATACAAACTGTATAAATCATCTTCAAAAATTATTTTCTTTGGTTTATTATTTTTCATTATCAACCTATTATTAGTGCTACAGTTCATTCCTTTCGGAGAAGTGTTAACAGCAGATAGATACATGTATTTACCTATTGTAGGCATTTGCATTGCTTTATTGTCCATCATTCCTTTAAAAGAAAAGCAATTAAAAATTGCTACCATTGCCTTAGCACTTGTTTTTGGAAGCTTAACGTTTATGAGAGCTAGTGTTTGGAAAAACAGTATCGCCTTGTATTCTGACATCATCAAAAAATATCCTCACTCTTATGTTGCCTTAAATAGCTTAGGCGCAGAATACATGCTGAACAAAAATTATGATATGGCTAGTCGTTATTTGAATTCTGCGATTAACGAAAATCCAAATTACTACAAAGGATATTATAACAGAGGTTTATTGTTTGCTCAAACCAATAGAATGAAAAATGCCTTACAAGATTTTGACAAGGCGATAGCTTTAAATCAATACCCAAAGGCTTATATAGCTAGGGCAACGGCTTATTATGAATTAAAAGATTTCTCAAAAGCGATTAGCGATGCTGAAACCGTTTTAAAAACAGATGCTAATAATCCTAAGGCAAATTACGTCTTAGCCAATTGCTACGATGATTTAAACCAATTAGATAAAGCCTTAGTTTACTATAATAAAGTCATTTCTATAAGTACAGAAAACCCATTGTATTATATGCGAAGAGCAATCGTTTACGGCAAACAGCAACAGTATCAACAATGCTTACAAGATTTAGATGCTTGCACAAACTTAGATGCAAATTATGCGGAAGCTTATTATTGGAAAGGCGTCGTGAAAGTAAACATGAAACAAAATCCTTGTAATGATTTAAAAAAAGCGATAGATTTAGGATTTACAGCTGCGCAGCAGCCTTTACAAACTTATTGTAGTTAATTTTTATTTTTTCTTACCAGGGCATTTTTTACAGCGATCTCCTTTTTTGAAATTCTTACAGCAATCTTTACCCTTTTTACTACATTCAATAAAAGGCAATAAAGAACAGTTAGGATTTAACTGCATGCTTTTTTCATATTTAAAATCATCTTTCACTCATCAAATTTGCTTATTTCTAGAAAAGAGAACAATACCTCAAAAATGGTATCAGCGTCCATATTTGTACTTTTTTAGCAGTAATATCAAACAATTTTTTGTTTACTTTGTATCACTATAAAAGTGAAGATACAAGCATTACATAACTGGATTACAAATCCTAACGAACCATTAATTATTGCTGGACCTTGTGGTGCAGAAACAGAAGAACAAGTTTTACAAACGGCTAAAGAAATTTTTCAAATCCCAAGCGTCAAATTATTTAGAGCTGGTATTTGGAAACCCCGTACTCGTCCAAATTCATTTGAGGGCGTTGGAGAAGAAGGTTTAATTTGGCTAAAAGAAGTTCAAAAACAGTTTGGATTAAAAACTACTGTTGAAGTTGCCAATGCCCAACACACAGAACTAGCATTAAAGCATGGTGTTGATGTATTATGGATTGGTGCGCGTACAACAGGAAATCCCTTTAGTGTTCAAGAAATTGCTGATGTGGTAAAAGGAGTTGATATACCTGTATTTATAAAAAATCCTATTCATGCCGATTTACAACTGTGGTTAGGAGCATTTGAGCGCTTTGCAAATTCGGGTATTACAAAATTAGCAGCTATCCATCGTGGATTTCATTACGCTGGTAAAACCAAATACCGCAATAAACCCATGTGGGAACTGGCTATTGAATTAAAAACTTTAGTTCCCGAATTACCTATTATTTGCGATCCTAGTCATATATCTGGTAACCGAGATTTAATCCCTCATGTTTCTCAAAAGGCATTGGATTTAGGAATGAATGGTTTAATGATAGAATCTCACATCAATCCATCAGTAGCATTAAGTGATGCTCAACAACAATTAACGCCTGATGCTTTAAAAGATTTATTAAATAACTTAGTCTATCGTCAATCCTCTTCTCAAAATCCAGAATGCGAAGATAAATTAACTCAATTCAGAAAAATGATTGATGAAGTAGATGATGAGTTAATTAATATCTTGAAAAAACGAATGACGATTATTGAGCAAATTGGAGAATATAAAAAAGAACACGACTTAACTATTTTTCAATTAGAACGTTGGCAAGAAATTTTAAGAAGCCGCATACAATGGGCCGAAAAATTAGGCATTCCTAGAGCTCATACCGAAAAATTTTGTCAGTTATTGCACGAAGAATCTATTCGTATTCAAACAGATTTAATGAATAAAAAATAATAGAGAGGATTAATCCTCTCTATTATTTCCTAAAAATCTCCAGATATAATAAACTAAAGTTGCAATAGAACCTAATGCAGAAATAAAATAGGTATAAGCGGCCCATTTTAAAGCGTCTTTAGCATCTGCATTTTCTTGTCCTCTTGTAATGCCCGAATTATCTAGCCAAGTCAAGGCTCTTTGACTAGCATCCACCTCAACTGGCAATGTTATCAAGCTAAACAAAGTAATCATACTTTGTAAAACAATAAACAATAATAACATCCCATTAGTTAAAGTAGGCATCATATAGGCAACAAATGCTAAACCGATGGTTAAAAAATTCATGATAGTAGAACTAATTTGAACCACAGGAACTAATTTGCTTCTCATGGTTAACCACTGATAAGCTGTAGCATGTTGCACCGCATGTCCGCACTCATGAGCAGCAACTGCAGCGGCAGCTACATGTTGTCCATGATAAACATCTGAACTTAAATTCACAGTCTTATCTGCTGGATTATAATGATCGGTTAATTGTCCTTCAACCGAAACCACATTTACATCGTAAATACCATTATCGCGCAACATTTTTTGCGCAATGTCTTTTCCGGTTAAACCACTACTTAATCTTTCTTGAGAATAGGTAGCAAATTTGCTTTTTAAACGACTGCTCACAAGCATACCAATGCCCATAAACACTAAACTGATGACTAATAAAATTGGATCAAACATGATTTATAATTTTTTAATGAGTACGTCAATTTAAATACCAGACTGTTTTTTCTGACAAAATATCATTTTTGTGACAAGAAGAGTAATACAATTATTCAGGAATTCTTTTGCCTAATATTATCAAACCTCTCTCCGCATCAATCATATTGGCTATTTTTGGTAAGTGCGCCCATTTTTCGAATCCCATTTTATAAAACAGCTGCAAACTAGGTTCGTTATGATCGAAAATAAAACCTAAAAGAGTTTTAATGTTTAATTCTCCGCAAACATCAAATGCTTTTTGCAAACAAACTTTTCCTAAACCCTTTCCTCTAGCATTTTCTTCTAAATAAATACTCACCTCAACTGTTCCATCATAAGCTGGTCGTCCGTAAAACGAATTAAAACTCATCCAACCTGAATAAATGCCATCTACTTTTACCAACCATAATGGTCTACGATTTGGAGTGTGTGCATCAAACCAAGCTTGTTTGCTTTCCACTGTTACTGGTTCCAAATCAGCTGTAACTAAACGAGAAGCAATAGTAGAATTATAAGTAGCTACAATTTTTGGTAAATCGTTTTGGTGGGCCTGAATAAAATCTATTTTCATAAATATGTGATACGTTATTTAAAACAAACTCTTAAAAATCTTTTTAAAGCTTGATTACTTACTCGTGGACTTTCTAAAAAGCCCATATGTCCATCATGCTCTAAATATAAAATATGTTTATTTTGTATTAAGTCTGCTTGTTCTAATAATTGATTAGATGGCAATACATTATCATGCTCACCAATAACCATCATTACTGGAAAATGTGCTAAACCTAAAATCATATCACGATGTGGACGATCTTTCATTCCTTCTAAAGCAGCAATAATAGATTGCTTAGATGTTTTAGCGGCTATTTTTTGCGCAAATGCTATTTCATCTTTTAGGTATTTAAAATTCTTCGTCGCAAATAAATTTTTGATGACTTCGGTTGTAAATATTTTATGATTTGCTTTCACTACTTTAATAGAACGTGTTCTATCTCTTTTCTTTTCATCACTATCTGCATAAGCCGAAGAGTGATATAAGCATAACCCTTTTAAATTATCAGGATACATATCTGCAAAAGCCAATCCTGCATAACCTCCCATGCTGTGTCCAATAATCACATACTTTTTAAGCCTTAAACTATCCATCACTGCTTTTACCGACTTAGCCAATAATTCCATAGTATGCACATAACCAAAACAATCGGTATCGCCATGTCCAGGTAAATCAATAGCAATAACTCTAAACGATTTTGATAAACTTTGAATCGTACTTTCCCATATTTTATGGGAGCCCAAAAAACCATGAAGTAAAACAACTACCCTACCCTTTCCTGTATCAGAAAAAGTAACGGTTCCTTTTTTAAATTTTGTTGTTTTTATCATCGTTTATTTTTCAAAAAAATCAATATCGTTGCTAATGTATTGTTTGTTTTTTAATTGATCGTTTAATACATACAAAAGTGTTAATTCTTGTTCTGAAGCTTGAGTGAATAAGGTAGGTTCTGTTTTCCAATTTTGATATTGCACAATGCTATCAAAACCACCTGAAACTTTGTCGTTAAAAAATAATTTATCAGGATTCCAATTCTTGCCTAATACACATTTCCAATACACTCCAGTATCTGGGAGCTTTGAAAATTCAATCGTATACGAATTTTTTAAATAAGCATGTTGTAAATAATCATTTGTCTTTTTATCAAACACAACAACTACGGCGTCATAAGAACTCGAATTATTTATTTGTAAAACGTGTGGCGTATCAAATGTTTTTATGCCTCCAAAAAATCCATTGTATGGTTTATCGCCATTGTTAAGCGCAACCACCTGTGCCATTGTATCAACAGTAGTAGCAATATTTTTTTCTAAGGCAGTTTCCACTTTAGGCTCTGAGTTAAACAAGGAAATAATTATCATTAATAACCCCACGGCAATAGGAGTTGCAAATAACACATATTTATAATCACTGTAAGGAGGTTTTATTGGCTGCGCCTGTGTTGCAACTTTGCTTTTGGCGTGATGATAATGTTGTTTATAGTATTCTCTTCTTTTTAAATCCTCTTCATCTGTATTCCATTCTTTCTGTCCTCTATTTCTTCGGTGCTTAGACTGTGAAGTAGTGCTAGTGTTTGATGTTGATGATGACGAGAAACTAATATTATTGTCGTAACGTCTTCTAGTATGAGGATTAATCAGTACGTTATAGGCTTTTAATATGTTTTCAAATAAATGCTTTGCATTAGGGTCGTTTGGATTTTTATCGGGATGATAAACTTTTGCCAAGCGTCTAAAAGCAGTCTTGATTTCAATATCTGTAGCAGTTTTTGTGAGCCCTAATATTGAATAATAATCTGCCATTAAAGAAACAAAAACAATTTATTTACTTGCGAATGAACACAAAGTAAATTTATTTCACTTTATACGTTTTAGTTAAATCATAATAACGCATAGCGTTTAAACTTAATCCTTTTACGTTATTAGTTAATAAACGATATGAACCTTCGTACCAAAGAGGTATAATAACAGCATCATCCATTAAAACTTGTTCGGCTCTCATAAAATTAGCAAAACTGCTATCTTTAATATTTGAGTCACGTCCCTTTTTAAAATATAAATCAAACGTAGGATTTTGGTAACGAGAGGTGTTTGGGAAACTTGCCGCAGATGAATCCGCAGGCACATCATCTCCAACAAATAAACTTAAGAAAGACTCAGGACTAGAAAAATCAGCTACCCAGGCATCTCTGTAAATATCACTCTTGCCATGCATTTGCAATTCATATTTTTGAATATTAGGCAACGATTCAAAATTTACATTGATGTTTAAATGTTCTTTTAATTGTTTTTGCAATTCTACAGCTACTGAACTATTCCTTGAATTCCCAGAGTTCACTAAAATTCTCACTTCTGGAAAACCTTTTCCATTTGGATATCCGGCATCACTTAATAGTTTTTTTGCTTTTTCAATATCCAAACTATATCCTTTAATTTTTTTAATATCATAGCCACTAAATGTATTAGGAGTAATACCATGCACAGCAGCGCCAATGGCTTGTCCTTGCAATACATTATCTACCAATTTCTCTCTATCAATAGCGTAGTTAATGGCTTTTCTAACACTCGCATTATCAAAAGGTTTTTGTTTAGTATTAAATACATAAAACTGACTTAACATTTCAGGCTCTCTGTGTAATAATGATTTTGGAGGATGACTCACAAACTCCTTAATATTTTTCTCTACCACATCTTTAACTCTTAAAGAAGGTAAAGTATTAATTAAATCTATTTTTCCATTTTCAAAAGAAGATAAGCCGTCTTCGATTGAAGGCATAATTTGAACAATTACAGTGTCTAAATAAGGAAGTACAAAACCAAGACTATCTTTTCTGAAATAATTTGGATTTTTAACTAAAACTAATTTCTCTGGAGTTGATGAAATATCATACATGAAAGGTCCTGCGCCAGTTTTCAAATCTTTCCCATAAGCCTTAAATGCTGTTTCGTTAATAATCGCCGCTGAAGGATTTGCTAACAATTTCATGAAGCTTAAGCTAGGATTTACTAACTCGAGCGCAATAGTATAATCATCAATAATTTTGACCCCAGAAATAGACTTACTTTTTTTATCAAAAAAATCATTTACTCCAACTAGTCTGTCTTTTAATATTGTAGAAAATTGGTAGTTATCATCTGTTTTTGTAGCTAAAAGTTCTAGAGTGAATTTTACATCTTTAGCAGTGATTTCAGGTCCTTTACCATCACTATAACATTTATCATCTTGAAAATGCGCTCCTTTTACCAAATGAAAAGTAATAGTCTTTCCATCTTTTGATATTTCCCATTTTTCTGCCAAACCAGGAACAACCTCTAAGGTTTTAGCATCCAATCTCAATAACGACTCGTGAATTTGTCCGACAACCAATGCTTCAACCTGATTTGTGGTTGAAATTGGATAAATACTAGCAATGGGGAAGTTTTCCGCCATAACAAATGTACCTCCACTCTTATCAGAAAGTTTCCCGTTACCGTTATCTTTACAACTAAACAGCACTAAAGAGGACGCTAGCAGTAAAATAGAAATGTTAAAATTCATAATTGCCTAAAAAATTAAAAACTGCCTAAATATAACAAATAATCGACTATTTTTGAAATTTTACTGACTATTTACATTTTTTCAATAAAAAAGTGATTTTTATTTTGTTTTTCTCAAATATCGTTTTAATATTGCAAGACTTTTCGCAGACGTGCTAAAACAAACAGACTATGAAACAAATTTATTCGATATTAATACTTACTTTAATTCTTTCTAACAAAGGATTTGCACAGGGCGGTGTTATTATTTTAGAAGGCAACTATCAAGGTAAAAACCTATATGTACAAAACCCATTTGGTAGTGGGGGCGTTGGTTTTTGCGTAACCGAAGTTTTAGTTAATGGAAACATTACTACTGACGAAACAAACTCAAGTGCTTTTGAGATTGATTTTAAACCACACAAATTAGCTATTGGAGAAAAAGTTGAAATAAAAATTAAACACAAAGACGATTGTAAACCTAAAGTTTTAAATCCTGAGGTTTTAAAACCTAAGAGTACTTTTGAAGTTATATCAATGACGGTTGATAAAGATGGTACTGTTAAATGGTCTACAAAATCTGAAACTGGAAAATTAGCATACGCAGTTGAGCAATTCCGTTGGAACAAATGGGTAAAAGTTGGTGAAGCTGATGGTGTTGGTACACCAAATACAAATAATTATACATTTAAAGTAGCTCCTCACTCTGGTAAAAATCAAGTAAGAGTTCGTCAAACAGATTATAGTGGACAACCAAGATTATCTAAACCAGTTGATTTTACATCTGATGTTCCTGAAGTAACATTTGCACCAGTAAAAGCATCTAAAGATATTAACTTCGTAGCTAATGATAAACCAATTGAAACCATGTATGAAATATATGATCAATATGGTAATGTGGTAAAAAGAGGATTTGGTTCTACTGTTGATGTGTCGAACTTAGCTAAAGGAGGTTACTTCTTAAACTACGATAACAAAATGGGAGAATTCATTAAAAAATAATCTCTAAAGATAAAAAAACTTAAAACGCCTCGAAAATTATTCGGGGCGTTTTTATTTACACTAATTTCCTTTACATTTGCTATATGTACACAATTAAAGTAAACAACTCAAAAGAGTTTAAAACAGAATTAAATAAGCCAAATAATAATACCATTTCTGGTACCTTAAACGGACAAGAATTTTTGGCTGATATTATTAAAGTAAGAGAAGGAGTTTATAATTTATTAAAGGATAATGTTTCATATAATTTAGAGATTGTGAAGCAAGTTCCTGAAGAGAAAAAAATGGTGGTTAAAATCAACAATACCTCTTATACCCTTGATATTAAAGACAAATACGATGACTTACTACATAGCTTAGGACTTGATAATTTAGCTACTAAAAAAGTAAATGATATTAAGGCGCCAATGCCTGGAATGGTATTAAATATATTAGTTACTGAAGGACAAGAAGTGAAAAAAGGCGATGCTTTAATTGTATTAGAAGCCATGAAAATGGAAAACATTTTAAAGTCTCCTACAGATGGTGTCATTAAAAAAATTGCCATTAACAAAGGCGTTGCTGTAGAAAAAAACCAATTACTAATACAATTTTAAAATGAGCGATAGAAGAGAGTTTTTTAAGAAAATAGGATTATTAGGGCTTTCTGGAATTGCTACTAAATTAGTAAGTAACGAACAACTAAACGCCCTAGAAAGCTTAGGGAAAGAAGCTGTTCAATCTAATCCTTTTACTTTACCTGCGTTACCTTACGCTTATAATGCATTAGAGCCTTTTATTGATGAACAAACGATGACAATTCATCATACAAAGCATCATCAAGCTTACGTAAATAAATTAAACGAAACTCCATCTACCAATATCGATTTTCAGGTAGATGATATGACTAAATGCAAAAATATTGACCAGTACTCATCTTCTGTCATTAGAAATAATTTAGGCGGACATGTCAATCATACTTTGTTTTGGACCTTACTAAAACCTAATAAAGAAGTTAAAGCAAATTTACCTTCTGGAAAACTAGCCGAAGCGATTAATAAAGAATTTAAATCCTTTGATGAGTTTAAAAAACTATTCTCTGAAAAAGCTGCAAAACACTTTGGAAGTGGATGGTGTTGGTTAATTGAACAAAATGGAAAACTAATGATTACAACTACCCCAAACCAAGATAATCCATTAATGAAAGTGGCTGAACAACAAGGCAAAATTGTAATGGCTTTGGATGTTTGGGAACATGCTTACTATTTAAAATACCAAAACAAACGCGCTGATTATATTGCTAATTGGTGGAATGTAGCCAATTGGGAGAAGGCCGAAGAACTATATATTTCTAAATAAATTAACGAAACCCGATTATTTTAATCGGGTTTTTTGTTTCTATTCCTCATCAATTTTAGGTAAATTAGCACCTCAAATTTTTTACTATGTTACGTACACACACTTGCGGCGAATTACGCTTATCAGACGTTAATAAACAAGTTACTTTAAGTGGCTGGGTTCAAAAATCTCGCGATTTAGGAGGAATGACTTTTATTGATTTAAGGGATCGTTATGGTATTACTCAATTAGCTTTCAACGAAGATGTAGACAAAGAAATGAACGCACAAGCACGCAGTGTAAGTCGTGAATTTGTAATTCAGGTAACTGGTACTGTAATTGAACGTGAAAGCAAAAACAAAAACAATCCAACAGGAGAAATTGAAATACTAGTAAAAGAATTTAAAATTTTAAATGAATCAGTAACTCCCCCATTTACCATTGAAGATAATACAGATGGAGGCGATGAGTTACGTATGAAATACCGTTACTTAGATTTACGTAGAAACGAAGTGCGTAAAAATTTAGAGTTACGTCATCGTATGGCTATTGAAACTCGTAACTACTTAGATCAATTAAATTTCTTAGAAGTAGAAACGCCAGTCTTAATTAAATCAACACCTGAAGGTGCTCGTGATTTTGTTGTTCCAAGCCGAATGAATGCCGGACAATTTTATGCCTTACCACAATCGCCACAAACCTTTAAGCAATTATTAATGGTTGGTGGTTTTGATAGATACTATCAAATCGTCAAATGTTTCCGTGACGAAGATTTACGTGCAGACAGACAGCCTGAGTTTACTCAAATAGATTGTGAGATGAGTTTTGTAGAACAAAAAGACATCTTAGATACATTTGAAGGCTTAGTGCGTCACTTGTTTAAGGCCGTGAAAAATATTGATATGCCTTTTGTGCCTCATATGACATACGCTGATGCGATGAAATATTATGGCAACGATAAGCCAGATACTCGTTTTGAGATGAAGTTTGTGGAGATGAATCAAGTAGTTGCAGGAAAAAACTTTAAAGTATTTGACGAAGCAGAATTAGTAGTAGCCATTTGCGCTAAAGGCGCTGCAGAGTTTACTCGCAAACAGTTAGACGAATTAACAGAATGGGTAAAGCGTCCACAAATAGGCGCTACTGGTTTAGTATACGCCCGTCATAATGCTGATGGAACTATCAAATCAAGCGTCGATAAATTTTATAACGAAGAAGATTTAAAAGCTTGGTCGGCTGCATGCGGTTCACAACCTGGCGACTTAATTTTAGTATTAGCAGGGGCTGAAGAAAAAACTCGCAAAGCCATGAGTGAATTACGTTTAGAAATGGGCACTCGTTTAGGTTTACGCGATAAAACCAATTTTTCTGCTTTATGGGTAATTGATTTTCCATTATTAGAGTGGAATGATGGTGATCCTAATTTATTAGCGTCTTTAGCTGGTCGCTGGCATGCTAAACACCATCCTTTTACTTCTCCTAACCCTGAAGATTTTGAGTTGCTTAAAACAAACCCAGGTGCTGTAAGAGCTAATGCCTACGATTTAGTAATTAATGGTGTTGAAATTGGTGGCGGAAGTATTCGTATTCATAATAAAGAATTACAAGCACAAATGTTTGATTTATTAGGATTCACTAAAGAAGAAGCCCAAAAACAATTTGGATTCTTAATGAATGCTTTTGAATTTGGTGCTCCTCCACACGGTGGTTTAGCGTTTGGTTTTGATAGATTATGTTCGTTGTTTGGCGGAAGCGATAGTATCCGAGATTTCATTGCATTCCCTAAAAATAATTCGGGACGTGATGTAATGATTGATAGTCCAAGTGAAATTAGCGATGAGCAACTAAAAGAGTTAAACATCCTATCTACCATAGAAGCTAAATAATTGATTATAGCGGGCTGCATAGCGTTTTTATTAATCGGATTAATCCTTGGATTAATTGGTGGTGGCGGCTCTATATTAGGAGTTCCTGTATTAGTATATGTGATGGGTTACAATGCTGATGAAGCTACAAGCTATTCTCTTTTTATTGTTGGCATGACTTCATTGATAGGCGCTATTACTTACTTAAAAAAAGGCAACATCAGCTTTGAAGCAATTTTACAATTTGCTATCGCATCACTCATAACCGTTTTTTGTGTTCGAAAATTCATCATGCCAAACATACCATCTGAAATTTCTTTCATTGGTTTTGAAATTTCAAAACATATGTTAATTATGGTTTTATTTTCTCTATTGATTTTAGCTTCTTCTATCAGCATGATAAAAAAGAGAACATATAATAGAATTAATGAAGTAAAATGGGATGAGTTTGCTAAAAGTCCCTTAGGTTTACCTTTTGTTATTTTGCTAGGCATAACAGTTGGTTTTATCACAGGATTTGTGGGTGCTGGTGGAGGATTTATTATTGTTCCTGTATTAATTTTCTTTTTAAGATTAAATTTCAAAAAAGCCATTGGAACTTCTTTATGTATTATTGCATTAAACTCTTTAATTGGTTTTACTGGTAATATTGGTCACCAAAAAATTGATTGGTTCATGTTAATCATCATTTCGGCTATATGTATTGTAGGAATTTTATTAGGAAGTTTATTATCTACCAAAGTATCTTCTCAAAAATTAAAACCAGCTTTTGGTTGGTTTACATTAGTGGTAGGCCTTTTTGTTTTAATTAAAGAAACCTTATTATAGTATCGTGGCAAAATCTGGAGGAACATTTAAAAAAATAATTATCTTAATCGTACTTGCCGCATTAGCATTTGGCGCTTATTGGACATACGAAAATATGTTTAAAAGCAATGTGCATTTAAATGGCAAAAAATTTACATATATCTATATTAAAACCAATGCTACTTTTGAGGATGTATTAGATGAATTATATTCTCAAAACATTATTGATGATCATGAAAGTTTTGAGTGGATGGCAAAAAACATGCATTTGCCTGAAAAAATAAATTCTGGAAAATACAGAATTGATGCCAAAATGAGCAACCGTTCTATTGTGAAAATGATTATGAATGGGAAACAAGAAAAAGTAAAACTGTTTTTCAATTCTCAAATCAGAACAAAAGAACAGTTTATAGATTATGTATCTGAAAAACTAGAAATTGAAAAAGCTGAGCTTGAGGATTATTGTTCTAATGAAGATATCTTAGCTGATCAATACGGTTTAAATAGCGAGAACTTTATGGCTTTGATAGTGCCCGAAACTTACGAAGTCAATTGGACCACTCACATCAATGATTTATTTATTTTATTAGAAAAATCCTATGACAAGGTTTGGACAAAAGCTAAAAAAGATAAAGCAAAATCTTTAGGCTATACGATTCCTGAACTCGTTACTATTGCCTCTATTGTGCAAAGCGAAAGCAGTATTAAAACTGAGCAACAAAAAATTGCAGGCGTTTACATCAATCGATTAAAACAAGATATGAGATTACAGGCCGACCCTACTGTTGTGTTTGCTAATGGTAATTTTGATGTGCAACGTGTTTTATCTGCCGACAAAGAAATTGATTCTCCTTATAATACTTATCGCTACAAAGGATTACCTCCAGGACCTATTTGTTTAGTAAATCCTTCAACTATTGACGCTGTATTAAATTTTACGAAGCATAATTATACCTATTTTTGTGCAAAAGCAGATTTTAGTGGTTATTCTAACTTCACTAATGATTATAAAGTACACATGAAAAATGCGGCTGCTTATCAAGAAGCATTAAATAAAAAAGGAATTAAACGATAATTAAAATTATGTTCAAAGAAAAACTTCATAAAAAATTATCATCAGCTTTATTAGAAAACGGCTTCGAAGAGCCTAAAGAATTACAAAAAAAATGTATTCCAAAAATTAATGGAGGTGCTGATGTGATTGCTATTGGACCAAATGGCTCAGGAAAAAGCTCAACTATCATCATCAGTGCTATTCAAAAATTAGGAATGGCTTTTGAAGATGCGCCTCGTGCTTTAATTATTGTTTCCGACGAAGTAAAAGCTTTGGAAATGAAAGATCAATTTAGATTGTTTTCTAAAAACACGGATTTAAGAGCAGAGGTTGCCTTTGATGGGGGGAAAATTGATGCTCAAACAGAGGCTATTTATTTTGGAACTGATATCGTTATTGGAACCGCAAAGCGTGTCTTAGAAATTTATTTCCGTAAAAATTTCAATTTAAATAAAATAAAATTATTTGTGATTGATGATGCTGAAATGATTATCAAACATGGCTTACAAGGTCAAATAGATAGATTAGCCTTGAGTTTACCTAAATGTCAGCATTTAGTGTTTACAAATGATTTAACGCCAAAAATTGAAAAGCTAATTGAAAAATTTATTGTTGCTCCTATAGTTATTGAGGTGGAAGAATAAGTTGTTTAATTTCTTTTTCTAAACTGATAGTATAACTATAACCATACTCGAAAATTTCGTCAGATTTTTTAACGTCAAAAATACTAAATTGACTCATGTTTGGTGGCTCAATAAATAAATGACAGCTGTTGATTTTATTACGAACCGAATTACTCATCGCTAAATGAAAACTTCGGTCAATGATGTCAGTCATGTGAATTTCATTTACTTCAGTTTTTATAGAGTTAACATGACTTCCAATAATTATATCACATTTGTTCATTAAAGGTTCAACTGGAAAATTATTTAGCACACCTCCATCTACAAAGTAAGTATTATCAAAGTGCAATGGCTGAAAAACAACTGGAATACATGATGATGCCATTAATGCTTGTGATAAATTTCCTGACGAAAAATACACAACTTCGCCTTTTAAAATATCTGTAGCAGCCACATGTAAAGGAATTTGCAAGTCATCAAATGTATTGTTTGGAAAATAGTCTTGATACATTTTCTCAAACCCTTTCATGCTAAACAAACCTTGTTTTTTAATCAACACATTTGATAAATTAAAAAAGTCTCCTTTTTCAACTATGCTTTTTATATCTCGTAAAGAATAACCTCCAGCATAAAACGCGCCCGCTATCGCTCCTGCGCTGGTACCAGAAATTACAGACGGTTTAATGCCAAACTCTTCTAGTGCTTTTAAAACGCCTAAATGAGCTATGCCTCTGGCGCCTCCTCCTGATAAAACAATTCCAATTTTTTGTTGCATGTTTATTTAAATCTTTCAAATGCTTCTTTTTCTAACATCTCTCTATGATTTGGATGCGCAATTTTAATTAATTCTTTAGCGCGTTGTTCCATATTCATTCCAAATAAATTAACAGCTCCATACTCCGTCACTACCCAGTGAATATGCCCACGTGTGGTAACTACACCAGCTCCTTGTTTTAAAAATGGCACAATACGCGAAATGCCTTTGGCGGTGATAGATGGCATAGCAATAATAGGCTTACCT
The DNA here is from genome assembly GCA_013823565.1 of Sphingobacteriaceae bacterium. Taxonomy (GTDB): domain Bacteria; phylum Bacteroidota; class Bacteroidia; order B-17B0; family Aurantibacillaceae; genus UBA4416. The sequence continues at coordinate 83,799 of PNMI01000001.1, read as the reverse complement.
CCTTCTGATAAAGCAGCCCCTCTAATAAAATCCATTTGCCCACCAATGCCAGAATATTGATACGTACCAATAGAATCGGAACATACTTGCCCTGTAATATCAATCTCAACGGCACTATTAATAGCAGTTACTTTTTTATTTTGACTTAAAATTCGCGGATCATTTACATAATCAATCTCTAATGCTTTAATGATTGGATTATCATCTGCAAAATCATACAATGCTTTTGTCCCCAATAAAAAAGAAGTGACGCAATAACCATTTACTTTTTTCTTTTTGCTATTATTAATCACACCATTTTTAATTAAAGGAATACAACCATCCGAAAACATCTCGGTATGCAATCCTAAATTTTTATGATTCGTCAAATTTTTTAAAACAGAATCGGGAATAGTGCCAATACCTAATTGAAGTGTTGCTCCGTCTTCTACTAACTCTGCTACTATCTTACCAATTTTATCAGTAGCCTCATTAGAACCATGACTGTAATTTACCTCAGGCAAGGCATCCTCAACCCAAACGGCTGCATCAAATTTACTGAATGGCACAAAGCCATCTCCATGCACGCGTGGCATATTTGGATTTACTTGGGCAATAATTACTTTAGCTGTTTCAACCGCTGCTCTGGCAATATCCACAGAAGTGCCTAATGAACAATAACCATGCTTATCTGGTGGAGACACCTGAACAATAGCCACATCCAGAGGCAAAATATTTCTAGTAAATAATAAAGGGATTTCGCTTAAAAAAACTGGTACATAATCACCTGTTTTACTATTAACCGCTTTACGATTTGCTTCGGATACAAATAATGAGTTCACAAAAAAATGTCCTTCTAAATCAGGACTATTTAAATCAACTCCTTTTTGAGTAATGCTTACTAATTCAACATTTTTTAAACGTTCTTTTTGTTCAATTAATTTATTAATCAAATAAACGGGAGTTGCGGCACTGCCATGCAAAAAAACTCTTTGGTTGGATTGAACCAATTGCAAGGCTTCTTCGGCTGTTTTGTAATTGTGTTGTAAGGACATTGAATTAGACATTAAAATTCAAATGCAAGTTATAGAATATTGATGAAACTATGATTTAAAGTTTCATTAATTTGTAACGAGCAGATGCATTTTGATTATTTACCAGTTCTACAACATATATTCCTTTACGAACATCAGAAAAATCAATACTAATGTTTGGCGTTTGATGAACTTCTTTATTCTCGTAAATAACCTTTCCTAAAATATCTAATACTCTAATTTCAGTTATGGTTTGGGATGGATTTTCTATTCTTAAAACATCGTTAACAGGATTTGGATATAACTTATAATTGAGATTTATGTTTTCTTGTACGGTATTGACACTACAATCTAATTTATTAATATAATCCCACAATACATTATCAAAAGCTGAGGCCGCCAAATTAAAGCCGCCAGCGGTATTACCTTGTCGCACCACTACCATTTTTGTACTTGGAACCACATAAATTTTTTGATCATTTTTTCCTAAGGCACAATACATATCACTTGGTGCATTGCTCATTAAAGTTCCTGGAAACACAAATTGAAATCCCGGTGTCATTAAACTGGCTTTACCATTCAACCACCACAAATAGCCATACGCTAAATTTAAATTTTGCGATGTGTTAGTCATTGCTCTGAAATAAGACGTGTCTTTCATAATGGTATCTGTATTCCAAATACCTTTATTTAAATTTAATAACCCAAAACGTGCCATATCTCTGGCTTTGCTATAATACACTTGTTGAAACCAAGTACCACTCATTCCAGTTGCGCTTTCTATCCAATTATTAGTTATCACATTATAATTTTGTCCAACTGCACTACTTACTACATCTTGCACTTTACGATAAGCCCCTGTGTGATACGCCCAACGCGTTCCTGCATCAACCAAATAAGTTAAACACGCTTTAGCCGTATCTTCATTATCACAGGGTAAAGGCGGAGCATCTTCTAAGCCACTATTCATACTAATTAAATGTTTAACCGTAATTAAGTTTTCTTTAACCAGTGGAGCGCTTGTCCAGCCAGTGCCTAAATATTGAGACACTTGATTGTTGATATTGATATAGCCTTTTTGTTGAGCCACACCCGTAATAAAACTGGCAAGACTTTTACTTGCCGAAGCCCAGTACCATAACGAATCTTTGGTATAGGTTCCAAAATATTTTTCTAAAACACGCTTACCATCCTTTAATAAGATAAATGATTTAGTGTTTTTTAATTGCAAGTAATTGTATAGCGAATCTATCCTTGCTTGACAATAATTTAAATTAGAAGGTAAAATAGAGTCCCATAAAGTGCCCGTGGTTGGAGGAAAATACAAACTTTGTGCTTTAACCGAAAAACTAAAAATGGAAATGACAAAAAAGAGTATAATGATTTTTTTCATGAATAAGAGTTTAAGCTTAAGGCTAAATGAAGGTACAAAAGTTTAATGACAATGAAAAGATTTGCGTTGGATTGTCTAATTTCAATGTCAGTTCGAGCGTAGTCGAGAACTAGAAGTACGTTTTAAGAACGCTTCTCGACGATAGCGATTACGTCACCCTGAACTTGTTTCAGGGTCTCATGAGATGCTGAAACAAGTTCAACATGACTTAGTTATTTATTTAGTTGTATATTTAAGCAAATGGAAAATACCACAATCACTAAATGGTTTTTAATAGTAGGAAAAATAGAAGGCTATAGTTATTTGCTATTATTGTTTATTGCTATGCCTTTAAAATACCTATTTAATACGCCCGAATATGTGCGACCAATGGGTTCTATACATGGCGTTTTATTTGTAGCCTTTATGATTTTATTAGCCCTGATGTTTTTTAAAGTGAAACTCTCCTTTAAAAATGCTTGCTTCGCTTTTTTATTGTCTTTAGTTCCTTTCGGGACTTTCTTTTTGAAACGTTTGGTTTAGATTTTTATTTTTTATCTGTGTATTTATTGGAGTAAGGATATTCGAAATTTGATGTCTCCTTAGTAAATACTTTCGTATTTAGGCTATAATTAAAATCAACGTTGTAAACGTGCAGTGGCCACCAGTTAATTTTTTCAGGAACCTTCTCCGTCTTAAAAACAATGAGTTTAAATAAACACACATCTTTTGTAAAATCAGCAACCATATTAATGTAGGTGATTGACCTTCTGATAGCATATTTTTTTTCTGCGTCAGCATTAGTCAGCACGATGATTTTTGTGTTTTCAATTTCTACTGGTAATGTGATATCTGGAAAATCTTCGTGTTTGCCAAAGAACAAGGTGTCGAAGCTTGTTTTATTTTTTGTCTGCATTGTTTTAATGTATTCACCAATCGCTAGCGTATAGCCTTTTACCTGCACATCTTTTGGTAATACAAAAGTGGATTGACAGAATGCAAATGCCGGAAAGATAAATAGTGTAAAAAATATTTTCATACAACTAAAGTATAGATATCCATTTTATGAAACTGCAATCGAGCTGTTAAGAAATACAAAAAGGAAATGTTAAGAAGTGTAAAATACTAGCTATTATTTCAACCTCTCCAAAACACCTTTGCGTTTGACGATGTTTTTATAATCCCATTGTATATCATTGGCTTTCTTTAACCAACGTTTTAAATCTTTAGTATTAATTTGTTCAGATGATGTATAAGTAATAGAGGCATCTTTAAACTTGCCGCTTTTGCCTGGCACTAGCTGTTCTTCCTCAAAAGTAACGCCGCTCCAAAACATCAAACGTACACCCGCTTTTAATTTATCATAACCAACAATTGGATTTTCTTCTAAAAACCAAACGGGATGCCCGTGCCAAACTTTGTTTTCTGCTTTTGGCAAATGCTTGCAAATTTCTTCATGCAATACCTCACAAATAGCTTTGTCTTCTGCTGCTTGTGACTTATGATAGGCTTGGATGTCTTTGTTCATTTGTTTTTAGTTTTGATTGTTGATAAGGGTGTGTTATAAGTAGTGCGCCATACGCCGTTTTATTTAGTGGCTGCATTAAGATCTTTGTATTCCGCGTTTGTCAGCCGGTACTGAATTACGTTTCTGTAAGAGTTATTAATTTTGTAATGCTCTTTCATTTCTGCTTCTTTAATCATCTTATTGTTTAACATAACTTTTCCAGACGATAAATTGTCTGGGTAGTGAGTTGCGTAAATTTTGTTGAGATTCAATGTCTCGAAGCCGAATTTTAAAATTGCGGTTAAAGCTTCTGTTGCAATACCTTTGCCCCAAAAGGGTTCTGCAATCCAATATCCAAATTGAGCACTATTATTGATTTTGTCCAAGTGTAATCCAATTTCGCCAATAAGTTCGTCCTTGTCATTGAACGTAATTGCAAAAACATAACGCTCTTTGTTTTTGAACCCCTGTATTACAAAATTCATGCGATAAATAGCGTCTGCTTCTCCGTATGGATAAGGAATATTGATGATTTGGTCCGCGATTTTTTCGTTGTTACAGTACTTTATTAAGGAATAAATGTCTGAGTTTCTGATTTGTCTCAGTCGAAGTCTGTATGTATTTATTTCGGGGAAATTATTCATGTCGATATGTCTTGGCGCATTACTTATAACTTAATTATATGTATGACGCTATCATACATATCTACCCATAACAGGAGCACTTTGTATGACAATCATCATATAAATATACATAAAATAATAAACCATCAAATCTGGTTTTCTCTCAATTAAAGCATAAAAAATCCCCGTTTATTCCCCCATTTTTTTTATATTTAATGCGTATTATCTCTTTATTTCTATGAACAAATTACAAAATTACGCTTTAGGGCAATGGGCTGCTGGTTCCGAAAACGGGCAGGAATTATATAACGCTATTACAGGCGAGGCAATTGCTACCGTTAGTAGCAAAGGATTAGATTTTGCAGCAATGTGCAATTATGCGCGTACTGTTGGTGGGCCAAAGCTTCGCAACATGACCTTTCAACAAAGAGGTTTAATGTTAAAGGCTTTAGCATTGCACCTACAAAGTAAAAAAGAAGATTTTTATAAAATCTCTTGGGCAACAGGTGCTACACGCATTGATAGCTGGGTAGATATTGAAGGTGGTATTGGTAATTTATTTACTTATGCCTCTTTACGTAAATCGTTTCCTAACGAAACCTATTGCTATGAGGGTGATGTAGCGCGTTTGTCAAAAAACAATACATTTATTGGTCACCATATTTGTGTGCCAAAAGAAGGGGTTGCTATTCACATCAATGCCTTTAACTTCCCGGTTTGGGGTATGTTAGAAAAAGTAGCCGTTAACTGGTTGGCTGGAGTACCAGCTATTGTTAAGCCTGCGGCACTAACTTCTTTTTTAACAGAGGCTGTTGTGAAAGAAATTATTGCATCTAAAATTTTACCTGAAGGTGCTTTGCAATTAATTTGTGGTAGCGCTAATGGAATTTTAGAACATGTAGAAAGTCAGGATACAGTAACCTTTACAGGTTCTGCATCAACAGGTAAAATGTTGAAAGCACATCCACGTTTATTGCAAGAGGCGGTTCATTTTAATATGGAAGCAGATTCGTTAAACTGCTGTGTGTTGGGAACAGATGTAACACCTGCCATGCCTGAGTTTGATATTTTCATTAAAGAAGTAGCGAGAGAAATTACAACAAAGGCTGGACAAAAATGTACAGCGGTGCGTCGTATCATTGTTCCGGAGAACATGGTAGAAGATGTGCAAATTGCATTAGGCAAACGCTTAGCACAAAATGTAATTGGTGACCCTAACGTGGAAGGTGTTCGCATGGGTTCATTAGCTGGGCAATCGCAATTAATTGAAGTCAAAGAAAAAGTAGAATTACTTTCTAAAACTCAAAAAATCATCATCGGTAATTTCGAAAACTTTGAAGTAAAAGGTGCTGATAAAAATAAGGGTGCGTTTATGCCGCCAATTATTTTCTTAAACGAAAAACCATTTACTAATACAGATTGTCATAACGTTGAAGCCTTTGGCCCTGTAAGTACTATTATGCCTTACAAAACCATTGAAGATGCCATTCAGTTAGCAAAAATGGGCAAAGGAAGTTTAGTAAGTTCTATTGTTACCGCTAGCGAAACCATTGCTCGTAAATATACAATTGGTGCGGCTTGTATGCATGGTCGTATTTTAGTTTTAAATGCCGACTGTGCTAAAGAAAGTACTGGTCATGGAAGTCCAATGCCGATGTTAGTGCATGGTGGTCCGGGCCGTGCAGGTGGTGGAGAAGAGATGGGTGGAAAACGTGGTGTGTTTCATTACTTACAACGCACAGCTATTCAAGGTTCGCCAAGTATGATTACTGCTATTTTAAATAGCTACCAAGTTGGAGCTAAAATGATTATTAAAGATGTTCATCCGTTCCGTCAGTATTTCGAAGATTTAGAAGTGGGCGAAACAACCATTACACCAACACATACGGTGAGTGAAGATGATTTAGTGAACTTCGCTAACTTAACAGGAGATAAATTCTATGCGCATTTACAACCCGATGCTTTAGAAGGAACAATCTTCAAACGCACAGTGGCTCATGGGTATTTTATTTTATCGAAGGCAGCTGGTTTATTTGTTGATCCTCCAAAAGGACCAGTGTTATTAAACTATGGTATTGATGAGTGTCGTTTCACTCGTCCTATTTATCCAGGAATGACCATTGGTGTGAAATTTACGTGTAAAGAAAAGCTAGAAAACGATAAACCTTTAACGTCTGCTGATGGAAAAGAAGTGAAAGTAGGAATTGTAAAATGGGTGGTGGATATTTACGACGCCAGTTCGATGGAGGTATTAGAAAAATACGATGCGGTTGATCAAGCAGGACAAACGGTTGGTATTGCAACTATCTTAACGATGGTAAAATTGAAAAACCAGGATTAGAAATAATCAGAGTAAATACAAATGAAAAAAAATAATTCAATCACATTCTTTATTCTGAGTATTTACTCTTTAAGCTTTGCGCAAAAACAATATTCATCTTTATTTAAAATTGTTATAAAATAGATGAATAAGTTTTGGTTATTAATCCTTGCTTGGTTTTATGTACCTACATTATTTAGTATAAATGTGGTTGATAGCCTTAGGCAAAAACTATCGGCTAAAAATATTTCAGATACTGCTCAGGTTAATATCTATAACAATATTGCGCTTTTTTATGAGGAGCAAGCAGACGATAGCTGTTTGTTTTATGCTAAAGCCGCTTTAAATTTGTCTCAAAAAATAAATTACATCAATGGTTGCGGAAAAGCATACAATACCATTGGCTCTTATTATAATGGTAAAGGAGAATACCAAAAGGCTTTAGCCAATTTTATTGACGGCTATAAAATTTACGAAAAAAATAAAAATCGTAAAGCCATGAGTAATTTGATGAATTCTATTGGCAACACCTATTTAGGAATTGATAATCAGAAAAAAGCATTGGAGGCCTACACTCAAAGCTATGAAGTAGCAAGCCAAGACTCCAATACATACATGATGGGCATTTCTTCTATTGGATTAGGAAATATTTATTTATTAAAGAAAGACGCTACTCAGGCACTGTATTTTTTCATGAGAGCCAAAAATGTGTTCGAAAAACCTCCCGTTGCATTATATCCGTTATCGGTATCATACACATTAATTGGCGATGCATTTATTGAATTAAATAAATATGAGGAAGCATTTGTTAACTTTAATAAAGCAGTTGAACAGTTTAAAACATTAAATAACACCTACGGCATAGCAGCAACCTATCAAGTAATTGGTGAGGCTTATAAAAAAAGAAAAGACTTAAACAAAGCTCTTGAATATTTTTTAAAATCATTCCCCATATTTGAAGAACGAAAGGCTTATGATGACCTTAAAAACTTAAGTCTTAATATTTCTGAAGTATACAAGCAGCAACGTAATTTTGAAAAAGCCTTAGAGTATTCAGATAAATACATCAGTTATAAGGATTCTGTTTTAAATATTGAAAAAAATAGACAATTACTAGAAGTTGAAACGAAATACGAAACCGAAAAAAAAGAACAACAAAATTTGATTTTAAAAAAACAAAATGATTTGTCAAGCGAACGAATTGAGAGACAAAAAATTATTAGTTATTTTATTATTGGCAGTTTAGTTATTTCGTTACTGTTCGGGGTGTTTATGTATCGCGTTTACTTTCAAAAAAAGAAAGCGCATCAATTAATAAGCAAACAAAAAGAACAAGTAGAACAAAAACAAAGTGAGATTGAATTTCAAAAGCATGTGATAGAATTAAAACAAAAAGAAATAGTAGATTCTATTAACTATGCCAAACGAATTCAATACGCATTATTAGCAAATGACAAACTATTAAGTGAAAATTTAACTTCTCATTTTATTTTCTTTAAACCCAAAGATATTGTGAGTGGCGATTTTTACTGGGCTACTGAGCACGAAGACAATTTTTACATAGCAGTATGCGATAGTACAGGACATGGCGTGCCTGGCGCATTTATGAGTTTGTTAAGTATTGGTTTTTTAAGCGAAGCTATTAAAGAAAAAGCGATACAACAGCCTAATCATATTTTTGATTACGTGAGAAGACGATTGATTGAAAGTGTAAATAATGAAGACCAAAAAGATGGATTTGATGGCGTTATTATGCGAATTAATAAAACAAGTAAAAAAATTACTTATGCAGCCGCCAATAATCATCCTATTATTATTTCAAATGGAACCTTAATTCATTTAAATTATGATAAAATGCCAGTTGGCAAAGGGGAAAAATTATTGCCTTTTTCAGAATATGAAATTCTTCCTGATGCTAATGCTACCATCTATATTTACACAGATGGCTATGCTGATCAATTTGGAGGTGAAAAAGGAAAAAAATTTAAATACAAACAGTTAAACAACTTATTACTTACTAATTCTATAAAAGACATGAATGCTCAATCAGAACAACTCATTAAAGATTTTGATGAGTGGAGAGGGGATTTAGAACAAGTAGATGATGTGTGTGTCATTGGAATAAACATTTAGAATAATGAATACATTTTTATATAAATTTTTTACAATATTGTTTTTGTTTTTTATTGCTACCATTAAGGCAGACAATCAAACAGACTCATTATACAAGTTATTGTCAAATAAAATTCACGACACAACAAAAATAGATGTATACAACGAATTATGCTGGCCAGTATACTCCTTCTCAAACACAGATTCATCTATAAAATACGGTGAAAAGGCTATTGCACTAAGTAAAAAAACTCATGATACATTAAGATTAATCATAGCATATAGAAGATTAGGAATTGCATATATCAATAGTGCCGATTATAAAAAGGCTTTAGATTATCAACAAAAAAGTTATGATTTAGCAAAGCAAATTCATTCGAAAAAAGCAATGGCTAGTGCTTTAAATAATTTAAGTGTGATTTATTTAAACTTTTCTGAATTTAAAAAAGCTATCGAATACAATATCCAATCACAAAAAATTCAAGAAGAATTAAAAGATTCCACTAATTTATTTAATGCATACTATAATACAGGTTTACTATTTAAAAATATTGAAGATATTAAAAGCGCAAAATCATTTTATAATAAAGCATATGACATTGCAAAACTCCAAAATCAAAAACATAATCAAGCTTTTGCCCTTTCGGGATTAGCAAATCTTTATAAAAAAGAAGGAAAATTTGAAACTGCACTTGATTATTATTTAAAAGCAGCAGCTTGGTTTGAGTCTGAAAATCATCTTCAAGGACTATCCGAAGTGTACATAAATTTAGGCAGTATGTATATGGAATGGGATGCTACAGATCATAACAACATCGCTAAAGCATTAAGCTATTATAATAAAGCATTAATTATCAATAAAGAATATAATAATCAATTAACGCAAGCTAATATCATGGGAAATATTGCCATGTTATATAGTAAAACTAATAAAACAGATAGTACCATTCATTATGCAAAAAAAGCCATTGATTTAGCCCAAGCAATTGGAGATAATGCTGAAATTGTTTTTTCATCTAGACTTTTATCAGATGCCTATTTTAAAAAAGGAGAATATCAGTTATCAATAAAGTATTTAAACCTTCATATAACAATGAAAGATAGTGTGTATGATTACGAGAAACAAAAAGATATTCAGCAAGAACAAATGAAGTATGAGTTTGAGAAAAAAACAATCTCTGATAGTTTAAGAGTAGTAGAAGAAAAAAAAGTAACTCATGAAAAATTAAAACAAGAAAAAATAATTAGATACGGTCTTTTCTTTTTCATTTTACTATTGGTTGTATTTAGTTTTATTATGTATAATAGATTTAAAATCATCAAAAGTCAAAAACAAATTATTGAAATCCAAAAAGAAAAAGTTGACGAAAAACAAAAAGAGATATTAGATTCTATTATTTATGCGAAAAGGATTCAATCAACTATTTTAAATAATCAAATTATAATGAAAGATGTTTTTCCAGAAAACTTCATTTATTTTAAACCAAAAGACATAGTAAGTGGTGATTTTTATTGGGCACATCGAAAATCAAATTATTTTTATTTAGCCGTGTGCGATAGCACGGGACACGGCGTGCCTGGTGCCTTTATGAGTTTACTAAACATCGGATTTTTAAATGAAGCCATTAATGATAATGGAATAGAAAAACCTAACGAAATTTTTAATTATGTGAGAACTCGTTTAATTCAGAGTGTTAGTCAGGAAGAACAAAAAGACGGTTTTGATGGAATACTAATTTGTATTAATGTTGTTACAAAAGAAATTACATATTCAGCTTCAAACAACAAACCTATTTTAATTTCCAATAATCAAATTATTGAACAAAAAGTAGATAAAATGCCTGTAGGTAAAGGAGAGCGCCAAGATTCTTTTAACATGTATCATTTAAATGCCAACTCTGGGGATCTATTATATCTTTATACAGATGGCTATGCCGATCAATTTGGTGGACCAAAAGGAAAAAAATATAAATACCGTCCTTTAAATGAATTATTATTAACTAATTCCTCGCGTCCATTATCCGAACAGTTAAATATACTTTCTAATGAATTTGCATCATGGAAAGGCGATTTAGAACAAGTAGATGATGTGTGCGTTATTGGAATTAAAATTTAATATTTGAAATCAATTAAGAAACATATTTATTTTTTAGCCTTAATTTTCCTAGTTTGTAAAATTAACGCTCAAACAGATTACTATATCGATTCGTTAATCGTGGTTGTTAGTAATGCTAAAGAAGACACGAATAAATTAGTTTCTCTTAGTGTAATTGCTGAAAATGCATCTGATGATGTTTGGCCTATTTATAATAATGAAATGGGGAAGTTAGCCGCCAAACTTCAAAATTCTTCAAACATAAAAATTAAACTATGTGCAAAACGACATTTAGCGGCTTCACTCAACAATAAGGGCTTCTTTTTTACAGAACGTGGCATATCCTATAAAGCCATTTTATACTTTAACAAAGCATTAAAAATTCAGCAAGAAATTAGAGATTTAGAAGGTGAAGCCTATTCATTAAGCAACTTAGGGGCTGTTTATGACAGTAAAGGAGAAATTGATAAAGCCTTGGAATATTATTTTGCAGCAGTAAAAATCAGAGAAAATTTAAATTCTAAACTAAGCCTCGCACAATCATATAACAATATTGCTGTTTTATATAACAATCAAAACGATTTGGTAAATGCTTTAAAGTATCATTTTCACAGTTTGAGAATTAGAAAACAAATCAATAATCCTAGCGGAATTGCTTTAGCTTACAATAATATTGGAACTACATACACCAACTTAGTTGAAAACAATTTTAAAGGAAAAAAGCCTATTCCTGATTCTTTGATAAAAAAACCATTTGAGTATTTTAATAAAAGCTATTTAGCCTTTAAAGAAGATGATAACGAACATGGCATGGCGCTTTCTTTATTTAATTTAGCAGATTTATATGTACTCCAAGCAGATTGTTATCATAAAAAAAACACGAAAGAGTATGATACATTAGTGAATAGAGCTGAATTGCTCTTTTTAAGATGCCTTGACATTTATACGAAAACAAACGAAAAGGAATGGTTAGCGAATACATTAAATGGTTTAACTAATGTTTATTGGCGACAAAATAAAAATAAAAAAGCACAAGTAATGGGAGAAAAAGCAATCGCTATCTCTCAAGAATTAGGATACCCAGGAACTATACAAAAATCCGCAGATATTTTAAGGCGTGTATACCAAAGTAATCATTCTTATGAAAAAGCACTACAAATGTCAGACTTATACCATTCGATGAGAGATAGCGTAGTGAATGAAAACAATCAAAAAGAAGCTCTTTCGAAATACTTTTTATATCAAAGCGAAAAGCAAGAGGTACTAACCAAAGCGCATCAAGAAAAAATGGCTCTTGAATTTTCAGCAAAAACAAAACAACAATCCATCATTATTTATTTTGGCATTTCAGGTCTTGTTCTTTTATCAATATTTGGGTTATTTATGTATAATAGATACAAACTCACCCGAAAACAAAATGAAATTATTCAACAGCAAAAATCAATTGTGGAAGAAAGTAGAAAAGAAATTGTGGATTCGATTAATTATGCAAAAAAAATTCAATATGCATTATTAGCAAATAAAGAATTATTAGATAAAAATTTAGAATCATATTTTGTATTATTTAATCCCAAGGATATTGTAAGTGGTGATTTTTATTGGGCCACTGAACATGAAAATAATTTTTATTTAGCCGTATGCGATAGCACAGGACATGGCGTTCCTGGTGCATTTATGAGTTTATTAAGTATTGGTTTTTTGAGTGAAGCGATTAAAGAAAAAAACATTAAAGAGCCAAATAAAGTGTTTGATTATGTTCGTAAACGACTCATTGAAAGCATTACCAATGAAAGTCAAAAAGATGGCTTTGATGGCATCTTATTAAGATTTGACAGAGCAGCTAATGAAATAAGTTATGCCGCTTCAAATAATAAGCCTGTTATCATCTCTAATCATCAAATGCAAAGTTTAAGCTGCGATAAAATGCCCGTAGGAAAAGGTGAACGCAATGAAGAGTTTTCATTAAACACTATCCCTGTATCTAAAGGAGATATTATTTACATATACACTGATGGATATGCCGACCAATTTGGAGGAGAAAAAGGAAAGAAATTTAAATACAAGCCTTTAAACGAATTACTGTTATCTATCCATGAAAGAGAACTACATACACAAAAAGAAATATTAAATGCAACTTTCCAAAATTGGAAAAACAACTTAGAGCAAGTTGATGATGTTTGTATTATGGGAATAAAAATTTAACTCATTAATTTAAAATTATGAAAACTAAACTGCATTTAAAATTTTTACTTATCATCATTTACAGTTTTATGTGTATTGAAGTGACCTCGCAAACTTCAAAAATCGATTCTCTCAAAAAAGTATTGCTCTTAAAAAAAGATACTGCCGAGGTGAATTGTTTAAATCAGATATCTAAAGAGTTTTCATCCTCAAATTTAGATTCATGTATAAAATACTATGAAATTGCTCTATCAAAAGTATCTAAAATTTCGTATCCGAAAGGATTAGCAAGAGGGCTTTTATTAAAGGCTTATATGTATAGAAGAAAAGGTGAAGTGGACAGTGCGATGGTAATTTATAATGAAGTTATCAAATTATCAAATCAACATAACTTAATACAAGAGAGTGGAGAATCCTATATGTTTATTGGATTTATGCTTCAAAATCAGAGTGAATATGATCAATCGATTATTAATTTAATTACTGCTGAAAAACAATTCGAAAAAATTAAAAATAATTCTTTGCTTGGAAGAAATAGTTGGATGTTGGGAAATACTTATTTGAAACTAAAATCATATACAGAAGCGGAAAATAGTTTTAAAAAAGCTCAAGGGTATTTTGGAAAGCTTGGCGACAGCCTTGGGTATTTTGATTGTGTGTTAAATACATCCATCATTTTTAATGAAAAAGGCGAATTAGAAAAAGCGTTGAAGCTAATATTACAAAGCGAAAGACATTACCGTGCAGTTAAACATATCGGAGCACTTTCTGCTGCACTAATCAATAAAGCCGAAGTTTTAACAAAAACACATAAGTATAAAGAAGCCGAAATAGCTTTATTGGAAGCTTTGGAATTAAAAAAAATGTTAGGCGCTCCATTAGGAGTATCCACATGCCTTCTTAATCTCGCTAACTTATACGAGGCTACTAAAGATTATAAAAAAGCTGAGCAAAATTATTTTAATGCCATTGATTTAGCCAGAAAAGACAATACACAGAATGTTATTTTAATGTCTTATAAAGGTTTATACAAAATTTATAAACTTCAAAATAACACTAAGCTAGCCCTTGATTATCACGAAAAGTATATGTCATTAAATGATAGTATATATAATAGTGATAAAAATCAAATCATTGAAGAGATGAAAACTAAATATGAAACTGAAAAGAAAGATAAACAAATCGTTCAGAAAAATTCAGAAATTCAAAAAAGTGTTTTAGAACTTGAACAAAAATCTTTTGAGAGAAATGCATTTTTGATTGGCTTATTTTTAGTTTTAATTTTAGTTGTTGTTGCCTTTGTGGCATACAGACAAAAGAAACACGCTAACACAATTCTGTTTCAGCAAAATAACGAAATTACAATACAAAAACAGTTAATTCAGGAACAAAAGCATAAAGTAGAAGAGCATCAAAAAGAAACGTTAGATTCAATTAATTACGCAAAGCGAATTCAATATGCTTTACTAGCAAATGATTCTCTTTTAAAAAATAACTTAAATGAACATTTTGTCTTGTTCAGCCCCAAAGATATTGTGAGTGGAGATTTTTATTGGGCTACTGAACATAATAATAAATTCTACTTAGCAGTTTGCGATTCAACTGGGCATGGAGTTCCTGGTGCATTTATGAGTTTATTAAATATTGGATTTTTAAATGAAGCCATTAAAGAAAAAAATATTTCCGATCCAAATGAAATTTTAAATTATGTAAGAACTCGTTTAATAGATAGCATAGGAAACGACGGTCAGCAAGATGGCATGGATGCTATTTTAATCTGTTTCGATCATATAAAATCATCAGACTTAGAACAAAGAACAATATCATATGCTGCAGCAAACAACGAACCAGTCTTAATTAGAGGAAATGAAATTATAGAATTACCCAAAGATAAAATGCCAGTTGGTAAAGGCGAAAGAATGAATAGTTTCACATTACAAACTTTAAAGGTAAATAAAGGAGATGTTTTATATTTATATACAGACGGTTACGCCGATCAGTTTGGTGGACCAAAGGGCAAAAAATTTAAGTATAAACCATTAAATGAATTGTTGCTACTAATGAGTAATGATAGCGCCAAGCAACAGAAAGATTTATTGGTTAAAACTTTTTTTGATTGGAAAGGCTCGTTAGAACAAGTGGATGATGTATGTATTATCGGAATTAAATTATAAAAATTTCGTAATGAAAAAAATATTAAATATTGGGGTTTCAAGTTCAAACCTAGAGAGTTTGAATAGAAAGATAAGGGTTAGTAATCTTATTTCTTTTATCACAATTATTGTATTAGTAGGCTATATTCCATCAGCAATCCTATTTAAAATGACTGGTATTATTGTCTTAAATACCATTTTTCTTACCTCATCTCTTTTAGGATTTTATCTACATTCAAAACAAAAACACAACGCCGCATTTTATATTACATGTGGTTACGCTCTTATTTACTTTATTTTCGGAACCTTATTATATGGTTTAGCTTCTAATCTTCAATTCTTCATGTTAATAATTTGTTTAATCGCTATTGCATTATTTGAAAGCACATTAGCCTTAAGAATATTTGTTGCTATATCTGTCTTTTCATTTTTTGCAATGATAATTGGATTAAAGGATAAACCAGGTTTAATTGAACTAACCGAAGAAATGAAAAATGCGGAAGACATCATAAGTATTGTCAACTTATTTATCCTATTTGTTACTACTATTTTATTTTTCATCTTTTTCAGAAGAGAAAATCTCATTTTTCAGAAAGCAATTCTAAAACAAAAGGATATCATTGAAGAAAAACAAAAAGAAATTTTAGATAGCATAAATTACGCTAAGCGTATTCAATTTTCTTTGTTGGCCAGCGAAAATTTATTAAATCAAAATCTACCAGAACATTTTGTGTTATTCAAACCTAAAGATGTTGTAAGTGGTGATTTTTATTGGGCCACGCCTACTAGCGAAGGCTTTGTGTATATTACTTCAGATTGCACAGGTCATGGAGTTCCAGGGGCATTTATGAGTTTATTAAATATTAGCAAATTAAGTCAGGCTATCAACGAAAATAAAATTACTCGACCTGATTTAATTTTAAATAATATACGCACTGAAATTATAAAAGCATTAAATTCAGAAGGTTCGGAAGAAAGTAAAGATGGAATGGACGCCATTTTATGTAAACTAGATTTAAAGAACATGAAATTGCAATACGCAGCCGCTAATAACTCTTTTTATATCAAACGTAAAAATGAACTATTAATTTGTAATGCCGATAAAATGCCTGTAGGAAAAGGCCATGATGATAGTATCCCTTTTACATTCAACGAAATTGCTTTAGAAAAAGGAGATGTTATCTATACATTTACCGATGGCTACGCCGATCAATTTGGTGGACCTAAAGGCAAGAAATTCAAATACAAACAATTAGAAGATGTTTTAATGTCAATTAGTGGTTTACCAATGAAAGACCAATCTCTTTTATTACATCAAAAGTTTGAAAATTGGAAAGGACAGTTAGATCAAGTGGACGATGTTTTAATTATTGGAGTGAGAGTTTAGCTAGTATTTTTCTTCTGTTTATAAACAAAAACACTATAAAAATTACGATAAAAGAGGTATCTTCACGGTCGTGTTTTGCCAATTATACATATTGTTTCTTTCATTTAATATAACAGATGCTATAGATATTCTATTAGTAGCTATTATGCTTTACCAATTATATAAAATGGTAAAAGGTACGGCTGCTGTTAATGTATTTATTGGATTGGCTTTAATTTATATTGTTTGGATTATAGTTCGAGCTTTTGAACTAAAACTATTAGGGTCTATTTTAGGTAAATTTATTAATGTTGGAGTGATTGCGGTAATGGTGGTCTTTCAACAAGAAATAAGAAAGTTTCTATTGTATATTGGCTCCAATGAATTTATTAAAAACAAAAACTGGAAATCTATTTTCTCATTTTCTAATGTTTCAGTAGCTTCTTCTCGATATGTGTTAGATGCGGATGCTGTAATTAATGCTTGTTTCAATATGAGTGAATCTAAAACAGGAGCTTTAATTATTATTTCCCGAAAATCAGATTTAAAATTTTACGTCAATACTGGAGAAATGGTTGATTCTGCATTAACAGACAAAATGCTAGAAAATATATTTTATAAAAACAGCCCTATGCATGATGGAGCTGTGATCATAAAAGATAATAGAATTATTGCGGCTCGTTGTGTTTTACCTGTTACCGAAAATGAAAATTTCCCTTCACATTTTGGAATGCGACACAGAGCAGCCGTTGGCTTAACCGAAACAACAGATGCTTTAGCAATTACTGTTTCTGAACAAACCGGCAATGTGTCTTTAACGGTTAATGGCGAAATAAACTCCAATTTAAATAGAGATAAACTTCGTTATTTAATAGAAAAAAATTTAAAAAACTAATCATAAAAATCTCTCAGCGCCCTTTGTAATAAATCTTTGCGCTCTTTGCGGTTAAAACAAATCAACAGTAATGAATCTTCTTTCAGTAAATCAATTAAGTAAAAGTTTTGGTGACAAAAAATTATTTCAAAATATTAATTTTGGTATTAACTATGGCGATAAAGTAGCTCTTATCGCAAAAAATGGCTCTGGTAAATCTACCTTATTTAAAATCTTACAAGGCATCGAAATTCCTGATAGTGGAGAAATTGCTTTTCGTAAAGAATTACGTATTTCATTTTTAAGTCAGGAGCCAAACTTAAATGATAATCATACTATTGAAGAAGCAATTTATGCAGGTGATAGTGAAATGGTTAAAACTGCTATTGATTACACTCATTTAGTTGAAAGTCATTATGCCAACCCAACTGAGAAAACAGAAAACCAATTAGACATCTTAACTAATAAGATGAATGATTTGGAGGCCTGGAATGTAGAAACACAAATTATGTTAGTGTGTGCTAACTTGGGGTTAAATGATTTAAAACAAAAAGTAAATACATTAAGTGGAGGGCAAAAAAAACGTTTAGCACTAGCACAAGTTATTTTAAATGAACCTGATTTGTTAATCATGGATGAACCTACCAATCACTTGGATGTAACCGTGATTGAATGGCTAGAAGAATATTTACGTAGTTACAAAAAAAGTATTTTATTAGTAACACATGATCGATATTTTTTAGATGAAGTGTGCGATCGTATTATTGAAATTGATGACCATCAATTATTTGAATACAAAGGTAAGTTTGATTATTATATGGAGAAGAAAGCAGAACGTATGATGATGCAAGCTTCCGAATTAGAAAAAGCAAAAAACTTATACCGAAGAGAATTAGAATGGGTTCGTAAACAACCACGCGCACGTACTGTTAAATCTAAATCTCGTGTAGATGCCTTTGTAGATATAGAAGCAAAAGCACGTAAAAAGAGCGTGGATAAAAAAATTGAACTAAGTGTAAAGGTTGAACGTATTGGTAGTAAAATTATTGAAGTACATAATTTAAAGAAAGCCTTTGGCGATAAAAAAATATTAGAGCCTTTTACTTACACATTTATCAAAGGCGAAAAAATTGGTATTGTTGGCCCTAATGGAATTGGCAAGAGTACCTTCATTAATATGCTTCAAGGTATTGAGCCACCAGATAGTGGTAAGGTAACAGTTGGAGATACAATTGTATTTGGATATTATTCTCAAAAAGGAATTCAAGTAGCAGATGATAAACGTGTGATTGAAGTGGTAAAAGACATTGCTGAATTTATTCCTTTAGCTAATGGAACATCATTAAGTGCTTCAGCTCTTTTAACGCGTTTTAATTTTGCTCCTGAAGTACAATACGGACATGTGAGTAAATTAAGTGGAGGGGAAAAACGCCGCTTGTATTTACTAACTGTATTAGTTCGTAATCCTAACTTCTTAATATTAGATGAGCCTACAAATGATTTAGATATTATCACCTTACAAACCTTAGAGCAATTTTTATTAGATTTTCAAGGCTGTGTATTAATTGTATCTCATGATCGTTATTTCTTAGATAGATTAGTAGACCACGTGTTTGCCTTTGAAGGAAACGGAATTGTAAAAGATTTCCCTGGAAACTACAGTGAGTATCGTCAGTGGAAATACGATTCTGAAGCAGAAGCAGAGGATTTAGCAAAAGAACAAAAACAGATAGATTTAAAAGAAACTGCATCCATTCAAGAACCTGTTAAACAAGTTGAAGCAGTTAAAACTGCAACAGTCATTGAAAAAAAGAAATTATCTTACAAAGAACAAAAAGAACTTGAATCATTAGATATTGAATTACCACAATTAGAAGCTAAAAAATTAGAAATAGAAAATTTACTTGCAAGTGGAATCTCCGACGTAAAAGAAATTGAAAAACTATCAAAACAATTTACTTTTATTTCCTCTCAAATTGACGAAAAAACGATGCGTTGGCTAGAGTTACAAGAATAATAAAAATTAAAAAGGCGCTATTTCTAGCGCCTTTTTAATTTACTCTTTAATAAATTTATATGTTGCTTTTTTATCTTTTGCAACAAATTTAATTTCATACACACCTGGGGCGATATCCGAAATTGAAATAGATTCTGATCCGCTTAAATTTAAAGAACCATTTTTTACAACCTGTCCTAACATCGAATAAATACTATATTGAACGGTAGTTGATTTTTTCATTTGACTAGAAATATAAATCATGTCTTTTGCTGGATTTGGACTAAGTTGCATTGTGTTGATAAAAGACGCATCTTCTATATCAGTTAATACCACATTTGTTGTTCCTGAAGTATTAGAACAATCATATTGTGAACTTACAACAACTTTATAATCTCCATCTTGGGTAACCGTATATGATTGAGATGTAGCGCCAGGAATTATTGTATTATTAAAATACCATTGATTATTTGAAGCAGAGCTTGACATTAACACATTACCAGATTGAGTAACAGTTGGTGTAGGAGGAGTACTTCCAACCGAAATAGTAGCAGTTGCTATTGAACTGCAGGCGCCACTGAATCCAGTTACAGTATATACTGTAGTAGAAGTAGGTGACACAATTAATACTGCATTAGTAGAGCCCGTAGACCATGAGTAAGTGGAGGCCCCGCTTGCTGCTAAGGCTTTTGATTGCACTTGGCAAACTGTGTAAGACGGAACAGTAATCATTGGGGCTGTGGTAACATTAATCGTACTTGTAAATACAGCACTAGAACCATTAGCATTAGTTGAA
The DNA here is from genome assembly GCA_013823565.1 of Sphingobacteriaceae bacterium. Lineage (GTDB taxonomy): Bacteria > Bacteroidota > Bacteroidia > B-17B0 > Aurantibacillaceae > UBA4416. The sequence continues at coordinate 63,391 of PNMI01000001.1, read as the reverse complement.
ACCAAAGACACAGTATACACTCCTGCTGCTGTATATGTTACCGAGGGATTTTTAACCGTTGATGTGGATGGCGAGGCTCCAGTTAATGTCCAACTCCAAGCAGTAGGCATGCTAGATGATTGATCTGTAAATACAAAAGGGGTGTTAACACATGCCGAAGAAAATGACGTAGAAAAATTTGCCATAGGAACTGAATTTGGATTAGAATATAAATCGGATTCCCAAACACCTCTGCCATAAGTAGCAGCTCTTAATTTATTTGTAGGATAAAAAATCTCAAAATCATTCACAATTACATTTGGAAGTCCTGTCATAAAAGGCATCCATGAAGTCATACTGCCATCTCTATAATATACTCCAACATCCGTTCCTACATATACCGCATCGTTGGAATTATTAGAATATATAATACAGTTTACAGGCAAGTTTGGCAATCCCGTTGATATATTAGTCCAAGATGAGCCGCCATTGGTTGAAACAAAAACTTTATTAGCTGCAGAATATCCAGAAAACGTTACAAATACATTATTTGCATCCGTATTGTCAACTGCGATTCTGGTAATTTGTGCAGACCCTGTAGGTAAGCCTGACGTAATGGTTGTCCAACTGGTTCCCCCATTTATTGTTTTATAAACACTTCCACTTGTAGCAGCATATAATACCAAAGAATTTGATGGAGCCGCTGCTAAATATAAAATATTTCCACTAGACGATAAAGTTCCCATTTGTGTCCAAGAAGTTCCTTTATTAGTTGATTTAAAGACTTGCTGATATCCACAATAGTATGTATTAGCAACATGTGGCGATTGAATAATAGGAGCTACCCAAGCTGCAGTACCTGTTAATCCAGAAGTGATACTTGTCCAACTATTTCCAGCATTATTTGAAATATTAAAATCACCATTAACGTAACTTTCAACTAATGTATTATTATTACTCCAATCAACGAAACAATCTGCTCCATCTCCGCCATACACTTCAGTCCAAGTTGAACCATTTAATAAATTACTGCCATTATCTTGATGCCCAGTTAATAGATAATTTGCAGTTGTTGTTGATTGTCCCATACGATATATTTGAGCAATATTCATTTGACCGTTTATAGTTGTCCAACTAGAACCTCCGTTCGTTGTTTTTGTAACTCCACCATCATGTCCTAAATAACAAATTGTTCCAGTGGCATATTCCACAGCGTGTAAATCAGCGTGAACATAAGGCTTTCCACCGCCTCCATACCAATGCGAATTTAGAGTCCAAGTAGAACCTCCATTTGTAGACTTCCACGTATTTACTCCGCCACAAATAATTTCGTTTTTATTAGTTGGAGAAACACCGCACGCAATATCATACCAGCCTTGTCCACCAGTATCTGAACCATTAGTGTCCCATCCAAAAATATTTGGAGTATTAGACATTAAAGTAAATGTTACTCCTCCATCTACTGAACGATATACGCCACCAAACGAATTATCAGATGCACTTCTTAAGATATATATATAATTAGGATCTGCTGGTGTAACTGAAACTACTTGACGAACTCCTGCTGTTGGAAGACCAGATGTTACTTGAACAAATGAAGCAGCTGTGTTTCCTCCAGTTGTAGATTTGAAAAATGTAGAGGCTGTTACTGCATAAACTGTACTTGTATCATTTGGGCGAAACTCCATGTCTTTAAAATTTCCCGCTCTAACAAGCGCCCAGTTTGTTCCAGCATTATTAGTTCTATAAATGCCTAAAGACGTAGCTGCAAATAAAATATTGGGATTTAAAGGATTGATTAATAATCTACCTATTCTTCTGGTGCTAGACACTGAATACGTTAAGCCTGTTGTATTCCAAGTTAAACCTCCATCTACAGATTTTAAAACTCCTGTTGCATAAGTATCTCCAGCATCAATATCGCCTGTAGCTAAATACATAATATCTGTATTTATAGGATTAATAGCTAAATCCGAACATCCTAAAACCTCTAAATTATTCGTGTTTGTTGTCCATGTCGCTCCAGCGTCTGAAGATGTCCACATTCCACCAGCACCAGTTCCAATAAATATAGTATTGATGTCTCCTGGTAAAAATCTAATAAAGGTCACTCTCCCCGCATCTCCACCAATTGGAGAACCAAAAGGTCCCATTGGTATCCAGTTACCAGAAGTACTAGTAGCATTTGTTGAATTTATTTTCTGGGCTGCTATTGGATTTTGTGCTAAATAATTTTGAAATTCTTCATATGCTTTAGCTCTTGATCCTAACTTTAAATCTCCTGATGGATATACTCTTGGCTCTGTAAACCACTCCCATCTTTTAAATGCCTTATAACCTTTACCTCTTTCGTATGTTTTATTTTGCCAATAGGTATTAAATTCCTGTTGAATCGAATAAAAATTCTGGGTTGTATCCTGCATTTTATCCACCCATGCTTGTGCATACGTATCAATGCTGCTAGATAATAATAGAATGATAGATGCTATTTTAAAAGTTGCTTTCATTTTTAAATATTAATCGTAAGTATAGTTTTACTAAACTAAACTATTAAATTAAAAAAAGCAACCAAAATCACTTCAAAATACCTATGATATTGCACTCTTAGAGGGAAATAATTTGTAGAAAAATTGAATTTATTTTTTTGTTTAACTAAAAAAGTCGCTCTAATAGAGCGACTTAGTTATTTTATTTTTTTTTGTTTGGTAATTGCTGTCTTTGCTTTGCCATCTCTTCTAATTTTGCTTGAAAGCTAGATTTTTTCTCTGGCTTTTGCATATTGGCTAAAAGTTGCTCTCTAATCTTTCCATCATCAATTACTTTTTTCATCACCCAAGTTTGTAAGAACGTGATAACGTTAGCTAAAAAATAATACCAACTTAAACCAGCTGCGTAACTATTCATCACTGCTAAGAAAATAACCGGCATTAAATACATCATATATTTCATACCTGGCATTTGTGTTTGTTGTGGTTGCAACATTGCCTGATTCATCCATGTATAAATAATAGTAGACACAAACATTAAGATAGCAAACATACTCACGTGATCTCCAAAGCCCCAAACTTCAAACCCAAAATTATAAACCGAATCGTAAGTAGATAAATCATCTGTCCATAAAAATCCTTTTTGTCTTAATTCAATAGCCGCAGGAAAGAATCCGAATAAGGCAATTAAAATTGGAAATTGAAGCAACATAGGTAAACATCCAGAAAGTGGGTTAGCCCCTGCTCTTCTGTATAACGCCATAGTTTCTTGTTGTTTTTTCATTGGATCATCAGCCTTTTCAAACTTGGCATTTAACTCATCAATTTCTGGCTTTAATACGCGCATTTTAGCGCTACTCATATACGTTTTATAAGCAATTGGAAATAATAATGTTTTTAAGATTAAGGTTAATATTAAAATAATAATACCACTATTTAATCCCGACAATAAACTAAACAATGGAATAATCATCCACTTGTTAATGTAACTAAACACACTCCAACCTAAAGGAATAATTTCCTCTAAATCCATGTCATACGCTTTTAATGTATTGTATTGAGTGGGACCAAAATAAAAAGCCATTCCAAATTTTTCGGATGAAGAATGCTTATAAGGAATTGATAATTCAGCTGTAATAGTTTTTACAAATTGTGTAGAGTTTGGATTCTCAAAAGTTTTAACCAAGCTTCCTTCTTTCAAAAATTCAGAATCAGCTATTAAAGTTGAGTTAAAGAAATGTTGCTTAAAGCATACCCACTTGATATTATCTTCATTCAATAATTTCTCTTCCATTTTTCTTGCATTTATATAATCAACGCCTTCTTTAGTTTGATTATAGTAAACTGTAGCCGCTTCTCTTTCTTTAGCAATATGTTTTTCTTGAGAAGGCAATGCTTGAGCCCAATGCATTGTTACCTTATTGCTTTTGCTTGAAATGATATTTTGCATACCTACGAAATTCACATCGTAATCTAGCATGTAATCATTTCCTTTTAACGTATAGATATACTCAATATAACTTTCAGGTTTTGAAGTTTCTAATTTTAAAATTATAGATTTTGAATCGTTTCCATTAGCCACTTCGTTTAAGGAGGATGGTTTGAAATAAAAACTATCTGTAGTAAAGCGCATGTTATTTGCATACGCTTCAAATTGAATGTATTGATGAGTTGAATCTTTATCGAATAAAATTAATGGTTCTGTTTTGCCATATCGCTTGAAATTTTTCAAAATCACTTTCTCTACATTTCCTCCTTTAGTAGAAATAAATGCTTTAATGTTTTCATTCTCTATGGTTACAATTTCGGACTTACCTTCTGCTGAAACAGCAAAATCTTTATAAATACTACTTTTTTGTAATTGTAAAATTGAATCAGATACCACCACTTTTACAGTTGTTGTATCATTAGCCATTGCTAATTTTTTCGCAGCTGCTTTAGCTTCTTCTGCAACTTGTGCTGCTTTAGTTGCTAATTCTACCGAATCCTTAATTTGTTTGTTTCGTGCAATTTGTTCTTTGCTTGGTCCTGTTAATGCAAGCCATGTAATTAATATAGCAGCAATTAATCCTAAACCAATAAGCGATTTTTTATCCATGATGGGAATTTAATTTTAGGGTGCAAATATAAGTGTTTTTATGAACGAGAATTCGTCAAAAAATGATAAATAAGGTGAGTGGATTCTACCAGTCGGTTAGAGGTACTGTTTTATTTTTTGGGATATTTCCTCGAATTCTTCTTTAGTTAACTTCAACTTTTCGTTTGAGAAATTTACATCGTTCATTGTAATCATTGGTATCAAATGAACATGTGCATGAGGCACTTCTAAACCAATGACACTCATCGCAACTCTACTGCAAGGAATTGCCTGTTTTAGGGCAATGGCAATTGTTTTAGAAAAAGACATGAGTCCATTGTAAGTATCGTTATCTAAATCAAAAATATAATCTACTTCTTTTTTAGGAATAACTAAAATATGACCTTTTTTTAAAGGAAATACATCCAAAAAAGCCAAATAACTATCGTTTTCAGCTATTTTATAACAAGGTATTTCTCCTGCAACTATCTTAGAAAAAATACTAGACATAATTTAAATGCTTATCTCTATAACTTCAAATGGAACAATGCCAGCAGGAACGGTAACTTCTACTTTATCTCCAACCTTTTTTCCTATAAGTCCCTTTCCTATAGGCGAATCTATGGATATCTTACCTGATTTTAAATCCGCTTCATTTTCGGCAACTATGGTATATTTCATTTCCATGTTGTTTTTTAGGTTCTTTATTTTAACGGTTGTTAAAATACTCACTTTTGAAATATCTAACTTAGAACTATCAACCACTCTAGCATTTGCAACAATCTCTTCTAACTTGGCAATTTTTATTTCCAATAAGCCTTGCGCCTCTTTTGCTGCATCATATTCAGCATTCTCAGATAAATCTCCTTTATCTCTAGCTTCTGCGATTTGTTTAATTACATTTTTACGTTCAACGGTTCTTAGTTGTTGTAACTCATCCTTTAACTTCTGCAATCCTTCTTCTGTGTAGTATGCTACTGCTGCCATTTCTTGTATGTTTTTAAAATAAAAGAATCCCGAATAAATTCGGGACTCTTTAAAAATTCGTTAAGCGAATATACTAATTATAAATTAATTCTAGCTCCAAAAGAATGAACACCACCAAAAGGATTTGTAAATCTATAAGAATAATCAACAGCGAATGTCGATTTTTTCTCTCCTAATGGAATTTCAATTGTTGCTCCACAAGAAGGTCCTGTAAAAGCAGTTGTACGGTTTCCTTCTCCTTTAAAAATGCCTTTTTCAGTAGCTAAACCAGCACGAACCATTACGATGTCTTTCCAACCGTATTCTAAACCAAATAAGAAATTATCTTTAGTAAATGAATTAGAAGTAAAATTACCAGCTACAGTTACACGGTGAGTTTTTGATCTTCCAGTTGAATCTTTTAATAAATAAATATCATACGCACCAGAAATGTTTAACAAAGCTGGTAATTCAAATGCATTAGATTTACTGTTGATAGTTAAATCGTATGAGTTACCATATGCGTTAGTTACTGTTTTTTGAGTAGATAAACCATCCCCTTTATATTGCATTTTAGGTCCAACATTTTTTAAAGCAACGCCTAAGTGAACTTGATCATATTTACCCGTGTGATATTGAACACCTGCATCAATAGAAACACCCTGAGCTTTAACGTTATCAATACCTTCAGAAATTACTCTCAACGTAATACCACCAGCGATATTATCAGAGAAACCTTTTGCATAAGATAAAGCTATGTTTGTAAAACGTGGAGTGAAGGTACCTAAACCACCTTCTGGTTGGTCTTCGGTTGTTCTTTCAATTTTACCAGCATTAATAGACATAATGCCTAAACCAATAGCTCCAGTTTCACCTATTTTTTGAGTAAATCCAAATGTATTAATATTAATACCAGTTCCTCTTAACCACTGAGAATGCATAAACATTAACTCTGTTTTTTTGGTACCTGCAATACCAGCAACATTTGTATACTGGGACTCTAATCCCTTAGTGCGGGCTCCATTAGCACCTCCCCAGCCCGCAGAACGAGCATAAGGATTAATTAATAATTGAGATGCTCCGGCTTGTCCAGCACGCTCAGGATTACCTGCATTTGCCTGAAAACTTGTAGCTAAAAAACTACCTGTTAAAACAACTCCTAATGATATATTTAAAAATGATTTCATATTCTTATTTTATAATAGTATTTAACAACTAGTAACTTTGTAAATCTAAAGGTCTCATTACACCAAACCATTTCAATATTTTTTCTCCAACACCTGGAACATCAATATGAATGATATATAAGCCACTAGCTACGGAAATACCACTTTGATTTTTCAAATCCCAATCTTGATAAGGTAAACGTTTTGCACGAACGAAGTCAGACCCCGTTTCTGTACCATAAATATCTTCCTGACCACTAACATCTCTATCAAAAGTTCTCACCAAAGTACCATTTAAAGTGAAAATTTTAATTTTACACTTGTTAGGTAGATTAGTTATTCTTACACGATTATCTATCCTTCCTGTTTCATAAGATGAATATGCATAGTAAGGATTAGGAACAACATTAATCAAATCCAAAGCAGATTTATGCTCATCTCCACTATTAATTTCAGTAAATATATCAGAGGTATTAAATGTATATAAACCAAAATTGTTGTTTTGTGGACTCGCTAATAAGTCTTTTGTTAAACGTGTATAAGTACTACCAGTTAAATCTGGAACAATTGGAGATGGTACTTGAGCCGATAAAAATGCTGAAATGGTATTTGAATAAACTCCACTCATTCCATATTTGTATGGTTTTTTAACTCTCAAACTAGCTTTAGCATCACAAGGCATATCAGCTGGGTTTTTAAACGCATACCTAGAATCCACTAACAATGGAATATTAACCCACATTGCGTCTGTCCAGATATTATGTAAAATATTCACTGTATTGTTTGCAAAAGCCATCTTATAGCAATATGCGAAATCTCTGAAGTTTGCATAAGTGCCTGCCCCAATAACCTTACCAGATACAGATGAACTTGTTCCTGTAACATTTGTATATGTCATTGCTGTTCTATTATGACCAAATACATAAATATAATGTCTTCCACCAAAAGCATAAGGGTATGAGTTGCTTGTAGTTACATTACTTGTTGGGTTCCACATCATATCATCACCATTGTTTGGCGCTAAGGCATTTGAAGCAGATTGATAAGAATCTTCGCCAAAAGCGATATTTAATCTCTCTCCTGTTTCCAAGTTAATTGCATATCCTGGGAACCAAGATAAACCATATTGGAATGGCTGACCTGGAACAGAGTCAAAAGAAGCTTCAGCTACATTACAACCAGGTGCTCCAAGAGCAATACCTTGCTTATCAACAGATTTATGTCTTCTTGGCTCTAATTTCTTAGAAGCTGTTGGATTTGAACTTGCTTCATCGTTCTCTTCTAATACTAAACATCTAGTCCAGTTATTTTTATCTTTTGTGAATACAATATCAACACTTGCTAAACCTCTAATATCATAATTATTAGTTAAGCCTTGAACTGCTGAAGTAGATAAACTGTATCCTGGAGCTGCTAAAATAGTTCCTGGTTTAGTAGCTGCTGCCAATACATAAGGAGACCAAGTTCCACCAATTAAACTTTCAAAATATTGATTTGGATCTAAGAAATCACTACCAGCCTTTACGTCATTTTGAAGACCGTCGTTAGCATCTTCGAAATTTCCTGAACGAATCCAGTTAAAAGGCGAACTTCCATCTGAATCAGCTAATCCACCTAACCAACTTGTAGAAGGGTTAGAAAATGAGAGGCCAGAGCCAGCAATAATATCACCATTTTGAACAATTTTATCTGTTGCTGCTGATGGGTTTGAAATCTCTGCTACGTCTCTAGATTGACCAACAGTAACTGAGAGGCCTAAATCTTGGAAGAAATACTCTTCGGCAATTTTGATTGCTTTACATGGGTAATACGATTTATTAGTATTTAAATCTTTTAAAACCCATGTTGTTGAATCTGGCATAATATTACCAAACTGAGTATTTCTAATACTCAACTTATTGTAAGGTAAATTGATATGGTATTCAGATTTATTTTTACAAGGATCAACATTATCAACTGTATCAATAGATGAACTCCAGTTTCTATTAATAAATGCAAATGAGAAATTAGAATTAGGAACATTTAATGGATCTACCACTTTAATTTTTAATGGACCTCTTCCATTTTCATAAGTAATGGTATCCATTCTTCCATTAGATTTACGTAAGATATCATTAACTGACTGTGCTGTTAAATCTAAATAATTACCGCCATTTCCTTGTCCTTCAATTCTTGTAATTTTTGGTCCATATCCATATGCTGAATTTGTTATAGAACCATCTTTTTCAGGAGCTGGATTGTGAGGAATACCGAAAGCTTTTTTAGACTTACGACCTTCTAAATAAGGGCGTTTTTGTCCTTCGCTGCTAGGTTCTCCAACAGAAGTAAATGGTTGGTCTTCTTTATACTCACCATACTGATTGTAACCATAAGCCACACAGAAGAAATAGTAAGTCTTATTATTAATTACTTTTTTATCTTGAGATGCCGAAAATTGATCTTGAGTAAAGTGGAAAGTAGTTTGAATTCCTTTATCACTATTATCAGTTGCGTCAATTTTTACTTTTGGAATATCTCCTCCAGTTGTTGCGTCATACTCATAATTAATTAATCTAGATACTCCATTTGCAACATCACAGTTAAATACCAATTTAGCTTTAGACGGATCTGTTAATTCTTCTTGAGTAATTGCCTCATTTTTCAATTGGTATACTTTATACCCTTCAAAATGATAGTAATTATCAACATTTGGGAAATGAGTAGGGTCAACAATAATAGACACATCTAATTCCTTATATTTAAATAAATAGTTATTAGAACTTGGTTTATTAGAGAAATAAATAATTAATTCATTTTCCATTTCTTGAATTGTCATATCTGGTGCCTCAGGACCACTTAATACTCGGAAACAGTTATCAAATAAAGCTTGAGCTTTATCATCTGCAATTTTTAATAAAGGGATAGATGCTTTAGGATCTGTAGAAGTTGTACGAGCCCAAGGTAAACCAACAGTAATAAAGTTTACAGCACCTGGCTGTAATTCGAAAGGTCCTGATGATTGCATAAAACGTCTATCGCCTGGTGTACTTGTTTCTGACCAAGGTGTTGCTCCACAAGCACCAGCAGTATATGTATCTGCAGGATATACATAACTTGTTGGAATAGTTCCGCCATAGCCATTACCACCACAAGTAAAAGGAGTTCCATCTCTCCAAAAACCTGTCATATATTGATAATATTGAGCTGCATTTTGAGGGTCAGTAGTTTGTAAAGGAACACCTGGGAAAGAGTTATTAAAGTATAAGAATTTAGTCATTCCCATTTGTTCACCTGGCTCATCAGGAGTCCCATTTCCATTATCATCAATTCCATTAGTCGTGTTAATTGGTCCTTGAAAGAAGTCACATCCTAAAGAAGGGACATATGTGCCATAACCAACAGTACCAGAAACTGTAGGATCATTAGGAGTTGCATTGTAGATATAACCTAAACCTCTTTTTACATCGCAACCAATATAATCATCTAAATAATAACCTAAATCCGCATCAGTCCAAACTGTCATGTAAGTATTTAATAAAGGGAAAGAAGAACGGTTAATTAATTGATAATTATAAAACGTCATGTTATTAATTTCATCCGTTGTTTTGAATGCAAATGCTTGCGCACGAATCTCCATACCAATAGCTCTACCACCAGTTGAAATATGGTTATTTCCATTGTCGTTGTAAACCCACCATAAAGTTTCATCACCAAATACACGTGCTTTACAAACACCTAAATTATCTTTTAAACCGTCGTTGTATACGTCATAATATGGATAATCTCCAGCTTCTGGCTCATAAGTACCACTTCCATCAGCATCTACATAAGGAGCTAAATTTGGATCATGATTTAAAGAAATATCACCATTACCTGGCCAGTTTTTCATATTGGTGGTAACAGGTCCTCCAGATAAAACAAAATTATCAACTTCAGTACGAGTCATTTTGAAAATCTTGTCATATTTTTGACATTGATCAGCCGTTGTAGAAGCGTCTACTGTACTTAAAGGTCCAGTCCAGAAGTCAACACCAGATTGACGATACGTTTGTGCAGCAATCTTTAATTGTCCACCAACATCTAATCCACCAAACCATACGTTACCAGCAAAGTTTGAAGAGGCTCCTTTTGAACGGTCTTCCACTTTTGGTACTAAATACCAAGCGTTTCCACCTCCAAATAAATCCCACCACATATCAGATCCCGAATAAATAATTGTTCTAACATTATTTACAGATAACTCTGCAGATGATTGAGCAGGACTACACCCAGCCATTACCTTTTCAGGGGCAGCATTTCTAAAAACATTGCCATATTTCTCTCTTGCAGTTCCAGATAAAGCCGTAAGTGTTACAGCAGCTACTAGAATATGTTTGTTTAACTTAGTCATAATTTCCATAGTAAATTCGTTTTAAATATTAAAAATCTAATAATACCCCAATTCTAATTGTACGAGGTCTAGCATAGTTATTTGGATTGTTAATGTAGATATTATATTGATCAGTAAATGAAGTAACAGTTGACGGGTCTTTATTAATATTAACTTGACCTTGAGACGAATTTAAATATCCATCATCTTCAGGGTTACCAGTATAGTTATATACATTTAAAATATTTCTTGTGTTTAACAAGTTTAAAACTTGTAAATAGATATTTAAGTTAGCTGTTTTTTTGTTTTCGCTATCTTTTTTACCCCAAGTTAATTCAATGTTTTTATCTAATCTGAAATCAGCTCTAAACTGCCAAGGCTTATTAGATCCGTTAACAGAACCATTAATTTGAGAACGACCGCCTATTGGAGTAGCTGATACGTCACGAGTATATGGTGTACCTGAACCAATACGGAAGATTAAGTTAGCCCCAACATTTTGTAATACTTGAACTGTTTGAGTAGCATCTTTTTTCTTGCGGTTGAATTGAGGTCCTTTGTAGTCTTTTCCTTCTCCAAAACGATAATCTAAATTAATAGTAATGTTATGTCTTTGGTCGTAGTCTAAAGGCAATGTAATACGTAAGTTTGGTTGATCTGAGTTAGATAAATTTGCTCCTGAGTTAGCATTTGAACCTGAACCTTCTGCAAATTGCAATGTGTAGTTAGCTGTTAAAGAAACGCCACCCGTTCTACGTAAATCAAACTCTGCACTTAAACCTTTAACTGTACCAAAATCTTTATTTGCATAAGTTTGGTAAGTTTTTGGGTACGCATTCGTTAAAGAAACTAAAGTAATTTGATTTCTTAACTCACGGTAGAAAGCAGTTACTTTTAAAGCTGCATTTTTCTTTTGATTTAATACTTGATTGTATCCAATTTCGTAATCAATTGTTTTTTCAGGCATTAAATTAGAGTTTGTAATAAATGGACTACTAGAAGTAGAACCTATAAAATAATAATCCATTGGATCGAAACGCATTAACCCGTCAGAAGGACGTTGAGTTAAAACATCGTAGTGAGCAAAGAAGTTTGCTACGTCAGAAATAGGGAATGAGAATGCAATACGAGGCATTACATTAATTTGTGGCTTATAATCTTTAAAAGCGTTTACACTAAATGCATTTTTATCAGCAAAAGCTTCATCTTTCAACCAAGGAGTTAATTTTCCATCAACAGCTAATAACTTAGGGTCAGTCACCTCTTTACCTTCATTATTATACCAAATAGTTGATTGTGTTTTTTCGTCTGTATGTCTGTATCCCACAACATTTAAACTTGTTAAATTATCTACATACACTACATAATCATCTTTAATATTTTCAGGAACTCCATCTGATTTCTCTCCTGCTGTGTATGCTTCATGGAATAAATATGGATCTTTTAATACTTTTTGATTCGCATCAAAACGATCTACACGAACACCAACGTTAAATTTAATGTCTTTAAAGTCAAATTTATCTTGAATGTAACCTGCAACATAAATCGGTTTATACGCCCCAACATTTAAAGTTTGATTTCCGTTTTTATCTTTATCATTCATGAACTTATCTAGGTTCGTAGAGTTGTTATTTTTATTTCCTAAATAATCATATCCATAATAGAAAACTAATTGACCCTGTCCGCTTTGAATTAAATCTTGTGCGCTAAACATATCTAAACTTAAATCGTCTGGAGTAAGCGCATCAGTATTAATAAAAGTTTGGTTATCTACACTTAAACCTAAAGATTCGCGTAAAGATTTATCAATTTGATTTTGAGCAGATGGATTATAAGCATATCTATAATAGTATTGTTCTAAACCTCCAGTTTGAGAAGAACCTGGAATAATGATTGGGTTTTCTTTATCTAAAGATTGTAAATGAGAATTCGTTAAACGTCTCATACGATCCCAAAGACCAATAGAGCTCACTGTATAGGCGCTTTGATTACGTTGATCGTACTCTACACCTACTGAAATAGCATGATTTTTAAAATCTGCTGAAAAACTAGATGCAAAACGTAATTGAGTGCTTTCTGAAATACTATATAAGTTAGATTGGTAACCTGTTGGTAAAAATAAACCGTTAATACTTTGTGGTCTATCTCCATTTACAAAGGCATTGTCACCTTGAGCTGCTTGGATTGACTCTTCAGATCCTCTGAAATCAAATACTTGAGAAGAGTAGTTTGCAGTTGTTGGATTTAACTCACTTCTTTCATAAGTTACAGGACTAAATACAGGTCCTTGATAATCTAAAAAATATTTATTATTTACTTCGTCATATGCCAAGTTATAATTAGTAGTTGTATCTACACTCCAGTTATACTTACCTTGGTATCCATAATTAAATATTTTATCCTTGTGAGTATCATCTTGTGTTTTAGCCTTAGCTTTTTCGTAACTAGCTAAAAATGTAAAAAACGCATTAGAGATTAAAGCTTGAGATTTTTCTTTTTCTGAACCTGTTTGGTTAGTTCCAAATCTTTGATTGATACGAGCGTAAGTTCTCCAAGTTGTATTAATTGTTTGTGAGTTATTTTGAGCATTAAAAAGAGACCATGCAAAATTATAATCATGTCTATTTCCATAATCAAAAGCACCTCCAATTTGAATATCTGTATTTGCAGCTGCCTTAATTTTAATATTTCCATTTAATTGGATAGAACGATTTGCTACATTTTGTCTAACTGGTATTTGAACCATATCTGCTTTGGTTAAATAATCTAATTCACGACGAAAAACAAAATCATTACCTACAGACACTACACGTAACGGAGTTTTTTCTAGCTCAGTTAATTTTTCATCATTTACTTTCCATAACTTAACATATGATGGATCAGGGTCTTTTTCGTAATTACCCTGACCTGATAAGAAGAAACCAATAATTGGCTTCTTTTGTCCCGTTGAATCTCTTTTTTGTAATATTGGCCCACCTAATGAGAAACCTAATGAGTTATATCCGTATTTATCTGTTAACTGAGAAGATATTAATTCAATACCACCAGTAAATTTACTTTGAGGTCCACGAGTTGTAACCGAAATAATACCAGAAGTAGCATCACCGTATTGAGCGGGAACACCACCTGTAATAACATTTAATTGTTCTACGCCTTGTTGAGGAACGCCTAAGCCACCAATAACCTTAACACCATCTACAAAATAAATAGTAGAAGAAGAACGACCACCACGTACATTTAATGCAGAACCCTCATCCGCTTGAAATACACCAGCGGTTGTTGCCGCTACAGAGTTAATGTTTTTAGTAGCCATATTTTGGTACTCTTCACGAGTTACAGTTCCTCCAGATTTCATATCACCATCAATTAACGGTTCTTGATAATCTACAACAACTACCTCATCTAATTTAATTCCTTCGCCATTAGATAACTCAATAGTAATATAAGCTGTTTTAGACTCACCAACAATAATTCCATTCTGTTGAGCTGCTTGATAACCAACATAAACACCTTTTACATCATACTTACCTGGAGATAAGGGTTTAATCATTGCATAACCATCCATATCGGTAGTTGCAACACCTACTTGAACTCCGCCTTGATATGCCACGACGTTAGCAAATGGAATTGCTTCACCATTTGACTTATCTTTTAATAAAACTTTGATGGCTCCGCCATTATTTTGGGCTATTACAGAGGCACCAGCTAATAAAAGTGTTACGATTGAAAAGTAAATTTTTCTTAACATATTGATAGTTTTTTAATTACGTTCGATTTGTACGAGCGGATAAATATATAAATGATAGGTAACTAGTGCAAATTTTTCTCCCAGTTTTTTGTAATATTCTGATTATGTGACTGTTATTTTCCAAGTTTTTTTTGTTAAAGGGTATTAAAACTTAACAAGAATTAACACGAAATTACAAATAATGCATGGTGGCAAAATGTCCTTCTGTTAAATGGAGGCACTAAATTGATAAGTGGCGGGTTTTTGGCAATAAGTGGTTAAATTTTGGTAATAAATTAAAAAAATCTCAAATTAAAAACTTGTAAAAATAGCGATAGATCTATTTTTGCTGAGATTTAGATGCCTTTTCTTTAGGTTGTTTAGACCCTTTACCTCTTTTTTTCTGAAATAAACGCTGAAAAAATGGTTCGCGCTGATGCGCATTATTTCGAATCGCTTTTCCTTTACTTCGCTTCATTCTTTTACGAACTTCTTTGGTTTGAATTCGTTTATGATGATTGCGAATTTTTTTTTCTTCGGCGCGTTTATTTCTTCTATCCTCTTTCCACTTTCTTTTATCTTCTTTACGCTGTTTGCGTTTACTTTTCATAGACTGTTCCTTTTTAGGAGGTCCTCCTCCTTCTTGCGCCAAACAAACACCTTGAAGGATTAAAAAAGTAATGAGTGTAAAAAAGATTCTTAAAAACATGGTGTAATATTTTATAAATTTAATATAACGTTTGTCGACTTACTCTTTTCCTTTATATCTAATCACTTCTACTCCAAATTTTCTTAAAAAATCAACGCCTTCATCAGATGGAATTTTTTTATACTCGGCATAGCTGTTTTTATAATATACTCTCTTAATTCCCATCGTATAAATTACTCTAGCACATGCAATGCAGGGAGATAAAGTAACATATAAGGTAGAGCCATCAATCGTGGTGTTATTTTTAACCGCATAGAGTATGGCATTTTGCTCGGCATGAAGCGCTAAAGAGCAACTTCCCTTGCTATCACGAGCGCAGCCGTGTTCTGGCCATTCTTGATCACAATTATGTGTGCCTGCGGGTGGACCATTATATCCTAATGATACAATACGAGTATCTTTGGTTAAAACTGCTCCAACCTGAGCTTTTACGCAATGTGAGCGTAAGGCTAGCTTTTCGGCTAACTCCATATATATTTCTTCGTAACTAGGCTTGCTCATATTCTATTTCGTGGTTAAAAGTACAAGATTATTTTCTTTTATCTAATATGTATGTTATTCCTCCCCCTAGCCCCCCCTCCAGAGGGGGCTAATAATGGTATAATGCAAAAAGGCAAAGAAAACACAATGGTTTTACTTTGCCTTTTAACTATTTATACGTTAATATTATTTAGAAACTAACGTTTTACCCATACGTTTACGCTCGTTTTCATCTAAATAGATTTTACGTAAACGAATAAAAGATGGAGTAATTTCAACGTATTCATCACCTTGAATGTATTCCATTGCTTCTTCTAAACTGAAGTTAATTTTTGGTACAATACGCATTTTATCATCTGTTCCAGATGCACGCATATTTGTTAATTGCTTCTCTGTACAGATATTTACAACTAAATCATCAGGGCGAATATGTTCACCGATAACCATACCTGGGTAAATTTCGTCACCTGCTTCAACGAAAAATTTACCACGATCTTGTAATTTATCAATAGAGTAAGCTACTGCAGTTCCTTTATCTTTAGAAATTAATACACCTGCAATACGGCTTGGAATTGGGCCTTTCCAAGGCTCGTAATCCTTGAAACGGTGAGCCATAATAGCCTCCCCAGCTGTAGCAGTTAATACGTTGTTACGTAAACCAATAATACCACGAGAAGGGATTTCGAACTCAATATGAGTTAAATCTCCTTTAGCTTCCATGATTAATAAATTACCTTTACGTTGTGTTACTAAATCAATTACTTTAGAAGCTGATTCTTGAGGAACATCTACTGTTAAAACTTCAATTGGCTCACATTTTTGACCATCAATTTCTTTAACAATAACTTGTGGCTGACCTAATTGTAACTCATAGCCCTCACGACGCATTGTTTCAATTAAAACAGATAAATGTAAAATACCACGACCAAACACTAAATAAGAATCAGGAGACGATGTTTCTTCAACACGCATCGCTAAATTCTTTTCTAATTCTTTATATAAACGATCACGTAAGTGACGAGAAGTAACAAATTTACCATCTTTACCAAAGAAAGGAGAGTTGTTAATTGTGAACAACATACTCATTGTTGGCTCATCAATTTTCATGGTTGGCATCGCTTCAGGATTTTCGAAATCAGCAACAGTATCACCAATTTCAAAACCTTCGATTCCTGTAAACGCACAAATATCGCCAGTTTGAACTTCGGTAACTTTAACTTTACCTAAACCTTCAAATACAAATAATTCTTTAATACGAGATTTTTGAATACTACCGTCACGTTTTACAACACTTACAGGCATATTTTCTTTAATAATACCACGGAAAACACGTCCTACCGCAATACGACCGATAAAAGAAGAATAATCTAGTGATGTAATTTGAATTTGTAAAGTTCCAACGCGCTCTGGAGCTGTAGGAATATTTTCTAAAATTGTATCTAATAAATAAGTAACATCTGTTGTAGGCGTTTTATAATCTGCGCCCATCCAACCTTGCTTACTTGAACCGTAAACAGTTGGGAAGTTTAATTGATCTTCCGTAGCATCTAAGTTAAAGAATAAATCAAATACGTTATCATGAACTTCTTCAGGACGACAGTTTGGTTTATCTACTTTATTAATCACAACGATAGCTTTTTTACCAGCAGCGATTGCTTTTTGAGTCACAAAACGTGTTTGAGGCATAGGTCCTTCAAAGGCATCTACTAATAAAATTACACCATCCGCCATGTTTAATGTACGTTCAACTTCTCCACCAAAGTCAGCATGGCCTGGTGTGTCAATGATGTTAATTTTTGTTCCTTTATAAGTAACTGATACGTTTTTAGCTAAAATAGTAATACCACGCTCACGCTCTAAGTCGTTGTTATCAAGGATTAACTCACCTGAAGCTTGATTTTCTCTAAATAAATTACATTGGTGTAAAATTTTATCTACTAATGTTGTTTTCCCGTGATCGACATGGGCAATGATGGCAATGTTTCTAATTTCTGACATGGTATATTTTAATAAGGGCGCAAAAGTAGTGCTTTTTAAGTCAGAAACCAATTTATCTTGTTGAAAATCTACACTTTATCGTTAAATAAGGGTTAAATTATGATTATTGAGATGATTTTTGCGATTTAATGCAATTACAAATTGTTATGCTAATTTTGGAGAATACAAAGTGAGATTGTCAAATTCTTTAAAATATCTATTATTCTGCTTCACAATTATTGTTGGTGTAGTGATTTTTTCATGCGAAACACCAAAAGGAAAATCATCGTCAACAGAAATTAAAAAAGACACTCTATTGTATTTGAATCATTCTGACTCCGCAAAATATGTTGGAATCAATACTTGTAAATTGTGTCATCAAGATATTTATAATACTTACATTAAAACAGGCATGGGCAAATCGTTTGATGTTGCCTCAAAAACTAAATCATCTGGAGATTATCACAACTCTGTGATTTACGATAAGATTGGTGATTTTTATTACAAAGCATTTTGGCAAAATGATAGTTTGCGTTTTTTAGAATATCGTTTGCAAGGTAAAGATACAATTTACAAACGTCAGGAAACCGTTAATTACATTGTAGGATCGGGGCAACATACAAATTCTCATATACAATCGGTAAATGGGTATTTAAATCAAATGCCAATGACTTTTTATACACAAAAAAAGAAATGGGATTTGCCGCCAGGCTTTGAAGATGGACATAATAGCCGTTTTATGCGTAAGATTGGATTAGAGTGTATGAGTTGCCACAACAACTATCCTGAGTTTGTATTAGGTTCTGAAAACAAATTTACTGCAGTTCCAGAAGGCATTAATTGCGAACGTTGTCATGGGCCAGGAAGTATACATGTAGAACAAAGACAAACAGGAAGCAGAATTGACACATCAAAATATGTTGATTACAGTATCGTTAATCCTGCTAAGTTGAGTATCGATGCTCAATTTGACATTTGTCAACGTTGCCATTTACAAGGTAACACTGTTTTAAAAGAAGGAAAATCATTTTATGATTTTAAACCTGGGATGAAATTAAGCGATTACATGACGGTGTTTTTACCTAAATATAAAAACGCAGATGATGAATTTATTATGGCTTCTCATGCGGATAGATTGAAGCAGAGTAAATGTTTTATTGCTTCGAGTGCCTCGACTTCGACAAGCTCAGTTACCGGCACTCAAAAATTAAAACCTTACAAAGACGCAATGACATGTCTGACTTGTCATAACCCACATGTGAGTGTAAGAGAAACAAATCCTAATGTATTTAATGATGCTTGTAATTCATGTCATAACGAAAACGGAAAATCAAAAATAAATTGTAGTAAAAAAGGAGTTACGATTACATCAAACTGTGTGAGTTGTCACATGCCAAAATCTGGTTCTATTGATATTCCACATGTAACGGTTCATGACCATTACATTCGTAAACCATTATCAAGTATTGATAAAAAAGCCATTAAAGAATTTATTGGTTTATATGCCATCAACGAAAAAAATCCAAGCTCAATTACCAAAGCAAGAGCTTATTTAAATCAATATGAAAAATTTGAAAACAAATCTTATTATTTAGATAGTGCATTAATTTATTTAAAAGATAAAACAGAATCTGATATCAAAGCAAACCTAGAACCCTTAGTTCAATTATATTTTATAAAAAATGATTTTAATAAAATTGCAAACTATGCGAATAAACTTGGAGATCAAACCATATTAAATAATTTGTTGATTAAAAAATCATACTCAAACGACCATGCTTGGACAAGTTACCGCATTGGCGAAGCCTTTTATAATTTAGGAGATTTGCAACGCGCTATTAATTATTATAAAAAAGCAGTTGAGTTGGCACCATTTGGTTTAGATTTTAAAAATAAATACGGCTCCGTATTAGCAGCTAAAGGATTATTGTCAAATGCCGAAAAAGAATTTAATGAGATTTTAAAAGAAAATCCAAAACATGTTTCTGCTTTAACCAATTTAGGATATATAAAACTGGCACAAGGACAAGTGAAAAATGCAGAGCAATTATATTTTAAAGCATTATCTCTGGATCCAGACTATGAAGCACTATTACTAAACATTGCAGGCTTGTATGCCTACAAAAAAGATTTTAAACAAGCGGAAATTTATTTGAATAAAATCATTAAACGCAATCCAAATAATGTAAAAGCTAAACAAGCTTTAGCTCAAATTAAACAACTGCTTTAAAATGGCAACAATAAAATCTACTTCATACTCTATATATATTGGCGAAAAAAGTTTTGACGCACTCAATATTTTTTTGAGTAAAAACACCTACAGCAATTATTATATCATCTGTGATGAAAACACTTTTGAGTTTTGTTTACCAACATTATTATTTCATTCTCCATTACTAAACGAAGCAGAAATTATTGAGTTAGAAAGTGGAGAAGATAAAAAAACATTAGAAACTTGCCTTCAAGTTTGGGGTGCGCTAACCGACACGGGAGCCGATAAAAAAAGTTTAATTATTAATTTAGGTGGCGGTGTGATTAGTGATTTAGGTGGTTTTGTAGCTTCTACTTTTAAAAGAGGAATTGATTGCATTAATATTCCAACAACCCTATTAAGCATGGTAGATGCTAGTGTGGGCGGCAAAACAGGCGTTGATTTTGAAGGCATTAAAAATCATATTGGAACAACAGCTGAACCTAAAGGAGTTTTTGTGAATCCCATTTTTTTAGAAACATTATCTGAAAGACAAATAAAAAATGGCTATGCTGAAATTATTAAAATAGCCTTAATTGCTGATGCTGAATTTTGGAAAGAATTAAAAAAATTAAAATCAGTAAAAGAGTTTAGTTCTGAAAAAATAATTGCCAAAGCCATTACATTAAAAAATACAATCGTAAAAAAAGATTTGCATGAAAATGATTTACGTAAATCATTAAACTTTGGGCACAATATTGGTCATGCATTGGAAAGTGCTTTAATTAGTCAGCAAAAAGATGTTTTACATGGTGAAGCTATTGCAGCTGGAATAATTATGGAAGCTGATATAGCACACGCTTTAAAAAGAATTTCCGTAAAAGAACAAAAAGAAATATCTGATTATATTTCTTCCATATATAAAAACATTAAAATCACTAAGGAAATTGAAACGCAGTTATTAAAATATATTCTTCACGACAAAAAAAATGTAGGGGATGATTTATGTTTTGCTTTTCCAAAAGGAATTGGTACTTATGAATTATATTGTGGTGTTAAAATAGAGGTAATTAAAAAAGCAATCAGCAACTACTAAACTATAGTATAACCAACAATGGTTATATCGTCCACTTGTTCTAAATTTCCTTTCCAGTTTTCTATACTTGAATTCAAGATTTCTTTTTGTTCTTGAGAAGATTTTGTATGATTCAATAAAAGTAATTCTTCTAATTGTTTGTATTTATACTTTTTACCTTTTGGTCCGCCAAATTGGTCGGCATAGCCATCAGAATATAAATAGAAACTATCTTCTTTGTTAAATTTTAAGGTGTGTGTTGTAGGTAAAACAATATCTCCTTCTTGAACAGACCCTACCGAACATTTTCCTGCATTAGCAATTTTTAATTCGTTGTTTTGAATATAAGTTAGTGACATGTTTGCTCCTGCAAATTTCAACTCATTAGTTTTTGCATTTAAACTTACAATTCCAACTTCCATACTATCTTGAATAGGATTATCCTTATTTTGTTTCAATGCTTGCTTAATATCTGTATTCATACTGTCCAAAATTGCAGTTGGGTCCATGATTTCTTTTTCAATAACTGCTTTGTTGATTGCGTTGTATGCCAGCATCGTTAATAAAGCTCCAGGAACACCATGTCCGGTACAATCAATTACTGCAAAAAATAACATATCATCACATTTATGTAACCAATAAAAATCGCCACTCACAATATGTTTGGGTTTATATAAAGCAAATCCATTTTGCAACACAATTTCTTCTGTTTTTTTATCCGGTAATATGGCTTGCTGAATTCTTTGAGAATAATTAATACTGTCTATTAAATCTTTATTTTGTTCGGCAATAATTTCATTTTTTTCTTTTAAGCGCTTATTACTATGATGTTTAATATAAATAATCAATAAACCAAACACAACAGTAGTAATAGAAAAAATAATGATAAAATAAAACATCGAGCGATGATCTTTTGGATAGCACACTTGATACATATCTTCACTTCCAAAAAAAGTATCACTCCATGTTAAATGCTTTTTAAAATGAGGGTGATTTTTTAAAGAATCTAGCTGAGAAAACAAACTAAATGATAGAACTAAAAAACTTATCAAGTATATTTTTTTCATGTATCTAATTTTAAAATTTAATTCCAATCACACATACATCATCTACTTGTTCTAAATTACCTCTCCAGCTTTCAAACTCATTACTTAGCAATTCCTTTTGTTCAGCAATAGATTTACTAGAGTTAGATAATAAAAACTCTTCTAGTTGTTTGTATTTATACTTTTTGCCTTTTGGTCCGCCAAATTGATCGGCATAGCCATCGGAAAATAAATACACGCAATCGTTAGGTTGTATATTTATTTTTATATTTTGAAATGGTTGTAGTTGTTCGCCATAAAAGCCACCAATAGGATATTTATTGCCTTTAATGGTATTTATTTGTTTATTACTCACGTGATAAACAATTGTATTTGCCCCAGCAAATATTAATTCATTTTCTTTTTTATTCCACTTACATAAGGAAATTTCCATTCCATCTTTTACTGAACTAGCCTCTATGGTTTGTTTTAATGTTTCTGTTAAATCTATGTTTACCTGATGTAAAATATCTGCTGGTGTGTCACACTTATTTTCATGTATGGCTTTATTTAATAAATTAAATCCAACGATACTCATAAATGCACCCGGAACTCCATGACCAGTGCAATCCACCACTGCAATATATAACGAATCAGCATTTCCTTTTTCTACCCAGTAAAAATCACCACTTACAATATCTTTGGGTTTGAAAAACACAAATGATTGGGGTAACAAACTAGAAAAATTACTATCAGAAGGAAAGATCGCTTCTTGAATACGCTGCGCGTATTTTATACTATCCGTGATATCTTTGTTTTTTTCTGATAATTCTAAATACGCTTTATCAATTATTGTTTTTTGATTTTCAATAGCACTATTTTTAGCACTTAACTCTTCGGCAACTTGTTTTTTTTCTTTAAAGCGCTTTAATAAAATAAAAGCTAATAGTAAAATAAAGAAGCCTATAAGCGCTAAAATAATAATTGAATAATTTTTCTTTTTTATCTTTTCAGCGTTTTCTGCTTCACGCAACTCTTGCATTAATTTAATTTCAGAAAGTTCTGTTTCTTTTTCTTTTGTTTTAAACTTAGTTTCTAATTCTGCTATTTGATTAGCATTTTCAATATTTCGAAGACTATCCTTAATCTCCATCAATTTATTTAAAATAATATTTGCCGATTTGTAGTCTTTTTTAGCTTCGTATGCTTCTTTTAAATTAATATAAGCAAATTTAATGTCCTCTTTTGAACCCAATCTAGAAGCGATAGTTACTACTCTGTCACTAATTGCAATGGCATCATCATACTTGTTTAATGAAATAAATATGCCTCCTAAATTTTCCATGCTTGCTAGCATCCCCAAAGTATCTCCTATGCGTTCTCGTAAATTGTAACTTCTTAAATTAAAATCTAAAGCCGTTTTAAATTCTTTTTTTTGTTTATAAATCAACGACATGTTATCTAAACAGGCAGCGGTTTGCATTGCTCTTTTATTTTTTTCAAAAATTGCTAATGCTTTATTGTAGTATAATAATGCATTTTCCAAATCTTGGCGTTCATCAAAAATGATAGCTATATTTCCAAAACTAGCAGCCATGCCATTTTCATCTTTAATCTCTATACAAATTGAAATATTTTTCTTATAATAATCAATAGCCTTATCTGAAAAGCCCTGATACCAATATACAATTCCCATGGCAGTGTAACACTGCGCTAACTTTGGTTTATTTTTAATTCTTTTAAATAAATCAGATGCTATAATAAAGTTTTGAAGGGCCGCTTTGTAATTTCCTTTAGATTCCAAGCCATAGCCTAATAACACGTGAGACTCGGCTATAATTGATGAATCTTTAAGTTGTTTTGCATTTTTTAAAGCAATATTACCGCAAACAAATGCCGAATCTATGTTGTGATGTAACAAAGCATCCCCATAAATTAAGAGGTCTTTTGTTTTTAATTTTAAGTCGTGCTGCTTTTTATATTTATTATATAAACTATCTAGGTTTTGAGAAAAACCCGAGCTAAAAATAAATAAAAAAAGTATGTAGAATGCTGTTTTAATAAATTGTAAAAATGATATCACACTAAGATAAGATTAATACTTAAATAAAAAAAGCCCTCGCTAATTGCGAGGGCTATCAAATACAATGTGGTTAAAATTACTTTACTATATAAAAAATATTAGTTTGCCATTTAGCTGTATCTTTCTCTGTCATTGGATCATTGGCATATTCTTCCAGAACGAAACTCTGTGTTAAGCCTTTTTCTTTCATATAAGCATCCATGGCATAGTGAGCATTAGCTGACTTATCATAAGCCCCAAAGTATTCAATCAATAATACTTTACCAGCTGGGGTTTCAAATTTTTCAACTCCTTCTAGTTTAGTTCCATTAGCTACTTCCATCACAGCAGCTACATCTGTTACCATCGTTTTTTCATCAAATGTAAAATAGATTGCTTTTGGCATTCCAATTGGTTGTGCTTTTGCTTTAGCAAGAGCTGACCCAATTTTCCCGTAAGAAGTTCCAAAAAACGCAGCCAATTTTTCAAACGATAATTTATCTTTTACTCCATAAAATGTTTTAGCATCCCATGATAATTCTTTTACTTCGTAATTTGCAGTCGTTTCAACAGGCATAGA
The DNA here is from genome assembly GCA_013823565.1 of Sphingobacteriaceae bacterium. Lineage (GTDB taxonomy): Bacteria > Bacteroidota > Bacteroidia > B-17B0 > Aurantibacillaceae > UBA4416. The sequence continues at coordinate 38,543 of PNMI01000001.1, read as the reverse complement.
TTCTATTACTTTTTTAAGGTTTGCTAAACCTGTTTCATAATCAGGACCAATCATTTTATCCATATTCATAAACAACATTGGAGCACGACCCAAAAAACCAATGTCAAATACCATTCCCCAAGTTACACTTACCATTCCTTTATCATTCCCTTTTGTAATATAATACACTTTGGTATCTCCTGTATTATCAAAATTTAAAGTCATTAATACGCTATCCGAATTAAATTTATTAAAGGTCATAATTCCTTTACCAACACTGTCTTTCTCACTTTCCCAACTGTAGCTACTACCTGGTTCGCAACACACACCAGCATAAGTTGTTTTCATGTTTGGGTCTCTTCTTGTCCAAGGACTCCATTTATCATGAAAGAATTTTAAGTCGGCTAATTTATGTTGAAGATCTTCAGCCGAGGATGTTTTAATATCTATTGAACGTTCAACTTTAATGGTTGAAGGACCAAAGAAACATAAGATTAAATACAAGGCACTAATGCCTATAATAACGTAAAGGATTTTTTTCATAGGTTTTGTTTTTAGTTTAAATTTAATAAATTTTATTTACAATTTTCAGTCAACAAATTTTTAGCATCATCATCATACTCTTCTGTATAGCCTAATTCCAAAGCCTTTTTAAGATTATAACAAGCATCTGATTTTTTTCCATCTTTTAAATAGATGAGGGCTAAGTTTTTATAAGCATACGAATTTTTACTATCCATTAACAGAGATTTTTTGACGTCTTGATATGCGCCTTTCATATCCCCTAGCTGTAATTTAGCAAATCCTCTATTACTATATGCGTATGGGAAATCAGGATTTAATGCAATAGCTTTATCAAACATTTGTATAGCACCTTTGTAGTCCTTTTGTTCTAATTTAATGAAATATGCAATATTATTATATCCCACCCATTTCTCTAGCGAATCAAGTTCCATGGCGTGTTTAATGTCTTTTAATGCGCTTGTTGTGTCATTTGTTTCAGCATAAGCAATCCCTCTATCATAAAATGAAGCGTAGTCTAGTGGATCTAAAACAATAGCCTCTGAAAAAAACTTAAGTGCACTGTCCCAATTTTTTTTCATTTGATAATTATGTGCAATGTATTTCATTGCTTTCTTATTTCTGGGATTATCTTCTAGTAATAGTTTTAGTGTCGATATTGCGTCGTCGTACTTTTTCATTTTACTAAATGTTTCAGCTTTTTTTCCTATTAACTCCGCATCATTAGGTTTTATTTCTAATCCCTTATTTGCACATTTTAAAGCTTCTTGATATTGTTTAGAATATATATAAGCCGACGTTTTTGCTTGATATAATTTTACGTACTCTGGCTTAATAGCTAATGCTTCGTCAAAATCTGCTATTGCTCCTTGATAGCTTTGTAGTAATTGACGACACAGGCCTCTATTTAAATATACATCAGCTATTTTATAGCCATTACTAGCCTCTGATTTAAATTCAAGTGCTTTACTATATTTTTTAATAGCACTTATTAAATCATTTTGTTGAAAGTGATAATATGCCTCTTCAGAATATTTTACAAAATTTGTTTGAGAAAATACATTAGACGCAAAACCTACTAAAATTAAAAAAAGAAAACGTTTCATATGGAACAATTTGAAATTAATTTTTACTAAACACTAAAGATTTTTTATTAAAATCTGCCGCTGCATTTATAACGCTTTTAAATTCATCAAAATTTACAAGTGGATATTTTATAGCTCTATAATCTTCGTAAGCTGTTACAACTAATTTCTTGCCTTCTATTTTATATTCACTTTTAAATTGAGCAACTTCTTTTCCATCAATAACACATGTTTTAGTTAATTTTAAATCTTCTAAATTATCGATTTTATAGCCATCAGGAATTTCGATTTCAAGTGTACGTTTAAAATAATGTGCATAATAAATATCACCGTCCGAAACTCTTTTCTTTTCTTGATATAGTTCGCTTTGCATTCCAATTAATTCTCCAACTTTAAAAATAAACTTATCTCCAGCACTTTCAACAACATCACCAAGTTCTTGTGTGTATGTTATTTTCATTGGCTTAGTTAAAATTGATTCTTTGTCTGTATTTGAAATAACTAAATTTTTAACTGATTCTGGTTTGTCAATTGTATAATAATTTTTTGTTACGTCTTTCTTTTGTTCATCATTTAATAAATCATAAATAGGCTGAACATAATAAGCCGAATATCCCATTAAATTTTGCTCAACATCTAACGTTGCAACAAGTGTTGATGGATTTATTTTAGTTTTAATATCCAAATTATGGTAAGATTTAGTGTAATCGGTAGCCATAATTTGTTTAATCTTTGAAGAAGGCATTCCTATATCTCCTAGGACAATTTCCTTAATAAATAACCCTTCAATAGCTGCATTATTAGGGTTTGGAAAATCCAAACGACTTAATATTTCCAAGGGCGAAGTGTACTTATTAATTTCAGGAAAATAAAATAAAATATCATCTAAAAAAGATTGTGTAGGGAATTTTCCATCAAATTTTTTATTCATCCTGTCTGATGTAATAACTAATTCAACAGGAATTTTCATAAAATTAAAAGCATATATATACATTTTTAATGCGGTCACTTCGTCTAAGTTTTTAGTGTCTAACGCTTTATTAATTGGCAAATTTCCATTAGATGAACTTACATTGTATTGAAGTTTTAAAACATTTTCTAATGCAATAATTTTTGCCTCTGGTGTTGCTTGTTTAGTGATTTTATTTTTTTCTAAAAATTTCTCTATCACTTTTTGCTCTACTTTATCCGAAACAAATAAATTATTATAATATCCTTTAGCTATTGTTTCCCATGTGTAAAATTTAGCATTACTCTTATCTGTATTATACGCTAACTGAATGCAAAAAGCGGGTTTGTTAGCGTTTGTGCTAGAATATTTTTCTTCTTCAACTTGTTGAATGTTAGATTGAGTTAAACGCATTGTGTTTTTTGTTTTATCAGTAGTGTCTTTCACAAATGCATTTAAGCCATTGAAACTTTTAGATTCATAAATAAGATTCTTTGGGCTAATTAATGTAAATTCATAAGAAGAAATAGGTAAAGAATTGTTTACACGATATAGTGCATAAGGAAAAAAACTTCTTTTGTTGGTATAATAATATTCCACATCACAACCAACGTCTACTCCATCTATCGAAAATATGGTATATGGCCCTGCATTATCAAGATTATCAACATGCTTTACGTTATCTGAATTAAAAGGAATGACTTTATTAGCCGCAGTGATACATCTTGCTTTTATGTCAAGTTCTTCGTTTACTTGATCTGTAGAAATATATACTTTATTTACTTGCTCTATTCCTTTTTGATTATTGATATGATATATGCGATGATGCGTTTCGAAAATTACTGCTTGTCCATCTTTATCATATGCTCCTTCAAGCACTGTGAAATCTTTCACTAATACTAACTCAGATTGTTTCTCAGATTCGGCAGGTACATAAACCTTAGGTTGTTTTTCCCAAGAAAATGTTTTATAAAAATAATTTTGTGCTATACTTTCTGTTGACAGAAATGATAATATTAAAATCGAAACATTAATTACAAGGCTTTTGAATACAGTTTTCATATATAGATGTTATTGTTTTTTTGATGGTTATATGATTTATTCGTCATTTTTACATTGACCTTGCGGCATGATGAATATTTCATATGTAGATGTTATTTTAATTATTATAGTGCGGCCTGTTTAATCAGTTGTGTTTGTGATTAACAAACAGGCTATTTTATATTTTTTTCAATGCGATTGATTTATTATTATTTTTATTTATTTCATTCAAAAATTCATTCCATGTTTCAAACTGAGACTTATCTATAAAATAATCATTTACATTGATGCTGCTTCTAAATATAATGTGATTTTTAGCAGAAACATATTCTGAGGTGTATTTAAAACTATCTTTATTAAAAGTGATATTTTGAGGGACAAACTTTACCGTTTGCGTTTCATCAATTTCTAAATTTACAATAATTTGCTTGTCAAATGTGCAATTAAACTCAATAGGGTAAACTCTATCTTTAACAGTGTATTCTGACATATAGTTTTTATCAAAATTCATATTAAAAAAAAGTTCTGTTTGTAATTCGGTTACATAGCTTTTTAGTTCAAACTCATAATACACTTTAAATTCCTTATCTCGTGTGTTTTGCTCAATGATAAATGTATCTAACTTAAATTTGTTATGTCCTTTTTCGCAAAAAGAACTTAAGTAGTCATACTGTTCAGTATATGATTTACCAGTAAGTTTTTGTTGAAGTGTAATTTTAAAATAACCATTTACACTTAAGTATCCTTTGCCAGAAACTGTATTATTATTTTTTATTTTAATCGATATACTATCTTTCAGATAATTTGTAGAGCTTGGCAAAACTGGAACTTTTTTTACAACATACTCAGATTCTGACTTGCCAATAATTGCCTCTTTGCCTTGAATAAAGGCAGTGTGTGTCCCTAAATCTTGAAACTTTCCAGTTGCATCCAGAAAAAAACAAGTGTCTTTAGTAACATAAGCTGCTATCATATGATTGGCCGCCATTGGTGCAGGCATTTCCGTAAATTGATATGGAATATCTCTTGTTCCAATCCACGTTAAGTATATTGGCAAATTAGCTGCCTTTCCCATAGAGGAAAGTATACTTGCCATATCTTTACAATCTCCAAAACGTCGTTTGCAAATAATATCAGACTCTCTTGGTATATATCCTCCAAGTCCGTCTTCATAAGCGATATACGCAATTTTGTCTTGAACCCAATAGTATATTTTTTTTAATTTTTCTTCATCAGTCTTACAGTTTTGAACCAAGCTATCTGTTATATGCTGAATATATGGAGAAGGTGTTTTATTTAAATTCTTTACTAACTGTAAGTACCATTTATATAAATTATCTACAGATCCAACCAAAGGTGTTGAGACATCATTTTTATTATAGTCCTTTATGCTGATAAGATAATAGGCCATCAAATCTCTATAACTTGGGGCATTTGACTCGCGAACAATTGGCAAAACCGAGTCGACTGACCAAGTTTGTATTTTATCTGCTTTCGTAATTTTTTCGGTAGAGGTGATTTTTAAATCATTTACATTAAACCCTTTTATATTTAAATTAACTGTATTGGCGCATTTTACTTTAAAAGTAGATTTAAGAACTGGATATCCTTCAGTAATATAAAAAGATCCAAAAAAACGAGGTTCATTATATATTTCATCATACTCAATATCAATTAAACATCCAGGACTAGAATTTGGATAAGTAACAATTATACTTTTTAAGTCGTTGTAAAATGTACCATCATCATTTGAATCTTTTACCTTGATATCATCTACAACAATTTTTTCGTATTTATTTCCTTTAGGAACTAAATTAGTTGCTTTAATGTTTTTTATTTCAACGAAAGAATTTGTGTAAATAGATTTCACTCTATAGCTTTTTCCTTTGTCATTTAACACCAAATATTGTTCTTTAACGTGTTTTGTAACTACTAACTCACCTTTATTATTTAAAATCTCTGCACTTTCTTCTTTTAAAGTATAAACAATAGGTTCGTTAGGATATAAGTTGTTTAAACGCTGCAAATCATATACTTGTGCATTCATTTTAAAACACAGTATAATACAACAAAGTAAACTATAGAAACTACCTTTCATTAATTTGAAGATATTGCTATTCCATCATAAAAATTAACTGTTTTAAGCAATGCTCCTGTTTCGCTATAATATTTAGCAACGCCATGTTGCGTACCGTATAAATAATTTTCTTCTTTACGTAATTTTCCGTTTTCATAGAAAAACTTGAAGTTACCATGCTCCTCTCCATAATAATAGTTTTCTATTGTTTTTGGAGTTCCATTTGGGTAAAAACTTTTTGTTTCGCCATGTTGTAAATCGTAATAATATCCTTCTGTTTCAGAAACATTTCCGTTTGAGCAGTAAGTTGTTCTTGATCCATTTAAATCGCCATTTGTATAATTAGCTACAATTGATTTTTTTCCGTTAGCAAAGTTACATACTACTTTATAATCCCCTGCCTCAATTTTTTTGAACGGCTCTAATTCTCCTTTGGCATTATTATAAGTATAGCCTACTAATAAGTCATCGTCATATCTTCTAACATATATCAGCTCTCCTAATTCGTCATAAACACGTGAGTCTCCATCTGCCACTCCCATCTTGTAACTAATCGTTCTCAATACTTTTCCGTTTTCGTAATATATTTTACCCGTTCCATTTGTTTCATTATCAACGATATCATATTCAGATGCAAGTTTTCCATTATAGTGGTATTTTAATTTTCTTCCATTTTCCATATCATTGAAATAGGGAGTTTCTAAAAATATTTTGCCGAACACATCATATTTTTTTTGGACACCAACTTGCTTACCATTTTCATACTCCTTAACAAAACTTACTGTTCCATCTGGATAATACACATAAGATTTTCCTTTAGGGAAATCAAACTCAAACTCTTTGTGAAAAAGGGGTTTTCCGTTATAGTGTTTTTCATCTATGGTTCCATTACCTCCTGGCAAATCAACGTTTTGTTTTATTTTACCTGCTGTATCATGATAGATGACTTTAGTTAAACAAGTTAATTTGTAATAATCTTCTGTCGAAATTTTTCCCTTAATATCATATGCCTCTGTCCATCCGTCTTGTTCTCCTTCGTTAAAAAATTTCGTGTATTGCAACGTTCCATCTATATAATAATATTTCCATGTGCCTTCAACATTGCCGTTAACAACATATCCTTCTCGTTTTAATTGACCGTTAATGAAATACATTTTAAAATATGAATTTTCTTCGCCGTTTTTATAAACAGTTTCTGTCTTTACTTTCCCATTTGTGAAATAAGTTTTATAAGGGCCGTCTAAAACTCCTTCATTATAGTTTTCTTCAGTAGTTAAAACACCAAATGAATTATACGATTTCCATACCCCGTCCATTTCTCCATTTTTATATAATCCTTCTTTTCGTTTTACACCGTTAGGATAGTATAAATTTAATATGTTAGATTTTCCAGATAATTTATGTGAGCCTAGCAATTCTCCAGTTTCTTTATAGCTTTTAATCTCTTGAATTTTTCCTTTTTTATAGGTTAATTCTTCCCAAAGTTTGCCTTCTTTTGTATAATATTTTGCAATTCCATCAAACTTACCACTTGAGAAATTTTCTTCTTCAACTAAAACTCCGTCATCATTATATGTTTTCCAAAGACCTTCAAGTTTACCATCTTTATATAAACCTTCTTCAGACAAGGCTCCATTTTGATGATAAATTTTCCAATTGCCATCTGGCTCACCATCCACATAAACACCTTCATTTTTGATACTATTTTTAGTGTTATTATGGTAAATCGAAGAAGCCCCTTCTCTTTTGCCATTTACAAATTTGCATTTTTGTTTAATCTTCCCATTATCATAATACTCTATTAAATCACCTTCTAATTTTTTATCATTATTTTTAATACTATACTGCTTAGCACCGTTCTTATAAAATTTATTTTCTGTTCCAGATATCTTACCAGCTACATAATCGTATTCTGATAATGGTTTTCCGTTAGAATAATATATAACAACCTTTCCATCAATCAAATTATTATTAATTGGATAAGCTGCTCTTGGATTCGTATTTTCAAAATACTCTTTATAGTGAGTTTCTTTTCCTTTATCATATGTCACTTGACTTTCTATGTTACTATTTTCAAAATAATAAATCCATGGTCCATTTTTTTTGCCATCAACAAAAGCACCTTCTGATTTTTTAATCCCATTATCGAAATAATAATTCCAATAGCCTTCGTTATTACCCATTTTGTTTTTCTCTCCCGCTCCAAACAACTTATTTCGGCTATACCAATGTGGCACTACCTTATTTGTTCCTTGAAGATTTTCATTATATGAAGCAAAAGTAACACACATATAATCATACCCCCAGTTTCTATACTCGTCTAGTACCTTCTGATTTTTTGTATTCCATTTATTAATTTCTTCGTTTTTTATTCCAGCAAATGCATTGTACAGATAAGGTTCAAAAAACTTTCTGTTCCACACTTCGTTAAAGAATTTACCGTAAAATGAATTATAAAAACCTGTTACATCTTTATACTTTCCAATATTTTCACAAACCAATTGTATTTGTTTTGCTACATCATATGTTAAATCTGTTTTAGCTTTATATTTTGCAGATAAGGCAATTTTAGACCTTACAATACTTTCTAAATCAGTAAAATCATTTTCTGATTTTATCTCTTCAATTTCAATCAATTTATCATCCCCTAATTCCATTCTAGCAATAGACTCTAAAGAGTTTACAATATTTTGAGCCCTTGCACTTCTGTTTTCACATACTAAAAAATATTGTAATGCTAACATAGCAGGTACAACCTTTCCTTGTTTTAATGCTAAACTTCCCATTTGCAAGTGACTTGCTGCGTGCATCGGATTAATTTGGATAGATTGTTTAAAAAGTTCGTACGCTTCGAAATATTTTTCTTGACGAAATTTTGAAACACCTAATTCATATAAAAACGAATTGTTTGAAGGATATTTTTTAGCTCCATAACGGTAAATTTCTTCAGACTCTTTTATTTTTTTTAAATTATCCAAAGCATTTGCTTTAAACAAAATAGCATTGGGTGTATATTGATCTGAATGTTTTAATAACTCATCACACAGCACAACTGCCAATGAATCCTTATTGTTTGCGATATAAGTATTAATCAATTCAACTGATGCTAAAGCAAATCCAGAATCATTACGTTGTATTTTTTTGAACTCAGCAATTGCTTCGTCATACTTTTTTTCATCATGAAATTTAACTCCACTTTGAATAATTTCTCTATAATTAATTTGTTTGTACTCATTTTGTGAAATCAAGAAGTTAGAAATGCAAACAGCTATAACAACAATACTACGTTTTAATATACTCATAAATTTATTTTTTTCTGCTTATGAAAATAGGTTCTTTTTTGTAATAAAAAAAACTAATAGTACTATTTATTAGTTTTATTAATAATTAAATAGACATATAATAACGAAACGTGAAAAAGTCACTGTTTTTGCTATTTTTATGCTTTTGAGGTGTAAATTCTTAAATCCTCACCCCAACAATGCACACCACGCCAGTGGGCGGATCATATTATCAGGCAACCGCTAAATTCGGATGCCGATAATACATACATCATCCACTTGTTCTAAATCACCTTTCCAGTTTTCAAAAACTTCTTCGAGCTTTTGTTTTTGGCTTTCCACAGACTCATGGGCTATGGCTAATAATAATTCTGCTAATTGTTTATACTTAAACTTTTTACCTTTTGGTCCGCCAAATTGATCTGGGAATCCATCAGTTAAAGTATAAACCATATCCCCAGATTGTAAATCAAATTCATTTTGAGTAAATGGTATAGTTTCTTTATCATGTTTCCCAACTGGCATTCTATCTGCTGTTAACGTAATAAATTCATCGTCCCCCGTCCTGCGTACACCACCTTCAAAGGAGGAAAGAGAACGAACTATCCAAACTGGATTATTAGCGGCAGCGTAAATTAGTTTTTTGTTTTTAAAATCAAAGCTCACTAAACTGCAATCCATACCATCTTTTCCTCCTTCTGCACTTCCATCATTTGATAATTGTTCAATTATTTTTTCTCGAGTAGCATTTAAAATATCGGCTGGTCGAGTTAACTTATCTGCATTAATGGCTTCGTTTAAACAGCTAATGTTTAACATACTCATAATTGAACCTGGTACGCCATGGCCTGTACTATCTGCCGTTACTAAAACAAAGTTCTCGCCTCCGCTCGAACTGACAACCTTTGTCCCCCAATAAAAATCACCACTAACAACATCTTTTGGTTTGAATAATAGAAAATACTCCTTCAAATTTTCATTCAATAATTTATTACTTGCTAATAAAGAGTACTGGATACGTTTAGCGTAATTAATGCTGTCTAAAATTTCTTTTTGCTTTTCTTCTACTAACCTACTTTTGATAATGACCTCATTTTTTTGAACCTGAATAATCTCATTATCTTTCTTTTTTCTTCTATAACTGGTGATTAAGATGATAATAGCAACAAAGGATATACACGCTACTCCAATCAATAAATAATTAATTATTTTTTGTTTCTCCTGTGCATCACTCAATAATTGTATCTGACTTTCTTTCTTCTCAACCTCATGAATAGTATTTAATTCGGATAATTTTTCACTTAAATTATTTTGATACATAGTATCCTTGAGGAGGTATGCTTCCATTAATTTAGAATAGGCTCCGTCAAAAGAGCCACTTTCAAACAAGACCTGGCTAAGTTGTTTTTTTAAAACAATTTCCTTAGATATGTCAGGCGTGTATTTTAGTAATAATAGCGCCGAATCGATATACTCTTTTGACTCATCATATCGACCCTCACTTTCCAATAGCGTTGCATAGTTGCTATATGACCCAATTTTTAAATATTCTTCAAAATCATGCTCCTTTATTAATTGCATGGCTTCATTACTATATTTCTTTGCTTTCTGAAATTCATTCATCTCCAAGTATTGTTGGCAGATATTGTTACAAATCATTAAAAAATAAACATAATTACTATCCAATTTCGCCTTTTGATATGTAATCAAATATAATTCTAAGGCATCAGCAGATTTATTTATGGAACTGTATACGTTTGCCAAATTAATGGAAAGTGCATAATTAAGATTATTGTCTTTCATTTTTTCCGACAATGCAATCCCCTTTTTATAATAAACAATACTATTTTTGTAATCATTAATACTATTAAATAAATTACCCATACTGTTATACAATTTTGATAATCCTATATCGTATTTAGTTTTAATAAATTTAGATTCTGCTTTTAAAAAACATTGAATCGCTTTATCGTTCAAGCGTTGATCCATGTATGAGTTTCCTAAATTAGTTAACGAACGCCCGATGCCAAGTTCATCATGAATTTCTTCTTGAATCTCCATGGCTTGTAAATGAAAGTATTCGGTTGAATCAAAATTCGATAAAAAATAATACGATGATCCAATCGTGTTTAAAGAATAAGCTATTAACCGTTTATTATTTGACAGCTGAGCCAAACGATAAGCTTCAAAAGCGATTGATTTTGATTTCGTAGGATTATTAATAAACAGCGTTCGTGCTTCATCTATTTTTAATTGAACAGCAGCTGTGTCAGACTGCGCAAACAATTTACCTTGACTGCACAAACATGTAAAAATTGTAAACACAATTAGATTTATAATAAATTTATGTATGTGTCTTTTTTGCATAATTACTCGCTGTAAAGTTACATCAAAAAGCCCTCACAAATTGTGAGGGCTTTTTGATTTTTATTGTAAACTACATATTCCTTCTGTACTGTCCGCCTACTTCAAATAAGCATTTAGTCACTTCACCTAAGCTCATAAACTTAGCAGCATCCATTAATTCAGCAAAAATATTTTTGTTTTGGATAGCGGCTGTTTGAAGGCGTTTTACCATCTCGTCATGTTTATCAGCATGCGTTTTATGCAACTCCGCTAACATAGTAATTTGATATTCTTTTTCTTCGGTAGTTGAACGTATTACTTCGCGAGGTAAAACCGTTGGACTTCCTTTGCTTGATAAGAATGTATTTACCCCAATGATTGGATATTCGCCAGTATGTTTTAATGTTTCATAGTATAAACTTTCTTCTTGAATTTGTCCACGTTGGTACATGGTTTCCATAGCACCTAATACACCACCACGTTCAGAAATTCTATCAAACTCCGTTAACACAGCTTCTTCAACTAAATCAGTTAACTCTTCAATGATGAAAGAACCTTGTAATGGGTTTTCGTTTTTCGCTAAACCTAACTCACGGTTAATGATTAACTGAATAGCCATTGCTCTACGAACTGATTCTTCAGTTGGCGTTGTAATGGCTTCATCGTAAGCATTAGTGTGTAATGAATTACAATTATCATAAATCGCGTATAACGCTTGAAGAGTTGTTCTAATGTCATTAAAATCAATTTCCTGCGCATGTAACGAACGACCTGACGTTTGAATATGGTATTTCAACATCTGACTTCTTTCGTTTCCACCGTAGCGTAATTTCATGGCCTTAGCCCAAATACGGCGACTCACACGGCCAATCACACTGTACTCAGGATCGATACCATTACTAAAGAAGAATGATAAGTTTGGAGCAAAATCATCAATGTGCATTCCTCTACTTAAATAGTATTCTACAAACGTAAATCCGTTAGCTAACGTAAATGCTAATTGAGAAATAGGATTGGCTCCTGCCTCTGCAATGTGGTAACCAGAAATAGAAACAGAATAAAAGTTTCGCACTTTTTGATCGATGAAGTATTGTTGCACATCTCCCATCACACGTAAACTAAACTCTGTACTAAAAATACACGTGTTTTGCGCTTGATCTTCTTTTAAAATATCTGCTTGAACCGTACCACGTACTTGTGATAATGTACTTGCTTTAATTTTTTCGTAAACATCTTTAGGCAATACTTGATCTCCTGTAACGCCTAATAACATTAAGCCTAAGCCATTGTTACCTTCTGGCAACTCACCTTGATATGTAGGACGAACCGTTCCTTTTGCTTTATAAATAGCTGCAACTTTTGCTTCTACTTCTTTTTCTAATTTATTTTCTTTGATATAAATTTCGCATTGTTGATCAATCGCGGCATTCATAAAAAATGCTGCCATCGTTGGCGCTGGTCCATTAATGGTCATCGACACCGATGTTTTAGGATCTGCTAAATTGAAACCAGAATATAATTTCTTAGCATCATCTAAACAACAAATACTTACGCCTGAGTTACCAATTTTACCATAAATATCCGGACGATAATCAGGGTCGTTACCATAAAGAGTAACGCTATCAAAAGCTGTACTTAAACGAGCTGCAGGTAATCCTTTACTGACATAATGGAAACGCTTATTTGTTCTTTCTGGTCCACCTTCGCCAGCAAACATACGAGTTGGATCTTCACCCTCACGCTTGAAAGGATAGATACCAGCAGTGTACGGGAAATCTCCAGGGAAATTTTCTTGTAAAGTCCATTTTAAAATATCTCCCCAAGAGGTATATTTTGGTGAAGCAATTTTTGGAACTTGTGTATGAGATAATGATTCGTAGTGCGTTTCAATTTTCAATACTTTATCACGCACCTTAAATTCATAAAACTCATTACTATATAATTTCTTTTTTGCTTCCCATCCTTCAATGACTAATAAATGATGAGGATCTAAATCTAATTTTGTTTTTTCAAACGCTTCTTGTAACCCTTTAATCAAACGATCTTTGTCATCCATTTTAGATTCAGAAATCGTTTCAATGGTTTTTTGAATACCATATAATTTTTGAGCAACTTCTGCTTGCGCATTAGCTCTCTTATCGTAATTACGGTTGTTTTCAGAAATCTCTGATAAGTAACGAGTTTTTGAAGGAGGAATGATATAAATTTTTTCGCTCATCTCCTCAGTAATATGAAATTGAGAAGCTAAAGCCTTATTACCTGTTTTCTCAACCATTTTATTCATCACTGCTTTGTATAAACGGTTCATGCCTGGATCGTTGAATTGAGAAGCGATGGTGCCAAACACAGGAATATCTTCATCCGCAATTTCCCATAAGTTGTGATTGCGTTTGTATTGTTTTTTCACATCGCGTATGGCATCTAATGCTCCACGTTTATCAAATTTATTTAAAGCAATAATGTCAGCAAAATCTAACATATCAATTTTCTCTAATTGAGTGGCCGCTCCGTATTCAGGAGTCATCACATACAAGCTCATGTTAGAGTGTTCGATAATTTCTGTATCAGATTGACCAATACCAGAAGTTTCTAAAATAATTAAATCGAAGTTAGCAGCCTTGCAAATGTTAACCGCATCTTGCACGTATTTACTTAATGCTAAATTACTTTGACGAGTTGCTAGTGAACGCATATACACTCTATCATTTTTAATTGCATTCATACGAATACGATCGCCTAATAAAGCCCCACCAGTTTTACGTTTTGAAGGGTCAACCGAAATAATAGCGATTTGTTTGTCTTTGAAATCAATTAAAAAACGACGCACTAATTCATCTACTAAACTTGATTTACCCGCTCCACCAGTACCAGTAATCCCTAACACAGGAGTAGCTGATTTTTCTGCCTTTGCTTTTAATTCGTTTAATAAACCAATATTTTCTTCATTAAAGTTTTCAGCGGCAGAAATAATTCTTGCAATAGATTTATAATCTCTATCAGCAATTTTCGCGACATCATTTTTAATATTTGTTCCTGTTGCATAATCACACTGACGTAATAAATCATTAATCATTCCTTGCAATCCCATCGCGCGACCATCATCTGGCGCATAAATACGAGCAATGCCATAGTTGTGTAATTCTTCAATTTCTTCAGGAAGAATGACTCCACCTCCACCACCAAATAATTTGATGTGCTCACATCCTTTCTCTTTCAACAAATCATACATGTATTTAAAATACTCAACATGTCCGCCCTGGTAACTCGTTACCGCAATGGCATTGGCATCTTCTTGAATAGCACAGTTTACAACCTCTTGCGCACTTCTATCATGGCCTAAGTGAATAACCTCTGCCCCACTTGATTGAATGATACGACGCATGATGTTAATAGCAGCATCGTGCCCATCAAATAAAGCAGCAGCTGTTACAATACGAATTTTATGTGTTGATTGATATGGTGTAGTTTCCATAGGAAAATGATTTAAAAATTGAAGTGACTAATATAATGGTTTTTATGGTTTTAGGATAAAAATTAGTCGATAACATCTGAAAAATAATTAGACTTAAGATTGCTTGCTAAAAAGCGTTTTATAGTAATAAATTCCCACAAAAATAAGCCCTAAAGTAAAGGGAATAGAGGCCCATAATTTATGCTCGCCGGTAGTAAAAAATTCGATATACATCCAAAAGCTGTTAGCACAAATCCAAAACAATATAGCCAAATTAAGATGAACATCTACCGTTTTTCGGGTGATATAAACAATAATTGCGGCAATAATTAAGGTGGGAATAACCATTACGATTCCTAACCATCTTAGCTCAAGCATCCAACAACTGTCTTTTATTAGCCAAAAAACAATGTGTAAACTTTCAAACTTTTTTATCCTTTCCCAAAGCTCCATAAACGAGAATTTAAAAATAAGCTTTTTTACAACTATTAATACCCTTTTTAGTATCTTTAAACATAAATTAGTTCTCAAAAATATATGATTCAGTTCGAAAAATTTAAACTTAAAAATAATCTCACAGTCATTGTTCACCAAGACAAAAGTACGCCTATGGCTTGCTTAAATATTATATATGATGTTGGTGCGCGCGATGAAGACGAAAATAAAACAGGATTTGCCCATTTATTTGAACATTTAATGTTTGGAGGAAGTATTAACATCCCTAACTACGACGAGCCTTTACAATTAGTAGGTGGCGAAAATAATGCCTTTACGACTAACGATATTACCAATTACTATTGCACAGTTCCATCCGAAAATTTAGAAACGGCGTTTTGGCTAGAAAGTGATAGAATGTTGAGTTTAGCGTTTGATAAAAAAAGTTTAGAAGTTCAGCGTAGTGTAGTAATTGAAGAATTTAAACAACGTTATTTAAACCAACCTTACGGTGATGTGTGGCTATTATTACGTCCATTAATTTATAAGGTACATCCTTATAAATGGGCAACCATTGGAAAAGAAATAAAGCATATTGAAGATGCGACTATGGAAGACGTGAAAGCATTTTTCAAAGAACATTATAATCCAAGCAATGCTGTATTAGTGGTAGCTGGAGACGTGGAAGTAGAACAAGTAAAACAATTAGCAGAAAAATGGTTTGAGCCCATTGATGCTGGCGTAAAACCAAAGCGCAATTTACCAGTTGAGCCTCCTCAAACAGAGTACAGAAGCTTAACCGTTGAGCGCGACATTCCTATTAATAGTATTTACAGAGCATACCGTATGTGTGCTCGTACGGATGCAGAATATCATACCATTGATTTAATTTCTGATATTTTATCGAGAGGGAATTCGTCTCGTTTATACAAAAACTTAATTAAAGACAAACAGCTGTTTAGCGATATCCACGCCTATGTAATGGGTGATTTTGATAAAGGCTTATTTGTGATTTCGGGAAAAGTAAATGATGGTGTGAGCATTGAAGCCGCAGAAGCTGGCATTGATGCTGAAATTGCTAAACTTCAAAACGAATTAGTAGCAGCCGACGAATTACAAAAATGTAAAAACAAAGTAGAATCTACGGTTACTTATAGTGAAGCTGATGTATTGAATAAAGCAACCAACCTAGCTATTTCTGAATTATTAGGTGATGCTAATTTAATTAACTTAGAAATTGAGAATTACCAAAAAGTAACAGCCGAACAAATTAAAGAACAAGCGAATAAAATTTTACAGAAAACAAATTGTAGTACTTTATTTTATTTAAAAAAGAAAGCTTAACCGCAAAGAACGCAAAGGAATTTGCGCAAAGAAAAAGAGAAAACATATTAAAACTCCGCGACCTTTGCGAAAAAACTCTGCGAACTCAGCGGTTAATACACAGAAAACATGATACAATTTTCTTCCATAAACCCAAATAGCACTTTTGCTGAGTTGCTAGAGTTAGAGCGAAAAGAATTTGCTTTATATCAACATCATGATTTTTTGGATTATCAAAAACAACGTTTAGCGTTTTTAGAAAAGCATTTAGACTCTGCTTCCGTAAAAGCATTGCACGATTATGTAAAAGCTAACCGACCAAAAATTGCTGTGTTTGCAGGAAGCTTTAGTCCATTTCATAAAGGACATTATAACGTCTTACAAAAAGCCGAAAAATTATTTGACAAAGTCATCATTGCTTTTGGAAAAAATCCTGCAAAAGATGTTCATACCTGGCCTGTGCCAAAAACAATTTCAAACAGACAAATAACTTCTTATAATAGTTTGCTTACCGACCATATTGAATCTTTTGGATACGATGTGACCGTAGTACGCGGTTTAAGAAATTCAACTGATTTTCAATACGAACAAAATCAATACCGTTACATACAAGAATTAAAACCAGATATCAAAATCATTAATATTTTTTGTGATAAAGAATTTGAACATATTAGTTCATCTGGTATTCGTACACTCGAAAAATACAACAAACACCAAAATTATTTGTTAGACTAAAAAACATCTCATGAAGACAATTATCTCAATTTTATTCTGCGCTTTTGCTTTCATTCAAATGAATGCACAAAAAACATATCAATTGCCTAGTAATGTTACAAGCAATGATTATATGGCAAAAACCATTATCATTAAAGTGAAGCCAGCATTTGCTTCCGCTTGTTCCGTTAATAAAATTGAGAATACTTCCTTTCAAGCATTTGCCAATGCTGTTGGAGTAACTAATCTTCATAAAAAATTTCCAAATGACAGAAGTCCTGAAAAGCCTACAAATTCAGCAGGACAAGCTTATGCAGATTTATCGTTGATATACGAATTAAATTACACGTCTAATTTATCTATCGAAAAAGTCATTAGTAAATTATTGCTATCCAATATTTTAGTATACGCCGAACCTCATTTTATTCCAAAAGTAAATTATACACCAAACGACCCATTAGCAAACCCAACCGATCAATACCATTTACAAACTATCAATGCCTTTAATGGGTGGAATGTAAATAGAGGAGATTCTGCTATTGTTATTGGAATTACTGATACAGGAGTTGATTTTACACACCCTGATTTATTTAATAATGTGAAACGAAATTATGCCGACGTTCCAGATGGAATTGATAATGACGGAGATGGATACACTGATAACTATATGGGTTGGGACATGGGTATGAACGACAGTGACCCATCGTGGCAAGCAAATGCACATGGTGTTCATGTAAGTGGTCTTTCAAGTGCTAGTGCTGATAATAATTTAGGTGGAGCAGGGACTGGTTTTAATTGTAAATTTTTGCCAGTAAAAATTGGTGATGCTAACGGTAACTTAATTGCTGCTTACGAAGGCATTAAATATGCGGCCGACCATGGATGTCAAATTATTAACTGCTCTTGGGGCGGAGGTGGCTCAAGCCAATTTGGACAAGATATTATTGACTATGCAACCATTAATAAAAATAGTTTGGTAGTTTGTGCAGCTGGTAATAACGCTACTGATGGAGATTTTTTTCCGGCAGCTTATAATTATGTATTATCTGTTGCAAATACAACATCTATTGACACTAAGCAATCCTCTTCTAATTATGGTTATATGGTTGATGTTTGTGCTCCTGGCGATAACGTGAACTCTACTTGGCCTGGAAGTTTTTATATCACTTCTTCTGGAACATCGATGTCGTCGCCTGTAGTAGCAGGCGCAGCAGGAATTGTGAAAAATCACTTTCCATCTTATAATGGCTTGCAAGTAGCTGAGCGTTTAAAAGTGACTGCCGATAATATTTATGCAGCAAATCCATCTTACTTAAATAAATTAGGCTCAGGGCGTATTAATTTGTTTAGAGCATTAACAGATCCTGCAACTCCAAGTGTGGTAATGACTAATAAAACTATTACCGATCATAACGATATGTCGTTTATTAATGGTGACACATTGTTTATTTCAGGGACTTTTATCAATTACTTAAGTCCCACATCTGCTTTAAATGTAACCGTTACGCCTTTATCATCTTATGCGGTTAGTATTGATAATACTACATCTTTAGGTGTAATTAATACCTTAGCTAGTACAACTAATTCATTGGACCCATTTACATTTAAATTAACTGGTGCTATCCCAATTAACACTGCTTTAAATTTTGAGGTATTAATGAGTGATGGAACTTATCAAGCAAAACAATTTTTTACTGTATACATTAATGTAGATTATATTAATATTGAAGTGAATGATGTAAGCACAACGGCTACCAGTAAAGGGAAAATTGGCT
This sequence comes from Sphingobacteriaceae bacterium, assembly GCA_013823565.1. GTDB lineage: Bacteria > Bacteroidota > Bacteroidia > B-17B0 > Aurantibacillaceae > UBA4416. The sequence continues at coordinate 19,565 of PNMI01000001.1, read as the reverse complement.
ATAACCAAGATGCACAAGCACAAGGCTTAGGTTTTAAATACAACAATGTCGCTTTATTATATGAAGCAGGTTTTATGGTTGGAACTGACACCACGAGAGTATCGGATTGTGTGAGAGGAGCAACGCCTGGCGGAGCTTCTGATATAGACTTTGGAACGATTAACCGCATTGCATTACAGGTCCCATCCATGAAATCGGATTTTGACACCAAAACAAAATACCAAGACAACTTATCATTCAATCCTTTACCTGTGAGTATTGAGCAAAACACCTATGCTTGGGTAGCAGTGCCAAATACACAATTTGTGATTTGGGAATATGTGATTACAAACACACACGCCACTGATACCATTAAAAAAATGTACGCCGGTATTTTTGCAGACTGGGATATTGATGGAGCTACCTTTGCTCAAAACAGAAGTGCTTATGATGCTGCTACTAAAATGGGCTATAGCTATTACACAGCCACAGGTGGAAAATACGGTGGTATTAAATTATTAACCAATACGGCTCCTCCAAATTTTTATGCCATTGATCATGTGAGTGGTGGTAATGGCGGCATTGATTACGCTAATGGTTCTGATTCTAAAGACAAATACTTAACCATGTCTACGCCGCGTTTGGCAGCAGGAGTAGCAGGAAGCGGAGTAGATGTTTTAAATGTGATGAGTAGCGGACCATTTACTATTGCACCAAACCAAAGTGTAAAAGTAGCTTTTGCTTTAATTGGAGGCGATAGTTTAGCAAACTTAATTACAGGTGCTCAGCAAGCACAAATTAAATATGACGGCATTCCAACTAGCATTTCACAAAATATAGTAACTGAAAATGGATTAGCTATTTATCCAAACCCAACTAAAAACAGCGTAACTATTTCTCAAACTGAAAAAATATTTACTGCTTACGAAATTTATGACTTAAATGGAAGACTAGTTTCTGAAAACAAAATACAAAACATCCTGCAAAAAGTTGATTTATCAAACTACGCAGAAGGTATGTATGTTGTGAAATTAATTGGAAAAGAGAAAGTAGAGTTTAAGAAGATTCTTGTGCTAGATTAACTTTCATTATACACGTACTTGATAAATGACTTTAATTGTAGCTAGAAAGTACAAAAACAATTTTATAATTGTAGGGGATACAAAAATTACTGATCCCTTTTTTGATAAAAATAACCCAAAAGATGGATTGATAAAATCTGTAATAATAAACTCTCAACTATGTATTTCAATATCAGGTAATATAATTTTTGGCGAGGAGGCTCTGCAAGAAATTGTAGATGGAATGCAAAAGGAAAATATTATTGAAAGACTTAAGTATTTTCATGAAAAGTCAGAAAACAAAACTTCATTTTTAGTTTGTTTTGGGAACCCGTACTTTGAAATGATAATTATTAAAGATGGTATTATCGAAAATGGGCAAAATGGTTGGATTGGCTCATTTCCGGCGTTTAAAAAATTTCAAAATCACTTTCATTCACAAAAAAAAGAAATTGAAACTACACGGGGAACATTTTTTGAAATAGCTTTACTTCCGGATGAATTTGATGAAAAGGGAACTAAAGAATATTCATCTATGTTTTCAAGTATGAACGCAGTGATTGAAGACTCAGAAATTCCTGAAGTAGGCGGGTTCATAATTCCGATAGTATATGAAAAAAACAGATTTGAATATATGGGATATTGTCATACTTATAGAAAAACAATCGACATTGCCGCAGAAAGTTCGAATCAAGAATGGACAACTATTAAACTCTTAGGTGCAGAAGAAGGTTCATATTGTGTAAATTTTTCGGGTTCGCATTTCAGTCGCACTGCTCTTTATTTTCCTTTGGGGCAGTTTGGCATTTTGTATGAAAGACATCTAAATAAATTACTATCTCCTGAAATTATTCCAAACATTGATGAAATAGACTTTGCTGATTACATAAAAAAACAATATGATTTAACTTTTTGTGTTACAATGCAACATACACTAGGTCATTTTATTCAAAAAGGGATTAATAATATAAATGAAAATAAATTTGAAGAAGGTATAAATTATATAAATCGAGGGATTCGGGCTTCAAGCCAATCATGGGAAGAGCCTGTCAATCCTACTAATTCATATGAAAACATATCTGAGTTTATTGAAAAAAAAGGTAGAGTGATTATTAAAACTCAAGATGTCAATAACTTAAAATTAGCATTTTATCATCGAGGTCTTGCTAACAAAAAATTATTAAGACTTGAAAAAGCGCTTTTAGATTTTAGACAATCATATACAATAGATAATAGTTTTATACTTGCTTTGATTGAAAAAGGATTAGTTCAATATCTTCAAGGCAATATGATAGATGCAATTGAAACAATGTCGGATTGTATCAAAAAAAGTCCTTCAGAAAACACATATTACTACAGAGCAATATTTTATTTCCAAAATAATGATTTTGACAATTCTGAATCCGATTTTAAAGATGTTTTAGCACTTAATCCGTATCATATAGATTCTATTGAATATTTAGAAAAAATAAAGCGGATAAAAAATCGCTCATAGCTTCTCATTTCTAAATTAAATTTTTATTAGCGGTTCGCGTCTCATCTATTAAGAACCCTTTTGTAAATTAAAACATGTCAAGTTTTTACTTAAATTCCCTATATTTGCCCTTTATTTTTAAAAATTATGGAATTAAATACTTTAACTGCTATATCTCCTGTTGATGGTCGTTACCGCCGAGTAACTAACGAATTAGCAGCTTACTTTTCTGAGTTCGGATTAATTAGATACCGTGTGCAAGTAGAAATTGATTATTTCATCTTGTTATCACAACAAGGCTTACCTCAATTGCCAAAATTAAACGAAAGCCAAATTGCTAACTTAAAAGCAGTATATCAAAACTTTTCGTTTGCTGATGCAGAGGTAATTAAAGAAACAGAAAAAACAACCAATCATGATGTAAAGGCTGTTGAGTATTTCATTAAAGAAAAATTAAAAGCTCAAGGTTTAGAAAACTATTTAGAGTTCGTTCACTTTGGTTTAACATCTCAAGATATTAATAATACTTCTATTCCATTATCATTGAAACAAGCTAACAATGAAGTGGTATTGCCTAATTTAAAACAAGTAACCGATAAACTAAAGGCATTATCAAGTGAATGGAAAAACATTTCTTTATTAGCACGTACTCACGGTCAGCCAGCTTCCCCTACTCGTTTAGGAAAAGAAATTTATGTGTTTGTAGAGCGTTTACAAATTCAAATCAATCAATTAAATGCTATTCCATTCTCTGCTAAATTTGGTGGCGCAACAGGTAACTTCAACGCACACTATGTAGCTTATCCAAAAAACGATTGGATTAAATTTGGAAATGAATTTGTTAATAACACATTAGGTTTAAGCAGAAGTCAATTCACTACACAGATTGAGCACTACGATAATATCGCTGCATACTGCGATGCTTTAAAACGCATCAATACGATCTTATTGGATTTATGCCGCGATATATGGACATACGTAAGTATGGATTACTTCAAGCAAAAATTAAAAGCAGGAGAAATTGGTTCTTCGGCCATGCCACATAAAGTTAACCCTATTGATTTTGAAAACGCAGAAGGTAATTTAGGGATTGCTAATGCTATTTTAGAGCACTTATCAGCAAAGCTTCCAGTATCTCGTTTACAACGTGATTTAACTGATAGTACGGTATTAAGAAACTTAGGCGTGCCTGTAGCGCATATTTTAATTTCTTACAAAAGCATTTTAAAAGGTTTAGATAAATTAATATTAAACGAAGAAACATTTAATAAAGATTTAGAAAACAATTGGGCAGTTGTAGCAGAGGCTGTTCAAACGATTTTACGTAGAGAAGGTTATCCAAAACCGTACGAAGCTTTAAAAGATTTAACTCGCACGAACACGCATATTACAAAAGACTCTATGCATACATTTATTAATGGATTAAATGTGAGTGCAGAAGTAAAAGCAGAGTTATTGAAAATTACACCGCAAAACTTTGTAGGACAAAATCCAGAGTTTTAACCCTTCGACTCCGCTCAGGGTGACATCTTTGTCATCACGCCTTGGCGTGAGAGCGAAGTCGAGAACCGAAAAGCAAGTACAAACAAAAATGAAAGTAGCAGGCTTCACCATCATACGAAATGCGATTAAGTTCGACTATCCAGTGGTAGAAGCGATTACTTCTATTTTGCCTATCTGCGATGAGTTTGTAGTTGCTGTAGGCAATAGTGATGATGATACTTTACAATTAATTAAAAACATCAACTCTCCCAAAATCAAAATTATTGAAACTATTTGGGATGATCATTTACGCCAAGGCGGGCAAGTATTAGCCATTGAAACCAACAAAGCTTTTGATGCCATTAGTAAAGAGGTTGATTGGTGTTTTTATATTCAAAGTGATGAATGTGTTCACGAAAAACATTTAGCTTCTATTAAAGATGCGATGATGAAATATAAAGATGATAAACAAGTTGATGGTTTGTTATTTAACTATGTTCATTTTTATGGCAGTTACAACTATGTTGGTAATTCGCGTCGTTGGTACCGTAAAGAAATTCGTATCATTAAAAATGATAAGTCTATTCGTTCATATAAAGACGCGCAAGGTTTTAGAAAGACAGATCATTCTAAATTAAACGTCAAACCAATTAGTGCAGAAATTTATCATTACGGCTGGGTAAAACCACCAAAAGCACAACAAGCCAAACAAGAACATTTTCATAAGATGTGGCATGATGATGAGTGGATGAAAAAAAATATTGCTCAAGTAGAAGAATTTGATTATTCACAAATAGATAGCTTAGAAGAATTTAAAGGCGCGCATCCTCAAGTATTTCAAGCGCGCGTCAAAGCAGCAGATTGGAATTTTAAATTTGATTCTTCTCAAATTAAATTATCTATAAAAGATAAATTCTTATTATTTATTGAAAAAACTACTGGCTGGAAAGTTGGGGAGTATAAGAATTACAAAGTAGTTTAGCTTTTTATTTTGTCACTTCGAGTGCGACTTTAGGAGCGTATCGAGAAGTGTTCTCGATACAAAAATTCAAAGAGACAGAATTTTTACTCGAACTGACAACCTACTTAGCACCCTCTGCGAAAAAACTCAGCGTTCTCTGCGGTTAAACTGCTAAAACTGAAAATAAATAAACGGTTGCATCTCGCCACTTACCATTTGGTAAATACAAAATACAAATACAACCGCCACTAAACTCATCACTGGTAAAGGCAGTTCAGCAAATTTTAAACGGTATTTTTCTTTAATGTTTTCTGGTATCCAGTGAATTAAATACCCAACTAAGATGACCGAAAACACTAAGGCGTAACCTTGAATGATATTAAAAGTCAATGCCCCTCCAAAATGATTGGTAATTCTATCAAAAATTAAGCTAACGGTATCTAAACTGTCGCTTCTAAAAAAGATACGTGTAAAACTTATAAAGGCTAAAGTGATAAACACCATCGTCCCTTTTACGAAAAAAGAATTAGACTCTTTGAACGGAGAAATTTTTTGCCAAAGTTTATGCACCACCAATCCTACTCCATTTAAACCACCCCAAATAATAAATAACCAAGAGCTTCCATGCCAAAAGCCTCCGAGCAACATCGTCACTAATAAATTAATATTGGTATTCACACTCTGTTTTACTTTTGGGAAGAAGTATGCTAATAAAACTAATACAATCGCTATCAATAATAAAACTAACAACAACCAAATTTTACCCGTCAACATCACCAATACAATGGATAAAAAAGCAATACAGATATAAGAACCAATCGTTCCTTTTTTGTTTCCTCCTAATGGAATGTATAAATAATCCTTTAACCAAGTAGATAAAGAAATATGCCAGCGTTTCCAAAACTCACTCACATCTTGTGCCTTGTATGGTGATTTGAAATTGGTTTTTAAGCGGTAGCCTAACAATAATGCTATACCAATGGCTATGTCGGTATAACCACTAAAATCAGCGTAAATTTGAAGAGAGTAACCAAAAATACCAAACACCGTTTCTACTCCTGAATAATAATTTGGATTGTCAAATATTCTATCAATGTAATTTACGGCGATATAATCGGCCATTATTTTTTTACCTAAACCATTTAATATCCAAAAAATAGCGTAGCCAAATTCTTTTCGTGTTAAACTATATTGCTGATAAATTTGATATAAGAACTCGTTTGCTTTTACAATTGGCCCTGCTACTAAATGCGGGAAGAAGCAAACAAAAAATCCGTAATCAAAAATAGATTTTACTGGCGTTATCTTTCCTCTATACATATCAATGGTATACGAAATAGATTGAAACGTAAAGAATGAAATCCCCACTGGTAAAATTAATTTATCTACTGGATCTTTAGTTCCTAAAAAAGTATTACTAAATTGAGTGAAATGATTAAAGAAAGAAATATCGGTTCCCGCTAGTTGATTGACGCTTTCAGTAAAGAAATAAGCATACTTAAAATAACACAACAAAGTTAAATTAAGCAGTAAGCTAATGGTTAGATATACTTTTTTCTTCTTATCAGATTTAGATTCGAAGATGAGTCGCCCCCAATTGTAATCACTAATAATGGTGAAAATGAGTAAAATTAAAAAGACGCCGCTTGTTTTATAATAAAAGAAAAAACTAACCAATAATAAAAATAGAGTTCTTAACGTATTCTTTTTATAAATCAATGAATAGATGCCTAAGACCACAGCAAAAAATCCCCAAAAATATAATTGAGTAAAAATCACTGGCTGTCCTTTTACATAAAGGAAACATGACTTTAAGTATGTGATTATATCGCTATTCAATGTCTAATTTTTATTATTAATGACTAAAAAGAATAAGAGACCAAAGAGACACAAGACTTGTAAAACTCAAATCTGAACCTCTATTTTCTATTTATCTCTTTCGTCAAATTGTCTATTTAGTCCCTTCAATCCCTTTTGTCCCTAATATCTATTTAGTCTCTTTTATTTTACTATTATATCTATAACTTTTATTAAAGGCATCAAACATCATCGTAGCCAAAATATTATATCCTCTGCCATTAAAATGCACTTTATCTTTTGCTGCTATACCAGCCTTATACCATTTATAAATTGATTTGTATCCTCCCATCACAGCATATAAATCATACACTGCCGTGTTATGTTTTTCCATTAACTCATACATAGCTTCTTGCGCTTTAATAGGTCGCTTATTAGAAGTCTTTCTGTTCATGTAATTATCGGTTACGGTAGTAAACAAAAATGTACAATTTGGCGAGGCTACTTTAATAAGTGTAATTAAACTATCATAATTTTCAATAAATTTTTGTTTCGAAAAATTGACATCATGTGTATCATTAACTCCTAACGAAAAAATAACTAAATCAGGAGGAATAGTACTTAACTCATTCACAAATTCTTGGCACCTTAAATAAGACGAGGTACTAGCTCCATTAACTCCAATAGATGCGTAATAAAATCCTGGATTATCATTTTCGATACTAAAACCACGTAACATAAAATCAGGAATGATGGTGTCTTTTCTTACTAAATTAAAGTTCACTGAATCGATATAAGATTCGAAGAAAAATTCGGAGTAGCCATTTTTTTTGAAATCATTTCTTACAAAATTTAATCCTGTTTGAGCGGCAAGTGAAAATTCGAAACTTGGATTAAAATTATGGTACACTCTCAATGAGTTAAATTTTTGATGATGATTGTTTTTTAATAAACTAAATCCAAAAGTGTTAGCGCTATCATTAGTAATACCAGCCATGCCTGCCATTCCTAGGTTATCGCACATTTCTTTTGATAAGGCATTACGTTTTCTAATCCATTTACCAGTGGTGAATGATTTAAAAAAATGTGGGCTATTTGTTTTTACAATTTTAAAAGGGAAAATAAATGTACCGCCACCATTAAAGCTTCCAATGCTTTGAAATCCGTCCATTAATACTTCTGTCCAAAAACCAGCTTGAATATGCGAACCGCCAAAATGAACTACTGTTACTTTTTTTCTTTTTCCTTCTCTCAGTTCATCTATTTTTTTATAGAAATCCATAAACTGAGAACTGTCTTTTCCAAAACGTAATTTACTTTGATCGTAATTTATAAAAGGATATTGTTGTGCCCTTATTTGATATGACACAAGATAAAGTACACATGACAAAAGACAAGTGAAAATTATGTTTATAGTTCTGTTTTTTTTCATTAATTCTTATCTCCTTTATTGTCTATTTTTTACAAAGTTATTATAGTCATTCATCAACGACGAATACAATAACACGGCTATTTTTCGAGCACCGCCCGAACTAAAGTGAATATAATCTTTTGCTCCAATCCCTTGTTCCACCCAAGTTAACATACTGTTTCTGCCACCCATGCAACTATACATATCAAAAAAAGCACAATCTGTATCAAAGGCTGCTTTCTTAATAGCGTCACGTAAATCTTCTAGCTGAGGATGTGTTTCATATTCTGTTCCAACTTTCACGCTCATGTCAGCAGGGCCAATAACTAAAATGGATGCTTGAGGTGCTAGTTTTTTAATTATGTTGATTTGCGCTCTCAAATAAGTTCCAAAGGCATCTGCTTGTTCTTTCGTTTTAATATAAGGCAATGAGTTTCCGCCAAACTGCAAGATGATTAATTTTGCATTTAAGTAATCATAAAAACTTTTAAGCTGTCCAAAATTAATTTGATTAAAAAATGTTCCCGAACTTCCGCGTAATCCAAAATTATCTACCATCACGCCTTTGCCTCCTTCTAGCGAAACGCCATAAAAATCGGGGCTATCTTTGCCTTTAAATTTAAACTCTTGTAGTAAAGCCCCTTGATTTAAAGTAAATTCTTTGATATTAAAATTACCTCCTGCTGCTAATGAATCAGAAGCATTTAAAGTTCCATTCTCATACAACTCCACATGAGTTTTTGTTTGTGCACCTCCATAAAACAATTTTATCTTTTTGTAGGCGGCAGCTTTTGGCCCTCCGTTTTTACTTGTTACTATTTTTACCCAAGCTGATTTTGCTTGTGCTGTATCCGAAATACTTCCGTAGGAACTAAAGCGCGTGATGTGTGCTAATGCTCCAAAATTATTATGTTTAACACGTTTATCTTTTCCTGCAAAAACAGGATAACGGTCCCAGCCTGTACTCCACGAAATTTTATTCACTACACTTGGTGCCACTGGCATAAACGAAATTAATCCAGGGCCTTCGCCGCCAAATTCACCTTGCAGTTTCAAACGAATATAATCACTAATTCTATCGCCTTCAATTTGAGAGTCGCCATAGTGAAGAATACGAATACTCTTTTCTTCGTTAGCAATGTTAGCTAATGAATTAAAGAAATTACTCATAGCGGTTTTTGACTCGTTTTTGTACTGAATAGTTGTAATGAGTTTAAGACATGTGTCTACTTTTACCAATTTAGCAGCAGTATTTGATGAAGTACTATCTGTTTTGTTAACGGATAAAGTATCCGCAAACTCTGCTTCAATAGCTTTCTCTTCAGCATCCGCTAACGCAATAATATTTGAGATATCCGTCTTTTCAGCTTTTTTTTCTAAAAACAAAGAGGCAAATGTTGGATAGCGCACACACAATCTATCTGTTACATAAATTCCTTTTTCGGGAAATACCAAACTAATTAGTCCTAACAATACAAAAGTAATTGCCAAAAACAAAAGGGTATGAAAGGGTTTATGCATTGCTAAAAATTCAGTAAAGCAATATCTAAATTACTTTGCCAAAAGATTTGAGTGATTTAATTAGTTTTTCACAAAAGCCTTGTAAATAACCGTTTTCAAAAATTAAGCTTTGAGAGTTTTTGTGAATTTTTCTTTAAAAGAGCTCTCGTATACACTGGCGAGACATCTCTTTTTTCATAAACAACTGTTATTCAGTATTTTATAAAAGTCAACCCTTTATGCATCTTAACTTTTTGATTTGGCAGAGATTTGGTATTTTTTTGGTTAAATCGTTGATTTTTAGCTAAAATCCATTATTTTTGCACCCCTTATATTTACTTAAGAAAAACGACATGAACATATCTAAAAAAGACATTAACGCATTAACTGCAGAATTAAGCATCACATTAACTCCAGCTGATTACGAAACAAAAGTTGATAATGCGATTAAAAAAGTACAAAAACAAGCGGCTATGCCAGGTTTCAGACCAGGTAAAGTACCTGTTGGTTTAATTAAAAAACAACACGGTAAATCTATTTTAGTAGATGAAATCAATAAAATATTAAACGAAGCTTTATATAACTATATCAACGAAAATAAAATCGAAATCTTAGGAAATCCTATGCCTAAAGAAGATAATAAAAATGATTTCGACAACCAAACAGAGTGGACATTTAACTACGAATTAGGCTTAACTCCTAATTTTGACGTGAAATTAGACAACTCTCAATCTTTTGTTTATAACACCGTAAAAATTGATGATGAGTTAGTAGAAAAATATTTGAAAGATGTAAAACGTAACTACGGTAAGCCTTCTAACCCAGAAGTGGCTGAAGGAAAAGATGTTTTATACATCGACATCGTTGAATTAGATGCTGACAATAACGTAGTTGCTGGTGGTATTTTTAAATCAACAAGTATTGGAATTGATCGTTTGAAAAACGAAGCAGCTAAAGCTAAATTAACTGGTGCTAAAAAAGAAGATAAAATTATCATCAACGCTAACGAATTATACGATTCAGCAGTAGATAAATCAATCTCTTTAGGTATTGACAAAGAAGTGGCTGAGAAATTTGCTTCTAATTTACAGTTAACGGTTCGCAATATTGCCCGTATGGAAGATGCCGAGTTAAACCAAGAGTTATTTGATAAATTATATGGTGCTGGAACTATTAATTCTTTAGAGGAATTTAAAGAGAAAATTAAAGGCGAATTAGCTTTAATGTTTGCTCAAGATACAGACCGTAAATTTGTTGAAACTGTTGAGAAAACTTTAGTTGAAAAATTGAATATCACTTTACCAGATGATTTCTTGAAACGTTGGTTAATGGCAGTTAATGAGAAGCCTTTAACAAAAGAGCAATTAGAAGCTGAATACCCTGCATACGCTAAATCTATGCAATGGAAATTAATTGAAAACAAAATCATTAAAAACAATAATATTGCAGTAACTATTGACGAAGCAAAAGAAGAAGCAAGTAATTATGTGCGTTCTCAATTTGCTCGTTACGGTCAAATGCCTGAGGATAATGAAGTTTCAAAAATTGTTGACGGTATTTTAGGTAAACAAGAAGAGGCTCAAAAAATATTTGAAGGTTTATATAGCAAAAAAGTTTTAGATGTATTAAAAACTTCTTGTAAATTAGATACCAAAGAAGTTAGCTACAACGAATTTTTCGGGATTACTGAATAAACAATCTTGATTTTTATTTGTCGTAATTAATTGATACATTTAACTGTTCTATACTAAGCAATGCAAGGAGTTTACATTACAAAATCGGCCAAATTTTTGCCAAATAATCCTGTTTCTAGCGAAGAAATGGAGGAATATTTAGGTATGATTGATGGCGTACCTTCAAAAGGTAGAAGATTGACTCTTCGTAACAATGGTATTACTTCACGATACTATGCCTTAGACAAAAATGGGAAATCAACTCATTCAAATGCTCAAATGGCTGCAATCGCTATTGAAAAATTGGCTGACGAGAATTTTAAAATCAGTGATATAGAATTATTAGCTTGTGGTACTGCTTCTCCTGATAATCACATGCCATCTCATGCTGTGATGGTTCATGGAGAATTAAAAGATAGTGCGCCATTAGAATTAATTTCTCCTTCTGGTTCATGTTGTGCAAGCATGCAGTCGTTAAAGGCTGGATACCTTTCAATATTAGCTGGCAATACAACTAATGCCATTGTAACTGGTTCTGAAAAATTATCTTCGTTTATGCTTGCTTCTAATTTCGAAAAAGAAACAGAACGTTTAGCAGAACTGGAGCAAAATCCAATCATCGCTTTTGAAAAAGATTTTTTACGCTGGATGTTATCTGATGGAGCTGCTGCTTTATTATTAGAAAACAAACCACGTCCAAATTCTATAAGCCTAAAAATAGAATGGTTAGATATCCGTTCTTTCGCTAACCAACTAGAAACATGCATGTATGTTGGTGCTGATAAAAATGCCGATGGCTCAACAAAAGGCTGGAGGGATTTTACTCCTGAAGAGTGGTTACAAAAATCAATTTTCTCTTTTAAGCAAGATACAAAATTGCTAGGTAGAGAGATTGTTCCAGTAGGTGCAAAATATTTGAAAGAAATTTTAGATAAAAGAAACATTGATGTTAATACGATAGATTACATTTTACCTCACATCTCTTCTATGTTTTTTAAACAAAAAATGTATGATGAGTTTGTGAGATTAGGAATTGAAATTCCTTTAGAAAAATGGTATACTAATTTAGTAACGACAGGAAATATTGGCTCTGCCTCTATTTTTATTATGCTGGAAGAATTAATGAATTCCGGCAAATTAAAATCTGGACAAAAAATCTTATTAATGGTTCCTGAAAGCGCAAGATTTTCTTATGCGTTCAGTCTTTTAACCGTTTGCTAACATACGCTGATGAAAAAAGAAGATTTACCTCAAGACCCTTCTGCTTTAGTAGGAGTGACTCGCGAAGTCTGTTACGTAAAAGATAAAGATGGAAAATATACTTCTGATTTAAGTATTGGGTGGGACGTAAAAAAACAAGCCTTAGATAATGCCTGGGAAGACATTAACGAGCGCATAACAGAAGCTGCAGCGAAAGTAAAAAGTGGTGAAATCAGTCCAGTGTTTTATTTTATGGAAAAGAAGTTAATGGACTTACCTTTATTATCAGGTTATACAGGGTTTTGGCAATGGACCATTAAAAGACATTTTAAACCTTCGGTATTTAAATCTTTAAGTCAATCCCGCTTACAAACCTATGCTAAAGCCTTTGACATTAGTGTAGATGAATTAAAAAACTTTAATGGATAAATTAATATTACCATATAATCACATTCAAACTGCGCACTGCGAAAACGGTGTAGCTACTGGTCTTTTAAAACATCATGGTTTAGATTTTATGACCGAACCATTAATGTTTGGTTTAGGTTCTGGGATATTTTATATCCACATTCCTTTTTTAATGGTTAACGGAGGTCCAGCTGTTTCATACAGAAGTATGCCAGGTTGGATTTTTAGCAGAGCCAGTAAATTATTAGGTATAAAAGTTAATCGCAGAAAATTTAATAGCGAAAAAGAAGCTTACGATTATTTAAATAAACAAATACAATTAGGAAATCCTGTTGGATGTCAAGTAGGAGTTTATAATTTACCTTATTTTCCAGCGGAGTATCGTTTTCATTTCAATGCACATAATTTAGTAGTGTATGGAAAAGAAAACGGAAGTTATTTAGTAAGCGATCCAGTGATGGAAACCGTCACAACACTTACTGAAGAAGATATGTTAAAGGTGCGTTTTGCAAAAGGGCCATTAGCACCAAAAGGACACGTGTACTATCCAGAAAATGTTAAGCCGGTATCAAAAGAACAATTACAAAAAGCCATTTACAAAGCCATTCACCGTTCGGCATTTGATATGTTAAGCATACCAGGACCTATTGCAGGTGTTGATGGTATTAATTATACGGCACGTCAAATTCGTAAATGGAGAGATAAATTAGGCCCTCGCAAAGCAGGTTTATATTTAGGACAAATTGTTCGTATGCAAGAAGAGATTGGAACTGGTGGAGGTGGATTTAGATTTTTGTACGGCGCCTTTTTAGAACAAGCATCTGAAATAACTGGTAATCAAAAACTATTAAGCTTATCCGACGAATTTACAAAAGCTGGTGATTTATGGCGTGCTAGTGCCATAAACATGGGTCGTATTTTTAAAGGCAGATTAAATGAGCAAAAAGATTTTTTAGAATGTGCAGACATGCTAGATAATATTGCTGCCATTGAACGCGCTGCGTTTAAAGAGTTGAGGAAGATTAAAATGTAATTCTTAAATGGAACGCTGATGTCACTGATTAATTAAGATAAACACTGATTAAATCTTAACTAATCATTCACAATCTGTGTTATCTGCGTTCTATTAACAATCCCTAATATATGTTAATGATGGGTTACAAAATAATGGTTGATGCAATCAATCATTAAACCTTAAAACTTAATCAAATGAAAAATCACATCATCATCGCAAGCACAATTGCTTTATTTCTAAGTTTAACTTCTTGTAAAGAAGATAACTCTGAGTTAATTCAAAAAATTGAAACCACTCAAATTGAATTACAGCAACAGGATTCGGCACTAATCAATCAGCGTAATGAACTTTCTAAACTTGTGTTTACTGATACCACAAAACACGAGGAAATTAATCCAGAAGATACGATGTTAGTTAATTTAGTTAGCAAACAAAATGAATTAATCACTCGTTTAGAAGTAATCATTCAAAAAAACAAAGAGTTGATTACTAAACTAAATGATAACTCTGCAAAACCAGCAGAAGTTGAAAAAGAATACACGGCCCATGTAGATGAATTAGCATTAATGCAAACGGAAATTAATACTGCCAAAGAGGGCTACGAAAAACTTGTGAAACAAGTAGAAGAAGCTTTTAAAAATTTATTAGATACTGCAAAAAAATAAGTAAAAACAAAAAACCCTGACATTTCTATCAGGGTTTTTATTTATCTATAAAGTTGTTTTAGAAAATTAGGCTTCTTCTTCAACTTCTTCTTTACTTGCCATTAAACGCTCGTACTCTTCTTTACTACCAACTACGATTTTTTCGTATTGACGTAAACCTGTACCTGCTGGAATTAAGTGACCAACAATAACGTTTTCTTTTAAGCCTTGTAACGTATCTATTTTTCCGTTTACAGCTGCTTCGTTTAACACTTTTGTTGTTTCCTGGAACGATGCCGCAGAAATCCAACTATTTGTTTGTAACGATGCACGAGTAATACCTTGTAAAATTGGAGTTGCTGTAGCAGGAACTGCATCACGAGCTTCAACTAATTTTAAATCTTTACGACGTAAAACTGAGTTCTCATCACGTAATTTACGAGCTGTTACAATTTGTCCACGTTTCAAGTTTTCAGAATCACCTGGCTCAACAACTACTTTCTTACCATATAATTCATCATTCTCAGCCATGAAGTTAATTTTATTAATTAACTGTAACTCTAAGAAAGTTGTATCACCTGGGTCTTCAATTTGAACTTTACGCATCATCTGACGAACAATCGTTTCGAAATGCTTATCATTCAATTTTTGTCCTTGTAAACGGTAAACCTCTTGAATCTCATTTACTAAGTATTCTTGAACTGCTGTAGGGCCTTTGATTGCTAAGATATCACCAGGAGAAGTAGCGCCATCAGATAATTGCTCACCTGCTTTAACGAAATCATTCTCTTGTACTAAGATATGTTTAGATAAAGACACTAAGTAACGGTGTTGTTCGCCAGTTTTAGCTTCAACAATTACCTCACGGTTACCGCGCTTAATTTTACCGAAAGTAACGATACCGTCAATTTCAGAAACTACTGCTGGATTACTTGGGTTACGTGCTTCGAATAACTCCGTTACACGAGGTAAACCACCTGTAATATCTCCCGTTTTACCAGTAACACGAGGAATCTTTACTAAAATTTGTCCTAATTCAACTTTCACTCCTTCGTTCACAACGATGTGTGCACTGATAGGTAAGTTATATGTTTTTAAAGGCTCGCCTTTTTTGTCAACGATTCTGATTAATGGTGATAATGTTTTATCTCTACTTTCAATAATTACTTTCTCACGGAAACCTGTTTGTTCATCAGATTCTTCACGGTAAGTGATGTTTTCTTTAATTCCTTCGTACTCTACAGCACCAGCAAATTCAGAAACGATAACCGCGTTATATGGATCCCAATCACAAATCATATCTCCTTTTTTCACTTTCGCGCTAGGTTTGATATATAATTGAGAACCGTAAGGAATATTTCCAGTAGTTAATGTAATACCTGTGTTTGCATCAACGATACGAACTTCAGTAGAACGACCAATGACAACATTAGCTTTAGTTCCGTCAGCGTTAATACGCTCAACAGTACGTAATTCATCGATTTCAGCAATACCATCGTATTTAGCAATATAGCTAGAAGATGCTGCCGTGTTAGATGCTGTACCTCCAACGTGGAACGTACGTAATGTTAACTGAGTACCTGGCTCACCAATTGATTGTGCGGCAATTACACCTACTGCCTCACCTAATTGAACTTGACGTCCGTTAGATAAGTTACGTCCGTAACATTTAGCACACACCCCTAATTTAGATTCGCAAGTTAATACTGAACGAATTTCAACAGATTCGATTGGAGATTTTTCAATAACTGCTGCTACATCTTCATCAATCATTTCACCACCTGTAACGATTAACTCGCCAGTTGTTGGATGATATAAGTCGTTTAATGAAATACGACCTAAAATTCTATCTGATAATGATTCAACAACATCGTCATTGTTTTTCAATGCCATAGCTGTTAAGCCACGTAATGTACCACAATCTTCTTCGTTAATGATAACGTCTTGAGCAACGTCAACTAAACGACGAGTTAAGTAACCAGCATCCGCTGTTTTTAACGCCGTATCCGCTAAACCTTTACGAGCACCATGGGTTGAAATAAAGTATTCTAAGATAGATAAACCTTCACGGAAGTTAGATAATACCGGATTCTCAATAATCGAAGCCGTTGTATCACCCGCTTTTTGTGGTTTAGCCATCAAACCACGCATACCTGATAACTGTTTAATTTGTTCTTTAGATCCACGCGCACCTGAATCAAGCATCATGTAAACAGAGTTGAAACCTTGTTTGTCTGTGCTTAATACATCCATTACTTTTTTAGTAACTTTTGAGTTAGCATGTGTCCAAATATCAATTACCTGGTTGTAACGTTCGTTGTTTGTAATGAAACCCATTGAGTAGTTATTCATTACTTCGTCAACTTGCGCACGCGCATCTTTAATAATTTTAAATTTCTCAGCTGGAGTTTCGATATCACCTAAGTTAAATGATAATCCACCTTTGAAGGCTGTTTTAAATCCTAAATCTTTGATATCATCTAAGAACTTAGCAGTTTTAGCCATACCTGTTTTCTTAACCACCATTCCAATGATATCACGAAGAGATTTTTTAGTCAACAATTCGTTGATGAAACCTACTTCATGCGGAACTACTTGGTTAAACATAACGCGACCAGCAGTTGTTTCAATTACTTTCGTAACTAATTTATCACCATCTAATGCGTTAGTAACACGGATTTTAATTTGTGCGTGAATGTCAATTTTCTTTTCGTTTAAAGCGATATTAACTTCTTCAGCGCTATAGAAAATTTTTCCTTCTCCTCTAACTGCATCACCAGGTAAATTCTTTTTAGATTTAGTTAAATAATATAAACCTAAAACCATATCCTGAGATGGAACCGCAACTGGCGCACCGTTAGATGGATTTAAAATGTTATGAGAAGCTAACATTAAAATTTGTGCTTCTAATACTGCGGCATGTCCTAATGGAACGTGTACCGCCATTTGATCACCATCAAAATCGGCGTTGAATGCAGAACACACTAATGGGTGTAACTGAATTGCTTTTCCTTCAATTAATTTTGGTTGGAATGCTTGAATACCTAATCTGTGTAATGTAGGGGCACGGTTTAACATAACCGGATGACCTTTCAATACGTTTTCTAAAATATCCCAAACAATTGGCTCTTTTTTATCTACAATTTTCTTTGCAGATTTTACCGTTTTCACGATGCCACGCTCAATCATTTTACGAATAATAAATGGCTTGAATAACTCAGCTGCCATTTCTTTAGGTAAACCACACTCGTGTAGTTTCATTTCTGGACCTACAACAATTACCGAACGAGCCGAGTAATCTACACGTTTACCTAATAAGTTTTGACGGAAACGTCCTTGTTTACCTTTTAATGAATCTGATAATGATTTTAAAGCTCTGTTAGATTCAGTTTTAACAGCATTTGATTTACGAGAGTTATCAAATAATGAATCTACTGATTCTTGTAACATACGTTTCTCATTACGTAAGATAACGTCTGGTGCTTTAATTTCAATTAAACGCTTTAAACGGTTATTACGAATAATAACACGACGGTATAAATCATTTAAATCAGAAGTTGCAAAACGACCTCCATCCAATGGAACTAAAGGACGTAATTCTGGTGGAATAACTGGAACAGTTTTAATAATCATCCACTCAGGTTTGTTTTCGATATGCGTTTGAGCAGAACGGAAAGCTTCAATAACTTGTAAACGTTTTAATGCTTCGTTTTTACGTTGTTGAGAAGTTTCAGTGTTTGCTTTGTGACGTAACTCATAAGATAACTCATCTAATTGTAAACGAGATAATAAATCTTGAAGAGCCTCAGCACCCATCTTAGCGATAAATTTATTAGGATCTGAATCGTCTAATAAATGATTTTCTTTTGGTAAAGTATCAACTAAGTTTAAGTATTCTTCTTCTGTTAAGAAATCTAAATATTGTGTACCGCCTTGAGCAGCAACACCTGCATTAATTACTACATAACGCTCGTAGTAAATAATCATATCTAATTTCTTAGTAGGTAATCCTAATAAGTAACCGATTTTGTTTGGTAACGAACGGAAATACCAAATATGTGCAACAGGAACCACTAAATTAATGTGTCCCATACGCTCACGACGAACTTTTTTCTCAGTTACTTCAACACCACAACGGTCACAGATAATACCTTTGTAACGAATACGCTTGTATTTTCCACAGTGACATTCATAATCTTTAACTGGTCCAAAAATACGCTCGCAAAACAAACCATCTCTTTCTGGTTTGTAAGTACGGTAATTAATGGTTTCTGGTTTCAAAACCTCTCCACTACTACGCTGTAGAATAGTTTCTGGCGAAGCTAAACTAATAGTGATTTTTGAGAAGTTTGATTTTACTTTGTTATCTTTTCTTAAAGCCATTTTTTTGCTTTTTGGTTTTAGTGATAATAAAAATTCATTTACTTATTCACTGGTGGCTTCGAGAGCCTCAGCCACCAGTGTTTAAAGTGTATATTAGTCTAGTGTTACATCTAACGCTAATCCACGTAATTCGTGCATTAATACATTAAACGACTCTGGTATACCAGGAGCTGGAATGTTTTCGCCTTTTACAATTGCTTCATAAGCTTTTGCACGACCCATTACATCATCCGATTTAATAGTTAACAATTCTTGTAACACGTTTGCTGCACCGTATGCTTCTAGTGCCCAAACCTCCATCTCACCAAAACGCTGACCACCGAACTGTGCTTTACCACCTAAAGGTTGTTGCGTAATTAATGAATATGGTCCGATTGAACGAGCATGCATTTTATCATCAACCATGTGTCCTAATTTTAACATGTAAATGATACCTACAGTAGCCGGTTGGTCAAATTTCTCACCTGTTCCACCATCAATTAAGTAAGTACGGCCATATTGAGGTACACCAGCTTTTGTAGTATACTCGTCAATTTGCTCCATAGATGCTCCATCGAAAATTGGAGTAGAGAATTTT